>NZ_JOEZ01000004.1 GCF_000721175.1 Streptomyces anulatus
AGCGGCACAGCCACTCCCACCAGGACCGCTCCCAAGCAAACCACTACAACCGAGCAGGCGGCGGGCCAACATGATCACGATCTACGGCTGGAGTACTAGGACGGGACTACTGCAGCCTCCTCCGCTCGGTGAACTGGGCTTTTATTGGGGAAAGTTGCACGGTGCCCGTCCCCTGCGCAGAGAGCAGGCACCACCAGCCGGCGCACACCGGCGCACTACTCAAGCATCATCGCCTACACCCCCACGCGGGATACCATCAAGAACCTCCCCTTTTCGTCGGTGTCCACCGAGCCGGGTCGGGTACGTTCCCATGGTGAGGCACCCACACGCGCACAGGGCCCATATCACGCTTCCCGAGGGCGAATTCACGATCACGTCGGACGCGAGGGCCCGGGAGGCCGCGACCCTGATGTTCTTCCAGGCCGCACCACGCATCGGGCGACGACTCGACGCTGACGGCGGCTGCACGCCGCGGAACACCCTCAACTCCCTCTTCGCCATGTACCGGGACCAGTCGATGGCCGACCCGCCGCCCCGGCGGGTGGCGTGCCCGTCCACTGGCTGGCCATGGCCATCCTCACCCGTGGCCTTCGCCCGTTCCTGTCTGTGTGGCATCCGCGCCTGGCCGCGTACGAGCGAGCGCACCCCGGCCACGCCCCGGCGGAGTGGGAGGAGTACACGGCGTTCGTGGAGGCCCTGGGCGAACTGCGCCGCTCCGTAAACCCGTACGTCGACCGACTCGGCCGGGTCGCGGGGCTCCCCGACCCGGCGCTTCGCCTGCGGCGCTTCGGAGTGTGCTGAGCGGAGCGCGGAGAATGTCCCCGGCCGGTCCGAGGGTGTTCCGTGCGTACGAGGTCGGGCAGGATGCCCCTCGTCATAGCGTACGAGAGCGAGGTCGGAGTGGGCTGCTCTTGTCGTGCTCGGAGTCAAGGTCAAGGGTTCGGAGTCAAGGGGTGGAAGGACGGCTGTGGCCCGACCGGCTGACGGTCGGTGACCAGGTCCGCTGGAATGGTGCCGCGTACACGATCACGGCCGTGCGCGGGCGGCAGGTCACGCTCACGGACGGATGCGGCCACAAGCACGAGTCGGATGTGCTGGCGCTATTGTTCAGCCCCGGCTTCGTCGTGCTGGAGCCGGTGGTCGGTACCGGCGGGCGGCGCACGGCCCCGGCTCCGGTGATGCGTCCGTGGAGCGGGCGCTGTGGTGGGAGTTACACATCCATGAGGTGCTCACCGGGCTGCCGTCCGACGCCGCGCCCAACGCGCGGCCCTGCCCCGGGTTCGACCCCACGTGCCACTCCCTGGCCGAGCGGGAGAAGGCCAAGGCCAAGGAGCTGACGGAAACGGGGGGCACCGGGGTTTCGGCCCGCACGGTGCGGCGTAAGCGTACGCCTCAGCGATCCGCCGCTGGTTCGCGGCGGGACCATCCCCGCGGGTGCGGGGAGCAGGCTCCAGGCCGCCGGCCGCGGGACGTCTCACCCAAGGCTGACAGAGAGGGGAACGGATGGCCGTCGACGGCGTGCCGGACGGCGAGGGGTTCGCCCGGATCGAGCGGGTGGAGATCATCGCCGACACCGGATTCCTGGCTCCGGACTCCACCCAGGTGCGTACCCGGGCAGCCCGGCAGATCGCGGTCGTGTTCTGTCACGGCATGCCGGGCCCGGTCATGTTGCGCGAGGGTGATCAGTGGACCCTCGGCGAGGTCGACAGCGGTCGGGCCCGCTGGGATTCCGCCCATCCCTGGTGGCCAGAGACCCAAGAACCCCTGTTCACCGGAAGCCGCTTGGCCGCCGGACCACACCCCTTTCGCAACACCATCCACGGCCCCGATCTCGTGGCGCCGGCCGCCGCGTCCGAGCCGCAGCCGCCGCGGCAGCGGGCAGCCGTGTTCGACAAGCCGGCCCACCTGGTCATGGTTGGTGACTACCTTCAGATCCATGCCCTGCGGCACCCGAAGTGGGACATGCGTATCGACGAAGGATTCCACCGTGTCGAATGGATCGGCCACCTCGCCG
The DNA here is from genome assembly GCF_000721175.1 of Streptomyces anulatus. Taxonomy (GTDB): domain Bacteria; phylum Actinomycetota; class Actinomycetes; order Streptomycetales; family Streptomycetaceae; genus Streptomyces; species Streptomyces anulatus_C. Next base: position 2,015 of record NZ_JOEZ01000004.1, read on the forward strand.
GTGATGCCCTCGACGCTGTGCTGAACGATCCTGCCTGGGCGCGCGGCCGCCTTACCCTCGCCTCGGTCCACGGCCTGTCCGGCATCCTCGTACTGCCCGAGGTTCCGGTGACCGTCCTGGTCCAGCCCAACCCGGAGCGTCGCCGCTCCGACGAGGACGAAGCCTGGCACGAGGGTCCCTTCTACGAACTGGCCGGGGTCACCGAACCCGACCTCACCGAGCAGCTCCACGCCGATGCCCGTCTACGGCCGGAGCCGCCAAGTTCGGAGGCCGCTCTGTACCCCAGCAGGTTCAGCAGCCCCGCCCAGCGGGCTCTGCACCTGGACGGCGTCACCGGCATCCGCCCCGTCGCCGCCTCCCAGCTTCCCTGGCCGCATGGCCTGTTCAAGTGTCCCTACGGTGAGCGGGCGAAGGCCCTGGCCGCCACCTACCCCAAAGGTCACAGCAAAACCGCCCACGCCGAGCTGTTCGCCCGGCTCGGCGATCAGGACTTCGCCGCCTGCCCCTACCACCAGGCCGACAACTGGGAGGCGATCACCGCGGCCGTGTTCGCCTTCGCCCGCGCCGAACCCGACAGCGACGAACAGGACCGGCTCTACCGCGCCACGCACCTGAGCGAGCGCGACCGCGCCTGGTTTCGCTCCCTCATCGGAGGGGGCCACATCTGGTGGGACACCGGCCAGCAGAATCTGACCAACGGCCAGCACCGCCTGTGCGCGCTGCGTGCCGCCAGCATCGAGGTGATTCCCGTCTACGGCCGGCACCTCCCCGACCACGACGAGACCACGCCGTCCCAGGACGCCCTGACGCACGCCAGGCGCACCGTGGAGGACTTCTGGCTTTCCCACGTCGCTGCCGCCCTCAAGCCGGGCCGCCTCAGCACCCACCTGGCCCGGCTGCTCGCCCGCTACCCACGCCTGCGTGTGCTGCTGCCGAAGAGCAAGTAGCGCGCTACGCCCGAATGGCGGTGAACGCGTGGCTGGCGGCTTGCCGCTATCAGACAGGCGGCGGCCGATTATCGACAGGATCCGGCGGTGTGCCCCCGGACGCCGCGCACGGGGGGACGCGACGTCCGGGAGGACTGCTTGCCAACGTACCGCGCCATCCCGTCGCTTATCGCATGTATCGCGGAACCTATTCGCGTGGCGGGGCCCGGCGCGGATCGAACGCAGTCTGGCCCGGGAGGCGGTCACGAGGACGCCGGATCGGCCACGACGGACCTGGTGCCGGGGGATGATGAGGAAGCCATGGCCAAGCCGCAGAAGGGCAGCCGCGTTGAGTCACTTCTCCGGGCATGAGACCAGCCCTCATGAGGCGCTCCGGCAGGGCCGGACGGCAGTGGATCGTCTGATGGCGGGGATGCTGGAAGCCGGCGGGATGTTCCGTGAGGTGACGGCGACCCAGGTGCTCCTGTCCACCGCTTCCCCACGCATCCGGTTCGTCGAGTTCGCAGCCGACGAGGAGAAGGAGAACGGAGCCGACTGGCTGTGGTGGTGGGTGGACCGGGACGGCACCTGCTACGGGCTCCTGGTCCAGGCGAAGATCCTGAAGTTGCACGGCAAGCGCTGGAGCATCGACTTCAGCTACAAGACGCGCGGCGACGACCAGACGCAGCTCTCGAAGCTGATCAAGGCGGCGAACCGCTTCCATGTCCCCGCCGCGTACGTCTTGTACTGCGGGGGCGCCCAGTACCGATCGACTCTGGCCTGCGACCGCACTCATGACGACGTTCCGTGCAAGGAGCGCGACCGGGTCGGTGTGTCCACTGTCTCCGCTCTGGTGGCGGAGAACGCGGTCGGCCTGGACGCCAAGAACGCGGGCGTGAGCGCCTTCCACGACGCCGTTCCAGTCGAAGACATCGCCAGCCCCGACGGCCTGGACGCGCCGATCGTGCCCCTCGCGCGCGGACTGGACCAGGACCTCGAGCGCTTCCTGCGGCAACCGCAGCGAGGATCTCGCAGGGTGGCAAAGGAACTTCTCCGGCCTGTTCAGCGGATCAGACACGGCCAGTTCGCGGGCGCGGCGGTCATGGAACGCGCCGCCCCGGTCACCGGCGCCCTTTTCGAGAATGTCCCCAACGACTATGGGCATTTCTCCGTGCCGTACCTCGCGCATATGCTCCGCGGGCTGCGGGCGGAGGTCCCCGACTACGTACGCGACGTCCTGGAAGGCCGGACTCCTCCGGCTTGGGTCACTGACCACGTCGGCGGGATCGTCGTGATTCCCGACGCGGACGCCCCGATCACGGCGTCACCGGCCCGGGCTGGTGACGGTGGCGCCGGGCTGCTCCCCTCGGATTTCCTTGAGGCGCCTCAGCCTCCACATGATCACCGTCCTGGGCACGCCGCGTGAGTTCGACGCGAAGCGTCCGGCACTGACCGACCGGCCGGAGCCAGCCGACAGGCCCAGTCCCGGTGTCCCGGTCGGCGTCACCCGCTCCAGGGGACCCGGGCGAGAACGAGCCCTCGGACGTCGGCGGCTCCGGTCGCCCGGAGCCGGAGCGCGACGTGCTGGAGCTGCGATCCGCTGGTGAACACGTCGTCGACGAGCAGGATCGTGGCCGATTTGATGTCGCTGATGTCCCCGGTCCAGGTCAGGGCGGCGGCATGCGCGGTCGCGGCCGCGCGCTTCTCCTCCAGGGTGCGGTTCGCGGACCGGGCCGTCTCGGCATGCTTCACCAGCCGGTGCGCGCCCGGCGGGCTGAGCGGGAAGGCCCTGGTCACGTCCTCTGTGTAGGCGGCGTCCATGATCGCCTCGATGTGCTGGATGGGCTGGCGGCCGACGTGGGTGGGGTTGCCGACGACGTAGTCGACGCCGTTCATCGCCTCGGGGTGGCTCTCCATCCAGCCGACGAGGAGCCGGCCGAAGATCATCGCCCAGCCGGCCCGGCCCTCGTACTTCAGCGTGTGGATCTTGTCGCGAAGGGCTCCGGAGTACATGGCCACCGCGTCGACGCGGGAGAACCCCCGCTCGGCTTCCGGGAGCGCACACACCCGATTACTGCACTGCCTGCCGGGCGCGACGGCCTGGGAGCAGACGGGGCAGTGGGGTTCGGCGACCGGCTGGAGAATGCGGCCGGCGCAGTCGGAGCACAGGCGGGCGGTGCCGGTGATGCGGTACGCGCATACCGGACAGTTGGGAAAGCCTGCTGGATTGGGGAGACCGGCCGTCACAGGCCGGCCAGGGCGAGCTGCTGGCGCTGCTGTCCTGCGGCCTGGATGTCCGCTGCCTGGCCGAGGCGGTCGGTGATGTCGCTGGAGGCGGTGACCAGGACCGCCCGGCCCCCGTCCAGCATCTTCTTGGCCCAGGGCTGTGTGTCGGCGAGGGAACGGATCAGGAAGACGAGCTTGCCGTGCTCGGCGGCCAGGCGGGCCTGCATCTTCGCGCCTGACGTGCTCGAGGCCTCGATGACGACGCTGCCCAGCGTGGTGCCGGACGTGACGACGTTGCGGCGGGGGAAGGTGTACTTCGCCGGGGGGCTCGTGGGCCAGAACTGGCTCAGCAGCGCTCCCCCAGCGCTGAGGATCGCCTTCGCGAGCGGACGGTTCTCGGCCGGGTAGATCGGGGCGGCGACGCCGGTGCCCATGACGGCGAAGGTCCGGCCGCCCGCGGTGAGCGTTGCCTGATGGGCGGCAGCGTCAATGCCCTTGGCGAGACCGCTGGCGATCACGACGTCGTGCTCGACGAGCTCGCGGGCCATCCGTGCCGCCCGGCGCAGCCCGTCCTCGGAGGCCTGGCGGGTGCCGACGATGGCGATGGAGCGGGCGTCGCGCTGATCGAGTTCGCCGCGGTAGAAGAGGAACGGCGGCAGGTTGCCGATCACGCGCAGGTTCGCCGGGTAGTCCTTGTCCAGGACGGTGACCAGGCGTGCGCCGGCCTTGTCGGCGGCGGCGAGTTCGTCGTCGACGCGGGCACGGGCGTCGTCCAGGCCGGCGGCCAGGGCCTGCTGCAGCAGGGGGCGGTTCTTGGTCGCGGCACGCGAGTCCTCGTGCAGCTGTCCGTCCATGAGCGCGGCCAGGCCATCGGGGCTCTGGGCTCCGCGGGCGAGCAGGCTCCAGTCGAGGGTGGCATCGCCGGCGCGCAGCGCGCACAGGGTCAGCAGATCGTGCTGGTCAGCGGTGATATCGAGGTCCATCAGGGTGTCCTTCTACTCGTGGCCCCGGGATGTTCGAAGGATGAAGCGAGGTTCTCGGGCCACTTCCATCATGGCGTACGGAGCCCCCGGACGGACAGGAAGGGGGGCCGTCGGGCCGGTTCCTCAGGCCTGTCGCCGCTGTTCCATACGGGCGAGGGCTTCGGCGAGCTGGGTGGCTCCGCCGGGCGCCGCGACCGGTTCCCAGATGATCCCTACGGCCAGGCAGATGCCGCTGACCAGGCGTTCAGCCTCGCTGGTGTCGTACCACTGCTCGACCTGCCCTGGCAGGGCGATCCGCCACAAAGCGGTAGTCGTCGTCTCCCCGGTCGGCACGAGGTACTCGCCGCGCCAGACGAGGGGGTACGCATGCTGTTGGAGGTGGGTGAGCATGTCCGCGAGGTGCCGCTGTCGGGCGATCTTGTAGGCGGTCATCGGAGAGCGGGTGCCGACAGGAACCGGGCGGGGCGCCGGGTGAGCCATCCGGTCAGGGGCCGCCTCAGGGGCCTGGGGTTCGACGGCACCCTCCGCAGCGGCGGCGAAGTGCTCCATGGCCGTCGTCAGGACCACCGACGGCCCTTCCTCCGCTCCTCCAGGGCCCGTCGTCGTCTGGAAGTGTGTCAGGGTGATGTCGTTGGTGGTGAAGGGATCGATCGTGACGCCGGAACGTAGCTGGTAGACGGTGTGGCGCGAGGGGTACTTTCCGATGGTCAGTGCGATGACCCGTGCTGCTCCGGCCTCGCTGAGGAGGGTTCGGGCCCATTCCAGGGACTTGCCCTCGGTGGTGAAGTCGTCGAAGACGATCACCGTCTTGCCGATGATCTTCTTCTTGTAGGCCGGGTTGACTCGTACGGTGCGGGCCTGGGCGGCGATGGAGATGTCCCGGCCCGTCGACTGATTGATGCTCCTCTTGTACCGCTCCAGGCTGGTGTCCGGGGCCTGGGCGACACGCTCGAGAAGGTCCTCCTTGTAGGAGGAGCCCGTCCTGACCTTTGCGCGGTCCAGGAAGCCAGCGAGCTGCGGGTTGCCCTTGGCCGGCGTGCTGCTGGGGTACACGCAGAAGAAGCTCTGACCAGGCAGCGCACCGTCGAGGTAGGCCGCACACAGAAGGTGCAGCATCAGGACATCACGCGCGTCCTCGTCACCGACCTTGACGGTGTTCTCGTAGGTGAAGATGTCCTTGATCGTGAAGGTCCGGCCGCCGCCGCGGGGGAACCGCGCGTTGAAGGGCAGCATCGAGCGGATCGCGAAGGCGCGGTCCTCGTCATCGAGACGGAACGCCCAGCGGGGCTCGTGCAGCAGGAAGTACTTCAGGAGTTCGATGACGTCGGCGGGCTCGTCGGACATCAGCGAGGTGATCTTCGCTCCCAGGCGGCTGGCCCAGCGGGCGTGGATGTGGACGACGCCGGCGTGGATGCCTGTGTACCAGTCGAACTGCGAGGTCCCGATGAGGATGAGCTGGTTCATGCGGAGGCCGAGTCTGTCCGCGACCGCCTCCAGCCAGGCCTTGTTGCCGCGCTTCGCCTTGTCCGGGATGTCGTCGCGGCACAGATGCAGGGCCGGTTCGGGAAGGCCGGCCGCGGCAAGGGCCGATTTGGCGTCCATCGGGTCGTTGGTCAGCAGCACCCACGCCACGTCGCGTTGATCGAGCCACCGCAGCAGTTCAGCGATCCCCTCGTGCGCGCGCCCGGGCCCGTGCAGGACTGCCTTGTAGTCGATCGCGACCGCGCGCACCGTCTTCTTCTCGTCCATCGCCGCCCCCACTGCTGTGCCTTGATCATGCACTGACCCTCTTGCCATGATCTCAGCCGTTCTGACGGGGCATCTGCAGATTCCGGATTCCCCGGCTTCGGATCCGGCGGCAGCCGGCTGGCACAACGCCCATGGTCGTGCGTCTCTGTCAGAAACCTGATAGCCGCCTTTACCCAGGACGATGACGACGGGTCAGAGGGGTCCAGATTCTGGGGCGTCGTGGGGTTCGGGTCGGTCTGGTGAAGTGAGGTGCTCTACCAGGGCGAGCAGCATCAGCAGGAGGACGGCTCCGAGAAGGATGGCGGCCCATCCCACGGCCCATGGCGTACTGCGGGTGCTGATCACGGTCGGCGTGAGCGCCACCATCAAGGCGACCACGCCGCCTGGAAGGACGAACTGCCGCCTCACGATCGTGTACCCGGGATCGTCGGGTCGGCCTGGTGCCCGTCACGGGCCTGATTGGCCGGGTGGTGAGGGTGGTCGCACCACGGAGCTGCCATGTCGGTGAGCTCCTCGAGGAGCTGCTCAGCTGTGGCGAGGTCGTCGGCATGGACGGCCTCGGCGAAGTCTTTCTCGAGATCGTGGGCGGCGCTCCAGTCGGCCTCGTATTCCTCGCGGCCGGCGGGGTACTGCTCGCGGCGCCGGTCGTCGAGCCGGTCGACAATAAACTGGTAGACGCGTACGCCGGTCTGCGGATCCCGGCATGCGGTGGGTCTTTCGGGCTCGGTGACGTTCTGGTCAGGTCGCCGGTGGGGCTATCGCCTGAGTGGTCGTGCGGCGCGGGCGCGTCGTGCGGCGCGGAAGGCCTCTGCGGGATCGTCGCAGGCTCCGGGTGCGGGGCGCCACTCGTTGGCGCGCCAGAGGGTGAAGGGGTACCAGCGGCCGTCGGGGCCGGGGCGGATCTGGACTCCGGCGGTCGTGTCGGTGAGCGTACTGGCGTCGATGGTGATGGTTCCGAGGCCGACAGCGCGGGAGACGTGGACGGCCTCTCGTGCCCGCTCGAGGGCATTGGTGGTTGCTGGGGTGGCGGCGAGAGTGGCGTGGGCGCCGGCCGGGCCGCCGTGGCGGTAGCCGATCATCATCGCCCGCAGGGTGGCTTCGGGGATGCCGGTGGCGTGCTGGGCGGCCGCCAGATGGTCCGCGCCGTCGGGGCTGGCGAGGATCCGGAGGATGTCGGCCAACTCGTCGTGGGGCGCAGCGGCGGTGCCGGCCAGGAGGCTCCGGGCACGGGCGGCGGCATCGGCGGTCATGCGGGTCAGATCCTGGGTTCGGGGCCCGAGGAGGGGTGCGTCGCTCCAGGTGAGGGTGCTGACAGCATCGAGGTCGAGGGCTGGCGGGGGCTGTGGGGGGCGATGGGCGGCCAGCGCGTAGAGCTGGGCGGCGCGCACGGTGCCGTTGGTGTCGGCGGGGAGGGGGCCGGGGTCGGCGCCGTCGACGAGGTCGCGTACGTGGGCGGCGAGGGCGCGGGCGGTCATGCCGCGGGCGCCGAGCAGCAGGGAAGGGGTGGCGGCGAGGCGTTCAGCGACGGCGTGGCCGAGGGCTGCGCTGTGGTCGCACACACGGTGGGCCCGGCCGGCGGGGCAGGAGCAGGAGAAGGTGATGCCGTCGGCCGGCGGGACGATGGAGATGCCGCCGGCGTGGCCGGAGTCGGCGATCGTGGCGGGGATCCGGTTGGCGACGAGGTCGGCGACGGCCTGGGGGTCGTCGGCAAGCCGGGCGGCCAGGGTGTCCCATTGGGCGGCGGTCAGCTCGGGCAGGTGGATCGCGGCCTGGTGGGTGGCCTTCTTCGCGGCGACGGGGGCACCGATCCTGCCGGGCTGGGTCTGGATCTGGGCGACCGCGCCGTTGCGGGCGAGGTTGAGGCCCTTTCCGTAGGAGCCGGAGCCGTTGGTGGCGAGGTGGAAGGCCTGTTTCCACGCTCCGGCCAGGGGCGCGAGGAATCGGGCGGTGCCGGTCATCGGGTTCCCAGGGTGACGAGGGCGGTGAGTTCGGTGTCGTCGAGTTCGGTGAGGGCGCCTTCGCCGGAGGCGAGGACGGCCTCGGTCAGGGCGCGCTTGCGGGCGAGGAGCTCGTTGATGTGGTCCTCGACGGTGCCCTCGGTGATCAGGTGGTGGACCTGGACGGTGCGGTGCTGTCCGATGCGGTGGGCGCGGTCGGTGGCCTGGTCCTCGACGGCGGGGTTCCAGGGCCGGTCGTAGTGGATGACGTGCTCGGCCCGGGTGAGGGTCAGGCCGGTGCCGGCCGCCTTGACGGACAGGATGAACACCGGGGCGGGGTCGGGGTCGTGCTGGAAGGCGTCGACGAGCTCCTGGCGGCGGGCCGGCGGGGTGCCGCCGTGGAGGAAGCGGACGGAGCGGCCGCGGGCGCGCAGGTGGTGCTCGAGGATGCGTCCCATCTGGACGTATCCGGTGAAGACGAGGGCGGCTTCGCCCCGGTCGGCAAGGGTCGCCATGAGGTCGTCGAGGGCGGCGAGCTTGCCCGAGCGGCGGGCGAAGCCGGCCGGCTCGGCGTCGTGGAGGGGTTCCTTGAGATAGAGGGTGGGGGTGTTGCAGATCTGACGCAGGGCCTGGAGCAGCTTCAGGACCAGGCCGCGGCGTTCGATCCCGCTGCTGGTGGTGATCTTGTGCATGGTGTCGCGGACGATCGCCTCGTACAGGCCGGTCTGCTCGTCCGTGAGCGCGACGATGCGGTGGTGGTGGACCTTGCCGGGCAGCTCGGGGGCGATGCCGGGGTCGGTCTTTCGTCGGCGCAGCATGAACGGGGCGACAAGCCGGGCAAGCCCCGCGGCGGCGGGCGCGCCCGGGTCTTTCTCGACGGCGCCGTAGCGGGCGCGGAAGGCGGAACGGGTGCCGAAGAGGCCGGGGTTGGTCCAGTCGAGGATAGCCCACAGCTCGGTCAGGTTGTTCTCGACGGGGGTGCCGGTGACCGCGAGCCGGGACCGGGCGGGGACGTCGCGTAGCGCCTTGGCGGTGGCGGAGGCCGGGTTCTTGATGTGCTGGGCCTCGTCGGCGACGACCAGGCCCCAGTGGGTGGCGGTGAGGGCGGGGTCGCGGCGCAGGGTGCCGTAGGTGGTGATGACGACCGTGGTGTGGTCGAGCGCATCGGTGTCGAGGGTGCGGCCGGTGCCGTGGTACCGGAGGGCGGTGGTGTCCGGGGCGAAGCGGGCGATCTCGCGCTGCCAGTTCGTGATGAGGGAGGCCGGGCAGACCACGAGGGTCGGGCCGGCGGCTTCGCCGGCCGTTTCGGCGCGGTGGAGGTGCAAGGCGATGGTCGTCAGCGTCTTGCCCAGGCCCATGTCGTCGGCGAGGAGCGCGCCGAAGCCTAGGTCGAGGGTGTGGGCGAGCCAGGTCAGGGCCCGCTGCTGGTAGTGGCGCAGGTTCGCGTTCAGGCTGGCCGGCGGCGGTACGGGGCGGGGGTCGTCGGGGGCCTGGCGCAGGGCGTCGACGAGAGTGGCCAGCGTGCCGGCGGCTCGGACGTCGAGGGTCTCGCCTTCGAGGGTGAGGGTGCCGGACAGGGCGGCGGCGAGCGCGTCGAGCGAGGGCAGCGGCGCCAGGTCACGGTGGCGGGCGCGGCGGGCGGTGTCGGGGTCGATGAGCAGCCAGCGCCCGCGCATGCGGATCAGCGGCCAGGCGGCGTCGGCGAGGGCAGTCATCTCGTCCTCGGTCAGCGGTTCGCCGTCGATGCTGATGTGCCAGCGGCAGTCCACCAGGCGGTCCAGGGCGAGGAAGCCGCTGCCGGCGGTGAACTCGTCGGCGGCGTCGTGGCGTCGGCCGATGACCGCGGTGGCGGTGAGGGCGCCGAGGAGCGCGGGCGGCCAGTGGACGGTGATGCCGGCCGTGGCGAGCGGGGCGACGGCGTGGTCGTGGAGGCGGGCCAGGTCCACCGCGGACAGAGTGAGGCGGCGGGGGCGTTCCTGTCCGGCGAGGTCGCCGAGCGGCGGGAAGTGGCGGGCGCCGCGGCGCAGCGCGCGGCGTACGCCGGGCAGCACGGCGGGGGTCAGGGTGGGATGGGTGGAGTGACCGTCCCAGATGCTGCTCGCCGGCACGGGTTCGTCGTGATCGTCGGTGGCCAGGAGCAGGACGGCCTGGGCAGTGGGGGCGTGCTCGGTGTTCTCGGGTTCCTTGATGCGCACCGTGAGGCGGGCAGCGGGGCAGGGGTCGGCGGCGTCCTCGATCGCGTCGGCCCAGGCCCACAGCTCTGCGCTGGGCTCGGTGTCGGGGGCCGGGGTGCTGGTGAACGGGCCGGGGCCCAGGAGGGGGGCGGTACCAGGGGTTCGGACCATCGCGTCGGCGACGGCGTCGAGCAGGGGCCAGAGGGCGTGCCCGGGCGCCGGGACGCGCAGGGGGCTGTGGCCGGCGAGGAGGCAGTGCCCCTCGGGGGCCATGCGGGCAGCGGCCTCGGTGACGGCGGTGCGCAGCGGATCGGTGATCGGACCGATGCGCCAGCAGCCCTGGCCGTCGGCGGTCAGGGCGGGATAGACGCGCTGCTGGGCCACGCACTCCACGGCCAGGCGAAGGCCTGCTCGCCATCCGGTGACGGAGGGGTGCTCGCCTTCGCGGGGGGCGAGCAGTGCGGGCAGAGCGAGGCCGACGGGGACCGCGATGCCCGTCACGGTGGCGCGGCGCGGCATGATGCCGCCGGAGCTGGCGAGGACAAGGTCGCGGGCGACCGGCTGAAGCGGCGGAGGCAGGTGGCCGGCAGCGAGCAAGGGTGCGCCGTCGGGCTGGAACAGCATCCATGCGGTCCGACCGGGGTGGCGCGAGGGCAGCAGGGTCAGGGCGGCGCCGTCGGCGAGGGCCTGCTCGAGAAGGCCTGTGGCCACAAACAGATCAGTTGGGCCGGCGGGGAGGGCGCGCGGCGGCTCCTGGTTCTCTGTCGGCGCGGGCGGCATGGGGAGCGCGGGTTGGACGGGCGCGGCCGCCGCCGCTTCGGTCGCAGCCGGGGGCTCGGCGTCGGCGCCGAGGGCGTTCTGCAGGGCCTGGAGGAGCCGGTCGGCTGCTTCGGCCCGAGCCTGCCGCTTGGTGGGGCCGGCTCCTTCGCCGGTGAGCTGCCGACCGCGGTGGACGGCGGTGACCGTGGCCGTGAAGCCGGTGGGCGCCGGTGTGGGGGGCCGGTAGTCGGGCCGGGTGATGTGGCCGGCCTGGTGGAACTCGTTCAAGGCCGACACGGGGTTGGCTTCGACCGCTGGAGCGGGCGCCTGGGGCTGGGCGGCGGGCGTGTCCCAATTCCACTCGAGTACCGCGCGATCGGCAAAGGGGTCCGGCAGGTTGGCGAGCGCGGCGATGAGGGTGGTCATGGCCTGCTGCCGCGCCGCCTTACGGGTGCGGGCCCGCTGGGCGCTGCCGGTGATGTCACGGCCAGCTGGGGCGAAGGTGGCCTGTGCGACGAAGAACGGCTGGCCGTCATCCCCCTGTCCCTCCCGGACGGTCGCGGAGGGGGTGCGCAGCAGTTGGGCGTGCATGGAGATGATGCTCGGCGCCAGAGCCGGGTTGGCGGCGACGGCGGTGATGGCGGCCTGCTGTACGGGCGGCCAGACGTCTGTTCCGGCCGTGTCGAACAGCACGGTCCGCAGGGCGGCGACGTCGAGGTGGCCCCGGGCGATGCGACGGGTGGCTTCGGACGCGATCGCAGCAGCGGATGTGCCTTGGGCGACGACGCGTTGAAGCGTGCTGCGGAAGGCGTCCGCGTCCATCAGGGCCAAGGACGTGCTCTCGACCGAGGCGTCGGCGCGGGAGGGCGGGATCTGGACTCGGGGTGTCCGGGCGGCCAGCGCTGCGGGACTGATGGGCTGCAGGCGGTCGATGGACAAAGACACTCCCCCAGTAGCCGGACGCCGTCGAGACCACTCCCATTGTGACCTGCTGGCGCGTCAGGTCGGCGCCGTACACACAGAACAGAAGTGTTGCGTATTTGTATTTCAGTATGTAGATTGATCGTATCGCCGGGTCAGCCCGGCCCTCCTTCTCTCCCTTGATCGCATTCGCTGCGGCCGCTTCCTTGTGCGGCCGGGACGAAAGGTGACTCCTCCATGCCCCAAGACCTCCAGCCCCTCCCCGCTGCACCTCCATCGCAGGACCTGGCCTCCGACATGGTCGCCTCCGTCCTGGCCGACATCGAATCCCGGCTCGGCGAACAACAGGGCTGGGACCTACCTCCCCGCCTGTTCATGCTCCGTCTGCAGCCCCCTCGCGTGGAGGTGGAGTTCATCCCGGAGGTCATCTGGAACCCGGCGGGTATCAACCCCGCCGACGCCTTGCGGCACCACGCTGAGGCGCTGCCGCCCGTACCGTCCCTCCTGGTCCCCGGCGAGGTGCATGAGGACTCCGTCTTCGCTGTTGGGTTCATGTTCGAGGGGTGGAACAAGCCGAAGAACGTCCAACTCCCGCCGGAACTGCGCATGCTGCGGAACAGCGGTGAACGGGTGAACCATCTCCTGCCCGGCCGCCAGGAAGTCCGGATCGTCCACGCCGTCGACCTCAACCAGCGCACCTTCCACATCGTGCGGGCCCGCGGCGGAAAACCCCACCTGTCGGTCGCCGGACGAGAGGGCGCACCGGAGCTGGAGGGAACCATCCCCGTCGCCCTGGGCCGGTTCGTGCACGCCCTCAACAGCGGCCCCGGCCAGCAGACCGAACACCCGGCTCTCCGCCCCCAGATGTGAGGACCGACATGAGCACGGAGCCCATGCTGTTCCGATTCACGGCGAGCGGGCCGACACCCGAAGCAGCCTTCACCGCGTTCGCCGCCCAGGACGGCGAACAGCCGCACGATCCGTTCCGGCCCCGCGCGGACCTGTCGAAGGTGACCGAGGTGAAGGTCGCCCACAGCCGGGACCGGCTGCGCGCCGACGGCTGCTTCGACGGCCAAGACGGCGGGCCGCTGTGCGAGGACGACGCCGACTGGCTCGCCGACCGCCTGATCGAGGATTACGACCCGATCGTCAGATCCGGCGCCGCCGCACTGCTGCTGCGCACGCCGGGAGACGAACTGACCTGGTGCTTCTTCGGGTGGAGCACCCGGGGCGAGTAGCCCCCTCCCCGCTCCGGCCGGTGCCCGCCGAACCCACTCCGCCCGGTCCGGTGCCGTCGTACTTGCGCGACGGCACCGGACCGGCACGCAGCAGCAGGCCAGAACCCACCCAAACGCCCTCCGACTTCGAGGACCCCGATGCCCGCCCCGGACACCCGGCTCCGCGCCCAGCACCTCACCGACCGCCTCCCGCCTCTGCCCCCGGCAATGCGAGGCAACGCAGGCTGAGAACGCGCCCGTCACGCCTTCATCACCCGCACCCTCACCACACTGCGTACGGACCGGAGCATCACCGGTGACCGCGCGGAGGACTGGCGCCGGGTGGCCTCAGAACTCGCCATGCTCGGGCAGATGGCAGCCCCCGGGGACAATTTTCAGGTGGCCGTCCTCGAACTGGAGGCGCTCGCCAGGCAGACCGCCGGTCTTGATCCGGCGCTCGCAGGTCTTCCCTCCGGCACCGGCCCTCAGGGAGGAGACCTGATCTTCCCCTGGCAGGCCCCTGAGGACGACTGGATCTCGGTGCCGGGCGGCCCGGCGGGGCCCTTCGTGTCGACGGCGATGGCGATGCCGAACCAGGCGGGTATCGCCCGGACCGTGGTCATGGTCAGCCAGCGCCACCGGTACCACGCTGGTTCGTCGCACGCCGATGTCCACATCAAGGACGGAACGCGCGTCGAGCGTCTCGACGCAGAAGTGGAGCGGGCCCGGGCCCGGGAGCAGTGGAACGAGGACCACTCTGCTTGGCACAACCGGTGATCGTGGTGGGGCACCTGGACGGATCAGCCGAGCGGCGAAAGGCGACGTGGCCCGGGCCATGCGGTCACCGCGCGACGTCGTCCGCGTCCTCCATGGCGGGGGGCTCCTGCCAGGTCAGGGTGTCCAGTGGCCGCGGCAGGCTTCGGGCCGCGCCGGGCACGGCTCTCGTCACCGCGGACGCCTCGTCGCTGAAGAGGGCGACGGGGGCGCCCGGCGTACGGCCGGGCACTGATACTGCCGGGCTTGAGGTCTTCGTGGTGGTCATCTGGTCCCCCTGATTCGTCCCGGGCCGGGCCCGGCTGGACGCCGGCGCGCAGGCCGGCTGCGAAAGCGTATACAGATTCCGAACTGCGGCCCGAGGAGATTTCCTTCGGGCCGCATTCCCATGTCAAGCCTGCCTCGCTCCCGACCGACCACCGCCCGCCGCTCCTGGCACGCCCGCCCGTGCTCACGTCTGCCGACGCGAACGCGTCGAGCACCGCCTCCGGCCCGAGCCGTTACCGCTCGTCCGCCGCTTCACGCTCACCCCCCGGGTACCACCGGAACGGTCGCAGTGGGCGGCTCGGCTCGTACACCCAGCGGGTGGGCCCGGCCGGCGCTGGGCCGCAGGCGGGCTCGGCGACCTTGCTGACGACGTGGGCCATCTCATCCATGAACGGCGTGGCTGGCTTGGGCAGCACCATGACGACGTCCACCGCTGGTCCTCGCTCACGGACCGCGTGCGCCAGGTGGTGGAGCTCGTCGTGGCCGGGGTAGCGGTCCCGGATCTGGTGCTCGTCCACGAGCACGGTCACACGGTCGTCGGAGGTGTCCGCGAACGGTCCGAACTTCTGACCGGCGGCCTCCGGGCCGAGTTCGCGGCATTCGACGGTGTGCAGGGCGCGCCTGAGCACGGCCGTGTACTGGTCGGCGTCGGCGTCACCCGACAGCGGCGCCTTCCCGCGTCCGATGGCGCCTACGAACGCTGTCGGGTCCGCCAGTTGATCGCTCATCGTGCGGTTGCTCCTTCTTCCGAGGTCGGCGGGGTTCAGGCCTGGTCGAGGTGGTGTTCGTACCAGGCGGTCAGCTGGGCAGGGTCCTGTGGGATGGACCTGACCAGGCGGAGGAGCCGTTCGCCGGTGGGGCGTACCTCCGTGCGGGCCAGGGCGGACAGGTCAGTGGTGCGCAGGGCTGCGAAGCCGGCGACGTGCCGCTCTTCGAAGGTGCGCGCACCCGGGAGGCTGTCAGCGGCGGCAAGGTAGCGGGTGACGAACGGGTCGAGGGCGGCGCGGTGGGCAGCGAGGTGGCGGAGGTAGGTGGGGCTGTCGACGGTGGCGGTGTTGGCGGCTTCGCCGTGGTGGGGTGAGGGCAGCGCGCACCAGTCGCTGATGAGAGCGGTGAGGGTAGCGGGGCCGTCGGGCGGGGTGTCGGTTCGCCAGTGGCCGTCGGCTGCTCCCTGGGTGGAGCCCACGCGCTCGTGGAGGCGGCCGAGGACGCTGGCGAAGGTGAAGAACCCAAGAACGTAGTCGGCTCCGGCGATGACGGAGCGGATCGTCGGCTCGGCCGGCACCGCCGCGGGCAGCAGGAGGCGCTGCTTGCGGTGTTCGCGCTGGAAGGGCAGGCAGACGGCGGCCTCGATCGCGGCGTGATCGGCGAGCAGGACGGCGGCACTCTGCGAGGGCGCGGCCTCACGTTCCCATTCCACGCTGTCGTCCTCGTCGGCGAGGTCGCTCAGCCCCAGTGCGTCCAGGCTGACGCGGTAAACGCCGGTGGTGGTGGCGGTCAGGGTCAGGAGGCCGTCGCGGTCGGGCAGCGGCTGGGTGTGCTGAAGCGTGCCGTCGGTCCTGTCGCGGGTCCAGTCCGGCCGGTTGGCGGGGCGGGTCGCGACGGCGAGTGCCCAGTCGAGAAGGTGGACGAGCTCCTCCCGGCCGGCGGCGACGAGGTCGGCGCGGGAGGTGTCCGAGGGCCGGCTGGAGAAGTGCTGGCCGAGGCGCTGGACGGCTTCCTCGGGGAGGCCGGTGACGGCCTCGGCGCCGGGCGGGAGGCAGGGGTCGCTTCCGTGGACCGTGCCTTCGGGGTATGTGCGGCAGCTGCCTGCCCAGCCGCCGGCGGCGTACACGCTGGCGTGGGCGGGGTCGGCGAGGACACAGGTGGCGACTTCGAGAGCGTGCTCGGCGGCCTGGACCAGAACAGGGTCCGTAGTGAGGCCGGCGATGTGGCAGAGGGCGCGGGCAGCGGGGTGATCGGCGGTGCCGGACGGGGCGCGGGCGGGTTCGATCTCGGTGAGGAGGTCAAGGACAGCTGCGCGTGGGTCGGCAGGGCCCGGAGCGGGGATCGGTCCGGCGGGCCACAGGGCCAGGGGGACGGACCGGGAGGTCCACAGCGGCAGGGCGGTGGAGGTTGCCTCGCATGCCTCGATCAGGTGGAGGCTGCCGTGGTGGCGGGTGGTGAACAGGTGGACGTGACCGCTGATACGGGTGAGGGCGTCGAGGAGCCGGATCCGGCGCAAGGTGGCGCACAGGTGGTCGGCGAGGCTCGCGAGTTCGGCGTCCTGGGCGGCTGCGTACTCGGGCTCGCCGCGGAACTGGGGGATCCAGTGCGGCATCAGGCTGCTCTGGTCGGCGGACCGGCGGCCGAGTGCGGCACGCCAGTCGGTCTCGCTGATGTCGGCGAGGAGCAGCCTCATCCCGGGCAGCGTCAGGGCAATCCCCTCTCGCAGGCCGGCCCAGCGCAGGCCTGCTACGCCTGTCCCGCCCGGCCGGTGGGCGAGGGCGTCGATCCACCGGTCCATCTGGGCGGGCGCGATCCGCACCACCAGTTCGTCGGTGCGGGGGGTGAGGCTGCGGATACCGAACGGGCCGCCGGTGAGGGTGGGGCGGTGACGGCCGTAGGCGGTGATCAGCGCATGGAAGATCCGTGCCTCGCCTCGGGCCTGTTCGGGCGCTGGCGTCGGGATGAGGTGCTCAGCCTCCGGGAGTTCGTCTCGGGCCGTCTCTTCGGTTTCGCCGGTGGCCATCTGGCGCAGGGCGACCGGGGGGACGGCCGTGTCGGTCGTGCGAAGGCCCTGCTGTCGCCGGGGCGCGTACGGAGTGAGGGTGTGGGTCACGTGCTGCTCCCGCTGTGAGGTCCGCTGTCACCTGGTACAGGTGTGCGGACGGAGCGCGGTGTGACAGTCAGAGCGGACGAGTTTCCGGGATCGTTCGGACGCCGTGCGATGGCTCCCCAGTGTCACCGAGGTTGCGGACGCGGGAGTGTGCCAGCGAGCCTTGATCGCGCAGGCGGATCGGACTCGTGTCGGATGTCAGTGCAGGGCTGCGTCGAAGGTCGTGCGGTTGGCCAAGGTGTAGGCGTGCTCCCGTTCGGACCACCGGATGCGCTCGGCGATCTCGTGGTCGTCAGCGACGTGCGGAGACGGGCGCATGAGGTGGTGGCGCCACCACCGGGCATTGCGCATCTGGCGGTCGAGCGCGGCATCGATGAGACGTGAGCGGGAGGCGTCGTCGAGGCCGTACGCGCCAGCGAGGATGCGTACCTGTGCGGCCTGGCTGGCGGCGGGTGGAGCGTCAGGCTTGGAGGAAATGCACCAGGTCCATGCCATGTATCCGAGGTCTTCCAGCGGATCACCGGGGGCGGCGGTGTCGAAGTCGATGAAGGCGAACGGGATGTCGTCTGCGAAGACCGTGTTGTTCGGCCCCGGGTCGTGGTGGCAGACAACGGGGTGCTGACCGGCCAGGCGGCTCGCGCTGGTGGCGTCGTGGAAAGCGCGGAGCAGGGAGCCGGCGGCAGCCACCTGAGGGTCTGTCCAGCGCTGGAAGCGGGCGGGCACCCAGCCAGGAAGGTAGCTGAGGATCTCGCGGTTGGCCTCGTCGAACCCCAGATGACGCGGAGCGCCAGTGAAGCCCTGCCGTCGAAGGTCACCGAGCAATTCGGCCACGAACGAGGACGACGCGGTGACTGGCCGACGGACGGTATCGCCGATCCTGACCACCCCTGTAGTGATGCGTCCGCCGGACAAGGGCACCTCGTTCTCCATGGCTACATCCTGCACGCGCGGGCCATCGGTCAGTCTTCAGTGGCAAAAGGTCAGGATCTACCGCGCCATGGTCCGCCCACCCGTCCGAGCTCTGGCAGCCACTGATGCTGACCGACACGCGGCTGTCGGGCTGACCTCGAGTCGAGCCCGCTTCAACTGCCGAGTGAGTGATCCGCGCGGATGCGCCTTTTGGGGTCAGCCTGCTATCGAGGAAAGGACCCGTGTTTGGGAGGGCGTTTCACGCGTCGGCTTCTGCCTCCTCGTCCGCACTGGTTTCGTCCTCGATCAGCCCGTACGGCGGACGGTCCTCGTTGCGGCTGTAGCGCACCACCACGCTGCTTTCCACCAGCGGTGGCGGGCTGTTGTCGGCGACGATGAGCTGTGCTCGGCTACCGCGCTCTGCGAGCCAGAGGGACAGGTGGTGGTAGAAGTCGTCGATGGCGACGGCGTCCGCGATCACGGCATCGAGGGTGCCGCCGTGGCCGAGGTTTTTCTGGGGACTGTCGATCATGAGGAATCCCGGGTGTGCGGCCCCTGCTTCGACGGCGATTTCGAATACGGCCAGCTGCCAGGCCAGGGTGAGCAGGGTGCGGGCGCCGGAGGAGGCTTCCTGGTACGGCTCACCGCGTACGAAGGGGGTGAGGTCGGTCTTGATGAAGGGCGTACTGACCTTGGGGTAGCGCCAGGCTCGCAAGAGCTCGCCGTATCGGCCGCTGATCTTGGCGATGACCCGATCGCGGTCGTGGGAGGCATCTCCGAGTCGTGCGAGTTCCTCTCGGAGACGGGCGATCTGGGCTTCGTGACGTTCCACGGCGTCGGCCCGTTTGGCAAGTCCTTCGCGGAGTTTGACCGCGCTTTCGGCCTGTTCGAGTTGGCGCAGGACTCGTTCGCGCCTTCGGTGGAGGTCGTCGCGGGCGGCGAGGAACGGTGAGACGGAGGGCGACGTCGCGGCATCCAGCGCGGCGGCGGCTTCCTCTTCCCGGACGGCCGCCTCTTCCGCCCGGAGTTTGAGTGTGGCAAGTGAGGCGCCGAGCTCGTCGATGTAGGTGGTGATCTCCTTGAGGCGGGCCTTGGTGGACCGGGTCTCGGCTGCGACGTCCACCCGGTTGTCTCCGGCCTGGCTGCCGGTGTCGGCAGTGCCCAGGACCAACGCCCCTTCCGCCGCTGTCAGTTCGTGGCGGCAGAGGCTGCAGCGTCCGTTGTCGGCGGTGGGGGGAGCCGACAGCCGGTTCAGGCAGGCGGGGCAGGTGGTGACGCTCAGGGGGTCGAAGATCTGCTGTGCCTCGCCGAGCATGCCGAGCTTGAGGAGATCGTCGGCGTACTGTGCGCGGAGAGGCATCAGGCGTTGGAGCTGTGTTTCGCAGTCCCGCAGGACCGCTGCCGCCCGGTGAGAAGTCTGGGCCGCCTCTTTGTGCTGGTGGCGCAGTTGGGCGGCGAATTCCGTTCCCGCCTGCGCCCGGCGGTCCAACTCCGTGAGCTGGCTCGTGATGTCAGCTAGCTCCTGTTCGTGGACGGCAGGTGTGGGTTCACCGTCCAGTGCGGTGGGAGCCTGTTCCACGACGAAGGTACGGGCTGCTGCGAGTTCGGCTTTGGCGCGGTTGAGCCGGCCGCCGAGTTCCTGGATGCGCTGGCCGAGTTCGACGGCACGATCGTCGTGGACCCCGAAGGCGACGTCGACGACCTGCCGCAGTTTGTGCTTGCGCATGTAGTCGTTCTCGAACAGGAAGTTCTTGTCCGCGACGCGTTCGTTGGGCAGGAAGGCGAGCCACATCAAGTCGCGGAAGCTGAGCGGGTCCGTGCGGGATTCGCTGTTGGTGGGCGCTTCGCGTAGCTGGACGCCTTCGAGCTTGCAATGACTCAGGAGGAGGGAGGACAGGCTCTCCGGTGCCCCGGGCGGGTCGATGGGCCTGCTCTCGGCCCTGGAGGTGGGCCTGCTGTCGAGCGTTCCGCGGCGTACGAAGGCGATTTTCGAGGGCTCTCCGACCGACCGCTCGATCACGTGCGGCTCGCCGGAGAGCTCGACCTCCAGGAGACATGAACGGACCCTTCGCAGCACCTCCTGGTGGCGGGGGTGCCGTTTCGCGCCGAGCCCGTAGGCGATGAATTCCAGGACCGCTGTCTTGCCGGAGCTGAATGCCCCGGCGATAACGGAGAGGTTCCGTACCCGTTGTTCGGCGGTGAAATCGACGTCGTAGGACCGCTCCATGCCGACCAGGCGCAGACGGCGGATCCGGATGCCGGGAAGCGGCTCCATGGTGATCATCCCTCCCAGGACGTTTCCAGCAACGGGCCTGGCCCCAGGACGCTCATGAGGGCAGCTGCGGGCCCGTCGGGTCCGTCCGGCCTGAGCCACCGTGCGGTCTGCTCGCGCAGCCTTTTGTCGCTGAGTTTGCGGAGCTGGCGGACGACGATGTCTGCGGCAGTAGCAAAGGAGGTGGCGTAGGTGGCGGTGAACTGCCCGCCGAGGTGCTGACCGGCCTCTGTGATCGAGTAGGTGAGGGAGCCGTTGCGATTTCGGACCTGGCAGCACCCATAGGCCACCAGGAGCGCCAAGTCGTGCTGGATCCGTTCTCGCCGGCTCGTGAATCGCTGTGAAGAGGACGCGTAGGCAAGGACCTGCGGGTCGAATCCGGCCAACCGGAGGAGGCTCGCGTCCCGGCCCTCGGAGGGAACTACGAGGAAGGGGTTCGCGGACAGGAAGTCGTAGTACCCGATGCGTTCCAGGGTCGCCCCGTTTGCGTCCTGCGCGGCGACGGCGTCAAGGAGCAGCAGCAGTTGAGCGAGACGGAAAGGTACCTCGTCCTCGGGCATCACAACCGGCCGGTCTGCTTGCACGGCATGCTCCTCATCAGTGGTCGAGCGGTACGGACAGACGCGAAACCTCAGTCGTCGGCATGACCGCTCGCGATCTGCCGCCAGTGTGCGACCCACCCTGCCCGACGGTTGTCGACCAGCCGGTGGACCAGACCCCAGCTGTGCGTCACCTCCAGACGCAGCACCTTGGGCAGTTTGTCGTGCTCGCCGCGCACCTCGCGCCATACCCGGCCGTGCAGAGCAGCGAGGGTGCCCTCGGCCGAGCACTCGTTGAACTGCATCTCCCACACCCCGTGAAGGGTGGCGTCAGCAGAGCTCAGTGCGGCAACCTCAGCCGGCACTCCCTTGTGCGCGACTTCGCGCGCCACCAGGTCGGCGTTGAAGAACTGGCGTTTCGCCGAGTCCAGTTCGACGTGGCCGGCCTCGGTCATCTGGCGCACGAATAGAGCCGAGTCGAGCGCCGCCGCCTTGTC
This sequence comes from Streptomyces anulatus, assembly GCF_000721175.1. Classification (GTDB taxonomy): domain Bacteria; phylum Actinomycetota; class Actinomycetes; order Streptomycetales; family Streptomycetaceae; genus Streptomyces; species Streptomyces anulatus_C. Next base: position 22,983 of record NZ_JOEZ01000004.1, read on the forward strand.
CTCCTCCACGTCCAGCACGAGGCGTATCTGCTCCTGGGTGGGGGCGGCGGGCGCCGTGAAGGGTTCGTAATAGGCACGGCGTACCTGGTCACCTTCGGGGCTCAGCAGCTTCTTCATGAGCGTGGTCTCGTCCCACAACTCGATGACAAGGCCATGCGCCTTCTCCTGCCGCTTCTTCCAGCCATCCCACCATTGGGCTGCCGGCCCGTCCATGCTGGAGGGGATGCACAGGATCCAGAGCGTGATGGTGTGACCGTTGGCCGCTGCGGCTTTCAGCCCGTTCGCGAGGGACTCGCGAATCTGCTGCGACTGGCTGGTTGTGGTCTTCGGCATGAAGTACTTGGACTGCCAGACCGTGATGGCACCGCCGAGGTCACCGGCGAAAGCGTCGATTCCCCAGTCGCCCGGATTCGCGGCGATCATCCGGACGTTCGGATTGGTCGCACTGGCGAGCTGCGCGAGCATCTTCTCGAAGTCGGCCCGTGCCCCGTCCGCGCTTCCGGTCCTCAGTTCGTGCACTCCGAAATGGATGGGCGGAACACCAGCTGCCACCGGCATGGAGTTGTCCAACCTGCACCCCCGCATCCCGCAGGCAACCCGAGCGAACCGCGTTCAGCGGACTGTTCACTCTGCGCCACACACAGTAACGGCCGCCAGCGTACGTGTTACGGAATCATGCGATCAAGGTGCTTGCGGTCGGCAGTATCCCGGCAGTGGCACGGTGGATGGGGCTGGCGCGCAGAGACAGCGGCAGTCCACTGGGTCCAATCGCCTTGGCGCCGGAACGCGATCACGTACCGTGGCGCGGACCGAGGTGTCGGCCCGCGACAGCGCGGTCACCGCCGGGACAGGTGGAGCAGGGCCGAGCGGCCTGTGGTCGTACAAGGGGAGGAAGCGGTGACGGAGTCCGCGGACAGCGCGACGCGCCCGGTCCTTGACCCGGATGCGGAGCTCTCGGACGCTACTCGGAAGGTCCTACGGCAGGCTCTTGAGGACCCTGGCCGGTACGTGGGCCGCCCGGCCAACCCGCTGTGGGCGGCCGTCCCCCTTCTTGCGCGCGGCGGAGCGGGAGTCGCGGTTGCCGGTGTGGTGTGGTGGTGGACCGGTGGCCTCGAAATCGCGGATCCCGCCGCCGACTCCTCCAGCCTCGTCGGCACGCTGGACCGGAAGCTGCAGGAGGCCGTCGACATGGCGCACACGCTGCTGTCCATGTGGCCGCTGGCCGCCGGCGTCGTGGCCGTGCTCTGCGCCGGTCTGATCGCCGATCGGGCGCTCTACAACGGGCAGCTGCGCCGGCTCGCCGCCGTCCAGCAGCACCTCGTTCATCCGAGGGAGCTGACCGCCGAGGCCCAGGAACTTCTGGCACGTGCGCGGCGGGCGATGACGGCCGTGCTCGACTCCAGGGTGCACCGCGAGAGGTGGCTCGACGCCCAGCGCAACGAGGCGACCTTCCCTCGTCAGGAGTGGGCGATCGCCCAAGACCTGCGGAACTACAGCCGCGTGGCCCGCAAGGGTCACAGGGCGCCGCAGGAGACGGACAACGCCACGGTGGCCGAGCTGCTCGCCTCTCGCCGGCGTGTGCTCGCGACGAGCCTGCACGGCATCGAGCGGCGGGTGGCGGCGCTGGAGGCCTACGCCTCACAGGTCGCCGAGGCCGACGCCCGCTACGCCGAGGTACGGGAGATCGAGCGGCTGGACGCGGGCAGCGACGAACTCCTCGACCTTCTTGCCCGCACCACGGTCGACGACCTGGCGGTCGCCGAGATTGAGGCGCTGACCGACGAGGCCGCCGTCGTCGCCTCGACGTTCACCAGGGCGCTGGAGTCCGCCAAGCAGGCCGCCGCGGCGGCCCTCCCCCTCCAGGACGCGGCATAGCCCGCCCCATCACCGCCGAGGTTGGCTTGCTCCCCGGCCCGGCTGGGCCGCTAGAACAGGGTCAGCGGCTCGGGAGGGGCTGGCGTGGGCTGGTGTTCTCGGATCGCGTCTCGAAGCTGGGCGGCCGTGACGCGGGCTGCGTCGAACGTCTCGGTCCAGCCGTTGGGCATCTGGACGGCGGTGAGGAAGACGCCGTGCCCGGCGGCGCGCAGGCGCCGCAGGATCGTCTGCTCCACGGCCAGGGCGTCGTCGCCGCTGGGCACGTGGTGTTCGTAGAACAGGGTCCATCCGAGGCGGCGGTGCTGGGCGATGCGGTCGTTGCGCTGAAGGGCGCCGGCGACGCCGATCTTGACGGCGCCGTGCTGTGCGTGGGTGACGACGTAGACGCGGGCGGGCGCGGCGCGGTCGAAGCCATAGCGGGCGCAGTACTTGCATCTGCGGCCGCTGCGGATCTTGGCCAGGGTGGGGGTCGAGGTGCGGCCGCAGGTGGTGCAGCGGCAGCGCCAGGGCGTCATGGTCGTGGTATAGGGCTCCAGGGGCTCGAGGCCGGCTTCGCGCATGGAGGCGGCGGCGCGCTCGGGGTCTTCCCGTCGGGCGGCGCCGGCGCGGAGGTCGGCGCAGCGCCGGCATCCGCTCTGGCCGGCGAGGATGGATCCGAAGGTCGGCGAGGTGATGGTGCCGCAGCCGTGGCACAGGCACCGCCAGGGGTACTTGACCCCGCGGTACGGTTCCTGGGGTTCGAATCCGTGTTCGCGCATCTCGGCGACGGCCAGGTCCTCGTCGTGGCGCTGCGCCTCACCGTTGGCCCGGTCAGCGCACCGCTTGCAGGCCGGACGCCGGCTCTGGCCGGTCAGGGAACCCAGGCGGGGGGAGACGATGGACCCGCACTTGGTGCAGCGGCTCTTCCACGGGAACGCGGTCCCGGGGTACGGCTCCAGCGGCTCCAGGCCCGCTTCCCGCATCACCGCGGCCGCGGTCTCGGCGTCGTGGCGCATCGACTCGTTGGCTTTGCGCCGGCCACAGGGGTAACAGCCGCCCTGGCCCTGCCGGATGGAGCCCAGCGTGGGTGCCCCGGGCGCTCCGCACGTCCGGCAGCGGACGGGCCACGGCGTGTCCACTCCCGGGTACGGGCCGAGGGGTTCCAGGCCCGCGGCCCGCATGTCGGCCGCGGCGACGTCCGGGTCGACCGGCGCGTTCGGAGCGCACCACCGGCAGGGCCCGGCACCGGAGTTGATCCGGACGTAGGTGGGTGTGACCTCGCGTCCGCATGCGAGGTGGCGGCACCGCCACTTGCGGTCGCTGCCGGGATAGGGCTCCAGGGGCTCCAGGCCGGCGGCCCGCATGACGCCGGCTGCGGCCTCGGGCTCGATCCGGGCCCGCCCGGAGCAGTAGACGCAGCCGCGCTGTCCCTTGGTGACATTGCTCAGGCGGGGGGTGACCTCCCGGCCGCACGCCGTATGGCGGCACCGCCACGGGGCGGAGCTGCCGGGGTAGGGCTCCAGCGGCTCCAGGCCCGCTGCCCGCATGATCTCTTCCGGTTCGCGGGGGTCCTTCCGCGGTCTGCCGGTGCGCGTCATGGTCCAACTCCCCGCTCTTCAAGGGTGAGCGGGGTCTTGCCTCGCTGTGCGGCGCAGCCTAGAGGCGGCCACTGACATCGACGCGACGCTGATCGTCGCCTTGCCGTCGGTGGGAACCGGTACCGGGGGCCGGACGGCTCAGTTCACGTCATCGGGTACGGCATCGGCAGGAACTTGGGGTTCGTCGCCGGTGCAGTTCGCTCCGGTCAGGTCCTCGCAGATTCGGGAGTGCAGGGCGATGGCGGCGGCATCGAGCCGCTCCCACTGCTCGATCGTCAGGTCGGGCAGCAGTGCATCGAGGTGGTGCAGTGCGAAGGCGACGGCCGCCGGCACCGTGTGGCCCAGGAGGTTGTCGATGCCGGCGCTGTGAGCCTCGTGGTGGAGGTCGCGGCCGCCGGACAGCCCGTAGGCCAGTGCGTACTTGTAGGCCGCTTCCTCGGCAAGGGAGCTGTTCGCGAGGGCGCGTTCACCGTCGGAGCAGTCGGCGGTGGCAAGGAGTCGGTCGATCACGGAGCCGGAAATGATCTCGCCGGAGACGGTGGTGGCGTCGTTCATGTGGGGGTAACGGCGGACCGGGGCCGGGTGACACGAAGGAGCTCGGTGTTTCCGGTCCGGGCCGGCGCAAGAGGGTCGTGGCGGGTTCGGCGCGGTGTGAGGACCGCGGTGAGAAGTGCTGCGGCCGGCCACAGCACGGCGCCGGCGGCGATGAGGGTGAGAGGCGGAAGGCCGGCGTGGTGGGCGGCGAGCAGCACGGTGGCGGTCTGCAGGGCACCGGCGGTCGCCGCGAGGTCGCCGTGCCAGGCCGAGCGGTGGAGGGTGTGCTCGACCAGGCGGCGCACACCGCTGGTGCAGGCGATCAGGGTTGGCCCGCCGAGGACGCTGATGGCCAGGGCGTACGCCCAAAAGGAGATGTCGGTGACGAGGACGGCGAGCGCCGTGCCGCCGGTGAGGAGCAGGAGGGTCATGAGGGCGGCCGTGGTGATCCTCAGCTGCTCGGGGTGCGGTGGCTGGGGCGGATCGAGAAGGTAGAGGGCGGCGAGCAGCAGCCCGGCGAGAGTGCCCAGGCTGGTCGTCCAGGGCGTCGGCACGGTGGTGGTGAGCGAGAGGGCGCCGGTGATGGCGGCCGTGGTCAGGCCGGCCGCGCACATAGTGCTGCTGCGGGCGGCCGGCTCGCGGTGGCGGCTGACGGAGGTCGTGGTGGCGACCAGCGTGGGCGGGTGCCGGGGCGCTGTCGCGGTGGGTGCGTCGGCGAGAGCGGCCAGCGCGGTGTTCAGCCGGGTGAGCCGCATGCGGGTGTCGGCCGCGGTCGGCCGGCGGTCGGGGTCCTTGTCGAGGAGTTCCAGGAGCAGCTGCTCGAGCTCGCGGGGAACACCGGGGCGCAGGGTGGACAGCGGGGTCGGCGCGTCGTGGACGTGCTGGTTGAGGATCTGCCAGCCCGTGCCGGTGAAGGGGACGTGTCCGGTGAGCAGCTCGTGGAGGAGGCAGCCGAGCGAGTAGAGGTCACTGGGTGCGCTCAGCGTGGTGTCTCCGCGGGCCTGCTCGGGCGACATGTAGGCGGGGGTGCCGATGGCGACGCCGGTCACGGTCAGGGTGTGGTGGGTGGCCTCGGCAAGGCGCGCGATGCCGAAGTCGCACAGTTTCGCGGCGTTGCCGGCGGCCTGGTCGAGGAGGACGTTGGACGGCTTGAGGTCGCGGTGGACGATGCCGCGGTGGTGGGCGGCCTCCAGGGCCTGGCTGATCTGGATCGCCCAGGTCAGGGCCTGGGTGACGGGGAGCGGGCGGCCGGTGAGGGTGTTCAGCGGCCGTCCGTCGATGAGGTCCATGGCCAGGAAGAGGATCCTGCGGCCGTCGAGGTCGGCGGCGCCGTGGTCCCGGACGGCGACGACGTTCGGGTGGGACAGGCGCGCGGCGACCTGCGCCTCGCGGCGGAAGGCCGCTTCCCGCACCGGGTAACCCTCCCCGACCGCAATGATCTTGAGGGCGAGGTCGTGGTTCTCGTGGAGGTCCTCTGCGCGCCACACGGTGCCCATGCCTCCGCTGCCGATCGGCTCCTTCAGCCGGTACCGGCCGGCGACCGTCGTGCCGCGCATCAAGTCCTCCAGCCCTGCGTGTCTGGGCGCTGGGCCGGCCGGCACCAGGCGCGCCGCGGGCGAGGGCGTTCCCGCGGTGCAGCGGAGCATACGAAAACGCCTTGGCGGGGCTGGGCGGAACGATGCCGGCAGCGGGACTGTGGCCCGCACTTCAGTGGGTGTCTTTGCAGGTCAAGGTCATGCAAGTGTGGTTGTAGGGACGTGCGCGGCCGGCCACGCCGGGCCTCCTGGAAGGCGGTGGGCCATGGTGCTGTCATCTTGTTCCGGGGGAATCCTTCGGATATGGACGACACACGTGCGTGGTGTGGCGCCGGGCTTCCCGGCGGGCGGCGGCGCCGGTACTGCCCCCGTCCGCGTCCCTGCCGACAGGAGGCCTACCGCGAGCGGCGGCGAGCCGCAGCTGCCCTCCGGGCACGGATCGCTCTGCTGCAGATCTCTCGCGAGATCCGGGCCCGATGCGAGGCCCTGGAGCTGCTGGTGGCCGACGCGGTCGGCAACGAGCGGGCTCACGCGGGGATGCACAGCACTGCGGCCGCGGACTTCCAGCACCTGACCAGCGAGCTGGTGCGGTGCGCGGTGATCGCGGATCGGGAGGTGAGCGCCACCTGGGAGCAGATCGGGCGCCCGCACGGTCTGAGCGCGGATGCGGCCAGGGCCCGGTACGGCCGGGCCCGGCTCCTGTGGCCTCCGCCGATGCCGGAATGACGCCAGCCTGTGGGGAGAGGCCCGGGCAGCTGCGCCGGAAGGAGGCGAGGAGGCCGTTGGCCCCCTTGGCTGTGCGGGGTTCGGATACGGCGAAGAGCCCGGACGGATCCGGGCCCTTCGGTCAGTAGCGGGGACAGGATTTGAACCTGCGACCTCTGGGTTATGAGCCCAGCGAGCTACCGAGCTGCTCCACCCCGCGTCGGTGACGCCACTCTACACAGTGGCCGTCGCGGGGCGGCGCGCATTTTCCGGGGTCAGCCGCGGCGGACGATGTTCTCGGCCTGGGGGCCCTTCTGGCCCTGGGTCACGTCGAAGGTGACCTGCTCGCCTTCGAGGAGCTCGCGGAATCCGTTGCCGGAGATGTTGGAGTAGTGCGCGAAGACGTCCGGTCCACCGCCGTCCTGCTGGATGAAGCCGAAGCCCTTCTCGGCGTTGAACCACTTCACGGTGCCGCTGGCCATGCGTCTGTCCTTCGAAATCGCCGGGTGGTTCCCGGTCGGTCTGTGGGTGGTGCCCTCCGTCATCGAAGGGCGTCCGGCGTCCGTTCTACCCCGTAGGCGGGACACCAATCCGGCTCCCGCGCGGGTGAGGCGTGCAAGTTGTGCCGCCCAGCGGGCCTCGGGCTCTTCGGTGCTGGCCCGCTGCGTGCGGGAGGCTGGCGCCTACTTGCCCTTCGCGGCTTCCTTGAGCTTGCTGCCGGCGGAGACCTTCACGCTGAAGCCTGCCGGGATCTCGATCGGCTCGCCGGTCTGCGGGTTGCGCGCGGTGCGAGCGGCACGGTGGGTTCGCTCGAAGGTCAGGAAGCCGGGAATGGTGACCTTCTCGTCGCCCTTGGCGACGACGTCGCCGACAGTCTCGGCGAGGGCGGCCAGCACGGCGTCGGCGTCCTTGCGGGTCACCTCGGCGCGCTCGGCGAGGGCTGCGATCAGCTCACTGCGGTTCATGAGGGGTACTCCGTGGTCCTCGGGTTGTCACGTCCGCTGCACGGACGGGACGTGTGCGGCGCCATCCTGTCACCTGGGTCTGACAACGCCGGGTCCAGTGCCAGGCAGTTCCTCGCCGGATCACCGGAGCTGCGGTGCGGGCAACGTTGGAGCGCTGGTCTCAAGGACTAGTGCCGGCTGGCTTCATGCCTCATCCCCGGCCTATGTGGCGCCGATCCGACAGACTTCAGCGATGGACAACTTCGAGGTTTACGGTTCCTGGTGGATCCCAGGGGGAGCGCCTACGACGGGGAAGCTCAGTTTCTCCGAGAAGGGCCCGGTCCTGACGCTCTACGGTGCGTTGCTGAGCCAGGAGGTTCCCGGTGGGGAGCTTTCCGGGCCAGCCGAGTGGGGAACTCTCCCTCTCATCCATGGCCGCGACGAGCAGCAGCGTTCCATTACACTGCTCGGCGCTTTCGGAATGACTAGCCAGTGGCCTGAAATCACGGAGCAGACGTTTGATGCAGAGCTGGCCGTGATAGGGGACCACCTGATGGACGCGGATTTCAGTGGAATTCGATCCGACTTTGACTATCTGGCGGACTGGGTTGGCGCTCCGCCAGTGAGCAAGAGGCAAAAGGAGCCGCGGGCAACCCTTATTGACGACAAGATTGCGGAGTGCGTCTCAACGACATGGGGAGACGCCTCACTGGCCATTCGAAGTGGCGTAATCGGATCGTCTGATGAAGCCCATGTTTCTGTTCGCCGCTGGTGCGCCTTCTCTGCTGAATCCGGCTCACCGCAGCGCTGGTCAGAGTTGCTTGAATCCTACCTTCGCCCCTTCCATGATCTCCTGCTCTTGTCTCTGGGTAGAGAACTCCGGATGAGAGATGTGGAGTTGCGCCCAGAAGGAAGCGAGGAATGGATGTCTGCATACTTCCGAACGCTCGCACCCGGAAGCGTTGTGGAATCGAGCATTTCCTCCTACCGTGCCCCTACCTTGCTCACCGCAGAGGATTCCCCTGTACCTCTCTCAGAGCTCCTGCCTCGCTGGTTCGACCTGTACCAGGACCGCCAGACGGTGATCGCACTGCTGCATGCACCGCTCTACGCACCCTTCACCTACTCGGCGCACCGGTACGCATCCTTTTTCCAAATCCTTGAGGCATATCACAGGGTCAAGAAGAATGAGTTCGGCAGCAAAGACGTATCTAAACAGGAGCACGGGGCGCGGGTCAAACTGGTCGTGTCGGCACTCGATGCTGCTGGCTTGCCCCAAGATCATGTCCAGTGGACAAAGAATGTGATCCAAGGACGCAACGACAAGTCACTCAAGGAGCAAATTGTAGATGTCGTGTCATCTACAGGGAAACTCGGACAGATAATCCTTGCCGCAGTTCCAGATTTTCCAACTCTCGTCTACAACGCGCGCACCGGCGTTTCTCACGGCGGAGCAGACAAGGGGCCAAGCGCAACTCAACGCTATTGGTGCGGAGAGGTGCTGCTTTGGTTGATGAGGGTGCGACTACTCCAAGACCTAGGTATCACTGATAGTGACGCCCGAGCTCTCCGCAACACACGCTTCCAGGACAGCTTGAAACAACTCAGCATCGGGATGTAAATCCAGTTCCGCCAGCACCTGGTCTTGCCATGCGGGTTGGTGAGTCGGCGGGGTTCTCGCAGGGCGGCGGTCGATCCCGTGCTGGATTCGGCTCGTCTCTCAGTCATCCGGCGCACGTACTCTGGCTGTCCCTCGTGCCGGGCGTGCTCGGCTGTCGTAGCCTTCGACCAGGCCGCCAGCCGGGGGTGGTAGTCGGTCGTCAGCGGTCTTCCAGCCTGTTGGCGAGGGGGACTCGGTCGCTGTTGCCGCCGACAGCCGACCGCGTGCGGGATTGGACTCGGGTGCCACGGGACAGCACAGTCCTCCCTCTGGGGCTGCTCGTATCAGGTGCCTGCCGGGCCAGGCGTCAGTGAGGGGCTGGGGGTCAGTCCTGCCTCGGTGACGGCTTGGAGATGCTCGGGGGGCAGGGTGTCCCAGCGTTTGCGGAGGTTCTTGAGCCACTGGCCGACCTTGAATTCGGCGCCGTCGACGGTGACGGTGTCGCGTTGGCGGATGTGGAGGTGGCCTTCGCGGGCGCGGAAGGCGGCGACGGCCGCCAGGCCGTGGTCAAGCTGCCGCTGCTGGCGGGCGGCGCGGCCGGTGGGCTGGGGCGGTTCGTCGTCGGCGGGTTCGATCAAGGTGATGCCGAGTTCGCGCACGAGCCGGAGCTGTTCGGGGTGGAGGGTGCTGTAGTCGGTGCTCTGGGCGCGGACCCACTCGCCGAGGGGTTCGTCGTCGTCGGTGAGGAAGTCGGCGGGGAGGTCGTCGAGGGTGATGCTCGCGTCGGCGTAGGTGCGGGCGGTGTAGTAGAGGCGCTGCCAGGTGATCGGCCAGGCGGGGTTCCAGTACGGGTCGATCTCGGTGAGCGCGGTGTCGGTGGGGTCGGGTTCGAGTCCGTTGTCCGCGCGGGTGCGGGCGGCGGCCCGGCGGTTGGTGAGCCAGCGGCCGAGGGCGAAGTCGCCGGCCGTCTCGCCGGTGGGGGCGGCGAGATGGCCGTGGCGGGCGGCCCAGTTGCGGGCGTGGAGGAGTCCGCGTTCGGCGGCCTGGGTCTGGAGGTTCCAGATGATTCCGAGGTGTTCGAGGGCCTTGATCTGGGCGGGCTTGAGGGTGCCGGCCGCGTACGCCTTTCGGGCCCGGTTGATCCAGCGGCCCAGCGCGAAGCCGTTCTCGTCGTCGTAGAGCCGGGGGACGTCGAGGTGCCCGTGGTGCTGCTGGTAGGCGGTGGCGGCTTCCAGGCCGCGGCGGAAGGACGCTTCGCGGGGGTGGAGGACGCGCAGCCGGAACGCCTGGGCGATGGTGTCGGCGGGGAAGGGCCGGTCGAAGACGACGTCCACGGGCACGCCGGACTCCTCGTCCTCGTCTTGCGGGACCGGGTGGGCGGGCTGCTGGGGGACGGCGAGACGGTCGGCGATGCGGTCATCGTGTGCACGCAGAGCCTGGAGGACCCGCCAGAGCGGCCGGTACAGGTTGGAGCCCATGAGGTCGTCGGCGTCTTCGCCGGGTGCGACGTAGACGGGGACGATGAGGGTGGCCTTCTTGCCCTGGCCGGGCTTTTGGCGCAGTGCCCGGCCGACGGCTTGGACCGTGTCGACGATGGACTCTTTGGGGTCGGCGAAGACGACGGTGTCGATGCTGGGGATGTTGACGCCCTCGCCGAGAAGGCGGGCGTTCGCGATCACGGTGCGGTGGGCGGGTTCGAGGAACTCGCCGGGGCGGCCGTCGAAGCGGTCGAGGAGTTCGCGGCGGTAGGCGGGGTCCATGGTGCTGTCGAGGCCGGCCGCCCACAGTTCGCCCGGGTCGGGGCAGCTGGTTCCGGTCTCGTCGAGTGCGTGGAGGAGGGCGGCGGTCTCGGGGAGGGTGCTGGCGAAGGCGTGGGCGTCGGCGACGCGGTGGTGGAAGGAGACGACGCGGCGCAGGTCGAGCTCGGCCATGGCTCGCAGGACGGCGATCTGGAGCGCGGCCTGGCGCAGTTCGGCTTCGGTGGCCTTGTCGGAGATGCCGAGCCGGGTGCGGATGGTGGCCTCGTGGACTTCCATGACGACGACGCGGTAGTCGGCCAGGAGGTCTATGTCGATGGCCTCGGCGAGTGGGAGGCGGAAGCAGGTGTCGCCGTAGAGGGCGGGGTTGTCCATGGATGCGACGAGCGAGTCGTCCTCGTCGTCATCGGGCTCGCCGGCCGACCAGATCCTCGGGGTGGCGGTGAGGTAAAGCCGCTTGTGTGCGGGGATCAGCTCGTCGTCGTGGACGGCAGCCCAGCGTTTTCCCAGGTCACCGCTGGTGCGGTGGGCTTCGTCGATGGCGATCAGCGACCAGGTGGGCAGGGCGAAGCGGTGGTGGGCGTCTTGGACGCGGTGCAGGGAGTGGTAGGTGGCGAACACCGTCAGGCCGGGGTTCTGGCGGACGGTGGCGGCGAGGACGGCCGGGTCGGTGGTGAACGCGACCGGCTCGCCCGCGGTGTTGGGGCGCTTGGAGCACAGGGCCAGGACCGGGCCGCTCATGCCGGCGGTGCGCCAGTCGTCGATGGTCTGGGCGAGGAGTTCAAGGGTGGGCAGCAGCACCAGCCGGGTGCCCTGGGGGGCGACGCGGGCGGCGGTGCGCGCGGCGACGTACGTCTTGCCGGTGCCGCAGGCCATCACGATGGAGGTCCGGGCGGTGTGGCGCAGCGCGGTGTGCGCGGCGTGGACGGCCTTGGACTGGTGCGGGCGCAGCCTGATCCGGGGCGGCGGGGTGGTGATGGTCGCGGTCACGGGGTGGCCGGTCCTCTCAGCCGGGGGCGGTTGGCGGTCAGGTGATGCTGAAGCGGATGTGGTCGATGCCGGTCAGCTCGACCTGCTGGAGGGAGGTGGCACGGGTGCCGCCGTCGGTGAAGTAGTCGTCGCGCAGTCCGTCGGCGACGATCTGGGCGAGGTCTTCCTCGGAGGCGCCAGCTGTCTTGGCCTCGAAGAGGGCGGCGGCGGTGGCTGCGTCCAGGCGGCGGGTGAGGCGGCGGTAGCGGGGGTCGTTGGTGGTGCCCTTGGGGGACGTGAACCCGAACTTGGCGCGTACGTCGACCTTGATGCCGCCGGTGGTGATGGCGGCCTGGAGCTTCTTCGCCTTGACGATCGGCTGCCAGAGCTTCTTGACCTCGGCTTCGACGAGGGCGGCGGTCTCGGGCTTCGTGGACTTGATCTTGTCGTCGCGGTAGCGCTCCACGGTGCGCTGGGACTTGCCGATCTTCTCAGCGACCGCGCGGGCGGCCTCAGCACGGCTGACGCCCTTCTCCTGCTTGAGCAGGAAACGGATCCGGGCGCCGAGGGTCTTGGGGATCGGCTGGGAGTAGGCGGTCTCGGCGGCCTCGTCCAGGCGGTCTTCGATCAGTCCCACGGTCAGTCAGCTTCCTTGGTCTCAGGCCACGCGGACGAGCGAGGCGTCCTTGATCTCGTTGGCGATGTTCACTCCGTCGGCGAGCAGGTCCAGCGCCCAGCCGATGGTCTGGGAGCCCTGGTGCTTGACGGAGCCGGGGTTGACACCGAGGCGGAACCCGCCGCGGATCGGCTCGCCGTCGGGGCCGAGGAGGAGGGGCAGCGGCGACAGGCCGTCGATGGCGTAGACGACGCAGTCGTTGTTGACCGCGAGGGGGTAACGGCCCGCCGTGGTGGCGAGGTTGTGCATCTTGCGGTGCATGTTGGTCCGCGCCTTCGACAGGATCATGGCACGGATGTCGGGCCGCCACGTCAGGCGCTTCAGGGCCGGCCACGGGTCGCCGAAGACGTGGTCGACGCCCATGTTCGGGCGCTGGCGCAGCTTGCCGATGCCCGACTTGGCGGTGGCCTTGATCGCGTTGGCCAGCGTCACCAGCAGCGGGTCGCCGTCCTTGTAGACGGCCATGGCCGCGAGGAAGTCCTCGTCGTCGAGGTCCTGGGTGACGCCGAGTTCGGCCATCACGGTCAGGTAGGCGTCCCGCAGCGTGTCGTACCAGGGCTGGAGGTAGGGGCTGTGGGTCTCGCGGACCCATGCCTCCATCGGGCGGACGTCGGCGCCGAGTTCGACGGCGTAGGCGACGGTGGGGGTGGCGTACCAGCCGGGGCCGTCGGGGCGTTCGCCGCTGGAGGTGAAGGGGCTGGGCAGGCGCGGGTCGGTCTCGACGTGGGAGAGGTCGAGGTACCAGGATCCGGGCAGGTCGGGGTCGAAGTCGGGGTTGCGGGGGTAGTGGATGGCGGGGCCGGTGCCGACGTGCAGCCGGCGGCAGGCCGCGAGGAAGGCGACCTGCACGTCCAGGGCGGCGACGTGGGTGCACGCCCGCTCGGCGTCGGTGATCAGGTCGGCGGGACGGACCCAGATGCACGCCTCCTCGTCGAGGGCCTCGCTGGCGGGCCGGGAGCCTTCCTCGGGGTAGTCGGCGGCGACGACGGGATGCTCGTCGGGGGCCTCGCACGGGGCGGGGTCGACGAGGGTGTGGAGGGTGTGGGGCACCTTCGCCGAGACGTACTTGCCCTCGTCCTGGCTCCACTCGGCCTTGGTGGGCGGGCGCAGCGAGGTCATGAGCTCTTCGCCGGTGACGGCGACGGTGCCGCGGGGGGTGATGACCAGGCGGGCGTAGGTGCCAAGCATCCTGGCGAGGTCGCCCGCGGGCAGTTCGCCGGCCGGGCCCCAGACGCGGCTCTCCAGGGCGCCCCACGGGGTGAGGAAGAGCTGGATGCAGTGGCGCTTGCCGTCGAGGCGCTTGAAGATCCGCGGCCACGGGCCGAACCCGGCCTTGGTGAGTTCCCATCCGGCCTTGGTGAGGCTCTTGAGGGCCTTGTGGTCGGCCGGCAGGCGGAGGTCTTCCTGGTCCGCAAGGTTGGTGGGCAGGCCGAAGTGGGCGACGGCGCCCTCCGTGAGGATGATCAGCGGGTCCTGGTCGAAGCCGTTGTCGTGGACCTTGGCCGCGCCCAGGCGGATCTTCCGCTTGTCCAGCGCCCACGCGGCCAGGGCCTGGAGGGTCTTGGCCGGGCACGGAACGGTGCGGCCGTCAGCGAGGTGCGCGGTGAGGGCGCCGTCGGTGATGCCGAGGACGGCCAGAGGGCCGTCGGCGTACTCCGGCGGCACCGGCTTCAGGGCCGGCTTCTTCGCCGTGCGCTTCGTACGGCGGGAGGCCGGAGCGGTGGCCGGGCGGCGCGGCGCGGCCGGCGGACGGCCGGGAGATGCGGCGGCAGCGGGGAACTCCGGTGCCGGGGTGGCCACCGGTGCGGCGACCGCCGGCGCCGCGGGGGCGGGAGGGGCAACGGCGGACGTGGGCGCCGTCTCGGTGCGCGGGGCGGAGGCGGGCTCGGCTTGCGTGGTGGGCCGGGTGCCGCAGCGGGGCATGCCCATGGCGGCCATGGCCTGGAGGTACACGTGGCGGGGCTGGCCGTCCACGACGCTGGACGTCGGGTGCCCGCAGCGGGCGCACAGCCGGGTGACGCCCTCCGGCAGGTCGGTCCAGGAGCCGGGCGCGTCGAACTCGGGTACCGCCGTCTCCGCGAGGGCCGGGGCGGGTTCGGGCCAGGAGAGCTCGGGAGGGTCCTCGATGTCGAACTCGAACTCGAGAGGAGTCGCCTCCGTGGCGAGCGCATCCGGCGCTGACTCGGGCTCACCTTCGGGCTCGGGTTCCAAGGTGGCGGAGCCACCCTCTGCACCAACGCGAGCGAGCTCGGCGGCGAAGTAGGCGAGGATCCTGGCGTACCGCTGTCCCTTTTCGCCGCGCGGTGTGCGGGGCGGGTCCGATTCCCAGGTCCACACCGTCTCGCGGCGGACGTCGTTGGCCTGGCCCATCTGCGTCACGGTCCAGCCGAACGCCTCCCGAAGCCTGACCCGTTCCGCCGGTTCCGGCAGTGGCGGCACCGGACCGTCGAACGAGATCCGGTCGAGTACAGCCGTCACCGGGTCACTGGCCCCCATCTCCACCTCCACCCTCAGAGTTCAAATCTAACGCGAATCTAACGCACCCGAGCCGGCGGACGCAAGCGCCTTGTTGAGATTCCAGTATGTATTGTGATCGTTGCCTGATTAGATTTCAAGATGTATTGTCATTGAGCGTTGGCCGGGGCCGCCCGGAGGAGAAACGAGAAGGCGGCCTTGTCCGCAACGACGCGGCACGCGCCGGGACTTACCCGTCTCCTGGCCCGCCGGGATCTGCCTCCCGCGACCGACATGACACCTGAGGAGTACGACAGCCATGCCCTATCTGTCCCCCGAACCAGGAGAGCCCGCCGCGCCGGGCTCGCGGATCGTCGTGGAGGCGGGCGACATCCTGATGCGCCGCAGTCTCACCGATCACGCCCCCGCGGCCCAGGTGCACGTGATCGAGGCCGCCAAGGCCCTGGAAGACTTCCGCCTCGGCCACGGCACGGCACTGGAGCGCGCCGAGGTCCTCCTCGACCGGGCGATCGCGACGTTCCAGGAGCGCACCGGCGAGCACGACGAAGCGGCCTGGCAGGCCGCCGCGGTCTACATGGTCGAGCTGTGGGCGACGCGCTACAGCGCGGCCCGCCCGACCGCCTTCGACCCAGCCCCGCCGCCGCCGTCCCGGCTCACCCCAGCGCATCCACTGCGGCTGGAGACGGTCAGCCGCGAGGCTCACGACCTCCTGCTCGGCGCCGGCCGGTCTCTTGAGCGGAGGTCGCGCGGCCTGGACTCGATGGACGTGGTCCGCGCGCAGCACGGCATGCACGAAGCCGCCCGGTTGCTCCATGACCAGCTCGACGGGCTGTCCATGCCGTTGTGGGTGCTCATCTGCCGGTTCTGCGCCGAGATCCAGGCGGAGAACCTCCGCATCCTCAAGGCTCCCGTCCCCGGGACCACGGCCTGAGTCCCCCGATCCTCCGCTTGCCCCCGGGCGCCCGCCCGGCACCAATCCTTCGCCCCTGTTGAGGAGTTCCTCATGAGTACCAGCCCCTCCCCCGTCTCCTCCGCCGTCCAACCCGTCCGGGTCGGGCAGCTGTGGCAGGACATGGCCCCCGACATGGTCGACCGCGAGCGGATGCTGCGCGTGCTCGCTCTGACGGACACTCACGCCGACTGTGTGGTCGAGCG
This sequence comes from Streptomyces anulatus, assembly GCF_000721175.1. GTDB lineage: Bacteria > Actinomycetota > Actinomycetes > Streptomycetales > Streptomycetaceae > Streptomyces > Streptomyces anulatus_C. The sequence goes on from NZ_JOEZ01000004.1 coordinate 38,785, forward strand.
CGACAGGCAGGGCACGGCCGGCCGCAAGGCCCGGCCGCTGGCCATCCGCCGCTTCGCAACAAGCGCGTTCAAGCTGATCGAGGACGTCGTCGACGACGCCGACCAGGCCCTCTACGCACGCTTCCTTGCGGCGATGACGGGCGTGCAGGGTGCCAACCCGTCGCCCGTGGCGTACGCGGCCGCGGCGCTGCGCGTGCACCACGAGCTCACCGCCGAGGCGGCGAAGGCCCAAGGCTGACCGGCCGCGCGAAACGCGCTTGCCCAGTTGCGGCCCAGCCCGCCTCCGAGAAGGCGGGCCGGGCCGACGGCTCGCGGCTTCGAGGTCACTCGAATGAACACGGAAAGGAAGCTGGGAAGAAGTGGTGACGTCTACTCAGGCCATGCTCTGGACCCCCGACTCTCCGCCCGACGGCGGGATGTTCAGTGCCGGTGAGATCGTGGAGGTGGAGGGCCGGCCAGGCGAGTGGGAACTGATGAAGCCCGGGCCGGGTGTGTGGACCGTGGAATCCGCGCGGCTCGAGGACCGCGTCAGCGCGAAGGTCTCGGTGAGCTCGCTCCAGCGTCTGTCGGATACCCCTCACATCCGGCGGGGCGACCTGGTCATGCAGCGCTACCCCGAGCAGGAGCGTGCCGCAGTGGTCGGCGCCGTGGTCCGGCTCGGGCAGTGGGTGGCCGTGAAGTCGTACACGCTCCCTGACGGCGGTGTCTGCCAGGCGCTGGACTCGGTCGACCGGCTGGAGGTGGTCACGGCGGAACAGCTCGCCGCGGCCATCCGTCTGGATGTCCTCCACGGCACGCACGTGGGCCGGATCGTGCAGGCGGTCGTGACCGCGCGCGCCGGGCAGTTCCGGGTGGTGTGCCGGTGCGCGCCGGGTGCCGGCGAAATCTGCCGCAACGGACGCAAGGTCACCTGGTGCCCCAGCCTGGACATCGCCCACCAGCTGTGGGACTGGCACGTCTCCGGGCATCTCCCCGTCGGCAGCGTCGCGTAGCCCTAGGCCCCCAGGCCATGCGGTGCCGTAGCCTCCGGCCGCCCGGCACTGGCGCGTGGTACGAAGAGCCGCTCCCCGAGGGCTGGCGCAGCCCACAACGCCTTTCCCGTGGCGTACTTGAGCCGACGACACACGTCTTGGTGAACAGGCTCAGGCGGGTCTGGTGTGGGTCGGCCGGGAGCCGGTCTGGTTCTACACGTACCCACAAGACGCGGCGCGGTCGCTGCCCCGACTGCGGGAGCCAGTTGTCGCCCTGAACGACGGCGCCACGAGCATCGCGTTCAACTTCAGCGCCCTGGACGACTCCTCGGACCTCGTCCCGGCGTTCCAGAGCTACGCCCACGACGCGGTGTCGTGGCTCAGGCCGGTCACCGACACCCGGCCGACGGCCGCCGCGGGCAGCTGACCGCCGACCGGCGGCTGCCCAGGTTCAAGCCGGCCCGTTGGCCGGACAACCCAACGCCTCGACCTCGCTGGGGCGAGAATGGCGGCCATGTCACTCTCCCTGGCCCGCTGCGTGGAAGCGGTTGCCCGCCTGCTGGATAGCTGTGGCCCGTTGGAGCCGGTCCGGCTGTGCATGAGCGACCGGGACGTGCAGGCGGAGGTGTGCGCGAGCGGGCCGGCCGCCTCGGCGAGTATGGCGCGCCTGTCAGCGGCGACGGGCGGCGAGGTGGCCGGCCGGGCGGTCGACCGTGACGACGGTGTGATCACGGCGGACCTGGAAGACGAAGTGGTGCTGGTCGCCGCCGTGGACACGCCGGTGCGCGGGACCGCGCCCAGACTCCGCTCAACGTCGACGTCGGCGGCGGCTGCCCTGCTGCGTACGCTGGCCCCGTGGACGGCCGCACTGGACCAAGAGCTGCTGTCGGGGGCCCAGTTGTGGGTGGACGACGACGGCCAGGTCTTCACGGTCCGGCTGCTGGCGACAGCCGCACGCGGTGACGACGTGGAGAGTGTCGCCGCTGCCGTCGGCGCAGGGCTGGAGCAGGTCCGGACATGGCGCACCGACAGCGGTCTGGATGGGCGGGGAAGCCTCCCGTGCGGCCGGACCGTGCACATCGGCATCGTCCGTCTCTCTTGACCATCGCCGACACGCTCGCCGGATCGCGCGCTCCTCGGTGTTAGGCCAGATCAACGTGCTCCTGGTGCATCTCCGCAACCCGCACGGCGTCGAAGTGGCTGATGCCTCGGAAGTACTCCTTCTTGACCGCCACACCGATTCTCAGGATCTCCGTCACGGCCGTCAGATGATCCTTGACGCCTGTCTCCCATCCCTCAGCCGTGGCGCACGGGCGCGAGATCCACTCCTGGAACAGGAGCGCCTGAGTCACCTGCGCGTCGCTTTCATGGCGTGAGATGCGATCCACGACCTCGCGGGTGTTGGCAGGCGTGTTCTCCGCCCTGCCGACCTTGATGTAGGACAGCTTCTCGATCATGGACCGGAACTCCAGGACGTAGAGCCGGTCGCCGACGGCATCGAGCGGCCCTCCTGTTGCTTCCAGGTCCTCCCACGCCCTGTGCCGTACGGCGACGCAGATCTCCTTGGGGGGCGTACGCCCCGTGTCGAAGTAGTCGAGCAGTCGCACCCTGGCGCCGGGAAGCAGATGCCGATTCTTGAAGTTCTTGGTCCTGCGCGACTTGGGCAGGGCCTCTCGCTCCCACAAGGGCGCGTCAGTGAGGTGAATGAAGTCGTCGCCGAAGTACTGCTCTTCCTGGAAGTCCTCTTCACGCATGCCTCTGATGGTGGCCCAGGAGGGGGACCGCGTTCTCCGGAATGGCTGAGGCTGAGCCGATGGCTGGCGTGTTGGCGGCGCCGGCGCTCCCGAAGGGGCGGCGCGCGCGAGATGAAGGTCAGTGTGTCCGTGCGCTTTTGCTCGGGCTCCGCGCGGTTGGGTCCCGCCTACGGCAGCGCGTTGGCCCCGTGGCGCTGCGTCTCCTGAAGGGTTGGGCTGCGCGGGCCCACACCATCCCGATCTGTTGCCTATTCTCGTTTCAGTGTGTAGTGTTCTTCGTGTTGAGGGTGACGTTCCCCTCCACCCCGCCCCCCTCTCGGAGCCGCACTGCCGCTCCCCCACGCCCCCTTACGGAGATCTCCCATGTCCGAAGCCGAAGCGGTCCGATCCGTCATAGCCCGTCTCCTCGCCCATGCCGACGAGCCCGAGACCCAGCGCATCCACGAACTCGCGCGCCAGGCCAGCTACATATGGCGCTGCGGCAACCCGGCCTGCCCCGCCTACAACTACCGGGGGCAGCGCTACTGCGAGGGCTGCGGATGGGGCAGCAAGGGCAAGCCGGTCGGCGACCTCCACCCGTGCATGTACACCGAGCGCCGGTGGGCCGCGCTGCGCCGCGCGCTGCTCCGGCACTACGGCCCCGACGCCCCGATGCCCGACGCCGTGGTCTTCGACTACTGGGGCGGACCCGGCTGGCGCGGCGCCGAGGTCACCGAGATGTACGGCGGCAGGACCGAAGAGGTCACCGGCGGGTTCCGTGACCGGGACCGCTTCGCGGACATCGCCGCCGCCCTCGACTCCCTGACCAGGTGGTCGGAGCCGGGCTACGGCGAACACATCCGCGTCGTCCTGGCCTCCTGAACCTCACCGTCCCCAGGGCCCGGTGAGCCACCGCCGGGTCCCGGCCAGCCACGAAGGCGAGCCACGCCATGTCCACTCTGCTGATCGGCCGCTGGTCCACGGACAACGCCACCCTCAGCATCACCGCGTCCCACCAGGTCGACGACGAGGACCAGGACGCCGTCGACGCCCTCACCCGGCCCGTGTTCGCCGAGGGCGCGAACTGGGCGTGCACGTTCCCCGTCGACACCCACCGCCACGCCGTGCAACGCGCGTACGAGGAGTTCGCCCGCGATGACGACGCCTGGCTCGACGACACCGTCGAACACGTCGAGCCGGTCACCCCCTGACCTCACCCACAGCTGCGCCCGGCCACGCGTCGGGCGCCTGCTCGCCCGTGTCCCGCACCCCTACCCGAAGGGCTCTCCCATGCTCGGCAACACCGAATTCGAGTGGGTCTCCGCCGACGCCACACCGGTCCTGCTCTACCCCGGCTTCAACTCCGACGACGCGCTCGTCGAGCCCGGCGAGATCGTCGCCGCCGTCTACGACAGCAGCGACGGCATCGCCCTCTACGGCAACCGCGACAAGGTGCTCGGCCTCCTCCTCCAACTCGCCGAAGCCGTCCGCAACGCCCCGCCCGTCCCCACCACGGAGGCGTGCATCGCAGCCACGACCGACCCCACCGCCTGGAACCCGGGCCCCCTCACTTCCCCGCTCGCTCCGACGAGCAAGGGCTGGACCCTGTGCGGCGCCGAGTCCCACCAGCCCATCGCGGCCGATCCCCGTCTGGCGACCTGTTCCGACTGCGTCGACGCCTTCAACGAGCGCGGGCCGCAAACCCCCCTCCACCTCGTCCACTTCCTCCCCGCCAAGCCCTGACACCACCCCACGCCGCCCTCCGGTGCCGGGCCCGCAGGGCACGGCACCCCGACCCAAGGCCCCTCATGAACCCCACCGACGCAGCCGGCCCCCTCTTCGAAGCCCTCCTCGCCGAAGCCCAGCAGTGGGCGTGCGACGACACCGAGGACCAGGACCAGCTCGACGCGATTGACCACGCCGACACCCCGCACGACAAGCTCGCGCTGCTGCAGAACACCAGCCTCATCCCCTCCCACCTGGCTTCGGCCATCGCCGAGGCTCTCGTCGCACTCGATCCCGCCACCTACTCCCCCGACTCCGCGCCAACAACCTCCGGAACCTCCATGGCCGACCCCGAACTCCACCGCATCCGCGACGCGTCGATCACCGTGGTCGACGCCTCCCCCGAGGACAACACCCCCAGCGACGTCTACGAGATCCAGGTCCACGGTGTCAGCGTCCTCATCCGCCGCCGAGCACAGTGGGGCCCCGCCACCGACGTCCCCTACGTCCACATCGAGGACCAGAACGAAGGGCCCGGACTGCTGCTCGTTGAGGTGAACAACGCCGGCGAGCACGAACACCCCCGACCCTCGTCCGACGGAGCAGCGACATGAACCCCAACCACGCCTACGCCACCGCCCGCCAGCTGATCGACCCCGACGCCAACTACACCGTCCACACCCGCACCGACAACGGCTGGGCACAGCTCACCGACCCCAACCACCGGGAACTCCCCGGCCTGGACGTCCTCCTGGCCGCCCGCAGGGTCCTGCGCGCCCGGCCCGCCGGCCACGTCCAGAGCACCGGCCCCAACACCCTGGACATCCGCACCGGCGACGGGCAGCTCTGGCTGCGCTTCACTACAGCATCGTCGAGTGCGGGCCAGGCCGCCGGTGATCCAGCCCCGGGCGACTGCTTCGGCTGACCAGAGGTTGTCCGTCTGGTCCACCTCACCAAGCCCACTCGGGCCGTGTAGGCACCTTGGCCCGCCGCGTGCGGCGGAGCCGTTCAGCGCGCCGAGGTGTTCTGGCTGTAGACCTTTAGGGGCCCTACTGCCACCGGCCAGAGCCCGGTCGCCGCCAAACGTAGTGTTACTGCCGTGTGGCTCCCCCCGGTGTCCACTGCCTGCGCCACACGGCCACTGCCTCCTCGGGCTCTCCACCTCCTTGAATTCTCGATTGGGATGTCCACAAGCAGTGGCCTCGAATAGCCTCATTACGACGGGCTTTTGACATCGACCGGAGACGGTTGGTCGTCGTGAATTGTCTCAAGCAGCTTTTTTGGGACGGAGTTGCAACATCAGGTCCCTTTGGACTCCACGATACTGGTACGCCGACACTGCACCTGGTCGCTGATGCACCAAAAGGGTGCGCACTCGCCTCGGCTCTGATTCAGTGAAACATTCGTTCCAGTCGGCATGGACTTGCAACCCATCCTGCGCACTTACCACTGGCCATTTGCTTGCCCCCACCAACACATATGTTGGTACTGCTCCTGTACTTCACACTCGCCATCTATGGTCGACACATACTCTTTGCGTCTCCATAGTGCGCGCACTGACTGCTGAGGCTGAGCTAATTTACTCATCTTCGAAGGCATGCTTGTAGGCATGCCAGTAGGTACGTAGGGATCTCTGTAGGGATCTCTGTAGGGATGTTCGTACCTCTGTAGGTTTCGATCGATGGAGTCAGGTCGGCCGTCTCTCCACCTCACACGCACCTCTATCGACACACACTGCACCTACACTGGCAGTTGCTCACCATCACCTCGCGCACCTGCGACGACGTCGCCGCCTGCGCGTCGATCCGCGCGCTCCATGCTGCGAACGCACCCTGCTCGGACGTTCCGCACCTTGGCGCGTCTGACCCCGCCACTCCGCCTGCACGCGCACCATGTCCCTTCGCGCTATCTAGCTGCATGGCCTCTTGTCGCCGCCTGCACACCCCCCTGCCTTGGCGACAGCCCCTCAAGCTCCGCGGCCTCGGTACTGGGGTGGACTCGGTGCACCGCAAGACTCGCGACACGCCCCGCGCTACGCCACAACACCAACACTCGCCGCATCTTCCTGTTATGGTCGCCCGTGTCGCGTCGTGACACGGACTGCAGACATCCAGTGCACGAAGCACGCCCCCAATGTCCGTAATAACCAGCAGAGCGCACTCGTGATGCAGCAAATGACAAGTACTGTCACTCAGATACACCTCAAGCGCGTGACACGACGCGACAGTCACCTCGCCGTCTCCCGCAGCCACCCTCTCTCCCAACTCCGGAGGCCCTCGCGATGACCACAGCCCTTCCGAGCGACATCGACGTCGCCGACGAGGCATCGCTCCCGGCGCCGGTGGTGCTTGCCATCGCCACTCAGAAGGGCGGCGTGGGCAAGACCACCACCACCGTGAACTTGGGCGCACGCCTCTCCATGGCCGGCTACAACGTCCTAATTGTTGATCTTGAGCCCCAGGCGCAAGCTGGAACCGCGCTCGGCATCACGCTCGGCGGCCATGAAGATGAGGCTGCGAACGAAGCGGAGCTCCAGCGGTCTCTCGGCTACATCCTGCAGATGGCTCTCCAGAAGTTCCCGCGTCCGCATCTCAAGCAGGCGATGTTCGACCGCACCGACGAGGTACTGGGGGACTTCGAAGGTCACGGTCAGCTCTGCGTCCTTGCCTCGGAAGAGGCATCCATGTCAGCGGCGCAGAACGCCTTCGTGACGAAGCCCTACAAGGAGATCGTCACCCTTCGGCACCTCTTGCTCCAGGAGGCACGGGGCTTCCACTTCGTCCTCATCGACACACCGCCAGCCGTATCCCACCTCAACGCAGTGGCGCTGGCGGCCGCTGACTTCGTGGTAACCGTCTGCATCCCGGAGTACCAGTCCATTAAGGGTGCCCTAGTTCTGAGCGCAGCCACGCAAGCGATCGCAACGAACACCCAGGGAGTCTGCGAGCCACAGCTTCTCGGCGCTCTACTCAATCGCTCCAACCCCGAGTCTGCGTGGACGGCTCAAGACGTGGACATCCGGAACGCGATGATTGGTGACGGCATCAACGCTGAGCCAGGGCGGGGCCTCTTTCCGTTCGTTACGGATGTGCGACGCGACGTCCGCATCTCGGAGTCCTACATCCACGGCCGGCCCGCAGTAACGCGGTTCCCGAATCACTCGTGTGGCAAGCAGTACACGGGCGTCGTGGAGGAGATCCTGGACCGCATCCAACTGCCGCGCCAGAAGTGGACCATCGCCGATCCGGTCCTTGTCGAGGAGAACGTCGATGCCTGAGGAAGAGCCCTCCGGAGCGGAGCGCAAGCAACCCAAGAAGAGGACGGCGAAGAAGGTCGCGGGTCTCAGGCCTCGTCCAGACTTGCTCAGCAATCCCGCCCTGTCGGGTGCGGCAAGCGTGGCGGCCCGATCAGTCCTGGGTCAGGGTGCCGGAGCCCAGCCAGTTAGGGCTGTCCAAGTTCCGGCCTCGGCCTCACAAGACGCCATTGCCGTGCCTGCCCCGAGCACACCCCCTGACTGGCAGGGCGCGGCTGAGGCGGTTGCGCCGGACACCGCGCAGACGCGGGCCGAAGACCAGGCGTTGAGCGAGGGAGCGCCACCCGGCTCCGTCACGCCTCTGTCGGTCTCCGCCACGGATGTGCAACCCAGCGAACCGGCACGACCGCATCTCGGTGATCTTTCATCTCCAGGCGCTGCTAGCTCTGGAGCAACGCACGGAACGACCCCGCATGCCTACCAAGACCTACCCGACGGGGAGGCCGCCGCCCAGCACCTCGTTGCTCATGACGACGAGCAGCAGGTACCGGGGGAGGAGGCGACCACAGCCGAGATGACTGAGGCTGAGCCAAGAGCGGGGGGAGCACCTTCATCAGGGTCCCGGCGAAAGCGCTCTGTCTCCACCCGCCAGGGCTCCAAGGTGGGGCCCGCACATACGGCACTGCTCAACTCATGGCGTAGCAGCAGGGTGGACCTCAAGCTCCGTCGGGACGCCTGGCAGACGCATCCGTTCCGCTTCGCGGCGGACTTGGTGACACAGCTAAGCAAACGGGTGGCGCAAGACTGTTCGTCTTCCGGTAAGTCGCTGACAGCTGCGCAGTACGTCGACGCTGCCATGAGCCAGTATCTGCCGACGACCATAGAGGAGCAGTTGGCGCTCGCCGAGGAGTTCCTCCTCTCTCGCGAGACGGACGTGGGCACGGGGAAGCAGGCCAGCCATCGGGTCAGCCCTGAGGTCTATGCCGTCGCAGCGCCCCTAGCCAATGATCTCCGGGAAGCAGGGCACGCGCGCATCGCCGTTCACGTCTACTCAGGGGCCCTTGACAGCTTCCTCCGCGATCTCGAAGCAGAAGGGCCGCTCGGGAAGTAGGGCACAGGAACCCCCTCGGATTCACGGAGGCGCCGACCACAGCGATGTGGTCGGCGCCTCCGCACTTCTGCCTGCCCTTCCATGAGCAGCGACACTCGGCGTGCCGTTGAGAATGCGCCTTCGTAGTCACATCAGTAGTTCTGTAGGGATGCCTGTAGGGATGCCTGTAGGGATGCCTGTAGGGATCTAGGCGCGCTCCTATGTTCGTATCGTTCGGCCCTCTTGAGTGCCTCGACTATGACGCGACGCGACACACAAACAGCTCGGTATAACCGGACAACTCGGGCGAACTCCCAGGCAGGGGCGAAGAATCGAGGGAAACGCGTGTCGCGTCGTGACACGAGAACGGGCCGCAATGCGCTACGGTGATCCACAGCCTGAAGGACACACACTGGAGACGCCTTGTCCGCCTACGTGCAGCCGGCCGTTCTCGCGAGTACGGCCAACGTCAACCGCTCCTGGGTTACCAAGGCCGCCCAGCTCGGTCTCGTGAACGCAAGTGCGCTCGACGGGGAAGACGTCATTGTCGTACGCGTGTTCGCCTTTGTGGATCAGCTCGTCTGGCCGGGCAAGAAGCGCTCTCGAAGCGAGGCTCGGGCGATGGAGCCCTGGGTGTCGCTTGCGGTCAACGCGGCGCGAGATGCAGCACGTGACCCAGCCACCAAGATGGACTCAATCCTGTGGATTACCCCTGAGGGCGTTGAGGTAACCAACGATTTCGGTGCCCACACGGGATTTGTCCTCGCGCACCAGCGGTCGAACTTCGTCGCAGTCCCAATCGGCGAATGGATCGCTGAACTTCCACCGAACCTCGAAACTATCTTCCACTGGCCGCGCAAGATCTTGGACACCACGATCACTGTCCAAGACACGGAGATCGCTCTCCTGGGCTTCAGCACCATTCCCCAACAGGTCACGGTGTTTGCGACATCAAGCACCGCGCTCAACGACGCCACGTACCAGAAGGTGCAGCAGCAAGTGTCATCGCAGCACCCTGGCTCAGCGATCCGAATCATCGAGCACCAAACAAAGGGTGCACAGTCTCGTTGGTCCGAGCTCTATGGCCTTCCGGACGGCGGACTCATTCGTCGTCCAGTGGACGACATAAGCCTTCGCAACGAGTACGGACCCCAGCTCAAGCACTTTGGCCGGCGTCCTGACCGGGAAACAAAGTGACTCGCCGGGCATACCGCCGAGAGGCCAGCAGCCGGAGTCGACCGCGAAGCATTGGCTTCCGGCACGCTCCACTGAGAAACGCCCTGCGGGGGCTCATGTAGCAGGACGGCCCGGGATCTGCGGTCCCGGGCCACTGCTGTTGTCGAGGAGGTGAGGCACAACCGACATCCCTAGCTGAATCACGTCGCATGCCCGGCTGTTCTGCTACGGCCTAGCGCGCCGGGTGGCGATGACGGACGTCCTTGTACCTCCTCGACTGGAGCAGATCATAGCTACCCGTACGAGGGTCGGCTCAGTCATGCCTGAAGCAGGCGGAAGCCTACCCAAGAAGTCGAAAATTCCAGGGCGAGCGCCCTCGCATGGCGTCTCGTCAAGCTCTCCATACCTGGCCGACCGACCGACTCTGGCCCTTCAGCTGGGGCGCGGCATGGGGTTCCGGCTGTTGACGGCCGTCCGCGCTCTGCTAGCCGATCCCAGGCTCGTCGGCCGCAAGGATGTTGTGCGTCTCGGCACCCTCGTGCTGATGGCGAAGGCCAGCCATGGCAGCTGCCGGGTTGAGATCACGGCCAGGGAGCTGGGTCGTTGGCTCGGGGTGTCGGAGTCGACCGTCGACCACGAAGTACTCAACGTTCTCCGTGACGTTGATGCCGTGGCTGCGCGTGTGCTGCGGGGCGGCGACGGTCTGCCGACCGGTGTCGAGTATCGGGTGGAAGCTCTGTGGGAGGCCCGCAACGACGTCGGCGCACCTTTGGCGTTGTCGAAGGCCGAGTTGGCGACGCTGCTGCGGTTTTTGGAGGAGTTGTTCGCTCCGGGGTGGGGTGAGCAGTGCGCCACGCCCCCGGGCCTGCTGGTGAAGAAGGGACGGCGGGGGAGGGGCGCGGCGTCGGATCGGCTGGCACTGGTTCTGCTCGCCCTGCATGCACGGCCGGACGGGCGAGTTCCGTTGGTCGGTGGGCCGTTGGCGAAGAAGGTGGCTCGTCATGGCCGGGCGGCGGTGACGCTGGCGCGGATGCTGGGGTGCCGTGTGCCGGTGGCGGCCACGGTGCTGGGCCGGCTTGTTGCCGCGGAAGCGGTGACGGTCGCGCCGGGTCGACTCGTGGTGCCGGCGGTGGCGGCCGCGCATGGGTCCGCGGCCGCGGTCGCGGACGATGCCGAGCTCGAGAGTTCTGCGTCTGCTGATCCGGCGTCTGCCGGTGATACGGCGGGCTGTGTTCGGTGTGCCCGGCGTGAAGAGCCCGACGTGCTTGTGGTGGAGGGGGATGGGTGGCGGCAGCTGTCGTGGGATGACCTTGGGGGCGCCGGGGAGGGTTCCGGAACTGCACCCAGGGATCTCGACGACGCTGATAGTGACCTTTTCGCAGGTCAGGTCGTCTTTGAGACGTTCGAGGCGAGTTGCGCTGCTGCAGACCCTCACGCCGACCACGCTGTGGTGGCTGATGTACGTGGTGAGGGTGCTGGAGGTTTCGGGTTTTCCGGCGAAGCCGCGTCGGGGTACTGCCGTCAGCCGGTACGCGCGTGCGAGGGCGGGAACTCCCCGACGCTGGAGGATGGTCTCCACGGTGACGTGACGGCCGTCGACCCCGGGGCTGGCCCGCTTCGCGGGGACAAGCCTGATCTGCTGCTGGCGGAGGGGGAGTCGGGTTCGTCGGCCGCGGTGTCGACGCTTGAGGCGTGGCGGTCAGCGTCGGGGGGGCCGCCGCCGGTGTGGGCTCAGGTGCCCAAAGGGCTGGAGCGTGTGCTGGAGCCGGTGGCCATGGTCTGGGGCCGGCTGAACCGGCTGACGACCAGGCGTTACGTCACGAAGGTGGTCCGAGCGCGGCTCGACGAGATCTCAGGGGCGTGCGGTCCTGGGGTGGATGCCGAGCGGGTTCTCCGGGAGCGACTCAAGCGCCGGTTGACCGAGCAGGGCACGGTGCCGGTCACCGACCCGGTGGGGTGGCTGGTCGGCCGTGCTCTGCCGCGCCGGGCGTTGTGCCCTGACAGTCGGTGCGACGACGGACGACGGATGGACACCCGGGCCGACTGCGCCGCCTGCCAGATGCTGGTCCTGGACGGACGGGCGCTGCGCTCCCGGGCCTTCGCCCAGACGGCAACGGCTATGGCCGGCGGCCGGGTTGACCGGCTGGTGTTCGAGGCGGAGCTGAACGCGTGCTGGCAGCGGGAGGCCGCCGCCGCGGCGGTGCGCCGCGAGGATGCCCTCCGCCAGCGGCAGGCCCGTGAGCGGGTGTGGGCCGAGCAGCGGGCCCAGCGGGCAGCCCAGGAGGCCGCCCGGCGGGCACTGGCTTGCACGGTGTGCGGGACGCCGGAGACAGCCGGTCTGTGCGGCCGGTGCCGCGACGAGCGCCGCGTCGAGGAACTGGTGGCCGAGGGCATCGACGTGGCGGTGGCCACCTGGGGCATGAGCGGCGAGGCGGACCGGCTTGATGCGGTCCGCAGGACCGAGCAGGACATGCGCGGCGCGATCGACCAGGCGGTGAGGGAGCTGCTCGCGGCGGGCGGTGGCGTGTTCGCCGAGTCGGTGGCGCTCGCGGCGCGGTTGGCCGCGGAACTCCAACTGGGCGCCTTGCAACGCCGGGCTGTGAACTGGTTCGCCTACCAGCCGCCGGCCCAGGCCGAGTACGAGAAGGTCTTCGCCACCGAGATGCGGCGCAGCCACCTCCACGACAGCCTTGAGGAGGCCCGCGAGGCGGCTGAAGAGACCGCCCAGACGGCACGATTCAACACGGCACACGCACTCCTCAACGACCAGCTGCGTACGCTGCGGGCCGCCCGGCCCACGTCCGAAGCGGATGCCGAACCCGACTGCTATTCGCAGGCGGCCGCCCAGGTCCGTGGCCTGATCCGCCCCGCGCCGCCCGAGCGCGCCGTGTCCGTACGACGGCCCCCGGCTTTGCCGGGCTCGCCGGCACGTGGCAGCGAGGCGGGGGTGGGAGCATGAACCGTCCCGTACGGGCTACTGTCGCGCAACGGCCGGTACGGCGGCCGTCGTTGACCGAGTGGGTGCAAGGGCTGCCGGGTCTGTCGGGGCGGGCGCGCCGGCTGCTGCTGGAGGGCGACACCGAGGCCCGGTACGCGGGCAGGACGGCCGCCGATTCCGGCTACCGGCTGACGATGGCCCTGGCGGTCGCGGTCTCCCAGCCCGGCCGGGAGTGGACCCTCGCGCAGTGGTGGGAGGCCCTGGTGCTGCGCCCGACGGCGGGCGGCGCCTGGGCGCGGTCGCTGCGCTCACGCAAGGGGGAGCGGTACGCCGAGAGCAAGCTCGCCGGAATGCTCGACAAGGCACGTGGGTTCGTGGGCACTTCCGGCACGATCGTGTGCCGGGCCGATGCCATCGTGGCGATCGCCCGCCTGCGGGCCGCCGTGGAAGCCGTCGTTTGGCCAGGACCGGGCGGCGGCACCGATCTCAAGAACCTCACCGCGCGGCTGCAGCTGGCCGAACAGGCCGGCGGGATCGAGCACGAGGTGTCGGTACGGCAGCTTGCCGAGCTGATGGGCTGCGCCCGCTCGACCGTAGAAGCCAGCAACGCCCGCTTGCGGGCGTCCGGGTGGCTGGTCCTGGTCACGGCCGGCATAGGAGAGCACAGTTCGGCCTGGTCCCTGCGCATCCCCCCGGCAGGGCCCGAAGACCAGAAGTCGTGTGCGCGCCCGGGACACCGTCCAGCCTCGGGGGAGAGGGGGGCAGAGGGTGACCCGGGCGCGCACACGGAGCGGGAGGTGAGCACGCGCGCGCTGGGTTCCGTGATGGGGACCGACGCCTGTCACCACTATGCCCACGGCACGTCCGGCGCCCGGATCCTCGCCGCCCTCGACCCGCTCGACGGGGCCGACGTCGCGCACCTGGCCGCGGCGACGGGCCTGCACCGCACCACGGTGCGCCGCCGCGTGGACAAGCTCGTCGAAGACGGTCTCGCCGAGGAGGCCGACGGCTTGGTCTACCTGCCCCGCCACCTGGCCGGCGGCGAAGGCCTTCGCCCCGACCCCGACCAGCTTGAGCACGTCGCGCTCACCCGGGGCACCGCCGACCTGGGCGAAAGGCGCCGCAAACGGCACGGCGACCAGCGGCGCCGGTACCGGCAGTGGCTCACCGAACGCACGCAGTACGCCGTCGAGCAGCGCCGGCCTGCCCGGCCCCGGCTGCGGCTGGTGCCTGAGGGCGTGGTCGACGAGAGCACGGGCGAGCTCCGCGACACCGCATGGCGGGGGTGGATCATCGATGACCCGTACCGCCCAACCTGGCCCGACGACGGATCACCCGAGGCAGTGTGCGAATGAGCCCGCCAGCAGGCCTGCTTGCGGCCCTGCGCCGCTCGATCGTGGCTGCGCCCGGTTCGGCCCTCACCAGAGCCGACTCACGACAGCAGGAGGCCGGTTGGACGAGGACGACTTGGCGACGGCTCGGTGTGAGGGCATGGCCGGGACTTCCCACGATCCTGTGGTCAGGCCCGGACGAACGGGCTCCGGACAAAGTCGGATGCCGTACGCCTCAAATACTTCGGCGGCGAGTTGCCGCAATGCCGAGGTGAAAGACGCTGCTGTGGCATCGTCACGGGTGGTCAGTGTCAGAGTCCGGGTGGCGGAGCAGTACACCCCGGGCCCGATGCGGGTTCCGGGACGGTAGCCGCACTGCTCCAGCAGCCACCCGGCGCTGGTGCGCTGGGGTCCGCTTCGGTCGCGGTGGACAGGGCCGCCGGCGCGGCGTACGGCTGCTTCCTGGACCGGGGTGATGACCGGGTTGAGGAAGACGGAACCCGCCTGCCGAGCATCGGGGCCGGAACCCGGCAGGGCGAGACCTCGCTGCTCCCGGTCAGTGATCACGGCCTGGGCGGCCTGGGTGAGCGGTGGCCGGGCCCCCAAGGGGACCCCCATGGCGTCGGCGAGGTGCCGGTAGGCGACCGGGGCCGCTGATGCACTGCGGAGGAGGCGCAGGGCGAGGGCGAGGATCGTCCACCGTCCAGGCTGGGACTTAAAGGTGCTGGCGCGATAGCCGAACCCGCAGTCAACCGCGCGGAGTTCGACGATGCGTTCGAGGTGCCAGTCGAAAGCGATGACGTGGGTGAGGGTGTCAGATATCTGCTGTCCGTAGGCACCGGTGTTCTGTACCGGGGCGGCACCGGTCGTGCCGGGGATGCCGCCGAGGTACTCGATGCCCGAGAGACCCTGGTCGACGGCGAATGCAACGAGTGCGGAGAGCGGTTCTCCCGCCTGTACGACGACCTCCACGAGGTCGCCGCCAAGCGGGCGGACGGTCGCACCGCGGGTGGCCATGCGAATCACGGTTCCGGGGTATCCAGCGTCGTCTGCCAGGGTGTTGCTGCCGCCGCCGAGTACGAACGGCGCCGTGCCTTCACCCGACGCGGAGCGCACGACGTCAGGCCAGACGGCGGGGTCGGTGTGTGTGAGGAGACGGTGGGCTGGTCCGCCCAGGCGAAGCGTGGTGTGGTCGGCCAGCAGCTCCCCCATGGGGCGCCTCCGTGTGTCAGGTGGCGGAGATCGTCTTGAGTGCGAGTTCCCGCAGAGGGGCGATCTTGGTGCGGGCGTTGCCGCCGTAGACGGCGTTGGCGCAGATGACGAGGTAACGGCCGGTCTCGGGCGCGAGGTAGAAGCTCGTGCCGGTGAATCCGTGGTGGTACGCGACGCGCCCACCGGCGGCGAGGATCCAGGACTGGCCGCGGTCCAGGCCGGGCTCGATCGGGGCCTGGGGGACGAGGCTGGCGTGCAGCCAGTTGCCCAGGCCGTGCTCATCGCCGTCCGCGTGGGCGGCCAACAGCCGCTGGGCGTATACCGCGAGGTCGCTGGCGGTGGAGAACACTCCGGCGTGGCCGGCGATCCCACCGAGGAGGCTGGCGTTGTCGTCGTGCGGGGCGCCCCAGATGCGTGGGGCGCCGGGGATGCGCTGTTCGGTCGGGGCGACCTTGGTGGTGCGGGCGACGGGCCCGTACACGGTGGTGTCCATCCCGAGCGTTCGCCACAGAGCCGCGCCGAGTTGGTCGAGGGGGCGACCCTGGATGTGGGCGAGGGCCAGGCCGAGCAGGATGTAGCCGCGGTTGATGTACCGGTGCTGGCCGGGGGCGTCTTCCAGCGGTTCGCGGCACAGGAGTTCGTGCAGCGGCAGGTCGGAGCCGCGGTAGTGGTCGAGGCGCGTGGAGGCGCGAAGGCCAGAGGTATGCGCGATCAGCTGGCGCACGGTCGCCTCACCGCTGGGGGTCTCGCTGTTCATCGGCGGCAGGAAGTCGCGGATCGGGGCGTCGAGGTCGAGCAGCCCCGCTTCCAGGGCCTGGCCGATCAGGGGCCAGGTGGCCACGACCTTCGTCAGCGAGGCGATGTCGTAGACGGTGTCCTGGTCGGGCTCGGTGTCGCCACACTCGGGAGCGACCTTGCCGACGCTGAAGAAGTCGGGGCTCGCGCCGGTGGTGCCGTAGGCGATGACGCCACCGGGGGTGGCGCCGTCGGCGACGACCTGGTCGAGGGTGTCCCGGAGGCGGGTGGTGTCATCGGCGGTGAACGGGACGGGCATCAAGGGCCTCCGGGGATGGTGGTGATCTCGGCTCCCAGCGTGGCCAGATTGGGCAGCAGGCGTGCGTAGCCGCGCTGGAGATGGAACATCCCTCGGATCGTAGAGGTGCCGTGGGCGGCGAGTGCGGCGATCAGCAGTGCGGTCACCGCGCGGATGTCCGTAGCCTCCACCGTGGCGCCGTTCAGGCGGGCCGGCCCCCGGACGCGGAGCGTTGAGCCGGTGACGGTGATGTCGGCGCCGAAGGTGCGCAGGCCCTGAACGTGGGTGTCGCGGCGGGGGTAGATACGTTCGCCGATTGCCGAGGTGCCGTCGGCTCGGGTGAGCATCGCGGCCAGCTGTGGCGCGGTGTCGGTCGGCAGGCCCGGGTGCGGGCCGGTCGCTGCCTCCACGGGCTGAAGCGGCCCGTGGAGGCGCGTACGCACACCACCGCTCGCCTCGTCGGCCAAGGTGATGCCGGCCGCGGCGAGGGTGCGGGTGAGGCCGGCGGGGAAGTCGGCGGCGGTGATGTTGTCGAGGTGGACGCTGCCGCCGGTCGCGGCCGTGGCCATGACCATGGTGGCGGCCTCGATCCGGTCTCCGGCCACTGCGAACGAGCCGCCGGCGATCCAGTCGCTGCCGGACACATGCAGGCCCTCCTGGTCGAGGTGGACGATGACGCCCCGGTCGGCCAGGAAGCGGGCGGTTTCGGTGACTTCCGGCTCGGTCGACGGATGGGTGATCAGGCTGGCGCCGTGCGCTCGGGCGGCCAGCAGCATCGCCGTCACCGTCGCCCCGAGGCTCGGCCCGTACGGCGTGTTCACATCCACGGTGAACGCCCGTACCCGGCGGGCATCGCACCGGGCGCGGATGCCGGTGTCGATCGCGATGACCTCGGCGCCGGCGGCCTGCATCGCCGCGAGGTGCCGGTCGATCAGGCGGGGGCAGAACGCGTCGCCGCCGGGATAGGGGAAGGTCACCTGCCCGGTGCGGGCCAGCACCGCCGCGGCCAGCACGGCGGTCGTGCGGACGCGGCGGCCGAGCTCGGGATGAACGACCGGGCAGATACCGTCCGGCGGGGTCACCGTGAAGCAGCCGTCCCCAGTGGCGACGTGAGCTCCGGTGTGGCGCAGGATCTGCGCGCACACCCCGGTGTCAATGATGTCCGGCGCGCCGGACAGGACGACCGGGACGTCGGCAAGGAGCGCGGCGGCGTACAGGTGCAGGGCGATGTTCTTGCTGCCCTGCACCGGGATCCGGCCGGACAGCGGGCGCCCGCCGGTGACCCGCACGAGGGTAGTGTCCATGGCGTCGCGTGTGGGTGCGGTGGCCACGGCCGTCACCGGACCCGAGAGCCGGCGGGCAGGAAGCCGCCGATGTGGTCGCGCGGGTAGACCACCGTGCCCGGCCCGATCAGGGTGCCCGGCGAGAGCACGGTTCCGGCGGGCAGCGCCACCTCGTCGCCGATGACAGCGCCGAACTTCGTCTGACCGGTGGGGATCCGCTGCCCATCGAGGTTGACGGTGATCTCCTCGAGCGCCGGCTCGGCGACGGGGCCGCGGTCGCACCGCAGTCCGGTGGTGGAGCAGAACGAGCCGATGTTGACGCGCCGCCCGATGACCGAGTCGCCGATGAAGCAGGGGTGCTTCATGAAGACGTGCCCGGCCAGCAGGCTGCGGGTGATCTCCGCGCCGAACCCGACCCGGCAGCCGGGGCCGATCACGCTGTGGTCCCGCACCAGCGCGCCGGCCGCCACGACGGCCCCCGCGCACACCAGGACCGGTCCGATCACCTGGGCTCCCGCCTCGATGCGGGCCCCCGCCTGGACGATCACGTCGCCCTGGAGCAGTGCGCCGTCCTCGACCACGCCCTGCCCCGCCCGCAGGTCCTCGCCTCCGTGGTCAAGGTCGGCGGCCATCGTGGCCTTGATGTCGAAGACGTTGGAGCAGCCCGCCAACAGCCGGGCGATGTACGGGCCAAGCCCCTCGGGACGAACGTAGTAGGCGGGGATGAGGCGGTCATCGGCCGCCGGCGCCGTGGACGGGATGGGATTCGCGGACTGCATCAGGACCTCCCGGAATCTGGGGCGGCCCGTGGCTGCGGGCCGCTCGCTGTCGAAGGTCGCTGCTGCCGGCCCAGCGCCGGGAGAGGCGCTGTCCTGGCTTGCAAAGCCGTTTGCACCTCATGCAAACGGCCTGTCAGCCATGCAGTCCTAGGACTACGGTGGGAGCGGCGCAGCCTCGGCTAACGGCGGGAACGAGGTTCAGATGCGATTAACGGATCACGAGCGCCCCAGGGGGCTGATGTGAAGCCCGGGGAACTGGTACGTCAGACCCGGAAGGCGAAGGGCCTCACGCTCGCCGAGCTGGGCACGATGACCGGATACTCCGGGGCGCAGGTCTCCCGGTACGAGCGGGGCATCTCGCCGATGACCGACGTCGACGTCCTGCGGTGCTTCGCTGACGCCCTGGAACTCCCGCACCAGGCATTCGGCCTAACGCCGCCCGCACCCCGGCCGGACACTCGACATGGTCAGCCGGTCGCCGCAATCAGCGTCTTTCCCCGGCTCCCCGACCCTAGGGTAGGTACACCCGGGCGGGAGGACGGTGAAGAACCGGTGCGTCGACGCAAGTTGCTCGTGGGCCTAGCGGCCACGGCCGCTGCCCCATTGCTCGGGACCGGAGACGCGCAGGCCGAGGAGGCCCTGCTGGGCGACTTGCTCGTCACCCGCCTTCGGGACGCGATGCTCGGACTTGGAGCGGCCACGGCCGCGCCATCGTCGCCCGAGGCGCTCGTCACCGACTTCACCCGCGCGCTCGCCGACTTCGACGCCTGCCGCTACGCATCCCTGGCCGTGCGCCTGCCCCGCCTCATCCGCGTCGGCCACGCGCTGTCCACCACCAGCGGCGACGACACGGAGCAGCACGCTCTCCTGGCCAAGAGCTACCTCCTGGCGACCCGCATGCTCGTGAAGATGGACGAGCAGCAGCTCGGCTGGATGGCGGCCGACCGCGCGCGGCAGCTCGCCGAGTCGGCGGGAGACGTCCTCGCGGTTGCCGAGTGCGCCCGTCAGCTGGCCGTGCTCGCCAGGAAGGCGGGGTGGCATGACCAGGCGCTGTCGATCGCGCTCTCAGCCGCTGATCACCCGGATCTGCGAGGCACCGGACGCGCCGGGGCTGCGGTCCGCGGCCTCCTGGTCCAGAGTGCGTCGTACACCCTCGCGCGCCGAGGCGACCGGGACGGAATGCGGGACCTGACCGACGAAGCTGCCGCCATCGCCAAGGAACTCGGCGGTGCCACCCTGCTGCGCGACCACGGCGGCGGCTTCAGCCCCCTCACCGTGCAACTTCACAGGATCAGCGCCAAGAACCACGCCGGCGATCCCCGGGCCGCGCTCGATGCCGCTCGCACGATCTCGCTGAAGGCGCTGCCCAGCGTCGAACGCCGCTCCCGCGCCCTCGGGGACATCGCCGTCACCTACGACCGCCTCGGCCGCCGCAGCGACTGCGTCCGCACGCTGCTGGCCGCCGAGCGATGCGCTCCACAGGAGACCCACGCCCGACCTGCGACGAAGGCCTTGATCTCCAGCCTGCTGGTGTCCGGCCCCACGTCAACGGAACTCCGCGGCCTCGCCGAACGCAGCGGCGTTCTTGCCTGAGGAGAGAGCACTGACCGGCTGGCCAGGCCGACCGACAGCCGGAGCGGTATGCGTGGTTCGGGCCGACGCTCATGCCTCCTTGGCTGGCTGATCGGTGATTTCTGCCGAAGTAGCTCGGGGCGGTGGCGCTCGCCCGTAGCGTGAGGCGGCATGACTGTACTGATCATCGGCGGCAACGGCTTCCTGGGCGCCGAGCTGGTACGCCAGGCGGTGTCCGCCGGCCTGCACCCCGTCGCCACGTTCCATTCCCGCCCCGGTGACGACGGGGCGACCTGGCATCACCTCGACCTTCGCGACCCCCTCCGCCTGGAGGAAGTCCTCGAAACGGTGGCTCCGGCCGTGGTGATCAACGCAACGAGCGGCGGAGCGGACTGGGCGGTCACCGCCGAAGGCGGGATCCGCCTCGCCCAAGCCGTGGCCGGCCAAGGAATCCGCCTAGTGCACGTCTCCAGTGACGCCGTCTTCTCCGGCACGGGCCGCGACCGCTACGACGAGTCCTGCCTTCCGGACCCACTCACTCCCTACGGGGCCGCGAAGGCAGCCGCCGAGACCGCCGTACGCCTCCTATGCCCCAACACCGCGGCCGTCGCCCGTACTTCCCTGATCATCGGCAACGGCCGGTCCGAGCACGAGCGGCTGGTGCATGCGCTGGCGGACGGCACCCGGCAGGGCGCCTTGTTCACCGACGACGTCCGTTGCCCCGTCCACGTGACAGACCTGGCTGTCGCTCTGTGGGAGATCACCCGGTCCGACGCCGCCGGCGTGTTCCACCTCGCTGGGCCGGACGCGCTCAGCCGCTACGAGCTGGGCGAGCTCATCGCCCGCCGCGACGGGCTCGACCCCGCCCGGCTGGCCTCCGCACGCCGCTCCGATACGGGGCTGCCCGGCGGGCTCGACGTACGACTCGACAGCCGCACCACCCAGCAGAAGCTGCGCACCCGGCTCCGCGGCGCCCGCGAGTTCCTGAGCGGGAACAGCCCGGAGCTGACCTGACAGTCACCCACCACCCTGCCTCTATTGAGGGCGAAACGTGCCGCCCCGTGACAAGCCGTGGGCAGACTCTCCATGACCGTTCGCGAAGGGGGAGATGGTCCGATGCGACCCAGTCAGCAGATGCGCGACCTCGGCATAGTTCAGTATGGCGCGCCTGTCCTGCGTGACCCCGCCCGCCCCTTCGCACTCCCCGACGAGCGGGAAACCCTCGACACAGTCGTCGGTCAGCTCCTTGAGGTCATGGAGCGCATCCGCCGCGCGCACGACTTCTCTGGCAAGGGCCTGGGCCTGGCTGCCCCGCAGATCGGCATCGGCCGGTCCGCAGCCGTCGTCCAGCCTCCTGGATCCGACCCAATCGTTCTGCTCAACCCCCGTGTCA
The DNA here is from genome assembly GCF_000721175.1 of Streptomyces anulatus. Lineage (GTDB taxonomy): Bacteria > Actinomycetota > Actinomycetes > Streptomycetales > Streptomycetaceae > Streptomyces > Streptomyces anulatus_C. The sequence goes on from NZ_JOEZ01000004.1 coordinate 60,274, forward strand.
CCGACGCCTCCGAGGACATGGACGAGAGGTTCGAAGGGTGCCTGTCGTTCTTCGACGTACGGGCACAGGTTCCCCGACCCCTGCGGATCACGGTGGAAACGATGACAGCAGCGGGCAGTACCGAGAAAGCCGTCTACGAGCGGGGCGACGCGCGGCTCATCGCGCACGAAATTGATCACCTCGACGGACTTCTGCTGATGGACCGGATACGGCCCGGCGTGAGACCGGTCCCCGTCGAGGAGTACCGCAGGACGGCCGAGGCCACTGGCCGACCCTGGTCGTACGAGTAGAAGGAGGCGGGGCCGACCGTGGGCGGGCGCGACATACTCGCGACCAAGAAGCTCTGGCGGGTCAGGCGCGGGCGTTCTCAGAAGGCCGTGCGGATGTCGCTGCGCGGGTCCCCGTCTACCAGCCGGTCCTCGTACAGCCCTTCCTGCGCCCGGCGGCGCCAGGGCCGGGCGTACCGAAGAGCCACGTCGATGTCCGGGTCGGCCGAGTCGAGGTCGATGTCCGCGACCGCCAGAGCAGGCTGCCCATCGGCGGGGCACTGCGCCAGCCACCGACCGCCGGGCGCCACGATCCCGGACGGCACCGTGGCGCTGAACTGGGACGGGACGGAGTAGCCGACCCAGTAGTTGTAGAGCGTCCCGTACGCCTGGGCGACACGGGCACGGGGCGCGTCGTCGACCATCACCGACAGCAGGACGCAGTTGACGTCCAAGCGCTCGTACTCGGCAAACACCTCCGGGAAGTTGGCCTCGATACACAGCGCGAAGCCGAACCGAATCCCGTCCACCTCGACGACGAGCGGCTGATGTCCAGGGGAGTACAAGTAGGACACCTCGGTGTGCGACAGGAACCGCTTGTCGTACCGTGCGACCAGCTGGCCGCGGTCGGAGACGACGTAGAGGCTGTTGTGCGGTCGGTTCGGCGGTGTGAGCGGGTGGATCGATCCGAACACCGTCCACAGGCCAAGCCTTCCCGCCAGGACGGTGATCGACTCCGCTTCCTCGCGCAGGACATCCCACGCGGCACGGCTCCAATCAGCCGGCACCAGCTCGCCCGCCGTGCCCGCCGCCATCACGTGCTTGCTCGGATAGGTGACTGCCCCCTCGGGGAACTGCACCAACCGCGCACCAGCCTCGGCGGCCTCAACCATCAGGGCCCGGATCTCCTGCCCGGCCGCCCGCAGTGCTCCTCGATCAGTGGGGTCTTCCGGCACCGTGCTCTGTGCGACTGCCAGCCGCAATGTCCTGGCCACACTGGGGCGTTCGTCGGGTGCAGAAGTCGTCGTCATCTCTCTCCGATCGGTGAGTGCTTGCTCGTGGGCGGTGAAGGGTGGTCGGCACGGGGCTGCGGTGTCAGATGGATAGCGCGGCGGAGTCGCCCTTTGTGGGGCCGGGGGTGAGGCGAGTGAAGTACTCGGTTTGGATGATCTGGGTGCGGTCGGCTTCGGGAAGGCGGGCGAGGATGCCGGGCAGTGGCCGCTCGCGTGCGACCTCACCGCGGTGCGCGAGGATCGCGCGCCACTTCTGCTCCAGCCAGGGGGAGACGTCGACGGTGGTGGTGGCGTAGGCGTCCGGCACCGCGAGCGCGGCTTTGCCGACGAACTCCAGCAGCGGCCCGAGTTCGCCGACACCGGACTCGGGGTGCGTGGCGCAGTACACGGCGCGCGGTTGCCAGGGCTTGCCGGCCGCGGGGTGAAGGTGCGGGAGCCCCGCGTCCTGAGCGGCGAGGAGAGCGGCCTGGTGGGTGCGGCGGTGGTCCGGGTGACCGGTCAGCTGGCCCAGGGCGTCGTGCGTTACCACGATGTCGGGGCGGAACGAGCGGATCTGCTGGACCAGGGCGGCGACCACCTCGTCGAGTGGCGCGTCGACGAGCCGGGGACGGCCGGGGGCCGCCCTTTCGTTGCGGGCATCGCCGTATCCGAGCATGCGAGGGGCGCCCGCGCCGAGCGCCCGCAAGGCGTCGGCGAGTTCGGAAGCCCGCGGACTGTCGGGCGCCCACGTCATGGTGACGACGGCGGTGCGCGCGTGCGCGGCGGCGTGCTGGGCGAGGACACCGCCGGCGAGGAGGCTCTCGTCGTCGGGATGGGCGAACACGCCGAGCAGGGACGGCATCGTCGAGGACGCCGCCTTCTCGGGGATCAACTCGTCGCAGTCAGGCACGCTGTCCCCCTGCGGCCGAGAGGCTCAGTGCGCCGGCGGGGGTCCGGCCCGGCCACTGGAGGACAAGCCGTGCGCTGGGCTTGTCGAGCACATCGCCGGGCGGCAGCTGGTCGTCGGGCGTTGCGGCCGGGTGGACGGTCATCGGCGGATAGCCGCTCTCGCGCACCTCGCGGTCCCAGACGCGCACGCACTCGGCGAAGCGCTCCGCCACCTCTTCCGCTGCTGGGCCGTAGGCGTGGATGAAGAACTCCGTCATGCGGTCGGCCGGCTCCGGGGCATCCCTGACCTTCCGGTAGGTCAAGTAGGCGAGCGAGCCGTCCGCCAGGATCGCGGCCGCGTCCTGCTGCTCCACGAACGTGGACCCCTTCGGCGCGGACAGACGGCAGAACCCCGGCAGGGTCGTCGCGGCATAGACCTGCAACGTCTCGAAGTTGAAGATCCCCCGGACGACCAGGCCCGTGGAGCGCTCGTGCCGGGGACCGCGCAGAGCCTCGTCGAGACCGGCGGTGTCGCCGGGCGTCCCGTCCTCCCACCGCACCGTGACCTTGCCGTCGGCCAGCCGCACGGCGGGGGCGGTCCGGGCGGCCGCACCGCGGTCCCGCACGAACCCGCAGTACGTCCAGCGCTCGCAGTGCAGCACGTCGCCGCGCCGGACCAGGGTGAGGGAGCGGGTGTAGCCGCCCATCTCCAGCGGCACGACCAGCCGGGCCCCGTCGGCGAGCTGCTCCCGCCATGCGGGTGCGATGTCGGACGCGTTGTGCGTGATCACGATCCCGTCGAACCCGTTGGCCGGGACGTGGCTCGGCGCTCCGAGCCCGCCGTCGCCGAGGACGGCGGTGACCCGACCGCTGCCGGCCTCCGCGCACAGCCGCTGCGTCCGGTGCACTACGTACGGGTCGACGTCCACGGTCACCACGCGCCCGCGTTCCCCGAGGACGTGGGCCAGGAGCTCCGCGTTGTATCCGCCGGAGCCGACCTCCAGCACGGTCATCCCTGGCTCCAGCCGGAGTTGCTCGATCATGTCGGCCTGCAGCCAGGCCGCGGAGACGGAGCTGAGCGCCCTCTGGGGTGACTCCCGGACCGTCACCACGGCGAGGTCGTCGTGGTAGGCCGTCTCCAGCCGGGTCTCGGGAACGAACCGGTGCCGTGGCACCTCACGCAACGCGGCTTGGACCCGCGGCGAGGGCGCCCAGCCCTTGCTGATCACGATGTCCGCCATCCGCTCGCGCAACCGGACCGCCTCGGCCGGCTCCCCGGGCACCGGAGGGACGGCGGCGGAGCACGCGTAGGAGTGGACCGGCGGGAGCCCCGGCAGCACCCCGGGCCACACCGCGGTCAGAGCCTGGGCACTGGGCGCGAAGATCTTCCCGAGGGTCACCAAGGTGTTCAGGTCTTGGAACTCCCAGCGTACGAAGCGGTGTGGCTCGGGCAGAGAGAGTTCACCGTCCCAGCGGGAGATGCGGACCACGGCGGTGACGCGGCGTACATCCAAGCGGTCGTCGTGCAGCACGGTGATGACGTGAGCGTCCTCCACGCGCGCCGTCAGCCCGGTCTCCTCGTTCAGCTCCCGCACCGCGGCCGCTGGTGCGGCCTCGTCTGTCTCGATGCGGCCGCCCGGTAGCTCCCACATGCCTCGTGTGGAGCGGCCCAGCAGGACCCGGCCGAACGTATCGGTGACCACCACTGCGGCACCGAAGACGGCCTGCGGCTCGGGTCGCAGCTTCTCCTCCGCGCTGAATCCGGCCGGTCCGCGCAGGACCAGCACCGCCAGGCCCTCCGCGTCGAACTGCTCGACGTCCTCGAACCCGTCGGTGATCGCGGCTAGTTCGTTCTCGTCCAGCGCGATGTGGCGCCGCTCTTCCGGCGTGTTCTCCACGATCGGCGTGATGATGACCAGCGCCCCACCCTCGCGCAGCCGGGCGGCCAGAGCGCGAAGGACACGGGCGCGATCGCAGACGAACGCGATGCACAGCCGCAGCACGATCAGGTCGTAGCCGTCCTCGGCAAGAGCGGCCAGGTCGTCGCGCTCGACATCCAGGCTCAGCCAGCGCACCCCCTCCACCCCGGCGTGCTCCGCGCGGGCCCGCTCGAGCGCGCCCTCGGCGAAGTCCGCTCCGTCGACGGTGTAGCCGAGCGAGGTGAGGTAGACGGACATCTCGCCCGTTCCGCACCCTACGTCGAGCGCGCGGCCGCCCTCGGCTGTCGGGGCATGCTCGACGAGCAGGCGCTTCTCCTCGTCGCCGAGCCGCCGGAAGCCTCGCCCTTCGGTGTAGTGCTCGGACCAGTCAGTCCGGGTGTATCCCACAGGTCGCTCCTCGTTCGTGAAAGGCGGGGGTGGTGGTGCGGTGTCAGGGCAGTTCGACGGGGCCGTAGAGGGCGGCCGGCTGCTGGGTCTGCAGCGCCCAGTACCGGTCGCCGAACGACCAGTGCCACCACTCGGTCCCGTAGTTGATCAAGCCTGCGGTGGACAGCGCGTCGCCCAGGGTGGCCCGGTTCGTGCGGGCCCGGGCGCTCAGGTTGGGGGCGTCGGTGTAGCAGGCGCCTTCGGACTCTTCAGGGGAGGCGTTGACGCGCGTGCCCATGTCCAGCTCGCGGCCCTGGTGGTCGATCAGCGTCACGTCGACGGCCGCGCCGGCGGAGTGCGGCGCGATCTCCGGCGGTGACACGAAGCGGCTGGCGGCCTCCCGGAGCTCGGCGGCCTTCCAGCCCGGGTGGGCGCGGGCGAGCTCGTCGGAGTACTCCTCGAAGTACCGGCGCTGCAGGGAGGGGGGCCGGTAGCCCTCGATGAACAGCAACTGCACACCGCCGGGGAGCAGCGATTGCGCCTGCTGGAGCCGCGTGAGCACCCCCTGACGGACGTGAGCCCAGGCGCCCGCAGCGTCCTGCTTGCGGTCGTCGACCATCAGGCCGTGTGCGCGGGCGTCGAGGAGGACCTCGCCGCGCTCCTGGACAGGGATCGCGGCGACCCGCCGGTCGGACATCAAAACGATGCTGCTGGCGCTCATGCGTTCCCCCAGGTGTCGACGTATGCGGCCACGCCGGTGCGGCGGGCCTCCTCCACGGCGCGCAGCCGCACGAAATCGCGGGCCGGCATCAACGCCTCCCACTCGGCCAAGGGCAGGACGCGGGCCCCGTCGTGCTCGCGCGGATTGAGGGTGATGCCCCGGATCTGTTCATCGGTCAGGCGACCGCCGTCGAAGATCAGCTGCAGAGTGCTGTACGGACGCTGCTCCCGGGGCAGCCCGAACACGGTGGCCAGCAGCCGGGGCGGCCCCGCGGCGGTCATGCCGGTCTCTTCCCGGCACTCGCGCACCACCGCGTCCCAGGGCCGCTCGCCCAGATCCATCGCGCCACCGATCATGTGCCAGGGGTGGCCGGGGGAGTAGACGGAGTGCAGCTGCAGGGGCCGGTCGTCCTCGTCGGTGACGTAGAGGCACACGTACGCGGCCGCCCGGGGCAGTGAGTCGGCGTACTGCTGCGGCGGCACCCACGTCGAGTCAGGTTGCGCACCGGGCACAGCACCGGCACGTTGACGGTGGCGGGTCATCCGCATCAGCGCCGGGCTGCCGCTGAAGCCGAGCTCCCGGTACAGGGGCGCAGCCTCCGGGCTGGTGTGCAGCTCGAACAGGGTGACGTCCTCGATGTCGGCGAGGTAGTCGAGGAGCGCGGACAAGACCGCCCGGGCGTAACCGCGGCGGCGGAACTCGGGCTGGGTGGCGACGATCTGTACGCGGGCGGCCCGGCCCCTGGGGTAGGCCGGGGCCGGGAGCACGGGGTGGATCAGGCCGAGGGCGCAGGCGGCCATCGTGCCGTCCGGGGCGTCGACGACGAAGGCCCAGGCGTCTCCCTCCGGCGTCAGCCGTGGCGCCAGCTCGTCCGTGCACTGCCGGACCCAGTCCTCGGTGAACGGTGCGCACAGGACGTATGCGGAGCGCATCCGGGTGATGGCTTCGGCGTCAGCGGGGGTCGCCGCGCGGACCGGCGGCCGTCCGGCGGCGTCGCTCGGCTCGGCTGCGGCAGTGGGTGCTGTGTCGGCGTTCACTGGGCATCTCCTGTCGGTGAGAGGGCGGCACAGTGCTCGGCGCGCAGCCGAGCCAGGGTTCGCCGGCCGCGTTCGACCAGTTCGGGGTCACCGTGGGTGGCGCCGTAGGCGATCCCGCTCACGGAATCGAGCGCTGCGTCGATGAGGAGGCGGGCCTGTTCGGCGGCGGTCAGGGACCTGCCGTACCCGGCCAGGAACGCCTTGAAGAGGTCGTCGCGGCCAGCCCAGGCGTCGGACAGGCGCACCAGATCCCGTACGGCCGGCCCCGGCTCGCTGCGCTCGAGGTCGATCACCGCCACGAAGACCTCACGGTCGTCCGTCTCGTCGGCGGCGTCGGGGGTGGCGAGGATGTTGCGGAGCTGGAAATCTCCGTGGGTCTCCACCCACTCCAGTGGTGGCAGGTTTTCGGCCTGCCGAACGAGCTCGCGGACGAACTCCTCATCACCCTGCTGCAGATGAGACCGCGCCCCGGCCAGGTGCCGGTCGGCCTTGGCCACGGCCGGGCCGCTGCCGGCGGGAGCGGGCCGTGGGGGAGAGGACTGGTGGATGCGGCGGGCCAGCGCCCCGATCCGGTGGAAGACCTTCCTCTCCCGCTCCGGGGCAAGGACGGCGCCGTGCAGCGGGCGGCCCGGCACCGCGGTGAGGACCACCGCCCGCAGGGTCTCGTCGGCGGCGACCAGCCGGGGGGCGGCCGCCCCCAGCCCCGGTGCCCACGTCCGTAGCCCCCGTACTTCCCTGCCGTGGAACCGCTCGCTCTGGTGCACCTTCACATACCAAGTGCCGCCCTGGACGCCGTGGACCCGCCACACCCGGCTCTCCTCGCGCGCCCACGACGTATCCGTCCACTGCGCGACCCGGCCGACCGCCCGCTCCGCAAACTCCACGACCGCAGCGTCGGGACGGGCGGCAGATGTCTGGCCGGTCACGTCCGGCACGATGAGCAGCCGGTCAGCACCGGCGTCGAAGGCGATGCTGTCGCCGGGCAGTTGGAAGTGCAGGGCGAGCCGCGCGCCGGCGCTGTAGGCGTCCAGGCCCGCACGGCAGTAGGCCACCATTGGGGCGGGCAGGGCGGTAAGGGGTGCCCAGTCCATCGCGTCGCAGACGTCCGGCTCGGCAATCTCCGGCTCGCCCTTCCACCGCCGGACCTCGAAGAAGTGCCCGGTACGACTGGCGCCTGCTGGGCTGCGGTGGTGCACGGTCACGGCGGCCCGCACGTCGGCCGGGTCGAGGACGACTCCGGTCTCCTCCCGTGCCTCGCGGATCAGGGCGGTGACCACGTCCTCGTGCGGACCGTCCAGATGCCCCGACGGTAGGTGCCACAGGCCGGCGGCGTACACCTGCCCGGCCCGCCGGGACAGCAGGACCTGCGGGCCGTCGGCGGTCTCCCGGCGCAGGATCAGGTGGACGTCCACCGGCTCGGTGTGCCGCTGCTCGCTGCTCATCGCGCTCCCTGCGGACGCCGGGCGAGCAGAACCCTGAACGTCGCTTCCTCGACCAGAGACCCGTCCACCGCGTGCGCGTGGAGAACGGCGAGGGCTTCGTCCTCGAATGCCTGGTGCCGCTCTGCGAAGAGCTCGGGAGCGGCGAACGACGTGGTGCGCAGGTAGCCGAGCACCTCGTGCGGCGCCCAGGCGCGGGTCACCGGGAACAGGTGCTCGGTGACGTCTTTGAAGGACGAGTCGGCGAGGTCCTCCTCGTACGAGCGGCGGGGCTCGGCGTAGGCACGGCGGGCGCCCGCCCGGCGCTCGGCGCCCAGGTAGCGCTGGATCAATTCGCGCAGCGCACGGGTCCAGTCGGCGTCGTTGGTCCACAGGCTCCCGTCGCCCATGATCGCCACTGCGCCGCCCGGTGTGGCGACCCGGTCGGCCATCTCCAGGACCGCCTCACCGTTCATCCAGTGGTAGGACCGGCAGAAGGTGATCAGGTCCGGGCCGGAGTCCGGTTCGCCGGGCAGCGTCGCGAGCGGCTCGTAGACGTCGGCCGCCGCGTGGACCAAGGTGAGGGTGCAGTGGCCGAGCACGGGGGCGAGGGCCTGCCTGGCCTGATGCAGCATCTGCGGGCTGACGTCGACCGCTTCGATGTGCGTCAGCTCAGCGCCGGCGGACAGGAGCGCGAGGGGCACCTGCCCGGTTCCGGTGCCCAGGTCGAGCAGCACCGGGGACGGCCGGTCCCGCAGCGTGCCGGCGAGCAGGCACACCGCCGCCTCCGGCAGGCCCGGGCGGTGCCGGGCGTAGGCCAACGCCGCGCCCTCGAACATGATCTCCTGCTCCGGTGCAAGGCCCGGAAGGGGCCCGTCGGGGTAGGTCACGAGGTGGCTCCCTCATCGAGCGGGTGGGGGGCGGATAGGTGCCAGGACAGGCGCCCGCACTCGGACGCCGCGCACTGCCCGCCGTCCGCGTCGAAGTAGAGGCGGTACCGGTCGGGGGAGCGTGCGGCCCGCCACCGGTCGGCGAGGTCCTGGATCTCTTTCCAGATGTCCCGCGGCCCTTGGACGGTAACGCTCCAGCGCCGGTGGCCCACCGGCTCCACGCGCATCCAGGATCCGCAGCCAGGTGCGCCGATCGCCAGGTGCTCAGACCCGAAGTCCCGCACCAGACCGCCTCCAAGGAGATGGTCGGCCGCCAGCCAGAATCCGCGGTCGCTGTCCGCGGGCGGCGACAGCATGCTCCGCTGGGTCCACGTGCCGGGCTCGGTGTCCATGCGCTGCCGGAACTCCTCGCTGAGCCAGATCCGCGCCATGCCGTGCCCGGCACGGTGGGCGAACTCCACGGCCCGCAGCTCTGCCGTGATCCGCCCGTCGGCGGTGCGTCCGACGACAGCGAGGCCGGGCCACGACGGGGACGCGCTGGTCACGTGCGCCAGCAGCTTGCCGTCGGGCGCGAGCTGCTCGACCAGGGCCGTCGGCACGCGCTCCACCGTGTACGACACGAAGATCCGATCGAACTCCCGGCCCGGCACGCCCTGTTCGCCCGATCCGCACACCACCTGCGGCCGAAAGCCGAGGTCGGCCAGCCGGGCAGCGGCCGCGTCGGTGAGGTGACGGTCCCGGTCGAGGGTCGTCACCCCCCGGTCGCCACAGACCCGGCAGGCCACCGCGGCGGTCACCCCCGCGCCCGTCCCGACGTCCAGCACGCGCAGACCCGGGCGCAGATCCAGCTCTTCCAGCAGCGAGGCGGTCAAGCCCATCACCGTCGACATCGACGTGATCGACGCCCCCGACCGCGTCCCCCGTGCCCGACCCAGCAGCGGCTCCCCGTCATGCTGGACGAGCACACTGGCCCCGCTGTACAGCAGCCCGAGGAGCTCGGGGCGGTCCTGGGGCGCCGACCAGTCCAGCAGATCCCAGCGCGGCGGCTCTTTGCCTGGGGCACTGCGCCGTACGTACGCCTGCGGCATCAGCACTTCGCGGGGTAGCGCGAGGAGGGCGTCGCGGACCGGGCCCGGCCGCAAAGACCCTTCCTCCTCGAGTCGGGCGACCATCGCCGCCCGCGCGGCTGCCGGATCCGCTTGTGCATCCGTCGGTGTGGTCCCGCCGACCGGTCCGGCGTCGGGACAGGTGTCCAGAGTGCTCATCGCTCGCCCCAGCCGTCCTCGGAGTACGCACGCCCCCGAAGGATTCCGTCGATCGCCCGTCGGGTGTACGGCACGACCGCGGCCGGAAGTTCCTGCGGCTCCCACCAACGCCACTCCACGCACCGGTCGGGCTCCAGGACCTCCGGGTCGCCGGTCCAGGAGCGAGCCTGGAAGACGAGCGCGATCCTGGGCCGCACGTTGGGGGAGTCGACGTGGTGCACCGTGTGGACGAGGTCGACGTCCTCGGGCGCGATGGTGAGGCCTGCTTCCTCCTTCGCTTCCCGGACCAGGCAGTCGATCGCGGCTTCCCGCTCGCAGTGGCCGGCCAGGAAGTGCCAGGTGTCCGGCGCGAAGGCGGAATCAGGGTGGCGCCGGCCGAGGAGGATCCGACCCTGGTCGTCCTGGAGATGGAGGTGGACGCCGACGATGTGCAGCTCGGTCCCCGGCGGGGCCTCCCCTGGCAGCGAATCGGTGTCGTCCGGCGGTCCCTCGGGCGCGGGGTGCTCGGCCGTGTGGCGCCGGATCAGCTCCCCGAGACCGGGGCTCAGGCGTAGCCGGTCGAGCATGTCCACAGTGCACCACGTCAGCAGGACACCTTCGCGGAGCACCATCGCCTCGGCATCTCCACTCCAGCGCCCGGCGTAGACCTGGATAGGCACCGCAAGGCCGTCGACGCTCGTTGCCTCCTCCACGGCGAACGGCACCAGTTCCGTGGGCTCCAGACCCGGCACCTCCTCGGCGAGCTCCCGTCGCAGCGTCGCCTCAAGGCAGGAATCGTCCCTCGTGCGGCCGCCACCGAGGAGGGCCAGCACCCAGGGCTCCCAGATGCCCTCCCGGTCATCTCGTAGATGAAGGAGGTACCGGCCGGCCCCGTCGTGGATCAGGGCGCTCGCGTTGACGGGCTCAGGGCACCCATCGAGGCCGTCCGCCTCGGCGGCCAGGAGCTTGGCCCGCAGAGTAGGGGACCGCACATCGGCGTACGGGAGCCACTGGGCCCCGGCGACTTCCTCGTCCTGCAGAGCGAGCGCGGGCGGTCGCTCGGCGGTGAGGTAGAACGCGAAGCGGAAGTCGAAGTGCTGGTGAGCGGGCTCGCCTTTGGCCGGGTTGGCGTCGATGTCATGGACGTCCACGTCGATCGGCTCGTCGAGGAACTGCGGTGTCAGACATAGGTCGCCGGGGCGGAGCCCGGCCTCTTCGCACACCTCGCGCACGGCAGCGGCCAGGAGCGTACGGTCACCCGCCTCAACGTGGCCGCCGGGGCAAAGGAGCAGCCCTGTCACCCGATGGCCGATGTGGAGCACCCGGTGGTCGCGGTCGATGACCACGGCGCTGCAGGTCACGTGTCCGGGCAGCGTGGCGCGGCTGGTCGGCTCCTCGGCGGCGTCGAGGACAGCCAACAGCCCTTCCAGGGAGTCTCGTTCCTCGGCATGTCGGCTGAGATAGGTCTCGATGGTCGCGCGGATATCAGAGCGGGAGGGCGGCACGTGATCACCTCGGGACGTGTGGGACGGGATGTACGGGCTGGGAGGGAGAGGCGTGCCTGGCGGCGGGTCCGCCGATGACGGCTCCGGGCCGGGGTGCGTGTGCAGGTGGATGCTCACGGGCCACCTTCCAAGGAGCGGTCGTGCCGCACATCCACGGCGACTGCGGGATGGGGGACGGTCGGCCCCGACGGCGTCGGAGGTGTGACGGCCTCGGCTGAAGGGGAAGCCACGTCGGGCGAGCTGGGCATGTCCAGCAGACTGCGCAGCGGGGAGCGGTAGAGGACCACGAGGGGGACGAGGAGGAGGCAGGCGCCGGCGACCAGGGTGGGGCGCACGCCGATCCAGGTGCCGAGCCCGCCAGCGAGGAGCGCGGCTACGGGCCGTGCACCGGAGGTGAGCCAGGTACTCACGGCCTGCATCCGGGCCTGCATGCCGTCGGCGGTGACGACCTGGCGAATGGTGCGCTGGGTCGTCCCCGCGGCCGCGGCACAGGTCAGCTGAAGAAACAGCGCACCACCGATGGTGAACTGCCAGACCAGGCCCGGGGAGGCGAGGAGCAGCGGGATCTGGGTGAGCGGGGTGATCGCGAGGGCGGCGAGCATCATCGGCCCGGGCCCGTACCGCGCCGCGAGCGAGGGGGCGGCCAGAGCGCCGGCCGCCGCGCCCAGGGCTCCGATGCCCAGGACCACGCCGAAGGCGGTCGCGCCCATGGCGAGGGACCGGAGCAGGTACAGCGCCCACAAGGTATTGAGGAGCGCCAGGGCGAACGACGTCGTCGCGTTGACGAGGGTCAGGGTGCGCAGCCGGTGGTCGCCGTTCACGTAGCGCAGGCCCTCACCGATCTCGGTGTGCAGCCGGCGGCCTTCCGCTGCCGGCCGGGGGCTTTCGGGGGCCTGGATGCGGGCGGTGCACCAGGCGCTGATGAGGTAGGACAGGACGTCCCCGAGAAGCGCCCGGGCCGGGCCGAGGAGCGCGGTCAGGGCGGCGCCGAGGTTGCTGCCCGCGGTGGCGGCGACGGCGAAGAGGCTGCCGATGCGGCTGTTGCTCCGCTGGAGCAGGGACCGGTCGACCAGGCTGGGCAGGAGACTGATCGCGGCGGCATCGTGCAGCACCCCCGCCGCGCCTTGCACGGCCGCGACCACCATCAGCTGGGTCAGGGACAGCCGGTCCAGCGCGGCCGCCACTGGCACGCTGGCCAGCGCGGCGGCGCTGACCAGGTCGCCGGTGATCATCTGCTTCCGTTTGGAGTGGCGGTCGGCGAGGGCCCCGGCGTGCAAGGCCAGCAGTGCGGGCGGCAGTTGGCCCAGGAACGTCAGCCAGGCGACTTCGGCGGTGGTGGCGTCCAGGTCGAGGACCGCCAGTACGGGGATCACCATGCTGCTGATCGAGCTGCCGGTCACGCTGGCTGCCTGCCCGGTCAGGTAGCGGCGGAAGTTGCGGTGCCGCCACAACGACGGCCGGGTGCCGGGAGAGGAGGAGGGGTCAGTGGAGGAGGTCATGGAGCACCTCCTCGGCTTCCGGCAGGCGCTCGCACAGCTCGGCCATGGCCGCCTGCCGGTTGCGCCCGTACGCTTCGAGTTCGGGGGTGACGGCGGCCGGGTCGTCGACGGCCTCGGACAGGGGATACACCGAGCAGGCCAGGTATCCGGCGGCAAGGCGGGGCACGGCGAGGAGTTCTTCGGCCGGCAGCGCTGGGTTGGCTGCCCGGTAGGCAGCGACAGCTTCGGCGAGGCCGGTGGGCCACTGCGGCTCTGCAAGAACCGTGCGTGGGTCCAGGACGATCCGCCCGAGCTCCCAGGCGGGGCTGCGGTGACCGGGCGGCCGGAAGTCGATCAATGCCGCCACCTGCTGTCCGCGCAGGAGCAGGTTGGGCGAGGCCAGGTCGCCGTGGACGGTCTGCACCGTCAACGTCGTCGGCAGTCCTTTGACCATGGCGGCCACGGCAGGCAGCGCGTCGAGCCGCCGGGCGGCGGTCTCCCGTGCCCAGGCGGGAAATCCCGAGGTGGGCGGCCTCTTGGCGAAGAGGGCGAGCAGCCGGTCAAGGCGCTGCCGGGCCCGTTTCATGTCGCAGACTTCCCGGGCGGGCACGCGGCGCGGAGGTCCGGCCGGGTGCCGGGCCAGGGTCCGGTGAAGGCGTCCGACGGTCTCGCCCACCGCGGCCCACCGGTCGCCGGACAGGCCGCCCTCTGCTGTCTCCGTGTCCTCGACGTACGCCGCGACCGACACCGCCATGCCGTCGGCGGCCGCGATGAGGTCACCTTCCAGGGTCTTGCGCACTACCGGCACCGGGATCCGGCCGAGCCGCGCGAACTCGCCGAGCTCGAGCGCCCGGCGCTCCGCGTCCAGATCGGTGCCGGCCGGGTAGGCCTTCACGAACCACCGGGCTCCGTCGCTGTCCCGGGCCACGTAGTTGCGGGTGGCGGTCCCCGCGGGACCTTCGCCGACCGCGGTTGGGACGATCCGGTAGAACAGCGTCAGGATCCCTGCCACGACCATCACGTCCGACTCTGCGCCGTTCATCGCCGAACCCCCGGCCGGCCGGAGGGAGGCAGCAGCTGGCGCAGTGCTCGGGCATCCGCCTGCAGCTGCTCCTCGTCCTGCCGTCCGCGATCGAGCACGTCGAAGGGCAGCGGGCCGCCCGGAGCCGGGTCCGTTCCGGCTTCCCGCCGGGGAACGCAGTGCCAGTGGGCGTGCGGGATCTGGTTCCCCAGCAGCAGGTAGTTCATCTTCAGCGGCTCGTAGAGCGCCTCCACCGCGCGGCCCAGGGCGAGGACGTCGCGCCAGAACGCGGCCGCCTCTCCCTCGTCCAGCTCGGTGGGCTCGGCGACATGACGGCCGGTGTAGATCACGACGGCATACCCGCGGACCTGGCCGCTGCGCCACAGGTAGGCGTTGCTGACCTCACCGCGCCGTACGAGCAGGCCCCAGCCGATGTCGTCGGCGTCGAAGTCGTTTCGGCACATCGGGCAGCCGGCGCCGATCCGGTGCGCGGTGAAGTCCGCCGGCCAGGCGCTGCCGACTGGTGAGTGCGCGGAGTGGGACTGAGGGGGGTCGGGGATCATGCTGCCTCGCCGGTGGTGCGCTGCTGCAGTTCCCACAGGGAGCGGAACAGCCCCGGCTCGCGGGTGAGTTCTTCGTAGGAGCCTTCCTGGACGATGCGTCCCTGGTCGAGAACGATGATCTTGTCCGCGATGGCGACGTTGGCGAGCCGGTGGGTGATCAGCAGGATCGCCCGGTCCTTGGCCAGGTCGCGCAGCCCGGTGAAGATGCGGTGCTCGGCTCGCGCGTCGAGCGCAGCGGTGGGCTCGTCCATGACCAGCAGAGCCGCCTGCCGGTGAAATGCCCTGGTGAGCACGACGCGCTGCCACTGGCCTCCGGACAGCTGCTGGCCGCCGAACCACTCGGACGTCAGCAGGGTGTCCAGACCGGACCGCAGATGGGGCAGCATGTCCGTCGCCCCGGAGGCCTCGCACGCGGCGAGCACCGCGGCGTCTGTGGTGTCCCCCTGCCCGAACGTGATGTTGTCCCGCATGCTCAAGGGCAGGTAGGTGTACTTCTGCGGCACCAGGGCGACATGCTTCCACGCCTCCCACGGGTCCATCTCGGTCGTAGCCGCGTGGTCCCAGGCCACCTCGCCTGCCGTGGGCAGCAGCAGACCGCAGATCAGCCGCGACAGGGTCGACTTGCCCGACCCGTTCTCACCGACCAGCGCAATGATCTCCCCGCGCCGCACCTGGAGGGAGACGCCGCTGAGACTGTCCTTCGGGGCGCCGTCGTACCGGTAGGTGACGTTGCGGACCTCGAACCGCTCCGGCGGAGTGGACAGCGTCTTGGTACCGCGGGAAGCGGTCATGGCCTGCCCGTGGGCGTTGTCGAGGAAGTTCTGCCAGTCCTGCACGTACCAGCCGGTGCGCACCAGTCGGGCCCCGCCGTTGATGATGCCGCGCACGGAACCGGTCGCCGTCTGCAGTGCGAAGACCGCCCCGCCTCCTGCCGCGAGGCTCATGCGCCCGGAGGCGAGGAGCCACAGCAGCGCTGCCCACACTGCGGTCGCCGCCACTCCACCGGCAACCGCACCGGCCAGTCCCATCCACGCGCCGGTGTTCGCGGCCTTGCGCTCCGCGGCGTTGACCGAGGCGGCAAGGCGCCGGTACCGGGCGGTGAGGAAGGGCCCGGCCAGGCAGGCTCGCATCTCCTCGCTGGACTCCATGTACGCCATGTGCCAGCGCAGCTTGTGCAGCATGCGGCGGCGTCCAGAGGTCTCCAGGCCCGCCAGGTACACCACCCGGGCGGCCCGTACGTACGCGGCGGCCTGTGGCAGGCAGGCCAGGAGGAGCAGAGGAAGGAGCACGGGGTGCAGCACGGCGAGAACGGTCGCACCGGCGGCGAGCGTAGCCGTGGCCGCCAACACGTCCTGCGCCTCGTCCACCAGGTCCGGAGTGACCTGGGCGCCGCGGTCGGCGATGTCGTAGAAGTCGTTGTAGCCGGGCTTGTTGTTCGCCGCCAACTCCGCGCCGAGCGCGGCCTCGATCATCGTCAGCTCCGCCGCCCGGGCCAGCACCGGCCGCAGCCGCCCGGTCAGCCACGTCACCGTGATCCCCAGCAGCGCCCGCAGCCCGGTGGCCGCGGCGACGACCGCCAGCTGGGGCGCCGCCTCCCACAGGCGTTCGGTGATGTCGCCCGACGAGATCAGCGCGGTGATCGACCCAGTGACGGCGAGCAGCCCCAGCGCGGCAAGCACGCCGGTGCCGATCTGGCACGCGAGCAGTCCGGCCGTGGCACCCCGGTCCACCTGCCAGGCCATCTTCAGTGACCGCAGAACCAGTGCCGGCAGCCGTCGCGCCATGGTGCCGGTAGTCAGTTGCGCCCCAGCCTGATGCCTCGATTCGTCCCGGTACAGGAACTCCTCGTCCTGGGCTCTGCTCGTCTCGTCCGGAGCACCCGCCTCTGGTGCGCCGGTATCCGGCTGATCCTGTGTGCTGGCCGAGGTCAACGTGGCCCCCTGACGGTCGCTGCGGCTGGGTCGTGAAGCTCAACGACCCGACATGGATTTCGAACACCTGTGTTTCAGTCGAGCTGGGAACCCCGGAATTGAGCGCGCGGCGGAGGCTGCGGGATGCACCGACCCTTGGGGTCTACGGGTGCAGATGCTTCATGCAGTTGGCCGAAACGCCGAGGTTCGTGTCGGGGCCCGTACGTCGAGAGGTCCGGCAGGACAGCGGATGTTCGGCCGGTTCACCCGGCGGGGTCACATGCGGGAGATGTCGAGGGTGACGATGACCGGGAGGTGATTGCTCAGCTGCTGGGTGACGGTGTCGTCGAGTACCTCGTAGGAGTGCAGCGCCGGGGCGAGCGTGGGGGAGAGCAGGACATGGTCGGCTCGGTGGTCCCACTTCTGCTCCGGACACAGGTGGCCCGCGGTGCGTGGGATGGGCTGATCGAGGTGGACGGGCGGGTCGACGAAGCCGGCGTGCATGAGCGCGCGGATCGCCCGGCGGTCTGTGCCGCCGTATGAGCCGTCGGGCAGCATGAGGCGGTGCCCGGAGTGCTGGTGCGCCGGGATCAGATCCCAGTCCTCCGGCTCTTCGTCGTCGGCGCCGGGGGTGTTGAGATCTCCGGCCAGCAGGGTGCGTGCGCCGGCGTGCTCGGTCAGCCACTGGACTTCTGCCAGCCGGTCCTGAGGGCTGAACGGGTCAAGGTGGGTGTGAAGGAGCAGGACCGGCTCCCGGACCCCGGTGATGCGCAACCGGGCTCGCAGGACGGTGTGGTGGAAGTTGCCGCACGCACCGTCGGGGGAGAACCCCAGACACGGCACCCGCGGCCACCGGTAGTACGTGACGAGGTGGCATCCGTGACTGCGCGACCGTGCGAGCAGCGGCTGCATCCCCAGCCGTTCCGCGGTTGCGTATACGCGTTCGGAGTCCTTCTGGTCCCAGTGCTTGGCCTCCTGGAGGTTCAGCACGTCCAGGTTCAGGCCGCCCAGCAGGCCGACCTGGTCCGTCCAGCGCTCCTGGCCGCCGTTGAGGAGGTTGTAGCTGCCCACACGCAGCTGCCGGTCCGCCGGTAAGAGGAGTGGCGAGTCAGTCATACGGCTGGTATCACTTTCGCGTAGTTGGATCATGCAGACGTCTTCCAGGGCCGGCGAACGCAGGCGAGGGGCGCCGGGTAGTTAGGCCGGCTAGTTCTCTTCGCCATCCGCGTTCTTGCCGGGCGTGCGGTCGTCGTGCGCGCATGGCTGGGGTGGCAGCGGCGCGGAGGGCGCTGCCTTGAGCAGGGAGGGTCTGGGTCGGCCGGGCCGGGGAGGGGAGTGGTCAGGGAGTGAGGACGGTGAAGGCGGCCGCGGGGAATCGGCGCCCGTTGACCTGGAGGGCGATCGAGTAGGCGCCGGGTGTCAGCTTCGCGGTGGCCGTCGACCGCAGCACGTGGTCCTTCGTGAGCTGGAGTTCGCTGTGGGGCTCGGCGGTGGCACGCAGCAGGAGGTACACCTTCTCGCGCGGCTTGCCGGTCGGTGTCGTTGACGAGACCACGAACATCACGTGCACGGGGGCGGCCGCCGTGGTGGTCAGCGTGGCGGAGAAGCTGAGCGTGTCGCCGTCGGCGAGCTCGGTGCGCTCCAGAGTGAGGGGCGACAGGTCGATCGGTGCGTCGTGGGCGTAGCCGAGGAAGGCGTACGCAGCCGGCCAGCCCTTCTTCAGCCTGCTCCGCAGGGCCTGCCGGGCGATGAAGGCGAAGTGCTTGTCGGCAGTGCGACCGGAGTCTTTCCAGCGCTGAAGGGTGGTAAGCACCAGGTCCGGCTGCGTATCGGACAGGTCGTGGAGGTGGTTGGCGACCGACGTGCGGACGTAGGTGCTGGAGTCGCTGTAGAGCTGTTCGAGTACGGGCAGTGCCGCGTCAGCCGGCAGGGAGATGCGCGGGGCGCAGGGCAGCAGCGGACGGGTGGCTTCGCTTGCGAGCCGGCGGGTCCGGTAGTCCTCGTCGCGGGCCCAGGTGTCGACCGCCTTCATCGTCTCCTCGGGAAAGTCGTTGAGGAAGTGCCGCGCGGCGACCTCTGCCGAGAAGTACCGGGTGAGGCGCGCGAGAGCGGCCAGGGCCTGGTCCAGGTACTCGCCGGTGCGAAGGTAGCGCGCCACGAAATGGGAGTGGGGCGAGTAGGTGTGCAGGCCGAAGTCGTTCGGCACGCCGGCCGCTTCCGCGGTCGGCGGCAGAGAGCGCAGCAGCACGTCGAGGGCCTGGGAGCCGGTGACCGGAAGGTAGGTGTGCAGGCCCTCGCTGGTCCGGGCGATCCGGGCGCCCAGCTCGAGCCGGGGAATGTCCGCCATCACCGACGTCACGAACGCGTCGGCGTCGAACTCGGGGCATACGGCGCGGACTTCACGGCCGATGCGGGCGATGCGCTCGGCGTTGAGAGCAGTCTCTTTCAGGGGAACCTTCGCGGTCATGGGCACACCCTAGGGCCGGCTACGGGGGCAACCTCGTGTTCTCGCCGCAGGTCATCCGGCGGTGTGAACGCGAGGGCTTTCGCTATCGGACGGCGGCGCGGTACAGCAGCCGGCGGTGGCGGGAGCTGTCGCAGGGGGAGGCGGTGTGGAGGGTGGCGAGGTTGTCCCACACGACCAGGTCACCCTGCTTCCAACGGTGGCTGTAGACGTAGGGCGCGCTCGTCGTGTGCTCCAGCAGTTCCTCCAGAAGCGTGCGGCTCTCCTGCTCGGCGAGCGTGGTGATGCCGCTGATCACCATGGAGCCGAGCAGCAGGGAGCGGGCGCCGGTTACGGGGTGGGTCAGGACGAGCGGGTGGATGACCTCCGGGCTCGCGGCCAGGCTCCCGGCCGCGATCGACGACTGACCTCCGCTGGCCTGGCTCTGGAGCTCGCCGAGCTGCTCGATGGAGTGCACCGCGCGCATCCCCTCGATCCGCTGTTGCACCGCCGGGGGAAGGCCGGCGTAGGCGCGGGTCGCGTCGGCGAAGCGGGTCTCGCCGCCGCGTTGAGGGGTGATGACCGAGTAGAGCATCGTCGCCGAGGTGAGCTGGGGCTTGAAGCTGTTGTCGGCGTGCCACTCCTCCTCGTTGTCCCCGTCGTAGACGCCGATGTGCTTGCCGTCCTCGACGATGTTGCTGATAACGGTCAGGCCCGGGAAGCCCCCGACTGCGTACCGGCGGTCGACGCTGGTGTCCACCGTCCCGAAACAGGAGGCGACGGTCAGCAGGTCGGCGTGGGTCAGGTGCTGGCCGGGCACAATCAGCAGCCGGTGCTGATGCAGGGCCGCCGCCAGCTGGGGCGCGAGGCTCTCGGCGTGGATGGCGAGGTTGGCGTCGACGATGGCGCCGAAGCCGTTCTCGTCGAGCGGGCGCAGCGACAGGTCCATCGCTACTCCTTCCGGACTGTGACCTGGGGTCAGAACTGGAGCGAGGGCTGGAAGACGCTGATGTCCTTGACGCCGGAGGCTGCCATGCACAGCCGCTCGATGCCGATGCCGAGTCCGACGCTGGTGGCCGGCACACGTCCCGAGTCGATCGCCTCCCTGGCCAGGGCCTGCTCGTCGTCGTACAGGTCCACCGCGCGGGCCCGGTCGATGAGCGCGGCTCCGTCGGGCTCGTCCTCGTAGCCGTGGACGACCTCGATGCCGTCGACCAGGACCTCGAAGCGGTTGAGGACGGCCGTCGTGCCGGGTGCCAGTCGGGCGCACGGCTCGTCCCCGCCGACCGGGTACTCGGTCAGGAACAGCGCGGCGCCGGTGCTCTGGACCTCCACCTCGCGTTCCACGTACTGCCCGAGCACTGTCTTGAACGGCACGTCCGCGCTCATGCCCAGGTGGGCGGCCATTTGGGCGGGCAGGTCCCCGAGGGGCTCGCGGCGCAGGTCGATGCCGAACTGGTCGCGGACGTGGCCGGCGACGGACACGCGCTGCAGGGCGTACGGGAGGTGCGGGCCGATCAGCCTCTCGGCGAGCGTCAGGAGGAAGTCGAAGTCCTCACCGGCGGCGTAGAGGTCGAGCATCTGGAACTCGGGCGCGTGCAGCTCGTCGGGCTTCTCGGGCCGGAAGCACGCACCGATCTCGAAGATGCGCCGGTGGTGCTCCAGGTTCACGCGCAGGGCCGGGCCGATCATCGCCCGCAGGAACCGTCCGCCGTCGTGGTCCACCGGCAGACGGCGCCCCGGACCGAGGTCGGCTCTGCGCATGGTCGGGGTGGTCACCTCGACGAAGGCCTCGGCGCGGAGGGTGTCCCGCAGGCTGAACAGCAGGTCGGACCTCATGACGACTGGGTTGAGCACGGGTACTCCTCAAGACCGTTGGTTTCGGGCGGAGTTCGCGGGAAGCCGGGCCCCACAGCGAGCTGTCGTTCGGGTCCTCGGCGGGGCCACAAAGTAGCCGCGCCCGCACGAGCAGCAGAAGCCCTCCCGCCTGCCCTCCCGCGTCCAACGGGCCCAAAAAGAGGCCCGTCCAGGGACAGAGTTCAGTGTTCTCGCAGGTCAACCGGGGTGTGCGCGCAACGGTGACGCAACGGTCCCGTGCAACCGACGCAACGGCCAGAGCCGTTGCGACGCTCCTCGGTCGAGTCCTAGCGTGACTGGCCAAGCGCCCGGCGTGACCGCCACGCAGCGCTCCTCCACAGGTGGAGGAGACGTGCTCCGGCGCGACCCCTCCACTGGCGTGCGCCCACACCACGGCGTGCCGAGCCGACGGTTCAGCACCTCACCCGACCGGCGGCCCGGCAGTTCCATAACCCGATCACCCGGACTCGCGGATCACCCGCGACCGAGCAGGGAGAACTCGATGACCGCTTCCGCTGGAATGACCCCGGACATCGGCCTGAAGGCCGGCATGCGGCCGGACGCCGCGGACCTGAAGCTCGGGATGCGCCCCGACGCCACCGTGCTGAAGGCCGGCATGCGGCCGGACGCCGCGGACCTGAAGCTCGGGATGCGCCCCGACGCCGCCGCGCTGAAGGCCGGCATGCGGCCGGACGCCGCGGACCTGAAGCTCGGGATGCGCCCCGACGCCGCCGCGCTGAAGGCCGGCATGCGGCCGGACAGCGCCCTCGTCGCCGCCTGACACGCGGCTGATCCACCCCTTCGTCGTGCTCCGGCGCGCCTGCCCAACGGCAGGTTGCCCGTGCTGCCTGCCCCTCGGGGGGCGTGCCGGAGCCCGGCCTCCTTTCATCCGCACCACGTCGACTGGAGAACTGATGGGCAGCCCCGCCGCCGGCAGGACCCGCAACGGCACCGGAGCCTCCGGCCCTGTGCGCAAGGCCCTCGGGCAGCAGCTCATCGCCGACCTGGAGAAGCTCTGCGGGCGCCCGACCATCGGCCTGTGGGACGTCGTCTGGGACCTCATGGGGATCGCCGCCGCAGCGATAGCGGGCCACCTCATCGGTCACGTCGTCGGCCCTCTGCTCGCCGTCTGCTACATCGGAGTGCGCCAGCGCCACCTGTCCAACCTCGGCCACGAGTGCGTGCACTCCAAGCTCATGGCCACCCGCCGCGCCAACCGGATCGTCGGCTACCTCCTGACCGGCCTGCTCGGCGAAGGCTTC
The DNA here is from genome assembly GCF_000721175.1 of Streptomyces anulatus. Lineage (GTDB taxonomy): Bacteria > Actinomycetota > Actinomycetes > Streptomycetales > Streptomycetaceae > Streptomyces > Streptomyces anulatus_C. The sequence continues at coordinate 82,075 of NZ_JOEZ01000004.1, forward strand.
GAGCCCTACCGCAGCAGCCACTACGTCCACCACGCCAAGCTCGGCTCGGACGACGACCCGATGTTCCAGTCCTACCGCGCCGGCAACATCCGCGCCGCGGGCCGAGCGCCCAGCCGCCGCGCCTTCGTCCTACAGGTCATCGTGCGCAACGCCCTGTGGCGGCTGCCGAAGACCGCGGTACAGACCCTGGTCACCCGCGCGCCGGGGGAGACCTGGCGGGCCCTGGCCACCCGGGCCGTGCTGTGGGCCAGCGTCGTCGCCGCGCTGTGGCCCGTGGGCGGCGTGCTCTACCTTCTGCTCTACTGGCTGCTCCCCCTCGTCCTGGTACGGCCCGTCGTCACCTGGATCACCGATCTCGGCAACCACGCCGGGCTGATCGAGAACGATGATGTCCTCCTGCAGACCCGGGGCTGGACCTCCCACTGGCTCACCCGGCACCTGCTCGGCGGCCATCTGGACGACATGTTCCACCCCATCCACCACTGGTGCCCGCAGATCCCCTGGCGGCGCCTGCCCGAGGCCCGCGCCCTTGCCGCGCAGCACCTGCCGCGCTTCGGCGAAGTTCCCTGGTGCTCCGGCTACTTCTTCAGGCGCCGCGCCACCCCGGACCAGCCGTGCGTGATCGAGGACATCATCACCCGGCTCGCCGCTGCCCCCGGCACCGCCTGCACCCCGCCCCGGCACGCCTCAGCCGCCTGACCTCGTCCTCGCCCGACCTCGAACCCCGTACGGCACCGCCCACCCCGGCCTCGCACCCGCGCGCCGCAGGCGAGGGCGCGCCGTCGCCCGCCGCCGAGGAGGCGGCCCACCATGCCACAGCCCGCGCCCACCTCGCCGCCGGCCCTGAACAGCTTCGACGAGTTCACCCGGCTCGACGAAGTCCTCCTCGGCCGCGCCGAGCACTACGACGCCCACCACACCGACACCTCGTGGCGGCTGTTCTTCTACGACAACGTCGCCCCCGTCCTCGGTCAGCACACCAGCCCGTCGGGGGAGGATCTCCTCCCGATCCCCACCCAGCTGGTCGACGAGCTCAACGAGGACATCGCCGGCCTGGCCGAGGCCCTGACCGGATGCGGGGTGAAGGTCCTGCGGCCCGCCGCGCCCGGCAAGGACATCGACATCCGCTCCCCGCACTGGGACGCCAGGGCCACCCCGCCGCTCAACGTCCGCGACCAGACCATCATCCTCGGCAACACCATCGTGGAGACCGCGCCCCACGTCCGCGCCCGCATCTTCGAGAACGACCTGCTCAAGCCCGCCTTCTACCGCTACTACCAGGACGGGGCGAACTGGCTGAGCATGCCGCGCCCGGCCCTGGCCCGCGACTCCCTGGACACCGCCTACTTCACCCGCCAGAACCTGGACGTCCGCCGCGCCACCGACGGCGAGAGCGCCGGCGCGATCGAGGGCCTGGGCCTGGAGATGGTCTTCGACGGCGCGCAGTGCATGCGCCTGGGCCGCGACGTCCTTGTCAACGTCGCCAACCACAACCACGAACTCGCCCTGCGCTGGCTAAGGGACAACATCCGCGACCTGCGGTTCCACCGCCTGGACGCCATGGCCGACAACCACATCGACAGCGTCCTGGTCCCGCTGCGCCCCGGCCTGATGCTGCTGCGCTCCCCGGCCTACCTGAAGTACCTGCCCAAGGCCATGCAGTCCTGGGACGTGATCTACGCCCCCGACACCGACGACAGCAACTTCCCGGACTACAGCGACCTCGGCTTCGTCATCCCCATCGGCAGCCGGTACATGGACATCAACCTGCTGTCCATCGACGAGAACACCGTCGTCGTCAACTCCCTGTACCCCGAGCTGATCGAGGTCCTGGAGCGCCGGGGGTTCACCGTCGTCCCGGTCCGCCACCGCCACCGGCGGCTGTTCGGCGGCGGCTTCCACTGCTTCACCCTCGACACCGTCCGCCGCGGCGGCCCCGAGGACTACCTCAGCTAAGCCCGGCGCCCCCGAACACGGCACTCCGCCCCGACGTCAGGAGATCCTTGATGGACACCGCCTACCCCTGGCCGCCCGACCAGACCCTCTGGACCAGCACCTTCCCCGACCACACCACCGGACGGACCACGCCCTTCCTGTTCAAGGGCATCATCCCCGCCACGGCGGCCGGCCCCGACGACGTCCTGGCAGGGTTCGAGGCCATCCGCCGGGCCCACGCCGCCGGCACCGACATCAAGGCGCACGCCCGCGTCTACGTCGGCGAGGACCGCCGCGACGACCTCCTGCCCCAGGCGCTGACCGCCCCGTCCTGGGACGGAGGCGTGGACGCCTTCGTGCCGTGGATGCAGAACCTCGCCGCCGCCGAGCGGTTCTCCCTGGTCATCAACAACCTGGAGACCGTCAGCCCCGCCCTCGCCGCCGGCCTCGGCACCTTCCTCAAGACCCTCATCGACGGGTGGGGCCTGCCGCTGGGCGGCGCCGAACAGGTCGCCTTCGCCGGGAACTACGCGGGCACCGCCTTCGGGATCCACGAGGGCTACGAGGACGCCTTCCTCGTCCACCTCGGCCCCAACGCCAAGAACTTCTACTGCTGGCCCGCCGAGCAGTACGAGAAGCTCACCGGCGGCAAGGAGCCCACCTACGGCGACTACCGCGCGCTGCTGGAGGAAGCCGAGCACTTCCTGCTGGAGCCGGGCGACGCCCTCTTCCTGCCCCGCCGGGTCTTCCACGTCGGCACCCAGGACACCTTCTCCGTCTCGGTGGCCATGCCGCTGTACACCTACCCGTACGCGCAGATCCTGCAGAGCCGCATCATCCCGGACGTCCTCGCCGACCTGGCCGGTGACGGGCCCGACGACCCGCTCAACGAGCCCTCCGCGATGGCGGACACGGCCGCCGGGCCCGGCGCCGTCGCCGACCGGCTGGCCGGCGTCGGCCGCGAACTGCTGACCGTCGCCGCCGACCGCGTCCGCGGCGCCGCCCGCCGGCACGCCGAGCAGCGGTGGGCCACCCTGCTGAGCAACGGCGGCTGGGAACTCGTCGAGGGCGACCTCTCCCGCCAGGAAGCCGCGGACGCCTTCGACCCCGAGCAGGTCACGCCGGGCGCCAGCATCCGCGTGATCGCCCCCTACCAGGTGACCACCCTGCTCGACGACGACGGCGACTCCCACCAGGTCCTGCTGCGCGGCCACCAGCCGGGGATCGCTCTCGACGGCGCGGGCCTGGACCGGGACACCGTCACCGCCCTCAACCGCGGCGACACCCTCGTCCTGCCCGACAACGCCGAACTCCTGACGGCCGTCCGCGCCCTGGGAGCCACCGGCGGCCTGCACCTGACCCCCCGCCCCTCCGACCTCAAGGACGCCGACGCATGACACCCGACAACAGCCTCGTCCAGGCCTACCTGAAGGCCCACCCCGAGACGCAGAGCGCCGTCAACGGCACCCTGCTGGGCAACTTCACCTCCGGCACCGCCCTGGTCACCGCGCACCTGGCCCCGCTGGTCGACTGGGCGTACGCGCGGATCGCCGAGATGGTGGGTGCCGCCGACCTCAACGAGCGCCAGGCCCGGATGTACATCGAGGAACTTTCGGTGTTCGCCCGCTACAACGCCCAGTACCTCAAGGCGGCCGCCACCGCCGTGGAGGGCTACTGCCCTGAGCTCGCCCACGAGCTGCGCCGCAACCACCTGGAGGAGGGGGGCGAGCGCGGCAAGGTGCCCGCGCACTACGTCCTCTACACCAACGCGCTCCTCTCCGACCTCGGCCTGCTCGTCAACGGCCACGTGCCCGCCCCCGAGACCGAGACGCTGGTCAACCTCCACCAGTGGATGGTCGGCTCGCACATGCCCAGCCACATCGCGGGCGCCTACTACGCCACCGAGGCCGTGGCGATCGCCGAGACCGAGATCCTGCGCGACATCACCAACCGCTACGGCGAGCTGACCATCGGCCGCAGCGGCAGCGAGCTCAAGGCCCTGCACTACTACTACGAACTCCACCTCGACGACGAGCACGAGGCCGCCCAGGTCGGCGGCATGAGCGTCGAGGCCGCCCACATCGAGGGCCTGGCGAGGTTCATCAAGGAGAGTGAAACCTTCCACATCGACCTGCCCCAGGCCCTCGACGGCTGGCTGACGATCACGGAGGGGATGACACACTGGTGGGCTCAACTGGCCCACCGCGCCTCGGAGATGAACTGATGAACGCCACCCCCGACATCGTCGCCGCCGCCCAGGAGCGATCCGGCGGATGCCTGTGCGGAAAGATCCGCTTCACCGTCAAGGGCGAGGCCGTCTATCCGCACACCTGCAGCTGCCCGCACTGCAAGAAGCTCGGCGGCGGACCGATGATGTGGTGGGTCGGCTTCGCTCCCGAGAACGTCACCTGGACAGGCGGCGTCGAGCCGACCTGGTACAGCACGTTCGAGGGCGAGGCTCAGCGCGGCTTCTGCCCGAACTGCGGCAGCCGCCTCGCGGCGATCGACAGCGACGTCCCCGAGCTCGGCATCGTCGTCACCGCCCTGGACGACACCACCGGGGACGACCTCGTGCCCGTCAACCAGTCCTTCCGCGGCGACGCCGTGCACTGGCTGGACCAGGTCCCCGACACCCAGAAGAAGAGCCCCGTCGGCTGACACCCGCGAGACCTCCGGGGGCCAGCAGCCCTGACCCTGCCGGCCCCCGGACCGCACCCTCCTGGGACCGTCTGCGCCCCGTCCGGCTCACCTCCGACGGCCCGTCCCGCACCCCGCCCAGGAGACCCATCGTGCTCACCCCTCACGCCACCAGCGAGTACGGCGCCCTGCGCCACGTCGCCATGCGCTACGCGAGCGACGTCACCCCCGACCTCGACGGTCCCGACGTCCACCCCGTCCTGACCCGCCAGAAGACCACCAGCTCCTGGCAGCCGTACGACCCGGCCACCGTCCGTACCCAGCAGGACACCCTGATCGACCTCCTCCGAAGCCGGGGCACCGAGGTGACCCTCCTCGGCGCCGCGCCGGGCTGCCCGGTCCAGCACTACCCCCGCGACATCGCCTTCGTCATTGACCACCTCCTGGTCGTGGCGCGCCTGAACGCCACGCACCGCCGCCCCGAGGCCGACGCCCTCGCCCCGCTGCTGACCGGCGCCCCGCACGTCGCCCGCCTGGACGAGGGCACCATCGAGGGCGGAGACGTCGCTCTGCACACCGGAACTGTCCTCGTCGGCCTCGGCGAAGAGACGTCCCCCGCGGGTGTGGCGGCACTGCAGCAGGCGCTGTCCCACCACGGCGTCGACCGCGAGGTCCGCCCGGTCCGCTTCGCCACCCGCGGCATCGTCCATCTGGACGACCACTTCACCATCGTCGCGCCCGGCACCGCTCTCATTCACCGCGACGTCTTCCCGCACGCCGAACAGCGCTTTTTCGAGAAGCACTTCGACCTTGTAGACGTCACCGACGCAGAAGCGCGCGCCGTCCAGGCCAACGTCCTGGCGATCGCTCCGGACACCGTGATCGTCATCGCCGGCAGCGACCGCATCGCGGGGCAGCTCGCCGCACGCGGACTCGAGGTCCTCGCCATCGACTACAGCGAGGTCACGCGAATCCCCGGCTCGCTGCGCTGTACCACCCTGCCACTGATCCGCGCCTGATCCACCCCCGGTTCCCGCCCCGCCCGGCCGCCGCGCCGCCCGTGCGGTCTCTCGCCCGACTTCTGGAGCTGTCGTGTCCGACGCGCTGTTGCCCGTGCTTCTCGCCGTCCCGGTCGTGGTCCTCGCCTGCCAGGCCGGCGGGCGGGCTGTCAGGCTGCTCGGACAGCCGCCGGTCATCGGCGAGATCCTGGCCGGAATCCTCCTCGGTCCCTCGCTGCTCGGCTGGCTCGCACCCACCGTCCAGCAGTACCTCCTGCCGCCCTCGGTTCTCCCCGTCACCTCCACCCTGGGCACCCTCGGCCTCCTGGCGTTCCTGTTCCTGATCGGACTGGAACTCGACCTGCGCAGCCTGCGCAGCACCCGCAGCGCTGTCGCTGCGGTCAGCCTGACCGGGCTCCTGCTCCCCATGGCCCTCGGCGCCGCACTGGCCGCCGCCCTCTACCCGCACTTCGCCCCAGACGGCGTCGGGCGGCTGCCGTTCACCCTGTTCGTGGCCGTCGCCCTGAGCATCACCGCCTTCCCGGTCCTCGCACGGATCCTCGCCGACCGCGGCCTGGAGACCACGCCCCTGGGAACCTTTGCCCTGGCCTGCGCCGCCACCGACGACGCCCTCGCCTGGTGTCTGCTCACCGCCGCCATCGCCCTGGCCAGCACCGGCACCGCCCTGTCAGCCCTGGCCACCTTCGCCCTCACTGCCGCCTTCGCCATCGGCCTCACCCTCATACGCCCCCTGCTGCGCACCCTGCTCGAGCGCGCCGGTCGCACCAGCGACGAACTCGTCCTGGCCCTCCTCTTCGCCGGGCTGTGCCTCAGCGCCTACACCACCGACCAGATCGGCGTGCACCCCGCTTTCGGCGCGTTCCTGTTCGGCGCCGCCGCCCCACGCGGCCTGCCGGCCGTCGAGCGCAGCGCCGCGCGCATCCGCGCTGTCGTCCTGCCGCTCCTGCTGCCGCTGTTCTTCGTCGACGCCGGCCTGCACACCGACTTCTCCGCCCTGCCCGCCGGACAGTGGGGCTGGGGCGCGGCCATCCTCGCCGTCGCCGTGGTCGGCAAATGGGGCGGCGCTGCCGGCGCCGCCAGGCTCACCGGCTCCGACTGGCGCTGGTCGGCCGCCGTCGGCACGCTCATGAACTGCCGCGGCCTGACCGAACTCGTCGTCCTGGGTATCGGCCTGCAGACCGGCGTCATCACCGAGCCTCTGTTCACCCTCTTGGTGATCATGACCGTCATCACCACCGCGGCAACCGGCCCGATCCTCCGCCGCGTGGCCGGTGACGATCCGCGGATGACCCCGCCAGCACCGCATGACGATCCCGAGCGCGCCCCGGCCCGAATGGCGATCCGATGACCCGCTCCCCGAACCCGGTCCTGGATGCGGTCCTCACCCGGCGCAGCGCGCCCCGCCTGACCGAGCCCGCCCCCAGCCCCGCCGATCTGGAGCGCCTCATCCAGGCTGCGGCCACCGCACCCGACCACGGGCGGCTTCGCCCCTGGCGGCTGGTCGCAGTAAGCGGCGACGAGCGGGGCCAGCTCGGCGACGCGCTCGCAGAAGCCGCCGCCACACCGGAACAAGCCCGCCGCGCCGCTGGCAAGCCCATGCGTGCGCCCCTGCTCCTGACGATCGTGCACCGGCCCATGCCCAACCACCCGAAGATCCCCGAGTGGGAGCAACTGGCCGCCACCACTGGCATGGTCACCACCTTGTCGCTCCTCCTGCACAGCCACGGCTTCGCGTCGATCTGGCGCACAGGCGGCGCCGTCCAGGCGCCCCAGGTCCGCAAGTACCTCGGCATCGACGACGATGAACAGCTCCTGGGCTGGCTGTACGTCGGGACGCGGCCGGCGGACGAGGTCATCAAAATGCGCGCACCGTGCGACGTCCGCGGCAAGATGGCCTGGTCTTGAGGCGGCTGAGCCCGCCGACTCGTCGACCTCCACGACCGCAGTCTCTTCCGGGGGCTGACCGGTCCGTCGGTCTCTCGGTCGCCACTGGGTGGAAGCCCTCCTACCTCACGGACTACCGGCTACCCGGTCTCCGGGGCGCGCAACAGCTCTTCAAGCCGGAGTGAGTCTGACAGAGTAGAAACATGGCGACTCTCGACCGCCCGACCCGTCTGGGCTTCGCAAGCATCCCGGCCCTCGGCGTAGCCCTTCTCACTATCGCCTGCTGCGCGTTGCTCAACGCCCAGCCGTCGCCGTGGGCTTGGCTGGCGGGTACGGGTGGTGGCGCCTGGGGGTACTGGTACTCCAGCCGTTGGGCGACATCTGCAGGTCGGTAGGAGACGGCATCCGTCTCCCGCTTGTGGATGACCAGGGTGCACTGCGGCGTCAGCGTGGCGCTCAGAAGTCGCGCAACGGCTCGCCCGCGTTCAAGCGGTCCAGGCGCTCGGAGAGCCGTCGGCTCATCAGGTGCTGCGACGCCTGGGAGGCCCGTCTCGCCGCCGCTGTGTGCTCGGCGGCGTCACCGCGCAGCCGGGCCAGCTGGGCCTCCGTGATCAGGAGTTCCACCGTGTCGCGCGTCCGGTCCGACGGAAGGGCCGATGCCTCCTTCAACGCCTGAGCGCCATGTTCGGCCAGACCGGCGACGGCGAACGCCCACGCCGCCTGCCCTTCCAGCTCGCGCAGGTCGAACCACTCAAGCCAGGCTGGGCTGACACTGCTCTGGGCGCGGTCGAAGAACTCGCGGGCCCGCTTCACCGCTGCCACAACCTGGTCCGCCTGACCGTTCAGCGCCCACGCCCGGGCCTCGGTCACGTACGCGTAGGCCCTGACCAAAGAAGGGGCTCCCTGGGCCGCCAGCACAGCGCTACGCGCGTGTGCGAGCACATCCGCCTGGCCTCCCTGCGTCGCCGCCAACCGGGCCTGGTGGATGTGGACCCGGGTGATGCGGGCGCGGTCGCCGATCGCCTGGGCCAGCCGCATCGCCTGAAGGTCGTAACGCTGGGCGAGACCGGGAAGCTGGTCGTCATAGGCCATCGAGGCCATCGCGAGGACGGCGTCCACCACGCTGCCGTACAGCCTGCGCCCGGTCCGGGCGGAGAAGCTCCCGTTCAACATCGGCGTGGCGTGTGTGTCCATCATCGACGCGAACGCGCCGCGGAACTTGCCCCCGCCGTGCTGGGAGTCGAGCTTGCCGAACAGCCGTGTCTGCTCGTCAAGGAGGTCGATGTCCGCCGCGCTCACCTTGTGCTGCCCGTGACCACCGATTACGGCGTCGGCCGGCATGACGAGTGCCTCCCTCGAGGCGGGGCCGAAGACGCTTGGTGAGAATGCGCTCTTGACGACGTTGCGCCGGCGCATGGCGTCCAGGGCCCACAGCTTCGAGAGCATCAGCACAGCGTGAGGGACGTCCAGGTACTCCAGCGACTGCGCCGCGACCAGGCCGGTGTCGGACGGCCAGCCAAGACTCTCTGGCGTCACTACCCGGTGCAGGGCCTTGGACAGCACGTGGCACGCGGCGGCCGCGAGGTCGGCGCTGGGGGTTGCGCCCTTGCACCATCGCGAGACGGTGCTCGTGACCACCGTGTAGGGCAGGTGGACGGCCTCGCACCGAGCGGCGATCCGGCGGGCGAAGCCGCTGATGGACCAGTCCAGCGTCTCCAGATGCTTGAGTAAGACCTCGTTGCGCTCCGCCTTCGCGGAGCCCGGCTTCGTCATCGCGCCGCCCATCGTCGTGAGGTCAGTGGAGAGGGCGAAGTGGTGCCAACCGGGAGAGTTGGCGCCCACGTCGAGAGAGGAGGGGAGATAGAGGCGGGGCCGGTGGCGTGCACCTTGGCCGCCGAGACGAGCAGGGTGATCAGAACGCCCAGCAGAAGCACGGTGAGGCAGCCGCCGAGATCGCGGAGCGTCGACTTCAGCGGATCCCGGTCCCAGGACCGCTCGTCGTCCTGGTGCGGGGCGTGCCCCACCTGGGCCGCCGGGCGGTCGGGGATCGAGCGGCGGACGAAGGCGTCGATGGCCGACGGCGCGTACCCGAAGTGCCTGCCCCGCTCGGCATCATCCCTGGGCTGGCGCGGCCCCCAGTTGACGGTGTGGCAGGTGTCTCGATGGGCCGACAGGCCAAGTCGGACCCGCGGGAATCCGGGCCGGCCCCGCAGAGCCGCCCAGACGCGCACGGCATCGGCCACAGTGCCCACCGACACGTAGCCGCCACGGCGGCTGCCGCCAGCGGGCACCGCAAGGAGTACGGCGCCGTCCACCTTCACACCAACCGCGCCGTCAAGGAGGTCCGGGTCGGCGAGGCGTTCCCAGAACCAGGCGTAGTCCTCAGCGCACTCCTCGGGTGAGGGGCGGCAGAGCGGAGCGGCGATGGGCGCCAGCGGGAAGCGGGGCATGGAAGGCGCGGGCCTCGCATCGTAGAAATCGGTCACGCCGCCCGGGTAAGCGGGTAGTTGAGGATCTCGGTGAGGGTGTCCCGGTCCAGGCGCACCACGACCGTGTGGTGGTCGGAGAGGCCCTTCATGTCGACGACCTCGACCTCGCGGACGGCGGGCAAGAGCTGCTTGCTGGCGTACATCCGGTCGATGCGCGCGTCCGGGCCGTGGGTGTCGCAGACGTCGACCGTGGGCGCGACCGCGCTGGTGTCACCCGTGGTCGCCACGAGGTGGCGGGCGACGTCCTGGAGGCCGGCGGCGCGCAGGGTGTCGTCCGGCCGGTCGTCCATCCAGCGAACGCCGTCCGCCCCGAGGTAGGAGCGATGCGCCCGGTGGGGCTCATCCTGGATCTCCTCCAGGACGGGCAGGGCCGGGTCTCCCGGGGTTCCGACGACGGGGTAGCTGTTGTTGTCGCCGCCGAGCAGCGCGGGGTAGTGGACGTAGCGGTCGCCGTCCTTCACCCACTTGTCGTTCCACTTGGTCAGCCACTCGGCCTCCGCCAGGCGCGACGTGGGGGAGCAGTAGTTGAGGTGGTAGGAGCCCACGATCAGCGGGGCGGCGTTGGGGGTCGTTCCGGCGAGCTGGAAGCTGCACACGGTCGGTGGGAGTGCCCACACGGGGCCGGTTTTCGGGTACTCGTCGACCGAGGTGAAGAGTTTCGGGTCGTGGTAGACGGCGGTGCAGCACTCGCGGCCGATGAAACCGGGCATGCCCAGCACGGCTTCGGCCGCGTCCGCGAGCTCGTTGCCGTTGTCCTGTGCGTTCCACATCTCCTGCCGCAGGAGCAGATGCAGGTTGAGCGAGGCCAGGCGGTCGTGCATGCGCTGCCACAGGTCGCGGTCGCCACCGCCGTTGTTCTCGAAGTTGCAGATCGCTGCGTTGATGAGCACGAAGGTCCCCCCAGAGGTTGAGGTGTCAGCGGGTGGGCGTGAGGGCTCGACGAAGGACGTCGAGGTCGAATCGCGCGAGGAGCAGGGCGTGGTCGGAGACCGCTCGGACGTCGTCGGTCGCCAGGACCTCGAAGGCGGTCAGGGCCGGCACGAGGTCGGGGGTGCAGTACATGCGGTCGATGCGTTGGGCGGGCCCTTGGTCGGTGCGCTTCAGGCTCGCCGTAGCCGCGAGGGCGCCGGGCTGGCCGAGGACCGTGGCGGCGTGCAGGCCGAGGTCGGTGAAGACCGGGTTGCCGCCGGAGAGGATCTCGTCCGGTCGGGTGTCGGAGACACGTCGGTCGGCGCGCTCGATGGTCCGGTGCTGGTAGTGCACGCGGTCCTCGACCCTGTCCCAGTCCGGGAGCGCCACGGATTCCAGGTCCGTGCGGTGCGGGTAGCTGTTCGCGTCCATCCCCACCAGGGCACTGCGGGCGCTGTCGGCGAGGGTGGTGAGCCGCCGTGCCTCGGTCGCGCGCAGGTCCGGGTCGAAGTGGCACAGGTGTGCCGAGGCGAAGTCGATCGGCTTCGGGCAGCCCTTGAGGCGGACGCGCGGATTGCAGATCGGCTTCCACGGCATGTCGTGTTCGAAGTCGCCGTCGACGAAGAACACGTTGGGGTCGACCATCACGCCGACCGGGTTGCGGCTGCGTCCTTCCTGCGGGGCGGACATGAACGGCGTGAGGCCGCCGAGCCGGTTGGCCTCGGCGTACAGGTCCGCCTTCCCGCGATCCCAAGCGCCGGTCAGCTCCTGGCGCAGCACCACGTGCGGCTTGATGGAGGCGAGGATGTCGCGGGCCAGCTCGCGGTGGTCCTCCCCTCCGTGTCGGCCGCGACCGTTGTGCTCGATGTTCCAGCACACGACGCGGATTTCGTTGTCGAAGGTGGGCTGTGCAAGGGACAAGGGGGCCATCTCCTTGGACGGGTGGCGGCACGCAGGACCGGTTCGGGTGGATTGGGGTCGTGGCGCGGTCACGCCGCGCGTGTGTCGGGTGCAGGAGTGGGTTCAACCGCGGCGGGGGCAGATAAGGAGGCGATCGGCCCGTGTCGCTCGCGCAGACGGCGGGCCTGGTCGGTGTACGGCGGCAGGCCCGCGCCGGCTCGGCGGGTGTCGAACTGTTCGGGATCGGCGATCGGGTGCGGTTCAAGGAGCCCGTCGGGGCGGTACCAGTGCTGGGTTCCGTACAGCTGGGCTTGGCCAGCGTTGACCAGGCAGCGATCGTGCAGGTGAGCGAGTTGGGCGCTGGTGGCGTCACCGGCTTCCACGGCTCTCTGGAGCAGACCGAGCAGCGTCCGCTGAAGCGCCGGGTTGTGGTCGCTGTGCACCGCGATGTCCACGGCGGCCTGGCAGGCGTCCGTCCCCACGGTGCTGCGGCCCGGCCACTGCCCGAGCCGTTCGACGATCCGCTTCAGCCCGGCGGCATTGTCGTGCTGGGTCTGGGCCAGGGCCGCGAGCGCGTGTGGTGACATGCCGAGGCGTTCGGCGCCGGGCGTGCGCCAGTGTTCCTTAGCCCGTTGCGCGCGGGCCAGCAGGTCCTCCGCGAGAGCGGGGTAGCCCGGTTCGGGCCGGTGGGGCTCGTTCACGAGCTCGCCTGCTCTTCCGTGCCGGCGGTGCGGCGTCCGCGTTTGGTGGCCCTGGCCTCGCTCAGGAGGGAGTGGATGGCTCCATAGGATCGGTTCGTGGCCTCGCAGATCTCCCGGATAGTGATCGTGCGGCCCGGGGTGCGGTAGGCGGCCACAACCTTCTTCGCGAACTCCGCTCGCGCGTCGCCAGTGAGCTTTTTGCCTGTCTCGATGAAAGGCAGATCGAGGCGTCCGGGGGGAGGGATCGTCTCCGGGCTCCGTGCCGTCACGGCGGCCGTGGGCGTTCTCGGTGAGGTCACAGGACGTTCTCCTCACGCGCGAGAGCAAGCCCCGCTCTCAGGGTTCGGATGTTCTCGAGCATCGCCTCGTACTCCCTATCGGCATCGCTGATATCGACCCGGGAGGCGGCGAGGATGCCGTGGGTCTCCCGGCGCCGGGCCGCGGCGAGCAGCCTGGCGAGTTGGTGTTGTGTGACCGGATCAGTCGGCCCCATGAGGTGGAAAGTGCGGACAGGCCAGGGAGAGTGCCGCGGTCTCAAGAGACCGCCGGACGCTATCGGCACTGAGCGCTGACTCCGAGGCTGCCGCGAAAGAACTGGGCCAGGAGTCGTCCCGTTTCTGACGGCCGCTAGGGCGCTGCCGTCGTCGAGGCGGCATGCCGGGCGAACTCGGCGTGCAGAGTCGAATACGCTCGCTCCGCGACGGCGTAGTCGTCGTCACTCACCTCAACATTGAGACCCTCGAAGTTCTTGTGCACTTGTTCTGGGCTGGAGGCCCCGGCCAGCACGATGGAGTCAGGGCAGCGCCTGAGGCAGTAGTGCAGGGCAATCCGCGCGAGAGCCTGCGGGTCCCTCCCGAAGCGAGTGCGGAGCGCCTCCAGGCCGCGGTTGACGATCTCGAGGTCCGCCGGGGTGTACCGGGAGCGAACGTCGCCGGTGGAGAAGGCCGCGTCGGGACCGTACTTCCCTGTGAGCAGTCCGTGCAGGAGCGGTTCGTGGATCATGGTGGCGGCACCGTGTCGGCGCGCGAACGAGAAGACGCTCTCCCCACTACGAGCTTCGGCCGCGGCAGCGTAATCGGTCTGCGGTTCGAGCGGATTGACGGCGGTGCTGAGGACCTGCGGGTTGAGCTGCTCGAAGAGGAAGTCGTAGCGCAGCTGGCTTCCCCAGTGGCCGACGCCCGGATCGGAAGTGGCTGAGCTTGCTGGCAGGATGCCAGGCACGCGCATCCCGATTGCCGCGACGTCGCCGGAATCGCGCAGGGCCTGCAGGGTGTCCCGCGCTTCTTCGAGGTAGCGGTCGCCCGGCCCGAAGTCGGCGTGGGCGAGGACCAGCACATCGAGCTGCCTTACGCCCAGGTTCTCCTGGGTCTGCTCCACCTGGCGGAAGAGGTTGAGGGAACTGTAGGCGTGCTGGCCAGTCCCCTTGTAGGTGCCGACGGTGCACGTGATGCTCACGCTTGAGCGCGGCACTTGGGCGAGCATCTTGCCGAGCAACCTCTGCGAGTGGCCCAGCCCGTAGACGTCCGAGGTGTCGTACACGGTCGCCCCCAGGGCATGCGCGCGGAGCAGGGCGTCGACCGCGCTGCTGTCGGCCACCTGGGCCCATCCGACCGGACGGCCTTCGTTGGTCGCCGGACCACCGATGGGCCGGCAGCCGACCCCCAGGGGATGTTCGTCCCTTCCGGCAATCAGGCGCCGGGGGGAGAGGTATGAAGCGGTCACGAAGGCTCGCTCTCTTCGCGGGGATCAGGGCGCCGCTTCGGCCTGCTGAGGCGGGCGCGGGCGCGTCGGCGCGAAAGAAGTTGGTGGGCGGCGGCGGTGCTGCCAGCCAGCCGCCACTCACCGTGGCATTCGTCCGGTACCCGCGTCCAGGAGACCGGTGTGTCACCCCGATGGTCACTTTTCCAGCGGCCAGCCCTCAATGGATCCGGGATTTGTAAGGGTTGTGCCATTTTCGCCGCTCGGGTTTGTGGGGCGGGGCAGGAAAAGTGACCACCGAGGTGACACACCCGCGCCCTGGCGGAACCCTCCAGGAGCGCGGCAGGGTGTTGATCAGTTCCAAACCGGCCCTGTCCTGTGGGGTGGGGCCGGACTTGGTACTGACGACTGCACCACCCCTCACGTCCCTCAGGCGAGGGCCCGGGAGCACTCGACCACTCGCCTGTCACCATCCGCCACTTCCCCGGATGCCGGGCATCCCCCAGGGTGACCCTGACATCACCCAACGGTGTCCGGGGAAGCGGCCTCGATACCCGAGGACCTGACCGTGACTGCGATACACGAAGTGGCCATCGCGGCCTTGAGCGGCACAACCGTCGGCGGCGTCACTGCCGCCGTGGCCCTCATGGCGCGATCACGCCGGGCCCTCTCTCGCAGTCACGCCGAGGGCCGAGCGGCCGCTGAGGCCGAGGAGCTGCGGAGGAACGAGGCGCTGCAGCACCTCGTGAATGTGCGGCTGCCCAGCCAGGCTCTGCATCTGCGCAGCCCCCACTACCCCGTTCCTGGCCTGATGGACACCAGCCTCTTCGGCACCGAGTTCGCGGCTCTCCTCGACTCCCTCCAGGAGATGTTCGCGAGGGCGGTTCTCGAAGAGCGGCAGCGTGTGGATGCGGCCGCACGCGCCGCACTGCGAGGCGCCTGCATGGAGATCCAGGCGAAGTCGTACCAGCTGCAGACCGATCTCGACACGCTGCAGCAGACATGCGAGGACGACGAGACCCTCCAGAACTACTTCCGTCTCGACCACGTCAACGAGCAGCTGGTACGCCTGGTGCAGAAGGCGGCCATCGTCACCGGCTCCTGGCCCGGCCTCGTCCGCCCGGACACGCATCTGCCCGACCTCGTCACGGGGGCGACTTCCCGTCTGCACGGCTTCGAGCGCATCCACCTCCACTCCAAGCTGCGCACCGACACCATCGGCGTTGTCGGACGCGCTGCGGAGCCGATCGCGGTGGCTTGCACGGAGCTGCTGGCGAACGCCTTGGAGTCGTCACGGGCGGACCTCTCGGTGGAGGTCACCCTCCTGCAGACCGACAACGGGGCGGTGTGCATCCAGATCGACGACGCCGGCAAGGGCATGACTACCGAGGAAGCCAGTCGCGCGGCGCAACTGCTCGCCGGCAGGCAGCAGGTTCTGCTGACCGAGCTCGGTGATCCTCCCGCCCTCGGCTTCGCGGCCATCGGCCAGCTGGTCGCTGACCACGGATTCCAGGTCACCGTCGATCAGGCGTCCCCCTACTCGGGGGTCCGCGCGATCATCACCATTCCCCCGGCTCTGGTCACCTCGATCGACCCTCACACGGCCCCCCTATCCGCCATGTCCCCTCTGCCGGCCCCTGCTCCCCGCGCACCACGCAGAGCGATCACCTCCGACGACCCCGGGGCCGCCAGCTCGGACAGCGGGGCTTTGCCCCAGCGGCACCGCCGCGGCCGCAGGGTGCCCGGTTTGGAGGAGCGCGCCGTACCCGGAGGTCGTCCCCCCGAGCCGGAGCAGGCCCGCAACACCTGGGACGCGTTCGAACAGGGGATAGCCGCTGGACGAGCCGGAACCCCTTCTGACATCCGAAATGAGGACCGAACATGAGCAGCTCCACCCTCGCCGCGCAGATCGCCGATCCGTCCTGGGTCCTGGACCCGATCACCACGATCAGCGGTGTCCACATCGCACTGATCATCTCCTCTGACGGAATCGTCGTGGGGGTGTCCGAAGGCACCGCCAAGGGCACGGCCGACCGGGCCAAGAGGGACATGGACGACCGTGCCAAGAGGGACATGGTCGACCGGGTCTCCGCGGCGATCTCGTCCCTCCACGGAGCGAGCCGTGCCGCGGCGGTGGAGGCCCTCGGCGCTCACGAGAAGACGCCCATCTCGACCATCACCGTGCAGCTGGACGTCGACCCCACGTCGCAGGACGGCGTGAGCGCCGGCACCCTCATGGTCATGCCGGTGGGTGGAGGGACGAACGCCTACCTGGCCGCCGCGTTCGGCCCGGCGACGCCGATGGGCATCATCGCACAGACCATGGCCACGCGGGCGAAGAAGCTCGGTGAGAAGGTCATGAGCGTGTCGTCGCGGAACGACGGCCCCGCCTCATGAGCCAAGGCCAGGGACGCAGGCTCGTCCCGAGCTACCTGGCGCCCGGAGGCAGCAGCGCCCCCACCCGCAACTCACTGCAGGCGCTCACCGTACTTATCGCTACCGGCCTTCCGGCTAAGCCCCACCACACCCCGGCACAGCAGCGGCTGCTCGACCTGACCGCCAAGGGGTCGCTGACCGTCGCAGAATCCGCCGGTTACCTGCGACTGCCGATGGGGGTCTGCAAGATGCTCGCCTCCCAGCTCGTCGACGACGGCGACCTGATGGCACGAACGCCTCTCTCCGGGATTCCCGACGGCATTCGGACACCCGGGGCCGGGCGGCCCCCCAAGTCTCTCCTGGAAAGGGTCCGCGATGGTCTCCTCACCGCCCTCTAGCAGCCCGCCGTCACCGGTGTACCTGCCCGACGGGGATTTCGACCTGGTGAAGATCCTCATCGTCGGGCCGTTCGGGATTGGCAAGACCACGGCCATCGAGACGGTGTCCGAGATCCGCAGCCTGCACACGGAAGAGCCGATGACACAGGCCGCGGCCTCGGTCGACGACCTGGTCGTCGACGGCAAGAACACCACCACGGTCGCCCTCGACTTCGGCCGCCTCACGCTGCCCGGCGCCCGCATCGTCCTGTACCTGTTCGGGACGCCCGGGCAGGAGCGGTTCCGGGTCATCTGGGAGGACATCGCCCAGGGAGCCCTCGGCGCCCTGGTCCTCGTCGACACCCGGAGACTGGGCGCCTCCTTCGAGGTGATGGACCTCGTCGAGGAGGCCGGACTGGACTACGTCGTCGCACTGAACCAGTTCCCCGACACCCCCGAGCACGAACTCGACCTCGTGCGCAAAAGGCTCGACCTGGAAGAGCACACCCCCCTGGTCACCTGCGACGCGCGGGACCGCACGTCGGTACTGAACGCCCTCAGAACACTGGCCGACCACCTCGTATCCCGCGCCGGAGCCGATCTTTCATGACGTCCGCCCCCCAGTTCTCCGCCGTGCCGCTCTACACCGCCGAGCACGCCGCCGACCCCCAGCGCAGCTTCGCCCGCCTGCGGGAGCAGGGCCCCGTAGGACTCGCCGAGATCGACGCCGGCGTCCTCGTCTGGGTGATCACCGACTACCGGGCCGCCCTGGACCTCTTCCACGACCAGACCGGCCTGTGGACCAAGGACACCCGCGGATGGATGCAGCACGTCCCGGCCGACAGTCCGGTCATGCCGATGCTCCAGTGGCGCCCCAGCCTGTTCTTCGCCGACGGGCAGGAACACGCACACCTGCGCCGGGTCATCACGGACAGCTTCGCGCTCCTCGACCCCCGGCACGTGCGGGACACGACGCTACGGCACGCCGACACACTCCTGGCCGAGTTCTCCCACGCCGGCCGCGCCGACCTCGTCAACCAGTACGCCCGGCGGCTCCCCCTGATGGTGCTCAACTCCCTCTTCGGGATGCCCGACGCTGCCGCGGCCCAGCTCATCGGTGCGGTCGAAGCGATGACGAGCACAGATCTCACCCGCAAGGCCCAAGGCGAGCAGTCCCTCGGCGCCTACCTCAGCGCGCTCTACCAGACGAAGGCCGACCAGCGAGGCAACGACCTCACCTCGTGGTTCATCGACCACCCCAACGGCCTATCCCCGGAAGAAGTGACCAACCAGGTCCTGATCACCCAGGGCGCCGCCTGGGAAACGCTGGCCGGTCTCATCGCCAACACCGCCGCCCGCATACTCTCCGACGACCGCTACCGCGGCACCCTCACGACCGGCAGTCTGCCCATCCCGCACGCCATCGACGACGTCCTGTGGAACGACCCGCCCCTGGCCATGTACAGCCTCCACCGGCCGAATCGTTCCGTGCACTTCCACGGACGTGACATCGAGCAGGGCCAACCGGTCTTCGTCTCCTACGCCGCGATCAACACCTGCCCCTACACCGGACAGACCAGTGAGGGATTCCGCTCCGACCGCAAGGCGCACCTGGCGTTCGCCGCCGGCCCGCACGAGTGCCCCGCGCAGTCCATCGCCCTCGTCGTCGCGATCGCCGCGATCGAGCGGCTCACCGCCACCCTGCCGGACATCGAACTCGCCGTACCGGCCGAGCAGCTGGCGCACCGGCCCGACCCCATCTACCGCGTCCTGACGGCACTTCCCTGCCGCTTCACCCCGCTCACACCGGCACCGAGCACCCCGCCTCGCCCGGCTAGTACCGAGCCGCGACGGCCCGCCGCCGGGCGGCTGCCGGCCTCCGCCCGGCCGCGCTGAACCTCGCCTTTCCCGCACCACGCAGCAAGGAGTGCTGCCGCGCCACGGGTAAGTCCGGCCCGGCGACGCCGACCCGCCCCCTCACAGCCGCCCATCTCGGTCCGCTCTGAAGAAGAAGGAGGCCCCCATGACGGTCCTCGACCAGACGGGGAAACGCCGACCGGTGACATCCGCCACCGCCCTGCCGGATCTGCCCGCCGTACGGGACGAAGTCGACGCGATCCTCGCCGACTTCCTCGTCAAGAGGGCCCAGGCCGCGCCTGGACCGGAGATGACTCCGCTGTTCACGACGCTGAGCAGTCTCCTGGACGGCGGCAAGCGCCTGCGGGCACACATGTGCGTCACAGGCTGGTACGCCGGTGAGGGGCGCGGCGACCGGGACCGGATTCTGCGTATGGCCGCGTCCCTAGAACTCTTCCATGCCTTCGCTCTGATCCACGACGATGTGATGGACAGCAGCGTCCTGCGTCGCGGCCGCCCCACGGCGCACCGCGCGCTCGCCACGGCGTACGTCGCCGACGGGCACCCGCCCCGCCGGGCCACGGCTCACGGCCTGGCCGCCGGCCTCCTGCTCGGCGACCTCGTCCTGACGCTGTCGGACGACCTCATCCGCACCGGCCCTGGCGCGGAGGCGACGTGGCAGATCCAGCCCCTGCTGGAGACCATGCGCAGCCAGCTCGTGTACGGCCAGTACCTCGACCTGATGGCGACCGGCCGCCCCTCCGACGACGTCGAGGCCGCGCTGCGGATCGTGCGCTACAAGACCGCCTCCTACACCGTGGAATGGCCGCTGCGCATCGGCGCGGCTCTCGCCGGCGCCGGACCCGATGTGCACAGCGCCTGCAGCGAGTTCGCCATCCCGCTGGGGGAGGCCTTCCAACTGCGCGACGACCTCCTCGGCGTCTTCGGCGATCCGTCCAAGACCGGCAAGCCGGTCGGTGACGACATACGGGAGGGCAAGGCCACCGTGCTGATGGCGCTCGCCCTGCAATCGGCTTCCGCCGCCGGCAGGCGGCTGCTGCGCACGGCGGTCGGCAACCCGGACCTGTCGGACGAGGACTTCGGGCGCGTACGTGACGTCATCGAGCACTCCGGCGCTCGCCGGCAGGTCGAGACGATGATCACGGCCCGACGCCATGCGGCCTTGACCGTACTCGACCGGGCCCCGTTTCCCTTCCCCGCCGCCGAGGCCCTGAGGGAGATCGCCGGCATAGCCACGGTGCGGCAGTCGTGACCGGCACCCGGGCCAGCACCGCTGTCATACCGCAGGCGCTTCGGCGGTTCGACTCCCAGGCCGTCCGCCTGATGGCGGACATCGACGCCGACCCGTGGGGCAGCGTCCGCGCGTCGGTGTACGAGACGGCGCGCGTCATCTCCCTGGCACCGGAGCTCGACGGGCACGGTACCCGGCTCGGATGGCTGCTGGACCAGCAGCTGCGGGATGGCACCTGGGGCGAAGGGCCGGCGCGGTACCGGCTGCTTCCGACGCTCAGCGCTGTCGAAGCCCTGCTCGCCACCATCGTCCGGGACGAGACCCCCGCCGTCTCGACCCGAGGCCGGCTCGCGTCGGCTGCGGCCGACGGCGTCGCCGCGCTGCGCGCCCTGCCGGCCGACGGGCCGTGGCCGGACACCGCAGCCATCGAAGTCCTCGTCCCCAGCCTCGTCGCCCGCATCAACGACCTCCTGGACCGGCCCGGGTTCGGCACGCTGCCCCGCCTCGGGCCGGTGTCGCGCGGGGCGCGCCTGAGCGTGCCGCCCGGATTCCGGCCCGATCGGCACGAGGAGATCGCGCAGCGGTGCCGCGCCGGTGTCCCGGGCAAGCTCCACCACACCTTCGAGGGCGTCGCTCGGCATCTGCCCGGCGGCGTGGTGCCCGTGCCGGACGGCCTGCTCGGTAGCTCGCCCGCGGCCACGGCCGCATGGCTCGCCTCTCAGCCGGACCGTGCGCAGGGAGAGCAGGCGAGGGCGGCCCTGTCGGCTGCGGCCCGCCGTTATGGCGGGCTCCTGCCGGAGGCCGCACCGGTCCGTGTCTTCGAGCGGCTGTGGGTCGCCGCCGCCCTCGCCCGCCCCGGCCTGCCGCCCGCGTGCCGCGCCGCGGCCGAGGGCTGGGCACACGACATCTACGACCCGGCCGGGGTCCGCGGTGCCCCGGGTCTCCTGCCCGACGCCGACGACACCTCGATGGCCGTGCTGGTGGCCGCCGTCACCGGCACAGCCTGTGACCCGGCCCCGCTCGCCGCGTTCTGGGCCGACACCCACTACCGGTGCTACATCGGCGAGGACACCGGATCCGTCACGGCGAACGCCCACGCCCTCCAGGCCCTGACAGCCCACCTCCGTCTGCGGCCGGCCGCGCGCCCGGTCCACCGCCCGCGCATGGACCTCGTGCGCGACTGGCTGGTGGATCAACAGACCGACGGCGCCTGGACGGACAAGTGGCACGCCTCCCCGTACTACGCCACCGAGCGGTGTGTTCGAGCCCTCCTCGGCCACCCCGGACCGGGCACCCGCCGAGCCATCCAGACGGCCGTCGACCGGGTCCTGGCCAGCCAGCACGACGACGGAACCTGGGGCGTCTGGGGCGGCACGGCGGAGGAGACCGCGTACGCGGTGCAGATCCTCCTCGCCGATCCCGCCGCCGCCACCCGGCCCGGGTGGCGCACAGCGCTCCAGCGCGCCGAGAACGCCCTCGACGACCGTGGCAGCCGAGACCGGCCCCCGGCGCTGTGGCACGACAAGACGCTCTACGCCCCCACCGCGATGATCCAGGCCGAGATCCTTGCCGCCCGCGAACTGCTGACTCGGCACGGCCCCGGACGGCACACGGAAGGAGTGGCCTCGTGACGGCCGACCACCGGCTCGCGCCGATCGCTCCGGGCAGGCGCCCGCTCATCGGACACGCGCTGCCGCTCCTTCGCGACCGGCTGGGCTTCCTCCAGCAACTGCGCGCCCACGGCCCCATCGTGCGGATCATGCTCGGTCCGAAGTCCGTGACCGTGGTGAACTCGCCCGAGTTGATCCACCAGATGCTCACCGCCCAGTCCGGTCACTTCACCAAGGGGCTGCTCTTCGAGAAGCTGAGGCTCTTCGGCAAGGACGCCCTTCCCGTCGCCGAAGGCCCCGGGCATTTCGCGCGCCGCCGGCTGATGCAGCCCGCCTTCCACCGCGAGCGGGTCACCGGCTACGTCCGGACCATGCGCGACACCACCGCCTTCGCCATCGGAGCCTGGAGCGAAGGCGGCGAACTCGACCTGAAGACCGAGATGCAGCTGATGGCCCAGAACATCGTCATGCGCGCCGCGTTCTCCGCCGCCCCCGCACCTCACACCGCCCGAGCGATCCTCACAAGCGTGGACACCCTCTTCAAGGCGGCCCTCCGGCGCGCCCTCGTGCCGCTGCCCCTGCTCGACCGGCTGCCCACCCGCCACAACCGCAGGCTCGCCCGCGCCAGCAGCACCCTGCACCACGCGGTGGCCGGCATCATCACCGACCACCTCACACGCCCCGACGACTACGACGACGTCGTCTCGATGCTCCTGGACGCCCGGGACGAGACCGGCGCCCCGCTCCCGGACGACGAGATCCTGTCCGAAGTCACCGGCCTGCTCGCCGCCGGATCTGAGACGACGGCCGTCGTAATGGCCTGGCTCTTCCACGAGATCGGCCGCCACTCCGATCTCGAGGCACGACTCCACACCGAAGTCGACACCGTCCTGGCCGGACAGGAACTCACCGCCGACCACCTGCCCCGGCTGACGTTCACCCGCGCCCTCGTCCAGGAGACCCTCCGCCTGTACAGCCCCGGCTGGCTGGTGACCCGGCAGGCCACCGCCGCGGTCCGGCTCGGCGACTTCACCCTGCCCGCCGGCACCGACGTCGTCTGGAGCCCCTACACCCTGCACCGCGACCCCGGCCTCTACCCGGACCCGCTGCGGTTCGACCCCGACCGCTGGCTGCCGGACCGGCCCCAGCCGCCGAAGAACGCCTTCATCCCGTTCGGCGCCGGCAAGCGCCAGTGCCTCGGTGACGCGTTCGCCTGGACCGAGATGACGGTCATCACGGCCCTCATCGCCTCCCGCTGGCGGCTGCGACCGGCCCCCGGGATCCGGCCCGTGCCAGTCGGCGCGATCACGGTCCACCCGTCCGTCCTGCGGATGAGAACTGAAGCCCGCCAGAGCGGCACCGCCCGGGTGGCGGCGTGAACAGCGGCCCCGGCATCGCGCCCGTCCCCCTCACCCTGCCCGATCTCGGTGCCGCCTTCCCCGGCCCGTTCCCGACCAGCCCCCACGCTGTCACCGCGGACAGACACCTCCGACGCTGGGCCGCCGAACGAAACCTCCCCGTGCCGGCCGACGAGCTCCGCACCCTGTGCGGCATCACCAGCCAGGGCATCGTCCGCGCGCTGCCCACCGCCGATCTCGACAGCCTTCTGCTCGCCGCCGAGCTCTTCCTGTGGCTCGTGGCCTTCGACGACACCCACGGCGAGACGACCGCCGCGGCCGACCCCGCCGCCCTGACCGGCCACGTCGACGAGCTGACCGGCGTCCTGGCCGACAACGCCCCAACGTCACCGCCAGGACCGTTCACGACAGCGCTGCTCGACCTCCTCGACCGCATCCGGGACAGGGCCACGCCCAGCCAGTACCTCACCCTCACCGGACACCTGCACGGAAACCTCCGCGGGCTCCTCTGGGAGGCCCACTACCTGAACGACCCCAGCCGCGTCCCGCTGCACACCTACCGCACGATGCGGCCCCTCACCGTCTTCGCCCGCACCCTCACCGCCATCACACCGATCGCCCTCTCCTACGAACTGCCCGACCGGCACGGCGCTGCGCACCTGGTGGACCGGTCGGAGTTCGCGGTCGCATGTCTGGCCGGGTGGGTCAACGACCTCGCCTCCTACTCGCGGGAGGCGAGCCGGAGCCCCGTGCCGCCGCTGAGCCTGCCGACACTGCTGATGCGCGAGCACCGCCTGCAGCTTCCCGAGGCGCTCAGGGCCGCCGCCCGGTTGTGTGACGAGCAGGCCGTGCTCGCCCGCGCTCTCATCGACGAGCTGTCCGCCACCGGCTCCTTGCCGCTCACGCACCACGCCCAGGCCCTGAAGCACATCGTCCACGCGTTCATCTGGCACATCGACCACGACCGGTACACCACCCCGTGACCTGAGCCGGGCACTCACCACACCACCGAAAGCACCTCCCATGCCTGCGAAGATCCGCACCGCACAAGAACTCACCCAACTCACCCCCGCCGAGAAACGGGCCGCCGGACAACTGGTCGCCGGAGCATCAAACGCCAAGGGTGCCCAGGCCCTGGGCATCAGCACCACGACGTTCACCGGCCACATCGTCGCCATCGGCAAGAAGTACGGCATCACCAGCCGGAGCGGCCGGCCCGCCCGCGCCCACGCCGTACTGGCCAGCGGACAGGTACCTCCGCCGCCGGCCCCCGAGCGCATCCCCGACTTCACCGAGCGGGACCTGCGGCTGCTGCGCGCGCTTGCCGAGCACCCGGAGACCCACGACATCGCCCGGGCGGTCGAGATCGCCCCAGCCGATGTCCGCCCGATGATCGCCGACCTCGTCGACAAGGCCGGGGCCGCCAACGACACGCACCTGATCGGCCTCGGCCACGCCTGGGGGCTCCTCAACACCGGCCCCGCCCAGGTGGCAGGCACCACGCCGTTCCACGCCGTATACCGGACTCTGCATGCGAGCCGGTCGCCGCGGGGCGCGACGCCTACGACGGCGGGACGGTCCCCGGCGACGGTTCGAAGGTGAGCGTCGGGACGCTGTGCGGCCCGCACTCGGGCCGCAGCATCGACGGCGCGATGACCTCCTGCAACGCCATCTCCTGGATGAACTGGACCTCCGCCCACAGCAGATGGGACACGCTGCCGGCGGCCTCGAGGTCTTTGCGTCCGACCGCGACGTGGAGGTGCGGGGCCAGGGAGTTGGTATCCGGGCTCCAGGCGAGGGTCCCGGCGCCGACGGCCTCCACCGTCTCCAGGACCGTCTTGTCCCACACGGGCGCTTCCGGGTCCTGCAGCGGGCCAGCGGCCCCCACCAGGTGCACCCGCCGGAATCCGCCGAGGAACATCGGGATGATCGCCTGCCGGATCCCCTGCTCCGCGCAGAAGCCGGTGAGCTCCTTGACGAAGTCGTCGCCGTCGTCGAAGGCCAGCGCGAAGGAGCGCCCCAGGGTCAGTTCGGTGGCTCGCATCAGCCTCGTCCCTCCGCGGTCGTTCCGGCGGGAGCGAACGTCGCGCGGATCGTGTCGTTGTCGGCGCCGCTGCGCAGCAGCACTGTCAGGAGGTGGCGGGCTTTGTACGGGTCGAGGTGTCCTGCGCCGATGAGACCGCGGGAGAGCAGGTCCTTCTCCGATCCGTCGAACCCGTACGCGCGCGTGAGGGTGGTGCCGGCTCCGGTGCGGGAGGCGAGGACGACCGGGATCCGCTGGGCCGCCTTCGCGAGGATGGGAACCCAGGCCTCGGGGACGTGGCCGACTCCGAAGCCGGCGATGACCATGCCGTCGACCTGGTGCAGCAGCACCTCCAGTAGAGCGCCGTCGTCGCCGAGGGTGGCGGGGTACAGGGCGACGCGAGCTGGTCTGTCGAGGGGCGGGGCGAGGGGGCGGGGCTTGTGTGCGGGGACGGCGAGCAGGCGGAGGGCGCCTTCCGCGACGACGCCGAGGGCCCCGGTGTCGGGGGCGGTGAACGCGCTGGTGCTGGTGCTGTGTGCCTTGCGGACACGCGCGGGGTCGAAGACCTGGTCGTTGAAGACCACGAGAACGCCCAGGCCGCGGGCGTGGGGGCTGGCCGCGACGGTGACGGCGGCGAGCAGGTTGGCGGGCCCGTCGGCGCCGGCCTGGTGCGGGGCGCGCATGGCTCCGGTGACGACGAGTGGGGCCTGCTCCGCGTACAGCAGGCTCAGCAGGTAGGCGGTCTCCTCCAGGGTGTCGGTTCCCTGGGTCACGACGATGCCGTCGACGGCGCCTTCGCCGGCCATCGCCCGGAGCCGGTTCGCGAGGCGGTCGATGTCATCCAGCGTCAGCGAGGCGCCGGGCTTGCCCGCGAAGGACAGCGTCTGGATGTCGACGTCCGAACCGTCCATCTGGGGTACCGCGGCGAGCAGGTCCTCCGCGCTCAGGGTGGGGCGAGCCGCTCCATCACGGTCGGAGGGCATCATGGCGATGGTGCCACCGAGGCCGACCACGACAACGGTGGGACGGGTGCGGTCCTTCGTCAACGTTGATTCCTCAGATCACCTTGGGAGCGGAGCGGGTTGAGCCTATCGACCTCCACCGCGGCTGCCTACAGCGCGCCGAGGAAGCGCAGAGTCTGGTCGAGGGCCATGAGCGTGAGATGACGACTGCGGGGCCGCAGCATGCCAGTGATCCCGCTCTCACCGAGCGCGCGACACCGGACAACCAGCCATGTCCAGTCCAGCTCGAGGTACTCGGCCAGCGCCTGCAGCCGGGCGGCAGGGGTGGGCCCGTCGACGATGCTGTGTGCCTGGGCGTGCGCAATCGCTTCCCGGTAGGGGGCGACGTCCTGGACGGCGCTCGTGGTGGCGACACGCCACACGGAGTCCTCGCGTACCCAGTTGGCCAGGATGGCCCGGTCCTGGGCCAGGACGAACCCCTCGGTCTGGGCGTAGGCCGGGTCGCTGGTGATCCACACCGTGATCCGGTGCATCTCCATCATCGCGACGGTGAGGAGCAGCAGGATCCGCTCAGACGGCTCGGTGCTGTCAACGGCCTGCTGCGGGACGCAGAAGGCACGCCCCAGAGGGCTGGCTGCGCCGGCGAAGCGGCTGGCCACGGCCTGGAGGTACTCGTGTTTGTGCCGGAACAGGAGCCAGGGAGCGCACTCGTCGCCGGTGGCTTCCCGGGTCCAGAACACGGGGACGGCAGGCAGTTCGTCGAGACGCCGGGTGATGTATTGCGCGCACAGGCTGGAGCCGAGCCACGCGGCGCCAACCGGTGAGAGTTCCGGCATGTCCGATCTCGGCGGTGCCGAGTCACCGGTCTTGACGTAGTAGCCGAGCTCCTCTGCCCGGTCGGTCAACGGCAGGTCGTCGGCGAGCATGCCGTCGTCCAGGACGTACAGCGCCCGCGCGAGCGAGAAGGTGAGATCGTCCAGCTGGTAGGCGGCAGGGATGCGAGGAACCTGGCCGGTGGTGAGCTGACGGCGGGCGTGCGCGGCGTCCAGCAGATACAGGCCTGTCCCGCCCGCGGCGCCGAGGGAGGCGAGGACCACCCCACGGCGCGACGATCGGACGTAGGACTGCAGGTGCGGCAGGTCGGCTTCCTTGAGCTCGACCTGATCGCCGTCGGGCGCGGCCTCGTACAGCTGCAAGCCGATGGCCGTCCCGTCGAAGTGCCGGCCGCCGGAGAGCTCCCAGGTCCCGATGACGCCGGTGTTCGGCTCGCCCGGCACGTATCGGGAGGTGTTCCAGGTGTAGTCCAGGGCCCGCGTGGCGGCGGTGAGGGTGCTCGGGTCAAGCGGGCTGGGACGCACGATCTCCCGGTGGGGTACGGGCCGGGCCAGCTCGGCAGCGCTCTTGCCGAAGTACCACTCCAGGATCACCGCCGTGTCGCCCTTGGTGACGTGGGCGCCGGAGAGCCATCGCTGGTAGCTGGAACGCGATACGCGGACTTGGGCGAGCTTCGGGAGTCCTAAGCCCTGTGCTGCCTCGCTCGCCATGCGTCCCCACAGAACCTGAAACCGGGCCCACGTAGTGCAGTTCAACCCGGGGGTGGTCTCCAGGAGATGCTGCAGCAGGGTACGTGGTTGCGGCTGCGGCATTCCGGACTCCTTGACGGCCACGGAGTTGTTGAGGTGGGTCATGATGCCTCCGTGCCCGACATCGCGATCGGGCGGCTCTGGGCAGCGGTGAGCTGTGTCCAGGCCAGGGCGACGAGGTGTGCGTTGCTTCTGGCTCCGGCCACCTGCCGAAGCTGCGCGAGGTGGTCCTCCTGGGAGTCGCGCAGGTGCATCGGCACGCTGGCCGGGTGGGAGAGCTCTGCGACGGCTCGGATGAGGGCCAGGTCGTCGGAGGTGAAGTCGGGCGCGGCCATGGCGGTCTGCGGCCGTGGGAGATGTCCGCCGGCCAGGAGGGCGGCAGCTCGGCCAGCCGGGGTGGTTCCGCCGGCCCGGTAGCCGATCCCCTTCAGGTGCTCGCGCACGGTCGTCACGGACACCTTCAGTTCGGCGGCGATCTCCTGATTGGTATTCCCGGCGAGCAGGAGCCGGCCGGTGCGCAGCTGCGTCGGTGTGAGCGGCCGGGGGTTCAAAGGGAGCGCTGCTGTGTCCGGCGCCGGGGCCAGACGCCTCGCCGGTGAGATGGGGCGATTCACCGGGCGCAGCACGGGAAGGGAGGGGGCGGTCTCGGCAGCGATCAGGGCCTCGCGCAGCCGGGTCGCGGAGGTGGTGTCGGCCCCCGGGGTGACGACCCAGTGGACGTCCTTGCCTCCCGTGACCTCGCGCGGCGGTATGCCGATGACGGTGCCCCGGCGCAGGACCCGGACCCCGGGCGCCCAGCGGCCCGGCTCGGCTTCCCCGAGCGGCAGGAGGACCCACCAAACGCGGGTGACGTCGTTGGCCAGGACCGGCCCCGAACCGCTGCCGAGGCGCCGGAGGACGGGCATGGCGATGTCGGCCGGCATGCGGACGGCGTCGAAGTACCTCCCGCACGGGACCGGGACGGTCCGGGACCGAGGAAGCCACGACCACTCCGGGTCGCCCTCGTTGGCCCACGTCCAGACGCCGTCGGCCGAGTCCGCCGGAACACGACCCGTACCGCGAGCGGGCTGCGTGGGTGACGCGGTCATGGGGACCTGCCTTTCTTCATGGGTGTCGATCAAGTGCGGGGGCCCCGCGTGGGAAGGTGACGCTTCCGCTCCGCGGAACGATCAGCAGGGCTGCTCGGGGTCTGGCGCGCGCCCCGCGGCGGGAAGGGGCTTCACGGCCCAGACGGTCCGGACGGTTGGAGGACGATCCCCGCCCGCCGGTTGAGCCGGAACATGTCCCGCACATGCCAGCCGTCATTGCCGAGGGACGAGATCTCCTCCTCGGTCATTGCGCACTCGTACGGAGGGAGCTCCCCGTCGTGCTGATCGGCGACGTCCGTGAGGATGTAGAGCCGGCCTCGCGGGGCCAGCCACCGCTGCACGTTCGGCAGCAGCCGGGATCGGTCGAAGAACGAGAAGGAGAGCCGACAGGAAACGATGTCGACGCTGCCCGGAAGTAGCAGGCCGGACGTCGCGTTGTTGTCGATGTCCCACAGCTCGTAGCGTGCGCGGCTCACTGCAGCGCAGGCCTGCTCCAGGGCGACCTGGGAGAAGTCCAAGCCGATCGCGTCCAGGCCCCAGGCCGCGAGCTGCCGTGTCCACTTCCCGGTGCCGCAGCCAAGATCGACCGCACTCATACCGCGGACCAGGGACAACCTGCTGTGGGCGGCCCGGCGTTCACCGTCGCCGATGAGCCGGGGTGCCACCCGCCCGGAGGCATAGAGGTGATTCCAGACCTCGGCCGTCAAGGGCGGTACGGCCGTCCTGGTCATGCTGATCTCCTGAGTCTGCTGGGGGAGCGCGGCGTACGGGCCGGATACAGCGATCGCGCAGACTGCACCGAGAAGGACGTCGTTTCCTGGGATTGCCCGCTCGCCGGAAGTCTGGGTCTGTGGCCTTCCGTCATCGGGAGTGTGGTTGGTGCCGCCAGGTGCCGCCGTGGCATTGGTCGCCGCGTGAGGCGACTGCTCTTCGGTAGCGAGGGGGTACGAGGCCGGTGCGATCGTTCCAGCGGGTGTGGCGGCGGCTTCGCCGGCGGTGATCACGACGACCAGCACCAGGCCGCCGATGACGGCTCCGACCCATAAGAGGGACAGGAGCGGCTCACGGTCCGAGGCAAGGCGCCGCCGAGCCCGAGGCCGGCGCTCGTACACCCACGCGGCGATGCCGACGGGCAGACGGAGTGTGGCGAGGTAGACGCCCGTGTGGAGGGCGTGCCGCAGCCACCGCACCATCTTCACCGGCGGTCGGACGGGGACGGCCGACCCGGCCGCTGCCCGGCACGGCACGAGGACTTCCGCCGACAGCCGACGGGCGGGGACGGCGTCGTACGGCGCGTACGTCGGGGGGTTCAGGGCCTTCACTGGACGGCCACCTCCGCCGAGGCCTGCTCTACTGCGGTGGGTGCGGCCGCCAGAGCCAGGAGCGCTGCGGTGTGCGAGAAGGCCTGCGGGAAGTTCCCGAGCTGCTGCTCGGCATGCGGGTCCCACTCCTCGGAGAGGAGTCCGACGTCGTTGCGGGCATGGAGCAGCGCGGCGGTGAGACTTTCAGCCTCGTCGGTTCGCCCGATGCGCCGGAGGCAGACGGTCTGCCAGCCCAGCCCGATCAGGAAGGTGCCCTCGTGTCCGGTCAGGCCGTCGACGCCCGGCCCGTCGTCGCTGGTGCGGTAGCGCAGCAGGTAGCCGCCCTTGATGGACAGATCCCGCTGGACCGCTTCGATGGTGCCGATGGCCCGCTTGTCGTCGGCGGGCAGGAAACCGGAGAGCAGGGCGTGCAGGACGGCGGCGTCCAGCTCGGTGGAGCCGTAGTACTGGGTGAAGGTGTTGCGCTGCGGGTCGTAGCCCTTCTCGCAGACATCCTGGTGGATCTCGTCGCGCAGCGCGCGCCAGTGCTCCAGCGGCCCGTCCATGTGGCCGGCCTCGGTGAACCGGACGGCCCGGTCGAGGGCTGCCCAGGCCATGACCTTGGAGTGGACGAAGTGACGGCGCGGTCCGCGGACCTCCCAGATCCCCTCGTCCGGCTCCCGCCACAGCGTCTCCACGCACCGGACGAGCCCGGTGATGAGCGGTGCCACCGCCGGCGCCAGGTCCGGATAGTGCTGCTGCGCCTTGTACAGGGCGCAGACGACCTCGCCGAACACGTCGAGTTGGAGCTGCCCCGCCGCACCGTTGCCGATCCGGACAGGACGGGAACCGGCGTGTCCGGGCAGCCAGCCGAGCTCCTCCTCGGTCAGGTCCCTCTCGCCACCGACCCCGTACATGATCTGCAGGTTGTCGAAGTCGTCACCGATGACGGTGGTGAGCCAGCCGATCCAGTCCTGCACCTCCTGCCGGTAGCCGAACTCGGCAAGGACTTCGGCGGCGAATGCGGAGTCGCGCAGCCAGCAGTACACGTAGGACCAGTTCCGGGTGCCGCCGATCTCCTCGGGCAGCGAGACGCTGGGGGCGGCCACCATGGCGCCGGTCGGCTCGTAGGTGAGCGCCTTGAGCACGATCAGCGAACGGATGACCTCGTCGCGGCGGGCGCCGGTGTGGGTGCAGCGCGAGGCCCAGGTGGTCCAGAAGTCCTTGGTCTGCCGCAGCAGGGCGGCGGGCGCGGGCAGCGGCGGCGGGGTGGTCTGGTCCGGCTGCCACGACAGAGTGAACGCCACCTGCTCGCCCTCGGACACGGCGAACTCGGAGAGCAGGTCATCGCCGCGCGCGCCGAGGTGGACGTCCGCGTCGAGCCACAACCTGCCTTCGTCCAGGCTGGCGCTCACCCGGCGCCCCCCGAAGACGAGTTGCGGCGTCGTGCGTCCGTAGCCCGTCCGCGCCCGCAGAACAGAGCGCACGGCGACGCAGCCGCTGACGCCTTGGACGATACGGACCAGCTGCGCCGCGTCGCCGGTGGTGGGCATGAAGTCGAGCACCTTGACGGTGCCAGCCTCGGTGATCCAGACGGACTCGAGGATGAGGGTGTCATCGAGGTAGCGCCGCCGGTCCGCCACGGGCGCAGCGCCGTCCGGGCCGATGGGGCCAATGCGCCACAGCCCGTGCTCCTCGGTCCCCAGGATGCTGGTGAAGTGCGCCTTGGAGTCGAAGCGCGGCAGGCCCATCCACGAGATGCTGCCGTCCCGGTCGACCAGCGCGCCGGTGCGCATGTTGCCGAGGTAAGCATGGTCCTCGATCCGGCCCGCACGGCGTCTCGTCAGGGGGGTCTCGGCGGGCTTGCGGGGGGAGGGGACGAGGCTCACGCGGCCACCGCCTTGGCGGGCATGGCGCGGTGCGGGGCGACGACCTGCCCGTCAGGGAGGAGCTCACCGGTGTCCTCGAAGAGCAGGACGCCGTTGCACAGCAGGCTCCAGCCCTGTTCGGGGTGGTGCGCCCGCAGGCGCGCGGCCTCGCGGTCAGCGGCCTCGGCGCCGGGGCAGCGCGGCTCGTCGATACACATGACAGTTCCTTGGGTTACGGGGTAGTGGTGATGGCGGCGTAGGCGTGGGAGTAGTCACCCGGGGGCAAGCGGTGGCTCTTCTCCGTCGAGGGGCCGATGCCGGGCGGAAGTTTCTGGTCCCGGCGCCACAGGCCGGTCGGCAGGATGCCGGGCGGGAGAATGGTCCACGCTCCGAGCAGCGACTGGATCTGCTGCAGCGTCCTCGGCCGGTAGAGGATGCCCGCGTCCGCGTAGTGGCCGACGAGCGCCGCCATCATCCCGGGAGCCACGTCGGTGGTCGCGTGGGTCACCGAGATGGCGCTGCCAGCTGGCAGTTGCTCGCGCAGCGCCTGCATCATCTCGGCAGCGTCGGCGTCGTCCATCCACGGCAGCAGGTCGTGCGCGAGGGCGGCGACAGGCCGGTCGAAGTCGAGAACCTGGCAGGCGTCCGACGTGAGCACGTTGGTCACGTCCCGGGCGTCGGCGTGCAGGTGCCGGGTGCCGGGCTCTTCGGCCAGGCTGACGTTGGCGTGACCCGCTACGCGGGGATCGTTGTCCACGTAGACGACCCGGGGCTTGTCGTGGAATGCACGCGCGACGTCGTAGGTGTGGGCCGGCCAGGGGAATCGGCTCTCCCGGGACTGCGGCGTGGACGGCAGGCCGTACGAGGGCAGACCGCATCCCAGCTCGATGAACTGCCCGATCCGCAGGTCGCGCGCGAGGACGGTTACGGCACGGGGCCGGAACTCGCCGCTGATCTGCACCATGGCCCGCAGTGGCGGGGCGACGGCCAGGAGCCGCTGGGTGAACTCCCGGTCGACCTCGTAGTTGTCGGTCCCGCCCATGAGGTAGTCGGTGACCCGGGCGATGGCGGGGCGCTGGGTCCAGTCGTCATTGCCGTACGGGCCAGCGGGCCCCCCGGGCAGCGGGCGGCACAGCCTCAGGTGCGGGGAACCGGCCTCGTGGTCGGAATCATGCGGGGGCATCGGGCATCTCCTGTACGTACGGGAAGCGGGAGAGGAAGGCGTTGATCGCCGTCTCGCTGTAGCCGTAGAACCGGCCGCGCGCCCTGTCGCCCTCTTGCGGAGGTTCGGCGCCCCAGATGACGTTGTGGCACACCTCGAGATCGCGGGACCAGCGGATCCGTGTCCCGGGAAAGCCCGGCTGGCGCCTGATGCGGAGCCAGACCTGCAGGGTGGTGCTCCAGGTCGCGGCCGGGTAGTAGCCGCCCCGGCGCCGACCGCCGACCGGAACGAGAAGCAAAGGGGAGCCCCATGTCTGGACGGCGATTCCCTCATCGGCCAGGGCGGGATTGTCCAGGATTGAACGGAACTCCTGGTAGTCACTGGCCCGCGCTGCGGGAAGAAGGCGCACAAGCACGCTGCTCATCCCTCTTCCTGGTTGCAGGGGACAGCGTTGAGGTAGAGCTCCGGATCGGAAAGATCGACCGGGGTCATGCCACGAAGGCGCCGCACCAGATGCCGGGCGAGCATGAAGCGCGGATCAACGATGCTCTCGGGTTGCTCCTCCTCGCCGAACGGGTCCAGCTCGCACACCGCTCCCTTGAAGACCTCGATCCCACCGGCAGGCGACGGACGGTAGACGGTGCCCTCGACGGCGACGAGCTCCGCCTTACGGACGAAGAAGGCCCCGTACCCGAAACGGCGCATCCGCTTGCAGTCGCGAGCGGCGTACGGCGCGTGGAAGGCGCACACCGGGGGCTCGGTCGTTCTGATCTCCGGCCATCGCGGGTGGACGGGATCCTGGGCCGTGCCGGTGGCCTTGGGCACGAGCCACAGCACGCCAGTCGCGGTTCTGGTCGCCGGGCCCATCCCGACCTGGCACAGCAGCCGGTGCGGACTCTGCATCGCGAGGCGCTGTTTGACTGGGTTGACGTCAGCGTAGAGGTAACGGCCGGTTTCCGGGCCGATGACCTGTGGCCACAGAAAGCCTTCGGGGTCGCGGTCTGCCGGGCCGGCACCGTCGTAGGTGAGGCCGTCCCGGCTCATACGGAGCCTGGGGGCGTGGATCCGCTGGTCGGACCGCATCACGATCCCGGGCTCCGGCCGAGGTCGGGACACCGGGCAGCGGGAGGCTTCGGCGTTCAGCAGCATCGCGGTCATGGCGTGCGGCCTCCAGGCGAGGCAAGGCAGGCGCAGGCGGGGGCGGTCCTGCCCGCACCCCTGCGCCCGGAGCGCCGGATCTCGGAGCCGTCGCTGTCGTCGTGACGTGGGGTACGGACACGCCGTATGAAGGCCTCCTCATCGAGGACGAGAAGCCGGGCCATGGGCACGTCAGGCGGCGCGACGCCGAGCAGGAGGGTGAGCAGGCGGGCGAGGATCACGAGGTGGCCCTCCGCTGCATGGCGTCGGCCGCGCGCACGAGCCGGTCGTAGGTCTCCTCACGACTGCACGCGGCGGCGACGGCCTCCCTCAGCCCGGCGCTTATGGTCCGGGCTGCGCCGGAGCCGGTCTCGTAGGTGGGGAAGAGGCCGATGCTCGTCACCAGGCGGTGCCCGTGGAGCGTCACCTCCGCGTACGAGCCGACCGTGTGGACGAAAAGGACCGGGCTCATCGGCAGGATGCGGACGACCAGGCCCCGGACGCCGGATTCCTCCCGGCTCACGAGGTCGGCCAGATGCCGAAGCTGGCCGGCCACCGCCTCGGACTGGCTGCCTCCCCTGGTCAGCACGGTCTCGTCCAGCAGCACCGTGCGCCGCTGGCCCGCGGCCCACGGGACCCTGTGCACCCATGACGGCAGTCCGAGCACGAGCTCATCGGGGGTGGCACAGACATCGGGGGCCAGCACGATCTGCTGGTACGCCGGAGTGCGCAGGCCGGCCGGGACCGCCATGCAGAACTGGGTCACCTCGCTCGCTGTCCGCATCACCGCGATGTAGCGGGCCGTCGCCTTGTGGTCGGCCACATCCGCCCAGAAGTCGTGCGGAGCCCGCCGGGCGAGGCCCTCTTCGTCGCGCTGGTCGCGGCTGTAGCTCTGCGGCGGCATGTGCAGCATCAGGAAGGCGGCGTGCTTCCCCACCACTCCGTAGCGCGTCAGCAGCGTCTGCAGCGCGTCCTTCCGGATGGGGGACTCAGCACGCTCCCACCGGCTGACGGCGGAGGCCGACCCCCCTACGGCGCGGGCCGCGTCCTCGAGCGTGGTGCCTCTCGCTTCACGCAGGCACCGCATGTAGAGGCCCGTCACAATCCGGGCGGGCGCCTGCGGCACCTCAGTGGGTGATGCGGGAACGGCATGAAGCATGGAGGTGGGTCCTTGTGTCGTCGTTCGGTTGAGTCAGGACAGGTCGCGCGGCGGGGACGGACTGTGGTGATCAGGGCGCTCGTGCGTTCGCGTCGAGGGCTTGTGGTCCGGCCGAGGCGGCCAAGGCCGGCCGGTTCGCGCTCCGAAGTGGATGAGGAGGCCCATGGCCGTCACGATGAGAACGGTGATGATCACACCGGGGGTGGTCACCACGGCGTCGGCCCGGATCCGGCATAGCTGATGGTGACCATCGCCAGGACGAAGACCGCGATGCGGACCTGAAGACGGCTCGGTCGCCATGTCCGTGATCGCTTTACCGACGGCGGTTCAGGCATGGCACGCCTGCCGTTGGTACGCGGTCAACGGCCGGGCCTGGGGCTGTGCTGAAGACCGAAGAACCGGCGTCGGGCATCGGGGGTCAGGTCCTTGGGTACCGGCTCGCCCCATACGACGTCCGTCCCTATCGCTGCGACGCTGGAATCCGGGGCGTCCGTGAAGCTCGCGCGCGGCGAGTTCCGCGCAGCCGGCGAAGACCATGTCCATGCGACCGCCGCGGCGTCCCCTGCCGGCCGGGACCGCGAGGAGGGGGAGCCGGTACAGGGCCACCGCTACTGCGTCACGCAGAAGCTCGATGTGGACGAGCCGCGCGGCCCAGTACTCGAAGTCGCACGCCTCCTCGGGGGCAAGGATGTGGACTCCCAGGTCCTGCCGAGCGGGAGAAGTCAGGTACGTGGAGATCACGACGTCACCGCCTTCGGTCCGCTTGCGACCAGAGGCAGAGGCCGCCGCGGGTCGACGACCTTGCCGGACGGGAGGAGACATCCGGTGTCGTCGAAGACGAGGACACCGTTGCACAGCTCACTGCACCCGATCTCGGAGTGGCGAACACGTACCTGCGCGGCCTGGAAGTCACGGTTCTCAACGGAGGGACATTCGGGCTGGTGACCGCACACCGCGCCGGCGTTGGTCAGCTCGGTGATGACCAGGTTCACGGCTTCGGCCAGCTGTCGCAGATGAACGCGAGCCTGAACGTGCCCCGTCGGCACGTCGATGTCCGCAAGCAGCCGGGCTGCCTTGAACGCCTTCTCGATGGCCGGACGTGGCGGCTCGGGCGTGGCATGACCGAGTTCCATGAGGTGACCGCGCAGACGGAGGACTACGTCGTCGATGTCTTGGTCGCTGTCGAGGATGGGTGCGTTCTCGTCGAGCACCAGGGCCAGGGTCTCCCTGACGGGAGCTGCAAAAGAGCGGGAGCTGCCAACTACCTCAGCGGACCTGCGGCGAATGGTGACCCGTGACAGACGGAGGTTCACGACGCGGCCTCCTCATCGGCAGCGTCCAGTTCCATCCACACCGTCTTGCCTTGGCCGGGCCCCGGCTTGGATCCCCAGCGCGTGGCGACCTCGTTGACGAGCACCAGGCCCCGGCCTCCCTCGCAGTCGTCGCTCGCAGAACGAGGGAGCGGTAGGTCGGGGGAAGGGTCCTGCACTTCGATCCGAACACGTCCACGCAGGCAGGACGCCTTAAGTGTGAACTCCCTTGCCGCCTGTCCGCGGCAACCGTGGGTCACCGCGTTCGCCATCAGCTCCTGGGCGCCAAGCGTGAGGTCGTCCGCGACCAAGGCCAGTCCGAAATTGCACATCAACCGGTGCAGCTGTCGACGGGCCTGGGGCACAGCGGCCGGGTCCGCAGAGACCACGACCACCTTCTCGAAGGGGCGCCACTCAAGCAACGTCGGCGAGATACGGCCGGGCGCCTGGGCCATGACCGCTTCGGCAACGTTAGGCCCCTGCAGACTGCGGGCGGCCAGGGTGGCGTTGGCCGGCTGGTAGAGGTCGACCGCGGAGTCGTGCACGTTCATCAGCTCCCCTTCTCAGCCCCATAGGGGCCAATTCCGGTCACCGTCCGAGCTCGTAGGCATGACGTGGCCGATTCCGTTGCAAGGCAGGAGGGTTGGAGGAATATCGTCTTCACGAGACAACCGCGTGCGAGGGCTGACGGGAATCCCGGCCAGCGCGCCGATGTGGTGCACGTGGTGCAAGATCGTTTCGGGGACAGGGGCGCACACGTATGGGGCGCACACGCAACACTCGACTGGAAGCCGTCGTCCAGGAATGGGGCCTGTCGCAGCGGCAACTGGCCGCTCGCTTCCGGGCTGTCGCCGCAGAGAACGGCGCGACCGAGCTCCTGCGCTATGACCATTCCCGCATCGCCCGCTGGATCGGTGGCGCCACACCCGAAGGCCGTGCAGCGCATATCTTGGCCGAGACGCTCTCCCGTGGCCTCGGCCGCACCATCACGCTGACCGACATCGGGCTGGCAACGGACGATGCCGCCGACCCACAGACGCCGACGTGGAGCGTCGACACCCTCGCGACGCTGGCGACCCTCGGGAGCACGGACATGGACATTGCACGGCGCCAGGTACTGGCACAGTCGGCCTACTCGGTCGCCGGCCTGGCCCTGCCCACCGAAGGCTGGTGGCAGGAATCTGCTGCCCGAGCCCGCACCCGCAAGCCCCTGTCGAAGCACACGGTGACGGCCGAGGACGTCACCAGCGTGCGCGAGATGACGGCCTTCCTGTCCCGGCGGGACCAGCAACGCGGCGGCCGGGGGGTGGGGCGCGCCGCCCTGGTGGCCTACCTGCGCACCGACGTCACCGAACTCCTTGGGGGACGCTTCTCCTCCGATGGTCTGCGCCGGGATATGACGTCGGCCGCTGCCGAGCTGGCCTACCTCGCGGGCTGGACGAGTTTCGACGCTGGGGAACACCCGATTGCGCTGCGGTGGCTGACTCTCGCAACCCAGTTGGCCGAGGAGGCCGGCGACGCGCCGCTCGCCGGGCACGTGCTGCGGGCGATGGCCCACCAGGCCGTGGACCTGCATCAGCCCAAGGAAGCCGTACGCCTGGCCGAGGGATCTCTCTCCAGCCGGCGCTACGCCGAGGCCTGTTGGAGGGAGAAGGCCCTCCTCGGCGTCGTCCATGCCCGCGGACTGGCTGCCGCTGGCTACAAGAAGCAGGCCGCGGAGGCGCTCAACCGTGCAGAGGCCGATCTCTCGCGCGCCCCCCAGGACGGCGACGAGCCCGCTCGGGTGTGGTTCTTCGGCGAGGCGAGCCTCGCACATGAGACCGCCGCCGCGTTGCGGGACATGGGCGATCTGAAGGGTGCTGAGCAGCAGTTCAAGCGGAGCGTCCGCACGCGCCAAACGCCGTTCAAGCGGACCCACTCCGTCACCCTCGGGTACCTCGGTGAGGTACAGGTCCAGCAGGGGCAACTCGAGGCGGCCTGCGCCACGTGGCATCAGGCACTCGACACGATGACCGGCGTCCAGTCCGGGCGAGCCCGACAGACCGTGGTGCAGATGCGCCGCGCGCTGAGCCCCGTTCTCCGCCGAGGCGGAGGCCCGGCCGCCGACCTCGACGTACGAGCCCGTGCCGTCCTCGCAGACCGGTAGCCCGTACGGTAAGGAAGCCCGGAGCGGAACGCGCGTGCGTCGGCGCCCGAGGAGAAGGTCCAGGAGGGGAGCGGAAGCGTGTTCGACCAGTTCATCCAGGTGCCCGTGATCGCCACGGTCGTAGGGGGCCAGACCGGTCGCCTTGACGACTACAAAGGCGGAGTCGAGTCGATCATCCGTCTCGTCCCGAGCATCCCCGAAAGTGCCCTCCAGGGCATCGAGGAGTTCAGCCACCTGGAAGTGGTCTGGCACTTCAGCCTGGGATCGGACAGCGACATCGAGCTCGAGCCCCGGAGTCCCCGCGGCAATCCGGACTGGCCGGCCACCGGCGGCCTCGTTCACCGCAACCACAGGCGGCCGGCCCGGATCGGAATCTCCTACCCGCGCCTGCTGGGAGTGGAAGGACGGGACCTGCGCGTCACGGACCTGGACGCGGACGCCGGCACCCCTGTCGTCGACCTGGCGCCGGTCTTCCAGGAGATGCTGCCCCGCGGAACGGTGCACCAGCCGCCATGGCCCACCGACATGCTTCAGAACTACTGGAAGAACGCTAGCGAGCGCCCCTGAGCCGTTCTGTTCCCCAGGAAGTCGCCCCGATACAGCTGTACGCGGCGTCTGTGCTGGTGTCGTCGCCATCACGACCTCCTGGAGGACGGCAGAGCGGACCTGACCACTGCCACGGCACGACGCAGTGGCGTTTGCTCCGCGGGGGCGTGGAGGGTGAGAGCCTCCGCGAGGCATCGGGCGAGCGGCGCAGGGCTTGTCAGCAGCGGCGCTCCGCCGATCGCCTGCTCCTCGTCGGGCGGGACGAGCCACTGTGCGACTCCGGTCGCCAATCGGGGGGCGGGGGCGGGCACGAGGATGGCGTGGCCTAGGCCGAGGCAGGCCGGCCTGGGGAGCCCACTCGGCCACTGGGAGGCCGCCACCAGACTGCTCCAGCTCTCAACTGTGCCGCTCGGCACCAACACGGCGGCGGAGCGGAGGCTGGTGAACCTCACAGCGGGCCCAAGGGGCTGCTCGTACTGATCAAGGAGCCGGTAGGCAGCTTCGATCAGCTGCCGATCTGCCATGACGACGTCGAAGGT
The DNA here is from genome assembly GCF_000721175.1 of Streptomyces anulatus. Taxonomy (GTDB): domain Bacteria; phylum Actinomycetota; class Actinomycetes; order Streptomycetales; family Streptomycetaceae; genus Streptomyces; species Streptomyces anulatus_C. The sequence continues at coordinate 121,901 of NZ_JOEZ01000004.1, forward strand.
CACGCCGCACTTAAGACGGCGTGGAAGGTGAGGGTTCTCCTGCCACCAGCTGGCCGCCGTGTCCGGGCACGGGGTAGCCGTGGAGAACCACACGGACAGAGCCGTGCTCTCGGCGACCTCGCCGACCTCCATGAGCTCTCCCACGTATCGCGATGAAACACACGGTGTCTGCAACGTCACCTAGTGCAGCGAACGACTGGAGCGGTGAACAGGTCTTTTCCCCGGAACTCTGGCCGCCTCCTACACGCCCTTTGGCCGCCCTTTCACCTGCCCTTTCCCTCTGACCTGGGGATTTAGGTGATGAACCCTCACGCGAGGCTGTCGAAGTCGCTACCGTGAGGCCATCCAGACGGTGAGGAGGTGGCCATGCGTGAACTCAAGCGGTTACGCACCCGTGCAAACCGCACGCAAGAGGACGTCGTACGGGAACTCTCAGCCCTTGCCCGACGCCTTCGGGCAGAAGGGCGCTTGAGCAAGACGCCTACGTTCACGATCCGCCAGTACTCCAAGTGGGAGAACTCCGACCCTCCTCCCTGGCCGCATCCTGACAGCCGGGCGGTATTGGCCGCCTACTGGAACTGCCCCGTCGAGGAACTGGGATTCCGCCCGCCAACGGATGAGGAGGCGGGTCCTGCGGTTCTCACGCCGGTGCCTTTGGTGAGCCAGGCCTCACCCGGTCCTCTCCTGGTCGCCGCCGGCTCCAGTCCTCTCACGGATGAGGCGCCGCCCCCATGGCTGGCCGAGACGACTACCGGTACCAACCGCAGCGGCGAGTGGCGAATCTCGCCGGAGGAGGTCGAGCTGCTGTCCGGCGCAGCCGACGACAACTACGCGATTGACCAGCAGTTCGGCGCGAATCGACTGTGGCGACCGACCAGGGCTCATCTGCTCTGGACACACCACATGATCGACCGGGGTATCTACGACGAGGCACTCGGCCAGCGGCTGCACGCGCTCGCGGGGAAGCTGACGACGTCGCTCGGATGGTTCTGCTACGACGCAGGACTGCAGACCCAGGCCCGCCAGTACTTCTCCGAGGCACTCAACGCGGCCAACTACACCAGCGACGACGTGCTGGCCAGCCGCACCCTGAGCAACATGGCCCGCCAGGCCGTCGACCTGAACAAGGGACGGGAAGCCGTGCGGTTCGCCAAGCTCGGACAGCGGCATGCCGAGCTCTGGAACGCGCCGAGCCGCGTCACCGCACTGCTGGCTATCCGAGAGGCCCAGGGCCACGCACGCATCGGGGACGTCTTCAACGCCGAGGCTGCCATCAGGCGCGCCTGGCAGGAGTGGGAGCGCGGAGACCACGAGCTGGACCCGGACTGGGCGCACTTCCTCAACCTGGCCGAGCTGACATGTCTGGAGGGCATGTGCCGGCTCGACCTCGGACAGGTGGCCCGAGCTCAAGAGCTTCTCGCACGGTCTGAGACGCTTCAGGACGTCGCCCACTCCAGGAACCGCGGGATGTGCCTTGGCCGGCTCGCGGTCGCGGCTGTGCAGAACGGCGACATCGACCACGGCCTGGCCGCCGCGACGCAGGCACTCCAGCTCGTCGAAAGCGGGATGTCGTCCACACGGACGACTGCGCAGTTGACGATCGTTCATGACGGCTTGATTCCCCATCGACGCGCCCGCGGCGTGGGGGACCTACTCGAACAGATCCGAACTCACGTCGCGTGAGCAGCAGAGGAGAGTGCAGACGGTGGACCCGGAGTTCCAGCGGCACGACGCGCAGTCAGCGAAGGCGATGCTCACCGAGCTGGTCGACGTCTACGCCACGGTGTACGACACGCCGCCCTACGTCGGTGACCCCTTTTTCTCCGTCGACTCCTTCCAGAGCCGACTCGAGGCCGCATTCGACACCGAAGGCTTCGAGACGGTGACGGCCCGGCTGGACGGTCGGATCGTCGGATACGTTCACGGCGCCACCCTGCCGCACGACAAGCCCTGGTGGACGTCCCTCGGCACTCGGCGGCCAGCCCCGTTGCAAGAACTCGCCGCCTCCGGAGGCATCTTCTGGCTGCGGGAACTGATGGTGCTGCCCGCTCAGCAGAATCGCGGTCTCGGACGCCAGATCCACGGCACGGTCATCTCCGGACGGGAGGAGAACGTCACAGCCCTGACCTGCATCGTGGATAACCAGCCAGCCCACGATGCCTATCTCCGGTGGGGGTACACGATCCTGGGCCAGATCAAGCACGCCCCGGAATCACCCGTCTACGACGCGATGTACCTGACCTCCCACTGAGACCGGAAAGCACATGACGCAAGCCATAACCACCTCCGCCCCGGAAGCCACTCAGAACCGGGACCGACTCTCGCAACGTCCCGACGTGCTGTTCTGCTACGGAACGCTCCAGTTCGATGCCGTCCTTCGGAGCCTGCTGGGCCGAGTTCCGCAGAAGTCCCCGGCGTCCGCGCCCGGCTACCGTGCTGCCGCGCTCGAAGGCCGCGTCTACCCAGGCCTCGTCGCTGGAACGTCCGCCGACCTTGCCCCCGGGCTGATACTGACCGACCTGAGTAGCGAAGAGTGGCGCATCTTTGACGCGTTCGAGGACGCTCGATACGAGCTGCGGCAGTTGCCGCTGGCCAACGGTGGGCGAGGTTGGGCGTACGTCTGGCCCGGAGGCGATGTACGGGTGGACGACTGGGACGCCGCCGAGTTCGAAGCCCAACACCTGGCTGCCTACGCGGCCCGCTGTGCGCGTCTTGCTCCTGGGCTGGCCGCGGGGCGGCCGAAGGGCGAGTAGGACGCCGCCTCACCTCGGCGCGCTGCCCCTTCACGCCACTGAAGCGGTCCTGCCGCTGAGCGCTCACGGATGGCCCGTCTCTGGAGCGGAGACGGGCCGTTCTGGTTCTCATCTCCCGATCGCGGCCTCCATCGAAACGGACACCGCAGCCGTGCCGCGCAATGACCGCGATAGGAATCGAGCTGCTTCCACCGCATTCGATAGCGCATTTCTGGCGGGGGGTGTCATCGGACTCTCCGGGGGTCCTGGCATCGGAATGCCTGAGACAACACGGGCACCGAGCTCGTGAATGCGTTCTGCCTTGCGTTCTAAGGCGTACGAGGGGAGGCCTCTTGGGGATGACACCTTTCGAATGAGCTGGAAATTCTGCTGCTGGTAGTAGGCGGCGAGTGCTGGGGAGCTGCAGTCCCGGCGTACACGGCTGACGCCCTCGCGTGCAGCGCGGTCGACGGCCCATTCGGCGATGAGCGTGCCGAGCTTGCGGTGCCGTTCGGCAGGGTCGGTGACGGTGCCGTTGAGGTAGTAGGCAGTGTCGGCGGCTTCGGCCGCGGTCCAGGTCCAGGGCGCGGACGTCCGCAGGATCGTGGTGCAGCCCAGGATCCGGTCATGTTCGGTGAGGACCCACATCTCGCTTTGGCGGCGTGTGCAGTTGCTGGCCAACTCGTGGACGTGTCGTCCCCAGCTGCGCCAGTTCGGGCACTGGTTGGCCTTCATCCAGTCGGAGCGCGCCTGGATCATCACGGTGAGGCCGGTCTGGTCAGCTGGCGTGGCTGGGCGCATTGAAAGCATGCGGTCCGCTCCTGTGTGCTCGTCCATGAGCGGTCGGCAGTCTGGTGGTCCGGTCCGCACCTTAAACCTCTACTGCCTGGTAGGCACACCGATCCTCTGAGCTCTGGGCCAGATCGTCATGTGCGGTCTTCCCGTATGCGGCGGGATGCCCCGCAAGCGTTCGCTAGTAGTCCGTCACCTCGTCGATGTCAGGCTGCGGCAGGCCGTGAGCGCAAGAGCCCGTCGGTGAGGCGCTGGGCGAGGAAAGCGGCCTGGAGGGCGCCAGCGGGGCCGGGTGCGGAGTCGAGCGCGCGGATGAAGGCGGAGCCGACGATGACGGCATCGGCGTAGGTGCCGACGATCGCTGCTTGCTCCGGGGTGGAGACACCGATGCCGACGCCGACGGGGAGGTGCGTGAGGGTGCGCAGACGGTCGATGAAGGCGGGCAGACCGGGGTGAAGGGGACCTTGACTGCCGGTGACACCGGTGGTGGCGGGGGCGTAGACCATGCCGCTGGCGGCAGCGCAGACGCGGGCCAGGCGTTGGTCGGTGGCGTTCGGCGCGACGACGAACACGGTGTCCAGGTGATGTTCGTGGGCGGCGCTCAGCCAGTCGGAGGCCTCTTCGACGGGCAGGTCGGGAATGACGACGCCCGCCCCGCCGGCCGCAGCGAGGCGCTGGGCGAACCGGGCGGGGCCGTAGTGGTGGACTGGCTGCCAGTAGGTCATGACAACGAGCGCGGCGTTGGAGGCCGCAGCGAGTTCCCGCACGGTGGTGAAGAGGTGCTCGGTGCGGAATCCGGCCCGGAGGGCTTGCTCGGCGGCTCGTTGGATGAGCGGACCATCCATGAGGGGGTCGCTGTAGGGCAGGCCGATCTCGATCACGTCGGCGGTGGTCGCGAGCAGGTGCAGGGCGTCGAGGCTCTGGTCGAGCGTGGGGTAGCCGGCGGGGAGGTAGGCAGCAAGTGCGGCCCGCTCCTGCCCGCGGGCGCGGGCCAGTGCCCGCTCCAGGTGGGACGCCGGTGCGCGGAGTGACGAGGAAGTGAGATTCAAGGTGCCCGTCCTGGGATTCGATCGCCCGGTCGGCGGCTCTCGGGCTCGGACCGGCGGAAGACCATCTGCGGGATGGGAGCCGGGTTCCGGGTGCGGGGTACGCGGACGGCGGCCCGGGTTCACAGGGGGCCGGGCCGCCGTCGCGTCGTCCTGGGCCTGTTCGTAGTGACGGCTCAGGCGTTGGATGGGCCGGGAGAGCTCGGGTCGGGCGTCTCTGCCGGCAGGGTCGGGGTCAGTCCAGCTGCATCAGTACGTTGATGTACTGGGCGGCGACCCAGCCCTTCTTGCCCTTGTGAGCTCCGGACTTCACCGTGACGTAGCCCCAGGCGCCGGGCTTGCCGTTGTCGCCCTTGTTGCACTGCCAGTACACGTCGGTGCCCCTGGAGAGCTGACCGGTGGCGGTGTAGCCGGTGCCAGGGGCCGTGCGGAACTTCACCGTCGTGTACACGTCGGTGTTCAGCTTGATCTGGTGGGTGCAGGCTCCACTGCCGACCGTCGCGGCGCTGGCGGTGGAGGCGGTGGCGACGGCGCCGCCGAGGAGCAGCGCGCCGGTGGTTGCCACGGTCGCGACGCGGCGGGTGAGGGTGTTCATGTGCGGCTCTTCCTGGTGTCGTCGGCCAGAATGCGCTCGCGGGCCTGCGCAAGGCCTCACCATCACGGTGCCGGTGAGCCTGGCGGAGGCAGGCGAGGAATAGTCCGGAACGCGTCTCGTCTTGATTCAGGACTCGATCTTCGAGCCGCGTGGAAGACTTGACCAAGATCGGTTCATTCCGGGAAATCGAATTCCGGAACATCGAGGCCGGTAGAAGGCGTTCCGGAAATCGATATTCAGGAAGAGCGATTACAGGAAGCGGAGTTTCCGACAGTTCAGGGTGGTCAGGACGCGGTGACGGAGACCGCCAGGGCCCCGATGACCATGTAGGGGCCGAAGGACACGTGCGTGCGACGGGCACGGCCGGCCGCCATCCGCACCACCTCCGAGACAGCGCCGACGACGAAGCCCGCAGCCGCTCCCCAGAACAGGACCGTCCAGCTGCTCCAGCCCAGAAGCGCCCCGATGGCCGGGGCAAACTTGGCGTCTCCGAAGCCCATGGCTCCGGCGAACACCATGGGGAGGAAGACGGCAGTGAGGACGGCAGCGCCGGCCGCCGCGCGGCCCAGGCTTCCAGGCTCGCTCGCAAGGGCGGCCGCGGTGAGCAGGACGAGCGTCCCGCCGCAGGCAGGGAGGGTGAGGACGTCGGGGAGCCGTTGCACGGCGAGGTCGATCAGTGCCAGCGCAACCCCGCACGCGGCCACCCAGTACTGGACGGCGGCGAACCATCCGCTCGCCCCACCCACGGCGATGGTTGCGAAGGCGGTCCCGGCCGCCGCCTCCGGCAGGAGCGGGCGCGGGCCGATCGCCTTCGCGCATGCCGGACAGCGCCCGGAGAGGGGCAAAACCGGCAGCCCGCGGTCGAGGACGGCGCTGCCGCAGTGCGGACAGCTGCTGCGTGCGGCCTCAGGCGCCGGCACAGACCGGGCGAAGATCACGGGGCGCGCCGCAGCGCCAGCCACGGCTCCGATGGCGGTGGTCAGGGCAACACTGAGGGCGGACAAGACAGACTCCTCGTTCGCGGCCCGGCCTCCCCGTGACGGGCCGGTGGGCTTCGACCCTATGGCCCGCGCGACCGTACCTTTCCGCCACGCCGCCGCCGTGGTTTCGGACGGGATCGGGATGGGGCGGAGCGCGTCAGGCCCCACGTGCTCCGGCGTCAAGGGTCTCCGCCGCGCTGAGAGCCGCCAGGACCTGAGCCTGTCCCTCGGCCAGGGGCAGGGTTCCGGCGGCGACCGCCTCGGCGATCCGCGCCGCGTGCTCCAGCGCGATCGCCACGCCGGTCGGTTCCCGGTGCGCCGTGAGCAACGCGTACCCCGCGCGCAGTGGGGCCGCGAGGTTACCGCCGTGGTCTTCGGGGCCGTTCGTGGCCAGTGGCCGCAGCCACAGGTCGGTATGGGACTGCACGATCTGGGCGTAGGGGCGGTAGTCGGTGACGGTGCCGCACTGTCCGCCGGCACCGGCGGTGCTACGGCGTCCGGTCCAGTTGCTCGCCAGCCACCGGTGGCGCCGGCAGACCTCCAGCCGGTAGTCCACCGATCGGGCGCGGGCGCGGACGCGGCGTTCGATGACAACGGTCGACGGCTCGGTGCATGTGGTGATCTGGCGCAGGACCGGCACAGCGATACCCCCTCCTGGACACGGCTGAGGATCTGATCATCACCGTCGGAGGTGGGGCCGTCGTCCACGAGTGGACGCTACTACTATGACCCAGCTCTCATCCTGGGAGCGGGGTACCGACCCCGAACAGGCCGCGCAGCGGGCACTCCAGCAGGCAGAGAAGGCCAAAGACTGGGGCTTCGCCATGCCGCCGGCCGTGCTGCTGTCGCAGCTCGTGGAAGGGGACGAGGAGAGTTTCAACCTGGCCTTGGCCGACGCGCTCGAAGCCCACCGCGACTACTACCAGGTCGCCGACCGCGCCGGCGACCCGGACGCCTCGGTCAACCTCGACATCCTCGCCCTGGCCTGCCACGCACGTCGCCGCGGCTGGGCCATCCGCGTCGAATCCCCCTACCTCCCGCAGCGCCTCCTGCAGTCCGCTGAACCCTTCTAGGGGCTGGTCGCGGCAGAACGCCCCCGCGCCGTCTCAGGCCTGCGCCGGCTTGCGGCCGCGCCCGCGCACACCACTACAGGCGGACGATGCGTCCGAGCGGGGCCCGTGGCTCGCGGCGGGAGGGGATGCGCTCGGTGAGCAGGATGAGGCGGGCGGCCCGGTGGCGTTGCCCGGCGTAGGGGGCCAGGAGTTCCAGCATCTCCGCGTCGCCAAGGCCGCGGCGGCCGGTGAGGACATAGCCGATGTGTCCGGGCAGGTGTAGATCGCCCGTGGTGAGGGCGTCGGGAGCCCCGTTGGAGCATTGCAGTACCTCGGCGGCGGTCCATGGCCCGATCCCGGGCACGAGCTGGAGACGTCGCATGGCCTCCGGCAGGTCCATGTCGGCCGCTTCTTCGCGGCGCGGCGCGTAGCGGCAGGATCGCTGAGGCGCGCTTGTCGTCGGCGCCCGCCTGGTGCCACTCCCATGACGGGATCATCGACCACTGCCGCGGCGTGGGCGAGACGCGCATGCCGTCGGGTGCGGGCCCGGGAGGGGCCTCGCCGTAGCGCAGCAGTAGTCGGCGTCAGGCCGCGAACGCTTCCCGGTGGAGACCTTCTGTTCCAGCACGCTGGCGACCAGGGCCTCCATGACGAGTCCGGTCCGCGTCAGGCGCAGCCCTGGGTTCCGGCGCACGGCCTGGGCGACGATCCGGTGCCGTGCCGTGAACTCGCCGGGCTCGTCCTCGGTGCCCAGCAGGGCCGGCAGTGTCTCCAGCGCGCAGTCGGCGCCAGGCCCCCACGCCTCACCGATGACCACGCGCGATCCGGGCGACCGGCAGTCGCCGGGGCGGACGCCGGTCGGTGAGGTGCGCACGCAGCAGCGTGCTCGCGCTGCGCAGATAGTCGGTCTCGGCCGTGTAGGAGATCGCTACAGCAGTCGTGCGCTCCTCGCTCGGAGCGTCGTCCACGCGCTGGGCGGTGGCCCGGGCGGCATGACCCTGGGCGCTCAGCTCGGCGATCGCTCGATGCCAGCGGCTGCTCACCGGCCGCCCCCTTCTGTACCCGGTGTGGTGTCGCCCAGTGAGGCTACCCGCATGGTCCGACACGCCACGCTCCCCGGCTCGGTCCTACCGGCCGGGGAGGTGCGAGTCAGACCAGTTCAGGCCGCCACCGGTTCGAGGGACCAGTTCAGGTCGACGTGGGTGGCACCCTCGCGGACCACGATGGGGCCGTGCTCCCTCTCCAGGCGGCGGTACTCGTTGCCGCCGGAGTTCGGGTTCTTGTACCCGGCCCACTTGCCGAGGTCGACCTGCGACAGGGCGACGCCGGCGGCCTGGTGGGCGATGTAGATCCGCTCGGCGCGCTGCCGATGGGTGAGGTTCTTCGGCAACACCGAGAGGTCGATGTCGATTCTCAGCTCCTGAGTCTCTTCGTCTTCCTCGTCTTTCGGCGGGGTGTGCTGCTCGGCGGCGGGCTTCTCGCGCTCGCGCTTCTCTTCCTGCTCCTTGTCTTCGTGCGCATCCTCGCCACCACCTGGCCGTGACTTCTCATCCGGCTCGCTGGCGGGCGCGCCCTTGGCGGCAGCCTCGACAGGCTCTCGCTCAGTTCCCGGCTCCGGCTCCGGCTCTGCCTTCGGCTCCGGAATGGCCGCCGGGCGGGGCTCGGCCGTGGGAGCTTCCGGAGTCTCCTCCGCGACCGACGCCTGTTCGCCCTGCGAGCTGATGGCCGGCGCGGAGGCAGCAGTGGCCGGTGGCGTCACCGCGCTCACCAGGGGCTCTTCGATCTCCTCGACGGTGGCGGCATACGGGGCGCCGGCTGTCAGCGCGTTCACCGACGCCATCTCGGCCGGGGCGACGCGTTCCACGGTCACCTCCGCCGGGCCGGACGGTCGGGGGCGCTGGGAGCCGATCACGCGGACGTTGTCGACGGTCGCCAGAAGCTCGGACCGCCACGCCTTCCACATTTTGACCGGTGCGCCGATCGGCCAGGGCAGCCACAGCAGCAGGCTGTAGCCGCGGTCCTGGTCGTCCTTGCGGCGCTTCTGCCGGCCCATGATGACCTGCTCGATCTTGTAGAGCAGCATCTCGAGCAGGATCGCGTACACCAGCGGCGGCACCACGGCGAGGAACGCACTGCCAGCACCCTCCCCGGGGGCGTGGAGCAGGTTCATCGCCGCCGAGGCGGACACGAATGCGAGCAGCAGGATCCGCGTGATCGCGCTGGACCGCAGGGTCAGGGCCTCGAAGAAGCGGATGAGGGAGAGGCTGAGGGCGCCGGCGTCCAGGAGCAGCGCGAAGCCGGTCGCCGCGTCCCAGTCGCCGCCGTTGTGCGCGTGGGCGTACTCGCGCTGTGCCCCGAAGGAGAGCCAGGCGGCGATGCCCGCGAGAACGAACATCATCAGACAGCCGATGCCGAGCGCCATCACGGCGAGGCGCCGCTGCCAGGCGTTGCGGCGCTGGAGGGCGAGCGCTGCGCGCTCTTCGGCGGTGGCGTTCTGCTCTGCGGCCCGGCGGCGGCTGCCCAGCAGCAGTGCAACGGTCGTCGCGGTCCCGATCCCTGCCACGGCGAGGCCGGCGAACAGCGACCACTGGAAGGTGGTCATCGGCAGCTCCCTTCCCTGGAGCGGGCCGCCGGGGTGGTGGGCCCGGCGGGCGGGACGGCGGCGTGCTGCCGGCGGCGGCTCATGTGCGCGGTCTCCTTCGTCGGATGGACGGCCGAAGAGGCCCCTCGCTCTCTACAGGTGTGATCGAACGGTGCGGTGTGACACCGGAGGTCGGTGAATCTCGGACGGATCGTGGTCATGAGGCGGCGGACCCCAAAGTGGGCTGGATCCTCTCCCCTTTGAGGAGCGTGCGCAGCAGCCCGACGGTCTCAGGTGAGGAGTCGACGCCCTCCTCGGCGTTGATCCGGGCCAGTTGCGCGGCGGCGCGCTCCAGGCCCTCGCGGTCGCCCATCTCGTGGCAGATCGTGAAGAGGTCCCGGTAAAGCAGCTCCGACTGCGCGTCGACGAGCATGCCCTTGGTGACGGCCTGGGCCGCGGCCCGGTAGTCGCGGACGTGACGGCGGCGTTCGGCGAGCTCGTGGGCGACGTCGACGATCGCGCTGATCATCTCCTGGATGTCGGCCTCCGCCCAGGTGTACTTGGACGGGTCGACGTCCGCGAAGGGGCGGCCGCGTACGAGGGCCAGGGCATGGGCGAGGGCGATGTCAGCGTCCTGCCCGTCGTGGTGCATGCCCTGCTGGTACAGCTCCTTGAACCGGTCCCAGTCCGAGGTGACGGCGGGGTTGAGCTGGTAGACGCCGTCCGTGACGTCAGGGAGGTAGGCGCTGCTGGGGTCGTCGGCGGGCAGGTGGGGATCCCGGCCCAGCCAGGCACGCAGCCGCGAGATGGCGGTGTTGCGGGTGCTGGCGGTCCGGCGCAGCCCAGGCCAGATCGCGTTGTCCAGGTCCTGACGGCCCAGGCCCGGGTGGAGCACGAGCCAGGCGGCGATCTCCATGAGGTGGTTGCGCCGGCCGCTGCTCACGCGGCCCTGCGTTCCCGTCAGCGCCACCGGGCCGAGGACCTGAACCTGAGGGCCGGCGGGTTCGGCAGGCGGAGTGGCCAGCGCAGCTAGGACGGTGGAGGTCGCGGCGCTAGGCCGGGGGATGATCCGTGCGGCCGGTGCCGTTCCGGACGCCGTGTGGTCGCCGTGGGTGGCCGGGGACAGCCCGGACTCCGCATCGTCCTCTTCGCCGGACGGCGCCGGACCCGTCTCCGATGCGTCCAGGTCCTCGCCGAGCGCCGCTGTGGACAGGCCGGAGCCTGCCTCGTCGTCATCCGCCTGGAGGGGCGAGGCGTCTTCCTGTTCCGCGAGCACCTCTTTGAGGACCGCGTCGGAGTCTTCACCCGGCTCGGATCTGTCCCAGACGTCCTCGCCGAGCGCGGAGGCCGCCTCAGAGTCCTCCTCCGGCTCGGGTTCGTTGTCCCAGCCGGAGGGCTCGGCCGAGGCATTGTGGGCGGTCTGCTCGTCGTGCGCCTCATCAGCGGCAGGCCCGGCGACCGCGGGGGACAGAGCGCTGCCTTCGTCCTCCGGGCGGTCACCGTCGATTCCGTCGTCGGACGAGAGGTGGTGGGAGGGGGCCGTGAAGCTCGGCACGGCGGTCGCCAAGCTGCTGCCCTGGACGGCAACCGTGGTGCTCACCCGGGGAGCGGCGGTGGTTTCCGGCGCGAGCGCGGAGGCCTCACCCGCCGGGGTGGGGCGGGGGCCGTTGATGTCTGCCGGGCCGGTGTGCCCGGTCCACGGCGGCGGGGGGACGTCGTCGGTACGACTGGACGTTGCGATCAGCTGGACAAGCCGGTCGTAGGAGTCGGCGTCCAGGTGCTGGAGCTTGACCGCGAGGCCCAAGTCGGGCAGTTCGACGCTGCTGCCGGGCTGGGCGGGCAGAGTCCAGGCGCCCGGCACGTCGAGTTCACCGCCCGCGGCGGTGACGACCGCGACCGCGGTGCGGGGCCGGGAGGCGAGGAGGTCCTCGAGTTCGGCGGCCGCCGCGCTGGTGGGCGGCGCGGTGGCGATGAGGATGCGGGGAATCCAGGTGTCGCCGCCGTCCTCGCTGAGCCGGGCGGCCCGCAGGTGGTCGTGCCCGCCATCGGTGAGGGCCTGACGCTGGAAGGCGTCATGCGCCTGGAGGTCAGTGGTGGCGGCGCCGAGATCTGCGTGGTGCTCGATCTGGTCGGGGTAGAGGTAATGCAGGTCGCTGCCGGCGCCGGCGAGGACGATCTGCGTGTCGGGCGCCAGCCGGGAGGAGGCAAGTTCCACGGCGAGGGCGAGCATGACCGCACGCACGTCGGCCGGGCTGCCGGCCAGGCGCAGCAGGCTAATGGCCTCCAGGTTGACCAGGACCGCGTCGCCGTCCTCGGTCTCGCCCAGGCTCACCAGGGCCGGATAGGGCACCGTGACGTCGGCGGCCTCGTCCTCGTCGAGGAGGGCGGCACCGCGGGCGGGGCAAGTCCACACCGTCGGGTTGCCCTCGTTCTCAGTGAACGGCGCAACGGGCGGGGTGACGGCGGCCAGGTGGAGCTCGATGCCGCGTGCGGTGATGCACATCGCCTCGACCTCGGGCAGAGGCCGGCCGGCCTGGAGGCAGTTGGCGGCCAGGGTGCGCAGGGCGCGGTCGGCGAGTGCGATGCCGGTGATGTCGGACGCCACGCGCAGCTGCTTCTCGAAGTCGGCGGTCGCACCGGAAGGCATCGGGATACGCCGCTTGGGGCGCCGACGGCGCTGCTGGCGGGCGCGACGGGTCGCGACGACCGAGAGGACGGCCGCGGCCAGGATGCTCCCCGCCGCGGCGATGGTCCGCACGCTCTGGTCACCGCTGTCGGCGGTCTCCGCGGTTTCGTGCGTCTCGGGTGTCTGGGTGGGCGTGCCGTGCTGCTCCCGCTCACGGTCATGTGCAGGGCTCTGCACGGCCGGCTGCTCCGTCGGGGTGTCCGGCCGGGCGGTCGGCTGCCCACCGCCCTGTCTGTCCTTGTCCGCGCCCTGACCGGGGGTCTGGGCAGTCTCGCCCTTGTCTCCCTTGTCGGAGCCCTGGCTGGGCTTGTCCTGGGCGGGCGGCTGCGTCTGCTCTGCGCCGGGCCGCTCCTCGGCCTTGTCCGGGGCGGCGGGCTGCTCGTGCGGCGGCTGCGCCTTGTCCGGGGCTGAGTCGCTCTGGTCGCTGTCGTCGGTGCTGGCCGCGGCGGGAATCTGCAGCTTCCAGCCGGGGTAGATCTCGTCGGGGTCGGCGAGGACGCGCCCGTCGTCCTGCTTCACGCCCTTGTTCGCTTCGACAATCCTCGGATAGGCGTCGGCGTCACCGAGCTCGTCCTCGGCGATGCCGGTGAGAGTCTCGCCCACGCGGACAGTGTGGGTCTGGTCGGTGGCGGCCGTGGAGCCGGAGGTCTGCGGAGGGGCTCCGTCCTGATCGGTGGAAGACGCGGGCGAGGCGTCGGCCGGCAGGCGCAGAATCCAGCCGGGCTGCAGGACGGTGGTGTCGGGGGTGACGAGGGAGCCGTCCGCCTGGCTTACGCCTTCGTTGGCATCGAGGATCCGGTGCCACTCGATTCCGGCGCCCAGACGCTTCTCTGCGATGTCCCAGAGGGTGTCGCCGTCCTGAACGTGGTGGACGGGGCCGTCCCAGGCGGCGGAAGAAGAAGCCACGGCCTTGATGGCGGTTGCCTCCGCAGAGTGGGCGTCGGCGGTAACGGTGGCCGTGGCCACGGTGGCGGGGGCGGCGCTGGCAGGTGATGCCATCGCCGTGCCGGTCGGCAGCAGGACGAGGATGCCGCCGACGAGGGCGCCGGCGAGCTGCTGGGATCCGCCGAGCATGCGGATCCGGGGCGCGCGGACGTTCCGCAGCGCGGCGCCCGTTTCCAAGACGACCGAGATCACGAAGCTCAGCCAGCCGTACCAGCCGATGAGGGTGACGGTGCCCAGGAACAGCTGGCCGGAGTCGGGGCTGGTGAGCGCGGCGGTGATCTCGTCGAAGCCGGGAACGTGGTCGGGGAGGACCCCGATGCTGAGCAGAACGGCGGGCACGCCCGCCAGGAGGGCGACCAGGGCCACCAGGGCGAAGAGGGCACGTATGAGCCGGGCTGCGGTACTGCGGTTTCTCATGATCGTTACCCTCGGTAGACCAGGTTGGCGCTGCCGTGGCCGGTGACGGTGCCGCTGGCGCCGCCGAGGAAGAGGGCGCGGTACGACTCGGTCACGGTCACTTCCAGGGACCCGCCGTCCTCGCTCACGCTCACCGCGCCGCTGACACCTTCGCGGCTGAGGTAGTTCCGCGCGGCGGCGACCGCGGCGTTGCGGTCGACGGTGATGCCTCCGCCGGAGATGGCCTTGCCCGCATCGACGGCCTGGCCGCCAGCCCGCGCGGCCTCATGCGCGACGCCCTCGGCATGAGTGAGGGCCCGCAGTCTGCCGGCACCGTCATAGACGAGCGCTGCCACGAGGAACAGCGCCACGACGGTGACAAGAACGAACAGGCTCATCGACCCGCGGTCGTCGCGCAGGGCGCGACGGATCCGGCGGGTGAACGCGAAGCGGGCGGGTGTCATGCGGTGGTCCTGTCAGCCGCGCTGGCGGTAGGAGTCGATTGACGAGGTAAAGCTGCTGGTCAGAGTCTTGGAACCGGGCAGTCCAGGCAGTCCGATGTCGGAGAGGCGGACCGTGCACGTCACCGTGGCGGTGGTGGAGGCCGGCTCGCCAATCCGTGCGGAGAACCCGCCGGTGGAGATGGAGATGAACGTGGAGGTGCACTCCAGCCCTTGCTGGCTCAAGACGCTGCGCGCCATCTGTGAACCGGCGCTGCTGGCCGAGCCGCCGCTGCGTTCTAGCGAGGCGGCGCGGGCGGCGTTGCGGGCGGCGGTGTCGACGGCATTGCTGGCGGATCCGATGCGGCCGAACGCGATGACCAGCAGGAGCACCATGATGAGGACGGGAAACAGGATGACGGCTTCCAGAGACAGCGCGCCGCGGTCGTCCCTGAGCCTTCGGGCGATGGTCACCGGGCCTCCGTGATGCGCTCGGTGGCCGCGTCCGCGTGCTGGTCGATCTTGAGCTTCAGACCGGGGATCATCGTGTCGACGTAGCCGGTGACGCGGATCCGCACCGTCTCCCTCTTGCTGCCGCTGACGGACAGCCCCGAGATGCTGCTGCCAGCCCGGGAGAGGAAGTCGCGGGCCTCGGCGGTGCCTGTGCCTGCGGACGCCCCACGGACGCGGGCCGATTCCACTCCCAGCTGGGCGGCCGACATCGCCACATTGCGCGCGTGCCACCACAGCCCGACGTGCACGACCAGCAGGATGGCCAGGAGCACGACGGGAAAGACGATCAGCATCTCCAGGGACAAGGCTCCGCGGTCCCGCGCGTCGCGTTCTGCGAGCGCGCGGGACCAGCGCCGTACGGCCCTGCGGAGGCGGGTCACTTGATCGATGCCGCCTTCTCGTTGATCTTCGCAGCGATGATGGCGACGGCCACGGCGGCACCGACGACGAGACCAGCGATGATCATCATGGTCTCGATCGATATGGCACCGCGGTCGTCGCGGACGTTGCGCAGCCGGTCGATCCTGGCGCTGAAGAAGGCCTTCAGGAAGGCGAAGTTCAGGTCGGTACCCATCGTGAATTTCCTTGTCTCGTAACGGAATTAACTGGCCATGATCCGCGAGAGCGCGGGGTAGCCGATGTAGACAGTCATGATCAGGACCAGCATCGCGACAGGCATCACCATCTTCTCGGATGCCATGTTCGCCTGGGCTTTCGCGGAGGTGACCAGGGCGCCGGACAGCGACCTGGCCTGCGAGCCGAGGGTGTCGCCGACGGCTGCGCCCTCCTCGCCGGCGATCGCGATGATGTCGGCTGGTGCACCGAGTTCGGGGACATCGAGTTCGATGGAGAGGCGCTTGAGGCCTTCCCACGGGCTGATGCCTTCGAGTTCGGCGCGGGTGATGGTGTCTCGGATCTTTGCGAAGACCCAGCCTTCCCCGACTTCGGCAGCCTTCTTCAGGGCCTGGGTGGGGGCCGCGTCCGCGGCCCGTTCGAGCTGGACCAGGCGCAGGTAGGCCTTGACGGCGTACCGGAAGTCTTCCTTCGCCTCTACCGCCTGCTGCTTGAGCTGGAGGTCGGGCAGGAGCCAGAAGACGACCGCGAGGCCGATTCCGGCGATCGCCGGAATCGCGAACGGCAGCGGGTAGCCGGCCAGATTTGCCAAGGTCACCGCCAGGACGGGCAACAGCAGTCCGTACAGGGCGAGACCGAGCTTGCGCCCCAGGTGGGCAGCGGGGGAGCGGCCCACGAGCTCCAATTGCTGGCGAGGCAGGCGAAGGGTGCCCTCCCCAGCGGTGCGCAGCAGGAGCGCGCCAGCCTTCTCCATCAGGGTGCGCGGCTGGCTGTCCCGGTTGCGGTCCAGGTTCTCGAGCCGGGTGGCGTCCATCCGGTTGAGGACGTCGCCGAGGTCGGGCCGGCCGGGGAGGATGCCGCGGGCGGCGATCACCAGGCCGAGGCCGGTGACGGCGCCGCCGATGACGGCGTAGGGAGAGAAGATCACGGCGCCTCCTCGGCGATCGGGCCGCCGGAGCGGTCGGCAGGAGACAGGAACCGGGGCGCCGGCTCGATGATCGCCATGCGGCGCATCCAGATCTTGACCAGGACGAACGCGACGCCGACGAAGGCGAGAACAACTTGCCCGGTGAGGGTGTTGTAGGGCTCGACGTAGGCGCCGGAGAACGCGGTGATGCCGAAGATCCCCAGGCAGAAGATGGTCACCCAGCGGTCGTTGGTCCGCGGCTTCTGCCTGTCGGCTTCGACTTCGCGGCGCGCGAGAACCTCGTGCTGCAGGGCGTCGGCGAGCTCGCGCAGAGCCTTGCTCAGGCCGCTGCCGCGGTCCTCGACGTGCAGGATCAGCAGAGCGGCGACCTCATCGACCATGGCGTCGTTGAGGTCGTCGGCGAAGGCCCGGTAGGCGTCCTGGGGCACCCAGCCGGACTGTTGGCGCGAGACGAGCAGCCGTACGTCCTCGCGGATCGCCTTGGGGACAGTCTCCAGACTGCGTTGGATGGTGGCCTCCAGGCTAACGCCGACGGTGTGGATGTCGGACATGCGCCGCACCCACTCTTCGATCGCTTCGAGTTTGTCGATCTGAGCCTTGCCGCTGCCGGAGGTGTTCAACAGCCAGGGCAGACCGAGCACGACGGCGACGGTGACGAGCCCGCCGGTGAGCCAGCCGGTGAACAGCCACACTCCGAGGCCCGCCAGCGTGGCGCCGGCCAGCCGGGCCTGGCCGCGCGCCCACCAGGAGGTGGGCGTGCGGGCATCGTTGACGAAGAAGGCGCGGACTTTGCGCTCCAGGCGGCTACGGCGGCGCACGGTGGTCGAGGGCGCCCAGCCGACGCCGCCGGCCACGGCCAGGACGAGGCCGCCGACGGCGGCGAGGCCGCCGAGCGCGGCGAGCAGGGAGTTGAGGGTGAGCGTCACAGCGGCACCACCGTCTCCAGCGGAGCGCCCCAGCTTCCCCATGGGTTCTGCAGGATGCTGCGGTCCAGTCCGGCCCGGACCAGGTCCTCCAAGCAGGTCTGGGAGATGTTCCCGTGCGGCACGGCTCGCGGCTCGCGGCGGCCGTTCTGTTCGCGCGGGGCGAAGACCATCTGGTAGGAGGGGCGGCCGCCCTCGCCGATGCCGGTGATCTCCATGACGTGCGACACGAAACGGTGCTTGCGGCCGGGCTTGCCGTCCGGGCCGACGAGTTCGGTTTCGTCGACCAGGCGTACGTAGACGACGAAGTCGACGGCCTGAGCAATGAGCCGGTACGCCAGGGGTTCGGTCATGCCGATGCCGGCCTCCAGGCACAGGGTGGCCAGACGCTCGATCGACAGCTGGGGGCTGCGGGCGTGGAGTGTGGCCATCGACCCGCCCTCGCCCTCGTTCATCGCGTGCAGCATCGGCACGACTTCCTTGGAGCGGACCTCGCCGACGATCACACGTCGCAGCGACATACGCAGCAACTGGGGGAAGAGATCGGACAGGGTCAGCTCGCCCTGGAGGCGTCCGTCCGGACCGCGTTCGCCGTTGGATTCGCGGCCCTCGTAGGCGACGACCTCGGGACCCTCGGGATCCTCGTGCAGATGGAGCTCGTACTCCGACTCCAGCGTGCCCACGCGCTCGTGGCGCGGGATCTCCCGGGCCATGGCCCGCAGCAGAGACGTCTTTCCGACACCCTGTGAGCCGACCACGATGATGTTCCGGCGGCCCTTGACCGCGGCCCGCAGGAAGTGTGCGAGTGAGGTGTCTATCGTGCCCCAGCGCACCAGGTCGTCCAGGCCCTGGCCACGGGTGCGATGGCGGCGGATGACGATGCTCGGCCGCGGCGTGACGTAGGCCGAGGCGGCCAGGCGGGAGCCGTCGGCCAGCCGGAGGTTCAGGTTCGGCGTGGCGGGAGTCAGCGCCCGTTCGCCCTGCCCCTGCATCCGCGCAAGATGGTTGATGAGATTGATCAGGTCCCGGTCCGTCTTCGCGATCGGGTCCCAGGTCCGCGTCGGACGGTCCGCATAGTCGACCCGGACCTTGTCGCCGTAGATGATGATGTTCTCGACGTACGGGTCGTCTAGGAGCGGCTGGAGACGACCGGCGCGGAACAGCTCGTCGAAGACGGCCTCCCGCACCGCCCGCTCCTGCT
The DNA here is from genome assembly GCF_000721175.1 of Streptomyces anulatus. Classification (GTDB taxonomy): domain Bacteria; phylum Actinomycetota; class Actinomycetes; order Streptomycetales; family Streptomycetaceae; genus Streptomyces; species Streptomyces anulatus_C. Next base: position 140,284 of record NZ_JOEZ01000004.1, read on the forward strand.
GGGGCGTCAGGTCCTGGCCGCTGGCGGCGTACTTCGTCGCCCACTCCGAGACGACCTGCCTGATGATCGACTGCCCGCGCTGCCGGCGGTCCTGTTCGGTCATGGACGCATCGGCGCCCGCGGCCTCTCCGATTTTCATGCTGGCCTGGGAGCGCAGCTCGGCAAGCACTTCGTGCCCGACCGGCAGGGCGGACGGGGCAGAGGTGCCGGAGGTGGGGACGATGCTCTCGGGCAGGCTGGCCGCAGACAGCTGGGCGGGCACCGTTCGAAGGGCCGGCGTCCCCTGGCTGGGGTTCTCCTTGAGGGCCTGGGCGAAGAGGGCCGTGTAGTCGGTGGCCGGGGCCTCCGGCCGGGTGTCGGTCATGATGCCCTCCCAGCGACCGTCGGCACTGCGGCCGGCAGCAGCTGCACGCGGCGCCTGGTCACCAGCTCGTTGATCGTTTGGTGGGCCGTCCGGGCTGAGCGCAGCAGCGTGCGCGGCAGCTTCTTGTAGGCCCCGTGGGTGAAGACGTCGGCGCTGTCGGGATCCCACGCGAGCATGCCGACCACGGGAGCCTGCAGATGCTGCTGGACCTGGCTGCTGTTGAAGGACCCTTCCTCGATCAACAGGAGGCCCAGTGCGTCGGCGCCCGTGCCGTGATGCGCCAGTTCCTCCCTGAGGACCCTCATGGCTGGTGCGGCAGCCGTGATGGATGCCTGGGTGGTGCGCACCACCATGAGCACTGCGTCAGCACGGTGGAGCAGCGGTGTCGGGTAGCGGGTCGTGGACAGCCGGGTTTCGGACTCGGTCAGGATGCGTCCGGCGTCGATGATCACGTCGTGGCCGGTCTGGTCCATGACGTTCAGCAGGCGGGAGATCGGCTCCCAGGTACGGCTGAGCGAGGCGGCCTGGGTGGGGTCGGTCAACCCCGGCAGGAGCAGCCGCTGCCCGGTGTTGTCGCGGTCCAGGCTCACGAAGTGCTGGTTGAATTCGCGGGCGAGCGTGCCCTGCCGGTCCGCAGCCGCCAGACGGTGCAGACCGGTGGCCGCGCTGCCTTCTCCGCCGAGGTAGCCGGCACGGATCGTTCCGCCCGCCGGATCGGCCTCCACCAGCAAGGAGGGCTTCGGCGAGGAGAGAGCGAGGGCAAGCGCGGAGCAGGTGACGCCGGAGGACTTGCCGGACACCAATGCAATGACCGACATCAGCCGGCCGCCTTCAGCACGACGGTCACCGCGCCCCTGGCCGTCCACGTGGCCAGGGACGGGCTGTCCGTTCCCGCAACAGCAACATCCACGACGACGGCCCCGTTCGCGTCGGGGGACGAAACGCCGACGACGACAGCGCTGATACTGTCCGGAGCCTTCTGCGTGCCCGACTTGGCCGCCTCGGTGTCGTCCTGCGGAGTGTGGACGAGCGCGATCGCGTCGCCGGTGCGCAGACGCTGCGCCGGGAGCTGTCCGGGCTTGGCGAGGATGCCTACCGTGTCGCGGCCCTTGGCGACGGGCGTGCCCTCGTGCACGGATGCGTCGGTGATGAGCGTCCCCTTGGGCAGGTCGGCGGCCGCGGTCTTGCCGACGATGTCGCTGCTGCGGTTGACCGGCACCGGTGCGAGTGCGGTGTCGGGCGCGATCTGCGCCACGACCAAGTCGCTCTTCTTGACGGTCTGGCCCGCCTTGACGTCGTGTGCCAGCGCGATGACGGGAACCCGGTTCCCGGCCTCGTCGACCTGCCACACGGCGAGGAGCGCACCGGCCGCGGCCAGCGCCAAGCCGGCGCTGACGACGACCGGCCGTCGCCGGCGGCGGGGGGCGTCCTGGGAGATCGGGAGCGGGCTGGGGGTTGCTGCGGGCGCCTTCTCGGCGGGCTTCTTGTTTGCGAACGTCGTCGCCATGGTTGCTGGGTTTCCTCGTTAGTTGACGACCTGGAGCTCGCCGATGTTGATTGCGGTTCCGGCGTTGCGTGTCTCGTTCGGCAGCGTGCCCGTCTCCCCGTTGGTGGCGGTCCAGTCGATCACCCATGTGCTCGTCGCGGTGATCTTGTAGGAGCCGCCGTCGGGCACCTTGGTGTAGGTGTGGCCGCAGTCAGGGGACTCCTGCTTCCCGAAGGACTTCTTATACGGCGTTCCAGGCTTGGTGCAGGTCACGGACGTGCCGTCACCCATGGCCCAGGTGATGGACTTGACGCGCGCGGTCGCCGTCACCGACAGGCCACCGGCCGACGCGGTGGTCGAGAGCGGGCCCCAGGTGTTGGGCGTCTGGGCCGTCCAGAGCCATACCGGCAGGCCGATCAGGCCCTTGGAGCCGGCCGGGGGTGCGCTGCCGATCTTGGCTCCGTCCAGGCGCATCATGCTCAGCGCGCGCTGGGCCAGCTCGGCTGCGGTAGGGCCGGTCTGTCCGAGTGGGTCCGTCTCGGACCAGCGGGCGAAGCCGTCGGTGGGTGTGGGGCGGGCGTTGATCTGTGACATGCACGCGAAGGCGTAGATGGCGCCCGTGGTGTGGCCTTCCCAGACGGGGTCGGACTTCGGAGGCTGCGGGTCGAGCTTGCGGATGTAGCAGCCGTAGGACTCACTCCAGGTGCCCACGCCGGGGATGTAGCACTCCCAGCCCGGGCTTCCCGGGCGTTCCTTCGCGCCGCTCTCGCAGGTCTTGCCGTCCCCCTTGCTGCCGCCTCCGCCGCCGTTGTGGCCGCCACCGCTGCCGTTGCCTCCACGTCCCCCGTTTCCACCGGGGACTTCCACACCGGCACAGATCCAGGCGCTGTTGCAAGAGCCGACGTCCGTGTCGCCTCCGTCCGCCCAGGCTTGGGACGGAAGGAGCAGGCAGACGAGGCCAAGGAGCGCGGATATGACGGCCGCGGCCTTGCGGGTCAGCATGTGCGGTCCTGCTGCTGCGTCTCGACGATCATCCACTTGTCCCCGACGGTCCGGGCGTTGATGGTGGTGACGAACCGGGTGAGCCGCTCCTTGGGCAGCTTTACCTCTTCGTCGGTCTTCTCTTTGACCAGCTTCCAGTTGCTCACGTCGACGCAGTCGGTGATGGTGGCCTTCTTCGGCGTCTCGTCCAGGTTGACTGCAGTGACCTCCGGAGAGAGCTTCGGTTCTCCCTTGATGACGTTGCCGTTCAGCTTGAGCGCGACGAGCTCGGACTCTGCCTTGCCGAGGGCCTTGTCGAAGGCGTATTTGTCCAGGCCTGTATCAACGGGGCTGGCCTTCGCGTATGCCTTAACCTGCGCGTCCCAGTAGCTGCGGTAGACCGCCAACACCTCGGCCCTGGCCTTGGCCTGCGGGTCGGCGCTCTTGGTGGCGCTGGGACGGGCGGAGGCTTCGGGCTTCTTCTCCTCGCCGCTTCCGCAGCCGGCGGCCGTGACCGCAACACTGAGAGCCGTGACCGCGACCACCGCTCGGCGCAGCCAGCGGTCCGTGCCGGATGCGGTTGAGATCGACACTGGCGTATCCCCCTTGTGAATAGTGGTGACGGCTTGGAGCGTAGGGAAAGGAGGCGCAGCCTCAGGCGAGGGCACGGCCGGAGCCGGAGCTGACAAGGGCCGCCGTGCCGGCGGCGAAGCCGGGCTCTGCCGGGCACCGCGTCAGCAGGTCGGCGGTGTGCTGCGGCGTTGCGGGCGCGTGCACAGCCTCGGGCGAGCCGAGGGGTACGGAAGGAGCGGCCGGTCGGCCGAAGCGGCTTGCGGAGCCGAGATTCCTGGCCGTCGAGCCGACGGTGGTCTGGTTCAACGCGACTGTCCCCCTCGCGGTCCGGGACTGGGCGTCTCCCACAACGCGATCAGTCCGAGCCTGATTCTGGCCAGAAAGATCAGGTGCGGCCAGGCCCCGTTTTTTCCGGTAGCCGCACTTCCGGTATATGCCTCTGGCGCAGGCGGTCTGGAAGCGCTCTAGCCAGGGCCTCAGGGTCTAATCGACAAGGCCGGGCCCGACGCCCGCAGAGCGTCTGCGGCGGCCCGCTGGTCCGCCCCGGTGATGGCGTTAAGTCGCCGTTCAACCAAGGCGATGGAGGGGTGGTCCTCGCCGTAGACCGACTGCAGCAGCGCCAGGACATCAGTAGCGGTCCTGACGACATCGGACGCGTTGGTGACAGTGAGCCAGGAGGCGACGCCGTTGCGGGCCTGCTGACGGACATGGCGGTGCTTGGCGTCCAGAACTCGCTGCCAGGCCGAGGCGGTGTACACCGAGACCTCGGTGGCCAAGGCGGGATGCTCCGCGAGCTGGGCACAGAAGGCGACGAGCTCGAGGGCATGGAGGGCGTAGACATGCAGAGGGCCGTGACTCTCGGCGAGTTCGTGACTGATGCCCTGGGCTGCTGCCAGGGCCTCCTCGGGCCGGCCCGCTCGGAGGGCGTTGCGGATGTCCTCGATGCGCGGCGCCAGAAACTCGGGGACGGCGGGGGCCGGCAAGGCGACGGCGGGGCTCATGAACCCTCCCTGGAACGAGCGGCTGCGAGCGGCTGCCGCCGCCGGGGGGCCAGCGGCGGCAGCCGGAATCGAGTCCAGCAACGCGTGCTTGCTCGACCGCGCACGTCAACGGGCGTGGGAGAGCCCTCGGTGCCTGGGTGGGCGCTGCCCTGTGCATGCACGGCGCGCCGACGCCGGTAGTTGACCCTCTCGGGGTGCGCGAGGCAAGCCTCCGCGCCTCATAGGAGGTTCACATTTCAATTATCGGAATGGAGGGGTGTCAATGTTTCATCAGCCGGAATTGACGAGGTGTCGCTGTCAGCGCCGAGGTCAGCGCGCGACTGGGCCGGCCGAGGAACGCTCCCATGCGATGCGGGCCGCGTGGTCCATCAGCTCCAGCAGGTCCGGGGCGGAGGAGTCCTGGTCGAGGTGGCGGTATTCAGTGCTGAGGGTGATGGCGAGGCGCTCGGGAAGACCGAGGCCGGGGTAGCGGTCTTCCTTGATCAAGATGCGTGCCGCGTCGGCGGCACTGCGGCCCTGCCCGTGCATCACGTACGCCTGATCCGCGAGGTCGTCAAGGTAGGCGATGTATTCTCGCAGGTCGTCCGGGGTCATGAGCGAGCCGTGGCCGGGGATGATCCACTCGGGGGAGAAGTCCAAGATCCGTGCACAGGCGGCGGAGACACGCTCCAGCGGCCCGGCCCAGTGCGAGGGGTGGTCTCCCGCGAAGACGATGTCACCGGCGAAGACCACGCGTTGCTCGGGCAGGTGGACGATGAGGTCGCCGACAGTGTGGGCAGGCCCGACCTCGTGCAGTTCTGCGGGAACCTGGCCAACCGCCAGGTCGCGGCGACCGGCGAACGTCGTGGTCGGCGGAAGCACCTGTATGCCCGCAAAGTCGTACATGCCGAAGTGCTCCCGGAAGTACCAGCCGAGGGGCTGGCCGGGGTCGGTGTCGTGGGCGAGTGCCTGCAGCTGCTGAGGTTTCGGCTCCAGGCACTGGTGTTCAAGGGCGGCGTGGGTGGCGAAGACCTCGGCGTTGGGGAGCCGCTGAAGGCCCCAGGTGTGGTCGCCGTTGGCGTGGGTGACGGCGACCCGGTCCAGCGGAACGTCCGGGCCGACAGCCGTGCGGACCGCGGCGAGGAAAGCATCGGTCAGGGCTGGCGTGTAGGGCGTGTCGATGACGAGGGCTTGGCCAGCGGAGACGACGAGACCGCAGTTGGCCATGCCCCAGGTCGCCTTGTGGCCGGGCAGCCAGGCGAAGATGCCGGGGGCGATCTGCTTCAGGTCAGTGGCTGTCATGAGCCTGCATTCTGACGGACCGTGGCTGCCCGGAAGAAATCTCTCAGCCAGGCGGGCCACGGGTGCGACGTCAGATATGGGGCACGAACGGGAGGAGGAAGAACCGCGCTCCCGGACTGCCAAACGGCTGGGCGGCGCACATGGTGACCGTGCCCAGCTGGGACGGCACATGCCGCTCGCAGCACTGGCTGCGGTGGTCTTCAGTGCCGCGCGGGGGCACGTAGCCGGCGTGCCGCATCGGCCGTGCGTCACCATCGGGGTGGATGTACGCAAGGCTGTGGTCACGGTAAATCGGCCCTGTGACCGGGTCGTCGTTAACTTCCTTGTCGAGCAGCCGGAGGTCCTCGTTGTCGGGATGCGCGGCAACCGCCGTGCGCAGCTGCGCCGCGACCTGCGGGGCCCAGCGTGTGTCCCAGTCGACCAGGTGGTGCTCTCTGGCGTCCTCGCGCAGGAGCATCCACCGGATCAAGTTGCGTTCGGGCAGCTCAGGGGGCTTACCCTCGGACTGGGGAAACATCAGCTTGAAGTCGTCGTTGGCGGCCAACACGTTCCAGGCGACGTCGTTGATGTAACAGGGTTGCCCGGACACGCTGTTGACGGCCACCTGCCAGGCCGGGTCGACGTTCGTCCCGGCCATCGGGTCCATGGGGAACGGGGGCTCGTACCCGACCGCGTAGACGTAGAGCGCGGTCCGCTCGCGCTCTTGCATATTCAGCGCCTTGGCCACGTTGTCAAGGAACTCGGTGGTCGGCTGAGGCGTGTTCCCGCGCTCGAACTCGGCGTAGGTCTTCTCCGTGACGAACAGTGCCTGAGCGACCTGGGCCTGGGACAGTCCGCGCGAGCGCCGTCCCCGGCCGGTGCGCTTGGGCCAGCCGAGCTCGACCGGGTCTATCCCCCCCCGCTTCCATCGCAGCAGCTGCTGCAACGCCTCCTTCTGATTCAACGTTCAACCCTTCCCCGTGCCAGCCTCGAGATATACCGGAAGCGCTCGCTCCTGAAATTCGAGGACCGGAAAATTCAGAGCCTGGTGAGCGGGATCTTGGCCGGGAAGAATCGGCCACTGGAGCGAGTCCGCGTTGTGGGAGACGCGAAGCTCCTCCACAACCGCGAGGGGGAGTTCGCGTTGCTGCATACCGTTGCCACCCCATCCGACCGCACCGGCGGCGCCGTGGCGCGCACCATGGCGGTGCTCAAAGCGCTTACCCGTCTCGGCCCGGGTGAACATCCCCTGGCTTCGGTTGCCGAGTCTGCAAGACTTCCCGCGCCGACCGTTCACCGGTATCTGCGGGCCTTGGTGCGGGAGGGTGTCGTTGACCAACGCGGGCCACGCGCCCGCTACGCGCTGACTGACGCGCTGCACGGTCCCTCCTCTTCGACGCCCGCCCAACCTCTCCAGGTCGTCCCGCCCTCTCCTGCGGTGAGGGCAGAGATCGTCACACTACAGTCAAGAACTGGTCAGGTCGCATTCGTTTACCGACCGCACCTGATAGGCCCTCCGATGCGAATCTGCGCGGAACGGGCATACGGTCCACATGCTGATGAGATCCTCACATCGCCTCAGATCGTTTTGCGGTCTCTCGAGTCGGCACCCCTGGAGGCTGACGCCGCCGGTCTGGCTATCCTCGCCTGCCTCGGCTCGATCGGCGGCAACAAGATCGACATTGCACACGTCCGTGAGGAAGGTCATGCCATCGGGCCATCCCCGCTGCCGGGCCGCACGATGGTCGCCGCGCCCATCTGGTACGGCTCGGCCGTCGCCGGATCTGTCGCACTGCTGGCCAAGGACGCACCCATGCAACGAGCAACCACCCGCGCTCGGTACGTGACCGCTGTGATGGACACCGCCGCAGCGATGAGCGGACAGCTCACACGTTCCGGCCCGCGCCGGGCCAGCTGATTGACTGCAAACGCCCACGAAGCACCATGGAGGGTCACTCCGTGTCTCGTTCAACGCTGCTCACCGGCGGCAACCGCTGCATAGGCTTCGCCATCGCCATCGCCATCGCCATCGCCATCGCCCGTCGCCTCCGCCGAGACCGGCGACCGTGTCGCCATACGCTCAGCCCGCGCCTGCCTCACAAGCGCGTCGCCGCCCGTCGAGCTGAAGCTCGATCCGCCCGGCGTTCGTCATCCGCGACAGGCTCCTAGCCTCCCTCACACAGGCAGACCGGGCCCGCGCGCGTGCGCCGCCGAGCAGTGCCGCACCTTCGCCGAGTGGGAAGCCGTCTGGGCGCCAGAGGACGGGACCCTGGTGACTCGCCCTGCGCCTTGCCTTCGGCGCGGCGCCGGAGCGTGCGGAGGACCGCCCGCACCGACCGGAACAGGGCACGGACCAGCCGCCACAGGCCGACCGCGCCGCAGCAGACCGCCGCGCCGCTGGCGCTCAGGCGCGCAGAGGTCACCGTCGACCTGTATGTCTCCTGCGGCTGACCCTCCGCCCGCAGGGTCGGCCAGCCGGCCGACCTCCGAACCGGACGAGAACCGACCGCCCCGCAGCCGCAGGCCGGCCAGATCTGTCCAGCTCCAGTTGTAAACGGTCCAGGTTCGGCGTCAGAAAATATCTACACAGGGCACAGCGGACCCCGGGCATCACGGAGCGGCGGGCGGCGAGCCTGTGCGCGAGGTCTTCGCCGATCGCCTCGCACAGCGGGTGAGGACGTCGGCGGCCGCCGTGCCGGGCAGATGCGCCAGGGAACCACCACCTGACCGGTCCAACTTCGATGGCAAACGATCCGACTTCGGTGTCAGAGGACACCCTCGAAGGTGACCTTGGAGCCGCCCGCGTCGACTGCCTCGACCGTCACCGGGCTGCCGACGGCCGTCTCCGGGACGCGGAAGGAAACGGTCTGCGTGGCAGTGCGGTACGGGGCGATCGCGGCGTCGCGGTACCCGTACACCGGACGGACGGTGGCGGCCAGGTGCAGGTCCTGGCCGGTCAGGATCCGCAGGGTGGTGCCCAGGCCGGGCATCGGGTCGCCGGAACGGTTGACCACGCTGAGCTCCAGGCTCCCGGTGCGCGAGGCGCCCTCGCCGCTCACCGTCACCTTGCCCACGCGCACGTGGCCGTTCCACTGCCCGAGCGGTGTGACCGACTGCCCGGCCGGCGCGCCCTGCGGCGCCTGCGGGTCCGGGGAGCCGACGGCACCGCCCGGCAGGGCGCCTTCGAAGAACAGCAGCTCCGGCTCGGCCAGCCCCTCCTCGGTCGCTTCCACAGTCACCGTGACCGGCAGGCCCTGGGCCTGGTTGGGAAGCACCAGCTTCAGGTCCCTGTCGACGGACCCGTTGGGGCGCACCTGCTGCGGTTCCTCCTCGGCGGAGGCCGTGCTGCGGTCGGCGGCCTCGGCAGCCGTGCGCCCGAGAGTGCCGTAGCGGGCGGTGACGGCGGTTCGCGGCGCGGTTGCGATCTGCGCTCGCTGGTTGGCCACGGTCACCCGCGCCGTGTATGCGCTCGAGCCGGCCGGCACGCCGGGCACGGCCCCGGCCGGCAGCCGTTCGAAGCCCTGCAGCGTCACCGTCCACGCCCCATCGCCGACCGGCAGCGCGGTTCCCGGCTTCACGATGCCCTCCGGCAGCACTGTGGAGGGCGAAGGCCGGGGCTCCGGGGCGCTGTTCGTCGGCTTGCCATCGGCCTTGGGGCCGTTGTCGGAGCCGGCGCAGCCGGAGATCAGGACCGCGCCGGCCAGGAGCACGGTCGGAAGGGCGTGGCGCAGGCGCACGGACATGGTTCCCCCCTTGTCAGGTATTGGATCTCGGTCGAGGGGGATCATGCCAAAACGCGTCCGGCCGGGGCCGGACGCGCTGGTGAGGGGTGTTGGTTTCCGGCCGCCCGCTGTCTGCAGCGGGCGGAAGGTCACAGGGTGATGGGGATGGGGACCAGGAAGTACTCGGTGTCGCCGACGCGGACGCGCAGCGGGTGCCCGGCTGGGAGGGTGAACAGCCGATGGTGCACGGTCGCCGGGGAGTTGCGCATGGACAGCGCGGGCTCCAGAGCGGTACGGACGGCGGCGAGGGAGGTGTCGGACAGCGGGTTGCGCTCGGCGATCTCCGCGCAGCGGTCGAGCTGGGCGTCGGTCAGGTCGGGCCCGAGGCCCTGGCGGAGGGCCTCGACGGCGACGGCCGGGGCTAGGACCGCCCGGTTGTGGTCGCGGCATACGTGGCCGGGCGTGCCGTGAGGCTGAAAGTGACGTGCGGTGCCGATGGAGGTCAAGGAGACTCCCGAGGGTGGAGGAGGGCGGGGTTAGTGCGCGCGAATCGTCGCGGTCTCGGCGACGGTCAGGACGTGTGCTGGGAGGGTCTGGCGGCCTTCGGTCATTGCCCGGTACATGCGATGCACTCCGTCGACCAGCAGGCGAGCTGGGCCGCTGTCGAACTCCAAGGTGGCGATGATCACCGGCTGGTCGAGGTCGGTGCGCATGGCGTGTTCGACGCTGAAGTGGGACTGATCCGGGCCGAAAACCGGGCACCAGGACGGGCCTTCGTAGCCCGGCCTGAGCAGGCTCAGGTGGTAGGCGGCCGACCAGTCGGCCACGGAGGTCTGCTCGACGGCCCGCGGGTGCTCCTCCAGGAGGCGCATGGCCCGGTCGATGTCGAACACCCAGCCTCCGTACTTGAACATCTGGCGGGAAGGGTTGGTCACGGTTCCTCGCTGACGGGTCGGGGATCGGTGATGGGAAGGGGCGGCTTGCAGTGGCGCCGCCGCGGAGGCCGGTCGGACGCCGCCCCGGAGCGAGCCGGGGCGGCGAGAGCCGGGTCAGCGCGGGCCGAGCGGGAGGACCAGGACGCCGACGGGAGGCAGGTTCATCTCGGCCAGCAGCCGGGCGGCCCTGCCGTCAAGGCCGTGCAGATTGCTGGGGTCCAGGCGTATGGCGCCCCGGTGGGGTCCGCGCGCGGGGTAGAGGTGCACCGTGTTCTCCGGTGAGTTGCGCTCGAAGACGCTGACGGTGGCGTAGTCGAACCCTCCGAGGTTCGGGTACCGCTCGGCGACGTCCAGAGACAGGGCGGTTGCTAGCTCGGGGCTCGGCGAGGCGACTGAGAGGGGGAGCGGGCAGCGGCGCGGCCGGATGCGCAGAGCAAGGACGCGGATCAGGACGCTGAGGACGCCGAGGCCGAAGCCGATGGCGAGAGAGGCTGGCTGGATCAAGGTGTTCCCCCTGGGGTTGCGGCGGGGCGTGAGTTCTAAGCGGCGGCGGTGGTCACGACGGCGTGGACGAGCCGGGCGAGTCCCTGGCGCCGCTGGTGCTTGGTCAGCCCCTGGACACTTCCGGCGTTCTCGTGTCCGGCGGCGGCGGTCAGGCTGGACACGAGGGCGTGAACGAGTTCCTTGCCTGTGCCGTTGCGTGTGGTCGGGTGGGTGGCCGCCGCAAGCGCACGGATGACGGGCCGGGTGGCTGCGGTGTAGGCCTTGACGAAGCGGGGGTCCCGCTCGGCCGCGACGGCGGTCAGCACGCGCATGACCGGGAGGTGATCGCTCCAGCCGTCGAGTACGGCGTCGACGAGCCGGGTGGCGCCGGACAGACCGTCCGAGGACCAGGAGCCGTCCTTGAAGTCGCCGAGCGCCGCGTTCGTCTCCTCGACCAGGAGGCGTGACGCTTCGAGGACGACGCCCTCGATGTCGGGGAAGTACTGGTAGAACGTCGCGGGCGACGTGCCCACCGCCTGGGCGACGTCCATCACCTTGATGTCGCGGTAGGACCGGGTGGCGAGGAGTTCGATCGTTGCGTCCATCAGCTTCTGGCGCGTCTGGAGGCCTCGATGGCTGGGCGCGCGGCGGTCGGGGGTGCGGGTCACGACACGGGTGGGCACAGTCGTCTCCTGAGCTGGAGGAAGGAAGGGGAGTGGTCCGGTCTGGGCAGCGGTGCCGCCGGACCCGACGTTCAATCACATTACACATTGGAATATGAATACGCAACAGGATGGGTGTGGGGCATCTCAGCAGTCCCCGCCTTCGACCTGCGCTCGCGCGGCTCTGGCGGCCGCGTCCCCGGAGTCAGCACGGAAGGTGTCGGTCCACTGCGAGAAGTCGAGCTCGTCGCCGTCCAGTTCGACACAGCGGCGCCTAGACCGATGACCGTGGAAACCTCTCTCGTGGCGGGCAGCTCGACCTGCGCAAGGGGGCCGGCCGGGTCCAGATCGAGGCCGACGAACAATTCCTCCACGGCGCTGGCCAGTTCCGCCACCTCCGGCCAGCGCCCGGGACCGGCGTCGCGCAGGGAGCACCACGTGCGGAACAGGGAGGCCACGGCCGAGCCGCTCGCAGCGGTGGGGTCGAAGTGCAGGATGACGGTCTCTCCGAGGACGTGAGGGGAAGCGCGTGCCGGGCGATCGCCCGGCACGGTGCGACAGGAGGACTTGCTACGCCTCGGGCTGCGGCGCCTTCGGGTCTCGGGCGGACATGCGGTGAGTGAGGGCATGCGCGCCGACGAACGCCGCCCCTGCGCCGAGGGCCAGGTAGTCCACCGCCCGTCCGCGCGGGACGAGTTCGTCACCGTGGCCGAGCAGCAGCACGGTGGAGACAACGAAGGCTCCTGCCACCAGGGTGGCGTCCAGACCGGCCGCGGCAGCGCTCCACACCCAGCGGGCGCGAGCCGGGTCGGTCTTGCGCTCGTCCCGCCTGCGGAGGGCGGCGCAGGCCCGGCGCCGGGCGAGCCGGCGCGTCTGGACGACAAGGGTCCCGAGCGGGCCGACGTACAGCCACATGAGGGGCTGCTCCAGCAGGAGGCCGCAGCCGGCGAGCAGCGCCACCAGCCCGTAGACGGTGTGCAGCGGCTGACAGTGGCGGTGCTGGACGGTGCGGGGACGGAGGTCGTCGGACATGGCTCTCCTCGGCTGAAGACGTTCGGGATGTCGGCCCTGTGCACGGGCCGTGGGACCTGTGGCCGGGCGGGACGGGGCTCGCCCGGCCACAGGGGGACTGCTAGGGGTTTGCGGCACGATTGGGCGTCGCCGAGGGGCGGAGGCGGGCGCGGCGCAGCCGGTCGGACCACGGGGCGTCGGCGGGCCCTACAGGGTGCTCGGGGATGGTGATCTCGTAGTGCGGGCAGCTGCCGGGCTTTTCCGTCTCCAGGGCGGCGTGCATGTGGGAGTTCGGGCACTGCTGGCGCTCGTGCTCCTCCCTCCAGTAGCGCACCGTCAGCGTGCGGCCGGTTCCGCCCTCGCGCGGCTCGCGCGGCTGCTGCTCCCGGAAGCGCTCGCCCGCGTCCGGGTCCACCCACCAGTTCTCGACCTGGCCGGAGTCGGAGATGCCCCGCCGCCGCTCGGCATCGCGCTTGCCTGGCTTGAGCTGGTGGACCTGGTGGGCGAGGACCCGCACCGTGGACCGCTTGTGCTGGGTCAGCAGCTCCCACAGGGCCCGTACGTGGCGGAGCATCAGCTCCTGGCCGCCCTGGCGGCCCGATCCGCTTCGGTACCGCTCAGGGTTGTCCGGGTCGCGAAGCCGGGTTTCGGGATCCAGGACCTCACCGGGGCGCGCCAGCAGGGTCTCGTATGGCGAGAACGGCAGCTTCAGCAGCGACTCGTCGCACGTCAGGGCAGTGACCCATGTCCAGGGGGCGTCATCGCGCGCGGGCTCCACCGGCTCCAGAAGCCGGTCGGGCCGCAGAAGGAACCAGCCTTCCTCCGTCTGGGGTGACCACGGGCCCCACACGTAGCCGACGATGCGTCGGCCGTTGGGCAGGGCGAGGGGAGTGTCGAGGAACAGCATCCCGCGCGAGGCGGGGAGGTGGGCGGGATCGAACGGGGTCGTGGTCTTTTCGGCCCGCCGTACCACGCGGCGCAGCGCCATCTGGCCGAGGGAGTCGCCGATCTGGAAGAGGCGGGCGGAGGAGGCCCGGTCGGCTTCCTGCCGCAGCTGCGTCACCACGGCCGCCTCTAGGCCTTCCGGATGTCCGTAGGGCGCCAGCCGCTCGCGCTCCCGGCGGTACACCTCCGCCTTCGCCCGGGCCCACTCGAGACTCTGCCGGTGGGCCTCCACGTACCGGCGACGCCAGATCCGGATGCGGTGCTGGTCGGGAGTCTCCCAGGCCGCGTCGTCCGAGCGTGCGAGACTCCGGCCCGGGGTGGCTTCACCGGAGTGCAGCCCCAGCTCGCGGAACCGGCGGACCTCGGCGTCGGTGTCATCCACGACGACGTCCGGCGGATCAATGATTGTCCGCTGGTGCCTGTCGTCCGGATCGAGCGTCCACTCCATGCCCGCGAGCTGGGCCAGCACCGTACGAAGCGTCTGCTTGTCCGTGGTCCTCAGGAAGTCGACGACGAGCATCTGGACCGTGTTCGCGTACGCGTCAGCCGCCGCGAACCGCAGCATGCGCTTGAGGAACGAGCCGCCCGGACCGTGCTGGCCGCTGGACAGCGCCAGCATCTGATCGGCCACCCGCTGGTCTCCTGCCGCGAGGGTCAGGTGGTCGTACATCTGCCGGAAGACGGCCATCTCCTCTTCGTCGGCGAGGATGCTGTCGATGGCGTTCCGCACCCGCGCCGAGGATGCCGGCGAGACTTCCGCCGGGACCGGCGGCAGGACCAACTGGCCGACGCAGGCGTGCAGTTCTCGGTAGAGCGCCCGCTGGAGCTCGGTGAGGATGAGGAGATCGTTGGGCTTGACCGGGGCCCGCTTGGCGGCCCGGGCCGCAATCGCCAGAAGCTCGGAGTCCGACAGTTCGGGCGTGTTCGAGTGCATGTCATCCCTACCTGGACGCGCGGGAGTTGGGGAGAGATCGCGGGTGCCGAGCACCAGGCGATGAAATGATAGTACACACTGAAAAATGAATAAGCAACATCTGGAGTGGACGGCCGAGCCTGGCCGGTGCAGGGTCAGCAGGCACGCGTCCTGGCCCGGCCGTTCGGTGCCCTGGTCCGCAGGGGTGGTGAGGCGGGGTGGTCGCGCCTACCGCGCGACGCCCCGCCCCGGTCCCCTTGCGTCAGGCCAGGTAGTCGGCAACCAGCTCAGCGAAGGCCTCGGGGGCGAGGACCGTGACGCCCAGCTCAGCCGCCTTGACCGCCTTCGAGCTCGGCTTGCCTCCGGTGGACGGCGCGGCGACGAGGATGGACGTCTTCGCGCTGACGCTGCTGCCCGCGCGGCCGCCGGCCTTCTCGATCAGGGCGTTCATCTCGGACCGCCCGTAGGCCTCCAGTCGCCCGCTCATCTTGCCGGTGACCACCACGACCTTGCCGGCCAGCGGACCTGCGCCCTCAGCCGCCGACGCCTCCTGGAGTTCGGTCATGTTGACGCCCGCTTCGATCAGCTTGTCGATGACCGGTGCCAGGGCGGCGACCTGCTCGACGATGACCGGGGCCTTCTCGGGGCCGATGCCCTCAACGCCCTGCAGAGCGGCAGCGTCCGCCTGACGGATGGCGTCCATGGTCCCGAAGTGCCGGGCGATACGGCGGGACATGCTGCGCCCGGTGCCGAGCACGCCCAGTGCGCAGAAGACCCGGCTGAGCGGGAGTGCCTTGGCGGCCTCGATCTGCTCGGCGAGCTTGGCGGCGCGCTTGGCGCTCTTGGACGCCTCGGTGAGCTGCTCGACGGTCAAGGTGAACAGATCGGCGACGTCGTTGACGTAGCCGGACGCAACTAGGGCCGCCACGTAGGTCTTGCCCAGGCCGTCGATGTCGAGCATCTCGCGCTGCGCGGCGTACTCGATCAGTGCCGGGAGGGCGCACGCGGTGCCCTTCGCGCACCGCCACCGCTCCTGCGCCTTGTTGATCTCGCAACCGCAGTTCGGGCAGACCTCGGGAAGCGGCACCTCCCGTGCACCCTCCGGACGCAGCTGGACCACGGCTCCCTGCACCCGGGGGATGATGTCGCCGGCCTTGTAGACCGTCACGGTGTCGCCGATGTGGAGGTCGCGGCGGCGAATGTCGGCGGGGTTGTGGAGGGTGGCCCGGGTGACGTTGGAGCCGTCGATCTCCACCGAGGCGAGGATCGCGGTCGGCGCGAGGACCCCGGTGCGGCCGACCTCCCACACGACGTCCTCCAGGACGGTCTGGCGTTCGACCGCAGGGAGCTTGACCGCGATGGCCCAGTGAGGGAAGCGGGAGCCGAACCCGGCCGCCGTCTGCTCTCCCGTGTCGTTCATCTTGATCACTACCCCGTCGATTCCGACGGGCAGGTCCGCACGCATGGCGGCGATCGCGTCAACCCGCTCCTGTGCTGCGGCCAGGTCGGCGACCACGTGGAGCCCGGCCGGGGAGTCCGCGGTCGTCTGGATACCGGCTGTGGCCACGGCGGCCAGGGTCTCGGCGTGCGTGGCTCCGGCGGGCAGGAACGATACGCCGTCCAGTCCGACCGCGCCGTAGGCCCAGAACGTCATCTGGAGCCGGTACGGCCGGTCCTTCGCCCTCAGCGTCCCGGCCGTGCCGTTGCGGGGGTTGGCGAAGACCTGCGCGTTGTGAGCGGCACGGACCTCGTTCGCCTTCTCGAACTGCTCCTGGGTGAAGGCGACCTCGCCGCGGACCTCGACGGTGACCGGATCGGCCAGACGCTCGGGGAGGCCGTCGATCTGTCCGATGACGTGGCTGATGTCCTCGCCGTGACTGCCGTCACCGCGGGTGATGATCTGCGCCAGAAGGCCGTCGCGATACCGAGCGGCCACGGCAGCACCGTCGATCTTCGGCTCCACGGTGAACCCGCCCTGCGGCGCGCGGCCCAGACGGCGCTGGACCGAGGCGCCCCATGCCACCAGGCCCTCGGCGTCGAAGACGTTGTCCAGGCTCAGGAGGCGAGTGGTGTGCGCAACGTCGCCGACGGGCGCTGCACCGTCGGCCACGAGCCCGGTGGGGGAGTCCGGGGAGACCTCGGCGGGGTTCTCCTCCTCCCATGCCTGCACCGACCGTCGGAGCTGATCGTACGAGGCGTCGTCCAGGGCGCTGTCGCCGTCACCGTAGTACGCCTGCGAGGCCTCGCGCAGGAGCTGGAGCGCGGCCTCGTACTCGGTGCGGTTGGACACGGCAGACTGCGCCTGAGCGGCGGGAAGAGTCGTCATGAGGGTGATCCTCTCGTAAGGGTCTGACAGTGGCCGCGCACTCGGATGCAAGGGCACGTAGGGCAACGCGGGTCACCGAAGATGAGCGGCCGGCTTCATGTCGGGACGGGCGATTCACGCGCAGCGCCCCGAACACCGCAGGTGAAGAGAAGGAGGTAACAGAGGATTGTTCGGCCCCAGGCGGTGCTGGGGGAGAAGGGGGGGGGCGGCGAACGGTGGCGCCGACGTGTGGATGCTGAGACCGCGCCCCTAGCCGACGAGTCGCGAAGCCTCCGCGCTCACCAGGGCGCGCCGCATCGACGGCTCAGCTTGCCGCAGCAGAGCCACCGTGCGGGCGAGCGAGGAACGCGGCACTGTGCGCAGCAGCACGGAGGCAACGTCTTCTCGGAATGCGTAAGTACCGGGGCGACCGGGGACGGCACGGAGCAGGCCGCTCAGAATCACCTCGGCCAGGTGGCTCGGGCACGGAGCCGTCCCGATCGAGCGGTGCATCAACTGCATCACCGGCAAGTGGGGGACGCCTGCCGCCAAGTACCCTGCGAGACCGAACGCTTCGGGGGAAGCGGTGGCGCGGAAGCGGAGGACCAGTTCCTCAGCAGTGAGCCCCGTCAGAGAGGCGGTCCCTTCGGCCGGAAGTGCGGGCGGAATCAAGGCGACCGCCGCCGGGACCTCGGAACCGCCACTGCCGAGGAGCGTGAACCAGTTCTCCAGCCAGGGAGAGGCGGGTTCCAGAACCGGCACAGGGATGCTGTCAGCCCCCGTGTCGGGCGCACTGTCGTACGCCGTGAAGCTCAGTGCGGAGTTGGCGGCTCCGGCGGCCGGGGCGTAGATGCTACCGGGCGTCCCGGGCAGCGCCGTGCGCTGCCACATGCGCTCCGGCAGCGGCTGAACCACCGCCACCGGGCGCACACGTGCCCAGCTGCGCAGAGTCTTGTACCAGCGTTCCCCGGCCGGACCGGGGTGCCACTGGGGGGCTGGAGCAGTCACTGAGCACGAGGGTTACCAGTCGGTCGTCCTCGCCTTGTCGCCCTCGCAGCGTGCCATCGGCCTTGAGAACGGCCACCGTCACACTCTGGAAAGGGCCACTCCGGGCGAGGGACTGGCGCAGCTCCCGCAGCAACGGCCTCCACATTGCCATCGTGGGTCCGGCATCGAAGACAAGCTGGAGGCGATACGCCGGAGCCCTGTTCACGGCTGAGGCCGTGCTCGTCCGTATGGTCACGTCGTCTCCTTGGGGCCTTGGCGAGGGGGCGAGGCCCGGACCGGACGGGGGGTGTCGGTCCGGGCCTCGCGGCCCCGGCCGCCGAGGGGAGTGCCACGGCCAGGGCGAGCCGCGCGAAGCGCGGCTCCTTCGGAATTGGCTTGGTGTGGGGCGGCTTCCCGCCTTCACGACAACCACAATACACACTGGAGCAGAAATACACAACGCTCCATTTTCTGGGCCGGGTCCGTCACAAGTAACTGACCACCCTGCCCCGTTGCGTCTTCCCTTTCGGCGAACCTGGTCGCCGGAGAAGCCCAGGAGCGGCGGCGCGCCCCTCCGCACGCCGGCCCCTGCGGTCGCCTAAGCCGCGCCGTCCTGGGTCTGGTTCTCAACACGATGCAGCACGTGGGGGGGCGATGAGGTCAGCGCCGCCGTCATCCCACCGCACGGCCTGGAAGGCGTACGGGGCGGCGCCCTCGGCCATGCCGAAGGTGTGCCCGGAGCGTTCCGTTCCCCGGGCCCGCATGACGACGTGCGTTCCGTCCGCGTAGTAGGTGAGCGTGGGATCGAACATGGTCGCAGGGCGGGTCACGTCCGATGCCAGGGGGCGTGCACGGATCACGATGTCGGCGACCTTGTCGGCGTCGACCCCGGGGATGTTCATGCGCCGGTCGGGCTCGACCTTCCAGGGCAGGCCGGGGAACAGGCGGGTCACCTGCGCGCGGACCCACTCCCACGCCTCGTCCGAGGCCTCCTCGGTGGGCTCGTTCGCAGAGGAGTGTCAGCCCTCGGCGCAGTCCGCGCCCTGTGTGCCGAGGAGGGCCATCACCTCGGCGCGGGTGATCTCGTCCGGGAGTTGGGTGCCGGCCTGCAAGCGGTGGACGTACCGGTGGAAGAGCTGGAGGGCCAGGGACTCGCCGTCCAGGCGGTGGGCGTAGACGATCCGCAGGACCGTCCCGTGTCCCTCGGAGTCGGGGACCAAGGTGGCGATGGCGGGCGGCGGTGTGGTGTTGATGGCCATGAGAGGGCTCCGTTTCGTGCAGGGGTGAGAAGGTGAGCGGCGGCCGGCCGCGGGATGCGGCACTGCCGCCGCGCCGGGTCAGGAGGGTGGAACGAACTGCCACGGCCAAAACGGCGGGCGGGTCGTGGTGGGGTACAGCACCGGCCGGGCCTTCTGCTCGGCGCTCGCCCGCTCGGCGCGCCCTTGTACGGCCTGCTCCAGAAGCCGGGGATGCTTCAGGGCGTCGCCGCAGGAGACGGTTACGTGCCGGCCGAGCCTCCAGAGCTGCGCGTTCACGGCGCAGCACGCGGCGTTGAGTGGGTCGAGGTCGTTCAGCCACCAGCGGTACTCGGCGGGGTCGGCGCCGAAGTACCGCATCGTGGCAGCGGCGGCCCGGGTCATCGTGCCGGTCCCGGCCGCGGGTTCGAGGAGCAGATCGCCGGGCCTGCGGTCGGCGGAGAGAAGGATGTCGCCGACGTTGTCGGCGGCCGCCGCCGGGGTGAAGAACTCGCCGGTCGACTGTCGTTCGCTGTAGCTGCGCATCCGGGTGATGAGCAGGCCGAGGACATCGTCGGACTCGGCGCGGGCGGTGTCGGAGCAGTACTCCAGCAGCCCTGCGCGCAGGAGGATCCGGGCGTAGTCGGCCAGGCCGCGGACGTCGCTGTCGGTGGGGTGGGAGAGCCAGTCGTGGAGCGGGCGGGCGGCCTCGGTCAGGTCCGGGTCGTAGGTCCAGAACGAGTTCCATCCCGCTCGAAGGGTGTCGACGAGCTGTTCGTCGTCGAGGGGGAGCAGGAGCGGGCCGTAGTCGGGGCCGTCCGGCCGTGAAGGCGCGCAGAGGGCGAGCGCGGCCAGGGTGCCGACCGCGATGGCCCGGTCGCCGGAGCCCCCGCGGTTGGATGTCCACCAGGCGTGTGCGGCGTCTGCGATGGCGTGGGCGTGGTCCCGCCCGCTTTCGGGCGCCATGGCGCGGCGCAGTCCGGCGGGCGGGATGCCGTACAGGGTCACGCCGCGCTCCCCGGCCCCTGCGCGATGAGGCGGTCGAGCTCGGCGACGAACGGCGGCAGGAGGGTCCGCTTGCTGCCCGGGCGCCGGGAGCCGAAGGGCCGCAGAATCCCGGGGTGGCCGCTGCGCTGGAAGTCGCTGTCGATGATCCAGGTCGGGTCTCCGGGCATCCGGGACAGGCGGTAGGCGGCCTTGTTGAGCAGTGTGCTGTGTTCGAAGAGGAGGAGTTCGGCGTACCAGCCGGTGACGGCTCCGGCCTGGCGCTCCTCAAGGACCGGTACGACGCCGGTGTGCTCCAGGGCGTTGTCCTCGTCCCGGACGGTGGTGGTGAATGTCTGGGCGGTGCGCAGCGGGGCCAGGACCCGTTCTGCGGCTCGATGGGCTTCGGGGTAGCCGATCGGGTCGGCGATCAGGCACCGTCCGGCGAGGGTGAGCGGATCGTGGGTGGCGGAGGCGGGGAGATCCAGCGGTGCGAGCTCCCGCAACAGCGCCTCGTGACCGAGGGTGGCGAGGTACCAGTGCTGCTGAGTACGGGTGTTCGGGGGCATGGTGTCCATGAGGCCCTTCCTGGGGGCGGCGGGCGCTGGCGGATGGATTGCGCCCAGCGGGTCAGTTCGGGGGTGCGTCGTGGCGGCGGGGTCGGCCGCGGTGAAGGCCGATGACGGTGCCGACCTCGAAGCCGCGGGCCAGGCCGAAGACTTCGCCCATGCGCCTGCGGGTCTCGGTGCTCTGCCGCTCACGTCCGGGCACGTAGAAGCCGTCCTGGGTGAGGAGGCTGATGATCTTGGCATTGACGTCGGCGCGGGTGACATCGAGTGCGGTGACGCGGCCGTGCGTGGTGTAGCGGCGGCTGTCGATGCCGACGAAGGCGTCGTCGGTGCCGATGGTGAGAATCTCTCCGGGGTTGGTCCAGTTGTAGTCCGTGGCGGACACGCGGTAGTGCTGGTCGAAGGCGGGGATGATTAGTTTCATCGGGTGTGTTCCGTGGCGACCCAGCCGGGAGCGAGCGCGGCCGCCGGGGCCGAGTTCCTCGCTCCCGGGGCTGGCTCAGGCGTGAGCCGCCTCGGCCTCCTCATCCTCGGCCTTGAGGTCTTCGAAGTAGTTGCGGGCGCTTTCGACCATGCCGGGGACGTCGCACCCGAAGGACTCGGCCGCGTCCAGGAGCGCCGCGAGCATGGCGGCCTCTCGTTCGGCCCCGGCGGCGGCGACGGCGCACAGGACATCGAGCTTCACGGGGTACGCCTCGCTGCGAAGTCCCTCGGCGGCCTGGTGGAGTTCATGGGCGGTGACCCGGCCGTCCGTCAGGCAGAAGACCTGAGCGACCAGATCTCCGATTACGCGATCGGCGCTTTCCTGGTCGTCCACGACCCGGTCGTCGGGGATGTTGAAGGCGATCTGGGCCATGGCCTCGGCCGCGAGGACGCCGAGCCGTACGCGCTCGGCCAGCTTGGGAACCGGCAACAGTGCCTTGGGGGCCTGCCTGTTGTAGGCCTCCAGCGCCGCGTGGGCCCATGCGGCGCGGTCCGCGAGGGTGCACTCGCGTGCGGGGTTCATGTTGACGCCGGATTCCGCGGCTGCGGTGAAGCGAGCAGCCTTGCGGTCGGGGATGGACATGTCCACGGTCGTTCCTCTGGGTGAGGTTCCAGGATGGTGGTGTGCGTGAGAGCGAAACGCCGCTCGATCACGACAACCACACTACATATCGTTTCGTGAATACACAACGCCCTAGGTGTGGTGACGGACCTCTGCCCACTTCGGGTAGGGGAGTGCGGGCATGCCGAAGACCGCCCTCGACCGCTCGGCCCGATTGCGGCCGACGGGCAGGGCGTACCTGTGGGTCCTCGGGTGCCGCTGGCGCCTGGCCCCGATCTGCTCCAGTGCGGTGCGCAGCCAGGCACGCCGGTCGGACCCTGCAGGGCGCGGCGATGCGCCCAGCGCCGCGATGCGCCGCTCGAACCCGTCGGCACCACGGTCTCCGGCGACGAACTTGGCGATCGACCGCGCCGAAGCGCGCGGGTTCTCGAAATCCCGGAGCCGGAGTGCGCCGAACCCGGACGCCATTTCCCCGTCTTCGGCGGTGGTCGTGCGAGTTGAGCCTTCACGGCTGGGGCCGGATAGGTACCCGTGCTCATCCGGCCCGTGCCCCGGTCTCCGGTGTCAGTTGGTGCGGCCGTTCACTTCGAAACGTTGGAAGAGGGCCGGCAGGAACTCCTGGAGCAGGAGCCTGGCACGTTCCGCGTCCCTGAGTTCGTCGTGGCCGAACCGGAAGACCTCGTAGCCTCGGAGCTTGAGTTCGCGGTCCCCAGCAACCAGCTCCGCGTACTTTGAGCTGTCAGGTACCTGACCGTCTTCGCGGGTGTAATGCTGGGACCCGTCGACCTCGAAAACGACGCGCTGGCCATGGGGCAGCAGGAGCAGGAAGTCCATGCGGGAGCGCAGCAGTGCTTCAGGGCCCCGCTCGCGGACTGTTTTGTGGTCCCAGTGGAGCCACACCTCGGGTAGGAGCGCCGGGAGGTCATAGACGGCAGAGCCGAGGATGTGGTGGTAGAGCTCGAAGACGTTGCGCTGCCCGGGTGAGTTGCCGGGCAGGCTGCGGCGAAGCCGGTGGTAGAGAGTCTTCTTGGCTTCGGCCCCGTCTGCGATCTTTTGGGTGTCCTGCCACCAGGCTTGGAGGTCTCGCCAGCGGATGCCGTCGCCTGTGATCTCGCGGTCGTAGACGAGGACGTTGCCGGGGTCACCGACGATCTCGATGTCGTTGTCCACTGCGGAGAGGAATCGGATGTCCGGCTTGGTGAGCGAGGCGAAGATGATGTTCTTCGGCCGTCGGTTGTCGGCGAGCCGGGTGGAGACCATGGTGAAGCGCGGGTAGCCGCCGTCGGCCCCGGTCTCACGCAGCTCGACTCCCGCGCTGCGGATCTGCTCGTTGATCTGTGCCACGAGGTGACGTTGGGCGGGCTCGTCGAGGAGCACGTCGGCGGAGACAGCCGATTCGAGGAAGCGGGCGAACCTCGCGTCGCCGGCCTCGAACGCCCCCAGGTGTTCGAAAAGGTCCTCGACCGACCAGTCCTCCGGGTTACGGAAGACGTGTTGCTGGATGTGCTGTCTCAGCCCCGGCGGGCGATTGGGGCTGGGAAGTAGCAGGTCAGCGAGGGATTCTTCGCGGTCGAGTACCCAGAAGCGCTCCAGCAGCGTCATGAATCGTGCTTCGTGGCGTGCCATGTCCGCCAGGTCCAGGGCTCGGGCCAGTTCGCGTCGGACCCTCTTGGGTATCGCCGGGGGTGACGACTCCGCCCAAAGCAAATCTTGTATGCCGTTGCGAGTTGCAGCGGTGAGGCTCCCACGAGCCAGGATGCGTTGCGCGACGTGGGGGAGGTCGTTGTCGGAGACCAGGGCGTAGCTGCGTTCGATCCGTTCACGCAGCGATCCTTCTTCCTTGGGGATCTCCGGCATGGCCAGCTCCGCGAACGCTGCGTTGAGGGTGGCGTGCGTGTTCCCGCTGAGGTGGCGTGAGACGACGACGTCCAGCAGCTGCCGAAGTCCTGAGCGATCCCTGCCGTTGACCATCAGTCGATGATCCCAGAGCTCCGCCGAGCAGTCAGCAGTTTGTAACGTCCAGGACAGCTGTCTAGGCAGTCAGGCTCGCAGTGCTGGGCGGAGGGCCGAGCGGCGCTGGTCATGGCGCGATGGGCGCCCCAGATACAGGACGCCAGGACCTGCCCCGGCAGCGGCCGGGGCAGGCGGTCGTTCATTGGGTGTCGGACCGGTGCTCGGTGATCCAGCGGGCCGCCAGGAGCCCGGAGGCGGCGGTGAGGACGGCGGCGGCGATGACGGTGGCGTTCAGGCCGAGGGCGTCGGCGAGGATGCCGGCGACGAGTGCCCCGGCGGCGTAGCCGATGTCCCGCCAGAACCGGTACGTGCCAAGGGCGTTGGCCCGCCAGGCCGGGTGGGCGTGGTCGGAGATGGACGCGATGAGGGCCGGGTAGACCATGGCGGTGCCCAGGCCCAGGAAGATCGCGGACAGGATGCCCGCGAGCAGCGGCCGGTCCAGCAGGGCGAGAGCGAGGACGAAGCCGACGGCCTGGACGAGCATGCCGTAGACGATCAGGGGCTTGCGGCCGATGCGGTCGGCGAGGTGGCCGGTGGGGATCTGCCCGAGGCCCCACAGGATCGGGTAAAGGCCCTTGATCAGGCCGACGGCGGCGAGTCCGAGGCCGTGATCGGTGAAGAGCAGAGGGAAAACGCCCCAGGTCAGCCCGTCGTTGAGGTTGTTGATCAGTCCGGCTTGGCTGGCACCGCGCAGGGAGCGGTGGCGCCAGGACGCACGCGCGAAGGTGGCCTTCAGACCGGTGTCCTCATCCGTGGGCAGCGGTTTGGTGTGGTTGGCCAGTTCGAGGGCGACGTGGGCAGCGGTGTCTCGGACGACGAGGGCCAGGGCGAGGCCCGCGACGACGAAGATGACGCCGATGAGTTCGGGGACGGGGCGCAGGCCGTAGCTGGTGGCGAGGTAGCCGGTGAGCAGGGCGGTGACGCCGACGGCGGTGTATCCGGCGGCTTCGTTCAGGCCGGTGGCGAGCCCGCGGCGGGAGGGACCGACGAGGTCGATCTTCATGTTGACGGTCATCGACCAGGTCAGGCCCTGGTTCAGGCCGAGCAGCACGTTGGCGGCGACGATCCAGCCCCAGGAAGGTGCGTAGGCGAGGGCGAAGGGGACGGGAATGCCGAGAATCCAGCCCGCCACGAGGAGCTGCTTGCGGCGGAAGCGGGCGGTGAGCGCACCGGCGGCGAGATTGGTGAACGCCTTGGTTAGGCCGAAGGCGATGATGAAGGAGAAGACGGCCAGGTCGCTGGTCAGGCCGAAGGTCTCGGAGCCGATGAGCGGGACGGTGGTGCGCTCCAGGCCGACCAGGCCGCCGACGCAGACGTTGACGACGACCAGCAGAGTGAACTGCAGCCAGTTCTCCCGTAGCCCGAGCCGTACGGGCCGCCCGGCGGCGTCGGTCGGCGTCGTGGTGGGTGTGGCGTTCACGAGCGGGTGCCCTCCGTGCCCTGGGCGAGCTGCTGGCCATAGACGGCGGTGTAGTCGGCCGGTCCGCCGTCAAGGACGGCGATGTCGGTGTGGCCGGCGCGCTCCAGCAGGCTGGCGGCGGTCATGGCACGCTCGCCGTGCCCGCAGGCCACGACCGGGCCGACCGGTGCGTCGGCAGTAGTCTCGACGAGGGCGCCGAGTTCGATGTGCAGCGAGCCGGGGACGTGCCCGGCGGCGAACTCGGCTTCCTGCCGGACATCGAGGTAGGGGCGGCCGGTGGCGCGGTCGGCGGTGAGGAACACGGTGGTGGCCTGCGCGTTGCCGTCGGCGAGCCAGGTGTCCATGCCGCCGGCGAGGCGGCCGGCGAGACGCTCGTAGCCGATCTTGTATGCCTGCCAGACGATCTCGCTCAGGTCCTGGTCGTCGTTGACGACGAACGCGAGTGGCGCGGTGTCGGGCAGGAGCCAGCCGAGCCAGGTGGCGAACTGCTCGCGCAGCGGGATCGACAGCGAGCCGGGGATGTGGCCGGTCGCGTAGTCGGCGGCCGGGCGGACGTCGACGACATGGCCGCCGTCGGCCATCAGGGCCCGTACCTGCTGCGCGCCCAGGGCGGGCAGCAGCGGCTGGGCAGTCAGCACGACCGGGCCGCGCCGGTTGATCTCGCCGAGGCGGTCGAAGTACGTCGGGTAGGTGCCCAGGCTCGCGGTCAACTGGGCCACGAAGGTGTCCTCGTCAGGGGCGGCGAGCAGCGGGTTGGCCTGCTTCTGGGCGCCGATGGTGGTGGTGCGCTCGGTGCCGGGCGGCGCGGAGCAGAAGGACCCGGCGCCGTGCGTGGGCCACACCGCGGTCTCGTCCGGCAGCGCGGTCAGCCGCTTCAGCGACCGGTACTGGGCGCGGGCCAGTTCCTCGGTGCGGTCGGCACCCAGGAGGTCGGTGCGGGCGGCGGAGTTCACGATCAGCGAGCCGCCGGTGAACACTCCGAGCTCCCGGGCGCCGTCGAGCAGCAGAAAGGACAGGTGCTCGTCGGTGTGCCCGGGAGTGGCAAGGGCCCGCAGGGTCAGCCCGCCGAGGTCCACCTCGTCGCCATCGGCCAGGCGCTGGTGGTCGAAGGCCCGGCGCCCGGCGGCGGAGGCGAGGATCGTGGCGCCGGTGTCATGGCTGAGCTGGACGGCGCCGGAGAGGAAGTCGGCGTGCAGATGCGTGTCCGCCGCGTACGCGATGCGTAGCCCGCGCCGCTCGGCTGCTGCCCGTAGAGCGCGCAGGTCGCGGCTGGCGTCCATGGCCAGGGCGCGTCCGTCGCCGAGGTCGAGCAGGTAGGCGCTGTTGCCCAGCCCTTCGTCGACCAGCGGTATGAGGTGATCGTCCGCGAAGCCCACGGCGTCCTCCAAGATCTCGGGAACGGGGGCGTGTGGTCACACCCACCAGACTCAACTACAATAATCCATGGATTTATGGAGGATGCCATGTCGGAGAACACGAAGAGCGCGACGAAGGCGCGGCTGTACGACGCGTTCGCGGCCAGCGGCAAGGCGCTGGCCAGCGGAAAGCGCCTGGAGCTGCTGGATCTTCTGGCCCAGGGCGAGCGCACCGTTGACGCGCTGGCCAAGGCCGCTGGGCTGAACCTGACCACCGCCTCGGCGCATCTGCAGACCCTCAAGCAGGCCGGTTTCGTCGCCACCCGCCGCGAGGGCGTGCGCATCCACTACCGCCTCGCCGGCGACGACGTGGCCCAGCTGTTCGCGCTGCTGCGCAAGGTCGCCGACCGCCACCAGGCCGCCGTCCCTGCCGCACGCGACGCCTACCTCGGCGAAGACACCGCCGCCGAGCTCAGCCGAGAGGAACTGCGGACCCGGATCGCGGCCGGCGACGTCGTCGTCCTGGACGTGCGGCCGGTCGAGGAGTACCAGGCCGGTCACATCCCCGGCGCCCTGTCCATCCCGGTCGACGAGCTGGCCGACCGGATCAACGAGCTGCCCGAGGACACCGAGATCGTCGTCTACTGCCGCGGCGAGTACTGCGTCCTGGCCTACGACGCGGTGCGCCTGCTGACCGACCGCGGCCGCCGCGCCATCCGCCTCAACGACGGCATGCTCGAGTGGCGCCTGTCGGAGCTGCCCGTCGACGCCGCGGACCTGACGTGACCGCCCCGGGCGACAACCTCCCGCCGCACCCAGGACTGGCCGGCGGGCCGGTCTACCTCGACTACAACGCCACCACCCCGGTCGACCCGCGAGTCACCGCAGCGATGTGGCCGTACCTGACCGACTTCTTCGGCAACCCCTCCAGCAGCCACCCCTTCTCCCAGGAGCCCCGCAGGGGGCTCGCCGAGGCCCGCGCCCAAGTCGCGGATCTGATCGGGGCCGGGCCGGCCGAGATCGTGTTCACCGGATCGGGATCCGAAGCCGACCTGCTCGCCCTGCGCGGCGCGGTCCTGGCCTCCGGCAGCCCCCACCCGCATGTGATCACCCAGCGCACCGAGCATCCGGCCGTCCTGGAGACCTGCCGGGCCCTTGAGCGGCTGCACGGCGCGCGGGTGACCGTGCTGCCCGTCGATGGGGACGGGCTCGTCGAGCCGGCGGCCGTGGCCGCAGCCTTCACCGAGGACACGGTGCTGGTGTCGGTGATGGCGGCGAACAACGAGACCGGCGCCCTCCAGCCGATCGCGGAACTCGCCGCGCTCACCCACGAGCGTGGCGCGCTGTTCCACTGCGATGCCGCCCAAGCCGTCGGCAAGATTCCCCTCGATGTCGGCGAGCCGGGCGTGGACTTGCTGACGATCGTGGGGCACAAGATGTACGCGCCCAAGGGCGCCGCCGCCCTCTTCGTACGCGACGGGGTACGGCTGGAGCCGGTCGTCTACGGCGGCGGGCAGGAACGGGGCCTGCGCGCGGGAACGGAGAACGTCGCCCTGGCCGTCGCGCTTGGCACCGCCGCGCGGCTCGCGGACGAGGAGATGGCCTCCGGCGCTCCAGCCCGCGTCGCGACTCTGCGCGACGATCTCCATCAGCGGCTGGCGATCGGTTTGCCCGGCCGCGTGCACCTCAACGGGCCGGAGAAGAACCGCCTGCCGAACACCCTGAACGTCAGCGTCGACGGCGCTCTCGGCCACGAGGTCCTCGCCGCCGTCGGTGAGATCGCGGCGTCGACCGGATCGGCCTGCCACAGCGGCACCCACACCCCCTCCCCGGTGCTCACCGCCATGGGCCTGGACGCGACCCGCGCCCTCGGCGCGCTGCGGCTGTCCCTGGGCCGCTGGACCACGGCCGAGCAGATCGAGACGGCGGCAGCAACCCTCATCCGGGCGGCTGGCGCGCAGTGACCGGGCCGAGCGGCCCGACGCAAGAAGATCCGACGAGCAGCAGGAGAGGCATGACCGAGACCAGCGCGCACGGAATGTCCACCCGCAGTGTCCACGCCGGCGAGCGCCGCGACGCCGAGGGCGCCGTCCATACCCCGCTCTACAACCACTCCACCTTCGCGTTCGACACCACCGCCGACCTCCTCGACGTCGTCGAAGGCCGCAAGGCCGGGAATCTGTACACCCGCTATGGTCTCAACCCCACCATCCGCTCTACCGAGGCCAAGCTCGCCGACCTCGAAGGCGGCGAGCAGGCTCTGGCGTTCTCCTCCGGTATGGCCGCCGAGGCCGCCACGTTCCTCGCGCACTGCCGTACCGGTGACCACATCGTGTGTATCGGCGAGGTCTACGGCGGCACCTTCGAACTCCTCGGCGACAACCTGCCCCAGGTCGGCATCACCACCACCTTCCTGCGCGCCGACGAAGTCGAGCGGCTGCCCGAGGTGCTGACCGGCCGGACGCGGATCGTGTTCTTCGAGACCCCGGCCAACCCCACCCTGACCGTCTTCGACATCGCCGCCATCGCCGAGCAGGCCCGCACGGCCGGCGCACTGACGGTGGTGGACAACACCTTCGCCACTCCGGTCAACCAGAACCCGCTCGCCCATGGCGCGGACCTGGTCGTTCACTCGGCGACCAAGTACCTCGGCGGGCACTCCGACCTGACCGCCGGCGTCCTGACCGGAACCGCCGAGCACCTCGCCCCGGTGATGGGGTGGCGCAAGAACCTCGGCCAGGTCATCGCCCCCGAGACCGCCTTCCTCCTTGCCCGCTCCATCCGCTCCCTGCCCGTCCGGGTCCGCGCGCAGAACGAGACCGCCGCGGCCGTCGCCGCCTTCCTGCAGACGCACCCGCGGGTGACCCGCGTCCACTACCCGGGGCTGGCCACCGGCGAGCAGAAGCGCATCGTGGATGCGCAGATGCGCGGCGGGGGCGGCATGCTCAGCGCCGTCCTGGACGCGAACGCGCAACAGACCGCCGCGGTGGTGGACCGGCTGCGGCTGTTCGCCATCGCGCCCAGCCTCGGCGGAGTCGAGTCACTGGTCACCCAGCCCATCACCACCACCCACCACGGCCTGGACCCGGCCGAGCGCGCCAAGCGCGGCATCGCCGACAGCATGGTCCGCCTGTCCGTCGGTCTCGAAGACGCCGACGACCTGATCGCCGACCTCGCCCAGGCCCTCGACAGCGACTGACCCCCACTGCTCCGCCACCGGCCCGCACCGCCGTCCTCGGACACCGGGCCGGTGCACAACCCCCCTGCCGGGACCGGCCAGTTCCCCTCTCACCGGTCCCGTACCGCTCAGCGCCGCTTTCGGAAAAGAGACATGACCAGCACCGCGTCCGCCCGTACGACGGGCTCCATACCCGACCCCGCCCAGGCCCAGCGCCGCATCCTGCGTGTCCTGGTCGCCTCGCAGATCCTCAGCGGTGCGGGTCTCGCCGCCGGCGTCACCGTCGGCGCCCTCCTCGCCCAGGACATGCTCGGCACCACCAGCCTCGCGGGGTTGCCCAGCGCCCTGTTCACGGCTGGCTCCGCGCTCGCCGCCGTCGCCGTGGGTCGCATCTCGCATTCCCGTGGCCGCCGCCCCGGCCTTGCCGCCGGATACCTCACCGGCGCCGTCGGCTCGGCCGGTGTCATCACCGCCGCCGTCCTGGACAACCCCGCCCTGCTGTTCATCGCCCTGTTCGTCTACGGCGCGGGCACCGCCACCAACCTCCAGGCCCGCTACGCCGGAGCCGACCTCGCCCCACCCGGACACCGCGCCCGGGCCGTCTCCACCGTCCTGGTCGCCACCACCCTCGGCGGCGTCGCCGGACCCAACCTCGCCGCCCCCGCCGGCACCCTCGCCGAACACCTCCACATCCCCCACCTCGCCGGACTCTTCGTCATCTCCGGCGCCGCCTACGCCCTGGCTGCCCTCGTCCTCGCCCTGTGGCTGCGCCCCGACCCGCTGCTCCTGGCCCGCGCCGTCGCCCAGGCCAAGGAAGCCGACACCGCGACCAACCCGGCCGCCGACGGCGGTGACGCCGACACCAGCGAGGGCCGCGGCGGCGTGGTCCTCGGCGCCCTGGTCATGATCCTCACCCAGCTCGTCATGGTCGCGATCATGACGATGACACCGGTCCACATGCACGACCACGGCCACTCCACCGCCGCCTCCGGCCTCGTCATCGGCATCCACATCGGCGCCATGTACCTGCCCTCACCGCTCACCGGCTGGCTCGTCGACCGCTACGGCCGCATGAAGATCGCCGCCGCCTCCGGCACCACCCTGCTTGCCGCCGGCCTCCTCGCCGCCACCGCGCCCGGCGACTCCGTCACCCTCCTCGCCCTCGCCCTGGCCCTGCTCGGCCTGGGCTGGAACTTCGGCCTCGTCTCCGGCACCGCGATCATCACCGACACCGTGCCACTCGCCACCCGCGCCAAGACCCAGGGACTGGTCGACGTCTCCATCGCCATCGCCGGCGCCACCGGCGGCATGGCCTCCGGCATCATGGTCGCCGCCACCAGCTACCCCGCCCTCGCCCTCACCGGCGGAGCCCTCTCCCTCGCCCTCCTGCCCGCCGTCGCCGCCACCGCCTACCGCCGATGAAACCCACGACCCCCGACACACCCGCGCCCGGCATCACCGTCGACGGCACCGGACTGCTCTGCGTCACCCTCCTCCTGCGCCTACGCAAGGAGATCGACGGCGCCCAGCCGGGCACCGTCATCCACGTCATCGCCACCGACCCCGCCGCACCGCTCGACCTGCCCGCCTGGTGCCACATGACCGGACACCACTACCGGGGCCGGCGAAGTACCGGTCGACCTCGCGGGACGTGAGCTGCCACGGCACCGTGCCGTAGAACTCACAGACCTCCACCACCGGCTTGATGAGCCCGTCCAGCGTCGTCGGTGCCAGGCCAGCGGCATCCCTCGCCCACTGGTACTCCGACAGCGTGTCGAGGAAGAAGCTCTCCTCGTCCTGCGCCGAGATGCGCGCCTGCCGGCGCCGCTGGAGCGTGACGACGTCCGCGAGCCCGCTCTCGACGGAGACCGCAGCGGGGTCCACCGGCACAGTCGGCTCCGTACCGGGGCGCACGAGCGTCAGCACGCGAGTTTCGGAATCTGACACGAAACCGCAGATTACGGGGGTCACTCGCAGAATCTGCGAGTTACTGCGGAGATCTCACACCATCGAGTGACGGGCCGGCACAGCGCGATCTACCTGCTGAAATGCAGATACCCGGCCGCCGAGTAGCCTCGGGGAACCCGCGCGTACTCCACTAACGACGACGATCCGGAACCGGCCCGCGCCCTCGGCGCGGGCCCGCTGCCAGCCGTCCTCGGTCAGAGCACCGCCCCAGACGTCCAGCGCGTCCCGCGTCGCCTCCTGTCCACGAAGGACGTCGCGGCTTTGGTCCAGGCCGACGTAGCCGATGTCGGCGAGGGACGCCAGGGTCCGCAGGTTGACGGACTTGGGCAGCAGCCCGATCGGGTCCCTGGCCCCGGCGAGGAGGGCGCGGCGCTGGGCGGGGGTGATGCGGGGTGTGAAGGATCCGGCCGTACGCGGCCGGTCCGTGGCGCCTGACGTGGCCGTGGCGCTGTTGCGGGGGTGGTCGATGGTCATCGTGTTCCTCGTGATGGGGTCGGAGCCGGCGGGGTGTCGGCCCAGCGGGCGGGCAGGGTGGTGTCGCCGTCTTCCTCGCGGCGCTGGTCTTCCAGGTCGGCGGCGCGGACGCGGCTGCGGTGCCACTGCTCGACGGTGTGGCCGCTCGGCCGGCGGCACCTTTGTCGGGGCGTGGCCTTGCACGTGGGGCAGGTCAGGGATGCCGGGCAGGTGTCGCCGATGTCCTCGCCGTCGCAGAAGCCGCAGGGCGGGGCCGTGGCCGGCAGTACGCGCCCGGCCACGTCGACGAGGAGACCGGCCGCGCGCCAGGCGCGTTCCTCGGCTCTCGTCGACGGCGGCCCGAAGCTCTGGCGGTTCACGCTCCGCCTGTCTCGGCTGCCGGGTCCGCGCGGACGAAGGACTCGCCCTCGGGCCAGATCGCGATGATCTTGTGGTGGGACAGGAACTCCTTGGCGACCGAGCCCGGCTCGGCAGTGAACAGCAGTGCGCGGCGGGCCGGGGAGAAGAATCGCGCGCAGTCGCTGATCACTCCGTACGCGGCGATGAGCGCGGGGTAGTGCGATCGGTGACAGGCCATCACCACCTCTCCGGCAGTCGCGTCGAAGAGGTCGGTGGACGCCAGGATGGGATCCGTGACGACGCGGTGCCGCAGGACACGGTGTCCCTTGGCCGTCAGGTGGAAGAGGTAGGCGGTCAGGACCGCGTTCTCGGAGCGGTCGGCCTCCTCGTCGTTGTCTCGGCCGGGCTGGGGGCGGGCCGGATCGGAAGGGGCCAGGTAGGCGACGTGCGGACTGTCGGTGGTCATGGTGTGGGCGCCTCCGGAGTCGGGTGAGGCGGCGGCGCGGCGACGGCGCGGCGCAGCATCCTGAAAAGAGAGGGGCAGTTGGGCGGCAGGACGGTGATGGGGCGCATCCGCCGCGGTGCTGGGGCGAGGGGATCCCGGCACGGGCCGCGGGTGAGAAGACCTGAACTGGCCGACGCCATCGCGGTGGGGAACTGGCCGCGAGAGACGAGCGCTATCCCGGCGCACACCTGCGGATGGGGGCGGGATCAGCCGCGACGGTACGTGCCCGGCCTGCCCAGGACTGTTTGAGGTCAGGCCGTAGCCGTCAGCTTCGATCACCCACCGCTCGACGGCAGCGGTGCCGCCCGGTCGAGCTTCGAGTACCGCTGGCTGACCTCGCGCGCCGAGTACGTGACCGGACGCCGGTCCTTCTCGTGGACCGTGACGACGATTCCGTCCGGAGACTCATCGAGCCCATCGACCCAGACGTACTGGAAGTACCCGCCGGCGGCGCTGTAGTGCATGAGGCGGTCCCCAGGGCCGACGGGGGCCTGGACTGTGCCGCCGGTGTACCGCTTGTAGGGCACGAGGACCTGCGGGACCCCTTCCGGCACCGCCAGGGCGCGATCGGTCAGCATGTCGGTCACGTGCTCCCTGATCAGCGCGTACAGGGCCCGGGGCGGCGGGTTCTCTGTCGCGAGTGCCACGAAGGCCAGTCGGAGCCCTTCGTCGTCTTGGGCAGGCGGGCATGCGCGGGTATCGGCGAGGGCGAGGACCTCTTCGGCGTACCGATGGGCGATGCGTCCGCGGTGCAGCTGTGCGGTGGCGGGGGAGTTCGCGGCGACGCACTCAGGACAGGTCAGGGGAGCGTCGGTGACGCGCGCCGGGTCGAGCTTCTCGTAGTGGTGGACGACCGCGTACCGGCCCGCGTCGCAGGCCACGTCAATCATGAAGCCGGTGTGGCTGTTGAGCAGGCCCTCGTGAACGGCGCCGTCGTGGCCGATGAGGTTCTTGTGGTCCATCTCGTCTCAACCGCCCCCAGGGGCGGCGTCCTCGCCTTCGGTGGGTACTTCGGTGGTTGGCTGGACGACTTGGGCTCCGGCGGCACGGGCGCGGTGCGCGCTGTGGCCCCGCGCCCGTGCCGCCGGGCTCATTCGCTCAGGTAGAAGGTCACGCCACGGCACACGAAGCGGATCGGCCCCGTCGCGTTGATGGCCAGCTGGTACGCCTCCTCCTCGGAGACCGAGCCCGGCTCCGTCACGATCTCGTCGAACCGGGTCTGGCCCTGGAGGTAGCGGATCAGCTCGTACTTGGCCTCCGGCCCGTCGAGCGGGAACGTCGACCCGCGCGGGGGGTGGTAATCGGTCAGGCCGCGCCCGATCCATCCGGCCGAGAGCCGGACCGGCGCGGGGAAGGGAACGCGGTGCGCGAGGTGCCGGGCGACGGCCTCGTGGGCGCGCTGGTCCCACATCCCGTTCCAGACGTCGCTCGCGTTCTGTGCCTCCTCGTCGTACGCGGCCAGAGCCCGGCGCATGTTGAGGTACTCGTTGCCCTCCCGGAAGTGCCGGGACGTGGCCCAGTTGCCGTCCGCGTCGAAGCCGTCGTCCATCGACTGCCCGTCGCGCTGGCGGCCGACCATCCAGCGCCCCGTGGACTCCTCCACGCCGAGCCACACGCCCTCGAAGGAGCCGCGCCACGCCCGCCGCGCCTGGTGGACCACGGTCCAACCCTGGTGCTGTCCACCGGTCTTGATGCGCATGCGTGTCTCCTAGGCCTGTCTCGTCGGAAGGGGAGGGCGCGGGGCGCTCAAGCCGGGAGGCGAGCACCACCAACGAGAACCACAGTACACATGGAAGTGATAATAAGCAACACCGCTTTTGTTCGTCTGAGCGATCCGCGCCCGCGGGAACCCGGAGTCCGTCAGGACAGGGACCAAGAACTCCCCTTCTCCGCAGCACCGCTGGTGGCCGGCCGCAGGGCGGGATAGGCGCCGGCCAGGACGTCCTCGGCGAGGAGGACGGGCGGGCGCGAGTAGACGAGAGACTCCTCGCCGTCGCCGGACTGCACGACAGCCAGATCCGCACGCCTGTCCGCGACTTGGTGCAGGGCACGGCGGAGGTCGGCGGTACCGGTGAGAAGGAGTCGGCCGGGCCCCAGGGGGTCGGAGGCAAGCCACGCCAGGCTGATAGAGCCGGCCGCGGGGCTGGCGGTCCAGGCCGCGAAGTCCAGGCTCGCGTACGCCTGGACGGGCGCGGGGCAGTGGCGGCCGGCCATGCGGCGCAGGGCGACGAGGTGGCTGCGGTCGGCTGTGCGGTCGGCGGGCGGCTCGGGGTCGAGCAGGTGGAGGGTGCGGAACGGGTTGGAGAGCTCGTCCTCGATGTTCGCGGCGGTGGGGGCGCCGGGCGCGTACATGCTCACCAGGCAGGCGATGTCCGACGCGAGTACCGACGCGGCCGGGGCCCTGTGGCCGGCCGCGCCGGCGGCGGCCGCCAAGCGCCCCTGCAGCTCCGCGCGGCTGGACCGGCTGAACGGGGAGTACCCGAAGAGATACCGCCAGGTGGGCACGTGACACGGCTCGGAGCTCACCAACCACCAGTGCAACAGCCAGAGACTGGCGTCGAGTTCGAGGTAGGGGTCGGCCCCGGTGTCCTCGTCCAGGAGCCAGTGGGCGCGGTCCGTGGGCACCAGGTCCTGGCCGTTGCGGGCGGCCAAGCCGAAGGCCTGGGACCAAAAGGCCATGGACGGGACCATGCTCTTGCCGACGCCCAGCACGACGGTCGCGTCGGGGCGGCGCAGGGCGGTCGGGTCCTGGCGCAGGGCGTCGTAGACCTTGCGGAGCCACCCGTAGCGCGGTGGGTAGCCACGATGCCGGCCGAAGCCGGGCAGGCAGCCGGTCAGGGGAGTGCGGTTCGACACAATGGTCCTTTGCTCAGTCGAGTGAGAGGGGGCTGCGGTCGGAAAGGGTGAGCCGGGCGACGAGACGTGCGAGGGAGTGCGCCCAGTCGGCCGGGGTGTCTGGAACGAGGAGGTCCTCGCTCCAGACGGTGCCGTCGCCGATAAGCGGCCGGCTGGTCAGCCGAACCTGGCTCGGACCGGCCGCGGCGCGGGAGAGGTCGAGTTCGTAGGACCGGGTCTCGGTGTCGATGTACCAGGACAACAGTCCCTCCGCGTCGGGACATCCGCAGGTCAGCACATACACGCTGGTACGGCTGGGTGCGGGCATGACGGCGCGCAGCGCCCGGGCTACGGCCTGGCTGTCGCTGTGGTCGTGGGCTTGTGCCACGGTTCCTCCTTCGGGCCCGGCCCACGAGGCGTGGGCCGGGGCGGGGCAGCTACCTGCTGGTCGTGAGGGCGTCCAGCAGCTGCTCGGTGGTGCGAGTGGCGATGGCGAAGCCGATCAGTTTCATGACGTCGTCGCGGTGGCGCGCCATGTCACGCTGCCGGGCAAGGGTTTCCTCGGCCAGGTCGGGCTGTGCGAGGACGTCTCCGCATCCGACGACCGCGCGGGGGCCCAGCTCCCAGACGAGGGTGTTGACGGCGGCTCCAGCGGCGGCCAGGGGGTCGAGTTCGAGCATGACCCAGCCGCGCTCTGCCGGGTCCTCGCCGTCGCGGCGCAGGTCCTGCGCCGCGGAGCGGAAGAGCCCTCCGGTTCCGGCGGCCGGCTCGAGCGCCCACTCACCGCGGTGGTGGGATCGCTTACCTGTGCCGCCTTCGTCGGCCAGCATCGCGGCGATCAGATCGCTGATGTCGGGCGGAGTGTGGTACTCGCCGAGGCTGCGCCGGGAGTGATGGTGGCGTAGGGCTGTGATGACCCAGGACATCAGGTCGATCCGGGACCGCTCGGCGGGGTCGGTGTCTCCCGTGTGCCGGAGGACTCCATGGCGCAGCGCGGCAAGGGCCACAGCACGCACGCCCGCGAGGTGGGTGTCGTGCAGGTCCTCCCTGGTCCAGTCGAACAGCGGGCGGGCGGTGGCCCAAAGGTCGGGGCGGAGGCCGTAGTAGTAGTTGGCGCTATCGGCCAGGCCGCGGACCAGGACGCGCGGGGGCTGCGCGGCGATGTACGCGGCGATCGTGTCGGCGGCCGCCGCACCGGGGGACTTCTGGGGCCACAGGGCGAGGGCCGCGACGACCCCTGCGGGGATGTCGAGGCGGCTGCCGCCGGCGGCGTGCCAGGCTTCGGCGACCGCTTCGCCGAGGACGGAGCCAGCGCTACGGCTGACGGTGATCGCAGGACAGTCGGTCGTACCGGCGTGCCGGGCGCAGCTCGGGTCGGTGCAGTTCCGAGCCCTGTGGGTGAGCACCTGGTCAACGGCCTCGGTCACGAGGGCGGCGGTGGAATCAGCAGCGGGCATGAGGGTTCCAGCGCATGGGTGGGTGGTGTGTTTTGGTCAGGAACAGGAAGCCGGTGCCGGGGCCGCGAGCGGGAAGGCGTCGTCCGCAGCCCCGGACCTGCACGTTGTGGTGATGGATGGCGTAGGGGCGTCAGCCGGCTCGTTCAGAGGACTCCGCTGCGGGCCAGCTCGGGCTCGCACAGGGAGCACGTCCCGCACGGCGCGCGCTCGGCGCATCCCGGCTGCGGGAGGGCGTCGCCCTTGTCGTCCCCGCGACGGACGAACTTGGGCCACTCGCGCTCGTACAGGAACTCCCCGGCCCACTCCCGGGACTGGAACCCGGGGATGCGCGAAGCGTTGTTGGCCGTGTCCGGCTGGGCGACCCACGTGGTGGTGCCGTCCGGGAGGGCGTGTTCCCACACGTACCCGTACGCGGTGGTGCGGTCGGCCTTGCTCACCACGAGGAACCCGCGGGTGTAGTCGTTGTGGGCGGCCTGGAAGTCGATGTGCTGGGCGAGGCCGGGCAGCATGATCACGTCTCCGTGGTGAGGCGGGTGCTGGTGGTGGAGAGGGATCCTGACCACGAGCCCGGGGCCCGCCGCCTCTTGGCGTACGGGACCGCGTGGGTTCCGGCGGAAGGGCCCCGGGCGCGTGGTCGGAAAGATCAGGTGTTCCGCGGTGCGGCGGAGGCCGCGGCGTACTTCACGCACGCGGGCATGGACTCGCGCAGATCCGGGCCGCGCAGTCCGCGGCTTCCGCGAGGCAGAAGCCCGCACTTGAGACGCTCTCGACCGTCACCGAGCCGCTTCAACACGGTGTTGGCGCAGCCTCCGCAGACGGCGGGCGGGTTGTCGAGATCGGCGCCGAGGAGCGGCACCCGAGTCGCGGGGTGTTCCCCGCGGTCGAGGTGCATGCGTATCGAGCCGCGGCCCGATCGAGCCGGGGCGGGGATCAGGGGCGTGGTCATGGTCAAGGTCCTTCCAGGTGGGATCGTTCGTGGGGGCGGCGGCACCGGGGCAGGGTTCGGCTACTTGGCCTTGCGCTGGTCGACCCGGTGGGCCTGCGATGCCGCGCGCATGACCTCGTCGAAGTCGAAGCCGAGGTTCTGGGCGTAGGCGCGCAGTTCGTTGAGCAGCACGTGCAGCGCCTTCGAGAAGGTGGGGTAGGGGTCCTCTGCCATGTGCACGCGGAGGGCGGCAGCGGCGTCGCTGGCGTGCACGTACACGTCGAAGAGGTGGTCTGCGGCGGCCGAATCGTCCGTGTTGTGGATCGGCGCGACGGACGGGTCGAGGTTCGGCATGGCGGCCAGGGGCCGTTCGTCCAGTCGCGCCTTCGCGTCGCCGTCGAGGCAGCGTTCGATGTCGGCGCGCATGTGACTGGCCAGGTGCATCAAGTCGGTGGTGACGTCCACCAGGGTCAGCCAGACGTCGGCCCATCCCCTCCGGTAGCCGAGAAGGGCGGCGTCTACCTCTGCCTTGTGGGCGACAGCAAGCATGGGAGGACTCCAGAGCAGTAAAGGGGCTTCGTGCGGCGTGGACTTGGAGGTCCGCCAGCGATGCAATCAATATACATACTGAAATCCGAATACGCAACATCGCAGGTGGTTGTGAACGCTTTCCGGCTCCCCCTCGGGGCGAGCCGGGCGATCATGTATCCGGGCCCGCCATCCGAGCTCTCGGGTAACGGCGCACCGGCCGCCTCGCTGGAGCCTTCTACTTGCCGGCGCCCCTGCGCGCCCGCTGCTGGGCCGGCAGCTGCCGGCGGGGCATCGTGCCGACGAAGACCAGGAGCGCCGTCAGTGCCACCCCGGCCGCAATGACCGCGCCGACAAGACTGGCGGGCTCCAGTACCCACACGCTGACCAGGGCGACGACTGCGCTCGGCGCGCCCCATCGCAGCGCCCATCGGACCCACGGGCTCGGGCTCTTGCCGTCGACAACCGGCATCAGTTCCTCCTTGGTTCTGGATGCCGGCTGATACCTGCATCCGTGGGTGAGTTCTGTCGCCCGGGAGGCCAGACCCCCGGGCTGTGATCGGCTCAGGCGCGGAATTGCTCCCCGTCGAAGTACGCGCCACGCTGCATCCGGGTGTTGGGAAGGATGCCCGAAACGACCGGGGAGGTAAGGCCCGGGACGTCGACGAAGGTCGTGTATCGGTCCAGAAGCCGGGCGGCCACCCGGGTATCGCCCCATCGGTGCCCGACCGCGTTCAGGGGGCCGAGGGCCACGTTCAGGCCGTCCATGATGGAGAAGCCGAGACCTTCGTAGTAACTCTCCAGCTCCGGGAAGCAGTTGAGGGTCAGCAGTCCATAACCGGCGCGCGTGAAGCGGCGTACGGAATGCCGAATGAGTTCGGCCCCGATGCCTCGCCCGCGCTGCCCGGGATCCACCGCAACCGCGGTGACGATCGCGATCCGTTCCGCCAGAAGGTGCGCCAGCGGCACGTCGATGCCGGGATGGTCGAAGAGCCACAGCGGAACGCCTCCGATGAGGACGCCGAGCGTCTCGCCTTCATCGTTTTCGGCCACGATCATCAGGGCCCGGAAGTGGGAGAGCGGCTCTTCCTGCGGCAGGGACAGGTTCGGCCGTACGTCCTCGAACGCGTCGGGATCGTCGGGGTTCACGTCGGCGAGGAGCCGCATGACGGCGTCCGCGTCGGTGGGCGCCGCGTCGCGGAGGGTGCTGCCGGGCAGGCGTGTGCGGGTGCTACGCATAGGGACTCCTGGGGCGGTATGAGGCGCGGTGCGTCGCCTCTGGGGTTGGCGGAAGGGAGGGCTGCCGGAGGGGCCTCAACGGCGGTTCGGGCTCTGAGGCCGGGCCGACCGGAGCTGAGAGCTGCCCGGGCGGCCCGGAGCGCTGTGCGAGGGACGTCAGTAGATGTGGCGGCCGTCAGGGACTGTCCGGCCGATCAGGCGCCAGGGCGGGCCGTCGTTCAGGACGCCCATCGGGCACCGATCCGGCTGGTGCGTCGACAGGTCGGCCTCGATGGCCGTGTACCAGTGCTGGGTGAGCGGGCACCGCGTTCCTCGTGCGCAACCCGGCCGCTCCGCGACGAAAACGTGGTAGACGTCAGTCGAAGTGGGGAGGGACCGGCGGAACGCGCCCGAGATGCGCTTGCCGTAAGCCGACGGGCTCTCGCTCCGGTACCGCCCCCATACCTGGATGCCGTAGACGAACTGCGTCTGGCCGCCGCGGTCGAGCCGCCAGCGCAGCACGGAGCCGTAGCGCGGGTTGTCGGGCCTGGACTCGTCCGCGCCCGCGGGCACCGCTCCGGTCATGTCGAGGACGCTCTGGCCGGTCCCGGTGAACGCCTGGGGTACGGCCAGCGCCCAGTACGAGGAGGCGTGCTTTCCCCACGGATGCAGCCTCCGCCGCCGGTACTGCGTCCCGGCCTTGCGGCGCTTTATGAGCGGCTTGTTCCGCTTCATCTGTATCAGTCCCCCGGATGTGCTGAGACGGGCGCGACGCCCGGAGCGGCGCTCGTCAAGTGGGTTGGTGTGGCGGGGCGTTGGCCCCGAACAGGGAATGACAATACATAGTGAATCGTGAATACGCAACATCTCAGGTGGTGGTGTCCCCGCTGCGCCGTGCGAGGTCCGCACCTGCTTGAAACCGGTCCCAGGCAAGCCGGTTGTCGACCGCGTCCTCGATCGCTCTCCAGACCAGCCCTCTCGCGGGGTCCTCCGGAACGTGGGGCTCGCCGCGGTTGCCCCGGATCACCGTGACCGTGTCGCCGACCGGTGGGCGGGCCCGGTGGACGAGGATGCAGGTGGGTGTTCCGTGGCCGGGGATGTAGGCCCCGGAGGTGTCGATGATCCAGCGTGCGTCGAAGCGGGGGAGGAAGTCGGTGATGTACCGCTTGCCGAACTCCCGCTTCATGAACGAGTTCGCGGTCAGCTGCGCCACGAAGCCGCCTGGGACGGCCAGGTGCTCGAGCATCAGCGCGGTGAAGGGCAGGGCCAGCGAGTACTTGCCGGCCGCCACCTGCGGGTACGCGGCGCGGACCTGGTCGCGGACGGCAGGGTCCTTCGGGGTGATGTACGGCGGGTTGGCCACGCACGCGTGGTAGGCGCCGGCGGCGAGTAGAGGCTCGGTCCGGTCCAGCAGGGAGTCGGCGGCGGCCACGTTGACGGGCCACGACGCCGGGACCTGGTCCAGGCTCACGCCGAGGACGGACGCCGAGCACGCCAGGAGCCGGTAGGCGGTCAGCGCGGCGGCGTACGCGTCAAGGTCCACGCCCGACACCGCTGCCAGAGCCCGCTCGACGGCCCGCGGTCCGTGCCCGACCGGAGCGGAGCGGCGGCCGCGGATCGGCGGGACGCGGGCCATGTGGAACGCGGCGACGGCGATGTGCCCGGTCCCGCAGGCGGGGTCGATCATCCGGACGTCGGCCGGCCCCCACTCCTCGATGGCCGGCTCCAGCGACAGGCGCAGCAGGAGGCGGGCGACCCAGGGCGGGGTCTGGCACAGGGCGCGCCCCTTGCGGGCTTCGTCGGACAGCAGCTGGTAGGCGTCGCCCAGTGCGTAGCCGTCCACGCGGCGCCCGTCTTCGAGGGCGGGGCGCCGGTCCCAGAACTCCTCGATGGCGTTCCAGGCGGCGGAGCCGAGCGGCTGCTCCCACAGCGGCAGCACGGCCGGATCGGCGAGAGGGGCCAGGGCGGGGTGGCAGCCGGCGAGACTCTCCAGGGACTTCAGCAGGCCGTCCGGACCCGGCGGGCGTTCGTCGGCCGGAGCCAGGCCATGTACGTGGGCATGCCGGACGAGGGCCGCGGCGTGGCTCCACAGGGCGGCCGTGCGCCGATCGCCGGTGTCGCGCGCGACCGCGGCGGTGAGTCTGTCGTAGGTGGCGGGGGGCAGGGTGCGTGTGGTCATCTTTCCTCGCAGGGGGATCGGGGACTACTGGCCGGCGGTCATCGCGGCCCAGACACCGGCGAAGCCGGAGCGGGCCTTGTCCTGCACGCCGGCCGGGGCGGTCACGTAGAAGTCCTCGACCGTGCCGTAGGTCTTGGCGTCCGGCCGGACGCGGGTGCGCACGCGGTCGATGCCAGCGCCGTGGGCTTTCGTGGAGTGCTCGACGGGGCGGTCCAGGGCCGTGGCGGCGTTGTGCAGGAAGGTGCCGACTTCGGAACGGCTGCCGGTGCGGACGGTCTTCACGGACCGGTAGACCGTACCCTTGAAGCTGGTGTCGCGGCACTCGGGCTTGGAGCAGCGGTCGCCGTGCGCGGTGTGGCACTCGGGCCGGCGGCCGGCGGTGTAGGCGCGCTGCAACCGGTAGACCGCCCACGGCTCCTCGTCCAGCCGGGCGTTGAACTGGCCGAGCGCCTCAGCGTTCTGGTCGTCGGTGACCCGCCTGAACAGGGTGTCGTCCTTGTAGAGGGAGCTGTTGTCGTTCAGGGCCATCGACAGGTACTCAAGACGCAGCACGCGAGCGGCGAGGTCGGGGTACTTCCGCAGCCGCTTCAGGTGATCCGGCTGGGGCGAGCACACCCCAGCAAACGGGCATACCGGGCAATATGACTTGGACATGTCGATGCCGAGGCGGTCCTTGACGTAGCCCTGCACGTCCTCGCGGCCCCAGTCGAGCCTGAGCAAGGGGTAGTCCAGGGCGAAGGTCTCGTAGCCGGCCTTCTTGTTGCGCTTGGCCTGGAACTTGTTCGCCTTGACCGCGCGCTTGTACTCGTCCGCGTTGTAGCCGAAGAGCTTGCCGACGGTCTGCCCGCTCGCTCGCTCGAGCTGGAGGCGGTCGATCGTCCAAGCCTTGTGCTTCTGGCTGCATACGTGACCGCCGGCGTACTGGGGAACCGTGCCGTTCTCCTCCAGTTCGTCCATGAGCGTCCATGGACCTTGGCTGAACACCTTGCCGGGGTTCTTGGTGTCGGAGAGGACTTCGACACCTGCCGAGTCGGGGCGCCCGGCCCGCGCGACCTGCGTGTATCGAATGCCCTTCTCCCGCAGCAACGGCAGG
This sequence comes from Streptomyces anulatus, assembly GCF_000721175.1. Classification (GTDB taxonomy): domain Bacteria; phylum Actinomycetota; class Actinomycetes; order Streptomycetales; family Streptomycetaceae; genus Streptomyces; species Streptomyces anulatus_C. Next base: position 183,232 of record NZ_JOEZ01000004.1, read on the forward strand.
ACGTGGTTCTCGACGTCGGCGATCGTGTCGGGAAACTCGAACCCGGTCATCGCCGTCACGATCGAGAAGTCGGAGAAGTCTTCGGCGATCCCGAAGGCGGTCGGATCGTTGATGATCGCCAGGGTCAGCGCCGTCGAGTCGACGCCGAGGCCGAAGTTGAGCGACTTGTGCTTCGTCGCGCGGAAGGATGCCAGAGCCTCCGCGGAGGCGACCTCGGCCGGAGCCGGTCCGCCGGACGACGGCGTTGCGGGGTCGGCATCGAGGTCGGGTTCGAACAGCGTGAGGGAAGTCATGGGCGTACCTGTGGGGAAGGGGCGGGTGCGGCTGGGAAGGGTCGCACCCGCCGGAGGACAGGAGGGTCAGGGCTGCGGCTTCGCGGCGCGTGCGGCGTCGAGGCCTGCGGGAGTGAGGTAGGGCCGGTGCTTCGGGCCGGTGCGGCCGTCGTCGCCGTCGGTGGGCTGGGGGACGCCGTCGGCGGCGCGGTACTCGACGAGGGCGAGGCGGGCGAGGGAGGCGGCGGTGGGCCAGGTGACGTTCCTCAGCGCGCCGTCCTCGTCGGCGGAGTCGAGGGCGGCCAGCTGGGAGTCGTTCAGGATCGACCGCCGTCCGGCGCCGGTGATGACGTATGGTCCGACGCCCTGCGCCTGCGCTTTCTCCGGCGGCAGCCGGTAGCCGTCGCCGTCGTTGCGGTAGACCAGGCCGTCGTCCAGGTAGACCTGGAGCGTCGTACGGCTGCCGTGCGATGCGAGGTGCCCCGAGGGATGTGCGCACGCGGCGCGGAGATGCTTGGGCGCCGGCGGGTAGGCGTTGCTGGTCATCGCGGGCCCTCCAGTGCGAGGACCGGTGCCGGGTCGAGCGCTGCGGCCCGCGGGTTGATCGCTGCCTTGACCTTGCGCCCGCAGCCGGGGCGCTCGCACTGCTCCGTCGCCCGGGGGTTGTGCCACTGGCAGCTCGGGCAGCTCCACATCAGCCCCGCCGAGACCGCCACTGAGGAGATCACGGCCCGCTGCTCCGGGTCGGCAGCGTCCAGGAGCTGCTCCAGTACGGGGGGATGCGGGGCGTAGTGGTTGCTGTCGTCGAGGATGACGGTGTCCTCGACGACGACGCGCAGCGGCACGGTCCCGTCCGGCCGGACGACGTGCTCGGGGTCGGCGCTGTCGAGGTGGACCGAGACCCGCACGACGCCGTCCTCGGCGTCCAGGTAGCCGAAGACGAGCACGCCGGCCACCTCGATGCACGACGGTCCCTGGTCATCGGCGGGGTAGAAGACCGCGGCGCGGTTGAGGCCCTCGGCCGTCACGGCGTCGGGGAAGACGAAGTTCAGGGGAGCAATGCGGGAGCGCTGCGCCCGCCCGATCTCCTCGCAGTACAGCTCGAAGCCCTGATCGGGCACCGCGTCGCCGTCGGGACCGTAGTAGAGATCGACCGCTTCGGCGTCGTCGGCCGGGGGCTCGTCGGGCACGTCGCCCTGGCCGCCCACGTTGGCCCAGCTGCCGCGCACGTGCGTGGCGAGCTCCGCGAGGGCAGCGCGTTCCGTGGCGTAGGGCGCCGTGGTGTCCTCGTGGCGGGTCCAGATGCGCAGCATCCAGACCTGCTGGCCCGGGCGAGGCCCCAGGATGGCGGAGACGGCCGGGGACCGGCCGCCGGCTGCCTCGGCGACGATCTCGGCGTGAGCGCGCTGGGCGAGTTCACGGTACTGCGGGGGCAGTTCGGCGGCGGCCAGTGAGGGGGCCAGGGCGCCTGCGATGCGCACCAGACTCTCGATGTCGGAAGGGCGGAAGCGTTCAGCGAGCACGGTCATCCTCATCGGTGGCAGAACGTGGCGGGCAAGGTGGCCCGCCAGGCGTGGAAGGGGGGAAGGGCTAGGCGCCCAGATCAAGGAGCGCCGCGACCAGGGCGAGGGCGCGCTTGCGCTCGGGGGAGACCCGCACGCGGCGGATGCGCTTCGGGTCGGAAGGGAGCCGGATGCCCACGGCCGCGCCGTGTCCGTCACGGTGCAGCTCGTACTGGTCTGCTGAGAGCATCCAGGCGTCCCAGTCGTCAGCCTTGCGCCCGGCGCGCACCAGGGATTCCGCGGTGGGTGCCGTCGCGGGGCAGGAACAGGCCGGGTCGTCGCACGGACGGCCCGCCGGATGCCGGGAGATGACGCCGCCCGAACGGTAGGTGGCTCTGGTGCCGTTGAGCATCGGGCACGCCTTCTCCGAATACATCAGGCAGGGCGGGTGGAGTCCCGGTTCCGGCGCATACCCGATGACCACGTCCTGGGGGCGGACCAGCACGTAGAACCACCGCTCCAGCGGCCATTCGCAGATCTGGCACAGGCCGTTCTCGAAGGCTCGGGTGCGTTTGCCCGGGTCGAGCCCGCCGAAGACCGGCAGACCGTTGTGCTCGAACGAGACGTACGGGACGACCAGGCCGCCGTGCGTGGGACGGTGCGCGCACGCCGCGGGGATCGCCGGGACGCTCACTGGGAATCACCGCCGGAGAGCTCCCAGGAGGGGCGGGCGAGCTCGACCAGGAAGGTGTAGGCGGCGTCACTGGCCTGGAGCTGGCGGACGACGGGGAGCTGCCGGTACCGGCTGAGGAACTCGCCGATGATCAGAGCGGTGTTGTGCGAGTCGTCCGGGTAGCTGCCGTGGTCGAGGGGGACCAGGCGGTCGCCCTCGTACTGCGGCCACGTGTACGCGGCGAGGAGCACGGCCTGGCTCCAGTTGTGCGGGTTGGCGCGGATCTTGACGAGCTCGGCGCCGGGCGCCAGTTCCCTGAGCGAGTCGAGGGGCGGTGTCCGGCGCGGTTGGGGGGTGCTCGGGCCCATGACGGTCTCCCAGTTCGAGGCGGGCTTCGGCGGCCCGGGGCGGTGAGATGGAGGGCTGCGGGGTTCGCCACGCAGCGGTGCAGTGGCCTGGCGGCCGCCCTCACGGCGCCGACGAGGGGCGGCGTTGGGGTTGTGGGGGAGGAGAGAGCGGCTGATCAACCAGACATGAGTACAGTACGCATGGGAATCTAAATACGCAACATCACGGCGTGGGGTGTCCGCTCATCCCCTTCGGCCACGGTGAACCGGGCCGACAGCAGCGCCGCACAGAGCTGCCGGATTCCTCCCTGCTCCCACAGCGCCAGGGACTCGGGCACTGCGGCCGGCCACCACTGCACCGACACTCCGTCGCGCACCACGTCGACCGCGACTCCGTACCCGTCGTCCTTGCTCCAGTCAGCCATGCGCACGTGCGGGCTCAGCACCTCAACTGCACCCTCATGAAGGCGGATCGCCTCCTCCTTCGCGCTGCGTGCCGCCTGCCGCAGAGCCTTCGCCTGTGCGGCGGACACCGGACGGTAGACGGTGCTGGCTCCCTCGTCCTCCGCGAGGATGACAAGGGCTCCCCCCTGCGCCGCGAGCACACGATCCCGGCCGACTTCGGCGACCAGCTCGAGCAGTTGCTCCGCGGAGACGACCGTGTCGAGTCCGCTCTCGGGAACGGCGGAGGCCCGGTAGTGCCCGTTCCGCACCAAGTCCAGGGCGTGCTTGACGTCCAGCATGGCGCGGGCGAGCTCGGCGGAGCCGGGCCGCCCGTTCGCGGCATAGCGGGTCAGCCGCTGATGGACCAGGGCCGCTTCGCGCTCGTCGGGCTCGTCGAACTGGTTGGCGAGCACCTCACGTACGGCAAGGTCGATCACCTGCGGCAGGTACCCGGCGCTGAAGGACCTGCGCCGGAGCATGCGAAGCGCCGTCTGCTTGGACGAGCCGGCAGGGACGACGGCTGATGCCTGGGACACGAGGTGACTCCTCCTCAATTCGCCGGTCGCGAGCCGGGCTGGCCGATGTATGTGGTCCACGCCTCGTGCTCGGCGGTGGTGAGAATCGGCGGCGGGACGATGGGGGCGCGCCCGAAGCACTGGTTACAGGCGTGTACGTCCGGCTCGGCGCCGGTGGCGTCAGTGCCGCGGCCCGGCAAGGCGGTGCCGCAGATGGGCAGGTCCGCCGGGACGGACGGGTCCAGCCGTAGATGCAGTTCGTGGCCGTGGAGGACCGGACGGACCGCGACGGGCTCCGGTTCGGAGGCGGGGCCGAAATGTTCTGCCAGGAACCGCACGACAAGGGCGTGAGCTGCCTGGGCCCGCTCGTCCAGGGTTCGCGTGTCCGCCGGCGGCAGCTCGACGACCCGCAGGGGTTCCCGCATCTCTGAGGTCAGGCGGTCGACGAGGACGCGCCCCTCGGCGAGGAACTGCGGGGCGTCGCCGCGGGGGTCGTCGCTGCGCTTGCCGACCCAGATCCACGACAGGGGTACGAACGCGGCGAGCTCGCTGAGGAGCCCGTACCAGCGGCTCACCGCCCACGTGGCGTAGGTGCCGCATGGCCTGTGGTGGCAGGAGCCGGCCGGCGCCTGGCAGGCGCGCAGTTCGAAGCGGAAGCCGAGCTCGGCCGCGTCCGTCCGAAGGATGCCGAGCTCCGCCACACCGCCGTTCTGCCGTGTCCACCAAGCCGGTTCACCGCCTAGCAGCGGACCGGGCTCGGTGCTGCGCCCGATCCCCTGCGCCTCCGCTGAATTGGCAGAGGCCAGAGTCCGATGGGCAGAGACAACGCGGGTGCCGTCGATCACGAGGTAGTTCATCAGAAGTCTCTCCGGTCCGGCCGGGCGCGCCAGCGCCCGGCCGTCGAGCTGGGAACGCCGGGATGGAGGCCCGGCAACGGCGGATCAGGCGAGCGACTTCTTGGGGGTGGCCTTGACGGCCTTCTTCGCCGGGCCTGTCTTCTTGGCCCCCGCTCCCGACTTCTTCGTGGCGGCCTTCTTGGCCGCCGCCTTCTTCACCACGGCGGAGGCGCCGGTGAGGCTTCCCTTGGGGGCCTTCCTGACGGAGACCTCGCCGCCCTTGGGCAGCTTCTTGTCACCGCTGACGAGGTCCTTGAAGCCCTGTCCGGCCCGGAAGCGGGGGGTGGAGGTCTTCTTGACCCGCACCCGCTCGCCGGTCTGGGGGTTGCGGGCGTAGCGGGCCGGTCGGTCGACCTTCTCGAACGAGCCGAATCCGGTGACGGAGACGCGGTCTCCGGCGACGACAGCGCGAACGATGGCGTCGAGCACGTGGTCGACAGCGTCGGCGGCCTGCTGGCGACCGCCCATCTTGTCCGCGATCGCGTCGACGAGCTGGGCCTTGTTCATGGCAGAACTCCTGTAGGTGAGCGTGCACTTCGATGCCGGACGCGCGGCCGCTGATGTCCAGGGGCGCGGTGCCGACGAAGGGAAGCGGGGCGCGCCATCCAGGACGGTCGAGCGCCTCCGACGGCAACTAAAGTACACAGTGAAAAAGAAACACGCAACGCTAATCGTCATGTTGACGAAAGTAGTTCGGTCGTGTCACTCTGACGTAGCGACAGCGGGTTTGAGCGCACGGCGAGTTGACGCCGCGCTCCCCGCCCCGCCCTCCTCAGACCACGCACGCAGCACATGACTTCGGGAGAACACCCGTGAATGCCAAGCTCGTTGACCCCACGATCCCCACCCTGACCCCGGCGGCCCACCCGCTCAATGCCCACGCCATCGACCGCGCAGCCGGCGTCCTCCTCGGCGCCGCGTGCGGCGACGCCCTCGGCGTCCCCTACGAGTTCGCCCGCCGACTGGGCCCCGACGAGCAGCCCGCCATGATCGGCGGCGGCCTGGGCCCCTACAAGCCCGGCGAGTACTCCGACGACACCCAGATGCACGTTTGCATCGCCGCCGTCGCGTCCACCGGCGCCGACCTCACCAGCCCGACCGCACTCGACCAGATCGCCCGCAACTTCCACCGCTGGCGCGACGGAGGCGCCAGCGACATCGGGAACCAGACCAGCGGCGTGCTCCGCGCCGCGAAGAACCACAAGACGGGCACGCCCGCCCAGGCCATGACGGCGGAAGCCGACGCCTACACCGCCCGCACCCGGTTCAGCGCGGGCAACGGCTCGCTGATGCGGACCGGCATCGTCGCCCTCGCCTACCTGGACGACGCTGACGGAATGGTCCAGGCCGCCACCATGATCAGCTCCCTCACCCACAGCGACCCCGAGTGCGTCGAAGCGTGCATCCTGTGGTGCGCGGGTATCCGAATCGCCGTGCTGGAAGGCCACTTCGACGGAGTCCGTGATGGCATCGCGCTGCTCCCCGAGGACCGACAGGAGATCTGGCACGCGAGGCTGGACGAGGCCGAGGCGAACCCGCCCCACCACTGGACCCGCAATGGGTTCGTCGTCACGGCCCTCCAGGCCGCGTGGTCCGCCATCACCGATACGCCCGTTCCCGAGCTGGCCCCGGAGCGTGGATCGTTCCCCGCCCAGCACTTCCAGCTCGCCACCGAAGCGGCGGTCCGCGCGGGGGATGACACGGACACTGTGGCCGCTATCGCGGGCGCCCTCCTGGGAGCGCGCTGGGGCGTGTCCGCCATCCCGCTCGCCTGGCAGCAGGCGGTGAACGGCTGGCCCACGATGTCCGGCCCCGATCTCGTCCGCTTGGCCGTCCTGACCGCCCGCAAGGGCATGGACGACGGTGACGGCTGGCCGTCGGCCCCGCGCGTCAAGATCCCCGGCTCCGCCGGAAAGGGCTACGTCGCACAGCACCCCGCCGACGCCGGAGTCCTGCTCGGCAACCTCCCCATGACCGAGTTCGCTGGCACACCGCCGGTCGATGCGGTCGTCTCCCTGTGCCGCGTCGGGCAGGGGCCGATCTTCTCCTCGACCGACATCGAACACGTCCGCGTCTGGCTGGTCGACAGGGAAGGCGAGAACTCAAACCTCCACTACGCCCTCGACCAGGCGGCCCGCCAGGTGCTCCGGCTCCGCAAGGAAGGCAAACGGGTCTTCCTCCACTGCGTCGCGGGCCGCTCGCGCACCCCCGCCGTGGCAGCGACGTACAGCACGCTCCTGGGAACGGACCCCCGCACCGCCCTGACGGAGGTCTGGGCGACCCTGGGCAAGCACTGGACCCTCCTGGCGCACCCGCAGCTCCACGACGCCGTGTACGAACTGGCCGGGCAGCAGCCGTACCGGCCGCAGTCCCGCCCTCGCCGCCGCTTCTTCCGCAAGCGCAGCTGACCCGGGCGACGCCCACACCGCTGAAGCCAGAAGCGCGGCCTCCATCCGGAGGCCGCGCTTTCGGAAGAACTTGACGCCCTCGTCGCCACGGCGGACAACGCACCTGGGAACACCCGACAGATCTCACCACGACGTGCGAGACCCCAGCAGGAAAGCCGAGAGCCCGCCGGTCGCCTGACCGGCGGGCTCTCTCGTTTCCAGCGACCGTCCGCCCAACCGTTCCGTGGGCTGGCCCATCTGGTCGGTCAAAAGCCGGGAGCCGGTCGACAGGGCAAGGCCACCAAGGCCTCCTAGCGCCTGGGACCGAAACGGCCGGATCCCCTGCGGCTGAGGACGAACTCGTAGACCGTCTCGCGATACCAGTGATCCTGGAAGACCCGAGGCTTCTTGCCGTCATCGGCAGTCCGGTCGGCGAACGGGACCTGTCCTCGGGCGTGGTAGGCACGGATTGTCTCGCGCGCGAGGGCCTCGCCACGGGTAGTCATGCCCAGCACCTCGGCGAAGTCGTAGATGTCCAGCAGGTCCCGCGGATCTCCTTCGGGTAGATCGTGGACCAGGGCCGGCCCGGTTCCCTTGAAGGCCGCCCAGACATGCGGACGGTGCTTCTCCACCCACGCGTCGACCTCGTGCTGGTCATACGTACGCGGCTGCGTGCTCCGCGGCGCAGGGAAAGCCCGACGAACGACCTTGTCGCCCTCGCGCTTCTCCTTGACCTTGGTCCACTGGAGACCGGTGTACTCGGAGACGCCGTACCGCGGACCAATCATCTCCGCAGTGAGCTCCGCCTGTTCGCCCTGCGCCTCGGCGGCCGGCTCCGCCGCCGGCGCCCGGTCGGCGAGTTCCTTCTGGGCGCCGGCGTCCTCGTCGGTTGCCGACGAGTCGGCCCACGCATGGCTGGACAGCTGAGCGCGTCGTTGAGCTTTGGCCCAGGTACTCCGGCGATTCTCGCGCACCCACTCGTCGACCTCGGCCGCGCTGTAACCGTGTTCGCCGCCCGCAGGGAACCCCTCAGCGCGAATCCATCCCCGGGCCGTCTGTCCGCTGACGCTGTACGTGGTCGCGATGCCCTGGGCGTCCAGGTGCCCGGTGCGCGCGATGGTCGAACGGTCCGGAAGCTCGCTGCCGGCTGCAGGGTGCTGCTCGCTGACCGCTGGCTCCTCGGCCGTCGTCTGCCGGCGCATGCGCCGCTTACGGTTCACGAACTTGTAGGCCGTCTCGCGGTACCACTTCCGCTCCGTGACCTCCGGCTTCTTCCCGTCACCTGGCGTGCGGTCGGGGGCGGGCAGGACCTTCCTGGAGAGGTACCCGCGCAGGGTGGCTTCCGGCACCGGCTCCGTCCGCCCGAGGGCCTGGCCCTCCCAGGCGCAGATGTCCGACAGCGTTACCAAGTCCTTCGGCCTGCCGGCGGGCAGGCCGAACGGGTTGTCCGAGTCCTGGCCTTTCGCCCAGTGAACCGGAAGGTTCTCCTTCAGCCACGCGTCCACCAACGCGGCGTCGCGGACCAAGGTCCGTCCGGGACCGGACGGCCAACCCTCCGGGAATCCCGGGAGCGTGGTCCAGTAGGCCACGTTGCCTTCGTTGGCCTCGTACTTCTCCGCGATGTCCTGTGAGGTCACGAGTTCATCAGCGTCGGCGGGAATCACCGTTACTCCTTGTCGGACCGGCAGTGAACCCGCAGGCCGTGGTCGAGGTCCCGCGGGTGGGGGCCTGGTCGGTCAAGCTCGAGGTGGAGCCGGCACCGCCGGCTCCACGGCTGCGCCGGCCCCGATCGCGCAGGGGCAGGCGCTAAAGTACATCACGGTAAAACAATACGCAACGCGCGCTCGAGGTGGTGCCTCCGTACGCTGGAGGGGGGTGTCTTCGGGGTCGGGCGCATGTCCGCCCGGCCCCGAAGACACCCCCGTGAGTACTCAGTGCGCCAGCGCGAACTTCTGGCCCGCGCGCGCTTTCTTCGCGCGCAGCTTCTCGTCGCGCGCTCGCTGAAGGCTGCCAAATGTCTCCTGCCCCTGCTTCTTGAGAAGGTGCGGAATCCGGTTCGCCGGGATTCCGACGAGAGTGGACTCGCTGAGCACCGACAGAAGATCCGATTCCGTCTGGTCGGTGTAGTCGGCGGCGATCAGCGCTTCGACGTTGGGGAAGACGTCCGCATGCCTTTCAGTGCTCAGGTCGATGAGGTGGTCCTCTTTTCCTCCGAGGCTGTAGCACCAGAGGAAGTTTCCGGGCGGATCATTGGCGACAAGCCGCCTAAAACGGCTGATCTCCTTGGTGTAGCAGTAGAAGCGAACGCCCGGGGAGCTGCGCATGATGCGCAGCCAGGTGAGAAGGTATTCGTCGGAGAAGAACTCGCCTGAATCGTGCACGCGAATCCACTTGCCGACGTACCTCTTGTGTGTGAGTTCCTCCGTCATCTGCCTCTCGAATTCCTCCGGGTTGTCCCGGCAGAGGAGGAGATTCCGAATGTGTGCTGCGCGGACGTTCTTGAACCGGTACGTGCCGACCCGGGCGTAGCACAATTGTGCGCACGCGCCGGCCTGAGGGCAGACGTTGAAATGGCTTCCATCAGGCATTTCGATCACGAAAGCTGGCAGTGTCCAGTTGAATACGCCGATCCTCCTCAGATCCGAGTTCTGGGTGAGGAGCCGCTTGGTGGCGGTGCGGCCGGTCGCGTTGGTGCTCTCAGACATCTCGTTCCTTGTGTTCCGAAGGGGAGGGCGGGCGGGTGAGGCGCCGGGCATCCCGCGTGCGGGCGCATGCGTGCGTGGATCCGAGCGCGATCACGCCGCAGCCGGCTCTCGTGAACACGGCCGGTCCTGGCGATGGCGCTGGCGGTGCACGCTGCGCTGGTGGTGGCCGCCGAACTGGGCGTCGTCACCGTGACTGGCGATCAAGCCGGTGGGCCGTGGCGAGGTGCGCTTGGTCTCGGGCTCCAGGAGGCCCTGTAACTCGGCGACGCTCGGCGACGTCGACGACGCGGACGTCGCACTGTCTCCCCGGCGTTACGGCGACCCGGCCGAGCGGAAGCCGGCGTGGTGAGGTGTCGCTTCATGCAGGGCGGCCCCGGCTGAATCAGCCGGGGCCGCCCGTCAGGGAGGGGAGTGCGATCAGTTGCCGCGGGCGAGGCAGCCGTCGGCGTGTGCGGGGGAGGTACGGAGGCGGGGGGATCCCCCGAGGCCGTCGCGGGTCTGGAGGAAGTGATCGCCCAGATCTTCCAGGGAGTTGATCTCTTCGACGGGCACCGGCTTGCCGCACCGGTCGCACGGGCCGATGAGGTCGAAGGTGAGGCGGCGGCGATCGTCGTAGGTCGCGAGGAAGTTCAGTGTTCTGTCCGCGAAGGGGATGGACAGCGCCACCGCGGGGAAGTGCTGGCCGTCCGCGACGAGGGGATGGGTGTCGTCGTCCTTGGTGCGGATGCTGACCGGGCGGCCAAGGGAGTTGAGCGAGAGACGGTGGCGCAGTACCGCCTCCACCCAGCGCAGCTCGGTGTCGTGGCTGTGGAGGGCCGGGTCCGGACCGATCCGGCTGGCCTGTCCGGTTTGTGCGCGCTTCACCGCGGCCTGGATGGCTGCGTCCTCAATGGGGTTGGAAGGCGTCCTCGTGGTGCTCGGCATCGGATCTCCGAGAAGAAGGGTCGGGTCCGTGATCGGCACGCTTGCGCGCCTCATGGACACCGGGGCTGGAATCGAAGGCCGCGGACAGCGGCTCCGGCCGGCGGAATCTCCCGCCCGGCGTCAATCACAGTACCTATTGAAATGGAAATACGCAACATTATGGTTGAAGGGACGGCCGGCCAGCCGCTGCTCCCAGGGAAGACGTACGAGTGGGGGCAGCGGCACGGCCGGCCTGTGTGCTGCGGACGTGGCCGGCCTATGCCGGCGCGGTGGTGAGCTGACCGACCTGGTCAAGCAGGAGTTGGGCCCGGGCGAAGGCGGCCGCCTTGTGACCGTACGAGGGGACGACCAGGTGCATGGTCTCGTGTGCCAGGGCGCGATCGGCTTCCTCGCGCGTGGTCACCAGCCCGAGGTTGATGGCCATCAACGGCACCTTCAGCCGTGCGGTCTTCGGGCCCAGGTACACCTGGGCGGCATAGTGCGAGAGGTAGGGCATGCCGCTGATCGAGGCGTATGCCGCAAGATCGGTGACGAGGTGAAAGTCGCGCTCGGACACCGTCGCGAACAGCTTGGCGCGCCGGCGCAGCCAGCTCACGTCGACGGGGAGGTCGCGCTCGTGCTCCGGCAGCGGGCTGCGCAGATCAGCGTGCCGCTGTTCGGTCACCGGATGTGCTCGATCTGCCATGTGCTTCCTCCTCTCGAGTGGGGTCCTGCTCTTCCGCCAGGGCGTCCGGCAGGCCGTCCCCATCTCCGGGCCGGCCAATGGTCGTCTCGCGGCGGTCGGGCCGCGGGGACATCATGCCAACACGTCCCGCGGCCGCCCTTCGGCACCGGCGACGGCGCTGCTCAGGCATAGCGTCCGTGCCAGGAGTCCGCGTCCAGCCGCTCCAGTGCGGCGTCCTCCTCTGGGGTGAGGCGGTTGGTGAAGTCGTCCCAGCGGTTCAGCTGCTCGAGTTCGGGGCCGTCGGCCGGCTCGATCCGTGCCTTCTGCCCCGTGGTCAGCTCCATCTCCACGCCGTCGTCCACGAGGTCGGCACTGGCTACCGAAAGAGATCGCCGCCGAGTCAGGTTGAGGTTGAACAGGTAGCCGCCGCCCTCGGCGTCCTGGCCACCGACCAGAGGCCTGATCCATATGACATGGTCGCCGTCTTCCTCGAAGCGGTGGTGGCGGGCGAGAGCGGCGCGGAAAACCTCCGTCCCGTCAGGGCCCGACACGACCAGTCGCGCGCCGGCATCCACCGGGTCCCCGGTCGCACTGTGGTTGCCTGCGACGAGGTCCGCGAACCGCTGGCGCCACTGCTGCTGTGTTGCTGTCATCGAATCGCTCCTGGTCAGCCCTAGTAGTCGGATTCCGTGCACAGGACATCCTCGACGGGTTTCCCACCGAGCTGGGTGATGCCCCGCGCGGTGAGGGAGGCAAGGATGCTGCTGCGCTCCGCGGCGGTGTGGCACACGATCCTGCTGGGAGCCTCGGCCCCCAGCAGGTCGATCCCGTTCCGGAACATGATTTCGTTGCTGCTGCCCGAGAACTTGGCGATCTTCATCGGGTCCCGTGTGATCGCCCCCGCGTTGTAGTTGTGGTGCGCGGGGTTGATGGCGCCGTAATGGTCGCCGTTGTAGGCGTAGTAGTCGCTGCGCTGCATGAGTACGCTCGGGTCGTCCCAGATCAGCCGACCCCCACCCGGGGAGCTGGGCGTCTTCTTGACCCGCAGGAACACGCTGTTGGCGCCGCCGGTCATCTTGTCGGCCTGCTCGCTCAAGCCCAGTCCCCCGCCGATGCCCATCACGGCCCGCTTCTCCGTGGAAGCCAGGACCCCGACGCCGAGGAGACTGGCGAGATCGCCGCCGTTGAGGTTGTGGCTCAACGACCGGCCCTTGAACGCGCTCTGGATCTCCGCCTTCTTGCCGGTCACATCGAAGCGGGACCAGGTCAGCCACTTCCCTCCGGTCGACGGCGTCGGCTCGTAGCCCGGGCTGGCCGCCAGTTCGGCGCCGCTGGAAAACCCGGAAGCCTTCGCGACGGCGTCTCGGACGACCTCGACCTTCATCGGCAGCACCTTGTGAGATGCCTCCAGGTGGATCCTCTTCATAGCCGTCTGCAGCGCGTCGCTGTCGAGCCCCATGAGGGACTCCATGCGCTGGTGCACGATCTCCTGGACCTGGAGATCCTGGAGCCCCTGAGCCGTCTCCATGGCGGCCTTCATGCCGACGGCGCCCTCCAGCCCCTGGGCCTGGATGTTGTTCGCCAGATACGTCCACTCGCCCTCGGCCGCCGTCATCGGCTTGTTCATCAGGTGCAGCTGCTCCAGCCGCTCCACAAGGTCCTTGCCGTGGCCGGCGCCCGCAGGGGCATGGACTTCCAGCTGCCCCCGAAGCGAGAACTCCGTGTTCGCCGGATCGTTGTCCTTGTATGGGCGGTAGACGGCCTTCCAGCCGTCACCCATGTCGATCTCGTACTCCGTGCCCTTGGCGGAAGAGCGGCTGACACCGTCCCAGGACGTCTGCCCGGTGGCCGGATCGAGGTTCGCCTGGATCCTGCTGGCCTTGCGGACCGTCGCGGCAAGCGTGCCGGGCTCCGGATCCCCATCGGGCACCGGTACCTGCTTGGTGACCATCTTGGTCGCCGTCACCTCGTAGGCGTCCATCCACGGCATGGGCGCGCCGCCGTTATCGATCTTGTCCTTCACGATGTCCAGCTGGTCCATGTAGTGCTGGGCCATGGCCTTCTCGTCGTCACTGATCGATGGATCGTTGAGGACAGCCGAAACCGCGTCGACGGCCGCCTGGTGCTTGGCGATCGACGCCTCCGACATCTCGGAACCGGTCTTCAGCTTGTGCTGCACCGAGCTGACCGCGGTCTTGGTCAGCTCGGCCAGCTTCTTCTCCTTATCCAGGTCCAGGCGCTCCTTGACCTCCTCCTCGACCTGAACCTCCTCCATGTGCGTGCCGGGGATACTCAGCGCGTCAAGCAGCTTCTCCTCAGCCTCCTCGGATATGTGCGTAAGCAGCACCTCCCGCGGCCCGTCCGGCGAGTCGTAGGCGACCAGGGTTGCTTCGGAGTTGATGAAGTCGTCCCCACCCACCAGAATCGGCGTCCCGGTGGGCTCGCCCACCGGAGGCGCCGCCGGCACCGGCGTCAGCGGGGGGTCCGCCTCCTCCTCTTCCTCCTCGACCTTCTCGATGTCCTCGGCCTGGAGCAGCACGTCTTCCTCCGACGACGGCTCCTCACCACTGCTCTGCAGCTCCCCCTCGGCGGACGCCTCCTGGGCCTCTTCCTCAGACGGCGCAGCGGCCGCAACAGCCTCGAGCTCGGATTCGGTGCCCAGGAGCCCATCGAGCCCTGCCAGCGGGTCCTCGTCGACAGGAGGTTCCGCAGGGGGAGCCGGCTCGACGACAGGCTCAGGCAGCTCGGACACCTCGAACGCCGCCTCCCCCGAAGCCCCCGCGGACACGCCCGCCAGGTCGGCCCCCTCACCGGCCACCGGCGCGCCGGTGACGTCCAACGGGGCGGCAGGGGCCTCGGCGAGCGCGGTGGGGCTGACCGCGTAACTCTGGTGGCTCGACTTCGATCCGGTTCCCATCAGCTACCACCGCCGTGCTTGAGGGAGGCACCGGAGGGCAGGCCCAGCTGTTTGACAAAGAAGTCGGAGAAGTTCTGGCGCAAGTTGTTCTTCCTCTCTACGGCGTGATCGAGGAACGCCGTGGCGATCTGGTCGTGCGTGACCTGGGACTGCGGGATCTTCAGGGCCTTGGCCGCTCGGCTGCGCATGTGCGGCACCCACGCCACGCCGGCCTTGGCGCCCTCGTGCGCGGTGGAGTGAAGGATGGAGCGCAGCTGTGCGTCCGGCATGGACTCGAACTTCTTGATCACTGGGTGTGCGGCAGCGGGGTTGATCTTGACCCCGCTAGCGAGACCACCGCCCAGGGCAGCCTGGTAGAGCTTCTGGTGGACAGGGGTGAACCCGCCTCCGCCGCTGGGGGCGTAGTCGACCGACAGCTTGTCCGCACCGAAGTGCTTGAAGGCCTGGCCGCGGTCGATCTGCACGAGCCCGCCGGAGGGCGTGGCCAGCCAGTTGTCCTGGTGACCGTCGTGCTCGCCGACGAGCCACGACCCGACGTGCGACCTGACGATCGCGTCGACCTGGAACTGAGTCCACTGGCTCGGGCTGGACGTGAACGGCTTGGCGTCCTTGAGTAGCGGCTGGATGGAGCCAGCCGTGCCGTCGGCCTTCTTGTGGTGGTACACCGGCACTGCCGGTACGTCGCCCAGCGACAGGACGTGGGACGCGGCGGCTTCGGTGTGCCCCAGAGCACCGCCGTGGTTGTGGTCGGCCTTGAACATCCACGGCGAGCCGTCAGGGCCAACATGGACGGTCTTGGCGTACGTGCCGCCCAGGTTCGCCGCCTTGGTGCCAGAACCGAAGTACCAGCTCGCGACCTCCTTGGCGTCGACACGGGCCGGCAGGTCCTGACTGGTCGCCTTGGCGTGCTGTACGGCCGCCATCATGGCTTGGACGTTGGCGTTGAACGACCCCGGCTTTGGAGTCTTCGTCGGCTTCGCCTTGGCGCCGGTGCTGTTGGATGGCAGCTTCTTCCCCAGGGGCTGGGCCGCCTCATCGGAGGCCAAACCGGCATCGGGCTTCGCCGCAGGCGCCCCGCCCGCTGCCTTGGTGGCCTTGGCCGCCTCCTTCTTCGCGATGTTTGCGGTGACCTTGTCCTTGATGGCCTGCTGGTCGTACTTCGGGTTGAAGCTCGCGGCGATGTAGTTCTGGACCTGGGCCCGTGTGGCCGTGGCGTTGTTGTCCATCCCCATCTCGCCAGCGACAGTGCGCAGGCCGGCGAGCTTCTGTGTCTTTGCCCAGGCGTTGAAGTTGCTGGTGAGGTCGTCAGGCTTAACTTGTGTCCATGGAGCCGCTCCCGGGTGCTCAGCGTACGGGGCTTCACCCTGGCACTGCTGGCTGTGGGCGTACCAGTCGTGTACCTGCTGTTGCATGCCATGAAGCGCGCCGGCGTTTTGAGCCCACGCGGCGATCACCTGCGCCGCACCCGGATCTCCAGCGGGCGGCAGGTTCAAAGGTTTCTCACCACCCGGTGCCATGGCCACGTGAGCCTCGAAGGCGCCGTCCAGGGCTGCCAGCTGCTCTTGGCGCTTGGCCGCGATCTCTTTCAGAGAGTTGGCCTCGCTCTCGGGAGTCGCAGGCCGCAACAGCGTCACGAGTTCACGCCCGGAAAGATGTGCCGCCTCGGTCTCGGTGAGCTGTCCTGAAGCGAGGGCATCGGGCACCAGCGGCTTAACCATCCACGGCGTTAGGTGGGAGTTGTTGAGTGCCTCGTCGACGGTGAGCTTGGCATGCGCCTTCGACTTCTCGAACTCCTCGCCGAGCTCAGGACAATCCGCTGTCGCCAACTTCTGCTCCGCTGCCAGCATGACCTGCAGAGCCTGAGCGACCTCGTTACTGCTGCCGTCTTTTGCAGCGTCGTTGTAGTCGACAATCGCGCCGACGAGGGCAGCCATGGCCACCTTCGTTTCCTGGGGCGTCGCCTTCCACGTGCTGTCGCTGATGGGCGGCTCGGTGCCTTCGATCTCGTGCAGGTCGGCGAGCGTCATTCCGCCGACCGTCTTGCCTGCGAGCAGCTCGTTGTACCGGTTGAGCGCGGCGGCCTGGATCTTCTTCTTGGACGCGATGTCGCCTGGGTACGCGGGGTCGAGCCAGTGGACTAGGGGGTGCTGGCCCTTGCCGGACAGGCCCACCAGCGCGGGGTGCTCGAAGCCCTTGGCCTCGGCGATCTCGCGCAGGTCATCCTCGTCGAGCGAGTTCAGGTACGCGAGCGTCTGCGCCTTGAGCGCTTTGGTGTGGGCCTCGATCTCCTCCTCGGAGGCGCCTGCCTCCTTCAGTTTCTCGATGGCCTCCTGAGCCTGCTCGACCTGGGCGACGAAGAGGTCGTACCGCTCCACCGGGTCGGTCGGGACTGCGTCCTCGAAGTCGATGGCGAATGGAGGGTCGGCGATCTCCTCCATGAGGTTCATTGCCATCAGGAGGTCGGCCTTGGCTTGGACTTCTTCCTCGGACATCGCCTGCGCTGGCGCTTCGGCCACTACGTCGTCCGCTTCGGACGCCGTGGAGGGGCCCACCGCGTAGGAGGCGTGCGAGGACTTGCTGCCCGTGCCCATCAGCCGTCACCCCGCGGCGGGAGCGCAGGGATAACCTCGGCGAGTAGTTCGTTCAGAACGAGGTCGGCTGCGTGCGTGTGGTCGAGCGCTCCTTCTGGGACGTCGGTCGGCTCGAGCGAGCACGCACCGCCGGAGTGAGCGATCCAGCGCTCGATGTCCTCGCTGGTGGTGGTCTCGCCCAGGCGCTCGCGCCAAGGGTCGGCCTGCTCGTAGACGAGGGGCACCCAGCGCACGACCCGCCCGGCGGGCTGTCGGCTCTCGTCGAGGCCGAGCACGGCGACGGGATCGACGGGGAGGCCGAGGGTGGGATGCCAAACGAGCAGGATCCACAGCCGCCAGGCGTGAGCGGCCGTCGACAGCTCCGCGGTCTCGGCGATGGTGGGGTCGGATTCGGTTGTCACGGAGACTCCTCCCAGAGGTCGTTTCACCTGCTACAGGTGTGGGAGGAGCCGCCGGTGTGACAGTGCGGACGAGAAAGTTTCAGCGACTCGGCAGAAGCGAGGCCATGTACTGGACCGTCGAGGCGAAGGCATCCTCAGTCCTGGCGTGGACGTCCTCGCGGCCGTTGGGGCCCATGATCGCGCCGTGCAGGGCGTACTGGTGCGGGTTCTGGGAGATCAGCGTCAGCCGGGAGCCAAAGATCTGGACCATCTCGGCGATCCGGTTAGCCCGAGACAGTCCGGTGAGGATAACCGGCATGTCCTTGGGGAGGTGCGCAGCGAGCCAGTGCAGGCCGGGCCGCTCCCAGCTGTCCCAGTCGGCGTTGTCACGGACGGTCTGCACGTTGATGGCAATGGCGGCCGGCTGAGTGTCGTCGATCCACGAGAGGTAGCGCTGGAGGTCTTCGAGCCGGAACCAGTACACGTTCGGCACGACGTTCACGCCAGCCTCGGCGAACTCCTGCGCGAGAAGTAGTGATCGCCGCATGTTGAGCAGGTGCTCGGTGCGCGGCCAGTCGCCATAGATCGAGTAGTTACAGGAGAGCACCAGGTCCCACTCCTGCTCCGCGATCCGCTCAACAAGCCTGTCGCGCCCACGGCGAGTCCAAAACGCCTCGACGAGCGGGTCCTCGCCGTAGCCGACCAGCACGGCCTTCTGGTGGTCCCCGAGCGCGAGGGCTTGACGGGCGGTCTGCTCGGTGAACCGCTTGTAGAGCGTGTGGGTGTCGGGTGAGAAAACGCGCCGGAGACCGACGCCGTAGGCCGGCCAGTTCAGACTGGCGTCGAGCTTGGTGACCGCGGAGCCGTCGGTCATGGGGATGAAGGAAGGCAGGCCGTCGGGCAGCATGCTGTCGACGCTGATGTCGTCGAAGGTCAGGGTGCCGCCCACGTCCGCCATCCACCCGGCTATGTCGGTACGGCTTCCGCACCGGATCGGACACTTACGGGTCACGCACGCGTTCGCCGGCGCGTCCGCCTCGGCCGCCGAGCACCCGCAGAACCGGCAGTCCGAGTTCTGGCCGGTGCACAAGGGCTCGACGGTCGCCGGGCCTCCCCGGCCGTCGGGACCAGCGTAGAAAGCGCAGCTGTTGCAGTCGCAGCCGCGGCCCGGAAGGGGCACGCCGACGGTCGGGATGGGCAGGGCGACACTAGTCATGCTGCTTCACTTCCTTCGCTGATTGTATCGTGGTCTGTCGCACCGTCGATGGAGGCGTCGTCGAGGTGGGTACTGAGTTCGCGCAGGGCGAGGAGCAGGGAGCCACGGTCGTACCGCGCGATTTCCTTGCCTGCTCGGACCTCGGCCAGCAGCCCGCGGATCCCGTCCAGCGCGGTGCGGATTGTGTTCGACTCCACAGCCGGTCGACGCGGGGGAGCGTCGGCGGGCATCGCTTCTGCGGCCGCTGCTGACGCCACGGGCTGCAACGGGTCGCCGGGCTGTGTGACACCTGGCACCGTGTTCGGGTCGAGTGCCGAGGGGTTTCCAACGTCCTCGCCGTCTTCGGATTCCTCCTGGTCCTCCGTCTGCGTGGGCACCCGGGTGAGCTTGGCCCGGCGGCCGGCGTTCGCCGTGTCCTGCCGCTCTTCGGCTTCAGCGATGACCTCTTCTGGTCCGAGATCGGGGTCCTCCAGGCCGACGTTCACGGCGGTCGGCAGCAGGTGGAGCCGCTTGGAGGACTTCAAGGCGGCCCAGATGCCCTCTGCAGCCTGTGCCCGGCCGTTGCGGAGCTCGGCGAACCGGATCCGGGTGTTCAGACGGATCGCGGCTTCGTCCATCTCCTCGGTGAGGTCCCGGGGCAGCGCGCGGAAGGCACGTACGAGCTCGCTGGCCTTGCGTTCGTTGAGCTGCAGCCCGAGGCGGTTCAGCACCTCGCTCCAGGGGGCGGCGCAGGAACTGTCGGTACCGCGAATCTTCTCCAGAGCAAGGAACCGCTCGGCCGGGTCGGGGATCGCGTAAACCTCCTGTGGCACGGGTTTGCCGGCCTTGAGGAGCTTGCCGACGAGAATGGCGCACCGCTGGTACAGCAGCGCGGCGGCCTGCTCCCCGGGGCGGAGGGGCTCGCGGGCGAAGTTCTCGACGAAGCGCCACATGTGGCGTTCCTCCTCGGACAACGGGCCCGGGCAGACCACAGCCGGCAGGGCCTGGAAGTGCGGGTTGTCCGGTCTGTTAACGGCGCCCCAGCGCATGGCGCGCAGGCGGCGTTCCCCGGTGACCAGACGGATCGTCGGTGCCTTGCCGTCGACGACGATCTCCTCGGCCAAGACCGGCTCCAAGAGGCCGATGACTGACATGGAGGAGATCAGGTCGGCGAGTTCGGACGGCGGCAGGGAGTCGGAGGGGTTGCGGGCGTGGGGCTCGGTGAAGGGCGCGCCCTGGCCGCGCAGCGGCAGCATCTCGAATCGCCGCTGCCGCAGCTTGGCGCTGCGGTGCAGGATCTCGGTGAGCCGGATCATGCTCCCGCCGTCGGGCGGGACCTCGAGCGAGGTACTGGTCATGGCGCTGCTTCCTTCAAGACCGCGGGGAGCGGCCGGTCACTTCGAGGCGAGGTAGAGGTCGGTGGGGGCGGGGCGGGCGGACGGCGTGCCACGCAGCAACGGGGTGAAGATCGGGGCGAGCGGCCCGTGCGCCTGGAGCTGCTGCAGGGTGGTGACGCCGATGTTGATGTCGCCCTTCAGCCGGCTGAGACGGACGTCCGCGCCGGCGCGGACGTACAGGTCTTCGGTACGGGCGGCCAGGCGCTGGGCCCGCCGGTCTGGCTCCCCGGCCTTCGGGGGCGCCGCGTCGAGGACCACCAGGACGCGGGGAAAGACCGGATAGTTGTACATCCACGCTGGCCGGGTCGCGTTCGAGGTCCGGCGCGCGCGGTCCGCGCTCTGTGGAACGTACTCGTACAGCCGGCCGTACGCTTCGAGCTTCGCGGCGAGCCGCGCGGAGGTCATCGTGGCACGGTCGAACTCGACGAAGAAGCTGAGCATCGTCCGGCGGCCGCCACGCTCTACGTGTACGTAGTTGAGGACGGCGTCGCTGATGACGTGGTCGTCCTCGAATCGACGCTGACCGTCGCGGATCCGGTTGGCGACCTCAGGGGTCCAGTCCAGCGGCCCGCACTCGTGACCCAGTCGGCGAGCCCACTCGACGAAAGCGATGCCGACTTCGTTCACCCCCAGCGTGTGCGCCTGGCGAGCACCGGCGACGGCCTCGGGCGTCACCCGGTATGGCCGCGGGGGCAGCTCACCGGCCTCCTCCACGGACTCGGCACCGGCTTCGGTCAGGAACCACAGGAACGGCTGGCTCTGTAGCCGCCCGCGGCCACCGGGCCCCTTCGCCCGGATCCGCTCGACCAGCCCTGCCTTGTGGAGCTCGCCGAGCTGCCGACGCAGGTACACGGGGCGGGCCGGTCGCTTCTCGGGCGGGGTGAGTAGCACGTGCAGTTGCTGAGTGGAGAGCACCCGGTGCTGGTACAGCAGCTCCAGAACCTCGCCGCTGATCGCGTGGAAACTGCGCGTGAGCGCTGCTGCGGCGGTCGCTTCGACAGGGGGCAGGTTCATCCGATCCTCGACTGGTTCTGGTGGGGGTTGATCGGGTGGACGTTGTCGTGGGTTTCATCGGCCAGGTCCGGCGCCGCACCGCTGATGACGGTGCCTTCGCTGTCGTGGACGCGTGGCTTGGCCTGCACGTCACCGGACGCGGTGCCGCCGGCCGGTCCGTCCGGGCCTTCGGGGTCGCGCGGTGCGGTCTCGTCAGATTCGGGCTCGTCGGCCGGCAGATCGGCGGCGAGCTCGTCGTCGTCCGGCGGGACGGGGAGGGTGACGAGGAACCGGCGCAGCCGCAGGTCCAGTCGACGCAGGTCGGTGAGGATGTCGCGGACTGAGCGGCGCTGGAGGTTCTCGTCGATGGCCTGCGTCAGGAGTTTCTCGTTCTGCGGCCGGTAGTAGTCGCCGTAAAGGTCCTCCACCGAGGCGCCGCGGACGCGGAACGGGTCGGTCGTGCCGCCTTCGAGGGTCACAGACATCACGTAGCTGTACCGGTTGAGCTGGACGATTGTGTCGGGGGCAACCTTCTTGCCCCAGCGGCGGGTGACCAGCGTCGCCTCGTCGACGTCGGACGCGGTCGTCGACAGAATGGACAGGTTCTGCAGCAGTCCCTGCCGGGTGGTGGCGCTCAGCCGCTGCGCCATCTGCGTCATGGCGAGCAGCTTCACGTTGTACTTGCGCAGCTGCTCGGTGATCTGGGCGAGCGTGCCCTTGGAGGCGCCGTCCACGCTGGTCAGCTCATCGATGAAGGTATAGAAGTCACGGCGCTGGTCGGGCGCGGTGTCCCGCCGTGACAGGCCGGCCCGGAAGAGGTCGTAGATCAGCAGGGAGCTGATGATGCGGTCGACGTCGCCGGTGCCGGCGGGGCAGACGAAAACGATCTTCCCGGTGTCCATGGCGTGCCGGATGTCGTACGTCGACCGGCTTGACCCGAGGAACGCCTTGATCGCGTTGCTAGACGAGAGCCGTTCGATGATGTTGGTGACGACCGGGATGGCTTCCTTGCTGTAGCCCGGGAAGACGTTCTCCCAGAAGTCCCGGATGTCCTTGGGCAGGTACGGCAAGACGCTGGTGCGCCAGACGGCATCGGTGAGGATCGTGCGGATCTGGAAGACGGTGGGGGCCAGGTCGGGCCGGCCGGCGCGACAGACGTGCCAGGAGAGGTACACCAGGGACTCGACCGCGCGCGTGAGGATGGTCTTCGCACGCCCGGCGGAGTCGGACCAGTTCAGGGCCGCGGCGAAGCCGGTGACGATGTACTGGACGATGTCGGGGATCTCGGACTCGCGCCGGCCTTCCATGGACAGCGGGTTCCAGGAGCCGACCATCTTGTCGAGCTCGGGGCTCGTGAGATCGATCTCCCAGATCCGGTCGGCCAGTTCCTTGTGGGCCAGGTAGGGGCGAGCGCGCACCCAGCCGTCACCATGAGGGTCGAGAAAGAGCACGCCGTACCCGCCGTGGGCGATCGCGATCGCCTGCACGAGCGACATCTCGGTCTTGCCGAAGCCGGACTTGCCGAGGAACAGGGCGAAGAGCAGGTACTTCAGCGGGACGCCGGCGAGGCGCTCCCCGCCGCCGGACTTGGCCACCCACCCCAGGGGCAGCAGGCCTCGCTGTCCCGTCCACGTCGGGAGCGCTGCGGGCGGCGGCGGGACGACTCCGCCCGAGCGGGCGATGTTCGGGGCCATGTTGTGCTTGGTGGGCGGCTTGAGCAGCCCGGAGATCTCCTGGGCGGTCACCCAGGAGTGCCGACGGGGCATGAAGAGCCCGGTCTCGAAACGGCGGTCGAACTTGCCCCGGTGGAGCCAGTGGTCCGCCCGGAGGCGGGTGACGCCGAGGTGGAGCCCGACGGGGCGCAGGTGGTTGTCGCCGGACCACGGCTCCAGGGCGGCGAGGACCTGGTCCAGCAGCATCCGGGCACGGTACTCGTCGCGCGCGCGGGTGCGGACGAGCAACTGCATGGAGAAGACGGGCTCGGCGCCGGGGGCGAGCTTGCCCATGGCGGCCTTCATGTCCGTGACGCGATGAGCGCGCTGCTGGTGCTGCCGTTGCCGGGCACCACCGCCCTGGTTGCCCTTCATCTCGGTGGCAATCTCGGACATCACCCGGCCGAGGTCGAAGCCGAACCGGTTGCCGCGCTGCTGCGGCATGCCGGGTATGGCCGGCCCGTCGGCGGGGTTGCGGCGGGCCTGGGCCAGCAGGCGCCGGCGGCGGCTGCTGACACGGTTCGGGGCGACGGGAACGAGGTCCAGGACGACGTCGGCGCTCTCGCCGAGGTCCTCGCGGACGTCGGCTACCGCGTTGGCCAGGGCCTCGAGCGGATCCGGGGTGAGCGGCACTTCGCGCAGGGCGAGGTGGTCAGGAAGGGCCAGGGCGAGCTCGGCGCGGGCGTAGTGCATTTCCTGGGTGGCCGGCTTGCCGTGGTCATCAGCTTCCGGCTTGGCGAGATCGACCGGCGGGGCGGCGGTCGGGTGTGGTGCGGTGGTCATGATCTACCTGTCTGTGGTGTCCGTCGGTGCGTCAGGAGCCGAGCCGGATCTGCGGACGTTCGCGCGCGGCACGCCCGTCGGCCTCGATAGGCCGCATCTCGACCTGGGCGTAGCCCTGGTGGCGCAGCACCGACATCGCTCGATCCGGGCCCTCGACCCTCATGGACAGCGACCCGTTGGAGCAGGTGAACCGGATGCGCAGAGCATTGGTGCGGGCCGAAGACACGAGCCAGCGCGACACGCTCTTGTGCGCGCGGGCCATCTGGTGCCCGAAGCGGACGACCTCTTCCGGCTTCGGGTCGAAGCCTGTGGTCGGCAGCACCTCCAGAGCCGTTCGCTTGGACATCGGGCCACGGGACAGGGCCCAGCGGACCGCGGCGGCTACCCCGCTGGCTGCCAGGGCGACCAGCGCAACCCACCAGGCGTTGGCCATCACCGAGTCCGCCAGGTGCTCGACGTGGCCCGGGAGGTCCCCGACGAAGCCGATTGCGCCATCGATGAGGTCGGTCGTGGTCATCACCCACCGTCCGAGGACGAGGCGCACGGCGGCACCGCGGCGGCCGGAGCGGGCACGGGGGAAGTCGGGAGCACGGCGGCACCTCCAGAGCAAACGGGCCTTTCACCTGCTACAGGTGTCGGGATCCGGCTCGGTGTGACACTCCGCTCCGAATTTCTTCGCGGTATGGCGTCGGCCGGCGTCATGCCCCTGCGGGAGAGCGTGCCGCCGGCCGGCAGGTCAGATCTTGACGCCGTGACTACGGAGGTAGGCCAGTGGGTCGATGTCCGATCCGTACTCCGGGCCGGTACGTATCTCGAAGTGGAGGTGCGCACCGCTGACGTTGCCCGTTGCGCCGGAGTACCCGATCCGGTCGCCGCCCTTCACCTTCTGGCCGACGACCACCGCCAGCGAGGAGTGGTGGGCGTACTGCGAGTACATGCCGTCGCCGTGCTTGATCACCACCTGGTAGCCATACGCGCTGTTCCAGCCGGCCGTCACCACGGTGCCCGGGCCCACCGCGCGGGTCGCAGTTCCGGTGCGCACGGGGAAGTCCACGCCGGTGTGGTAGCCGCTCGACCACATCGATCCGGAAACCCGGTATCCGGTGCCGACGTGATCGTCGGCGACCGGGGCCACCCACGTGCCTGAGGTGCCACCCGACCCCGGCTCGGTGTAGTTCGGCCGCTTCATGATCAGGATCCGGCCCTTCCAAAAGGACAGGGGCTTGATCCGGACACGGGCGCCGGTGTGCGGCGCGTCGATGACCTCGCCGCCCCCTATGTACATGGATACGTGCTCCGGGCTGGACGCGCTGCCGCCCGAGAAGATCAGGTCACCGGGGCGCAGGTCGTTCGCCGACTTCACTTTGGTGCCGATGTCGACCTGGTCGTAGGTGACTCGTGGAAGGTTCACGCCGACCTTGCTCCAGGCGTACTTGACCAGGCTGGAGCAGTCGCAGCCCTTGGCTCCCCGGAACGGAGGCTTGCAGCTGCCGCCCAGGACGTATGGGGTGTTGAGCGCCTCCTTGGCTGCGGCCACGACCTTGGACAGTCCGCCGGAGACCTTGCCGTCCATCGGCGCGGACCACTTCTCCGCCCGGTCCCGGATTTCGCGGACGTACTTGCGCGTCTCCTCGTACGGCGGGATGCCGCCGTATTTCTTCACCTTGTTCCCGCCGGCGTTGTAGGCGGCGAGCATGTTGTCGACGACGTCGCCCGGCACGCTGCGGATCTCGTCGGCGAGCTTGCAGTCGTAGGCCACCATCGACGGAACTGCGTCCTCAGGGTCCAGCGGGTCCGCGCCGCCCTTGTTGTTGGCGTCGATGCCTTCGGTCGCCCAGGTGGAGGGGATGAACTGGGCGATGCCCATCGCGCCAGCTCCACCGTCGGGCGGGTTCTTGCGGAAGGTGGACTCCTGGTAGAGCTGGGCGGCGATCAGCGATGGGGTGACCTCCGCACAGCCGTACCTCGCGACAGCGTCGAGGATGATGGGACGCAGCCAGTCAGGGATCTCCTTGGTGTCCGACAGACCGCCGCCGAAGCCCGCGTTCTCCAGTGCGCTGCTGGTGTTGTCCTCGCCGATTGCCGACGACAGGGCCAGTACGGCACTCAGGATGAGGCCGAATCCGAGCAGGCAGGAGAGGGTCGCCGCGATCAGCACGTTCCGCAGGGCCTTGGACTTGCCCTGCTCAGACATTGGGCAGTCCGACGACGCGCCAGCTTCCGTCGGCGCCGCGGCGGAGCTTGAGCGCCACGTGCTCTTCCGACTCGCTGGCAGGGCCCTTGGCTGGCGCTTCGGTCAACTTGTAGATCACACGCGCGAAAGCGGAGTTCTCGCTCGGTGCGGGCGCTCCGTCCGGCAGTGACACCCGCAGGACCGCCACCGCCACCTGGACCTGGTGGTCCTTCCAGCTCAGCCACTGCTGCGTGGCAGCGCTGCCGCTGGTGTGGGTGCGCAGGTCCTCGGCGAGATCTCCGGCAGCGTAGATCGCGGCCCGCCGGGATGCGTCGTCGTACGAGTTGTCCCGGCCCGGTCGGGCGTCGTGGCTGGCCCACGCGGTCACGAAAGCTCGGGCCGCCTCCTCGACCGGTGTCGGCACCTGCCTCGGGCCCACGTGCTCAGGAGGCGCCGACGGGTCCGCCGCGGGTGAGGCCTCGGCCGGGCGCGTGCCGCCAGAGCCGCTGCCGACCGCAGGGGCGGAAGAAGCGGCCGTGACGGGAGTCGAGTCGGTGGCAGGACGGTCGGCCTCAGGGAGGCCGAACAGGAGGGTGACACCGACAGTTGCCAGGACGGCCGCAGTCACGAACAGCGCGATCGTCGCGCGCTGGGCGCGGGCACGCGCGGCATCGGTTTGAGGCATGGGGGTCCCCCGTCAGGTGGTTCTGGTGCGGTGATCTGGGCGGCCGGGACCTGTGGAGTCCCGGCCGCTGTCCGGCTACGGCCGGGGCTTGGGCGGGCCGGGCGGCCGAGTGGCACGCCGGATGGTCCGAGGCGGAGCCGGCTTCGACTTCTTCGTGGCCGGGGGCGTCGCTGGCGCAGGGGTGGGCGGTGTGGGCATCTTTGGCACCGCGGCCGGCCCGGCGGCCGTAGGCTTCACCGAGCTCGGTGTCTGGGTGCCGGCCGCCTTGGCCGCAGGCTTGCCGGGTGTCTTCGTTCCGGTTGTCGTCGGCGCAGCCCCGGGGGTCTTCGGTGCGACGGCACCGGCCCGGGGCCCAGGAGGATTCCCTGCCTTCGGATCCGGCTGAATCTGGGCCAGGCCAAGGTTGACCTGGGCCGTCGTTCCCTGCTTTGCGACGAACTTGCCGGCCGTGACGACGTTGCGCTTGTACTCGGCTCCGAAGTCCTTGGCCTCCTGGACCTTCTTGTCGACGGTCCGTGCCTTGACGGCCTTGAGCTGGTCGCGCACCTGCCCGGCACGGGCCGTGGCCGCGGCAGCGCCTCGCTTCGTCGCGGCGACTCCCCGGGGAATGCCCACCGGCGCACCCACCGTGGCCATGAAGGCGAACTTCGTCGCCTTGGCGCCGTACTTGGCGGTGCCGACGGCCGCCTTGCTGGTGGCCATAGTGGCCCTGCCGCCCCGGGTCTGGGACATCTTGTTTGCGGCCGCCGTGGCCAGCCGGTTCTTCAGGGTCTGCTTGGCCGCCTGCTGCGCCGCGACCTTCGCGGCCGCGCTGGCGCCGCCGGTGCCCACAGCCGCGGCGGCGTTGGTAGCGAGTCGGGCCGCGGTCCGTAGCCGGCTGGCCTTGCGGTTGGCCTGCGGCGATCCGACCCAGGCGTTCTTGGCGGTCTTCAGTCCCTGACCGACGGGCCTGCTCACGCGCCTGGCCTCGCCGCGGGCCTCGCCCCACATCTGCTTCAGGCCGGGGGCGGTCTCGGCGTACCGGCCCGGGCTGCTGAACACGGAGCGGCGGCCGGCGCCGCCGGTGCGGGCGTTGGCGAGCTTGCGGTTGAGGTTGGCCGCGACGGTCTGTGCGGTCTGCTTGATGCGCCTGTGACCGGCGAGACCGGCCACGGCGGTGACGTCGATGACGATGAACTTCACGGCCAGGACGTCGCCGGTGTCCGCGTCGATCAGGGCGAGGACGATCAGGATGAAGATCGCCAAGAAGAGAATGGCGATGGTGATGCCGAGAACGGCCTTGGTAATTGCGGAGCACCAGCGCCACAGGGCGGCGCGGCCACCGCCCGGCAGGATGCCCGCGGTCAGGGCCCAGTGGCCGCGGATGGCCTCGAAGGCAAGCCAGCCCTGGGCGGTGAGGAAGGCGCCAGTGACCAAGATCATGAGGATGGCCACGATGACGGCGGCGATGGCGACGAAGAGCGCGGAGAAGGCGAGGTCGGCGGAGGCCCGCTTGGCCTCGGGCTTTACGTCCCCGCACGCAGCCTCGAACTTCTGTGAGCTTTCGTTGAGTTGCTCGATGAAGTTCGTGTCATACATCGAATCCATCACTGCGGCGTCCCAGTAGTTCGTCCCCAGCTGGTTGAGGTTGAACTCGGCGAGCTTGAACTGACGGAATGCCTTGTCGCAGGCGCCGTCGAAGGTCTGTCCGTAGACCATGAGCTGGTTGGGCTTGACGATGAACGCCTCTACCAAGGCGTCGGTGATCGGCTTTGCTACGTTGCTGGGGTCGGCACTGCTCTGGGCGCTCGCGGGATCGTCGGCCATCACGATGGTGGCGACCTCCAGGGTGAAGTCCTTCGACTTCCCCAGCAGGCCTTCCTCGGAAAGCAGCATGGTGGAGCCCTGCGGCTGCGGCTGGTCGTGCTGGCCAAGCAACACCTGCGCTGGCGAGACGAGCACTGTGGTGGTCAGCGCGGCGACGACCAGGGAGACCCCGATCTCGGCGAAGCCCCGTGAGCGCTCCTTGAAAAGGATCAACCAGCCGCAATAGAAGGCGGCGAATGTCAGGAACAGGCCTGGAAGACCCAGGCGGTCGATGACTTGGGTTTTGATGGTGCTGGCGATGTCGTCGACGGGTCCGACCATGACCTTGGCTAGTCCGAAGTTCAGCGCCCACTCGATCAGCCAGCAGGTAAAGCCGATGACCCATTTCGAGACGCCGAAAAGCAGTTGGGCAACGATGTTCCAGATCTTGAGGTCGATGTCCTTCCAGCCGCCTGTGTCCGTCTTGACGGTGTAGGAGCTGATCGGGACGCCGTCCTTGTCGGTAACGTTGAACGGTTGAAGGAGGCCGTCACTGCCGTCCTTCGGTTTCTGGTTCAGGTCCGGGTCAGCCCCCGGCTGCGCCGGTGCGGACGTGCTGGGCGGTTGTGACGGATCTGCCATGGCAGCGGGAGTCAGCACTATGGTGAATAGGCCAAGCAGGACGATGATCAGTCCGAGGTGCCACTTGGTGCCCTTTCGCTGTATGCCACTCATGCCAGGGCTCCGTCCACCTTCGCGAACAACTCCACGGCTTCGTCACCTGATTCGTTGCTCTGTCCGGGGGTCGTGGTGATGGCGGCGGCCGCGTTCTCGTCGGCCGGGATCAGTACCTTGATGCCCGCGATGCGCTTGCGGAGGTCCCGGTACAGGCCCTCGCCGGCCCGCAGGGCGCGCTCGGCCTCGCTGACGTTGAGCGGGCTGAGGTTCTCGGTGATGACCTTGAGCATCTCGTCGTCGGTGGGGTCGAGGTCGAGGAACTCCAGGCAGCGCGCGGCCAGCGCCTTGCCGCGGTGGCGGAAGACGAAGATGTGGGATAGCAGCGCCCGGATCTTGTCTCCGATCTCGGACTTCGGGCCGATGTCGTAGGGGTCGTGGCTGCCGGCGAAGGCGCCGGCGTTGTGCTTGCGGCCGTCGGCGATGAGCTCGAGCAGCAGGTTGGAGCCCTCGGCGGACGAGGTGAGCCACCAGCACTCGTCGAGGAAGACGCCGGCGAACTCGTTGGGGTCGGCGAACGCGATCTCGCGGCAGAGCGCGGTCATCAGGTACATCAGCCGCCAGCCGAACCGCTTCTCGACCTCCAGGGAGGGCAGGCGGTGCTCGGAGAGCTCCTCCTTGGTGGGCAGGCCCAGGCGGTCGACGGCGAAGACGATGCTGTCGGCGTCGGTGATCCGTACCACCGGCAGCGTGGGGTCGAAGATGACGCGGCCGAGGTCCTTCTTCGCCAGCGATCGCAGCTTGCGGACGAGCTCGGAAGCGGCGGCACGGACCGCGCTGTCGTTCGGCTCCTCCGGGTCGGGCGTGCGGGCCCGGTCGGCGAGCGTGCCCATCAGCGCGGTCATGCTCGGCCGGGAGCTGAGCCGGGTGGCTTCGATCGCCTCGGCGAGGGTGATGCCCTCGATGCTCATCGAGCCGATGTCCAGGAGAGGGGTGAGGAAGGACTCGGTGTAGCGGGCGGCGCGCGGGCCGCGGAAGACGCGCAGGGGGTCGAGGGAGACGCCGGCGTTCTCGTCGACATTGATGATCTGCGTGGTGCCGGGGCATGCGTTCGCGAACCGCGACCACTCCTGCTGCGGGGTCCGGTCGATGACCAGGGCACGGCCGCGGGAGTTCCGCTGCCCGGCCCGGTGGCCGGTGGTCAGGATGCTGTACATCGCGCACTTCATCGCCACCGACTTGCCGGAGCCGAGTTCGCCGACGAATGCGGCGGACGCGGAGGCGTTGACGCGGGGGCCGTGGGAGAAGTCCACGAGGACGGGGCGGACGCCGCCGCCGTTGAGCTGGAGGCCGAAGAGGCTGCCGGAGTCGTCGCCCAGGCCGGCGCCGCAGAACGGCATGGACATCGCGAAATCGCGGGCCAGGAGGTACTGGGTGTAGTCGAGCATCGGGCCGGGCGTCTTGGTGCCGGGCAGCATGCCGTGGAAGAGCGCCACCTGGTCGCCGGTGGGCCGCACGAGCGTGTAGTCGTTGCCGCCGAAGTGGTTGGCCAGCGACGTCGCCTTCTCGTCGGCCTCTTCGGGGGTGGTCCCCCACACGCAGGTGGCGACGGTGGCGCGGATCTCGACCTCGGTGGAGGAGGCGGTGAGCCGGTCGCGGTACTCGTCCAGGGCGAGGGACGCCTTGTCGAGGGAGGCAGGCACGCCGGAGGTCTCGCCGTCGTACTCACCACGCTGGTGCGCGAGTTCGCGCTGCTGACGCCGGGACTTCGGCTCGGCCTTCGAGCCGGACTCGACGCGCAGCCGGACGGCCCAGTCCACGGGGAAGTTGAACTCGTCCAGCGCCGCCAGGTACTCGCTGCCGGGGAACCGGAAGGCTTCTGGCATCTCGGAAAGTACGCAGAACGCCTGGTAGGAGTCGCCGTGTTCGCTGGTGGCGCGCAGGTAGCGGCGCTTGAAGGGGTTGGTGGGGCCCTTGGAGGCCCGGGTGCCGCGGCCGCCCTCGTCGAGAATCACCTGGGTGTGGGCGGTCACCGTGTGGCCGCGGCCGCGCAGGGCGCGCGGTGCGCCGTCTTCTGGCAGGAGCGGCTCGCTCAGGCCTCGGCGGGCGCTGTGCCCGTAAATCCACAGGATCTCGGCCTCGGTGGCGGGCCGCATCTTGATGCCGGAGGGCCAGCCGGCGGCCAGGCGGGTCGCCTGCTCCAGGCGCTGGCGCTCCTCGGAGAGCGATATCGGGGCGACCGGCAAGCCGAGCGTGCCCATCACCTCAGCCTGGAGGGAGGAAAGGACCGCCCGGGCGCTCTGCTTGAAGTCGAGGTGGGGCAACGGGACGGCGAGGAAGTCGACGCGGCCAGTCAACTCGAGGTCCTGGAGCTGCTCGAGGACCTTCAGCGCCAGGTCGACGTACTCGGGGGAGGCGTCGAGGTCGACGCCGGCGGTCATGCGGGTGACGACCGACGCGGCGTCGACGCTCGGGCACAGGCTGAGCAGGAGGGCCTCGCCCCGCAGGGACTTGAAGAGGGACTCCAGGGCGTCCAGCCGCTCGCGCTTCGTGGACTTGGAGGCGTGGGTGTAGTTCTCGGTATCGACGCGCCACACCGCCCACACAGTGGCGGCAGTGGTCCAGATCAGGTGGCCGCTGATGTGCCGGACGGGGAGACGCATGGGGTTCTTCTTTCTGTGCTGGTGGTGGTGACGGGGCGGCTGGTTACTGCTCGTCGAGGGAGGCGAGGAGGGCCTGCAGCCCGGTCTTCGGCTCTGGCCGGCTCGCTGCGGCCGCCGCCGGGGCGGGTCGCTCGGCGGACCGGACGCGCACCGTGCAGGTGGCGGTCGCCAGTCGAGGTCGAGCGACCCGCTGCGGCTTGCCGGCCAGGCGCCCCTGGGCCGGAGTGGAGGAGTAGATGAGCAGGCTGCGCACGGCGCGTGCCGGATCGCGGCCGTCGAGCCGCGCGTACCGCAGCACCCAGGCCAGACCCCAGGGGATCAGCGCCATGAGGATGAAGTTCATGGCGCCGAAGTGGGCCCACAGATCCTTCGTCATGACGAGGAGCCCGAAGGTGACCACCATGGTCATGACCTGGGTGATCGTGTAGGGCCCTCCCGGGAGCCGGCCGGCTCCCGGGAGCTTGCCGATGACGAGTGGGTGCCGACGCGCTCGCGTATACGAGTGCCCGATCAGTTCCTCCTCCGAGGCGCTCACGAGACCCGCCGACCCTCACCCGCCAGCGCGGGGGCGTCACCAGCGACGTGGACGACAACGACAGGGGCCGCGTCGTTGATCTCGGAGCCGACCTTGGTCTGCAGGACGTTGAGGTTGCTGATCCCCCAGAGCACGAGGGCGGCCAGGACGAAGGCGACGAGGGTGCCGACGAAGGAGCGGGTCTTCCACCAGGCCATCAGCACGGCGATGATCGCCATGAGGGCGGCCACGGTGAGAACCAGCGCGCGGACCTGCCCCGTCTTGGTGTTGGCCCAGTCGAGGACGTCGCCGGCGAGGACAACGTGGTCGGGGTTGGCGGCTGCCAGGGTGCGCATGAACGATTCCTCTTTCTTCAGGAGTGCGACGGCGACGGCGAGTCAGATGCCGTAGCTGCGTCGGGGCTCGTGGTGGTGTGCGGCGCCGCCGACGGCGGGCTGCTCGCGCGGATTGCCGGGGCGTCGTCGACGGACGCGACCTCCCAGCGGCCGGCGCGGGACTTGAGGGTGAGCGCGTAGCTCAGCGAGACCGGACTGCTGGCCTGGTCCGTGGCATCGACCTGGACCAGCTGGTGCAGCACCGTGCCGTCGGCCGGCACCTTCTGCTGACCCGAGCCGGACGAGTCGTCCTGGACACCGGTCACCTTCACCGCGGCGTACGGCGCAGGGGTGATCGGCTGCAGCCGGGTGCCGGGCGAGGTGTAGCGGTCGAGCTCGGTCGTACCAGTCAGGTAGGCGGCCAGGAACCCGCGCGCGGTCTCGACCGACGGGTCCGCACTGCTCGACCCGCGGTCGGTCTCGTACGCCAGGCCGCCCGGCTTGAGTGCGGCAGGCGCGGCCACCTGCGCCGGCAGCGACGTCGCCACGTAGCCGGCAGGGGCAGCGCCCTGCGCGGTTCCGCCGGCGCCAGCCGGGCCGGTGGCCTGGATGCCGACGCGGAAGTACTGGACGCCCAGCCGCGTGGACTTGCCTTTGTCGTCGTGGGCGGTGACGTCGGCGGCAACGGTGATGGACCAGTAACCCGGCTGAACCTCGCGGGATGCGATCACGGTGGACTGCGTGGCCGTGCGGGTCCCGGGCTTTACGGCGAGCGCGACGGAGCCGGAGTAGTACGGCGCCAGGTCCCGCTCGGTTCCTTGGCCGGCCTGCAGGTAGGCGGCGACGAACAACTCGGCGAAGCCGGCCGGCCCGACCGGCGACGCCGGCGTCGCCGTGGCGACCGGCTTGGCCGCGCCCTGGGCCGGAGCGGACGAGGAGAGGAACGCGAGCGCGCCGAGGACAGGGCCGGAGACAACGAGCACCCAGACCCCGGCGCGGACCAGCCGGGAGAGGCCGGCCATCTGTGCCGTGCTGGTCTTCCACCCGGTCTCGTCCGGCTCGTCCGCCGATGTCTCCTGGGGCTCGTCGACCTCCTCGTCCCAGGCCTCCGCCTCGACGAGGTGCTTCTTGGCCGCCTTGCGCTGCCGGCGCGGCCGCTTCACGAAGCCCTCCGCAGCGCCTGGACGGTCAGGACCGTCGAGATGCGCTCCTTGAGCTGGTCCGGCGTGCGCTGCAGCAGCACATCCCACGACGCCAGAGAGGCCTCCGACTCCCTGTCGAGGAAGGCGCGCATCTGCTCGTGCAGGTCACGGTCCATCGGCCGGCTCACCAGAGCAGCGGCGATCTTGGTCAGCTCGCGCGAAGCACGGGCCACACGGGCCTCATCGGCGTCGAGCAGCTGTCGGCCGGTGCCGGCCGGGGACATCGTGGTCACGTCGGTTCTCCCGGAGTCGAGAAGGGTGGGGGTGGGCTGTTCAGGTGGGGCTGGACCGATCTGGCGGCCCTCTCGCCTGCTACAGGTGTTGAGGAAGGGCGCGGTGTGACAGTCGGGCTGAAGTTTTTTCGAGCGACTTCCGCCGGCGCCTGGTCCGACGGGCGCCGGCAGCTCTCAGGCCGCGGCGCGGTACTGCGAGAGGTCCGACTTCGCGCGCAGCGTGCGTACGGCACGGCTGGCGTGCTGCCGCAGCAGGTCTCCCTCGTGGCCCATGGACCGGGTGGTCATGTGGCGCTGGTCGGGGCGCTGCGAGGTGGACAGGTAGTACCGGGCGATGCGCTGCGCCTCGAGCTCCTTGAGCGCTCCGACCTCCACCGCCCACAGCAGCAGGTCGAGGACCTCCGTCCGTGTCTCGTGACGCGACAGGGCCGGCTCGTCGACGTCGACGAGCTCCATCTGAGCGGCCCGCATCAGCAGGTCGGCGAGCTCGACCGTGCGGTGGGGGGTGTCGGGGTCCTCGCTGGAGACGACGTGCGTGTATCGGGTGTGGTGCTCGGCCGCGGCCAGCGGGGCGACACCGGCGGCGAACTCCTGAAGCTCCTCGATGTCGTCGAGACAGGCGGCCAGGGTGCGGCGGGCGAGCTGCAGGGTGTCGAGGGCGAGGTTGTTGAAGATCCGCCGCGGCCGCCGGTCGAGCGGGTAGGTGCGGACGACCTCGAAGGCGGCACCGAACACGGCCGCGCACACGTCGTCCCACGGCAGGCCGGTACGGCGCTGGGTCTTGGCCATCAGGATCGCCTTGGGCAGCAGGACCCGGACCGTGATCCTCCACGCGAGGTGGGCATCGAAGCCGACCCCGGCGGCCCGCTCGACCAGCAGGTGCATCACGCGGTCGTGCTGGTCGAACTCGCCGCGGCGGTGGAGGTCGGAGATCTTGTCCACGACATCCTGGGGAGTTGCTACTCCGACGAGCTCGGCGTCCTCCTCCGCCCAGGCGACCACCCGGTCGGCGGCCCTCAGGTCGCGGCAGAGCACGTCCCAGTCGCGGTTCATCAGGGAGATCGTGGTGTAGCGGGTCACGGACTCGGAGGAGTCGGTTGCCGGGGTGTGCTGGGTGGTGGCCACGTCCGTGTCCGTCCTTTCGCGCCATCTGGTCTCGATGGCGCTCACACTCCCGACACCCCCCTTGACCGCGGTCTGACCGCTCTCGCGGCGCGACGAGGTCAAGGGGAAACGGGCCACGGCACCTGAGTGGCCCAGGTGGGCAAGGGGGCCGTGGTCAAGGGGTGGGCGGAGTGGTCAAGGGGGTGGACGCCCACCGCATGGGGTGGACGGAGGTGCGCGCCCCACTCCGGCCGGGGCCGGGGTGGAGTGGACAAACTTCGGCGCCGGCTCCATCCACCGGATCGGATGGAGCCCACTGAGTGGATGGACCGCGCCTCTCGTCGCGGAACTTGCGCACGTCCACGCAGTGGCCACCCAGTGGGCTCGGCGCTCCCACCCATAGCTACCGCCATCGCGATGGACTCCATCGCCAACTCGGGTGGAGGCCCGCGGCCCGCCGTCACATCCGGACGTCGTTCCGTACCGCTCCGGTGCGCGAAGGGCGAGACACTCCCGGCCCCATTGGACCGGCCGCCCGCCCGTGCCGGTGCAGTGCGCCAGCCTCCGCGGTTCTGGGTTGGGAACGCCCGTGCTGTTGCCCCTTGACCTGGGCCGGGGTCAAGGGGAAACAGCAGAGGCGCAGGCCCGTGGTCAAGGGGTGGAAGGGAGGCCGGTCAAGGGGGTGGGAAGGACAGAGGAGGCATCACCAGAAGCCGCCTGCCTGAGACCCACTCCGGGTGGTGGCACATGCCGCTCCCCGCCTCGTCCACCGTGCGTCATCGATGGATGCCACCGGTGCACTGGGTTGGATGGAGCCCAGTGTGTGGGTGGGCAAGACCCGGTCCATCGGGTTTCGTCGACCAGGTGGTGCGGGCCGATGGACGACATGCAATGGGTGGGTGGCTTTCCACCGAGTGGGCTCCATCAGACCGCGGAGCACTGGATGGAGCCCCCTCAGTACGCAGTGCCCGCGGTGGGAGTGGACCGCGAGTTGCCGGCGTGGTCCCCCGGAACGTGCGGAGGCCCGCCCCGATGCCGGGGCGGGCCTCCGTCGGTTTGTCCGCCATTCACATCTCGGCGGCGTGCTTCTCACCCTTCGCCGTCAGTTCGACATCCAGCTCGTCGCTGCGGCGGGTCACGCTGACCAACTTCTCCTTCGAGAGCTTCTCGATGACCTCATCGGGGATCTGCGCCTCGCCGGTCGCGGAGGCCTTCAGCTCCACCACGAAGGCACGGCCCTCTCCGCTCGTGACGACGAGCTGGTCCCCCTGCTCCGCCCAGCCCACGGTCGCGCGGGAGTGGGCGGCCTGTGCATCCCGGAGCGCCGCAAGCAGAACCTTCTCCGCCTCGGTCAGGACGACGGGCTTCGCCGGACGGCCTCCCTTGCGGTCCCAGCGCTGTCCGAAGGCCTGTACCTGCTCCTTCACGTAGATCGGTCCGGACTTCAGGATGGCGACCGCAGGGGGAAAGTCGTCGCGCTTGGTGAGCTGTCCAGCGCGGCCCCGGGTGACGCCGAAGAGTTCGGCGATCTCGCCGACGCCGGCGAGTGCCGGGACATCCTTCTCGGCGTTGCGGCGGTCCAGTTCGGCTTCGGTGATGGCTTCGACGCCCACAACGGGGGCGGTGGCGCCGAGGTCCTTCAGGGCAGCGGAGACGGTCTTCAGGCCGGTGTCGACGGCCTGCCGGGCGGTGGATGCCTCTACGAAGATGCGCACGGACAGGTTGCCGTTGGGAGCGGTGCCGACGGCGGGATGGGCGGTGGCAAGCCGGTCGTGCAGGTCGTCGTAGAGGTCGTCCGGAGCATCGCAGCAGCCGAGCTCGACGTAGATGCTCCATGCCTGGGTCATGATCGTCTCCAGTTCTCGGTGGGGGCGGTTGGGGGGCCCGCCCGGTTTGCCGGGCGGGCCCCGTGGTCTACGGGGTGTATCCGTGCCGCTTGAGGGCGGCGATGCAGTTCTTCAGGCTGCGTGGGTCAGACGGCGTGCCCGGC
The DNA here is from genome assembly GCF_000721175.1 of Streptomyces anulatus. GTDB lineage: Bacteria > Actinomycetota > Actinomycetes > Streptomycetales > Streptomycetaceae > Streptomyces > Streptomyces anulatus_C. Next base: position 219,888 of record NZ_JOEZ01000004.1, read on the forward strand.
AGTGTGGTGACTCGAACGCTGCCCTTCTTCACCAGCCAATGGCCGCCCTTAGTCGGGGTGGCCTCGAAGCCCTGAGCCTTCAGCTTCTTGATGAGCTGCCGGACGTCCTTGCTGTTCATCCAACTTACCCCAAATCCCTAAACACCGTCTAGAGATACTCTGGCGTAAACCCTAAACGATGTCAAGGGTTTATGAGTCTAGGGCTCGGCCCGCTCCGGGTGTCTGGGTGAGCAGGAGGGCCATGGTCAAGGGCGGGCGGAGTGGGCAAGGGGCGTCCACTGGGTGGGGTGAATGGGGGTGTGGCCGCACTCCGACCAGGGGCAGGAGTGGAGGCCACTGGCAGTGGATGGAGCCCACCGAGTGGATGGACCGCGCCTCTGTCGCGGCGCTCGCGTACGTCCACGTGGTGGCCACCCAGTGGGCTCGGTGCTCCCCCACCCCACCCATCGCGATACGCCATCGAAGGCTCGGGCTGCCGCCATCACCGCCGGGGCGCTCGGTGCGTGCCGGGGATGAGGCCCTGCGGCCACGATGCTCATCCGCAGGTTGGTGCCAGCAGGTCGGCCCACGGCTCGGCTGGCGTCGGTGCTGCGCCCCAGCCGCATCGGTTCCTGGACGGTGAGCGGCCGTCGGGTTTCCCCTTGACCTGGGCCGAGGTCAAGGGGAAACGGCAGGGTGTGTGGCACGCTCCGCTTCACCTTCCACCGACACTTCGGGCCGCCTTCCGCTGTGGCCTCTCGCGACCGGGCGGAGTCCACTGCGTGGGTGGGCCGTGGCTGATCTGCTGGGTGTCGCCCACTGGGGTTGGCTGGCCGGTGGACGACACCCGATGGCGCGGCCGGCACTCCATCGGGTGGGCACCAAGGTGTACGCGGGATCCCGGATGGAGCCCACCCTCCACTCTGTGGGTGGACTCCGGCGCCGGTTGCCCACTCCGGTCCACTGGTTTGGATGGAGTACATCGAGTGGATGGGCCGGATCCATCGCGGGGTGCTCGGCTCCTTCCGCACTCAGGCCTCGCGCTGAGCCGTCCACCCACACTTCGGTCCATTGCGATGGACGCCACCGCGAGGTCGTTCTGAAGCCCCCGACCCCCATCATCCCTGCACGGTGTTCCGCCCGCCCCGGTGCTCGCCGGGGAGGAAGCCTGTCCGCACTGTCGTTCGTCCGCTGATCGGCTGGCCCGTGTCGAATCGGCTGCCGCTGGCGTCGGTGCTGCGCCCCAGCCGCATCGGTTCCTGGACGGTGAGCGGCCGTCGGGTTTCCCCTTGACCTGGGCCGAGGTCAAGGGGAAACGGCAGCAGAGGGGCTCTGACAGAGGGTGCCGTCGGCGGACGTCCTGGACGGATGCTCCCGCTCTCCACGATCCCTTCTGTGCTTCGGGCATTCGTCGTCTCTCGCCTTGTCCGCCGGGTCCCATCGGCGGGTGCTACCGGTGCGAGGGGATCCGGGGGCATCGAGTGGAGGCCACTGAGTGGAGACCGGGCCGGCCGGTGCATCGGGTGTCGTCCACCGGGGGGAGTGGCCGATGAGCGACAGCCGATGGCGGGGGTCGGGCCTCACTCCACTCCACTGAGTGGGCTCCACCGCGCACACGGTGGAGCCCACTCAGTGCGCGGCGGCGGGCGATGGATGGCGGTTGCGCGAGTGGACCGGGATGGATGGGGCCGACGCATCGGCCTCGGTGGCGTCCACTCATCCGGCGGCCGCGACCCTCGGCGCCACTCCACGATGGTGACTTCGAGGTGCTGCGGCACCCGGCGATGGACGGTCAGGTTTCCCCTTGACCCGGACCGCGCGTCAAGGAGGAGCCCGGCGGGTGGGGAAGGCCGGTCAAGGGGGCCGTGGCGCTACGAGAAACCTTGGTCCGGTGCTGGGACGTCGACCATGCCCGCGGCCCCGATGTCCGGAACGGCCGACGGCGCTGCGGTGCGGTTGATGCCGAGCTCTGCTCCTTCGGCGCCTGCGGAGTGGGACGCGTTCCGGTGGAGGTGGCCCGGGGCGACCCGGGAGTGGTGAGTCTCGACGGGTGAAGTGGGCGGCTCATGATGCGGCCCGCTCCATCCGGCGGATCCGGCATCGGACACAGAGGCCGGTGGAGCCGAGGGCCGGGCGGGTGCATCCACTGCCGTCCCATCCCGCGCACACTTCGGGGTGTGCCGACGGGGGCGGACCACTTGCCCGTCCACCCTCGTGCTCCTCTCGGCAGGGCTTGCACCGGGGGGCTGGCTGGGCGCGGTTCAGCACCAGGACGGCGCAGCCGCACTCCGGGCACCGGCCCCGGGGAGCCGCGAGAGCGGACGGCTGAACGGGAACAGGAGCAGGGACAGGATGGACGATGGCGGGAGTGGGCGCCTCGGGCTGAGCCGTGGCGCGGCGCCGGTCACGGACGATCTCCTCGCACACTGAGCACCGGCGGCCGCTGCTCCACAGGACGCCGGCTTCGCAGTCGAAGATGCCGCAGCCCCAGCGGGGCAGGCCGACACCGAGGATCCACCGGCCGGGATCGCGGATCTCGTCGGTGAAGGTGCGACAGACCCGGGTCTCCAGCCGCTGCCGCAGCCGGGCGTCGTCGATGCCGGAGCGCAACTGGCGGCCGACTTCCCTGGCGATGCGCCGCTGCATGTAGACGCTGGTCTGCCGGAAGAGCCAGTGCACCGGCTCGAGGACGGCGTGGACCCGGGCGCTGACGGTCAGCCCGGGCCCGTCGTAGGAGCCGCTGGGGTTGGTCAAGGGGGTCTGGTGGTCATCCGCGCGCAGCGCGAGGCCGTCTTCGCCGGAGTCGTGTGGCAGTCGAGCACAGCGGTTTTCCACACCTTCACCTACCTGTACCTCGCCTACGGCGGGTGAGAAGAGTGCGCGCTCGTCATCAGGTCGGTCAGTCCTAGGTTCTTCCTTAGTCGCGAGTGATCCCGCACCAGCCGAGGAACCCGATCCCTCACCAGGAGCAGAGGTGGAGGAGGGCGCGACGCCCGTGGGGGACGGTTGTCCACAGGGCAGGTCCTGGGCGGCGGACGGGATGTCGTGAGCGATGAAGTGGTGGCGGCCGCGCACGCCGGCCCGCCGCTCCACGGTGATCCACCGCGTTGCTTCCAGCTCGTCGACGATCGCACCGGCTGCCGCGGTGGTGAGCGGCTGTCCGGCCCGCTGGCCGCTGTGGTGGTGGAGCGCCCCTGCGATTTCCGACTCGGTGAGCGGGATCTTCTGGGCCTGGGCGTAGGCGATGAGCGCGTACGCGCGCAGCTGGCGCGGGGTGAGGTCCTCGGCCGCGGCCACCGGGATCCACACGAATCGCTCGGTCGCGGACAGCGGCCGGGTACGGCGCACCGCCGAGGTGCCGCATCCGCCGGGCAGGGAACGGCGGGTCGAGGACAGCTCGACTACGCCGTCGGGCCCGGGGCGCATCAGCTGCGTCATGCCGCGTTCGACGGAGGCCTTCGACAGGCCGACGTACTCCGCGATGGTCGCAGTCGCCGCCGTGCAGCCCTCGGGACGTGAGGCCAACGCGGCGATCTTCACGTACGTGGTCACCGCGACGTCGGCGTAGTGCGGGTTGGTGACGAGGCGCAGGGGCACCTTGACCCGCTGGCGGCGCTGCGGGCGCGCCTGATCGCCCGCTGGCGGCGGGCTGCTCGGTACTGCTGTTGTGCGGGGCACGCTTCTCCTGGCGCACCGGCGCCGCGGGGCGGCGACTCGTGTGCGCTGGGTCTCGACGGCGTCCGGCGGGGACGCGGTCTGGGGTCTGGCCAGAGGCACTCGGGCGGAAGCTGAAGGAAAGGGCCCTTCAGCTGCTACGGGTGTCGAAAAAGCCGACGGTGTGACAGTCGGGCCGAGAAAATCCCTGGCAAGCCTGTGACCTGCGCGTCAAGGGGGTCTCCGGGGTGGCGGCGGGCCCCCTTGACCTGCCCCTTGACCAAGCCCGTGAAGGGACATCGGCCAGCTGTGGGGAGCGAGGCATCGGCCTTGTTGGTCAAGGGGTGCCGGCTGGAGCTGGTCAAGGGCCGGCCACTGGACCGCGCTGGGCCACGACGGATCCCGGCGGGAGCGCTGGCCGCGAGAGTGGGAACGGAGCGTGGCGTTGGCGTCACGGACGGGCGAAAAACCATCGCGATCGGGTTGCTTCGGTGGCGTCCGAGCTGACAAAGGGCATGGGTGTACTGCAAGATGGACCCCGTTCTCCCGGGTTGCCCCGGGAAACGACAAACCCCTTCGGGGGGATTGCTGCTGGAGGCAGTGATTGCCGGACCATTCGGTCTGGCCCTCGCTCAAAACTGGGCCGCTAACCCAGGACTGAGCGGTGACGGCCGGCAGAGGAGCCGCTAACTCCGAAGCCGGTGGAGAGGGGCGAGGAGCAGCCTTTGCTAGAGGCGCCCGCCCGGAAGGTCTACGACATCCTCAACTCCCCCTTCCAGGGGGCTTTCGCATCTCTGGGCCCGATCGCGCCGGACGGCGCCCATGGCAGCATCGCGCCCGGGGCGGCGGAGCCGCTCAGAAGCTGTGCGGTGCTGCTCATGGGAGAACCGCCTTCTCGGTTCACCGGGCTCATCCTCGGCGCTGTGCACCGGGGGCCCGAGGTGAGGCGTATTGGATCAAGCGAAAGTCACCCTATCCCCTGACAGCCGTCGCGCACACGCTCTCGGCGCGTTCTCCGCTTGGCGTCGAAAAGTACTAACAAAAAAGGGCAGTTGGGGCAGAGGGCTACGAACTGGAGCTTCCCGTGAGGATGGTCGCTCGATCTGCCCGTACGACCGTCAACAGGTATGTATTGGGGCGTTCCTCGACGTATCCGACTCTGCGGACCTCCAGGACCGTCAGGCTGTGACCCCGGAGCAGCCGGTTCTCCTCGGCAGTCGCCGGCCGCGCGGACCAACGGCTGCTGTGCCCGCTCTCCTGTCGCGCGCCCCCGGTGACGAAGGGGGCGACGGTGACGGCGTGGCCGCCACTGTCCGAGTTCAGCTCGGTCGCGGTGAACAGCGTCTGCCAGGCCCAGGGGGTCCCCGTGTGGAGCAGGACGGCCTGGCGCTCGAAGAGCCGCGCGCCGGGGGGGAGGAGGAGTGCTTCCGCGGCCTGCTGGTTGGCGACTCTGGCGCCGGCGTGAAGGTCGGTATGGCCGAGGCTCTCGCTGTCGACCGGCCAGAGATGGCCGGCGTCGGAGACCTGCACCTCCACCTGCGGGAACGACTGCAGCACCCGGGTCCGGCGGCGGGGTGCCATCTCGACCAGCCCCTCGGCCTCCAGTAGGCGCAGCGCCTGTCCCATCGTGTTCTGGGCGACGCCGTACTTCTCCGCGAGCTCCCGCTGCCCGGGCAGCGCCTCGCCGGCGGCGAACGTTCCCGCCGTGATGTCGGCGCGCAGCGCCGCCGCGGCGCGTTCGTGCGGGTGATGGGACGTCATGCCCACATCTTGCCGCACCAGCCACAGCTGCTTCGTCACGTGATCGACCGCCCTCTCCTTGACGTGATCGGCATCGCCATGCATGATCTGACTCAACTGACGCAGTCAGTTAAGTCAGATGGGGCGTGAAAACGCAAGCGGCCCCCGGGGCTGGTCCCCCCGGAGGCCGTGAACGCGCCTCATCCACCCACCAGAGCGTCACAGGAGATGAGATCGCGTGAACACCATGATGGCAGCCCACCCGCCGACTTCCCGCCCGAACCCGGGCTCGGCCGAGGCGAGCATCGCCCAGTTCGTCGCCTCGACCGACCCGCTCGACAGCCTCGTCGCCAGCGGCTTCCTCGATCGGCAGGACGGCCACTACGTCGCACAGGAACTGCGCACCCCGCAACTGCGCCAGGCGATGAAGTACTCGGTCTGCCTCACCGCCGAACCGGACATCGGCCACTTCTACCAGGAGGACGGAGAGCCTGACGCCGACTGGCGCCGCCGCCGTGCCCAGACCGTCCGCGACCACTGCTCTGTGTGCCCGGTGCGCGCCGCGTGCGCCGAACTCGCCCTCCGCGAGGGCGACACCGTCGGCATCCGCGGCGGGCTGACCCCCGAGAAGCTCAAGCGCCGGCTCGTCATGGAGCGCGACCGGCTCGACCAGGCCCTCGCCGAGGACCAGCACGCCGCCCAGCAGCAGCAGGCCCGCATCGCCGCGGCGCGCGAGGTTCAGCGGCTGGCCGGTCAGTACCTCGGCACCTCCGGCAAGCGCGAGAAGCGCCTGGAGAACATGGAGAACATCCGCGAGGCCGCCCGGCGCCGCGACGAGCTCGTCGCCGCCCACCGCCGTTCCGCCGGCTGGACGGTCGCCGCATGAACCCCGCCGACGACGCATACGCCCTCAACCGCGCCCTGGTCAGCGCCCTCGCCCGCCGCGACGACGTCCTCTTACTCCCCGTCTTCGTACCGGCCGGCACCGACGCGCCGCCCGTCAACCCGCTCACCGTGATGCTCCTGGTCCTGCTCGGTCAGGTCACCGCCGAGCGTGACGCCTTCAGGGCCTGGGTCACCCAGGACCCGATCCAGCCCAGTGGCGACCCGCTGCGCGCCTGGGCCGCCGATGCGGCCAGCAACCTTGCCCGGAGGGACTCCCCGTGACACCCGACCTCGCCCCCCAGGGCGCGGACCTCGCCGAGCTCCTCGGCAGCTGGCAGTTCGTCCTCGGCACGCTCGTCCTCACCCTCGGGCCGGCGATCGCCCTGCGCCGGCGCCGCCTGGCCCTGGCCGCGCTCACCGACAACGAGCGGGCCGCGGCCGCCGACCGCCGCGGGCGCCGGTTCGAGGACCTCCTCACCGTCGTCATCGCTGCGGCCGCGGCTGCCCTGTCGGCCACCGGTCTGCGCCGGGTCGGCCACCACCAGATGGGCCTGGATGCCCCCTTCGACCTCCTGCCCTTCGTCGCGCTCGACGTCGCGGCGATGGTCTGCGGCCGCCGCGCCCGCCGCCGCGCCCGCGACGGCGACGGACCGGGCCTGTCCGGCGCACTCTTCTGGACCCTGGCCGGCATCAGCGCCGTCTTCTCCGCGTCCGAAGCCGACTCCGTCCTCGGCGGCACCGTCCGCGCGGTGTGGCCAGTTTTGGCCGCCGTGCTCTGGGAGATCGGCTCGCTCGAGGAGCGCCGCGCCGCCCGCAACAAGGGCGGACGCCCGGACCGCCGCATCGCCCTGGTGCGCCTGCTCCACCCTGTCGAGGCCTTCCGCGTCGCGCTGCTCCTCGCCGCCCGCCAGGACCTGGCTCAGGAGGAAGCCACCACCGAGGTCCGCATCTCCCGGGCCGCCTACCGCTGGTACCGGCTGCGCCGCGCCCAGGACGCGGTCAAGAGGAGCGGCAGGATGACCCACTGGGCATACCGCCTCGCCGAGATGCACGCCGACGCCCGCGCCCAGGATGCCAGCGAACGAGCGGGATGCTCCGACCCCGTCATCCTGAAACGCGTCGTCGCCCGGCTCCAGCTCCGTGTGCGCCAGGCTGACATCGCCGGGATGAACCTGCGCAATCCCGCGGCGTTCGAGGGCATCCTCAACACCCTGATCGGCACCATCCCGACCATCCCATCCCAGGCAACTGAACCTCATCCTGCGCCCTCATCCCACCCCGCCGACGGCGAAGAGCCACAGGTCAAGGCCAGGATGACCGAGAGCGGTGGGCCCGAGGACGCCAGCGATGACGAGAACACCGCCTCGCCGCACCCGGACGTCGACGCCGAGCAGGATGAGACCACGGCTGCGGAGCGGAAGACCGACGAGGAGGTCATGGCCGCCTTCGTCGAGATCGTCCCGCGCAAGGATGACGGCACGTTCGCCTGGGGCATCAACAAGTGCGCCGAAGCCCTCGGCATTGGCAACCCGCGGGCCGAGAAGTTCCTGAAGACGCAGGCCGAGTGGCTGCCCAAGGCGCTGGCCGCCCATCCCGCGGCGCACGGCGCCGACGGCGAAGAACCGGACCACTTCGACCAGGCCCTCGCCCTCGCGAACGAGCCGCCGCAATCGGCCGCCGGCCGCCAAGACCTCCAGCCCGACCCGGCGCTGGCTGGCCAGCAGCCGCTCCTCGACGAGCTCTTCCACCTCGACCCGACCGTGGGCGACCACTTCGAGCAGCACGACAGCGGCCTCCTCGTCCCCGCCGCCGGCAGCCGACCCTGACGCCCCGCTCCGCAGGGCGCTCAGGAGGGCTGCCCGCGAGCACGACCGTGAGGACCACACATGTCCGCCACCACCTTCGACCAGCACGTCAACGAGGCCCTCGCCCTCGTCGCACCGGCCCGCCGGCCCGTCACCGCTACCGGACCGGCCCGGTCGGCCAGCGCCCCGCAGCGCGGCCGGCCCCGCCTCGCCCTCGTGCGACGCCCCATCTCCCGAGAGGGGAGCGAGCAGTGAGCACGACCCCTTCCACCCGCGGCCGGAGAAACCGGACGCACTCCAACACCTCTCAGGGCGAACCGCCCCAGACCGCGGAGACGGAGAGCGGCGTCCCGGACGACGAGACGCAGCTGCGCCGCCTCTTGTCCCGCATCGGTGTCCGACCCCTCGGTCACGCCGAGCAGCCCGTCGACGAGGAGCCGGCCACGGCCCGCCCCGAGCAGGAACTGACGTCCGCCGGTTCCACCCGTCGGATCTCGATGTCGCCCGGCGGCCGGCTGCCCGTGCCCGGGCAGACCATCGACCTCACGGACATCCCCGAGCAGCAGGCCCCGGCCGACGAGCCGATGCCCGCAGAGGGCCAGGACGCCACGGCTAAGCCGGCCGGGCCCGCAGAGGCGCAGCCCGCGGGTGAGCAGACGAAGAGGGTGTGGCCACCTCGTGTTCCCTGGCGTCGACACAAGGACGACGACCAGGCCGAGGGCGCGGCCGCCTCGGACGCGGACGAAGACCTCCCGGAGCTCGAGGGCGACGAGCCCGACTGGTTCCGCGTACAGAAGACCGCCGCTCCGCAGGCACCAGACCCGGACACCTACGAGGTGCATCACCACTACTACGGCACAGGCCAGGAGCCGCCGGCACGCGCAGGGGAGGGGACCGGCCCCGGCCGCAACCGCAGCTCTCTCACCGCCTGGTGGGTGTCGCTCACCCCGTTGCAGCGGTTCATCCTCCACAACGGAGCGGCCGCGACCGCCGGCGCCTGGAGCTGGGGTTTGTTCACCGCCCAGTGGAACACCGGCCTGCCCCAGTGGACGCTCGCCGTCATGCACGACGCTGCCGCCAGCAGCAACGAGCCCACCACCCCGTTCATCGTCGGCGGCGGCGTGATGCTGATCGCCGCGGTTGCCGGCGGCGCCATCACCGCCTTCGTGGAGAAGTGGCTGTACCGCCTGCCCTCGTTCTGCGCCGCCGTCCGCTTCCTCACCCACATCCCGGTCGCCTCCGCCGGCATTGCCGTCCTGCTGTTCCTGCCCTCCACCTTTGAAGGACACCCGTGACCACCCCGCTCGCCGTCGCGGCCGGAACCAGCGCCCTCGGCCCGATGTCCGCCACCGCCGTCAGCATCATCCTGATCGTCACCCTCATCTACGGCATCTGGGGCAAGGGGAAGAAGAAGCTGGCCCGAGGCCCCGCCCAGGCCATCGGCTTCTTCGCCGAGCTCGCCTTCCTGCGCGCCGACAGCTGGCCCCACGACCTCGGCATCGCCGTCCAGGACATCCCGCGCCAGGTCGCCGCGAACCCAGACCTGGGATCCATCGGCATGACTGCCGTGGTGATCATCCTGCTTGTGCTGTCCGCCTTCGCCCCCATCGTGCCGTTCACCGGTGCCCTGTGGGGAATGCTTACCGCGGCCGCCATGGCCGCCGCGCAGGGCTCCATCTGGCGGGCGGCCATCTCCGTCGCCACCGCCGCACTGTCCCTGGTGGGCGCATGACCAGGCAGCCGGACAAGACGAGCACCACCAAGCAGGAACGGCGGAAGATCAGGCTGGAGCACATCCCGTTCGTGCGCGAGGTCCCGGTCCTGGTACGCGCCACCATGGTCGCGCTGCGCTACGTCGGCGCCTGGCTGCGCGCCGGCGACCAGGAACGCGGCGGGTTCCTCGTCCGCCTCACCGCACTCGGCCTCGCCGGCTACGTCGCCCTGCACTTCAGCGAGAAGCACCCCGGGCTCTGGTACGTCTACAGCGCCACTGGGCTGGTCGTCGTCACGACCGTCGCCGTCCGCACCGGCCTGTCAGCCGGCCGCACAGTAGAGGCCCTGGAAGCCGCACATGCCCCATCCGAGGAGGAGCCGCAGGGGAGCGACAGCGTAAACGATCATGAAATGGCGGGGGAGCGAGGCCCTGAAACGACTCCCCAGGCCACTTCGGCCGAAGCCGACGCCGCCTTCGCAGTGTTCATTGAGCACAGCGTCGCCTTCGCCGTCCGCCAAGGCCGCAAGGGCGTCCACACCGACACCCTGCTCAAGCGGATCCACCAGGAGCACATGCTGGCCGACTGGACGGAGCCCATGCTCAGGCAGAAGTGCAAGTCCCTTGGCATCCCCGTCCGGACCCAGATGGGCATCCAGGGGAGGAACTACTTCGGTGTGCATGTCGAGAACCTCGAGCAGGCCCTCGGCAGGCCCCTGAGGATCCCCGCCCAGCTTGTCCCCGACCTCACCCCGAACGCCCCCGCCGCGCCCCCTGCCGAGCCTCCCGCTCCGCCCCCCGAAGTGGCCTTCCTCAAGGCTCCTGCAGAGGCCGACTGAACCATCCGCCCGGGAGCTCCCTCGGCCGCCGCCCAGAGGGGGCTCCCGGGCGTCCACAAATGTCCTCCGGCCGGCTGCCACTCCCCTCCCCCACAGGGGCTCGACCAGCCATCTATCGGTCACATATACGACCGCCTGACCTGCGGATCTACCCCAACGCTAGATGCATCTATCACCCCCATCTACCGTGCCCTATCAGCCTGTTCCCGTCCCGTAGAGCGCGGCCGCCCGGTACCGTCGAACCACACCCGCAAGACCAGTGGAGGGGTCCGCGATGGCATGGCGGTACGCGTGCGGCCCGTGCGGGGTCACGACAGGATGGCTGCCGAAGGATCAGGCCTCCGCCAAGCGGGACGAACATCGGAACACCGTCCACCCCGGCATGACCCCAACGGCCGAGGTGTTCGAGTCCAACGCCAAGTCGATCGCTAAGGATCCGGCCGCCCTGCGCATGTGGGCGGCCATCGCCGTCGTCTGTCTGCTCGCCTGGATCATCCAGACCATGCACTGACGCACGATCGTCCAGCCGCACTCCCAGGGCCACGGCTGCTCCAACCAACACCTCGCAGCGCGAGCTGGCCTACCCCCTCAACTTGATGTTGCTTATTAGCATTTCAATATGTACTGTGGTAGTCGCGGAGAAAGTTCCGCCTCTGTGTCACACGCCGCTCGCGCACAACACCTGTAGCAGACGAGCGCACCCACACACCTCCTGGAGCCCAACGTGCCCGCGCCCCGCACCCTGATGATCGGAACCGCCCTCGCGAGTACCGCCCTCATCATCACCGGCTGCACCAACAGTCCCATCAAGCACGGCGAGGTCATCGACAAGCGCGGCTACGCCGGTTCCTGGATCCCCGAGTACGAGGACGTGTACCGCCAGGACTGCTCGACCATCCGCACCAGCTCGTTCACCACCACCGCCTTCGCGGGCCGCAGCAGCGGCTCCAGCGGCAGCACGTCCAGCGGCGGCAAGTCCAGCTCGTCGGGCAGTACCGGCAAGAAGAACAACGACACCAACCCCGACGGCTCCGGAGGTTCGTCCGGCGGCACCCCGCCCGGCAAGCCCTTCACAAACGGGGGCACCTCCGGCACCACCCAGCCCGGATCGTCCGGCTCGACCACCGACGGCAGCAGCCAGCCCACCAAGCAGTGCCAGCGCCACCACGTCGGCCGGAAGCAGACCGGTCAGCACTGGCAGCCGGGCAAGTGGGAGCTCCAGCTCCGCGACGGCGACCGAACCGGCTGGATCACGGTCTCCGAGACCACCTACAACGACACCGATCTCCACGACCGCATCTGACCCCCCCGAGACCCAGAGGGAGATCTGTCATGCCCGGTGCACCCGAGTACACCCCCTACAGCATCTACATGCTGGAGCCGCACGCTGAGTATGCGACCGCCGAGAACGGCCACATCCCGATCGAAGCCATCGCCGAGCGCGTCTACGGCAAGCCGTACAACTCGCTGCGCGGTTGCCAGCGGGACGACGAGCACATCCCCAATGACAGCGTGAAGCTGTACGAACTCACCTCCGAGGGGGACTACGAGGAGGCGCTCGACCAGTTCGATGAGGCGAGGGTGTACTTGGGCTGGGACTCCGGTCTCGGTGAGGTCGTTTACAAGACCGGCATGACCGAGCTGGACTACTGGCTGAGCATTCGCGTCGCTGACGAGAACACGCCCGCCACTGTCGAGGCGAACCCGTCCGATACGCAAGACCTTGAGAACGCCGTGTTCGAGAGCCGATTCTTCGCCGATCGCGCCTTCTCCCCGTCGCTGAACCTGATCCTCGCCGATCTCATCCGCCGCGGCGAACTCCCGCGCGGTAACTACCTGTTCCGGCACTGGTGGTGATCAAAGCGACACGAAAACCGACGCCAAAGAGCCCCGACGAGGCCCACCAGGCCCTCTTCCCTGGCGATCCGCTGCCACGCGACCAGTTACCCACCCCAACACACCCGCCCCCGACGACCTCCGATGCGGGGCCACCACCCGGTGGCCCCGCATCATCCAGTGGGAGACACCAGATGCACGCCTTCGTTCTCGGAACCATCTCGGAGCCGCCGTCACCCTGCTCGCTCTCGCCCTGAGCCGGCGCATGACCCGGAAACCGCACTGCCCCTGGTGCGCCACAGCCTCGTCCTGGCCCACCTCCCAGCATGACGCCCTGCACTGTCGCGGCTATGTACAAGAACGCCGCCCCGAGCGCCGCCGCGACATCGCACACGGACGACCGGTTCCCCAGCCCAACCCCTGGGGCCACGCGCACCTCCTCGACGAAGAACGACGCTAGCCACAGCGCAAGCCCCCGACCGAGCACACCCCTGCGCCGCGCCATCGTGACCTCGCCCGCAGCACCCCCAAGGCCGCAGGCTGACCAAACCTCACTCACCCGCGACCAGTCACCCTGAAGGGGAAGCCCTATGCCCGTCGGCCACCACCCCGAACACGCCGTAAAGGCGTACTGGGATGAACGCCCGTCCATCGCCCGCCTCATCCTCGAAGCACGGTGGGCGCACTATCGCCTCACCGGTGTCCTCGAACACGACCCCGACCACAACGGCGTCCCCGCCCTGCGCCGCCTCAAGCTCCTGCACGCCGGCGCGCTCGTCGACATCCTTGCCCTGCGCACCCGAGACCCCGACCTCTACGAAGCCGCCCGCGACCACGGCGCCCTCCTCCGCGAGGTCGACGGCCTGGCCCTCAACGACCATCCCCACAACGGCCTCAACCACCTACGAGCCCAATACGCCCGACTCCACCACCACACCCACGGCGACGCATGCCGAGCGTCCCAAGCCACTGACGACTCTCTGCCGCCCCAACGCACGTTCCGGCGATCCGGCCCCCGGCTGGTTCGCCAAATGCTCGACACCTACGCCTGGGCCAACCTCGGCCGCACTCCCCGATTCCCCGCCGTCGAGGTCGCCAGCGAACAGCGGCTACACATCATGACCCGCGGACTCCTCCTCGACTGGGCCGCCACCGCGGCCCCGACCGACAACGCCACGGCGGCGGCCGCGGCCAACGCAGGCCACGCCCTGCGGGCCTTCGACCGCCGATCCACGCTGAGCGACCCCCGCGCCCGCGCGTACCTCCTCGACGCCTTCCGCGACTTCGACGACCAGGACGAAGACGTCGACCCATACCCCCACGACTGCGCAGGGCGCTGCGCCGGCACCGGCGAAGTCCTCACCGTGCTCACCTGGGAGCACCACGGCGACGACATCTATACCGCCGTCCACCAGGAACCGATCCTCTGCTACGGCGCCCCCACCGCCCATGCCCTCGACTGCGCTACCTGCGAGGGACACGGCTTCACCTACACGCCCGGCTACCGCGAACTCTGCCTCGACGGTCGCATCCCCGCCTCCGAGCCGGCCACGAGCAGCGTAGTGCCACGGGACGCGTGAGCACGCTGCACCCGAGCGGCGCAGGGCCGGCAGGCACCTCGGTGTCTGCCGGCCCTGCGCGGCCGCCAGTCGCCCGGGGCTGCACCCTTGGGACTGTGATTTCTCCCCCCCTCCCGCGAGGGGGGAGAAATCTCCCCCCTCGCGGTACTGAGAAATCTCCCTCCCCGCCCGAGGGAGATTTCTCTCCCCCCTGAAAGAGCCAGCTTCGGGGGGTGATTTCTCTCCCCCTAAGAAGAACCGCCGAGAGGGGAGAGATCTCCCCCCATGACAGACCGGTCCTGACCCTGTACACACGGCCCGACACCAGGTTGCCCTACAGGTTGCCCTACAAGTTGCCTTTCAAGTTGCTTTTCAAGTCGCCCTGCAAGTTGCCCTACAAGTTGCCCCCACACGGCACCCTCAACGGGGAAACATGCACTTCAGCGGCACAGTCAAGGGGGCCTGAGCGCGCCGACTACTTCTCTACGAGACCCCCAAGGGCACTGAGGACACTAGCGAAGAGCCACAGACGAACGACAGGAGGGAGGAAGCCGGAGGGAAGCGAGGAGCAAGCGACATGGATGGGAGAGCAGCAGAACAAGAGGAAAGAGGGCAGTGAGCAGCGAGAGCAGTTAGACGACAACAGCAAGCGAGACGAAGAACCCCAGAAGCGCAAGAGCTGAGGAGATAGAGGGCAGCCGCAGGGGACAACGACCAAACGAGAGACAGACAGAACACGAGACCGGAGACGGACAGGGGAACGGGAAACGCGAAGGACTACGAGCCACAGGAGCCAGGAGGCCGAGACGGGGTCCGAGGTTCGAGTGGGCCGGGGAGTTGAGCCGTCGTAGATCGGCGCGGAACGCAAGCGGCCCCGCCCAGCGAAACGGATGCTGTTGGTCAATTCGGGGTCGTCTGCTTCGCCCCGTCGATCGCGTGATCGGCGGGGCGAAGTGCTGCGAAGTGGCTGGTGCGGGTTCGGGCTCGGCGGGCGCCGGTGAAGTGGGCGTCGATGCGGGCGAGGTTGATCGCCGCTCCGGTGAGCTGGTGCTGGAGGCTGGTCTTGGCGAGGCCGCGATAGCGGGATCTGCGCAGGCCGCAACGGTTCACGGCCTGGGAAATGGTGCCTTCGACACCGGCGCGCATCTTGTAGCGCTCCTTCCACGCGTCGGTCTCCTGCTCGGCCCGGCGCTGGTGCAGGACCTCGTGGATGTCACGGTCCTGGATGGTCAGCTTGCGGCGTGGTCCGCGGGTGCAGGAGTCCTTGACCTGGCAGGGCCCGCAATCGGTCTTTGAGAACTGCACCCGGATCTCGACCTTGTCCCGGACGGGTTCCCTCGCCCATCGGGTGCTGTTCTTCCCGCCAGGGCAGGTCACCGTCTGGCGGTCCCAGTCGATGCTGAACGCGCCGACGGGAAAGGTCTCTGCGGATCCGGCCCGGTTCTGCCAGCCGGTGCCGGGCATCATCGGCCCTGTCAGCTCCACGTTGTGTTCGCGCCGGGCGGCGACGATGTGGCGGGCGGTGACGTAGCCGGTGTCGACCAGGTGCTCGTCGGGAAGCAGACGGCGCTCGGCGAGTGCGGCGTGGACGGCCGGGACCAGGTCGAAGTCGCTGACCGTGGCATTGGTGGTGGCGACGTTCGTGATCAGGTCCGGCGTGTCATCACCGCAGGTCTCGGTGAGGTGGACTTTGTATCCGTCCCACATCGTGTCGCGTTTGACGCTGCCGCGTGCCTCGATGTCATAGGGGGTGACCAGGCGCTTCGCGCCCGGCGGCCGGTCTTTTGGGTCCCTGCGCAGCACCTCGCCCTCGATCAGGTGGAAGTGCTGCACCCACATCTGCCGCAGAGTCTCCATCTCCGGCACCGCCCGCAGCGCGGGCGGCGCATCGGGCGAGGTGACGGCCTTGAGCAGTCGCATCCCGTCGGTTCCGATCCGCCGGCCGACCTCCTCGCGCCTGGCCGGGGCCTTGGGGAACCGTGAGTCCTCGGCGCGGGTCGCATAGTGCCTGAACCAGTCCGGCTCGGCGACCTCGGACAGCCAGTCGGGAGCGGCGACGGCGAGCGCGTTCAGGGCCGAGCGCAGGGTTTCGGCGACCATCTCCAGCCAGCACAGCTCCCGCGATGCCGACAGCACGTGCGTGGAGTCGGTGCGGGCCTTGCCTCTGCCCGTAAGCAGCCCCTTGTCCCGGGCCGAGGCAAGGATGCCGTCCAGCATCCGCTGTCCGGCGTCCGCCTGGACCAGCCGGTCCCTGAACTCCGACAGGACGGAGAAGTCGAAGCCCGGATCGTCCAGCCGGAGCCCGAGCGCGTACTTGAAGTCGATCCGGGCCCGGACCGCTTCCGCGGCCTGCCGGTCGGTCAGTCCCTCGACGAACTGCAGCACCAGCACCAGCGCAAGACGCCCCGGTGACCAGGCAGGCCGCCCTCGTGACGGGAACAGGTCCTCAAACTCCTCGTCAGTGAACAGCGGCCCCAGCTCGTCACGGACCCGGATCGCCAGGCTCCCCTTCGGGAACGCGGCCCGCGCCACCCGCACCGTCTCCGCCGGGATCTCCCCAGATCCCTCCGGCTGCATCGACATCCGCACCCACCCCATACGACAACGTCGGCCTTCAAGACCACAACCGGGTCTTGAAGGCCGACGTCACGCACGACCTCGAATTGACCAACAGCATCCGAAACGCTGAGCGGGGCGCGTGCAAAGGAGGTGGGGGAGGGGCGCGCGTCAGGAGGGGCGGGGTCGGGCAGAGGGGCCTACCGGTCCGCGCGGATCATCCGCAGAGCGGCGACCCGTGCGCTAGAGGTGACGCGATCCGCCGCGCGGGCCCGGACCGCCCGCGCTCGCAGGAACGCGGCGGCGGCCTCGACGTCGCCGTCAGCCGCGCGGGCCAGCAGCTCGGTGAGCTTGTCGGTGGCCATGGGGTGTCCTCTCCATCTGCAAGGGATCTGTAGCGGGGTCAGGGGCCGCCCGTGTCTGTCGCCTGCACTGCCCGGAGCCCGTGGGCGTGCGGGAGCGACACGGGCGGCCTGTGGGAGCCGATTCCCGGTGGGAAGCGACCCCTATCGGCAGCTGTGTCCCGGGGGAGCGACAGCGCCGAAGTCCGGCATGGCGCGCACAGCGTCCATAGAGACCTGGAACGCGAGCCAGGTAAGGCCAAGGGCGATGCCCCCGAGCAAGGCACCCAGAACGATTCCGGTCCTGCGTCCGATCTTCCGGTTCATCAGTGCTCCCAGGTAGGCGGGTTGGTGGGGCGGGGCCGGTGGTGGGTGCGGGCGGCCCTTGGGGATAGGGCCGCCCGCACCGGGCAGGGACGAGTCAGAGAGGAATTCGGGGGGACTGCGCGTTCAGCCGCGCCATGAGGCAGTCGGGGCAGAGGTCGGACCCCTCAGTCTCGTTGCCGCACTCCTCGCCCCATCCGGGGCACGTGGATATCTCAGACCGGCTGTCGCGCATCTTGGCTGCTTCCTCTTGGGTGGTGTGGGGTGCCCGGCCCCGGGCTGGTGGAGGGGGGTGTGGGGGCCGGGGGCCGGGCGGTGTGGGGCCCGGCGGCCCTGGGGTGGGGGTTGGGGCCGCCGGGCGGTCTGTGGGGGCTCAGGCGGCCTTGTAGCGGTTCAGCTTCTCGACCAGCGCGGCGCGCTGGATCATGAGCGCCTGGACCCTGCCGTCGAGCTTGCCGATCTCGGCCTCGACGGCCTCCGCGCGCTTGCCGTTGAGGAAGTTCTCGTACGCGGCCTCGCGCGCCTCGGTGTCCTTGTCGGCCTGGTAGACCTTGACCAGACCGGTCACCAGGTCCCGGACCTTCTCGAACGTCTCCTGGCTCGCGCTCTCGGCCGGGGAGTTGGTCGGGAACGCCGCCCCGAGCATCCGCTTGCGGAACTTCAGCAGCGCCGCGCCCTCGCCGTCGGTCTCGGCGGTCAGGTCCGCCGGGTTGACCAGGTGGGAGCCGACGACGTACGGCAGATCGCCGTCACCGAGCATCGGGAGGTCGGTCCGGCCGTGCCGGTCCTCCGGGCTGCCCTTGCCGAACTGGACGTTCAGCAGACCCTTGACGGCCGGGAACAGCTCCCAGTTCGGGTGGACCACGACCGATCCGATCGGGAACACGCCGTCCTGGAAGACCTGGGACAGGTCGTAGACGGCCTCGCCGTTCTCGCCGGCCTCGACGGTGTAGGCGTAGGTGTTACCGGCCGGGGTGGTGAACGTCTGGGTGCCGGACATGAAGATCCCCTCCAACAGGGTTCAGGTGGTGTGGTTCTCGGCCGGTTCTTCGTTCCCCCGACCTCGTGATAACTACAGTACACATCGAAACGCGAATACGCAACACCCGGAACGGGATCACCCCCACACGCTCAACCAAACCCGCCCCCAACTAGAAACCTCACCCCGCCGCCCCACCTC
>NZ_JOEZ01000005.1 GCF_000721175.1 Streptomyces anulatus
GACACGGCGTTCGTGATCGGACAGCTCCAGCGGCAACGGCTTCGGACCAGGCATCAGCCCACCCTACAACCGCGCGCGAACTAACGACTCAGGACACTAAGTACATCAGCGCTGATCACGGCCCCGGCCTGTTCATGCTTCAACGCCGACAAGGCCTTTCGGACGTCCCCTGCCAGTTTGCCGACGCTCTCGCCCGCCCGCGTCCAGGAAACCTTGCTCGATTGGACTCCCCCGAGGCCCCCATCAGAGTTCTCGCCCACCTGGTTGAGCCGCACCTGCACCGTGTGCCGCTCAGCGGCCTCGGCCTTGAGCTGTTCCCACTCGTCCCACGCCATCCCCGTACCCCCCTGACCCCATCGCGGCCCTCGAGCTCCTCAAAGGCAAGGCACACTCATGCACCGCCTCTGATTTTCCTCACTCGGACACACGTCGCACGACGAACGACCGAACATTGTCCAAACGTGGAGCATTGCCCAGGGCGACGAGGTCCCCGCGCACCAGCACCTCGTCACCCCGGCGGTGAGCCTCGGCGGCCTTCCCGTAGTCATGGTGGTCCAAGGTCATCCTGACGCGGCGAGGCCTGCTGTCGTCCCGGTCCTCGAAGTACCACGCGACCGTGACCGCACCCGCGCCGTAAGGAAGCTCGCGATGCAGGCGCACCACGGATCCCAGCAGCGTCATGTCCTTTCGGCCCAGCTCGCGCCCGTAGGTCCTTGGCCCCCGCGTCCAGGGTCGCGAGCTGGGGCGGGGCCAGCCTGATGCGACGGGTCGGCTGCTCCACCGGCAGGTCGGGGGACCATGTGAAGTCGAAGGAGAACCCCGGTCCGTCCTCCCCTCCGATCTTGACGAGCGCCTCGCAGAGATTGGCCGAAAGCCCGCCAAGAGCGAAGCGGGTGAAATCGGCCAACTCGTCATCCCGGATGCTGAGGTCGGCCGCCTCACGGGAGTCGTGGTCGAACAGGGAGCCCTGGGCCGGCCCTCCGGGCAGCGGGGTGTACACGGCGACGACGTAGCTGCCCACCCGCGTCTGGTCCAGCCGTACGGAGGACACGTGGTCCTTGACCACCTGGGTCTTGTTCGCGGGCTGGACGGGCTGGGGCTCGGGAGCGGCCTCGGCGGCCGCCGCAGCGGTCATCAGGTCGCGCAGTCCGGCCAGAGCGGGCACCAGCTCGACCAACGGCGCGGTCCCGGACGGGCCCGGCGGGGTCAGGCGGAGGAACTTCCAGTCGGCGGACGGCAGGAACATCTCCCGGAGCACTGGCGAGCCTTGCGTGCCGCGTGCGCAATCCCACCTCCCGCCGGGCAACCTCTCCGCCCCGATCCCCGTCTAACCCCCCGCAGGTACGGCTCGACCAGCCGCTGACCTGCGCACAGAGCCAGGGAGTACGCAGGCCAGGGCGGCCGGTCGCCCGCTGCGGGGGAAGCGGGAGCGGACGGGGTGCGCGGCGTGGTGGATCGATCTGTCCTGGCCCGGATACGGATGCCCCGGCGCGCCGTCCTCCTCGCGGCCGCCGCGACCGCCGCCACCGCCGGATGTGCCGTACCGGTCCCCAGGCGTCGGGGGCCGGTGCCGGACCCGGCCCCGGGCCTGGCCATAGCGAGCAGCCGGCAGGCGCTGCTGATGCAGGTGCTGGCACATCCCGACGACGATCTGTACTTCATGAACCCGGACACCCGTGAGGCCCTCGACGCGGGAACCCCGCTGGTCTGCGTCTACCTGACCGCGGGCGAGGCGGACGGCGTCAACAAGATCCCCGGCGCGCCCCGCCCGGCCCCCGACCGCGCCGCGTACTCCGCCTCCCGCCACCAGGGCCTGCGCCAGGCGTACGCCGAGCTGCTCGGACTCGACCGGTTCACCCCCTGGCAGAAGTCCGTGCTCACCCTGCACGGCGGCCACCGGGCCGAGCGAAACGTCCTGGCCGAGGGGGTGCGCCGGGTCGAACTGGTCTTCCTCAACACCGCGATGCACACCGGGCGCGGCCGCCTCGGGCTCCCCAGCCTCTGGCAGGACCGGCGGCTCGTGCTGCGTACCGTCGTCGCCGACGGCTCCCCGCTGGCGAAGGCTGGTTCGTATACGTACGACGGGCTCGTCGACGTTCTCGTGGGGCTCCTGGAGCAGTACCGGCCGACCGTCGTGCACACCCTCGACCCGGACCCCGACCTCCAGTTCAGCAGCGAGTACGAACGCCGCCGGGACAGCGAGCAGCACGGGTACTCCGACCACGCCGACCACACCGCGGCCGGCTGCTTCGCCTGGGCGGCGCTGATCCGCTGGGTGGCGACGACCACGGCGGCCGGGGAGCCCGTGCCCGGGTTCGTCGTCGCCTCCTTCCGGGGCTACTACAACCGGCACTGGCCCAGGAACCTGCCGCCCGAGGTGCTGGAGCGCAAGGCCGCCCACCTCGTCCCGTACGGCGGCGCGCCCGACTGGGAGTGCGGCAATGCCTCGGGATGCGGCGACTACAACGTCGGTGGCGACAGGCCCCTGACCAACCGCAAGGGGTGGGTCCGCTCCACCCACCACCGCTACCCGGGCCCCCGGCCCCAGGTCGCCTCCGGGGCCGGCGGCCGGCTCACCGCGTACGGGGTGCTGGGGCTGCGCGCCGTGCGGTGGCGCGAGAGCGCGCCCGGCAGCGGGGTCTGGGACGCGCCGGACGACCTCGGGGGCGGCCCGCTCGCGCCGGTGCTGGGGTCGGCGGTGACGGCGGACGGGCGGCAGTTGCTGTTCGGGCTGCGGTTCGCGGCGCTCGGCGGGCACGGCTCGGACAACCAGCGCGAGATCGTGGTGCTGGAGCAGCGCGCGCCGGACGGCCCCTTCCGCGCCTGGCGAGGGCTCGGCAACCCTGCCGCGGGCCGCGACCACGGCCGCCGCATCGGGATACCGGTCGCCGTCACCGCGCCGGACGGCCGCGTCCACCTCTTCGTGCGCAACGCGGAGAAGGGGCTCAGCACCCGGGTGCGCGAGGCGGCCACCGGCCGCTGGAGCGCCTGGCGCGACATGGGCGGCGGCGAGGTGCAGGACGGGCTCACCGCGGTCGTCGACACGGCGGGCCTCGTCCACGTGTACGCCGCCGGGCACCATGCCGTGCACCACTGGACCCAGGACGCCCCGGACACGGACGTCACCGCCCGTACCCAGCTCACCGGCTCCCCCGTCCCCGCGCACGCGCCCGGCGCACTCCCCGCGCCCGACGGGTCCGTGGAGCTGTACTACCGGCCGGCCGCGCGGGAGCGACTCGTCGCGGTACGGTCCGACCCCGCGCCCGCGCCCCACTTCGGCGGGTACGGTCCGGTGACCGCCGCCGCCTCACCGAGCGGCCCGGTCCTGCTCGGCCGGTCCGCGGAGGGCCGGATCCAGGTGCGTACCGCCGAGGGCACCGCCGTACGGTCCCGTGGCCCCGTCGCCCTGGACGGCGTCGCCCTCCACCTCGGGACGGCGGGCGGGCGGCCCGTCGTCGTGGGGTTCGGGCCGGACGGCGCCCCGTGGGCGTGGCGGCCGTAGAAGCGGCCGCTCTCGGCCCAACTGCCGCCCCATAACGCCGTGTTATGCCCAAACGTTAGTACCCCGGCCTCGTCGCGCTCGGGCACCCTGTTGCCCACCATCCCCCACGGACACGCACCCCCAGCGTGTCGCGCGAAACGAGGAACCATGCGTATATCCAGGCTCGTGCCCGCTGCCGCCGCCGCAGCGGCCTGCGTCATCGCCCTCTTCGCACCGTCCGCCTCGGCCGCCCCCGAGCCCCCGCTCCAGGACTCCCCGCCCCCGACCACGCAGATCATCGGCGGCGGCTACGCCCAGAACGCTCCATGGGCCGCGCGCCTCTTCTCCAACGGCAGAGAGACCTGTTCGGCCACGATCATCGCGCCGACCTGGATCCTCACCGCCCGCCACTGCGTCTCCGGCGGCGGCCTGTCGTTCCGCATCGGCAGCCTCGACCAGCACAGCGGCGGCGTGGTGGCCAACGGCGTCCAGACGTACAACCACAGCGCGGACATCTCCCTGGTACGTCTGGACCGCTCCGTGCAGACGACCTACTCCCGCCTCGGCCAGCCCGGCACGGTCCGCGTCGGACAGAACGTGCAGGTCTGGGGCTGGGGCGCCACCTCGCAGTGCGGCTCCGAGGCCAACTGCCAGTCCCGCTACCTGAAGGTGGCCAACGTGACGGTCACCGGCGGCTGCGGTGACGCGTACGGCGGCTCGGCGATCTGCGCCCGCCGCGGCGACGGCATCACGGCCGGCGGCGACTCCGGCGGCCCGATGACGTTGAACGGCATCCAGGTCGGCGTCGCCTCCACCAGCGACCGGCAGACCACGACGGCGTACACGAACGTCACCGCGTACCGGTCCTGGATCCAGTCGATCGCGGGCGTCTGACCGGCCCCACCGCCCGGGACGGCGGGCGCCTGACGGACCCGCCGTCCCGTGAACCGTAGGGCCCCCTTACCTCGCCGCCCTGAGGTACCGGGGCCCTACATCCATGAGGGCCCGGGCCATCCGTCCCGCCGCCGGAAACGCCGTGCCTCCGGCTCCGTACGCCCGAAGCTTTCGGACATGACGAGGGCCCCGCACCTCTCCCCGCATCATCAGTCCTCCGAAGGTCGGGATTCCCTCGGCTCCCAGAGGACCGGCAGCAAGAACGGTGAGAGCAGGCAGAACACCGCCGACGCTCCCAGAAGCGTGAGGCCGCCGCCGGAACGGAGAAACTCGGGCAGCAGGGCGCCCGGGGACACGCCGCCGAACCAGGACGCCAGCACCACCGCGAGGATCGTCACCCCCCAGTGGAAGACGAGACAGCGCAGCCGGTCGGAGAGCCGACGTGGTCGGACCCTCACATCGGCCGATATGAGGGCAGGCCACACAACGGGCGAGAAAGCGCAGTACAGCATGACCACGGCCATCGGAATCGGGGCCGCGGTCGCCAGTACGTCGAAGTATCCCTCGGTCTCCCCCCGCCCCCGCGCCTTCACTGTGTCGATGCCGCAGAAGAAGGCGTAGAGCGCCGCCGCCGTGCCCGCCACCGCGATGCGATTGGCGGGCCTGTTCCCGTTCCTCAAGGGTCTTCCTTCCTGCCTCAGGGCCGTGGCGCCACGGCCCCGAGGGGGTTTCGGGAGACATGACGAAGGGTCCCGCACCTCTCGCGAGGTGCGGGACCCTTCCTGCGGCTCAGCGAGCCACCAGGTCAGTGATGACCAAGCAGAGAACTACTTGATGATCTTGGTGACCTGGCCGGCGCCCACGGTCCGGCCACCCTCACGGATGGCGAACTTCAGGCCCTCTTCCATGGCGACCGGCTGGATCAGCGAGACGTCCATGAGGGTGTTGTCACCCGGCATGACCATCTCGGTGCCCTCGGGAAGGGTCACAACGCCCGTCACGTCCGTGGTACGGAAGTAGAACTGCGGGCGGTAGTTGTTGAAGAACGGGGTGTGACGGCCACCCTCGTCCTTCGACAGGATGTAGGACTGCGCCTGGAACTCGGTGTGCGGCGTGACCGAGCCGGGCTTGATGATGACCTGGCCGCGCTCGACGTCCTCGCGCTTGATGCCACGGAGGAGCAGACCGACGTTCTCACCGGCCTGGCCCTCGTCGAGCAGCTTGCGGAACATCTCGATGCCGGTGACCGTGGTGGTGGTCTTCTCGGTCTTGATACCGACGATGTCGACGGTCTCGTTGACCTTCAGGACACCACGCTCGATGCGGCCGGTGACGACCGTACCGCGACCGGTGATCGTGAAGACGTCCTCGATCGGCATGAGGAACGGCTTCTCGACGTCACGCTCGGGCTGCGGGATGGACTCGTCGACGGCCTTCATCAGGTCGAGAACGGTCTGGCCCCACTCCTTGTCGCCCTCGAGCGCCTTGAGCGCCGAGACCTTGACGACCGGAAGGTCGTCGCCCGGGAACTCGTACTCGGAGAGGAGCTCACGGACCTCGAGCTCGACGAGCTCCAGGATCTCCTCGTCGTCCACCATGTCGGCCTTGTTCAGCGCGACGACGATGTAGGGGACGCCGACCTGGCGGGCCAGGAGGACGTGCTCCTTCGTCTGCGGCATCGGGCCGTCGGTGGCCGCGACCACGAGGATGGCGCCGTCCATCTGCGCCGCACCCGTGATCATGTTCTTGATGTAGTCCGCGTGACCGGGGCAGTCGACGTGCGCGTAGTGACGCGACTCCGTCTGGTACTCGACGTGCGCGATGGAGATGGTGATACCGCGCTGGCGCTCTTCGGGAGCCTTGTCGATCTGGTCGAAGGCCGAGGCCTCGTTCAGGTCCGGGTACGCGTCGTGCAGCACCTTGGTAATGGCGGCCGTGAGGGTCGTCTTACCGTGGTCGATGTGACCGATGGTGCCGATGTTGACGTGCGGCTTAGTCCGCTCGAACTTTGCCTTCGCCACTGGGGTCCTCCTGAGTGGATCTGTACGCCTTGCTTCATCGGCGCCAGGTGATCTTTGCTGGGGTGCCGGCGCCGGGGGCATTCCGCACAGTGCTGACGCGCTGTGCGAGATGCCCGCCCGGCTCCGGTGACAAGCCTAAAGCGTGAGCTCGGGAGAGTTACTCGCCCTTGGCCTTCGCGATGATCTCCTCGGCGACGTTCCGCGGAACCTCGGCGTAGGAGTCGAACTGCATCGAGTAGCTTGCGCGACCCGAGGTCTTGCTGCGGAGGTCTCCGACGTAGCCGAACATCTCCGAGAGGGGCACGAGGCCCTTCACGACGCGAGCGCCGCTGCGCTCCTCCATGGCCTGAATCTGACCACGGCGGGAGTTGAGGTCGCCGATGACATCGCCCATGTAGTCCTCGGGCGTGGTGACCTCGACGGCCATCATCGGCTCGAGGAGCACGGGAGAGGCCTTGCGGGCACCCTCCTTGAACGCCTGCGAACCGGCGATCTTGAAGGCGAGCTCCGAGGAGTCGACCTCGTGGTAACCACCGTCGAGAAGGGTGACGCGGACGCCGACCATCTCGTAACCGGCCAGGATGCCGAACTGCATGGCTTCCTGAGCACCCGCGTCCACCGAGGGAATGTACTCACGGGGGATGCGGCCACCGGTGACCTTGTTGACGAACTCGTAGGAGGCGTCGCCACCCTCGATGGGCTCGAGGGCGATCTGCACCTTCGCGAACTGGCCGGTACCACCAGTCTGCTTCTTGTGCGTGAAGTCGATGCGCTCGACGGCCTTGCGGATCGTCTCGCGGTACGCGACCTGGGGCTTGCCGACGTTCGCCTCGACGCGGAACTCGCGCTTCATGCGGTCGACGAGCACCTCGAGGTGAAGCTCGCCCATACCACCGATGATGGTCTGGCCGGTCTCCTCGTCGGAGTGCACCTGGAAGGAGGGGTCCTCCTCCGAGAGGCGCTGGATGGCGACACCCAGCTTCTCCTGGTCACCCTTGGACTTCGGCTCGATCGCGACCTGAATGACCGGCGCCGGGAAGTCCATGGACTCCAGGATGACCGGGTTCTTGTCGTCGCAGAGCGTCTCACCGGTGGTGGTCTGCTTGAGACCCATGACGGCGATGATGTCGCCGGCGCCCACCGATGCGATCTCCTCACGCTTGTTCGCGTGCATGCGGTAGATCTTGCCGATGCGCTCCTTCTTGCCCTTGACGGAGTTCAGCACCGCGGTGCCGGCCTCCAGGCGACCGGAGTAGATCCGGACGAAGGTGAGCTTGCCCAGGTGCGGGTCGCTCGCGATCTTGAACGCCAGGCCGGAGAACGGCTCGTCGTCCGAGGGCTTGCGGGCGATGACCTTCTCCGGGTCCTTCACGTCGTGGCCCTCGATGGCCTCGACGTCCAGGGGGGAAGGCAGGTAGCGCACGACCGCGTCGAGCAGGGGCTGGACGCCCTTGTTCTTGAACGCGGTGCCACAGAACACCGGGGTGACGGTGATGGAGTCGGCACTGCCCTTGGACGCCAGGGTGATGCGGCGGATCGCCTCGTGCAGCTGCTCCTGGGTGGGCTCGTCGCCCTCCAGGTACAGCTCCATCATGGCGTCGTCGTTCTCGGCCACGGCCTCGAGGAGCTTGCCGCGCCATTCGGCGGCGGACTCCTTGAGGTTGTCCGGGATCTCGACGACGTTGTACATCTCGCCCTTGGCGGCCTCTTCGGGGTACACGAAGGCCTTCATCGACACGAGGTCGACGACACCCGTGAAGTCGGCCTCCGCCCCGATGGGGAGCTGCATGACGATCGGGGTCGCGCCGAGGCGGTCGATGATCATCTGGACGCAACGGAAGAAGTCCGCGCCGGTGCGGTCGAGCTTGTTGACGAAGCAGATACGCGGCACGCCGTAGCGGTCCGCCTGACGCCAGACGGTCTCGGACTGCGGCTCGACGCCGGCGACGCCGTCGAACACGGTGACAGCGCCGTCGAGGACGCGGAGCGAACGCTCCACCTCGACGGTGAAGTCGACGTGACCCGGGGTGTCGATAATGTTGATGGTGTGGTCAACATCGTTGAGCGGCCAGTGGCAGGTCGTCGCGGCGGACGTGATCGTGATGCCGCGCTCCTGCTCCTGCTCCATCCAGTCCATCGTGGCAGCGCCGTCGTGGACTTCACCGATCTTGTAGCTCACACCGGTGTAGAAGAGGATCCGCTCAGTGGTGGTCGTCTTCCCCGCGTCGATGTGGGCCATGATCCCGATGTTGCGGACCTTGGCCAGGTCAAGCGAAGTGGTGGCCATAAGGCTCAATCTTCTCTCGGTCTCGATGGGGGTAGCGACTACCAGCGGTAGTGCGCGAAGGCCTTGTTGGACTCGGCCATCTTGTGGGTGTCCTCACGCTTCTTGACCGAAGCGCCGAGGCCGTTGGAGGCGTCGAGCAGTTCGTTCATGAGGCGCTCGGTCATGGTCTTCTCGCGGCGGGCGCGGGAGTAACCGACGAGCCAGCGCAGGGCGAGGGTGGAGGCGCGACCGGGCTTGACCTCGATCGGCACCTGGTAGGTGGCGCCACCGACACGGCGGGACTTGACCTCGAGCGAGGGCTTGACGTTCTCAAGCGCGCGCTTCAGCGTGATGACCGGGTCGTTGCCGGTCTTCTCGCGGAGGCCTTCCATGGCGCCGTACACGATCCGCTCGGCGGTGGAACGCTTGCCGTCGAGGAGGATCTTGTTGATCAGCGAGGTGACAAGAGGAGAGCTGTAGACCGGGTCGATGATGACCGGGCGCTTCGGGGCGGGGCCCTTACGAGGCATTCTTACTTCTCCTTCTTGGCGCCGTAGCGGCTGCGGGCCTGCTTGCGGTTCTTGACACCCTGGGTGTCAAGGGAGCCGCGGATGATCTTGTAACGAACACCCGGCAGGTCCTTCACACGGCCACCACGCACGAGCACGATGGAGTGCTCCTGCAGGTTGTGTCCCTCACCCGGGATGTAGGCCGTGACCTCGATGCCGGAGGTCAGACGCACACGCGCGACCTTACGGAGCGCCGAGTTCGGCTTCTTCGGGGTGGTCGTGAACACACGCGTGCAGACACCACGACGCTGGGGCGAACCCTCGAGCGCGGGCGTCTTGTTCTTCTCGACCTTGTCCTGCCGGCCCTTCCGGACCAGCTGCTGGATCGTAGGCACTACTTCTCCGGTTTCTGTGTGCCGTTCGTGAAACTAACCTGGAACATCGCCGACCCACGCGGTCGGGTGTGTCGAATACTGCGGACTTCCGCCCTGAGGACGGGAGGGGCGCAGATTGCGGTGGCTACTGACGGACCCGCGATGCGGTTGAGGACACGCACACGAGCCCAGGCACACCCCAGGCACAAGGCTTGAGCGTACCTACCTCACGGAGCTGGGTCAAAACAAATGCGGTCCACGCGGACACGCCGGCCCCCCGGACCACCCGGGAAGGACCGCCAGACCGTCCGGCAGAGGGCATTCACGCTTGCCGGATCCCGGCAATCAAGCGGCGCGGAAACAGCGTGCTCACGCACTGCCGCCGTACCCCACCCTGCCGGAAACTGCGGTCAGCCGACCGCCGGGACCCCCGCGTTCCCTGTGCGGGGGCGCCTCTCGCGCTCACGGGCCGGGCCCCAGGTCCGGTGGACCCCGCCGGTGAAGGTCAGATGGCGCGGGGCCCTCGTACGGGGCGGCAAGCCCCCGCACACGCCGGAGGGCGGCCACCCCGTTGCGTACGGGGTGACCGCCCTCCGGCGTTCAAGCGAAAGCCACTCGCCTACTGGTTGTACGGACCGTAGTCGTAGTCCTCCAGCGGGACGGCCTGGCCGGAGCCGGTGCCGAACGGCGAGTAGTCGATGTCGTCGTAGCCGACGGCCGAGTACATCGCGGCCTTGGCCTCCTCGGTCGGCTCGACCCGGATGTTGCGGTAGCGGGACAGACCCGTACCGGCCGGGATGAGCTTACCGATGATGACGTTCTCCTTGAGGCCGATCAGGGAGTCCGACTTGGCGTTGATCGCCGCGTCGGTCAGGACCCTGGTCGTCTCCTGGAAGGACGCCGCCGACAGCCACGACTCGGTGGCCAGCGAGGCCTTGGTGATACCCATCAGCTGCGGACGGCCGGAGGCGGGGTGACCGCCCTCGGTGACCACACGACGGTTCTCGGTCTCGAACTTCGACCGCTCGACCAGCTCGCCCGGAAGCAGCTCCGCGTCGCCGGACTCGATGATCGTCACACGGCGGAGCATCTGCCGGATGATGATCTCGATGTGCTTGTCGTGGATCGACACGCCCTGCGAGTTGTAGACCTTCTGGACTTCGCCGACCAGGTGGACCTGGACCGCACGCTGGCCGAGGATGCGCAGCACGTCGTGCGGGTTGGTGGCACCGACGGTGAGCTTCTGGCCCACCTCGACCGGGTCGCCCTCGCCCACGAGCAGACGGGCACGCTTCGAGATCGGGAACGCCGTCTCGTCGCTGCCGTCGTCCGGGGTGACGACGAGCTTCTTGGTCTTCTCGGTCTCCTCGATCCGCACGCGGCCCTTGGCCTCGGAGATCGGGGCGACACCCTTGGGCGTGCGGGCTTCGAAGAGCTCGACGACTCGGGGCAGACCCTGGGTGATGTCGTCACCGGCCACACCACCGGTGTGGAAGGTACGCATCGTCAGCTGGGTGCCGGGCTCACCGATGGACTGGGCGGCGATGATGCCGACCGCCTCACCGATGTCGACCAGCTTGCCGGTGGCGAGCGAGCGTCCGTAGCAGAAGGCACAGGTGCCGACCGCGGACTCACAGGTCAGGACCGAGCGGGTCTTGACCTCCTCGACGCCGGCGCCCACCAGGGCGTCGATCAGGACGTCACCGAGGTCGACGTTGGCAGGCGCGATGACCTTGCCGTCCACCACGACGTCCTCGGCGAGCATGCGGGCGTAGACCGAGGTCTCGACGTCCTCCGTCTTGCGGAGCACGCCGTCGGCGCCCTTGACGGCGATCTTCAGCTTGAGGCCGCGGTCGGTGCCGCAGTCCTCCTCGCGAATGATCACGTCCTGCGAGACGTCCACCAGACGACGGGTCAGGTAACCCGAGTCGGCGGTACGCAGGGCGGTGTCCGCCAGACCCTTACGGGCACCGTGCGTGGAGATGAAGTACTCCAGAACGGTGAGGCCCTCGCGGAAGGACGCCTTGATGGGACGAGGGATCGTCTCGTTCTTGGCGTTCGACACCAGACCACGCATACCCGCGATCTGACGCATCTGCATCATGTTTCCTCGGGCGCCCGAGTCGACCATCATGAAGATGGGGTTCGTCTTCGGGAAGTTCGCGTTCATCGCCTCGGCAACCTCGTTGGTCGCCTTGGTCCAGATCGCGATGAGCTCCTGCGTACGCTCGTCCTTGGTGATCAGACCGCGCTCGTACTGCTTCTGGACCTTCTCGTCCTGCTCCTCGTAGCCCTTCACGATGGCCTTCTTGGCCTCGGGCACGACGATGTCGGAGACGGCCACGGTGACGCCCGAACGGGTCGCCCAGTGGAAGCCCGCCGCCTTCAGGTTGTCGAGCGTCGCCGCCACGATGACCTTGGGGTAGCGCTCGGCCAGGTCGTTGACGATCTCGGAGAGCTGCTTCTTGCCCACCGAGTAGTCGACGAACGGGTAGTCCTCGGGCAGCAGCTCGTTGAAGAGCGCGCGGCCCAGGGTCGTCCGCAGCCGGAAGGTGTCGCCCGGCTGGTACTCCGGCTCGCCTTCCTCGGCGACCGGCGGCACCCAGCCACGCGGCGGCATGGTGCCGACCGGGAAGCGGATGTCGACCTTCGCCTGGAGCGACAGCTCGCGGGCGTCGAAGGCCATGGTGGCCTCGGCCGTGGAGCCGAACGCGCGGTCCGTGCCCTTGACGTTGCGGCCCTCTTCGTCCGTGGTGAGGAAGAAGAGGCCCAGCACCATGTCCTGGGTCGGCATGGTGACGGGACGACCGTCGGCCGGCTTCAGGATGTTGTTCGAGGACAGCATCAGGATGCGGGCCTCGGCCTGCGCCTCCGCGGAGAGCGGCAGGTGCACGGCCATCTGGTCACCGTCGAAGTCCGCGTTGAACGCGGTGCAGACGAGCGGGTGGATCTGGATGGCCTTGCCCTCGACCAGCTGCGGCTCGAAGGCCTGGATGCCCAGGCGGTGCAGGGTGGGCGCACGGTTCAGCAGCACCGGGTGCTCGGCGATGACCTCTTCGAGGACGTCGTACACGACGGTGCGGCCACGCTCGACCATGCGCTTGGCCGACTTGATGTTCTGCGCGTGGTTCAGGTCCACCAGGCGCTTCATCACGAACGGCTTGAAGAGCTCCAGCGCCATCGCCTTCGGCAGACCGCACTGGTGCAGCTTGAGCTGCGGACCGACGACGATCACGGAACGCGCGGAGTAGTCCACACGCTTGCCGAGGAGGTTCTGACGGAAACGGCCCTGCTTGCCCTTGAGCATGTCGCTCAGGGACTTCAGGGGCCGGTTACCGGGACCGGTGACCGGGCGACCGCGGCGGCCGTTGTCGAACAGCGCGTCGACGGCCTCCTGCAGCATCCGCTTCTCGTTGTTCACGATGATCTCGGGGGCGCCGAGGTCGAGGAGACGCTTGAGGCGGTTGTTGCGGTTGATCACACGGCGGTACAGGTCGTTCAGGTCGGAGGTCGCGAAGCGGCCACCGTCCAGCTGCACCATCGGACGCAGGTCCGGCGGGATGACCGGCACGCAGTCGAGCACCATGCCCTTGGGCTTGTTGCTGGTCTGCAGGAACGCGGAGACGACCTTGAGGCGCTTGAGCGCACGGGTCTTCTTCTGGCCCTTGCCGGTACGGATGATCTCGCGGAGGCGCTCGGCCTCCTCGTCGAGGTCGAAGGACTCCAGGCGCTTCTGGAGCGCCGCGGCGCCCATGCAGCCGTCGAAGTACGTGCCGAAGCGGTCACGCAGCTCGCGGTAGAGCAGCTCGTCGCCCTCCAGGTCCTGGACCTTGAGGTTCTTGAAGCGGCTCCACACCTCGTCGAGGCGGTCGATCTCGCGCTGCGCACGGTCGCGCAGCTGCTTCATCTCACGCTCGGCGCCTTCGCGCACCTTGCGGCGCACGTCCGCCTTGGCGCCCTCGGCCTCCAGCTCGGCCAGGTCGGTCTCGAGCTTCTTGGCGCGGGCCTCCAGGTCGGAGTCGCGGCGGTTCTCGGTCTGCTGGCGCTCGACGGAGACGTGAGCCTCCAGGGACGGCAGGTCGCGGGTACGACGCTCCTCGTCCACGAACGTGATCATGTACGCGGCGAAGTAGATGACCTTCTCGAGGTCCTTCGGCGCGAGGTCCAGCAGGTATCCGAGGCGCGAGGGAACGCCCTTGAAGTACCAGATGTGGGTGACGGGAGCGGCAAGCTCGATGTGGCCCATCCGCTCACGACGCACCTTGGCGCGAGTGACCTCGACGCCGCAGCGCTCACAGATGATGCCCTTGAAGCGGACACGCTTGTACTTGCCGCAGTAGCACTCCCAGTCCCGGGTCGGACCGAAGATCTTCTCGCAGAAGAGTCCGTCCTTCTCGGGCTTGAGCGTGCGGTAGTTGATGGTCTCCGGCTTCTTCACTTCGCCGTGCGACCAGGTCCGGATGTCGTCCGCGGTGGCAAGGCCGATCCGCAGCTCGTCGAAGAAGTTGACGTCGAGCACTTGTCGTCAATCCCTCTTTCGGGGTCTCGTCTCAATCAATGGTCTGAACGGGTCCGGGGAGGGCCGGCCGCCTCGGGATGAGGCGGCCGGCCGGCCCGTCAGACCTCTTCGACGCTGCTCGGCTCGCGCCGGGACAGGTCGATACCGAGTTCCTCCGCCGCGCGGAAGACGTCCTCGTCCGTGTCGCGCATCTCGATGGACATGCCGTCCGAGGACAGCACCTCCACGTTGAGGCAGAGCGACTGCATTTCCTTGATGAGCACCTTGAAGGACTCGGGAATGCCGGGCTCGGGGATGTTCTCGCCCTTGACGATGGCCTCGTAGACCTTCACGCGGCCGGTCACGTCGTCGGACTTGATCGTCAGGAGCTCCTGGAGGGCGTATGCGGCGCCGTAAGCCTCAAGGGCCCACACCTCCATCTCACCGAAGCGCTGACCACCGAACTGTGCCTTACCACCCAGCGGCTGCTGGGTGATCATGGAGTACGGGCCGGTCGAACGCGCGTGGAGCTTGTCGTCGACCAGGTGGTGCAGCTTGAGGATGTACATGAACCCGACCGAGACCGGCTCCGGGAACGGCTCGCCGGAGCGGCCGTCGTACAGCTGGGCCTTGCCGGAGGGCTGCACCAGGCGGTCGCCGTCGCGGTTGGGGATCGTGGCCTGGAAGAGGCCGGTGATCTCGTCCTCGCGCGCACCGTCGAAGACGGGCGTGGCGACGTTGGTGCCGGGGGCGACCTGGTCGGCGCCGATGGACTGCAGGCGCTTGGCCCACTCGTCACCGAGGCCGGAGACGTCCCAGCCGCGGCTGGCGAGCCAGCCGAGGTGGATCTCCAGGACCTGTCCCGGGTTCATTCGGGACGGGACACCCAGCGGGTTGAGGATGATGTCGACCGGGGTGCCGTCCTCCAGGAACGGCATGTCCTCGATCGGCAGGATCTTCGAGATGACGCCCTTGTTGCCGTGACGGCCGGCGAGCTTGTCACCGTCGGTGATCTTGCGCTTCTGCGCGACGTAGACGCGGACCAGCTGGTTCACGCCCGGCGGCAGCTCGTCGCCCTCTTCGCGGTCGAAGACGCGGACGCCGATGACCTTGCCGATCTCACCGTGCGGCACCTTCAGCGAGGTGTCGCGCACCTCTCGCGCCTTCTCACCGAAGATCGCGCGGAGCAGACGCTCCTCGGGGGTCAGCTCGGTCTCGCCCTTGGGCGTGACCTTGCCGACGAGGATGTCGCCGGCGACGACCTCGGCACCGATCCGGATGATGCCGCGCTCGTCGAGGTCGGCGAGGACCTCTTCGGAGACGTTCGGGATGTCCCGGGTGATCTCCTCCGGGCCGAGCTTGGTGTCACGGGCGTCGACCTCGTGCTCCTCGATGTGGATCGAGGAGAGGACGTCGTCCTGCACGAGGCGCTGCGACAGGATGATCGCGTCCTCGTAGTTGTGACCCTCCCACGGCATGAACGCCACGAGCAGGTTCTTGCCGAGGGCCATCTCACCGTTCTCGGTGGCCGGTCCGTCGGCGAGCACCTGGTCGGCCACGATCCGGTCGCCCTCGGAGACGACGACCTTCTGGTTGACCGAGGTGCCCTGGTTGGAGCGCATGAACTTGGCGATGCGGTACGTGGTGTACGTGCCGTCGTCGTTCGTGACGGTGATGTAGTCCGCGGAGACCTCCTGGACCACACCGTCCTTCTCCGCCTTGAGGACGTCACCGGCGTCGGTGGCGCAGCGGTACTCCATGCCGGTGCCGACGAGCGGGGCCTCGGACTTGATGAGCGGCACCGCCTGCCGCATCATGTTCGCGCCCATGAGGGCACGGTTGGCGTCGTCGTGCTCCAGGAACGGGATCATCGCGGTGGCGACGGACACCATCTGGCGCGGCGAGACGTCCATGTAGTCGACGTCCGTGCCGGGCACGTAGTCGACCTCTCCGCCACGACGGCGGACCAGGACGCGGGGCTCGGTGAAGCGCAGCTCTTCGGAGAGCGTCGCGTTCGCCTGGGCGATGACGAAGCGGTCCTCCTCGTCGGCCGTGATGTAGTCGACGTCATCGGTGACCTGACCGTCGACGACCTTGCGGTACGGCGTCTCGATGAAGCCGAACGCGTTGACGCGGCCGTACGAGGCGAGCGAACCGATCAGACCGATGTTCGGGCCTTCGGGGGTCTCGATCGGGCACATGCGTCCGTAGTGGGACGGGTGCACGTCTCGGACCTCGAAGCCGGCCCGCTCACGGGAGAGACCACCCGGGCCAAGAGCCGACAGGCGGCGCTTGTGGGTGAGACCCGACAGCGGGTTGTTCTGGTCCATGAACTGCGACAGCTGGCTGGTGCCGAAGAACTCCTTGATGGAGGCGACGACCGGCCGGATGTTGATCAGGGTCTGCGGCGTGATCGCCTCGACGTCCTGCGTGGTCATGCGCTCACGCACGACGCGCTCCATCCGCGCCAGGCCCGTACGGACCTGGTTCTGGATGAGCTCGCCGACGTTGCGCAGACGACGGTTGCCGAAGTGGTCGATGTCGTCGGTCTCGACGACGATCTCCCGGCCGGACTCACCGGTCGTCTCGGTCTCACCGGCGTGCAGCTTGACCAGGTACTTGATGGTCGCGATGACGTCGTCGCTGGTGAGCACCCCGGCGTCCAGCGGCTCATCGGCGCCGAGCTTCTTGTTCACCTTGTAGCGGCCGACCTTCGCGAGGTCGTAGCGCTTCGGGTTGAAGTAGAGGTTCTCGAGCAGCGTCTGAGCGGCCTCGCGCGTCGGCGGCTCGCCGGGACGCAGCTTGCGGTAGATGTCGAGCAGTGCGTCGTCCTGGCCCTGGGTGTGGTCCTTCTCCAGGGTGGCGCGCATCGACTCGTACTCGCCGAACTCCTCCAGGATCTGCTCGGTGCTCCAGCCGAGAGCCTTGAGGAGGACGGTGACGGACTGCTTGCGCTTGCGGTCGATGCGGACACCGACCATGTCACGCTTGTCGATCTCCATCTCCAGCCAGGCACCCCGGGAGGGGATGATCTTGGCGGAGAAGATGTCCTTGTCGGACGTCTTGTCGATGGAGGAGTCGAAGTAGACACCCGGCGAGCGGACCAGCTGCGACACGACGACACGCTCGGTGCCGTTGATGACGAAGGTGCCCTTGTTGGTCATGAGCGGGAAGTCGCCCATGAAGACCGTCTGGGACTTGATCTCGCCGGTCTCGTTGTTGGTGAACTCGGCCGTGACGAAGAGCGGCGCGGCGAACGTGAAGTCGCGCTCCTTGCACTCTTCGATCGAGTTCTTCGGGGGCTCGAAGCGGTGGTCGCGGAACGTAAGCGACATCGACCCGGAGAAGTCCTCGATCGGTGAGATCTCCTCGAAGATCTCCTCCAGGCCGGACTTGGTGGGGACGTCTTGTCCACTGTCCAGAGCAGCCTCGACGCGAGCCTTCCAGGCGGCGTTACCGAGGAGCCAGTCAAAGCTCTCGGTCTGCAGCGCGAGGAGGTTCGGAACCTCGAGGGGCTCCTTGATCTTTGCAAAGGAGATGCGCAGCGGGGCGGTGCTGGCACCGTTGTTCGTATTCGCGGTCGAGGCGTTGCGCGAGGCGGCCAAGAGGGGGTCCTTCCGAGGGCTCGGACTCACTACGCGCGTACCGGTCCCACTCTGGCCACAGAGACAGACCGTTCCGAATCGGTCGCAATACGACCAGGTCGGAGGGGGTCGGTCATCGGTGCTTCAGCGTGGGCATGCCCCTGGTGACGGGCAGGAGGCAGCTAACAGGCAGCGCAAAGGGTCAGTGTAGCCAAGCGGCACACTGATGTCCAGTCGGGGTTCTCAGAGACCCACGTTGCTCTCAACAGCTGTTCTCAACACCTATGTCTAGCCCTAGCCCTCGCGCGGGGTGCGCTCTTCTTTACTGCCCTCTTCACTCTCGATCCATGCCTCGGATACGGATCGAAGTGATGACGCGTCCTGAGAATTGCGCGCCGCGTCCGGTTCGTCAAGGCCCGCCGGTCCGATCGGACCTCCAGGCGTCCTCACCAGCCACCCCCGTGGTGCCCGCAGGGCGCCTCTGAGCGGCCCGCGAGAGACGCACGGCGAAGATCACCCTACTCGTCGTCGGCGGAAGAGCAAGGCACCCGCCACGGGCACGCCGAAGGGCGACCACCCGGATGGGTGATCGCCCTTCGGTGAGGAGATGTCACCGCCTTACGGCGGGGACTGCCTCGGGAGAGTCAGAGGACTCTCGAAGTCACTTGACCTCGACGGAAGCGCCGGCGCCCTTGAGGGACTCGGCAGCCTTCTCGGCGGCCTCCTTGGCGACCTTCTCGAGGACCGGCTTCGGGGCGCCGTCGACGAGGTCCTTGGCCTCCTTCAGACCCAGCGAGGTCAGCTCACGCACGACCTTGATGACCTGGATCTTCTTCTCGCCGGCACCGGTGAGGATGACGTCGAACTCGTCCTGCTCGGCCTCGGCCTCGGCCGGGGCGCCGCCCTGGGCGGGACCGGCGACGGCGACGGCCGCGGCGGCGGTGACGTCGAACTTCTCCTCGAAGGCCTTCACGAACTCGGAGAGCTCGATGAGGGTCATCTCTTCGAACTGCGCGAGCAGGTCGTCCTGGGACAGCTTCGCCATGATAGGCGTCCTTCCACTATTCGGCAGGTGCCGGATGTATATGTCGGCGGGCGTACGTGGAGCCCGCTGGACCGCTGAGCGAAATTACTCGGCGGCCTCGGCGGGAGCCGGAGTACCGGCACCGCCCTGCTCTTCCTTCTTGGCACGAAGAGCTTCCGCGGTGCGGACGAACTTCGACGGCAGGGCCTGGAAGACCTGCGCCGCCTGCGTCTGCTTGCCCTTGAAAGCACCGGCCAGCTTGGAGAGCAGAACCTCGCGGGACTCGAGGTCCGCGAGCTTCTTGATCTCATCGGCGGACAGCGCCTTACCGTCAAGGACACCGCCCTTGATGATGAGGTTGGGGTTGTCCTTGGCGAAGTCACGAAGACCCTTCGCCGACTCCACCGGGTCACCGGTGACGAAGGCAACCGCCGTCGGACCCGAGAACAGGTCGTCCAGCGTGTCGATCCCGGCCTCGTTGGCCGCAATCTTGGTCAGCGTGTTCTTCACCACGGCGTACTGGGCGTTCTCACCGAGCGAACGGCGCAGCTCCTTGAGCTGTGCCACGGTGAGACCCCGGTACTCGGTCAGCACGGCGGCGTTCGAGCTGCGGAACTGGTCCGTCAGCTCGGCTACCGCGGCAGCCTTGTCGGGCCTTGCCATGAGCGTCGGCCTCCTTCCGGGTGATGAGGACCGCTCAGAAGGGGCCGGGAAAGACGAAACGCCCCAGCACAAGTGCCAGGGCGCGGCTCGACCGAACTGAGTCCGGGAGCGTTCCACAGTCACCTGCGCAGGTCGTCCGATCTAGCGGAACCTTCGGTCACCGTCCCTCTGACGAGGCACGGCGACGACCAGCGGTCTTTGGCTTCTTGGTGAGACTACGCGACCGGATGCGGGACGGGCAAATCCGTCCCCGATCGTCCCTTGCGGGAGGTGTCAGGAGGTGCCGCCCGGGGTACCGCCCTGCTTCAGCAGCTCCTTGAAGTCCACGGTGTCCGAGGCCGCCGGCTTCTCGGAGGGGACCTCGGTGCCGTAGTCGCTGTAGAAGAGCGTCGAGTTGAACGCGCCGGTCTTCATCTCGCCGCGCTCGGTCTTCTTCACCAGCAGGTCGTTCTCGTCGACCCAGATGTCGACGGTCTGGGTGGTCACCCCGGCCAGCGCGAGCTGCTCCTTGAACGCGGCCAGCTGCTTCGCGTCCAGGTTGCTGTTCTTCGCGGTCAGCTCGGCCACGTCGACCGTGCCGGAGTAGTGCGTCGCGGGGACCCCGCGGACGTCCTCCTGTCCGACCTTCTTCACATCGCCGGAGGCCAGGAGCGACTTCACCCCCTGCTCGGGCGTGCTGTTCTGGATCTGGTCCTTCATGACGTCGCCGGAGGCGCCGCCCAGCTCGGCGAGGTCCTTGTAGGAATACCGGATCCAGTGCTTCCCGCCGGTGTTGGCCGCCATGGCGTCGCCCATGTTGGCGTAGTACTCGTCCTTGAAGTAGCGGGCCTGGACCGATCCGTCACCGCCGGCCTTCTTCAGGGCGTCGCCCATGGTGCCGCCGGTGTACGTGATGGTCAGCGCGCCGGAGAGGCCGTCGGCCCAGCCGATGGCCCCGGACTGCTTCATGGACATGGCGCTGCCCATCTCGGTGGTGCCCTCGACCTTCGCGGACTGGGCGCCGCCGGTCTTCTGCTGCACCTGCTTCAGCGCGGCCACAGGGCTCGCCTTGGAGACGGAGCCCGCCTTGTCCTTGCCGGAGCCGCTGGAGCTCCCCGAACCGTCGGAGCCACTGCAGGCCGCCATCGACGTCAGTGCCGCCGCCGCGGCCAGAGCCGTACCCATGCGTCGTGCCGTGCTCGTCCTCATGTACCCGTCCACCCCTCGTATCGTCCGTCGTCCCCCGCACAACAGTGGCACAGGGCACTGACAGACATTGCTGCTTACGGATACGAGGACGGGCCCCGCACCTCGAAAGGTTGCGGGGCCCGTTCACACAGAGCACGCGTACGACGCGGCTACCGGGTGAGCACAGCGGCTCAGACGGAGGCCGGGTCCTCCTCGACGAGGAGGTTGCGGGTGCGGTTGGCGTCCAGCGGGATGCCGGGGCCCATCGTGGTGGCCAGCGTGGCCTTCTTGATGTAGCGGCCCTTGGCGGCGGACGGCTTCAGACGGAGGATCTCGTCCAGCGCCGCTGCGTAGTTCTCCACCAGCTTGGTCTCGTCGAACGAGGTCTTGCCGATGATGAAGTGCAGGTTCGAGTGCTTGTCGACGCGGAACTCGATCTTGCCGCCCTTGATGTCGTTGACAGCCTTCACGACGTCGGGGGTGACGGTGCCGGTCTTCGGGTTCGGCATCAGACCACGCGGACCGAGCACGCGGCCCAGGCGGCCGACCTTGCCCATGAGGTCCGGGGTCGCGACGACGGCGTCGAAGTCCAGACGGCCCTTCGCCACCTCGTCGATGAGCTCGTCGGCGCCGACGATGTCGGCTCCGGCGGCTTCCGCGGCCGCTGCACGGTCACCGGTCGCGAAGACCAGGACCCGGGCGGTCTTGCCGGTGCCGTGCGGGAGGTTCACGGTGCCGCGGACCATCTGGTCGGCCTTGCGCGGGTCGACACCCAGGGCAAAGGCGACCTCGACGGTGCTGTCGAACTTCGTGGAGGCGGTGTCCTTGGCGATACGGACGGCCTCGAGCGGGGCGTAGTTGCGCTCCCGGTCGATCTTGGCGTCCGCAGCGCGGAGGTTCTTGCTGCGCTTCACTTCTACTCCTGTGGTTTCAGAGTGTGGAGTCGTGGTGCGGACCAGCGCTTGGTCCTACCACTGGGGTTACGGGGCTGAATCAGCCTTCGACCGTGATGCCCATGGAGCGGGCGGTGCCGGCAATGATCTTCGACGCGGCGTCGAGGTCATTGGCGTTCAGGTCGGGGAGCTTCGTCGTGGCGATCTCGCGGACCTGGGCAGCCGTCAG
The DNA here is from genome assembly GCF_000721175.1 of Streptomyces anulatus. Taxonomy (GTDB): domain Bacteria; phylum Actinomycetota; class Actinomycetes; order Streptomycetales; family Streptomycetaceae; genus Streptomyces; species Streptomyces anulatus_C. The sequence continues at coordinate 21,604 of NZ_JOEZ01000005.1, forward strand.
CTTGGCGACCTTGGTCTTGTGCGGCTCGCCGGAGCCCTTGTCCACACCCGCGGCCTTGAGGATCAGCTTGGCGGCCGGCGGAGTCTTCGTGATGAAGGTGAAGGAGCGGTCCTCGTAGACCGTGATCTCCACCGGCACGACCATGCCACGCTGCGACTCGGTCGCGGCGTTGTAGGCCTTGCAGAACTCCATGATGTTGACGCCGTGCTGACCGAGCGCGGGGCCGACCGGCGGGGCCGGGTTCGCCGCACCGGCGTTGATCTGGAGCTTGATAAGCCCCGTGACCTTCTTCTTCTTGGGAGGCATTGCTCTCTCCGGGTCCTATGAGAGTGTTTCGCCGCCGATTCCGGTCATCCGGATGGAGGCATACCGCACAACGATAACGGGTATAGCTGTGCGACCAAAAACCCAGCAGGTCAGAGCGGCTGCGAAGCCCCTCTGACCTGCTGGGTAGGCATGTGTCCAGAAACCGGCGGGAAGTGCTAGTTCTTCTGGATCTGGTCGAAGCTGAGCTCGACCGGGGTCTCGCGGCCGAAGATCTCGACGAGGCCCTTGACCTTCTTCGAGTCGGCGTTGATCTCGTTGATCGTGGCCTGCAGCGTGGCGAACGGGCCGTCGGTGACGGTGACCGAGTCGCCGACCTCGAAGTCCAGCACCTGGACCTCGACCTTGCGGGACGGAGCCGGCTTGCCCTCGGCCTCGGCGGCCTCGCGGGCGGCCTTCTCCTCGGCCTCCGGGGCGAGCATCTTGACGATCTCGTCCAGGGTCAGCGGGTACGGGTCGTAGGCGTTGCCCACGAAGCCGGTGACGCCCGGCGTGTTCCGCACGACGCCCCAGGACTCGTTCGTCAGGTCCATGCGCACCAGCACGTAGCCGGGGAGCTTGTTCTGCCGGACGTTCTTGCGCTCGCCGTTCTTGATCTGGACGATTTCCTCTTCAGGCACCTCGGCCTGATAGACGAACTCCTCCACGTTCAGCGAGACGGCGCGCTGTTCCAGGTTGGCCTTCACGCGCTTCTCGTAACCGGCGTACGTGTGGATGACGTACCACTCGCCGGGGAGAGTGCGGAGCTCCTCGCGCAGGGCGGTGACGGGGTCGACGGGGGCGGCCGGCTCGGCCTCTTCCTCGTCGGCGCTCTCGTCGTCGGCCTCGGCCTCGACCGCCTCGGCGGCCTCTTCCTCGACGGCTTCGGCGGCTGCTGCGTCTTCGTCGGCCTCGACGTTCACAGCGTCCTGCTCGGCGGGCTTGCCCGCGGCGAGGTCGGCGGCCTCGGCCTGGTCCGGGTCCACGGAGTCAGCAGCCTCAACGATGTCGAGCTCGTCCTTGGCGGACTCGAAGGCGCCAGCCTCGGGCTCGACGGCGTCGTTCAGGTTCGGGTCAGACACGATGGCTGCTTCTTCCTGGATACAAAGGGTGGAACGTGCGAAAGGGGCGCCGGGTCGGACGCCTTCCGCGAGATCAGCCGAAGACGTACTTGATGACCCGGGCGAAGCCCATGTCAAGAACGGTAACAAGACCGATCATGATGACGACGAACACGATCACCACGGAGGTGTACGTCGTCAGCTGGCTACGCGTCGGCCAGACAACCTTACGGAGTTCGGCGACGATCTGGCGGTAGAACAGCGCGAGACGGCCCAGAGGGCCCTTCTTGCCGCGCTTGCCGCCCTTCCGGGTCTTCTTCTTCGACTCGGGAGCTTCATCCTCAGCATCAGGCATGTCGATGGAGCCCACGGCGTCCGTCACGCTACTCACCTGATTCCGGGTCGTGGCCGTGCCGCGCCCGGTGGAGCCGCACGGCTGTGCAATGAAGTACGTACATGCGCACACATCCTGGCGAAGGAGTGTGTAGCAGGGCCGGAGGGACTTGAACCCCCAACCGCTGGTTTTGGAGACCAGTGCTCTACCAATTGAGCTACGACCCTTTGTGGTTTCCACCAACCTACCGCATCTTTCCCGGTGACCGGGTGCGGAGACGGTGCGGCTGGTGAAGGCCAACGACAGGTGAGTGTACGTGTTCAGGGCCGCCGCGTCGAACAGACAACAACCGACCGGTCCTGTCCGGATGCCGTCCAGGTCCTGTCCGGTCCCTGAAACCCCTGTGCCGACGGCTTTCGCGGTCTGGGAGCATGGGGCCATGAGCGCTGCAACTTCACCGTCCGAGCGCCGGGTTTCCGCCCGCATCGGTGCGATCTCCGAGTCCGCGACCCTCGCCGTCGACGCCAAGGCCAAGGCCCTCAAGGCAGCCGGGCGTCCGGTGATCGGCTTCGGGGCCGGCGAGCCCGACTTCCCGACGCCCGACTACATCGTCGACGCCGCGGTCGAGGCCTGCCGCAACCCGAAGTACCACCGCTACACCCCGGCCGGCGGGCTCCCCGAGCTCAAGGCCGCCATCGCAGAGAAGACGCTGCGCGACTCCGGCTACGAGGTCGACGCCGCCCAGATCCTGGTGACCAACGGCGGCAAGCAGGCCATCTACGAGGCCTTCGCCGCGATCCTCGACCCGGGCGACGAGGTCATCGTCCCCGCCCCCTACTGGACCACCTACCCCGAGTCGATCCGGCTCGCCGGCGGTGTCCCGGTCGAGGTCGTCGCCGACGAGACCACCGGCTACCGGGTCTCCGTCGAGCAGTTGGAGGCCGCGCGTACCGAGAAGACCAAGGTCGTCCTGTTCGTCTCGCCGTCCAACCCGACCGGCGCCGTCTACAGCGAGGCCGACGCCGAGGCCATCGGCCGCTGGGCCGTCGAGCACGGCCTGTGGGTGATGACCGACGAGATCTACGAGCACCTCGTCTACGGCGACGCGACGTTCACCTCGCTCCCGGCGATCGTCCCCGAGCTGCGCGACAAGTGCATCGTCGTCAACGGCGTCGCCAAGACGTACGCGATGACCGGCTGGCGGGTGGGCTGGATCATCGGCCCGAAGGACGTGGTGAAGGCCGCGACCAACCTCCAGTCGCACGCCACGTCCAACGTCTCCAACGTCGCCCAGATCGCCGCGCTCGCGGCCGTCTCCGGCCCGCTGGACGCCGTCGCCGAGATGCGCACCGCCTTCGACCGCCGCCGCCGGCTCATCGTGCGGATGCTCAACGAGATCGACGGCGTGTTCTGCCCGGAGCCCGAGGGCGCGTTCTACGCCTACCCCACGGTGAAGGACCTGCTCGGCAAGGAGATCCGCGGCAAGCGCCCGGCCACCACCGTCGAGCTGGCCGCCCTGATCCTGGACGAGGCCGAGGTCGCCGTCGTACCCGGCGAGGCCTTCGGCACCCCGGGGTATCTGCGCCTGTCGTACGCCCTGGGCGACGACGACCTCATCGAGGGCGTCTCGCGGATCCAGAAGCTGCTGGGCGAGGCCAAGGCCTGACCGTCACGGAAGCTGCTCACGAAGAGTGCCCCGGCCGCTGGAATCCCCACCGGCCGGGGCACTTTTTTGTTCGAGCCCCCCTCCGTAGGGGAAAGCGGCTACCGCTCAGGCCCGCCCGTGCGGCAGGATCTTCCGATGGAGCGTGATGTACGTCTGTTGCCCAAGGCCCACCTGCACCTGCACTTCACCGGGTCGATGCGGCCCACCACCCTGCTCGAACTCGCCGACAAGTACGGGGTCCATCTCCCGGACGCCCTGACCGGCGGTGAGCCGCCCAAGCTGCGGGCGACCGATGAGCGGGGCTGGTTCCGCTTCCAGCGGCTCTACGACATCGCCCGGTCGTGTCTGCGGTCCCCGGAGGACATTCACCGCCTGGTGCGCGAGAGCGCCCAGGAGGATGTCGCGGACGGCTCCGGCTGGCTGGAGATCCAGGTCGACCCCACCTCGTACGCCCCGCTGCTCGGCGGGCTGATCCCGGCCATCGAGATCATCCTCGACGCCGTGGACAGCGCCGCCCGGGACACCGGCCTGGGCATACGCGTCGTGATCGCCGCGAACCGGATGAAGCACCCGCTGGACGCCCGGACCCTGGCACGCCTGGCCGTGCGGTACGCCGACCGGGGGGTGGTCGGGTTCGGGCTCTCGAACGACGAGCGGCGCGGCATGGCCCGCGACTTCGACCGGGCCTTCGCCATCGCCCGGGAGGGCGGCCTGCTGGCGGCCCCGCACGGCGGGGAGCTCGCGGGCGCCGCCAGCGTGCGCGACTGCCTGGACGACCTGGACGCCTCGCGCATCGGCCACGGGGTCCGGGCGGCCGAGGATCCCCGGCTGCTGGCGCGGCTGGCCGAGCGCCAGGTGACGTGTGAGGTCTGCCCGTCCTCCAATGTGGCGCTCGGCGTGTACGAGAAGGCCGCGGACGTACCCCTGCGCACCTTGTTCGACGCGGGTGTGCCGATGGCGCTGGGCGCGGACGACCCGCTGCTGTTCGGCTCGCGTCTTGCCGCGCAGTACGACCTGGTCCGCCGCGACCACGGCTTCACCGACGCGGAGCTGGCCGAGCTGGCCCGCCAGTCGGTGCGCGGATCGGCGGCCCCCGTCGACGTACGGGAGAAGCTGCTGTCCGGGATCGACGACTGGCTGGCTAGCTGAGCCCGGAGGGCTGCGGGCCGATCCCGCCCAGCAGCGTCCGGGCGAGTGAGGCGGCGAAGTCGTCCAGGGACTGCGGGGGCATGCCGCCGGGGAGCGAGGTGTAGGCGAAGGCCCGCTGGGCGCAGGCGCCCAGCAGCAGGGAGGCGGCGGCGTAGGTGTCCACGTCGGCCCGGACCCGACCCGCACCCTGTTCGGCGCGGAGGTAGGCGTCGAGCTGCTGGATCGGCCGTTGGGGCCCGGTTCCCAGCTCCTGCATGCCCTGCTCGTGGCGGCTCTTGAGCTGGGGCTCGGCGTACAGCGACGCGGCCATGGGGAAGGTCTGCTCGTAGAACAGGGCGGCCTGTCGGGCGACGTCGGTGAGGTTGCCCTCCACGCTGCCCTCGCCGGCGGTCAGGTCGCCGAGCAGGTTCCCGAGCCGGGGCAGCCGCTCCGCGAGAACGGTGACGAACAGCTCCTCCTTGCCGGTGAAGTACTTGTAGAGCGCCGCCTCCGAGCAGCCGGCCGCCTTGGCGATCTCCTTGGTGGTGGTCCGGGCGAGGCCGATGGAGAGCATCAGCCGGTGCGCCGCGTCGACGATCCGGACACGGGCGGGCTTCTGGTCCATGCGTGCTCCAACGGGCCGTGACCCGGAAATCTTGACGACCGGGCGGGAAACCACCCATCCTAGAGGTTAGTGAACACTCACCCACCGAGGGGTGCATGATGAGAATCACCGTCTTCGGAGCGACAGGCGGCATCGGCAGGGAGATCGCCGGTCAGGCGATCGCGGCGGGCCACGAGGTGACGGTCGTGGTCCGGGACCCGGACCGGCTCCCGGAGCCGCTGGATCGCGCGGCGCCGCACGCAGTCGTGCGGCTGGACGATCCGTCGGCGGTGCGGGCGGCGGTGGCGGGGCGGGACGCGGTGCTCTCGGGGCTGGGTGCGCGCGGCCGGAAGCCGAACGGCGTCGCCGAGCGGCTCACCGGGAAGATCCTGACGGCGATGGAGGCCGAGGGAGCGCGGCGGCTGCTGGTGGTGAGCGCCGCGCCGGTCGGGCCGCAGCCGGAGGACGATCCGCTGGTCGACCGGCTGATGCGCAAGGCGGTCGGGGCGGTCCTGGCGGAGGTGTACGCCGATCTCGCCCGGATGGAGGCGGCGTTGGCCCGCAGCGCCACGGACTGGACCGCGGTGCGTCCGCCGAGACTGACGGACGGGCCGCGTACGGGTGCCTACCGGCGGGTCGTGGGCGGTACGCCACGCAGCGGCCGGACCATCTCCCGGGCGGATGTGGCGCACGCGATGCTCGCGTTGATCGACGACCCGGCGACCGTGCAGCAGGGCGTGGGCGTCGCGTACTGACCGCGGACGTTGCTACAGGCTGACGCCGACCGTCACCGGCTCGTTGACCAGGGTGACGCCGAAGGCCGCGTGGACCCCGGCGACGACCTCGCGGGCCAGGGCGAGCAGGTCCTCGGTGGTGGCCGCGCCCCGGTTGGTGAGGGCGAGGGTGTGCTTTGTGGAGATCCGGGCGGGGCCGTTGCCGTAGCCCTTGGTGAATCCGGCCCGGTCGATCAGCCAGGCCGCCGAGGTCTTGGTGCGGCCGTCCTCGGCGGGGAAGGCGGGGGGCGTCACGTCCGGGCCGAGGTGCTCGCGGACCCGGGTGAGGAAGTCCTGGAACGCGGCCGGTTCGAGGATCGGGTTGGTGAAGAAGGACCCCGCCGACCAGGTGTCGTGGTCCTCCGGGTCCAGCACCATGCCCTTGCCGGCGCGCAGCCGCAGCACGGTCTCGCGGGCGGCCGGCAGCGGGACGCGGTCGCCCTGTTCGACGCCCATGGACCTGGCCGTTTCGGGGTACTTGAGGGGCGCGGAAAGCCCGGCCGCCTCTTCCAGCTCGAAACGGACACGCAGCACCACGAAGCGGTCGGGTTCGGACTTGAAGCGGCTGTGACGGTACGAGAACGCGCACTCCGTGTTCGGAATGGTCACGGTCTCCTGAGTGTGCCGGTCGTAGGCGACGACCTCCGTGATGGTGGAGGACACCTCCTGTCCGTACGCGCCGACGTTCTGGATGGGTGTCGCGCCCGCGGATCCGGGGATGCCCGCCAGGCACTCGATGCCCGCGAGGCCCGCCGCGACGGTCCGGGCGACGGCGTCGGTCCACACCTCACCGGCCGCCAGCTCCAGGGACGTACCCGAGAGCGCGAAGCCCTTCGTGGCGATCCGCAGCGCGGTGCCGTCGAAGCCCTTGTCCCCGATGACCAGGTTGGAGCCGCCACCGATCACCAGCAGCGGGGTGCCGCTCGCGTCGGCCTCGCGCACGGCGGCGATCACCTCGGCGTCGGTCGTGGCGGTCAGCAGCCGGGCGGCGGGGCCGCCGAGCCGGAAGGTGGTCAGGGGGGCGAGGGGGGCGTCGTGGAGTTCCTGCACGGGGACAAGAGTACGGTCCGTGGCCCCGCCGCTCGTGCGGGGCCACGGACCGTACGCCGGAGTCCGGCGGCCGGGACGGCCACCGCGCCGGTACGTCTCAGGCGAGCCGGACCACGGCCCGGGACATCCCCAGCACCTTCTTGCCGTCGCACATGGCGACCAGGTCCACCCGGACCAGGTTGTCGTCCAGCTTCGCCGCGACCTTGCCGCTGACCTCGATCAGCGCGCCCTTGTCGTCGTCGGGCACGACGACCGGCTTCGTGAAGCGCACCCCGTAGTCGACGACCGCGCCCGGGTCGCCGGCCCAGTCCGTGACCACCCGGATCGCCTCGGCCATGGTGAACATGCCGTGTGCGATCACATCCGGCAGCCCGACCTCGCGCGCGAACCTCTCGTTCCAGTGGATGGGGTTGAAGTCACCGGAGGCGCCCGCGTACTGCACGAGCGTGGCCCGCGTCACCGGGAACGACTGCGCCGGCAGTTCCGTCCCGGCCTCGACCGACCCGTAAGAGACCTTCGCCGTCATCACGCCTCCTCGGCAGCGCGCGCCACCAGCTTCATCAACGTCGTGACCACCAGTTCGCCGGCCTCGTCGTGCACATCCCCGCGGACGTCCAGGATGTCGTTGCCCGCGAGGGACTTGATGCCCTCGATCGTCGAGGTGACCGTCAGCCGGTCCCCCGCCCGCACCGGACGCACGTACGAGAACTTCTGGTCCCCGTGGACGACCCGGCTGTAGTCCAGGCCCAACTGCGGGTCCTGCACGACCTCTCCGGCGGCCCGGTAGGTGATCGAGAAGACGAACGTGGGCGGCGCGATCACATCGGCGTGACCGAGCGCACGGGCCGCCTCCGCATCGACGTACGCCGGATGGGTGTCGCCCACCGCCTCGGCGAACTCGCGGATCTTCTCCCGGCCGACCTCGTACGCCGGAGTGGGCGGATAGGTCCGCCCCACGAAGGACTGGTCGAGCGCCATGAGCTCGCAACCTCCTGATGAAAGACGAATAAGGGCACGCCCCCGTGCGGGGAACAACCCCATACAACGACACGAGGCCGCCCCCAAAGGGGACGGCCTCGTGTACGAGCCTGATTCAGCGCGTTTCGCGGTGCGCGGTGTGCGAGTTGCAGCGCGGGCAGTGCTTCTTCATCTCAAGACGGTCCGGGTTGTTACGCCGGTTCTTCTTGGTGATGTAGTTCCGCTCCTTGCACTCCACGCAGGCCAGCGTGATCTTCGGGCGGACGTCGGTGGCAGCCACGTGAGTGCTCCTTGGACGGACGGTGGACGGATGAACGCATGAAAGGGTAGCCGATCGAAGGACCGACCCAGCAATCGGCTACCGTTAGTAGCGGTGACCGGACTTGAACCGGTGACACAGCGATTATGAGCCGCTTGCTCTACCGACTGAGCTACACCGCTTTGATGAATGAGTCACCCCGCCGAAGCGGGGCTTCCCGATCACCAGAGCCCCAATGCGGAATCGAACCGCAGACCTTCTCCTTACCATGGAGACGCTCTACCGACTGAGCTATTGGGGCGAGCGATGAAGACATTACACGGTCCCCCACCGGTTGCCCAAATCCGTTTGTTCCGCACGCTCCGGCCCCCTCCCCGGGGCCACCCACACCCCCTGATCAGGCCTTGATCCAGCCCGTGTCCGACTCCGGACCGGGCCCGGCCGACCACCGACGCAGGCGCACCGGTACGACTATTCCGCTCCTCCCGGACGACGCCCCCGCACGCCCCTAGGGTGTGGTCACTCCGTGTGATCTCGCACCCTCCCAGGAGCGCGATGCCTGACAGCCAGCCACGGCGGCCCGACGACAACGCGCCCGACAGCGCCGACGCGGCCACCACCGCCGACACCCCCGCCCTCGTCCTCAGCGGCGCCCGCCTCGCCGACGGCCGGGCCGTCGACGTACGCCTGAGCGGCAGCCGGATCGAGGCCGTCGGCACCGCGGGCAGCCTCACCGCCCGCGGCCCCCGCATCGACCTCCGGGGCTATCTCCTGCTCCCCGCCCCGGCCGAAGCCCACGCCCACAGCGACACCGCCCTCACCGCGGACAGCGCGGGCCCCGACAGCCCGGGCCCCGCCTCCCACCACGCCGAGGACATCCAGCGCCGCGCCACCGAGGCCGCGCTCCTCCAGCTCGGCCACGGCGCCACCGCCCTGCGCACCCATGTCCGCGTCGGCGACGTCCAGGGCCTCGTCCCCCTCGAAGCCGTCCTGCAGACCCGGCGCGCCCTGCGCGGCCTCGCCGAGGTCATGCCCGTCGCGGTACCCCGGCTCCTCACCGGCATCGCCGGAGCGGACGGCCTCGCGATGCTCAGGGACGCGGTGAAGATGGGCGCGGCCGCCGTCGGCGGCCGCCCCGACCTCGACCCGGACCCAACGGGCTACACCGAAGCCGTCCTGGAGATCGCCGCCGAGCACGGCTGCCCCGTGGACCTGCACACCGACGGCGACGACCCCGGCCGCCTGGCACGGCTCGCCGCGATGGCCGCCGGCCTGCGTCCCGGTGTCACCCTCGGCCCCTGCGCCGGCCTGGCCCATCTGCCCCTGGACACCGCCACCCGCGCCGCCGACCAGCTCGCCGCCGCCGGGATCACCGTGGTCTGTCTGCCCCAGGGCGGCTGCGCCGGTGCGGAGCGCCGTACGACCGCCCCCGTACGCCTTCTGCGCTCCGCCGGCGTGCGGGTCGCGGCGGGCAGCGGCGCGCTGCGGGACACGGCCAATCCGGTCGGCCGCGGCGATCCGCTCGAAGCCGCCTATCTCCTCGCATCGCAGGCCGGGCTACGCGCCGAACAGGCGTACGCCTTGGTCTCCACGACCGCCCGTGCGGCCCTCGGCCTTCCTGACGTACGCGTCGAGGCGGGCTTCCCCGCCGAACTCCTCGCGGTACGCGGCGAACGGCTCTCCGCGGTGCTCTCACTCGCCTACAGCCGCATCGTCATCCACCGGGGCCGGATCGTCGCCCGCACCAGCGCCGTGCGTGAGTACTGCGACTCCGACTCCGACGCCACCACCGGCCTCGGCGGCCTTCCGCGCCAAGGACGACCCGACTCCGCTTCCGGGCCCAGGAACTGAGCGGGAGCCCGTCCGCGGGCGTACGGTCGGAGGTATGCGCATTGTCATCGCAGGTGGACACGGACAGATCGCACTGCGGCTGGAGCGGCTGCTCGCCGCACGCGGGGATGAAGCCGTAGGGATCATCCGCAACCCCCAACAGAGTCAGGACCTGACCGAAGCCGGCGCCCAACCCGCCGTGCTGGACCTCGAATCGGCCACCGTGGAGCAGACCGCGGAGGTGCTGCGCGGCGCGGACGCGGCCGTCTTCGCGGCGGGCGCGGGGCCGAACAGCGGTACCGCCCGCAAGGACACCGTCGACCGCGACGCGGCCGTGCTGTTCGCCGACGCGGCCGAGGCGGCGGGCGTCCGCCGCTACCTCGTCGTCTCCTCGATGGGCGCCGACCCCGACCACCCAGGCGACGAGGTCTTCGACGCGTACCTGCGGGCCAAGGGCGCCGCCGACGCCGACGTACGTTCCCGCACCGCGCTGGACTGGACGATCCTGCGCCCCGGCATGCTGACCAACGACGCGGGCACCGGGCAGGTCCTCCTGGCCGCCTCGACGGGCCGTGGCCCGATCCCCCGCGACGATGTGGCGGCCACGCTGCTGGAACTGCTGGACACCCCGGCGACGGCCGGTCTCACCCTCGAAGCGATCTCCGGGAACGTGCCGGTGATGGTGGCCGTGAAGGACGTCGCGGGCAACTGATCCGCGCCCGGACAACGAAGAAGCCCCCGACCGGAAGAACTGGTCGGGGGCTTCGCTCGCGTGGCGGCGCCAGGGTTCGAACCTGGGTAGGCTGAGCCGGCAGATTTACAGTCTGCTCCCTTTGGCCACTCGGGCACACCGCCTCGAACGACGCGTTGGATCTCGTGATGAGCTCCTTGGCGACGACGTAAACAATACCTGATGGCCAGGGGTGCTCCGCCACCTGATTGATCAGCGGCCGGAGGAGGCGGTGGTGGCTAGGCTTGCGCTGTATCCCCAGCATTCGACGCAAGGAGCCACACGTCATGGCCGACTCCAGTTTCGACATCGTCTCGAAGGTCGAGCGGCAGGAGGTCGACAACGCCCTCAACCAGGCCGCCAAGGAGATCTCCCAGCGTTACGACTTCAAGGGCACGGGCGCCTCGATCTCGTGGTCGGGCGAGAAGATCCTGATGGAGGCGAACGGCGAGGAGCGCGTCAAGGCCATCCTCGACATCTTCCAGTCCAAGCTGATCAAGCGCGGCATCTCGCTGAAGTCGCTGGACGCCGGTGAGCCGCAGCTCTCCGGCAAGGAGTACAAGATCTTCGCCACGATCGAGGAAGGCATCTCCCAGGACAACGCCAAGAAGGTGGCGAAGATCATCCGCGACGAGGGCCCGAAGGGCGTCAAGGCGCAGGTCCAGGGTGACGAGCTGCGGGTCAGCTCGAAGAGCCGGGACGACCTGCAGGCCGTGCAGGCGCTGCTGAAGGGGCAGGACTTCGACTTCGCGGTGCAGTTCGTGAACTACCGGTGATCAACTGCTGCGATCCGCACGGGCGTTGCCTGATCGCTTGAGCCGAGCTGAACCGAGTTGAGCACAAGGGGGCACACCGCCGAGGCCGACCTCGACGGCGTGCCTCCTCGTGTCTCCGGCCCGGGGCGCGGGGGCGATGTCCGAATACCGCCGGTGACAGTGCGGCACGTGGGCGCAGACTGGCGGTACGGACCGGGAGAGTGAGCAGGCATGACGACGACGGTGTACGCGCGGGTGGAGAGCCCGTTGGGCGAGTTGTTGCTGGTCGGTGAAGCGGCGCCGGACGCGACCGGAGGCACCGGCGTCCGGCTGCTCTCGCTGTCGATGCCCGGTCAGAAGGGCGGCGCGGTCGTCCAGGACGGCTGGCGGTACGCCCCTGAGGCGTTCGCGGGGGTCGCCCGGCAGTTGGAGGCGTACTTCGCGGGGCGCTCGACGCGGTTCGACGTGCCGTTGGCCGAGGGGACGGGCACGGAGTTCCAGCGGCGGGTCTGGGCGGTGCTTGAGTCGATCCCGTACGGAAGCACGGCGTCGTACGGGGAGGTCGCGGCAGAGGTCGGAGCCTCGGGCGCGGGGGTGCGGGCCGTGGGCACGGCGATCGGGCGCAATCCGTTGCTGGTCGTGCGGCCGTGCCACCGGGTGATCGGGGCGGACGGGGCGCTGCGGGGGTACGCGGGCGGGCTGGAGCGGAAGAAGCTGCTGCTGGGGATCGAGGGCGGGGCGGGCTGAGCCGTGACGCATGGGCTCCCGCCGTCCTCGGACGGTCTGTTCCGGCGGCCGCGGAGGGTGGTCGCGCCGGGTGCCGTCCACGTGCCGGAGTGGCTGTCGCTGGAGCGGCGGGCGGAGTTGGTGGCGGCGTGCCGTCGGTGGGCGCGGGGGCCGGTCCCGTTGCGGCACACGGTGCTGCCGGGCGGCGGGGTGATGTCGGTGCGGACGGTGTGCCTGGGGTGGCACTGGCAGCCGTACCGCTACGCCCGTACGGCGGATGATGTGAACGGCGCCCGGGTGGCCGCGTTCCCGGAGTGGCTGGGCGCTCTGGGGCGGGCGGCGGTGGCCGAGGCGTACGGGGACGAGGAGGCGGCGGAGGCGTTCGCGCCGGATACCGCGCTGATCAACTTCTATGACGACGCCGCGCGGATGGGGATGCATCAGGACAAGGAGGAGCGGTCGAGCGCTCCTGTGGTGTCGTTGAGCATCGGTGCGACGTGTGTGTTCCGCTTCGGGAACACGGAGGGGCGTGGACAGCCTTACACGGATGTGGAGTTGGCGTCCGGGGATCTGTTCGTCTTCGGCGGGCCGTCGCGTTTCGCGTTCCACGGGGTGCCGAAGGTGTGTCCGGGACCGGCCGACCCGGCCGCCGGGCTGCGGGCCGGCCGGTTGAACCTGACGTTGCGGGAGACCGGGATGGCATCACGGGACGCACGGTAGGGCGGTGTGCGCCGGCCGCTCGCGGGCCCCGGTGCGAGCCTCCGGGTCAGCGGCGTTCGCGGGAGTTGCCGAACAGCAGCCGGTAGGCGATGAGCAGCACCAGAGCGCCGGCGATGGCCGCGATCCAGGTCGCGGTGTCGTAGAAGTCGTTGCTGATGGGGCGGTCGAGGAACTGGCTGGAGAGCCAGCCCCCGACGAAGGCCCCGGCTATGCCTATGAGAGTGGTGCCGATGATGCCTCCCGGGTCGCGTCCCGGGAGGAGGATTTTGGCTACGACCCCGGAGATCAGCCCAAGAATGATCCAACTGATGATGCCCATGTCGCTGCACCTACCCCTTGCGTCGTCTTGGAACCCAAGACGCGGTGGGCAGGTGTTCGGTTGCCAGGAGCCCGGAACTGCCAGGTCAGCGGGTGGCGAAGGGCTGGTCGGTGCGGACGATCTCCTTGCCGAAGGGCATGAGGGAGACGGGGATCAGCTTGAAGTTGGCGATGCCGAGGGGGATGCCGATGATCGTGATGCACAGCGCGATGCCGGTGGTGATGTGGCCGAGGGCGAGCCACCAGCCGGCGAGGATCAGCCAGAGGACGTTCCCCGCGCAGGAGGGCGAGCCGGCGTCCCGGCGGTCGACGACGGTGTAGCCGAAGGGCCAGAGGGCGTAGACGCCGATCCTGAAGGCGGCGAGCCCGAAGGGGATGCCGATGATGGTGATGCAGAGCAGGAGTCCCGCGACCAGGTAGCCGAGGAACATCCAGAATCCGCAGAGGATCAGCCAGATGACGTTCAGGATGGTTTTCACGGGCGATGACCTGCCATCTGTTCTAGTCGGGCGATGCGATCCGCCATCGGCGGGTGGGTGGAGAACATTCTCGCCGTCCCCTGGCCTGGGCGGAACGGGTTCGCGATCATCATGTGGCTCGCGGTCTCGATCCTCGGCTCGGGCGGCAGCGGGAGCTGTCTCGTCCCGGCGTCGAGCTTGCGCAGGGCACTGGCGAGAGCCAGCGGGTCGCCGGTGAGCTGGGCTCCGGAGGCGTCGGCCTCGTACTCGCGGGAGCGGCTGACGGCGAGCTGAATGACTGAGGCGGCGAGCGGCCCCAGGATCATGATCAGGAGCATGCCGAGGAGGCCGGGTCCCTCGTCGTCGTTGGAGCGGCCCACCGGGATGAGCCAGGCGAAGTTGACCAGGAACATCACGACGGAGGCGAGGGCTCCGGCGACGGACGAGATGAGGATGTCCCGGTTGTAGACATGGCTGAGCTCGTGGCCGAGGACGCCGCGCAGCTCGCGCTCGTCGAGGATCTGGAGGATGCCCTCGGTGCAGCAGACGGCGGCGTTGCGCGGGTTACGGCCGGTGGCGAACGCGTTGGGCGCCTGCGTCGGGGAAATGTAGAGGCGCGGCATGGGCTGACGGGCCGCCGTGGAGAGCTCGCGGACGATGCGGTAGAGCTGCGGCGCCTCGAATTCGCTGACGGGGCGGGCGCGCATGGCACGCAGGGCGAGCTTGTCGCTGTTCCAGTACGCGTAGGCGTTGGTGCCGACGGCTACCAGGAGCGCGACGACGAGGCCCGTACGTCCGAAGAAGCTGCCGATGACGATGATGAGTGCGGACAGTCCCCCGAGGAGTACGGCGGTCTTCAGCCCGTTGTGCCGGCGGTGCACGGTACGCCCTCCAAGTGGTGCAGCAGGGGAACCCTTTGCATGGTGGTGCTCCACTCCCCAGTGGAGCCTCCTGTACTGGTCAACGCCAGGCGAAAGGAGCTAGTTCCCTTGTGCGTGCGGCCGGAGGGCGGGGGGCGTGCCGATTGTTCACGCCGGTCGGACCCCCGGCCCCGTACGGAGTGGCGCTGGGCCGTACGGGTGGCGGGGCGTCATCGTGGTGCGAGGGTGGATCGGTTCGACGGTGGGTCGGTGCCGCTGTGCGGTCGGTGCCGCTGTGCGGTCGGTGCCGCTGTGCGGTCAGTGCTGCTGTGCGGGGAGCTTGGCGAGGGAGAGTGCCTCGGGGTCGGGCTCGACCTCGCTGGTGCAGTGGCCGCAGCGGGAGGCGACGGCGGGGATCTCGCTGAAGCAGCGCGGGCAGTCGCGGAGGGCGGCCTTGATGTCGACGGCCTCTTCCTGCTCCTTGGTGAAGCGGTTCTGCACCTTGGCCATGGGAACGACGACGCAGAAGTACAGCACCGCGGCGGTGATCAGGAAGGCGATGGCGGCGCTGATGAAGAGGCCGTAGGGGAAGACGACGCCGTCGATCTTGTAGGAGGCCTTGCTGAAGTCTCCGGTCCCCCGGGTGGCGAGGCCGATCAGCGGGGTGATGAAGGCGTTGCTGAAGCCCGTGACGACGGCGGTGAACGCGGCCCCGACCGCGAGACCGATCGCCATGGAGATGACGTTCCCGCGCAGGATGAAGTCCTTGAACCCGTTCAGCACTGCTCTCTCTCCTCTTGTTCCTGACACGTCAACGCCGATTTCGTGACGTATGCAGCCAAGACCTTGCCCTGTGGCGAGGGCCGCGGGCAAACCGATCTTGCGGGCCCGGGAGGGCTCAGAACAGGCTCACGGAGGCGAAGCGCAGGACGGCCTGCGGGACCCCGGAGAGCAGGATTCCGGCGGTGGCGGTGAGGAGGACCGCCGCGGTGAGGGGGGCGGGGGCGCGGAATCGGCGCGCCGGGGCGGAGGCTGCGGCGCCGGTGGCCGCCCCGGCCGCTGCCGGGGTTGCGTCCGGCGTACGGAAGAGGATCGCGGTCCACTGAAGGTAGTAGTAGAGAGCGATCACCACGTTGACGGCCATGACGACGGCGAGCCAGCCGAGGCCCGCGTCGACCGCCGCGGAGAAGACGGTGACCTTCGCGAAGAGCCCGATGATGCCGGGCGGCAGTCCGGCCAGGCAGAGCAGGAAGAAGCCGAGCGCCAGGGCCGCGAGGGGCCGGGTGGTGTACAGGCCCCGGTAGTCGGAGAGCCGGTTGCCGGGGTGCGTACGGGCGACGAGGGCGGCGACCGCGAACGCGCCCAGGTTCACGACGGCGTACATGAGGGCGTACGCCACCGTGGAGCCGATCTGCTCACCGGTGGAGTACGCGGCGGCGGCGATCGGGACCAGGAGGTAGCCGGCCTGGGCGACCGAGGACCAGGCGAGGAGGCGGACGGCGCTGCGGGCACGGGAGGCGTTCTGGCGGAGGGCCGCGACGTTGCCGACGGTCATGGTGAGCGCGGCGAGGACGGCGAGTGCGGGCCCCCAGACGTCGGCATAGGAGGGGAACGCGATGACGGTCACCAGGATGAGCCCCGAAAACCCGACGGCCTTCCCCACGACGGAGAGGTAGGCGGCGATCGGGAGGGGCGCGCCGACGTAGGTGTCGGGGACCCAGAAGTGGAAGGGCGCGGCGGCGGTCTTGAAGGCGAAGCCGACGAGGGTGAGGGCCACACCGGTCTTGGCGAGGGTGTCGAGCACCGGGGGCACGTCGTCGAGGCGGGCGGCGATCTCGGTGAGGTGCAGGGTGCCGGTGGTCGCGTACACGAAGCTGACGCCGAGCAGCATGACGGCGGTGGCGACGACGGAGGAGAGGAAGAATTTCAGCGCGGCCTCGGAGGAGCGCCGGTCGCCGCGCTTGATGCCGACGAGGGCGAACGCGGGCAAGGAGGCGACTTCGAGGGCGACGACGAGCGTGGCGAGGTCGCGGGAGGCGGGAAGCAGGGCGGCCCCGGCGGCGGAGGCCAGGAGCAGGAACCAGTACTCCCCCGCCGGCAGTTTGCGGGTGTCGTCGAGCGAGAGCAGGACGGTGAGGAACGCGCCGCCCAGGACGAGGGCCTGGATGACGACGGTGAAGTGGTCGGCGGTGTAGCTGCAGGCCTGTGCGCCGGTGTTGACGCAGAAGGTGGACCGGTCTCCGGCGCGCAGGGGGATCAGGAGCGCCAGGGCGGCGGCGAGGGCGGTGAGGGCGCCGTAGCCGAGGAGCTGTTTGCGGTGCGCGGGCAGGAACAGGTCGGCGACGAGGACGATCAGGGCGGCCAGCGCGGTGAGGGTGGGGGGCGCGATGGCCAGCCAGTCGATGGACTGGACGACGCTGGGGGCGTCGGCCGCGATGGTGTGCTCGATGAGGCTTCCTGCGGTGGTGCCGATGTCCGCGGTCACGACTTGCCTCCTGCGAGGAGCTGCTGCACGGCCGGGTCGGTGAGGCCGAGGAGGACGGCGGGCCAGAGGCCGGCGAGGACGGTGAGCGCGGCGAGCGGGGTCCAGGTGACGGCTTCGTACGTCTGGATGTCGGCGAGCTGCGGGGTGGTGGTGGCCGGCCGGGCTCCGGCGGCCCCGGACGGCTGGGGGCCGGCCGCCGCTTGCGGAGCGCGGTCGTCGGGCGACAGCCGGGAGTGGGGTGTGTGCTCACCCATGCAGACGCGGCGGACGACGATGAGCATGTACGCAGCGGTGAGCAGGGTGCCGAACGCCCCGATGGCCATGAAGGTGCGGAACGCGGGGCGGCTGAGGCCTTCGGCGGGGCTGTACGCGCCGAACAGGGTGAGCATCTCGCCCCAGAATCCGGCGAGTCCGGGCAGGCCGAGCGAGGCGACGGCGGCGAAGGCGAGCAGCGCGCCGAGGCGGGGGGCCCGGCCGTAGAGGGCGGCCCCGGTCGCTCCGGCGAGGGTGTCGAGGTCGGCGGTGCCGTAGCGGTCCTTGACGGCGCCGACCAGGAAGAACAGCAGGCCGGTGATGAGGCCGTGGGCGATGTTGGCGAAGAGCGCGCCGTTGACTCCGGTGGGGGTCATGGTGGCGATGCCGAGCAGGACGAAGCCCATGTGGCCGACGGACGAGTAGGCGATGAGCCGCTTGAGGTCGCCCTTGGCGCCGGTACGGGCCAGGGCCAGGCAGGCGAGGGATCCGTAGACGATGCCGACGACGGCGAACGCGGCGAGGTAGGGCGCGAAGGTCCGCATACCGTCGGGGGCGATGGGGAGCAGGATCCGCACGAATCCGTACGTTCCCATCTTCAGCAGGACGCCCGCGAGGAGCACCGACCCGACGGTGGGGGCGGCGGTGTGGGCGTCGGGGAGCCAGCTGTGCAGGGGCCACATCGGGGTCTTCACGGCGAGGCCGAGACCGATCGCGAGTACGGCGATGACCTGCACGGATGTGGTGAGGCCCCGGCCGTTGTCAGTGGCGAGTGCCACCATGTCGAAGGTGCCGCTCTTCAGCCCGACGAGGAGGAGGCCCAGCAGCATGACGACCGAGCCGAGCAGGGTGTAGAGGATGAACTTCCAGGCGGCCGCCTGCCGTTGGCCGCCGCCCCAGCGGGCGATGAGGAAGTACATCGGGATGAGGACCATCTCGAAGGCGAGGAAGAAGAGCAGCAGGTCGAGGACGGCGAAGGTGGCGAGGGTGCCGGACTCCAGGACGAGGACGAGGGCGACGAAGGCCTTCGGTGAGGGGCCCGCGGGCAGCTTGAAGTAGCTGTACAGCGCGCAGAGGAAGGTCAGCAGCGCGGTCAGGACCAGGAGGGGGAGCGAGATGCCGTCGATGCCGAGGTGGATGCGGACGTCGAGCGCCGGGATCCAGCTGATGTCGGTGGTCGCCTGCATCGTGGCGGGGTGGTCGTGGTCGAAGCCGACGGCCAGGACGATCGCGGCGATGAGGACGGCGCCGGTGACGGTCACGCCGTGGCGGAGCACGGCCTGGTCGGGGCTCTTCCCCCTGAGCCCGGGCGGGGCGGGGAGCAGGGCCGCGACGGCGCCGAGGAGCGGGGCGACGACGATGAACGCCAGAAGGAACTGCATCACGGACGCACTGATATCGATCACGGTCACGACCCCGCGTTGACGTTGGCGAAGACGACGGCGGCGATCGCCAGGACGAGGGACCCGGCGAGCAGGGCGCCGGCGTAGGTCTGCACGTTGCCGGTCTGGGCCCGGCGGACGGCGGTGCCGAGGAGGCGGGTGACGGCGCCCGATCCGTTGACGTAGGTGTCGACGACCTCGCGGTCCAGGAAGCGGACGAGGCGGGCGGCTCCCTGGACCGGCCGGACGAACAGCGCCGTGTACAGGACGTCGAGGTGGAAGCCGGTGACCGCGTGGCGGTGGAGCGGGCCCAGGAGGAGTCGTCCCGGGTCGGCCGGGTCGGAGGCGTCCGCGATGGTGCCGTAGACGGCGGTGTGGGACGTCATGGCCTCGGCTTCGACGAGGGCGGGTTCGGCACCGGGGTGGGCGACGACGGCGCCGATGGGGTTGCGGGCGGCGAGGGCGGTGGTGTGCCGCCAGGCGCCGTAGGTGACGAGCCCGCCGACGAGGCCGACCCCGGTGGACAGGACGGCCGTGGTGAGGGACGGGGTGAGGGCGTGCCCGTCGAACCAGTCGCCGATCGCACCGGCGGTGAGGCCGAGGCCGATGGTGGGGACGGCCAGGATCCACAGGACGGAGGTCATGGCGACGGGCTGCCGGCCGTGGTCGGGCACTTCGGCCCCGCGGCCCCGGAAGGCGAGGAGCCAGAGGCGTACGGCGTAGGCGGCGGTGAGGACGGCGGCCAGGAGCCCGGCGATCAGGATCGTCCAGCCCGCGGCGGCCGGGGCGACGGTCCGGTCCCCGAGGGCCGTGTGCTCGGCGGCGACGAGGACGGCTTCCTTGGAGAAGAAGCCGGCGAACGGTGGGATGGCGGCCAGTGCGAGGAGGGCGACGGTCATCGTCCAGTAGGCGTCCGGGATGCGGCGGGCGAGGCCGCCCATCCGGGACATGGCGGCCAGTGAGTTGGTGCCCGCGGCGTGGATGACGACGCCCGCGGCGAGGAAGAGGACGGCTTTGAACGCGCCGTGCGAGATCAGGTGGAAGACGGCGGCGCCACGGTCGCCGACGGCGAGGGCGCCCGACATGTAGCCGAGCTGGCCGATGGTCGAGTAGGCGAGGACGCGTTTGATGTCGTCCTGGGCGAGGGCGGCGAGCCCGGATCCGATCATCGTGACGGCGGCCATCACGGCGAGGACGACGAGCGCAGCGCCGGAGGCCGCGAAGACGGGCAGCAGGCGGGCCACGAAGTAGATGCCGGCGGCGACCATCGTCGCGGCGTGGATGAGCGCGGAGACGGGGGTGGGGCCGGCCATCGCGTCCGGTAGCCAGGTGTGCAAGGGGAACTGGGCCGACTTGCCCGCGACGCCCGCGAGGAGCAGCAGGGCGATGAGAGTGGGGTGATCGAGTCCGCCGGTGCCGACGGCCGCGAGGATCTTGGTGATCCGGAAGCTGCCGGTGTCGGCGGCGAGCGCGAACAGCCCGACCAGGAAGGGGACGTCGCCGAGCTTGGTGACCAGGAAGGCCTTGAGGGAGGCGGCCCGGGCCTCGGGCGTCTCCCAGTAGTGGCCGACGAGGAAGTAGGAGCAGATGCCCATGACCTCCCAGCCGACCAGGAGCACCATCAGGTCGCCGGAGTAGACGACCAGGAGCATCGCGGAGGTGAAGAGGGAGACGAGGGCGGCGTAGGAGGGGTAGCGGGCGTCGTCGCGGAGGTAGGCCGTGGAGTAGAGCTGTACGCAGGTGGCGACGACGGCGACGAGGACGGCGACCAGGACGGCGAAGCCGTCGAGGTGCAGCGCCAGGTCGATCGGGACCGAGCCGGTGGGTGTGAGCTGGGTCGCGGCGTCGATGGCCCGGCCGCCGCCCTGGCGGACGGCGACGATCACGGCGAGAACGGCCGCGGTGAGGGTCGGAATGATCGCCAGCGGGCGGACGAAGCCGGGGGCGGTGCGGCCGACGGCGAGCCCGGCGAGCGCGCCGAGGAACGGGAGGAGGGGTACGAGGGCGGCGAGAGTCGTGGTGGTCACGTGGTGGCCTCTGCCTTCTTCGTCTTCCCTGAGTTCTCGTCGTTCCCGTCGTCCTTGTTCCCTCCGCCGTGGGGCAGCTCGGCGTTGTCCGCCTCTGCGTCGTCGGGGAGCGTCTCGGCTTCGTCGGTCTCGGCGGTGTCGCGGAGCCGGTCGATGTCGGAGCTGCCCCGGTTGCGGTAGACGGCCAGGACGATCGCGAGTCCGATGCCGATCTCGGCGGCGGCGATGGCGATGGTGAAGAGCGTGAGGGCCTGGCCGGAGTGGAGGGTGTCGCGGAGCCAGACGTCGAAGGCGACGAGGTTGAGGTTGACGGCGTTGAGCATCAGCTCGACGGACATCAGGACCAGGATCGCGTTGCGGCGGGCGAGGACGCCGTAGAGGCCGACGCTGAAGAGGAGGGCGGCGAGTACGGCGGGATAGGCGAGGTGCATCAGCTCTGCTCCTCCTTGGCCGTGCCGTTCGTGCCGGGGCGGACCGTGGTGTCCGTGTCGCGTCTGCGGGACAGGACGATCGCACCGACGAGGGCGGCGAGCAGCAGGACGGAGAGCGCTTCGAAGGGCAGGACCCAGTTCCGGAACAGGAAGGCGCCGGTGACTTCGGTGGAGCCCTGGGCCGGCCCGTCGAGCTCGATCCAGGTGGTGCGGAAGGCGTCGGCCACCACCCAGACGAGGGCCGCCGCCGTGGCGGCGGCCACCCCGAGGGCGACCCACCGGTTGCCCGAATCGGCGTCCGGGGAGCGGCCGATGGGGGCCCGGGTGAGCATCAGGCCGAAGAGGAGGAGAACGACGATGGAACCGACGTAGATCAGCACCTGCACCCAGGCGATGAACTCCGCGGTGAGCAGGAGGTACTCGACGGCCAGTCCGCCGAGCGCCACGACGAGCCAGAGCGCTGCGTGCACCAGCTGCTTGGTCGTGACGGTGATGACGGCGGCGCCGAGGGTGGCGAGACCGACGAGGAGGAACGCGATCTCCACGCCGGACGGTGAGAGGAACCCGGGGTGGTCGCCGGCGGCTGCGATGAACACGGGAGGCGCGGTGTGAAGCGTCACGAGGTCCCTCCCTGCTCGTCTTCCTCCGGCTCTGCCTGCTGTGTCTTTTGTGCCTGCTCCTCCTGTGCACGCTGGGCTGCGAGCTTGTCCGCGGTCTTGCGGGCGGCGGCGATCTCCTTCGGCTCCTCGGCCGCGGGGTCGAGGGCGGGCGGCTCCGGCACGGTCCACATCCACTCGCGGAGCTTGTCGCGCTCGTGGGTGAGTTCGTGGATGTCCGTCTCCGCGTACTCGAACTCGGGCGACCAGAACAGCGCGTCGAAGGGACACACCTCGATGCAGATGCCGCAGTACATGCACAGGGAGAAGTCGATGGCGAAACGGTCGAGCACGTTCCGGCTGCGCTCACGGCCACCGGGGGCGGCGGGCGGCGACGTCTCCTTGTGGGAGTCGATGTAGATGCACCAGTCGGGGCACTCACGGGCGCAGAGCATGCAGACCGTGCAGTTCTCCTCGAACAGCCCGATGACGCCGCGGGAGCGGGGCGGGAGTTCCGGCTGGGTGTCCGGGTACTGCGCGGTGACGGTCTTCCTCGTCATCGTGCGGAGGGTGACGGCAAGGCCTTTGGCCAGGCCGGATCCAGGGATCGGGGTCATCAGTTGATCGCCACCTTCACGATGCCGGTGAGCGCGATCTGCGCGAGGGCGAGCGGGACGAGGGTGGTCCAGGCGAGCTTCTGCAACTGGTCCTCACGAAGGCGCGGGTAGCTGACACGCAGCCAGATGACGACGAACGCGAGGAGGGCGGTCTTGAGGAGGGTCCAGAGCCAGCCGAGTCCGTCGGCGCCGAACGGGCCGTGCCAGCCGCCGAGGAAGAGGACGGTGGTCAGGGCGCACAGGATGACGATGCCCGCGTACTCGGCGAGGAGGAACAGGGCGAAGCGCAGACCGGTGTACTCGGTGTACGCGCCGAAGATGATCTCGGAGTCGGCCACGGGCATGTCGAACGGGGGGCGCTGGAGTTCGGCGAGACCGGCCACGAAGAAGACCAGGGCGCCGACGATCTGCCAGGGCAGCCACCACCACTCGAAGGCGTCGAGGATGCCGGTGAGCGAGACCGTACCGGCCGCCATGGCCACGGAGGCGGCGGTCAGGAGCATCGGCAGCTCGTAGGAGAGGAGTTGCGCGGCGGTACGGAGGCCTCCGAGCAGCGAGAACTTGTTGGCGGAGGCCCAGCCCGCCATGAGCGAGCCGAGGACGCCGATGCCCATGACGGCGAGCACGAAGAAGATGCCCGCGTCGATGACCTGGCCGACCGCGCCGTCGCCGGGGCCGACGGGGATGACCACGAGGACGAGGAGGTACGGGAGGAGGGCGACGGCGGGGGCGAGCTGGAAGACGCGGCGGTCGGCGGCGGCCGGGACCACGTCCTCCTTCTGCGCGAACTTCACGCCGTCCGCGACGAGCTGGGCCCAGCCGTGGAAGCCGCCTGCGTACATGGGGCCCAGGCGGCCCTGCATGTGGGCCATCACCTTGTGCTCCGTCTGGCCCACGAGGAGCGGGGCGACCAGGAACACGACGAAGATGACGGCCAGGCGGAGGGCGACGTCGAGAGCGTCGTTCACTCGGGATCGCCTCCGGCGGGGTGGTCGGGGGTGGGCTTGTCGGGGGCGGGTTCGTCAGGGGCGGGGGTGGGCTCGTCCTTGGGGGCGGGCTCGCCTTCGGACTCGGCGGCCTCGCTGGGAGTGGAGGGTTGCCCGGGGGCGGGGCCGCTGCGCGGGGCTTCTGCCCTGCCCGCCGCTTCCCGAACCGGGGGCTCCGCCCCCGTGCCCCCGCTGCTCGAACGCCGGAAGGGCTGAGAAGACGCGTCCGGAGACCCGGCCTCCGGGCCGCCAGGGCTTTCCGCGCGCGCAGAGGGCTCGGGCGGCTGCGCGGAGCCGCTCGCCTCCGGGCCCTCCGGTTCGTCGAAGGCCGGTCGGGCGTCGTGCCACGGGGCGTCCGTGCTGCGCACCCGGGGCGGCGGCCCCGAGGTGTCCCCGGGCGCGTCGGGCTCCGGGCGCTGGCTGGCCGAGCCCTCGGACGCCGACCGGGAACGGCGCGGGCGGGTCGTCGGGGGTGCGTGCGGGGGCGTGGTGACCGTCGGCTGTGCGGTCGTCGAAGGCGCCTCCGGGGATGCGGATGCCTCCGGCGTCGCGGGGGCGTTCGTGCCGGTGGCCGCGGAGGCGTTCGCGCCGGACGCCGTGGGGGCCTCCGCGCCGGGCACCGTGCGTTGTGCCGCCGAGCCCTCGCCCGCGGTGCGGGTGCGGCGGGGCGGGCGGTCGGCCGCGGGGCGGGCGGCTCGGGCCGGACGGGCGGCGACCGGGGGGAGTTGGCCCTTCAGGGGGCCCCATTCGTTCGGGTCGGGGACCCCGGGCGGGAGCATCGCGCGACGCTTGGGACCGGTGTGGCCCTCCGCCGGCTCCCCCGGTTCCTTCGCCCCGGGCCAGGCCTTGGCGACACGTGCGGCCAGGACGAAGTCCTTGCGCAGCGGGTGGCCCTCGAAGCCTTCCGGCAGCAGCAGCGGTACGAGATGGGGGTGGCCCTCGAACGCGACGCCGAACATCTCGTGCGTCTCACGCTCGTGCCACGCGGCGCCCGCGTAGACGTCGATGGCGCTGGGCAGCACCGCCGCGTCGTGCGGCACGGTCGTCCTTACCATCAGACGCCGCACCGTACCCGTGCCCAGTGCCGCGACATGGGCGCAGACGCGGAAGCCGACGCCCGGTTCGTCCACGGCGCTGAGCCAGTCGAAGTAGCTGCATCCGAGTTCGTCGCGGGCGGTCCGCAGCGCGGTGAGCCAGGCGGCGGCGGGGACGTCGACGGTCAGCAGGTCGTACGCCGACTCCGCCGCGGCCTCGTCGCCGAACAGGTCGGTGACCGCGTCCGGCAGCCGGTCGTAGGCCTCGGCCGCGGTTTCGGCGTGCTGGTCGTGTTCGCTCATCGCTGCCCCTCCCCCGGAGTCGATGTCCCTGTCGAGGCCGGCTTCGGAGTCGGCGCGGCGACCAGGCCGCTGCGCAGGGCCTCGGTGGACGGGCCGCCGCCCGTCGCCCCGGAGGCGTACCGCTCGGCGAGGGATTCGCGCGCGATCTTCTCCTGGAGCTTGAGGATGCCCTGGAGCAGCGCCTCGGGCCGGGGCGGGCAGCCGGGTACGTACACATCGACGGGGATGATCTGGTCGACGCCCTTGGTGACGGAGTACGAGTCCCAGTAGGGGCCACCGCAGTTGGAGCAGGCGCCGAAGGAGATGACGTACTTCGGTTCGGGCATCTGCTCGTACAGCCGCTTCACGGCCGGGGCCATCTTGTCCGTCACCGTGCCGGACACGATCATGAGGTCGGCCTGACGGGGGCCGGGCGCGAACGGGATCACGCCCAGCCGGATGAAGTCGTGGCGTGCCATGGACGCGGCGATGAACTCGATGGCGCAGCAGGCGAGTCCGAAGTTGAAGACCCAGAGGCTGTAGCGGCGGCCCCAGTTGAGGACGACCTTCATCGGCTCCGGTGCGAGCCGGGAGAGCACGCCGAGGCGCTTCGGCTCCGGGAGGAGGACCGGGTCGGACGAGGGCGGGGTCGCGGGCTGCTGGGACGCGGGGGTCGGCCGGCTCGTCAGGCCCATGCGAGGACGCCCTTCTTCCATGCGTAGAGCAGTCCCACGGCCAGGAAGCCGAGGAAGATGAACATTTCGACCAGGGTCGTCGCCCCGTATCCGGGCGCCGCGAACACCGTGGCCCACGGGAACAGGAAGATGGAGTCGACCGCGAAGATCACGTACAGGAACGCGTAGACGTAGTAGCGGACCTGGGTGTGCGCCCAGCCCTCACCGACCGGGTCGACGCCGCATTCGTAGGTGAGGAGCTTCTCCGGGGTGGGGACGACGGGGCGGAGCAGTCGCCCGGCTCCGAAGGCCACGGCGACGAACAGGACACCGACCAGGGCGAGCAGGCCGATGACCGAGTAGCTCTGGAAGTACTCCGAGGCGAGTGCGGTGGGTCCGTCCACCGGGCGGCCGGACACGCCGGTCATGCCTGCCACGTCGGTCACGTCGGTCACGTCGGTCACGTCCGCCCTCGCTCCTTCGTCGTCCGCATCTGTCCCGCGCACCTGTTCTGTACGCACGGGAGTCTAGGGCCTGTTAAACGGAGCGTAAGCAGCCGCGTCGGGCATCGGGTGGGGTTATCCCTACTTCACCCCACCCATGAGCCCCATGGTGTGCGCGGGTGCGGCCCGGCAGGCTGTGGGTATGACCATGAGCCCTTCCCTGCCGGACCCCGACCGGCTGCCGCCCGCCCGCATCGCCCTTGACCGGTGGACCTGGCGGGAGGTCGCGTATCTGCTCGCCAATCTGCCGTTGGCCGTCGTGGGGTTCGTCTACACGGTCCTGGTGATCGCCGTCGGGGCCGGGCTCTCCGTCACGGTGATCGGTCTGCCCCTGCTGGTCGGCGGGCTCCAGGGCTCCCGGCTGCTGGGCCGGCTGGAGCGGCGGCGGGCGCGGGGGATGCTCGGCGTACGGGTCGAGGAGCCGAGTCCGCTGGCGCGCGGCCACCGGGACCAGGGGTTCTTCGCCCGGCTGTTGGCGGGGCTGAAGGACCCGGTGGGCTGGCGGGCGTTGCTGTACGGGTTCATCCGGCTGCCGTGGGGGGTGCTGACGTTCGCGGTGACGCTGGTGAGCCTGTTCGTCCTGTGGCCGGTGCTGCCGTTCATCACGCGGGGGCTGACGACGGTGGACCGGGCGATGGCGCGCGGACTCCTGTCGCCCTCGGACGAGCTGGAGCGGCGCATCGCCGAGCTGGAGTCGGACCGGGGCGTGGTCGTGGACACCGCCGCCGCCGACCTGCGCCGGATCGAACGCGACCTGCACGACGGCGCACAGGCCCGCCTGGTCGCCCTCGCCATGGGGCTCGGCCTCGCCAAGGAGAAGCTCACCGACGACCCCGAGGCCGCGGCCCGCATGGTGGACGAGGCGCACGGCGAGATCAAGGTCGCCCTTCAGGAGCTGCGCGATCTGGCCCGCGGCATCCACCCCGCCGTCCTCACCGACCGGGGCCTGGACGCCGCACTCTCCGCCATCGCCTCCCGCTGCACGGTCCCGGTCAAGGTGTCGGTGGGGCTTCGGGGGCGTCCGGCGGAGGCGATCGAGGGCATCGCGTATTTCACCGTCTCGGAGCTGCTCCAGAACATCAGCAAGCACAGCGGCGCGCGGTCGGCCTCCGTCGACGTGTGGCGTTCGGCGGACCGGCTGATGCTCCAGGTCACGGACGACGGCGGAGGCGGGGCCCGGATGGGCGGCGGATCGGGGCTGGCGGGGCTCGCCGAGCGGCTCGACGCGGTCGACGGGGTGTTCGTCCTGGACTCGCCGGAGGGCGGGCCGACGACGGTCACCGCCGAGCTGCCCTGGCGCGACCGGGCTGCGGCCTGACCGGTTGTACGGCTGCCCGCCCCGGGGGTGAATTGCCTGGCTGCGCCGGCTGCCCCGGGCGTGGCCTCGGCCTGCCTGACCGCCCCCTCCCGGGGGTGGGGAAAACCCCCGGTCGCATACGGAGAGGGACCTCATGGTGCGGAAGGCCGCCGGCCAGCACCCTTGAGGGAGAACGGTCCGTGGTGACGGGCCGCCTCCGCGCCATCGCGGCGCACGCCCCACGCACAGCCCACTGAGAGACTGAGACAGAGACGGACGGGGACTCATGGCCACGGCATACGGACCGGACACGCGGGACCGGGAGCATCAGGGTTCCGGCCCCGGCTTCGGGGCGAAGACCCCGGCGAAGCACTTCCTCCCGGCGCCGCTGCGTGCACCGCTGGAGGTCCGCGCCTGGCGCGAGCTCCTCTACGCGCTGCTGAGCTTCCCGCTCAGCACGGTGATGTTCGTCTTCGCGGTCACCATGACGTCGATGAGCGCGGGCCTGCTGGTCACCTTCATCGGGATACCGGTCCTCGCGGCCGGTCTCGCCGTCTGCCGGGGCTTCGGTGCGCTGGAGCGGCACCGGGCGCGCGGGCTGCTGCGGGTCGAGGTGGCGGATCCGGAGCGGGTGCGGGGGAAGACCGGCGGCCCGATGTCCTGGATGGGCGCGGTCCTCAAGAGCGGGGTGTCCTGGCGGCACCTGCTGTTCACGCTGCTGCACTTCCCGTGGGCGACGTTCACGTTCGTCGTCGCGATCACGTTCTGGACGTACGGCCTGGCGGCGCTGACGTACCCGCTGTGGTTCTGGCTCTTCCCGGTGTTCGGGGGGCAGGACGGCCTCCAGCTGTACGGGGACCGTACCCACCGGGAGTATCTGGACTCGCCGGGCGAGCTGGCGGTGACCGGGGCGCTGGGCCTGGCGCTGGTGCTCGCGGCACCGTGGATCGTGCGGGGGCTGCTGACGGTGGACCGACTGATGGTCACCGGTCTGCTGGGCCCGTCCCGGCTGGCCAGCCGGGTCTCCGAGCTGGAGTCGGACCGGGGCGTGGTCGTGGACACCGCCGCCGCCGACCTGCGCCGGATCGAACGCGACCTGCACGACGGCGCGCAGGCCCGCCTGGTCGCCCTCGCCATGGATCTGGGTCTGGCGAAGGAGAAGCTCACCGACGACCCCGAGGCCGCGGCCCGCATGGTGGACGAGGCGCACGGCGAGGTGAAGGTGGCCCTTCAGGAGCTGCGCGATCTGGCCCGCGGGATCCACCCCGCCGTCCTCACCGACCGGGGCCTGGACGCCGCGCTCTCCGCGATAGCCTCCCGCTGCACCGTGCCCGTGACGGTCGAGGTGGATCTGGACTCACGGCCCGCGCAGGCGATCGAGGGCATCGCGTACTTCACGGTCTCGGAGCTGCTCCAGAACATCAGCAAGCACGCCCGGGCGACCCGGGCCACGGTCGACGTGTGGCGGGCGGCCGACCGGCTGATGCTCCAGGTCACGGACAACGGCCGAGGCGGGGCGTCGTCGGCCTCGGGCGGCGGCCTGGCCGGGTTGACGGAGCGGCTGGACGCGGTGGACGGGGTCCTTGTGGTCGACTCCCCGGCCGGCGGTCCGACGACGGTCACGGCCGAGCTGCCCTGGCGCGGCTGACCGGACGCGAATCCGCCCCGTCCTCGTACGCCCCGTCGCCCGGCCCCTCGGCCGGGCGACGGGGCGTACGAGGACGGGGCGTACGAGGCGGGGCGTGCGGCGGTGTGCCGTGGTCCTCGCACAGCGCTGCGTAGGTCTCTTCGTCAGGCTCTTCGACCGGTCCGCTCGGGTTATCCACAGGGCCCCCATCCGGGTCCCGGTCCTGGGATGCTTGAGCGGTCGGGGCGTGCTGCGCGGTGGTCGGGCGTGGTGCGTGCGGGGTCGCGGAGAACGCGGCGTATTCGGAACAGTGGGGGACTCGCAGTCGTGGAGAACGTGGAGAACAGGGTGCGCGTGGTCATCGCCGAGGATTCGGTCCTGCTCCGGGAGGGGCTCACCCGTCTGCTCACCGATCTCGGGCACGACGTGGTCGCGGGGGTCGGGGACGCGGAGGCGCTGCTCAAGACCGTGGCGGAGCTCGGCGCCCAGCAGGCGCTTCCCGATGTGGTGGTCGCCGATGTGCGGATGCCGCCGACGCACACCGACGAGGGGGTGCGCGCGGCGGTGCGGCTGCGGAAGGACTACCCGGGCATCGGGGTGCTGGTCCTCTCCCAGTACGTGGAGGAGCAGTACGCCACCGAGCTGCTGGCGGGCAGCAGTCGCGGGGTGGGGTATCTGCTGAAGGACCGGGTGGCCGAGGTCCGCGAGTTCGTGGACGCCGTCGTCCGGGTGGCGCAGGGCGGGACGGCGCTGGACCCGGAGGTGGTGGCGCAGTTGCTGGGCCGCAGCCGGAAGCAGGACGTGCTGGCCAGGCTGACGCCGCGCGAGCGGGAGGTCCTCGGTCTGATGGCCGAGGGCCGGACGAACTCCGCCGTCGCCCGGCAGCTCGTGGTGAGCGACGGGGCGGTCGAGAAGCACGTCAGCAACATCTTCCTGAAGCTGGGGCTCTCGCCCAGCGACGGCGACCACCGGCGTGTCCTCGCCGTGCTGACCTACCTGAATTCCTAGCAATCTGACACATTGTCAGATACTCCGAAGCCGGAGGCGAGCGCGGGCCCCGGCGACCACCCGCCGGAAGCGCGCCGGGGTGCGTTGCGCAGGTCCGGGGGTGCCCGGCGAGCGCCGGACGGGCTCCCCTGTCAGGGGAGAGTCACAGGAGAACCAAGAAGAGGACACAAGGGGAGACCAAGGGAGGCCTAGGACCAAAGACTCAGAGTGCGGCCGCCTTCGTCCCACGATCGAGAGGCTCACGAAAGGTGACAAACCTTACTGAAAGGGTGTCTCAAAACAGCGTCCACCATATGATCGGTCCCTGGGGGGCCACCTACGCGGACGTAGGGTGGCCTCTGGGATCGCCGGCTGGCCGGACGGTTCCGAACCGCCGCCCCAAGGGAGGTCCAGTTCAGTGACGAGCCAGGTCAGTAGCGCGGCAGAAAAGGCCGATGAGGCCAATGACGCCGTCCTCGGGGGGCAGCGAGCCCCCCTGTCAGGTACGACGGGAACCACGGGCGGCGACGGGAAGGAGATCCGTCGCCTGGACCGGGTGATCATCCGCTTCGCGGGCGACTCGGGTGACGGTATGCAGCTCACGGGTGACCGGTTCACCTCGGAGACCGCTTCCTTCGGCAACGATCTCTCCACCCTGCCGAACTTCCCGGCCGAGATCCGGGCCCCCGCAGGCACCCTGCCGGGGGTCTCTTCCTTCCAGCTCCACTTTGCCGATCATGACATTCTGACCCCGGGCGATGCCCCCAACGTCCTGGTCGCGATGAACCCCGCCGCGCTGAAGGCGAACATCGGCGACGTACCGCGCGGCGCGGAGATCATTGTGAACACCGACGAGTTCACCAAGCGGCCGATGGCGAAGGTGGGGTATGCGACCAGTCCGCTGGAGGACGGTTCGCTGGAGGCCTACAACGTCCATCCGGTGCCGCTGACGACGCTGACGCTGGAGGCTCTGAAGGAGTTCGGGCTTCCCCGCAAGGAGGCCGAGCGGTCCAAGAACATGTTCGCGCTGGGTCTGCTGTCGTGGATGTACCACCGGCCGACCGAGGGGACGGAGACGTTCCTGCGGGAGAAGTTCGCCAAGAAGCCGCAGATCGCCGAGGCGAACGTGGCCGCTTTCCGGGCCGGGTGGAATTTCGGTGAGACGACCGAGGACTTCGCGGTCTCCTACGAGGTCGCCCCGGCCTCGCACGCCTTCCCCACCGGCACCTACCGCAACATCTCGGGGAACCTCGCCCTGTCCTACGGCCTGATCGCCGCCGGACAGCTGGCGGACCTGCCGCTCTACCTGGGGTCGTATCCGATCACCCCGGCCTCGGACATCCTGCACGAGCTGTCCCGGCACAAGAACTTCGGTGTGCGGACCTTCCAGGCCGAGGACGAGATCGCCGGGATCGGTGCGGCGCTCGGTGCGGCGTTCGGCGGAGCGCTGGGCGTCACGACGACGTCCGGCCCCGGGGTGGCGCTGAAGTCGGAGACGATCGGGCTAGCGGTCTCCCTGGAGCTGCCGCTGCTGATCATCGACATCCAGCGCGGCGGACCGTCCACCGGGCTGCCGACCAAGACCGAGCAGGCCGATCTGCTCCAGGCGATGTTCGGGCGCAACGGCGAGGCCCCGGTCCCGATCGTGGCCCCGCAGACCCCGGCCGACTGCTTCGACGCCGCGATCGACGCCGCCCGGATCGCCTTGACGTACCGGACTCCGGTCTTCCTGCTCTCCGACGGCTACCTCGCCAACGGTTCCGAGCCCTGGCGCATCCCGGAGACGGCGAGCCTGCCCGATCTGAAGACCGCCTTCGCCACCGGCCCGAACCACACCCTGGCCGACGGCACCGAGGTCTTCTGGCCCTACAAGCGCGACCCGCAGACCCTGGCCCGCCCCTGGGCCATTCCCGGGACGGCCGGCCTCGAACACCGCATCGGCGGGATCGAGAAGCAGGACGGCACCGGCAACATCTCCTACGACCCGGCCAACCACGACTTCATGGTCCGCACCCGCCAGGCGAAGATCGACGGCATCGAGGTCCCCGACCTCCAGGTCGACGACCCGGCCGGGGCGGCCACGCTGGTGCTCGGCTGGGGGTCGACGTACGGGCCGATCACCGCCGCCGTACGCCGGCTGCGCGCCGCGGGGGCGCCCATCGCCCAGGCCCATCTGCGCCATCTCAATCCCTTCCCGAAGAATCTCGGCGAGGTACTGAAGCGCTACGACAAGGTCGTCGTGCCGGAGATGAACCTGGGCCAGCTCGCGATGCTGCTGAGGGCTAAGTATCTGGTGGACGCCCACAGCTACAACCAGGTCAACGGAATGCCGTTCAAGGCCGAGCAGCTCGCCACGGCCCTCAAGGAGGCCATCGATGCCTGACACCGACGAACTGCGGCACAACGAGCTGCTGCAGCTGGTGCCCAAGGCCGAGGCGAAGCAGTCCATGAAGGACTTCAAGTCCGACCAGGAAGTGCGCTGGTGCCCCGGCTGCGGCGACTACGCGGTCCTCGCCGCCGTCCAGGGGTTCATGCCGGAGCTGGGTCTCGCGAAGGAGAACATCACCTTCGTCTCCGGCATCGGCTGCTCCTCCCGCTTCCCGTACTACATGAACACCTACGGGATGCACTCCATCCACGGCCGCGCCCCGTCCATCGCGACCGGGCTCGCCACCTCCCGCCGCGATCTGTCGGTGTGGGTGGTCACCGGTGACGGCGACGCGCTCTCCATCGGCGGCAACCACCTGATCCACGCCCTGCGGCGGAACGTCAACCTGAAGATCCTGCTGTTCAACAACCGGATCTACGGGCTGACGAAGGGCCAGTACAGCCCCACCTCCGAGATCGGGAAGATCACCAAGTCGACGCCGATGGGGTCGCTCGACGCGCCCTTCAACCCGGTGTCCCTCGCCCTCGGCGCGGAGGCCACGTTCGTGGCGCGGACGGTCGACTCCGACCGCAAGCACCTCACGAGCGTGCTGCGCGCGGCCGCCGAGCACTCGGGCACGGCGCTCGTGGAGATCTACCAGAACTGCAACATCTTCAACGACGGCGCGTTCGAGGTCCTCAAGGACAAGGAACAGGCCGCCGAGGCCGTCATCCGCCTCGAACACGGGCAGCCGATCCTCTTCGGCTCCCAGGAGCCCAAAGGCGTCGTCCGCGACCCGGCCACCGGTGATCTGCGGGTCGTGGCCGTCACGGAGGAGAACCGCTCGCAGGTCCTCGTCCACGACGCGCACGCGGAATCGCCCACGACAGCGTTCGCACTGTCGCGGATCGCCGACGCGGACACCCTGCACCACACCCCGATCGGGGTGCTGCGCAGCGTCGAGCGGCCCGTCTACGACACGCTGATGTCGGACCAGCTGGACGCCGCCGTCGAGCGTGACGGCAAGGGCGACCTCGGCTCGCTCCTCGCGGGCAACGACACCTGGACGGTCATCGGCTGAGCCGAGCGAGGACCGTACCCGCGCCACCACGCGCGCCGCCCGGGGCCCGGGCCCGATCCCCACGGGATCAGGCCCGGGCCTCGCCGTATGCCCACGCCGAAGGATCAGGCCCGGGCCTCGTCGTATGCCTCGCGTGCCGTCTGCACCGCGCCCACCTGGCGTTCGGTCCAGCGGGCGAGCGCCCACACCTGTTCGGCGGCCTCGATGCCGAGCGGCGCCTCATCCTCCGACCGGCCCCCGTCGCACACAGCACCGTCATGAGTGTCATGAGTGTTTCCGTGAGACGGCTATGACATGAGGCCCTTCCGGCGCTACCGTCGTGCCGTCGGCGGATCCGCCGGCGTGGGCGGGCCGGGAGGGCACGTGGAGGGCAAGAACGAACAGCGGACAGGCCTGCTGTACGGAATCGGCGCATACGGGATGTGGGGCGTCGTCCCCCTCTTCTGGCCGCTGCTGAAGCCGTCCGGGGCGATCGAGATCCTCGCCCACCGGATGGTCTGGTCGCTCGGCTTCGTCGCCATCGCCCTGCTGGCCGTACGCCGCTGGGCCTGGATCGGCGAACTGGCCCGCGATCCGCGCAAGCTGGGCCTCATATCGGTCGCGGCGGCGACCATCACCGTCAACTGGGGCCTCTACATCTGGGCCGTGAACAACGGCCAGGTCGTCGAGGCCTCGCTCGGCTACTTCATCAATCCGCTGGTCACCATCGCCATGGGCGTCCTGCTGCTGGGCGAACGCCTGCGCCCGGTGCAGTGGGCCGCGGTCGCCACGGGACTGGTCGCCGTCCTCGTCCTGGCGATCGGTTACGGCAAGCCGCCCTGGGTCTCGCTGGTGCTGGCGTTCTCCTTCGCCACGTACGGCCTGTTGAAGAAGAAGGTGAACATGGGCGGCCTGGAGTCCCTGGCCGCCGAGACCGCCGTGCTGTTCGTGCCCGCGCTCGGCTTCCTGCTCTGGCTGGCCGCCACCGGCGAGTCGACGTTCACGGCCGGGGGCGCGGGGCACGGGTTCCTGCTCGCGGCGACGGGGATCGTCACGGCGGTCCCGCTGATCTGCTTCGGCGCGGCGGCGGTCCGGGTGCCGCTGTCCACGCTGGGGCTGCTCCAGTACCTGGCCCCGGTCTTCCAGTTCGGGCTGGGCGTCCTCTACTTCCACGAGTCGATGCCGCCCGAGCGGTGGGCCGGGTTCGCCCTGGTCTGGCTGGCACTGTCGATGCTGACCTGGGACGCGTTGCGGTCCTCGCGGCGCAACCGGGCGCTGGCGCTGAAGCTGCTGGCGACGGCGGCCGCCGCGCCCGCGGCCGTGGCTCCGGATCCCACGTCCACCGCTCCGGACCCCGCACAGGCCCCGGACACCATGCAACAAAAGATTACCTAGTTGCTTTTCTTACTTGGTTACGTTTCTCTGGTCCTGGATGGACGGCTGGAGAGCGTGACCGAAGGAGAGGCATGGGCATGGGCATGGGCATGGGCATGACCGACGTACTCATCGTGGGCGCGGGGCCCACCGGGCTGGTGCTGGCCTGCGATCTGGCCCGGCGCGGAGCGGCCGTACGGATCGTGGACCGGTCCCCCGCGCCGCCGCACACCTCGCGCGCCAAGGGGCCCAACCCCCGGTCGCTGGAGATCCTGGACGATCTCGGGGTTGCCGAGGAGGTGCTCGCCGCCGGTTCGGCCCCGCTGCCGATGCTCAAGTACCGCGGCCGCCTCCCGGTCGCGGAGGCCGATCCGTGGGCGGACTCCGCGCCGTCCCCGGACGCCCCCTACGACCGGGGGTGGCTGATCGCCCAGTGGCGGCTGGAGGGGATCCTCCGCGACCGGCTGGCCGGGTACGGCGTCCGCGTCGAGCCGGGCCGCGAGGTCGTGGGGCTGGCGCAGGGGCGGGACGGGGACCACGGCGACGGCCACGGCGACGGGGGTCGTGTCGACGTCACGTTCGCCGATGGGCCGGCCGGGCGGGCGCGGTACGTCGTCGGCTGCGACGGCGCCCACAGCTCCGTACGGAAGCTGCTCGGCATCGGGTTCGAGGGGACCACCGCCGAGGACCAGGTGATGGTCTGCGGCGATGTGGACCTGGCCGAGGGCGCCCTGGACCGTACCCACTGGCACCAGTGGTTCGACGAGGACGGCGCGGTGATGCTCTGCCCGATCCCCGGTACGCGGACGGGCTGGTGGTTCCAGGCCGGGCCGGAGCGGGACGGGCGGGGGCGGCCGCTCACGCCCACCGCCGACGGGTTCCGGCGGCTGCTCGCCCGCCACACCGCACTGCCCGGCGAGGACCTGACGCGGGCCGAGCTGCTGTCGACGTACCGGGTCAACGTGCGGATGGCGGACCGGTTCCGCGCGGGGCGGGTCTTCCTCGCGGGCGACGCGGCGCACGTGCACGCCATCGCGGGCGGCCTCGGGATGAACACCGGCATCCAGGACGCGTTCAACCTGGGCTGGAAGCTGGGCCTGGTGCTCGCCGGTCGCGCGGACGCGACCCTGCTGGACACGTACGAGGAGGAGCGGCTCCCGGTGGCCGCCCGCACCCTGGACCTCACATCGGAGCGGCTACGGGCCACGCTGGAGGCGATCCGCCGGCCCGGCGGCGGCCTGGACGCGGCGATCACCACGGACACCACGGGTCTGGGCGTCGGCTACCGCTGGAGCTCCCTGGCCGCCGCGCGGGCCGGCCCCCCCACCGCCGCCCCGCACGCCGGGGATGGTGCGCCCGACACGCCCGTCGCCGGGGATCGCGCCCCGGACGCTCCCTGTGTCGAGGCCGCCACCGGAGCCCGTACCCGACTGCACCGGATCTTCGCCGGACCCCGCACCACGGTCCTCGGCTTCGGCCCCGGGAGCGCGGCGGTCCTGCGCGAGGCGGCGGCCGTGTACGGCGACGCCGGGGTGCGGACCTGCCGGGTGTACGGGACGCACGAGGACCGGACCGGGGCGGAGCCCGGGGCGGTGGTCGACGACGCGGGCCACGCGGCCGCCGCATACGGAACGGAGGCCTCCGGGGGTACGGGGCCGGGGGCCGTCGTGGTCGTCCGCCCCGACCACCACGTGGGCGTTCTCGCCTCGGCGGACGACGCCCGCTCCGTACGGGAGTATCTGCGCCGGCTCCACGGAGTGGGCCGGTCGACGGAACGGTCTCCCGGCATGGTGGACGCCGTGCGGTAAAGGCTGATTGAGTGCCCGGATGGGGACTGTGCTGGGGGCCATGAGGAACGTGCGGTGGCACGAGCTGCAGCACGCGTACGGCTCCGCTTCCCAGGTTCCGGGTGTGCTGTCGCGGATCGCCTGGGGCGACGCACCGACCGCGGGCGAGGCCCTGAGCGATCTGGAGCGGTGGATCGGCACCCCGCCCGTCTTCGACTCCACGGCGGCGACGGTGCCCTTCCTCTGGGAGCTGGCGGCAACGGACACGGTCCGGGACCGGGCGGGCGTCCTGGACCTGCTCGTCACGATCCTGGCCGCCGGAAGCGTCGAGCACCCGGAGTGGACCCGCGCCGCGCACGACGCGGTGGCGGCGGGCCGCGCCACGGCCGTCCGGCTGGCCGCCGTGCACGACGTGCCCGATGCCGATGCCGGGGGCCCTTCCCCGGCGCGGGCCGTACGCACGGCGGCCACGCGCCTGCTGGCCGCGATCGACGGGCACACCTGTCCCGTCTGCGCCGCCCTGCCCCCGCGCGAGGCGCGGGAGCGCTGAACCGGCGTCGTCGACGCCGGAGATGGAGCCGCCCCTCGAACCGGCCGGACGGGGGTGCATAGGATTGGCCCCATGTCGAAGCCTGACGAACTGCTTGTTGATGTCGCTGCCCTGGTGGAGTCCGGGCACAGCAATCAGATGACTCTGACCGTGGTCGCCGGTGGTGCTGTCATCACGGGGCGGCTGGCTCCCGAAGCGGTCTGGAGGCAGCGGGTGTCGGAGGTCCTGGCCGACTCGGCCCTCCTGAGCGAGTTCTCCGCCGCCTTCACCGCCCCGACGCCTGTGGACGAAGCGCCCACGCATCTGCATTTCCATGTGGCGCGGATTCTGCAGGGCACGGTGGGGATCCCGGAGACGGGTGGGATGTACCGGGTCGCGATCGAGGACGTCAGCGCATGGACGATGGGCGACTTCAGCTACTCCGACAACTGAGAACACACCGCTGCGCGCTGACGGATTCCCGGCGCGCGGTGATGCCCGACCGGCGCCTGCCGATCAGGGCCGGGCGGGGGCGCCACCTCAGCCTTCGGTCGCCGGGTTGTCCGACGCGGCGGCGTTGCGGTATTCGGCGTTGATGCGCTGGGCTTCTTCGAGCTGGTCCTCGAGGATGACGATGCGGCAGGCGGCCTCGATGGGGGTGCCCTGGTCGACGAGCTCCCGGGCGCGCGCCGCCATGCGCAGTTGATAGCGGGAGTAGCGGCGGTGCCCGCCCTCGGAACGCAGCGGGGTGATGAGGCGGGCTTCTCCGATGGCCCGGAGAAAGCCTTGCGTGGTGCCGAGCATCTCAGCGGCCCGGCCCATGGTGTAGGCGGGATAGTCGTCGTCGTCGAGACGGCCGAACGAGTCGTCTGCTGTCATTTGCACCTCTCTGTGGAATGCGCGGAGGGGCCCGAGTGCCGTACGGCACTCGGGCCCCGAAGGAACTGCTACACCATCTGCCGGCCCTGGTTACTGCGCCGGCCTTCTGTTTCCGCCGACCCGGCCTGGAAGCTGCCGGGGTTGCGGGGATCGCGGTTGCTTGACCGGAGACCACCTCACTATCGATGTCCTGCGGTACCCGGGCCCACGTCTTGCACCCGGGCGATCCTGATGGCGCCCTGCTCCTCCGTTCCTCCCTCTGGGACCGATCACTTGCCTACTGCTGGTACTGCGCTCCTGCGTACTGCTCCGTGGCCTGTGAAAGCACCACCCTTCGACAGCCAGCCCCGTCGCCCGTCCTGCGTCTGCTCCGGCTTGGAACCCCGCTGCCGAACCTCCCGGTGCGCGCGCCCGCAGCCGACGCCTTCACCGAGGTGCTGCTCACTTGACTTCACTGCTGGGTACCGCACTTGCGGGTACTGCTGAACCGCGGTACTACGACGGCGGCCCCTGATCACTGCGGGCCACCCGGTGCGGTCGCCAGTCCCGTCGCCGTCCTGCAAAACCCTGGCTTCGAAACTCCACCACCGCACCGTCCTGCGAACGGCAACTGCGTGTACTGCTGCCTGGCAGTTCATCTCTGCCGGGCCCTGCTGTCTCTCTGGGCTACGAGAGAAACCATAGCCACAGGACCATCCAATGTCTACTCCGGCGGGCACAGATTTTCGTGCCCCATGCACAGAGACAGTCGGCGCCCACTGGACGGGCGGGGAGCCCCCTTCAGTCGCCGTCGGCGGCGAGCCGGGCGCGGTGGGCCCGGACCTTGTGGCGGTTGCCGCAGCGTTCCATGGAGCACCAGCGGCGCCTGCCGGGGCGCGACGTGTCGACGAACAGCAGGCGGCAGTCGTGCGCGCCGCAGGTGCGGATCCGGTGGGCGTACGCCCCGGTGAACAGGTCGACCGCATCGCGGGCGACGGTGGCCAGCAGCCCGGTCCCGGTACCCCCCGGAGCCCACGCCCGGTCGCCGCCCGCCGTCAGCCGGGCCGCCAGGGGCGGGCGGGCCGCCGCGTCGTTGAGGACGGCGAGGTCGTCCGGGCCGGGCGGCGTCCCGTGCACCTGCCCCTCGGCCAGCCGCCAGAGCGCATCGCGCAGAGCACGCGCGTCCGCCACCTCCGCCGCGCTCACGACAAGCGCGGGGCCCTGACCCGAATCGGGCCCGTCGCCCGGACCGAGCCCGTCGGGCAACCGGCTCTCCTCCGCCCAGCGCACCAGGTCGGCCGGCTCGCGCAGCACCTCGAAGTACGACAACCGGCCGGGGCCCCCGGTGGGCAGCAGCTCCAGGCACAGGGCGCCCGGATCGAACCGGAACGAACTGCCGTCCGGATGCCGCAGCAACAGCCCGGAGGACTCCCGCCGACCGGGGTCCCACCCCGGCACCTCAGACCGTTCCGGCGTGTCCGTTGCCTTGTCGCTCATGTAACCACTATAAACGGTTTCCATGACACAGACACTGTCCTGGAAGCTCGTGATCGACAGCGCCGACCCGCACGCGCAGGCCGGGTTCTGGGCGGCGGCCCTGGGCTACCTCGTCGAGGACAACAGCCCGCTGGTCGGGCGGTTGCTCGCGGCCGGAGCCGTGCCCGAGGCCATCACCACCCACGCCCACGGCCGCCGAGCCTGGCTCGACCTCGCGGCGGCCCGGCATCCTGACGACCCGTACGACGAGGTCAGCGGAACGGGGCAGGGGCGGCGGCTGCTGTTCCAGCGGGTGCCCGAGCCGAAGACGGTGAAGAACCGCCTGCACATCGATGTGCACTCCGCGCCGGGGCAGCGCGACGCGGAGGCACAGCGGCTGGCGGGGCTGGGCGCGCGGGTGCTGCGTACGGTCGACGAGCAGGGCGGGAGCTGGATCGTCATGGCGGATCCCGAGGACAACGAGTTCTGCCTGAGCTGACCCGACCCCGGTGATCCGCAGCTTCCGCACGCGTCGCGCACGGCCTCGCGGCGTGGGCGCCGCCCTCGACCACGTGAGCCGGCGCACCGGCGTCGGCACGCTCACCGGGAGCCCCCGGAACACGGTCGGCCGCAAGCGGCGCTAAGCGGGGCACCCGCCGTCCCGGTCACGCCGTACGTCCTCCCGGATCCGCTCCGCCATCAGATCGGCGAGCGGATCCGTCACGTCCCAGGAGTGCGCGGCCGGGTGCCGGTCGTACAGCACGCAGGCGTCCCCTTCCCTGACGGACAGCCGGTGGATGACGGCCGGGCACGGCAGCAGTTCCTCGAAGCGGAACTTCCGGCGTCCGTCGGCCTCGGTCCAGAACAGCCACAGGTCCCGCCCGGCAGCAGCCGAGGCCGACCAGAGCTGGGCCGCGTGCTCGGTCCCGTCGTCGTGCTCGCCGAGTTCACAGAGCAGGAATTCGTCCAGCTCGGGCGCCTCCGACGCCCGGCCGGGCCCGTCCGCCGGACTCATGAGCGCGACGCGCGCACCCATCTCGGGGAGTTCGGTGAAGGCGGTGCACTGCAACATGACGCTCATCCTCGCCGGTGAGAAGTGGAAGGGACACGGGCAGCGGCCAGGGGGCGCACGACGAGCCCGTACCAGGACGCGGCGTCCCGGGCGACGAACTCGTACGGCAGCCCGTCCGCGAGTCGTCCCAGCGCATAGTCGTGCTCGCGGAAACTGGCCGCCCAGGAACGGAGTTCGGCCGGTGCGTCGCGTCGGCCGCCCCCGGCGACCGGGTACAGCGCACGGACCGGAACCCAGGGGGCGTACGGGTCCGGGTCGAGCGCGTCCGCGAAGCGCTGGGCCTGCCGGCGCAGCCAGCGGAGGGCCAGCCGTCGCGTCGGGGTGACGATCCCGCCGAGCCGGACGGACCGCGCCGCGTCACCGCCGTGGCTCTCGGCGACGTACCAACGCGCCTGCGCCTGCGCCGCTTTCACAGCACTTCACCCCGGCTGCGGGCGTTGAGCCGTGCGGTCCTGGCCCGGAGCTGCTCCATGAGGAGCGCGGGCCGGACCCGGTGCGGCTCGGCCTCCCACTCGGCCCCGCCACCCACGGGTCGCAACGACCAGTAGGGGCCGGAGACTCCGCGGAACTCGCCCACGCGGTCGCCCCGGCCGGTGTCCACCATGAGCGTGCCGGGGGCCGGGGGGTCGGGAGGCTGTTGCACGTTCGGGCAAACGTTCTCGCCGTACACCTATCGCTCCTCTCTGTAGCCGTTTGACTACCGGGGCGATTCAGCGTGGCCTACGGTCGAGATGTCTTCAACTTACGCAAACTGCCAGGCAAGTTAGGTTTCCCATGGTGAACCGCAAGGAACTGGATCCCGAGCGGTCGGCGAGTGCCGCTTTCGGAGCGCTTCTCCGCAGCTTGCGGGACGAGCGCGGCTGGACGCAGGACGAACTAGCCACACGCATGGGATGCTCCGGGGCGCATATTTCGGCCGTGGAAACTGGTCGGCGATCTCCAACTGGCCCCTTCGCGGCAAAGGCTGACAGGGCGCTCGGCTCCGGCGAACGGTTACATCGCCAGAGTCTGGCCATCAGGCACACAGCCCTCCTGGAGGGGTTTCCGGAGTACATCACCCACGAGGAACGCGCAGCGGAGATCCGGCTGTACGAAGTGGGTGTCATCCCAGGCATCCTCCAGACGCCCGAGTACGCATCCGCCCTCACCGCCCGTGCTGTCGAGCGAGGCGCCATCACTCCCGAGCAGGGCGAAGAGCGGATCTCGCTCGTCTCGGAGCGACAGGCCGCGCTGATCCGCACGCCCCCACCGCTGGTCTTCGTGGTCCTCGACGAGAGCTGTCTTCGACGCCCGGTAGGCGACCCAGCCACCATGGACGTGCAGTTGAAGCGGTTGGTCGAGTTCGCCTCGCTGCCGAACACCGTGCTTCAGGTCGCCCCCTTCGACATGGGTGACCGTCGCCCCCTCAGTCTCCCGCTGTACATCCTGACCATGCAGAACCGCTCGCTCGTCTCCTACGCGGAGTCGGCCCAACGGGGCCGACTCGAACGGGACAGCACCTCTGTCGTGCCCCTGTTGACGGCCTACCATCAGTTGCAGGCCGAAGCCCTCTCCCAGGCGGCATCCGTGGTCATGATCGAGCAGTTACGAAAGGGCACCCCGTGACGACCGAATCTCTCCGTTGGTTCAAGTCCTCCTACAGCGAGAACGGCGGCGCGTGCGTCGAGGTCGCCACCAACCTCGCCACCCCGCACGGCATCGTCCCCGTCCGCGACTCCAAGAACGTGAGCGGCCCGGCCCTCACCGTCCCCGCCGCCGCGTTCAGCGCCTTCGTGGCCGGCGTCCGGGCCGGAGACTTCGGCACCGTCTGAGCCACCTGGGCAACAGCTGCACCCTGCTTGCATGGTGGGGCTTTGCCGTGCGGCTCCGTCGCGGCCGTTCGGGCCCTTCTAGGCTGGGGCCCATGCCCACGCCACCCGCATATTCCCTCGTCGCCACAGACCTGGACGGCACCCTGCTGCGTCCGGACGACACCGTGAGCGCCCGGTCCCGCGCCGCGCTCGCCCTCGCCGCCTCCGCGGGCGCCCGGCACCTGATCGTCACCGGGCGGCCCGTCCCCGGGATACGGGCGCTGCTCGCGGACCTGGCGTACACCGGGCTCGTCGTCTGCGGCCAGGGCACGCAGCTCTACGAGGCCGGGAACGGGCGTCTGCTGCGGTCCGTCACCCTGGACCGCGAGGCCGCCGACACCGCGCTCGGCAAGATCGAGGCCGAGGTCGGGGCCGTGTTCGCCGCGGTGGACCAGGACGGCGTGGACGGGGTGACCCTGATCGAGGCCGGGTACCGGATGCCGAACCCGACGCTTCCCGCCCAACGCGTCGGCTCCCGCGCCGCGTTGTGGGAGCGGCCCGTGATCAAGGTGCTGGTGCGCCATCCGGAGCTGGGCGACGACGCGCTGGCCGCCGCGGCGCGCGGGGCCGTGGGCGATCTGGCGACGGTGACCATGGCGGGGCCCG
This sequence comes from Streptomyces anulatus, assembly GCF_000721175.1. GTDB lineage: Bacteria > Actinomycetota > Actinomycetes > Streptomycetales > Streptomycetaceae > Streptomyces > Streptomyces anulatus_C. The sequence continues at coordinate 64,317 of NZ_JOEZ01000005.1, forward strand.
GCACGGTGGAGCTGGCCCCGCGCGGGGTGGACAAGGGCACGGGGCTCGCCCTGGCCGCCGAGTCGCTGGGGGTCGGGGCCGAGCGGACGGTGGCGTTCGGGGACATGCCCAACGACCTGCCGATGTTCGCCGGTTCGGGCCACCGGGTGGCCATGGGCAACGCGCACCCGGAACTGCGCGCGGCAGCCGACGAGGTGACCCTGTCGAACGCGGAGGACGGGGTGGCGGTGGTCCTGGAGCGGCTGTTCGGTGACACAGCGGTCGCCGCCGGGCACGGCACGGAGGCCACTCCCGGGCGCGGCACAGCGGTCACCCCCGGGCGCGGCACAGGGGTCGCGTCGGGGCACTAGCTTGGTCTAGACCAAGCGCGGTACGCTTCCGTCGCGACCCGTGACAGCCCCACCGCCACGGCGTCACTGCTTGACATGCTCATGCCTATCCCGTCGTCGCGCGGGCAGGCACGGACCCCCACAGAGGAGTTGTCATGAAAAGCAAGAAGCTGTTAGCCGTCGCCATCGGCGCGGGAATCGCCCCGCTCCTGGCCGTCAGCCTGCCGGCCGGCAGCGCGAGCGCGCACGGCTACATATCCTCGCCCCCCAGCCGCCAGGCCCAGTGCGCCTCCGGCGTGGTCTCCTGCGGTGCCATCAAGTACGAGCCGCAGAGCGTCGAGGGCCCCAAGGGACTGACGAGCTGCAGCGGAGGGAACGCCGCCTTCGCCGAGCTCGACAACGACGGCAAGGGCTGGAAGGTCACCCCGGTCGGCCGGACGACCAGCTTCAACTGGCGGCTGACGGCACGTCATGCCACCAGCACCTGGCAGTACTACGCAGGCGGCCGGAAGATCGCGGAGTTCAACGACGGGGGCGCGCGGCCCGGTGAGACCGTCACCCACCAGGTCAACTTCGGTGGCCTGTCCGGCAAGCAGAAGGTGCTGGCCGTGTGGAACATCGCCGACACCGCCAACGCCTTCTACGCCTGCGTGGACGTCAATGTGAGCTGACGCGACGCCGCACCGCCCGGCCACGCCGGGACGAACCGGAGCTGTCCGGGGCGCCGGAGCGCGCCGACCGCGGCCGCGAGGAGGCGAGGACGCCACCCCCACGGCCGCCCGTCCGGCCCCCGGACAGCCATCCCGTCGGCAGGCCGGCCCACCGGCTGCCACCCCATCGAGACGAGGTCCCATGAACCGCCACCAAGTCACCGCCGGCGCAGCCGTCGTGGCCCTGATCGCCGCCGGCCTCACGGCTTCCCCGGCCGTCGCGGCCCCCGCCGCCACTGGGGCGAAGGCCCGCGTCGGCGCCGACTGGGCGAAGCAGTCGATCACCTTCACGGCCGCCCCGGGACAGGCCAACGACCTCCATGTGGTCCCGATGGATCAGGCCGACGGCGTCCGGCGCGTCGGCTTCCGCGACACGGTCCCGCTCCGGCCCGGCGACCACTGCACGTACCTCACTCCCGGGGACGAGACCTACGTCGTCTGCGAACTGCCCACCGACAGCGCCCGGCCGGACCGGATCGACGTCTTCCTCGGCGACGGCGACGACGAGATCGCCACCAGCGACCTCGGGGTGGCCACCGTCAGCGGCGGCCCCGGTGACGACACCCTGCACGCCCACACCGCGCACACGGTACGGGGCGACGCGGGCAACGACATGGTCATGGGGCGCGTCGTCCTGGACGGCGGCGACGGCATGGACCACCTGATGGGCGACGACGGCGACCAGCGGCTGTGGGGTGGCCGGGGCGACGACATGATCGACGCGTACGGCGGTGCGGACATCGTGTTCGCGGGCCAGGGCGACGACCACGTCATGGGCGGGGACGGTGACGACGTCCTGCTCGGCGGCAGCGGCGACGACGTGCTGCACGGCGAGGAGGGCGACGACCTGATCATCGGCGGCTCCGGAAAGGACACGGTCGAGGGCGGCCCGGGCCGGAACATCACGGTCCGCTGAACGTCCCTCAACTCCGGGGCGGGTTGAGCTTGCGGAAGTAGGTCCAGCTGGTCTCGTTGGGCTCGCTCCACTTCTGCGGGGCGTGGGCGAACTCCGGATGGTGGGCGGCGATGTGGGCACGGGTGCGCTCGGGGACCTCGGTGTACGCGCCGAGCTTGCGGCCCCGGCAGTGGAAGGTGAGGCCGCCGGGCCGCTGCCCCCGGGCCATCCAGGGGAGCCACGGGGACATCCGGCTCCACGACAGGGTGGCCGGGACGCCGGGCGCCGGCCCCGCCAGGTCGGCGCGGTCGGCGAAGAACTGGAAGAGCTCCAGGGCCTTGTACGTGTCCCCCGCCGAGTGGACCGGGTACTGGGCCACCGGCAGCGGCGACGGGTAGGCGAGCGGGATCTCCAGGCTGAAGCAGACCTGATCCCCGAGGTCGGTCGTCGGGATCGGGAAGGGTCGCCACTTCTGGTTCGCCGGGTCGTTCCAGACGTGCACCACCGGCAGGTCCTGCCAGGTCTCCAGGATCTCGCGGCTGACGGGATCCAGGTAGAACGCGGCCTCACGGGTGAGTAGTTGGTACGCGTCCGGCCCGGCGTCCGCGTCCTGGACCAGACGGGAGACGTTGAGGCCCTCGAAGCCGAAGACCCGCTGGTAGGGCTCGTCGGGGGCCCAGGAGTACACGTCTCCGTACCACCAGTACGTGACCTCCTCGCCGTCGAGGGAGGCGCGGGTGCGGGCGAAGGAGCGGAGCAGCTCCGCGGGTGTCGTCATACGGAGCACTCTGCGCGATCGGCGCGATCGGCAGGACCGTACCGGTCGGAATCACTCCGGCGGGGGCGGGAACGGCCCGGAAGCGTCGCCCGGCAGTTCCTGCTCGGTCCACAGCACCTTGCCGTCCGGCCCGTGGCGGGCTCCCCAGTGGGAGGCGAGGCGGGAGACGATGAACAGGCCCCGGCCGCCCTCGTCGACGGTCCGGGCGTGCCGCAGGTGCGGGGAGGACGTGGAACCGTCGTGTACCTCGCAGGTCAGCGCGGAGTCCAGCAGGAGCCGCAGCCGCAGCGGCGGCGCGCCGTAGCGGACGGCGTTGGTGACGAGCTCGCTGACGATCAGTTCGGTCGCCTCGACGGTGTCCTCGTCAAGGCCCCAGCCCTGGAGCCGGTCCCGTACGAGCACCCGGGCGGTGGCGGGCGTCGTGCGGTCCTGGGCCAGGTCCCAGGTGGCGAACCGGTGATCGGAGATCGTCCCCGTACGGGCCAGGAGCAGGGCCGCGCCGGCGGAGCGGGTGTCGTCCGGCAGCGCGTAGACGATGTCGTCGCCCAGTTGCTCAAGGCTCCGGCCCGGTCGGGCGAGGGTCTGCGTGATGTGTTCGGCGGAGCCGTCGCCGGAGAGCAGTTCGGCGGTGCAGAACGCGAGGAGGCTGCCCTCCTCCAGGGTGACGGTGGCCGGGGCGAAGAGGGCGCTGTCGGCGGAGAAGAGACCGGGCCCCTCCGGTACGTCGAGGGCGACCGCCCGTCCGTCGGGGCCGACGATCAGCGGTGCGGGGTGCCCGGCGCGGGCGACGGTGCAGGTGCGGTTGAACGGGTCGTAGACCCCGTACACGCAGCCCGCGCTCAGGGATTCGCCCTGGAGGGAGTCGTCGGGGGGCAGGGAGGCCCGCTCGCCGGCGAGGCGGTCGGCGGTGTCCTTGAGCCTGGCGAGGACTTCCTCCGGCTCCAGGTCGAGTCCCGCCAGCGCCTGGATGACCGTACGCAGCTGGCCCATGGCGATGGCCGACTGGAGGCCCTCGCCCGCGACGCCGCCCACGACGAGCGCGGTACGGGCACCGGACAGGGCGATGGTGTCGAACCAGCAGCCGCTGTCCCGGCCGGAAAGCAGAACGTGCGCGGTTTCGACGGCGGCCTGCCGCCGCTCGGCCTGCGGGAGCAGCCGCCGCTGGACGGTCGAGGCGATGACGTGCTCGCGCTCGTAACGGCGGGCGTTGTCGATGCCGAGGGCCGCCCGGGTGCACGCCGAGACGGCGAGGGAGACGTCGTGATCGTCGAAGGGCTCGGCCGCCCCGCAGCGGTAGAGACTGACCAGCCCGAGGACCGCGCCCCGCAGGGTGAGGGGCACGACGATCAGGGAGTGCGCGCCGCTCTCCGCGACGGCGTGCGCCTCGTCCGGGTCGGTGTCCGGCCACGGGCTGTCGGGGCCGAGCGCGACGCGTCGGGCCCGCAGATCGGCGACGGCGAGCGCGTACGGCGTACGGGCGGGGAGGCGGCGGGTCGCCCCGCCCGTGCTCCACCGGACCCCGGCCCCGCTCCCGGCCTCCGCGCCGTCCCGAACCGCGTCGCACCGGCCGCTTGCCGCGCTGCGCAGCGGGGTCTCGGGCGGCAGCGGGCCCACCGGCGGGTCGGCGCCGCGCAGGACCTCGTCCACCACCTCGATGACGGCGAGGTCGGCGAAACCGGGCACCAGGGCGTCGATGAAGGCGCGGCAGGTGGCGGCGACGTCGAGGGAGCCGCCGACCGCGTCCCGCACGGCGGCGAGCGCGGCCTCCCGGGCGCGGCCCCGTTCCCGCTCGGTGACATCGACGACCGCGGCCAACACGCCGAGGGCGGATGCGTCGGGACCGCTGCCGGGGCCGTCGATCCGGTATGCGGAGACCAGGAACTGCCGGTCGCCGGGGATCCGGCGCAGCCTGCCCCGGACCAGGTGGTCGCGCAACGGGCCCTCCCCGGCGAGCACCCGCTTCAAGAGCTGCTCGGAGCCGTCCGGGTCGTCGAGCCGGAAGGCGTCGGTGAACCGGCGGCCGATGTACTCACCGGTCTCCACGCCCTCGACGACGGTATTGGCGCGCACCAGCCGGAGCTGGGGGTCGAGCACGAACAGGCCGACGGCGGACTGGGCGAACAGCGTCGCCAGTACGGCCTCGGCCGGCCTTCCGGGACCGGCCGGGATCTCGGCGTCCGACACGGCTCCACCGCCCTCCGGCTTCGGCGCGCCGGAGCACCGGAGCACCGGAGCCGGCACGCGCAGGACCAGCATCGCCCGGCTCACCGGGCCCGGCCACCGGTGGACGGCGGAGGCGTGACGGCGGACGTCAACGGCCGATACGTGACGGCGGAGGCGTGAACGGCCAAGGCCGGACGGCGAGCGCTGCACGGCGGCCGGTCCGGCGGGACCCCTGCGGCATACTGACCGCCTGAGCACAGGGGGGCGTGCAGCGTATGGAGTACGGGGCGGACGGCAGCCGGGGCCTGCCGGAACAGGTCGGCGCGGGCCTGCCGGAGCGTATCGGCGGGTACGCCGTGGAGCGGGAGCTGGGCGCCGGCGGGATGGGCACCGTCTATCTGGCGCGTTCGCGCGGCGGGCGGGCGGTGGCGGTGAAGGTGGCCCGCCCGGAGCTCGCGGGCGACCCGCATTTCCGGGAGCGGTTCCGGGCCGAGGTCGCGGCCGCGCGCAGCGTGGGCGGCTTCCACACGGCACCCGTGGTGGACGCGGACCCGGAGGCGACGGCGCCCTGGCTGGCCACGGCGTACGTTCCCGGGCCCACGCTCTCCGCGCTGCTGGAGACCGAGGGGCCGATGGGAGAGGTACGGCTGCGGCAGCTCGGCGCGGCGCTGGCCGAGGCGCTGGCGGCGATCCACGGCTGCGGGCTGGTGCACCGCGACCTGAAGCCCGGCAACATCATCATGGCGCCGGACGGCCCCCGGGTTCTGGACTTCGGCATCGCGCGGGCCCTGGAGTCGACCCGCCTGACCGCCACCGGCATGGCGTTCGGGACGCCGGGGTTCCTGGCGCCCGAGCAGGCCCAGGGGCAGGAGGTCGGTGGCGCCGCCGACGTGTTCGCGCTGGGCGCGGTGCTCGTCGCGGCGGCGGGCGGCAGCGCGTTCGGGGCGGGCACCCCGATGGGCATGATGTACCGGTCGGTGCACGAGCCGCCGGATCTGGCCGCCGTGCCGGAGGGCCTGCGGCCGGTCCTGGCGGCGTGCCTGGCCAAGGAACCGGACCGGCGGCCCACACCGGCGGGCCTGTTGGACCTGTTCGTACCGGACGCCCCGGCTCATGCGCCTGCCGTGGCGTACGCCCCCACCGTGGCGGTGCTACCGCCGCCGCCCTCGTACGCCCCGTCCCCTGCCTTGCTGCCGCACCAGGCCCCGACCGAACTCGCCCCGGCGGGCGGCGCACCGGCCGAGGCCGGCCTCGCCGACCTCACGTTCGTGGCGGTCGGCCCGGGGAGTTCCCTCCTGGTCGACGAGACGGGCGTCACGCTGGGCCCGGAGAACGCGGAGGTGCAGTACACCTGGGCCGAGATCAGCACCGTGACGTACGCGGCGGCGGGCCCCAAGCACCTCCAGGTCGTCGTCCACCTGCACCACGGCACGGCCCACCCCTGCCTCCTCGCCGCCCGCAGGCGGGCCCGCCTCCAGGAGTGGCTGGAGGACCTGCCGCTGATCCTGGAGTGCTTCAGGTAGGGGTCGGTCGGTCAGTCTCCACCGGTTCCGGTGACCGGCAGGGGGCGTCGTGGTGGATGTTCAGTTCACCCCTCATGACGGTGTAGGACGTGCCGTGGTCCCGGACGGTGGTCTTCTGGGTGGCTCCGGCGTCGGCATCGGCATCGGCATGCACACGGGGGGTGGCATCGGCTTCGGCCTCGCCGGTTCGGCTGGCATCGGTCCGGTTGCCGTGACCCGCCACGACGGTCCCCGAGACGTCACCCCCGATACGGATCGTGTACTGGTCGCCTGTGGAGGACGGCATGGGAGTTCTCCTTCGGTTTCACTGAGGACTGCTCGGTTCTCATGGCATCAGGACGGACGGGTCCAGGTCCGGGATCCGCAGGTGTAGCACTCCCACTCCACGCCGGCCGGCTCGGTCACGTCGACGTCGGCGGTGGTGCCGTCGGAGGAGACGTCGATCGACAGGACCACTTCCCCGAGGCGCTTACCGCAGGACGACTCGTCCCACACCGGCATCCTGCCCCGGTAGCTTCCCGAGCCTCCGGTGACCTCGTGCGTGCTGGTCTCGCCGCAGGGGCCGATCGATTTGAGGCTGTAGGCCCCGCCCCCGGTCCTGGTGATGTTGAAGAGGGATCCCCCTTCCTCCTGCCACACTCCGGCCAGCTCGTCTGAGGGGCCGTCGGTGGACCCGCCCGAGGAACCGCCCGAGGAACCGCCGGAGGAACCGCCCGAGGAACCGCCGGAGGACTCCGTGACAGAGCCCGAAACCGGTACTATCCGCTTCTCCTCGGCCAGTTCCTGGTAGACGGCCACCCCGATCACGAGCGCGGCGGCGACGCCCAGGACGACTGCGACCACACTCGCCCAGAGGGCCGCTGTCGTGGTGGCCGCCGCCCCGCCCCCCGCTGCCACTCCCCCCGCGCCCGCCGCGCCGGAGGAGTGGGCGGCGATGTGCGTCGTGGGGTCCGCCGCCGGGTTCGGCGCGGTCCAGGGATTCGCTCCCTGCCCCGCCCCGAGGTCCGCCCCTGGCTGCGCGCCGGCGTTGGAGGCCGTTGCCGTCACGGAGTCGGCGGCGGGTGCGGTGCCGGGGTCGGACCACCCCCAGCCGCCGGGGTCGGACCCCGATGGGCCCACCGGGTCGTAGCCGGGGGAGGCGCTCGGGTCGTAGCCGGGATCGGTGCCGGTGCCGGGTCCTGTGGTGCCCGGTTCGGGCCCCGTCATCGTCCCCGGTTCGGTTCCCGGGCCCGCGCCGGGGTCGCTGCCGGGCGGCGCCCCCGGGCCCTCGCCCAGCGGCCCGGTGTCCGGCGCCGGATGGGTCGGCGGGGTCGGCGGGGTCGGCGGGGCGTACTGCTGGGCGTTGAGCGCGGCGTCGACGCCCTCGTGGTCGCCCAGCTGCCGCCACAGCACCACCGCCTCGGCCAGGAGCACTGCTGCCAGCGTCCGCTGGCCGATCATCAGGCACCTGACGGCCTTCTCGTGGGTGAAGTAGGCGGTTGCCGTCGCGTCGCCGGCCTGCCGGGCGGCGTTCTGGCCCTGGTCGAGCAGCCGCCCCCACACACCGAACCGCAGGGACTCCGCGAGGAAGGGCGAGACGGCCCGTGCGACCCGCACGGCGAGGTCGGGCCGGCCCTGCCGCTCGGCCATCCCGGCCACCACTTCCAACGCGCGCGCGTGGTCGGCGACCTGGGCCGGCGTGGTGGTCGCGAGCTCGGCCCAGCGGACGAAGTGGTCGCACAGCCGGTCCACGGCGACGGGCCCCGGGAACCGTCGCCGCACCTCCGGCATCACGTCGGCGGCGCTCCGGTACCCGCGTTCCGTGACCGTCGCCAGACCGAGGCCGGCCAGCCGGGCGCACACCGGCGCCGGATCGGGCACCGCGCACAGGGCGCCGACGTGCTCCGGGGCCACCTCCGCGTCACCCAGCGTCACGAGCAGGTGCAGGGCGTTCACGGCCTCCGTGTCGAGAAGGTCGAGACGGTCGAGCAGCAGCGGCAGGACACCGTCGATCTCGGCCGCCCGGGGCAGCCTGATCTCACCCGACGAGTCGAGCCTGGCCAGTCCGGCCGCGCGCAGCAGGAGCAGGGGCCGGCCCAGCGACACGGTGCACAGCTCCTCGGCCGCTCCCCGTTCGGCGTCGGGGAGGGGATGCCGCAACTCCCTTTCCAGCAGGTCCATCCCGGCCGCGCGGGCCAGCCCCTGAAGCTCCAGCTCCCCGCTCTCCCCGGGCATGGACCGCTCCCGGCTCGCCAGGACGAACTTCGCGTCAGGGGCGGAGTCCGCGAGCACCCGCAGCCGCTCGGGCGCCAGCTCGGCGTCGTCCACGTAAACCGTGACGTGAACGTCGTGCATGAGCCGGCGCAGCTCCCCCTCGGTCGGCGCGTAGCCCGGGGCCTCGTAACAGGCTTCGAAGATTTCCTGGGCGATGTCCTCGGCCTCGCGATGCGCCCCGTTGAGGAACACCACACCGTCCCGGCCGGGGGCGAGGGAGCGGGCCGCATGCCGCAACAGGGCGCTCTTGCCGACACCGGGCGGTCCCCACAGCTGCACCATGCCGTGCCTGCGCAGGGCGTCCTTCAGCTCGTCCAGGTCCGCCTCGCGCCCCACCGGCTCGCGCTGCGTCCGGGGGACGAGCGCGACCCGTTCCCGCCGCTCCGGCCTGGGGCGTTCCCGGGGCGGGAGCACGTTCACGATCGAGCCGTTGGCGTCGATCACCACGTTGTGGTTGCCCGCGATCACCGTTCCCGACGCGTCCCCGGCGATGTCGATGCGGTGGTCGGCGCGCATCGGCTCGCCGTCCGCCTCGGGGACGGGCCCGTGCGGTTCCCCCGCGAAGCCGTCCGTCTCTGCCATGGCCCACCACTCCTCCCGCTCACGGAGTGCGGCCACGCGCCGGGTCGACGCCTCGCCAACAGCGTCGCAGTCACTCCAAGTGCCTTAAAGCGCAGATAAGTTGGGTGCACAGCAGCGCCGCTTTCCTGGCTTCAGGTGGTGAGGCTAGCGAGGGTCGGGGCACACGAACCCGTCGTACGACTGTTTCTTCCAACTTGCTCCACACTCGGCCGGGCGGGTTCCGGCGTCGCCGATCAGCTGCAGGAGTGGATCCGGCACGGAGAGGGGCAGACGCCGGGGAGAGAGCAGGTGCCAGGGAGGGAACAGGTGCCAGGGAGGGAACAGGTGCCAGGGAGGGAACAGGTGCCCGTCGGGCTCAGAGCTGTTCGCGGAAGGCCAGGTCGCTCAGCCGGTCGAGATCCTCGACCCGTACGGTGCGGTAGCCGGTGGAGATCACTCCCGCCTGGCGCAACCGGCGCAGCACCTTCTGCACGGTGGGTTCCGCCGTACCGGACAGGGTCGCGAGCTCGGGCTGGGTGATCGGCCAGCGGATCACCGCCCCCGCACCGGACCGCTCGCCGTGGGTCATCACGATCTGGTGCAGCACCCGGGCGAGCCGGGTGGCGGCGTCGCAGCCGGTGAAGTCGACGCGATGGGTGTTGGCGGCCCGGAGCTTCGCGACCACGGCGGCGTTCACCGCGTGGGCGATACCGGGATCATCGCGGGTGCAGGCGAGAAAGTCCTCCCGGCTGACGGCCCGCGCGACCACGTCCCCGCAGGTCGTGACGGTCGCGGACCGGGGGCCTCCGTCCGCGGCGGCGAACTCGCCGACCAGGTCCCCGCCCATGCGGACGGCGAGGAGCGCGTCCCGGCCGTCGGGGGCCCGCCCGGTCGCCTTGACGACGCCGTGCAGGAGGACGAGGACGAACGCCGTCCGCTCCCCCTCGCGCATCAGCACGTGATCGGCTTCGTAGCGCCGGACCGCGCCCAGCGCGAGGAGGCGTCCCCGGGCCGGTGCGGCGAGTGAGCCCAGCACGCTCGATCGGGGCCAGGTCTCCTCGACTGCGGGTCTCCGGCCAGGCGTCCCCCGGCGCGGTGATGTGCCGTCCATGCGTCCTCGCCTCCTGGCCCCGGCCTTTCGGTCGCCGGCCTTTCGGTCGCCGTCGACGGCTGCTCACGCGCTGTCGAGCCGATCCAGTATTACGACGGGGTCCGCCGGGTTCAATCGGGGCACAGTGGAACCACGGGCAGGACACGGCGCGACAACACGACAGACACGACAACGACTCGGCACGACAGGGCACATCAGCACGGGGCACGGCCAGGAGGGCTGCATGGAAGAAGCGCGTGAATACCGGGCCTTGTTCGCGGTGGACATCGCGGGCTCGTCGGGACGCGGTGACGTGGCGCTCGATCAGATCCGGCAAACACTGTCGACCGCCCTGTGCGCGTCGTTCACACGGAGCGGCGTCGACTGGGAGGCGTGCCTGCGCCACGATCTCGGCGACGGCATGCGGGTCGTGGCCCCGGCCGGAACGCCCGAGACGAGCCTGATCCATCCGCTGGTCCATGAGCTGACGGAGCATCTGCGGGCGCACAACCTGCTGGCCGGGGCTCCCACGCAGATCCGTCTCCGGATGGCCCTGCACGCCGGGTCGGTGCAGGTCGACCGGGACGGCACGGTCACCGGCCGGCCGTTGGAGGTCCTCGCCCGGCTGCTGGACGCCGAGCCGGTCCGCGCCGCCCTGGCAGAGGCCCAGGAGGCGACGACCGCGCTCCTCGTGTCGGAGCACTTCCACGAGACGGCGGTGTGCGAGGGGCGGCCCGGCATCGATCCGGCCTCGTTCCGTCAGGTCGGGGTGCGGGAGAAGGAGTTCACCGGGTCCGCCTGGCTGCATGTGCCCGCGTACGGCGCGCCGCGGGCCACCGGGCCCGCGCCGGTCCGGACGGCCACCGACAGGCCGGCCGGTAACACGAAGATGATCAGCAAGGCCTCGGGGCACGGCGTCATCTACGCGCTGGGGAACGGCACGATCAACATCGACGGGAAGAAGTGAGGGAGCCCACGTGACCGACGAACTGACGTTGCTGGCCGAGGCCGGCGCCGCGGCCGTGGTGGCGGCGATGGCCACGGACCTGTGGCAGGGCGCCAGGGAAGCGGTCCTCGACCTCTTCCGCCGGGACGCCCCGGCCGGCACCGCTCAGGTCGCCGCGCAACTGGACGAGGCGGCGGCCCTGGTGCGGACGACGACGGCCCCCGACGACGTACGGCGGGCCCTGTCCGGAATCTGGGCCCGGGAACTGCGCGAGCTGCTGTGCCGGGAACCGGCCTGCCGTGCGCCGCTGGCGCGGCTGACGGCCGAGGTCGACGGAGCGCTCGGGTACGGCCGCGCCACCGTGGTCCTGGAGCAGAACAACACCGCCCGCGACTCGGCCACGGTCTTCGCCGTCCAGCGCGGGGACATCCGCACGACGCACCAGGCGAGCGACGCCACACGGCGGAACAACCGGCGGACGGGAAGGTGACGCACTGCGTGACTACGACGAACCGCGATCAGGGCGGGTCCTGGTACCCCGGCGCCCGCAGCGAGCGCAGCACGTGGTCCACGAGGGCGGCGATCGTCTCCTCGTCCTGGACGGGCTTGCGCAGCACATGGCGGTAGTAGACGGGGCCGTACAGCATCTCCACGGCCAGCGGGAGGTCCGCGCCGGGCGGGATCTGGCCCTTCTCCTGGGCGCTGCGCAGCCGGCCGATCGCCTCCTCGACGCGCGGGTCGACCAGCTGCTCCCGCAGCTGCTGGGCCAGGAGGTCGTCGTGGTGCAGCTCGGAGAGGATGCCCGCGTAGGCCGGGCCGAGCGGCGGGACCGAGAGCACCTTCACCGCGCCGGCGACATGGGCGCGCAGGTCGGCGCCGATGTCGCCGGTGTCCACGAACGGGGTGGCGTCGACCAGGGCGTCGGTGAACGCCTCCAGGAGAACCGCGCCCTTCGACGGCCACCAGCGGTAGATCGTCTTCTTGCTGACCCCGGCGCCGGCCGCGATGGCCTCTATCGTGACGTGCCCGTACCCCCGCTCGGTACAGAGGTCGAGGGCGGACCGCAGGATCGCGCGCCGTGACCGTTCGCTGCGGCGCACACTGCTCGACGATGTGATCATTCGGTGAGCATAGAGGGGTTCCAGCCAATCTCTTGTTGACATCTCGTCGCCAAAGACCGAACAATATCCAGGCAGAAACGGAACGTACCGTGTCGTGTCGTTCCCGTCTTCCGCACCGTTCGTGCCGTTCGTGCCGCGACGAGCCGATCGGGGGACGGCTCGCCCGGCCGACGGCGCGGACAATCTCCCGCCGATCCGATCCGGCCAGGAGCCACACGTTTTCGCTGGTCGTCCTCTCAGGCCGTGATGTCCTTGGCCGTGAAGCGGGCCCAGGCCGCCGAGCCGAACACCGCGACGTACAGCCCCTGCAGCTGGAAGTTCTTGGTCAGGTCGTCCCAGTGGACGGGTTCGCGCAGGACGTCCGCGAAGGACATCCAGTAGTGCGAGAACAGGTACGGGTGCACGGCGCCCAGCTGCGGAATGCTGTCCAGGATCTGCACCGTGATCAGCAGCCCGACCGTGGCCGCCATCGCCCCGATCCCGCTGCCGGTCAGCGTCGAGACGAACAGCCCGAGCGCGGCGAACCCGGTCAGGGAGACCGCGACGACCAGCGCCGTGAGTGCCGCCCGTACCAGCCCCTCGCCGAAGCCGATCCGGGTCCCGGAGATCGTGGTGACCTCCCCCACCGGGAACAGCAGCGCGCCCACCGCCAGCGCCGACGCCGCCACGACCAGGGTCGCGACCAGACAGAAGGCGAGGACGGAGGCGTACTTCACGAGCAGCAGCCGGGTCCGGCCCGCCGGGGCGACCAGCAGATAGCGCAGGGTGCCGCTGCTCGCCTCGCCCGCGACGGCGTCGCCCGCCACCACCCCGACGGCCATCGGCAGGAAGACCGGCAGCGTCGCGGCGAGGGCGGCGAAGACGAGGAAGAGGCCGTTGGCGGTGACCTGGGCGAGGAACGCCGGGCCCGCCGCGCCGTCCGGGCCGCCCGCCCCGCCACCGCCGCCGCCCGTCTCGATCCGGACCGCGATCCCGATGAGGACGGGTACGGCGGCGAGGACGCCGAGGAGGGCGAAGGTCCGGTGGCGGCGGAGCAGCGTGGTGATCTCGGAGCGCAGGAGTCCCAGCGTCCACAGCGGACTGCGGGGACGCTGCGGCGTGCGGGGGCCCACCGGATGCCGGGGACGCATCGGATATCGGGAACGCACCGGATTGCGCGAACGCGCCGGTTCGGCTTCAGCCTGCGACATCGAATCCCTCTCCCGTGAGTGCGACGAAGGCGTCCTCCAGCGAACCCCGCTCCGCGCCGAAGAACCGCACCCGCACCCCGCCTGCCACCAGCGCCGCGTTGAGGTCGGCGAGGTCCACGGCGGCGGGTGGGGCGTCGGCGGTCAGCCGGTCGCCTTCGGCGCTCAGGCCGGTGAGCCCGTGTTCCCGGAGGATGCGCGCGGCGTCCCCGGGGTCGGGGGTGGTGACGGCGAGCCGGCCCCGGGCGCTCGCGGCGAGATCGGCGACCGGGCCCTGGACGATCAGCCGGCCCCGGGCCATCACCGCGGCGTGCGTGCAGACCTGCTCGATCTCGTCCAGCAGGTGGGAGGAGAGGAACACCGTGGTGCCCTCGGCCGCCAGCTCCCGGACCAGGGAACGGATCTCGCGCATGCCCTGCGGGTCGAGGCCGTTGACCGGCTCGTCCAGGACCAGCAGCCGGCGCGGCCGGAGCAGGGCTGCGGCCAGGCCCAGGCGCTGTTTCATGCCGAGCGAGTACGCCTTGGCCTTCTTGCCGGAGGCGGCGGCGAGCCCGACCCGTTCCAGGGCTTCGCCGACGCGGGCCCGGCGGGTACGCGGGTCGGCGGTGGGGTCGGCCCGGTCGTACCGCAGGAGGTTGTCCCGGCCGTTCAGGAACCCGTACAGCGCGGGCCCCTCGATCAGCGCGCCGACCTCCGGCAGCACCGTACGGGCGGCCGCCGGCATCGGGTGGCCGAGCACCTCGGCGGTACCGGACGTCGGGTCGATGAGGCCCACCAGCATCCGGATCGTGGTGGTCTTCCCGGAGCCGTTCGGGCCGAGGAAGCCGAAGACGCTGCCGGCGGGCACGGTCAGGTCGAGGCCGTCCACGGCGAGCTGGCCGCCCCGGTAGCGCTTGGTCAGGCCACGGGTGCGGATGACCGGCGCGGTGTCCGCCACTCCCGCCGCGCCCGCCGTATCCGCGGCTACTGTGCCCGTCGTCGTCATCCCGGTCGCACCTCTCCCGTCCGCGCGGCTGCCAGGTCCCTGCGGCGTTGCCGCCCCGCCGCACAGTGTGCGACGGGGCGGGTGTCCGGCGCCGGACGCCCGGCACGGCGGGCGCCGGGCGTGTCCTACCTGGCGGCGTCGGCGGCGCGCACCAGCGCGTCCTTCGTCACCGCTCCGACGTACACCGAGCCGTCGTCCGTCAGCAGGGCATTGACCAGGCGCGTCTTGAAGACCGTGCCCGAGCCGAACTTCCCGGTGACCTTGTCGCCCAGCGCGTCGAGGAAGCCCTGCGCCTCGGCGGGGACGTCGCCCGAGCCGGCCGCGGGGAGGCCCTTGCCGCCGGGGGTCCTGATCTCGGCGATCGAGGTCCAGCCCTTGCCGATGACGTTGACGCCCTCGAAGCCGTCCAGCTCGGCCAGCTGCCCGGGGAGCGCCTTCTGCGCCGCACCGTGCTCGTCCCTGCCGGTCTCCAGCTCGTCGGCCTCGGTCACCTTGGCGCCCTTGGGCGGGCTGAAGGCGAACGTGGACGCGGCGGGCTCGGAGAAGTCGACCTTGGTGAACCCGGCGTCGACCACGGCCTTGCCGCCGCTCGCCGCGGACAGGGTGAACTTCAGCGGTACGCCGTTCTCGGCGTCCACGGCGATGCGGACCGAGCCGATCGTCGAACCGGACTGCTTCGGCTTGATCAGCAGCTGGTACGCGTCCCGCCCGGCGACCTGCGCCGTGCCGTCCACGGTGACCGAGGTGGTGTCCCCGGCCGCCGCGAGCGCCTGCTCGGCGAAGTCCTTCGGGGTCGCCGGAGCGCCCTTGGGCGGCTTCGGAGCCTTCTTGGCATCGCCGCCCTCCCGGCCCTTGGGAGCCTCGGCGTGGTAGACCTCGCCGGACTTGCTGTCGTACGCCCAGACCTCGCCCTGGTTGTGGATGAGGCTGTACTCGGACGCGTCCCCGAGGATGGAGAGCTTCTGCCGCTCCGGGCCGTCGGCGGCCACCCGCAGCGTGTGCGTACCGGACGTCAGCTCCATGAGCTTGTCCTGCGGGGCCGCCGCGCCGCCGTCCTTGTCGCCCGTGCCCGCGCCGCCCGGTACGAGCGAACCCGCGAGGCCGTCGAGGGGCAGGCCCAGGTCGGTGCTGATCTTGAACGTGCCGGAGAGCTGCTCCTCGTCGGAAGCGGCGATCTTCTCGATGAGCTCCTGTGCGCTGATCTTCGGCAGGTCCGGGTCGCCGGAGTTCGCGAGCGCCGGGACCAGTCCGATGGTCGCGGCCGCCACCCCCGCGACCGCGACGGGGACGATGTAGCGCGCCGCCTTGCGGCGGCCCGCTCCCGTGCCCGTGGCCTCGCCGGCGGTCTCTGCGCTGTCGTTCGGGTCCATGGTGTGCCCTACCTCCGTGGTCGGCGGCTTCCGTTGGTATCCATCTGACCAAAACGGACGGCCCGAGGCGTCAGCCCGGGGGATCAACTCCGCCTACTGCTCCGGTATGACAACCGGAAGGGGCACCTACGTCATCCAGTAGGGGTAGACCACCACCGGGTGACGCCGCGTCAACGCGCGCCGATGCGGCCTCGGCCCACGCCGTGCACCACGGCATCGGCACGTCCTCAGCCCGCGCGGTGCACCACGGCGTCGCACAGCTCCTCCAGCGCGGACTTCGCGTACCCCTCGGGCAGCGGCGCGAGCGTGGCGCGCGCCTCCTGGGCGTACCGCACGGTGTCCTGGCGGGCCCGCTCCAGCGCCGGGTGGGCGCGCAGCCGGCGCAGCACCTCGGCCAGGGCCTCGTCGCCGCTGAGGTCGCCGTCGAGCAGCTCGACGAGCTCCAGGTCGTCGGGCTTGCCGTCCTGCGCCGCCTGGGCGCGCAGCCGCAGGACCGGGAGCGTCGGGATGCCCTCGCGCAGGTCGGTGCCGGGGGTCTTGCCGGACTCGTGGGAGTCGGACGCGATGTCGAGGACGTCGTCGGCGAGCTGGAAGGCGATGCCGAGCCGCTCCCCGTACTGGGTGAGGACGTCGACGGTCCGCTCGTCGGCCCCGGCCATCATCGCGCCGAACCGGCCGGACACGGCGACCAGCGAGCCGGTCTTGCCGCTGAGCACGTCGAGGTAGTGGTCGACCGGGTCGCGGCCCTCGCGCGGGCCAGCGGTCTCCAGGATCTGGCCGGTGACGAGCCGCTCGAAGGCCTCCGCCTGGATGCGGACGGCCTCGGGGCCGAGGTCGGCCAGGATGTGGGAGGCGCGGGCGAAGAGGAAGTCGCCGGTGAGGACGGCGACGGAGTTGCCCCAGCGGGTGTTGGCGCTGGGCACCCCGCGCCGCACGTCGGCCTCGTCCATCACGTCGTCGTGGTACAGCGTGGCCAGGTGGGTCAGCTCGACGACGACGGCCGAGGGGACGACTCCCGGCGCGTCAGGATCACCGAACTGTGACGCGAGCATGACCAGCAGCGGGCGGAAACGCTTGCCCCCTGCACGCACCAGGTGCTGGGCGGCGTCCGTGATGAAGGGCACGTCGCTCTTGGTGGCTTCGAGCAGCCCCGCCTCGACAGCGGCCAGGCCCGCCTGGACACCGGCCTCAAGAGCCTGGTCCCGCACGTGCAGTCCGAACGGCCCGACGACGGTCACGAGGGCATCTCCTGTCTGCTGACGATCACACGCAATGTCGATGTGTCGCTGTCTCGAATCAACTTCAGCGTATCCGGTCCTCCATGGATCACCGTGGGCGGCTTCCCATCGCCGCCGGTATGTTCGGGATCAGCTCATACGATCAGGAGTATCCGTTTTGTCCCACAGCACCGCCGGCACCGAGCCGGCCCAGCTGCCGCCCGAGGGCGATCACGCCTTCTCCGGGCAGCCACGGGGCCTGATGACCCCGTCCGGCCTGGAGGTCCGGGAGCGGTTCCCGCTCCAGGGCACGCAGGCCGTCCTGGTGCTGTCCTTCGCCGACACGGCGGCTCTCGCTCGCCCCGGCCAACGGCATCCGGGCCCGGATCGTGAAGCTGTACGGCGAGGTCTCCGATCCCGCCTGCTTCGGCGTCGACGGCGCCATCGCGGTGGCGGCGGCGCGGCGATGATCATCGCGACCCCCTGGCTGCGGCGCACGATGCGTCCCGTCCACCGAGCACGCCCCTTCGCACCCCGTCGTCGTACATCGAGGTGACCCATGAACATCACGACCGAGTTCCCGTACGAGACCACCCGCGAGGACGTGTACATCCCGCTGCCCGACGGCACCCGGCTCTACGCCCGGGTCTGGCGCCCGCTGACCGACGAGCCGGTCCCGGCCCTGCTGGAGTACCTGCCCTACCGGCTCGGCGACCGGACCGCGCCCCGCGACTGGCAGCGCCACCCCTGGTACGCGGGCCACGGCTACGCCTCCCTGCGGGTCGACGTCCGGGGCCACGGCAACAGCGAGGGGCTGCCGGGCGACGAGTACGACGCGCAGGAACTGGACGACGGGGTCGCCGTCATCCACTGGCTGGCCCAGCAGGAGTGGTGCTCCGGCCGGGTGGGGATGTTCGGCATCTCCTGGGGCGGCTCCAATTCGCTCCAGATCGCCGCACTCGCCCCCGAGCCGCTGAAGGCGATCGTCACCGTCTGCTCGGCCGACGACCGCTACGACAACGACGCCCACTACATGGGCGGCTCGGTCCTCGCGGTGGACATGCACGCCCGGGCCGCCACCATGCTCGCCCTCGTCTGCCGGCCGCCGGACCCGGCGCAGGCCGGCGACGAGTGGAGGGAGATGTGGCTGCGGCGGCTGGAGGCCGTCGACCCCCTCATCCACACCTGGCTGGCCCACCAGAGCCGCGACGACTACTGGAAGCACGGCAGCGTCCGCGAGGACTACGGCGCGATCAAGGCGAACGTCCTCGCGGTCGGCGGCTGGCACGACCCGTACCGCGACACCGTCCTGCGGCTGGTCGAGCACCTGGATCCGGACAAGGTGCGCGGACTGATCGGCCCCTGGTCGCACCAGTACCCGGACCGCGGGCTGCCGCCGGGACCGCCGATCGGCTTCCTCCAGGAGACGCTGCGCTGGTGGGACCAGCACCTCAAGGGCAAGGAGACGGGCGTGATGCGGGAGCCGCTGCTGCGGTCCTGGATCAGCGGCTCGCACCCGCCCGCCACGGTGTACGAGACGCTGCCCGGCCGCTGGGTCGGGGACGCGAGCTGGCCCTCGGAGAACGTCTCGCCGGTGACGTACGCCCTCCAGGGCGGCGAGCGGATCGTCGCGTCGCCGCAGCAGACCGGGCTGGACGCGGGCCGCTTCCTCCCGTTCGGCAACGACGCGGACCTGCCGCCGGACCAGCGGGACGAGGACGCGAAGTCGGTGTCGTTCGAATTCCCCGTCGCGGACGCGCCGATCGAGATCCTCGGCCGGCCGCGGGTGAAGCTCCGCATCCGGATGGACGTGCCGCGCGGCCAGGCCATCGCCCGCCTCTGCGACGTGGCACCGGACGGCTCCTCCACGCTCGTCACGCGGGGCGTCCTCAACCTCGCCGCCCGGCACGGCCGCGACCGCACCGACGACTGGACGCCCGGCGAGACCGAGGACGTCGTCCTCGACCTCAACGGCATCGGGCACACCTTCCCGCCCGGCCACCGCATCCGGCTCGCCGTCTCCTCCTCGTACTGGCCCTGGATCTGGCCGCAGGCCGGCTCGGCGGGCTTCACCCTCGACGCCGACGGCAGCTTCGTCGAACTCCCGGTGCGCCGCCACACCGAGGACCCGGCGATCACCTTCGGCGAACCGGAACAGTCCGAACCGCTCGGCGTGGTCCACCCGGTCACCCTGGAGGAGCCGCGCCCCGAACGCCTCGTCGTCCGCGATGTCGCCAAGGGCGAATGGCGCCTGGAGGTCGACCCCCGCCACGGCGGTACGCGGGTCTACCCCGACGGCCTCGAATTCACCGAGGACGCATCGGAGACGTACACGATCCAGCAGGACGACCCGCTCTCCGCGCGGACCCGCTCCGACTGGCGGATCCGGCTGCACCGCCCGGAGACGGCCTGGGACGTGCAGATCGAGACCCGCTCCGAGATCGCCGCCGACGACCAGGACTTCATCACTTCCGACGAGGTCGTCTGCAAGGACGGCGAAGAGGTCGTCTTCCACCGCACCTGGGAGAAGCGCATCCCGCGCACGGCGGGCTGAGCGGCCCGCGCGTCCCCTGTTCGGGTCCCCGGATTTCCGGGGACCCAATTGAACTTTCCGGGCAATGCACACAGTTGAGGACAGTCGGGGCACTGCCGCTGGGCAGGGGCACCGACGTAACGTGTCCTCCACGCGACCTGGAAAGCGAGGCAGCACCACATGCCCGAGCAGAGCAGCCCGCTCGATCTGGCCGAGGGCGACCCCTTCGGCCCGCACAACCTTCCGTACGGTGTGTTCTCCACCCCCGACCACCCCGACGACCGCCGGGTCGGCGTCCGCATCGGCAACCACGTCCTGGACGCCGGGGCCGCCGCCCACGCACTGGGCTCCCCCTACGCGGGGCTGCTCGCGCAGCCGAGCCTGACGCCGCTGCTCGCGGCGGGCCGCACCGCCTGGCGGGACGTGCGCCGTGCGCTCACCGCCTGGCTGACGGTCCCCGCCCACCGCGCGGACATCGAGCCGCTGCTGCACCCGGTGGACGCGGTGACCCTGCACCTGCCGTACGAGGTCGCGGACTACGTCGACTTCTACGCCAGCGAGCACCACGCCACCAACGTCGGGCAGATCTTCCGGCCGGACGGCGACGCGCTCACCCCCAACTGGAAGCACCTGCCGATCGGTTACCACGGCCGCTCCGGCACCGTCGTGGTCTCCGGCACCGATGTGGTGCGCCCCAACGGCCAGCGCAAGGCCCCCACCGACCCGGCCCCCGTCTTCGGGCCCTCGGTGAAGCTGGACATCGAGGCCGAGGTCGGCTTCGTCGTCGGCGTCCCCTCCGCGCACGGCACCCCGGTGCCGCTGGCCGACTTCCGCGAGCACGTCTTCGGGCTCTCGCTCCTCAACGACTGGTCCGCGCGCGACCTCCAGGCCTGGGAGTACGTGCCGCTCGGCCCGTTCCTCGGCAAGTCCTTCGCCACCTCCGTATCGGCGTGGGTCACCCCGCTGGAGGCCCTGGACGCCGCCCGCACCGCGCCGCCGGCGCGCGACGTCCCGCTCCTGCCCTACCTCGACGACGCGGAGGACGAGGAGCCGGGCGGCTTCGACATCCGGATCACCGTCGAGATCAACGGCCAGGTCGTCGCCGAGCCGCCGTTCGCCTCGATGTACTGGACGGCCGCCCAGCAGCTCGCCCACATGACGGTGAACGGCGCGTCGCTGCGCACCGGCGACCTGTACGGCTCCGGCACGGTCAGCGGCCCCGAGCCCGCCCAGCGCGGCTCGCTCCTGGAGCTCACCTGGAACGGCCGCGACGCGCTCGAACTCCCCGATGGCAAACGGACGTTCCTGGAGGACGGCGACACGGTCACCCTGACCGCCTGGGCCCCCGGACCGCACGGCACCCGCGTGGGCCTCGGCGACGTGACCGGAAGGATCGTCACCGCGCCATGACGCACGACGCCCCCGCGCTGACGCTGCCCGAGGAACTGATCCTTCTCGCCCTGGACCCGGATCGGGGCAGGCCGGCCTGCAAGGCCCGCGATCTGGCGTACGGGACTGCTGGAGCGGTCCTCGCGGAGCTGGAGATCCAGGGGCGGATACGGGAGGAGCGCGGCCGGATCCAGGTGGTGAACCCGCTGGACCCGGCCGACCCGCTCCTCGCCGTCCTCCTCCGGACCCTGGACCCGCCGGCCAAGGGCCGCCGCTCGGGGATCCGCGCCCGGCGCTGGGTGGGTGAACACGACCGGTACGTACAGGAGAAGTACCTGGACGCCCTGGTCGAGCGCTCCGTCCTGTCCCGGGAGACCCGCCGCTTCCTCGGCGTGTTCCCGTACCACCGCCACTTCCCGGGCGTGCCGGACCTCGCGCGGGGTGTCCTCGACCGGTTCGCGGCGGCCGAGGCGGCGGGGTACCCCGACCACCGCGACCGGGTGCTGGCCGCCCTGGTATCGGCGATCGGCCTCGCCGGTGAGCTGACCCGCCTCGGCCGCACCGGCCGGACGGTCATGAAGGTCATGCGCCGATCCGAGTGGACCGCCGAGGCCGTCCGCCACAACGTGAAGCAGCACGAGTCCGGCGACGGCTGGAGCGGCGACAGCGGGGGCGGCGACGGGGGCGGCTGCGGAGGGGGTGGCGGGGACTAGTCGGTGCCGGAACGCTGCGGTGCAGGTCAGCGGCGCGAGAGGCGTTCACACGTTCGGGTCATCCGGATCCGGTTCCCGGCCGATACGCTGGTCGGGCCCGCGAGACTCCTCCCCATGGGAGCAATGATGAGCATCGAACCCGAGGCCTCCGAGCCGCGGTGGGCGGTCCCGCCCGAGGGCGGCTGGACCGCCGATGACCTGGACACACTCCCGAATCTGCCTCCGCACACGGAGCTGATCGACGGGAGCCTCGTTTTCGTGAGTCCGCAGACCCTGTTCCATTCACGAGCGGTCGACTTCTTCAACTGGCAGCTGCAGTCCCTGGCTCCGCCCGAGCTGGAGGTCGTGCGCGAGTTCACCATCGACATCGACCGCTACAACCGGCCCGAGCCCGACGTGATCGTCATCGACGGTGACATCATCCAGGACCCGAACCAGACCCGGTTCCCCGCCGAGTCGGTGCGCCTGGCCATCGAGGTAGTATCCCCGGAATCCCGGTCCCGCGACCGGGAGACCAAGCCCGTGAAGTACGCCCGCGCCACGATCCCCCACTACTGGCGGGTGGAGAACCACGACGGGCGTGCCGTGGTGTACGTCTTCGAGCGGGAGCCGGCCACCGGTGCGTACACCTCGACGGGGATCTTCCACGACCGTATGAAGGTGTCGGTGCCGTTCCCCGTCGACCTGGACCTCACGGCGATCACGCCCCGCCGCCGGGCGGCGGACCTGGGATAGGTCCGCCACCTCTGCCCTCACCGCCCGGTACGCGACTCACTCGTACTCGGGCGGTTCCTCGTCCCAGGCGAACTCCGGGTCGCTGTGCTGTTGCGGGGCCGGGGCGACCGGGGCCTTGGTGCGCGCCGGGGCGGTGGGCGCGGCCGCCGGACGTGATGCGGGCGCCGCCGCAGGAGCGGCGGAGGCAGCGGGGGCTGGGAGTGCCGGTGTCGCGCCCACCGGGGTCTGGGCCAGGACCTCCAGGACGCCCTCCCCGTACGTCGCAAGCTTCTTCTCGCCCAGGCCGCTCACACCGCCCAGCTCCGCGAGCGAGGCCGGGTGCAGCGTCGCGATCTCCCTCAGCGTCGCGTCGTGGAAGATGACGTACGCCGGGACGCCCTGCTCCTTCGCCGTCGCCCCGCGCCAGGCGCGCAGCGCCTCGAAGACCGGGACGGCGGACTCGGGGAGGTCCGCGGCGGCCGCCTTGCCCTTGGCGCCCTTGGCTCCGCCTGCGGAGGACGACGAGCGGGACGTGGGCTTCTTGGGCTCCTTGCGGAGCAGTACGTCCCGCTCCCGGCCCAGGACCGTCGCGCTCTCCTCTGTGAGGACCAGCGTGCCGTACTCCCCCTCGACCGCGAGCAGGCCCTGGGCCAGCAGCTGGCGCACCACACCGCGCCACTCCGCCTCGGCCAGCTCCTCGCCGATGCCGAAAACGGAGAGCTGGTCGTGGTCGAACTGGATGACCTTGGCGGTCTTGCGGCCGAGCAGGATGTCGATGATCTGGCCCGCGCCGAACTTCTGGTTCCGCTCGCGCTTCAGCCGCACCACCGTGGAGAGCAGCTTCTGGGAGACGACCGTGCCGTCCCAGGTCTCCGGCGGGGCCAGGCAGGTGTCGCAGTTGCCGCAGGCGGGGGCCGTGGGCTCCTGGCCGAAGTAGGTCAGCAGCTGGGCCCGGCGGCACTGGACCGTCTCGCACAGGGCCAGCATCGAGTCCAGATGGGACGCGGCCCGGCGGCGGAACGCCTCGTCGCCCTCGCCCCCCTGGATGAGCTTGCGCTGCTGGACGACGTCCTGGAGGCCGTACGCCATCCAGGCCGTCGACGGCTCCCCGTCACGGCCCGCGCGGCCCGTCTCCTGGTAATACCCCTCGACGGACTTGGGAAGGTCGACGTGGGCGACGAAGCGGACGTCCGGCTTGTCGATGCCCATGCCGAACGCGATCGTCGCGACGACGACGAGCCCCTCCTCGCGGAGGAACCGCGCCTGGTGGGTGGCGCGCGTCCCGGCGTCCAGGCCCGCGTGGTACGGAACGGCCTCGACGCCGTTGCGGCGGAGGTACTCGGCGATCTTCTCGGTGGAGTTGCGCGAGAGGCAGTAGACGATGCCCGCGTCCCCGGGGTGCTCCTCCTTGAGGAAGGAGAGCAGCTGCTTCTTGGGATCGGACTTCGGCACGATCCGGTACTGGATGTTCGGCCGGTCGAAGCTCGCGACGAAGTGCTTCGCGTCCGGCATGCCGAGGCGGCGGGTGATCTCCTCGTGCGTGGCGTGGGTCGCGGTCGCCGTCAGGGCGATGCGCGGAACGTCCGGCCAGCGCTCGCCGAGCACCGACAGGGCCAGGTAGTCGGGGCGGAAGTCGTGGCCCCACTGGGCGACGCAGTGCGCCTCGTCGATCGCGAAGACGGAGATCTCGCCCCGGGCCAGCAGGGAGAGGGTGGAGTCCAGGCGCAGCCGCTCGGGCGCCAGGTAGAGCACGTCCAGCTCGCCCGCGAGGAACTGCGCCTCCATCGAGCGCCGCTCGTCGAAGTCCTGCGTGGAGTTCATGAAGCCGGCCCGGACGCCGAGCGCCCGCAGGGCGTCGACCTGGTCCTGCATGAGGGCGATCAGCGGCGAGACGACGACGCCGGTGCCCCGCCGGACCAGGGACGGGATCTGGTAGCAGAGGGACTTCCCGCCGCCGGTGGGCATGAGCACGACCGCGTCGCCGCCCGCCACCACATGCTCGATGACCGCGCCCTGCTCGCCGCGGAACGACTCGTACCCGAAGACGCGGTGCAGCGTCCGCCGCGCCTCGCTCTCGCTGCCCGCGTCGGTGTCGGTCACCGTCCCGGTCACATCCATGGTCACACCCAATGCTCTGTCCCCCGAGGTCCGCGCGTCCCGGCCCTGTCCGTCCTGCTCCCGTCCCCGTCCACGATAGGCGGAGGCAACGACAACGCCGGACGGTCCTGTGGACAACGGACCGTCCGGCGCTGCTGTGGCTCATACTGCGCGGGCTACCGCACGAAGACTCCCGCCTGGCTCGCCAGGTCCAGGAAGTACTGCGGGGCCAGGCCCAGCACCAGGGTGACGGCGACGCCGACCGCGATCGTCGTCATGGTCAGCGGGGACGGGACGGCGACCGTGGGGCCGTCCGTCTTCGGCTCGCTGAAGAACATCAGGACGATCACGCGGATGTAGAAGAACGCCGCGACGGCCGAGGAGAGCACACCGACGACGACCAGTCCGCCCGCGCCACCCTCGGCGGCCGCCTTGAACACCGCGAACTTCCCGGAGAACCCGGAGGTCAGCGGGATGCCGGCGAAGGCCAGGAGGAACACCGCGAAGACCGCCGCGACCAGCGGCGAGCGGCGGCCGAGTCCGGCCCACTTCGACAGGTGGGTGGCCTCGCCGCCCGCGTCGCGCACCAGCGTGACGACGGCGAACGCGCCGACCGTCACGAAGGAGTAGGCCAGCAGGTAGAAGAGGACCGAGGAGATGCCCTCCGGACTGGCCGCGATGACGCCCGCGAGGATGAAGCCCGCGTGCGCGATCGAGGAGTAGGCCAGCAGCCGCTTGATGTCGGTCTGGGTGATCGCGACGATCGCCCCGCCCAGCATCGTGATGATGGCCACCGCCCACATGACCGGCCGCAGGTCCCAGGTGAGGCCCGGCAGCGCCACGTACAGCAGGCGCAGCATCGCGCCGAACGCGGCGACCTTCGTGGCGGCGGCCATGAAGCCGGTCACCGGGGTCGGGGCGCCCTGGTAGACGTCCGGGGTCCACATGTGGAACGGGATCGCGCCGACCTTGAAGAGCAGGCCGACCAGGACCATCGCGCCACCGATGAGCAGCAGCGCGTCGTTGCCCATGGTGTCGGCGAGGGCCGGGTCGATCTCCAGGACCGAGCCGTCGACGACGTTGGCGATGTCGGCGTACGCGAGGGAGCCCGCGTAGCCGTAGAGGAGGGCGATCCCGAAGAGGAAGAACGCCGAGGAGAACGCGCCGAGCAGGAAGTACTTCACGGCGGCTTCCTGCGACAGCAGCCGCTTGCGGCGGGCCACGGCGCACAGGAGGTAGAGCGGGAGGGAGAAGACCTCCAGCGCGATGAAGAGGGTCAGCAGGTCGTTGGCGGCCGGGAAGACCAGCAGCCCCGCCACCGAGAAGAGGAGGAGCGGGAAGACCTCGGTGGTGGCGAAGCCGGCCCGGACGGCGGCCTTCTCGCCCTCACCGCCCGGTACGGCTCCGGCCTGGGCGGCGAAGGAGTCGACCCGGTTGCCGTGGGCGGTGGGGTCCAGCCGGCGTTCGGCGAAGGTGAACACCGCCACCATGGCGACCAGGAGAACGGTGCCCTGGAGGAACAGGGTGGGGCCGTCGATCGCGATGGCGCCCATGGCCGCGATCTGGGCCTTGGTGGTGCCGTACCCGCCGGCCGCGAGGCCGACGATCGCGGCGAACGCGGCGGCGACCGCCACCACGGTCAGGAAGAGCTGGGCGTGGTAGCGGGCCCGGCGCGGCACGAAGGCCTCCACCAGGATGCCCAGGACGGCGGCGCCCACGATGATCAGGACCGGCATCAGCTGGGTGTACTCGATCTTCGGCGCCGTGAACGAGGTGCCCGGTGCCGCCGATGTCACCCCGCTCGCCGTCGTCCACAGACTGTGGACAGCTGTTGCGCTCACTTGGCGGCCTCCACCTCGGGCTGGGGGTCCTTCTTCTGTACGTCGGACATGGTGTGCTCCACCGCCGGGTTGACGACCTCGGTGAGCGGCTTCGGGAAGACGCCCAGGAAGATCAGCACGGCGATCAGCGGAAGCGCGACCGCCAGCTCCCTGGCCTTGAGGTCCGGCATGGACCGGACCGATTCCTTCACCGGACCGGTCATCGTGCGCTGGTAGAGGACCAGGACGTAGAGCGCGGCGAGCACGATGCCGGAGGTGGCGATGATGCCGGCCACCGGATACGCGCTGAACGTGCCGACCAGGACCAGGAACTCACTGACGAACGGGGCGAGTCCGGGCAGCGACAGGGTGGCGAGCCCGCCGATGAGGAACGTCCCGGCCAGCACGGGGGCGACCTTCTGCACCCCGCCGTAGTCCGCGATGAGCCGGGAGCCGCGCCGGGTGATGAGGAATCCGGCGACCAGCAGCAGCGCGGCCGTCGAGATCCCGTGGTTGACCATGTAGAGCGTGGCGCCCGACTGGCCCTGGCTCGTCATCGCGAAGATGCCCAGGATGATGAAGCCGAAGTGCGAGATCGAGGCGTAGGCGATGAGCCGCTTGATGTCGCGCTGGCCGACCGCGAGCAGCGCCCCGTACACGATGGAGACCAGCGCCAGGGTGATCACCACCGGCGTCGCCCACTTGCTGGCCTCCGGGAAGAGCCCGAGGCAGAAGCGGAGCATCGCGAAGGTGCCGACCTTGTCGACGATCGCGGTGATCAGCACGGCGACCGGGGCGGTCGCCTCGCCCATCGCGTTGGGCAGCCAGGTGTGCAGCGGCCACAACGGGGCCTTGATCGCGAAGGCGAGGAAGAACCCGAGGAAGAGCCACCGCTCGGTGCTGGTCGCCATCTCCAGGGAGCCGTTGGCGCGGGCCTCGGCGATCTCGGAGAGCGAGAAGCTGCCCGCGACCACGTACAGCCCGATGACGGCGGCCAGCATGATCAGGCCGCCGGCCAGGTTGTAGAGGAGGAACTTGACCGCCGCGTAGGACCGCTGGGTCGCGGCGCTCTCGTCGGTGCCCGCGTGGGCCCGGTCGCCGAAGCCGCCGATGAGGAAGTACATCGGGATGAGCATGGCTTCGAACAGGATGTAGAAGAGGAAGACGTCCGTGGCGACGAACGACAGGATCACCATGGCCTCGACCATGAGGATCAGGGCGAAGAAGCCCTGTGTCGGGCGCCAGCGCGAGGACTTCGTCTCCAGGGGGTCCGCGTCGTGCCAGCCCGCGACGATGACGAACGGGATCAGCAGTGCGGTGAGGCCGAGGAGCGCCACCCCGATGCCGTCCACGCCCAGTTCGTAGCGGACGCCGAAGTCGGCGATCCAGGACCGGGACTCGGTGAGCTGGTAGCGGTCGCCGCCCGGTTCGAAGCGGAGGAAGACGACGGCCGCAAGGACGAGCGTGCCGAGCGAGAAGAGCAGCGCGAGCCATTTGGCCGCGGTGCGCCGCGCGGCGGGGACGGCGGCGGTGGCGATGGCGCCGATCGCCGGGAGCGCCGCCGTCGCGGTCAGGAGGGGAAAGGACATGTGATCAGACCGCCCTCATCAGCAGGGTCGCGGCGATGACGACCGCCGTACCGCCGAACATCGAGACCGCGTAGGTGCGGGCGTAGCCGTTCTGCAGCTTGCGCAGGCGGCCGGAGAGCCCGCCGACCGAGGCGGCCGTGCCGTTGACGACTCCGTCGACCAGGGAGTGGTCCACGTAGACCAGCGAGCGGGTGAGGTGCTCGCCGCCGCGGACCAGGACCACGTGGTTGAAGTCGTCCTGGAGGAGATCGCGGCGGGCGGCCCGGGTGAGGACCGAGCCGCGCGGGGCGAGGACCGGGACCGGCTTGCGGCCGTACATCGCCCAGGCGATCCCGACACCGATGACCAGGGCCACCACGGTGGCTCCGGTGACCGTGGCCGCGCTCAGCGGGGCGTGCCCGTGGTCGTAACCGGTCACGGGCTCCAGCCAGTTGATGAACCGGTCGCCGATCGCGAAGAACCCGCCGGCGAACACCGAGCCGAAGGCCAGCACGATCATCGGGATCGTCATCGACTTCGGGGACTCGTGCGGGTGCGGCTCGTGGCCCTCGGCGTCGGGCTGCCAGCGCTTCTCGCCGAAGAACGTCATCAGCATCACGCGGGTCATGTAGAACGCGGTGATCGCGGCGCCCAGCAGGGCCACGGAGCCGAGGATCCAGCCCTCGGTGCCGCCCTTGGCGAAGGCCGCCTCGATGATCTTGTCCTTGGAGAAGAAGCCGGACAGGCCGGGGAAGCCGATGATGGCCAGATAGCCGAGGCCGAAGGTGACGAAGGTGACCGGCATGTACTTCCGCAGGCCGCCGTACTTCCGCATGTCGACCTCGTCGTTCATGCCGTGCATGACCGAGCCCGCACCGAGGAACAGCCCGGCCTTGAAGAAGCCGTGCGTCACCAGGTGCATGATCGCGAAGATGTAGCCGATGGGGCCGAGGCCCGCGGCGAGGATCATGTAGCCGATCTGCGACATCGTGGACCCGGCGAGGGCCTTCTTGATGTCGTCCTTCGCACAACCGACGACCGCACCGAAGATCAGCGTGACCGCGCCGACGATGACGACGACCAGCTGGGCGTCCGGGGCGGCGTTGAAGATCGCGCCGGAGCGGACGATGAGATAGACACCGGCGGTGACCATGGTCGCGGCGTGGATGAGGGCGGAGACCGGGGTCGGGCCCTCCATCGCGTCGCCGAGCCAGGACTGCAGCGGCACCTGGGCCGACTTGCCGCAGGCGGCCAGCAGCAGCATCAGCCCGATGGCGGTCAGCTTGCCCTGGCTCGTCTCGCCCGCCGACTCCAGCACCGGCCCGAAGGCGAAGGTGCCGAAGGTGGTGAACATCAGCATGATGGCGATCGACAGGCCCATGTCGCCGACCCGGTTGACCAGGAAGGCCTTCTTCGCGGCGGTGGCCGCGGTGGGCTTGTGCTGCCAGAAGCCGATGAGCAGGAACGACGCCAGCCCGACGCCCTCCCACCCGACGTACAGCAGCAGGTAGTTGTCGGCGATGACCAGGATGAGCATCGCCGCGAGGAACAGGTTGAGATAGCCGAAGAAGCGGCGCCTGCGCTCGTCGTGCTCCATGTAACCGATGGAGTAGATGTGGATCAGCGTGCCCACACCGGTGATGAGCAGGACGAACGTCATCGACAGCTGGTCGAGCTGGAAGGCGATGTCGGCCTGGAAGCCCTCCACCGGAATCCAGCTGAACAGGTGCTGGTGCAGGGCCCGGTCCTCGGCGCCCTTCCCCAGCATGTCGGTGAACAGAATGAGACCGACGACGAACGAGGCGCCGGCGAGCACGGTGCCGAGCCAGTGGCCGGTCCGGTCCAGCCGGCGTCCGCCGCAGAGCAGCACCGCCGCTCCGAGCAGGGGCGCCGCGACGAGCAGCGCAATCAGGTTCTCCACGTTTCCGACCCCTTACAGCTTCATCAGGCTGGCGTCGTCGACCGAGGCCGAGTGGCGGGAGCGGAACAACGACACGATGATCGCGAGTCCGACGACGACTTCCGCCGCGGCGACGACCATCGTGAAGAACGCGACGATCTGCCCGTCGAGGTTGCCGTGCATCCGGGAGAACGTGACGAGCGCCAGATTGCAGGCGTTGAGCATCAGCTCGACGCACATGAACAGCACGATCGTGTTCCGCCTGATCAGCACCCCGGAGGCGCCGATCGCGAACAGGAGGGCCGCGAGGTAGAGGTAGTTGACCGGGTTCACTGGGCGGCCTCCGAATTCTCCGCCGCGGACGCGGGACGGGCCCCACGTGCCACGGCGTCCGCGTCCTCACGTCCGAGCCGCTCCCCGGAGCGCTGCTCCAGGGCCTTGAGGTCGGCGAGGGACTGCTGCGAGACGTCGCGGATCTGACCGCGCTCGCGCAGGGTCTGCATGACGGTGAGCTCGGACGGCGTGCCGTCGGGGAGCAGACCGGGGATGTCCACGGCGTTGTGCCGGGCGTAGACGCCGGGGGCGGGGAGCGGCGGGAGGTGCTTGCCGCGCACGCGCTCCACGGACATCTCCCGCTGGGTCTTGGCCCGTTCGGTGCGCTCGCGGTGGGTGAGCACCATCGCGCCGACCGTCGCGGTGATCAGCAGGGCGCCGGTGATCTCGAAGGCGAAGACGTACTTGGTGAAGATGAGGTTGGCGATTCCCTCGACGTTGCCGCCGTGCCGGGCGTTGGCCGCGCCGAGCCCGTTGAAGGTGCTCAGGGAGGCGTTGCCGATGCCCGCGATGAGCAGCACGGCGAAGCCGAGGGCGCACCCGAGGGCCAGCCAGCGCTGCCCCTTGAGGGTCTCCTTGAGGGAGTCCGCCGCGGTGACGCCGACGAGCATGACGACGAAGAGGAACAGCATCATGATCGCGCCGGTGTAGACGACGATCTGGACGATGCCGAGGAAATACGCGCCGTTGGCGAGGTAGAAGACCGCGAGGACGATCATGGTCCCGGCGAGCGACAGGGCGCTGTGCACGGACTTCTTCGCCAGCACCGTGGAGAGCGCGCCGATCACGGCGACGGTGCCCAGGATCCAGAACTGGACGGCCTCGCCGGTCGAGGTGGCGGTGGCTGCGGCCAGGGAGTTCACGCTCCCACCCCCTTGTCCTGCCGGGCGTCGGCGGCCCGGGTGGACTCGATGGGGTCCTCGTCCTGCTTGTCGCTCTCCCCCTTGGACACGGCCGTCTGACGGACCGTGCCGGGGGCGGCCTCGGTGACCACTCCCCGGTAGTAGTCCTGCTCGTCCATGCCGGGGAAGATCGCGTGCGGGCTGTCCACCATGCCTTCCTCCAGGCCCGCGAGCAGCTCGTCCTTGGTGTAGATGAGGCTCTCGCGGGTGGTGTTGGCGAGCTCGAACTCGTTCGTCATGGTCAGCGCCCGGGTGGGGCAGGCCTCGATGCAGAGTCCGCACAGGATGCAGCGCGCGTAGTTGATCTGGTAGACGCGGCCGTAGCGCTCTCCCGGGGAGTAGCGCTCCTCCTCGGTGTTGTCCGCACCCTCCACGTAGATCGCGTCCGCCGGACACGCCCAGGCGCACAGCTCGCAGCCGACGCACTTCTCGAGGCCGTCCGGATGACGGTTGAGCTGGTGGCGGCCGTGGAAGCGGGGCGCCGTCACCTTCGGCGTCTCCGGATACTGCTCGGTGAGCCGCTTCTTGAACATGGCCTTGAAGGTCACGCCGAAGCCGGCCACGGGGTTCTGGAACTTGTCCCCGGACTCCCCTGCCCGACCGGACTGCCCCGAGGACCCAGCGGATCCCGATGAGCCCGTGAGCTCTGGTTTCTCAGACACCGCCGGCCTCCTTTCCGTCACTCGCGCTTTCGTCACTCTGAGTATCCGCGCCGCCACTGACAACGAGCTCCCGGTCCCGTCGTGGCCTGCGCCTGGGCACCGGCGGCAGCGTCTGTCCGGGCAGCGGGGGCACCGGGAACCCGCCCGCCATCGGGTCGAAGGCGGGCTCCGGTCCGGCGGCCTCCTCCTCGGCCCGGGACCTGCGGTCGCGGTACATGTCGACGACGAAGGAGATCAGCAGGATCGCGATCACGACCGCGCCCACGTACAGCACGATCCGCGAGAAGTCGTACCCCTCGTTCCGCAGGGCACGGACGGTGGCGACGAGCATCAGCCAGACCACCGAGACCGGGATGAGGACCTTCCAGCCGAGCTTCATCAACTGGTCGTAGCGCACACGGGGAAGAGTGCCGCGCAGCCAGATGAAGAAGAAGATCAGCAACTGGAGCTTCAGGAAGAACCAGAGCATCGGCCACCAGCCGTGGTTCGCACCCTCCCAGAACGCGGAGATCGGGTACGGAGCCCTCCAGCCGCCGAGGAACAGCGTCACCGCGATCATCGACACGGTCACCATGTGGATGTACTCGGCGAGCATGAACATCGCGAACTTGATGGAGCTGTACTCGGTGTTGAACCCGCCGACCAGGTCGCCCTCGGACTCCGGCATGTCGAACGGCGCCCGACTGGCCTCACCGACCATGGTGATCATGTAGATGATGAAGGAGACCGGCAGCAGCATGATGTACCAGCGGTCCGCCTGCGCCTCCACGATCGTCGAGGTGGACATCGACCCGGAGTAGAGGAAGACCGAGGCGAAGGCGGCGCCCATGGCGATCTCGTACGAGATCATCTGGGCGGACGAGCGGATTCCGCCGAGCAGGGGGTATGTCGAGCCCGAGGACCAGCCGCCGAGGACGAAGCCGTACACCCCGACCGCGCCGACGGCGAGGATGTAGAGCGCGGCGATCGGGAGGTCCGTCAGCTGCATCGTGGTGCGCTGTCCGAAGATGGACACCTCGTTGCCCGCCGGGCCGAAGGGGATCACGGCGATCGCCATGAAGGCGGGGATCGCGGCGAGGACCGGCGCGATGACGTAGACCGCCTTGTCCGCGCGCTTGACGATCACGTCTTCCTTCAGCATCAGCTTGACGCCGTCGGCGAGCGACTGGAGCAGCCCCCAGGGGCCGTGCCGGTTGGGGCCGATGCGCAGCTGCATCCAGGCGACGACCTTGCGCTCCCACACGATGGAGAACAGCACGATCAGCATCAGGAACGCGAAGCAGAAGACAGCCTTGATGACGACGAGCCACCAGGGGTCGGTGCCGAACATCGAGAGATCCTCGGCGGCGAGGACGACGCGCTCGGGCGCCGTCGTGAGTGCGGCGAGGCCAGTCACGCTCGTACCTCCGATGGTTCGACGGGCGCACCCGGTGCGGCGGCGGGGCCGATCCGCACCAGGCCGCCGGGGTTCGCGCCGGTGTCGGCGGGGATGCCGCGTCCCACCGAGTTCAGCGGCACCCAGACCACCCGGTCCGGCATGTCGGTGACCACGAGGGGCAGTTCGACGGTGCCGGCGGGTCCGGTGACGGCGAGCAGGTCTCCGTCCTTGACGCCGGACTCGGCGGCGGTGGCCGCCGAGAGCCGGGCGACGGCCGCGTGGCGGGTTCCGGCGAGCGCGGTGTCGCCCTCCTGGAGCCGGCCCAGGTCGAGCAGCATCCGGTGGCCGGCGAGGACCGCCTCGCCGTCGCCGGGCCGGGGCAGCGGCTGCGCGCTCTCGCGCGGGTCGTCCGCGTGGCCGCCCTCCCAGCCGCCGAGCCGGTCCAGCTCGCGGCGGGCGGCGGTCAGGTCCGGCAGGGCGAAGTGCACGTCCATGGCGTCGGCCAGCATGTGCAGCACACGGGAGTCCGTCGGGGCGAGCGTCCGGGACATCTGCTCGGGCTTCAGCGCGGCCTGGAACATCCGGGCCCGGCCCTCCCAGTTGAGGAAGGTGCCGGACTTCTCCGCGACGGCGGCGACCGGGAAGACCACGTCCGCCCGGGCGGTGACCGCGCTCGGCCGCAGCTCCAGCGAGACCAGGAAGCCGACCTCGTCCAGCGCCTGAAGGGCACGGTTCGGGTCGGGCAGGTCCTCGGCGCCGACCCCGGCGACGAGCAGCGCGCCCAGTTCGCCGGTGGCCGCGGCCTCGACGATCTGGCCGGTGTCGCGTCCGTACCGGGTGGGCAGTTCCGCCACCCGCCACAGCTCGGCGACCTCGTCGCGGGCCCGCGGGTCGGTGGCCGGGCGGCCGCCGGGCAGCAGGGAGGGGAGCGCGCCCGCCTCCACCGCGCCCCGGTCGCCGGCCCGGCGCGGGATCCACACCAGGCGTGCGCCGGTGGCGGTGGCGGCGCGGACGGCGGCGCTCAGCGCGCCGGGCACTCCGGCGAGCCGTTCCCCGACGATGATCAGGGAGTGCTCGGCGCGGAGCGCGTCGGCGGCGGCGGCCCCTTCGGCCTCCAGGCCGACGCCGCCCGCGAGCGCGTCCAGCCACTCGGTCTCGGTGCCGGGGGCGGCGGGCAGCAGGGTGCCGCCCGCCTTCACCAGGCCCCGGGTGGCGTGCGAGGCGAGCGCGAAGGTCCGCTGGCCGCTCTTGCGGTGGGCCTTGCGCAGCCGCAGGAAGACGCCGGGCGCCTCCTCCTCGGACTCGAACCCGACGAGCAGGACCGCGGGGGCCTTCTCCAGCGCGGTGTACGTGACGCCCTCGCCGTCGAGGTCCCGGCCGCGTCCGGCGACCCGGGCGGCCAGGAAGTCGGCCTCCTCGGCGCTGTGGACCCGGGAGCGGAAGTCGATGTCGTTGGTGTCGAGGGCGACCCGGGCGAACTTGCTGTAGGCGTAGGCGTCCTCGACGGTCAGCCGGCCGCCGGTCAGGACGCCGGTACGGCCGCGGGCGGCGAGGAGTCCGGCCGCCGCGGCCTGCAGCGCCTCGGGCCAGCTCGCCGGTTCCAGGACGCCTTCGGCGTTGCGCACCAGCGGGGTGGTGAGCCGGTCGCGCTGCTGGGCGTAACGGAAGCCGAACCGCCCCTTGTCGCAGAGCCACTCCTCGTTGACCTCGGGCTCGTTGGCCGCGAGGCGTCGCATGACCTTGCCGCGCCGGTGGTCGGTCCGGGTCGAGCAGCCGCCCGCGCACTGCTCGCACACCGAGGGGGTGGAGACCAGGTCGAAGGGGCGGGAGCGGAACCGGTACGCCGCCGAGGTCAGCGCGCCGACCGGGCAGATCTGGATGGTGTTGCCGGAGAAGTACGACTCGAAGGGGTCGCCCTCGCCGGTGCCGACCTGCTGGAGGGCGCCGCGCTCGATCAGCTCGATCATCGGGTCGCCCGCCACCTGGTTGGAGAACCGGGTGCAGCGCGCGCAGAGCACGCACCGCTCGCGGTCCAGCAGCACCTGGGTGGAGATCGGGACGGGCTTCTCGAAGGTCCGCTTCTTGCCGTCGAAGCGGGAGTCGGCGGCGCCGTGCGACATCGCCTGGTTCTGGAGGGGGCACTCGCCGCCCTTGTCGCAGACGGGGCAGTCCAGCGGGTGGTTGATCAGCAGCAGCTCCATCACGCCCTTCTGCGCCTTCTCGGCGACAGGAGAGGTGATCTGCGACTTGACGACCATGCCGTCGGTGCAGGTGATGGTGCAGGAGGCCATCGGCTTGCGCTGGCCCTCGACCTCGACAATGCACTGGCGGCAGGCGCCGACGGGGTCGAGGAGCGGGTGGTCGCAGAAGCGCGGGATCTCGATGCCGAGGAGTTCGGCGGCCCGGATGACCAGGGTCCCCTTGGGGACGCTGATCTCGATGCCGTCGATGGTCAGCGTGACCAGGTCCTCGGGCGGGATGGCCGCCTCGCCGCCCCCGGAGGGCGCACTCGTGGTGACTGTCATGCGTTCACCCCCCGGTGAGCGTTCTTGCCGTCGGTGTTCTTGTCGTCGGCCCAGACCGTGGACCGGGCGGGGTCGAAGGGGCAGCCCTTGCCCGTGATGTGCTGCTCGTACTCCTCGCGGAAGTACTTGAGCGAGGAGAAGATCGGCGAGGCCGCGCCGTCGCCGAGCGCGCAGAACGACTTGCCGTTGACGTTGTCGGCGATGTCGTTGAGCTTGTCGAGGTCCGCCATCTCGCCCTTGCCCGCCTCGATGTCGCGGAGCAACTGGACCAGCCAGTACGTCCCTTCGCGACAGGGTGTGCACTTGCCGCAGGACTCGTGGGCGTAGAACTCGGTCCAGCGGGTGACGGCACGCACGACGCAGGTCGTCTCGTCGAAGCACTGGAGCGCCTTGGTGCCGAGCATGGACCCGGCGGCGCCGACGCCCTCGTAGTCGAGGGGGACGTCGAGGTGTTCCTCGGTGAACATCGGGGTGGAGGAGCCGCCCGGCGTCCAGAACTTCAACCGGTGACCGGCCCGGATGCCGCCGCTCATGTCGAGGAGCTGGCGCAGCGTGATGCCGAGCGGGGCCTCGTACTGGCCGGGGCTGGTGACATGGCCGCTGAGCGAGTAGAGCGTGAAGCCCGGGGACTTCTCGCTGCCCATCGACTTGAACCAGTCCTTGCCCCTGTTCAGAATCGCGGGAACCGAGGCGATCGACTCGACGTTGTTCACCACAGTGGGGCAGGCGTACAGACCGGCGACCGCAGGGAAGGGGGGCCGCAGCCGGGGCTGGCCACGCCGTCCTTCGAGAGA
Source organism: Streptomyces anulatus (assembly GCF_000721175.1). Taxonomy (GTDB): domain Bacteria; phylum Actinomycetota; class Actinomycetes; order Streptomycetales; family Streptomycetaceae; genus Streptomyces; species Streptomyces anulatus_C. The sequence goes on from NZ_JOEZ01000005.1 coordinate 100,773, forward strand.
GTCGAGCAGCGCGGTTTCCTCACCACAGATGTACGCACCGGCGCCCGCGTGCACCGTGAGTTCCAGATCGAGTCCTGAACCCAGGATGTCCGTCCCCAGATAACCCGCCTCGTACGCCTCTCGTACGGCCTCGTGCAGTCGTCGCAGCACGGGGACGACCTCACCGCGCAGGTAGATGAACGCGTGCGACGAGCGGATCGCGTAGCAGGCGATCACGATGCCCTCGATGAGGCTGTGCGGGTTCGCGAAGAGGAGCGGGATGTCCTTGCAGGTCCCCGGTTCCGACTCGTCGGCGTTGACGACGAGATAGTGCGGTTTGCCGTCGCCCTGCGGGATGAACTGCCACTTCATCCCGGTGGGGAAGCCCGCGCCGCCGCGTCCGCGCAGACCGGAGTCCTTGACGTACGCGATGAGGTCGTCGGGGTCCATGGCGAGGGCCTTGCGCAGCCCTTCGTACCCCTCGTGGCGGCGGTAGGTGTCCAGGGTCCAGGATTCGGGCTGGTCCCAGAAGGCGGAGAGGACGGGGGCGAGCAGCTTCTCGGGGCTCGTCCCGTTGTGGTCGATCTCGGCGGCCAAGGTCATCACTCCCCCTCCTCGGCTGCGGGCCCGGCCGGGTGCTCCGGGTCGGAGGCCGAGGTCTGCTGCGGTGCGTCGTGCGAGCTGAGGTGCTCGGACGGCGAAGGTTCGTGCGGCTGCGCGCCCTGGGGCTGCCCGGCGCGCGGGGAGACCACGCGCGCCTTCTGGAGCGCCTCGCCCTTGGCGAGCTTCAGCCCGACGAGGGAGGCGGGGCCCGCGCCGCCGGTGGCCTCGACGGCGCCGGGACGCTCGTCGGGGAAGCCGGCCAGGATGCGGGCGGTCTCCTTGTACGAGCAGATCGGCGCGCCCCGGGTGGGCTCGACGGTCCGGCCGGCGATCAGGTCGTCGACGAGTTGCGTGGCGCTCTGGGGCGTCTGGTTGTCGAAGAACTCCCAGTTGACCATCACGACGGGCGCGAAGTCGCAGGCGGCGTTGCACTCGATGTGTTCGAGGGTGACCTTGCCGTCGTCGGTGGTCTCGTTGTTGCCGACGCCGAGGTGCTCCTTGAGCGTGTCGAAGATGGCGTCGCCGCCCATGACCGCGCACAGGGTGTTGGTGCAGACGCCGACCTGGTAGTCGCCGCCGGCCCTGCGCCGGTACATGGAGTAGAAGGTCGCGACGGCGGTGACCTCCGCGGTGGTGAGGTCGAGCGTCTCGGCGCAGAAGGCCATACCCGTGCGGGAGACGTATCCCTCCTCGGACTGCACGAGGTGCAGCAGCGGCAGGAGGGCGGAGCGGCTGCCGGGGTAGCGGGCGAGCACCTCCTTCGCGTCCGCGTCGAGCCGGGCGCGCACCTCGGCCGGGTAGGGGGTGGCGGGGAGCTGCGGCATCCCCAGACTGACGTCTTGGCGTGATGTGGTCACCGGTCGACGCCTCCCATCACGGGGTCGATGGACGCGACGGCGACGATGACGTCGGCGACCTGGCCGCCTTCGCACATCGCCGCCATGGCCTGCAGGTTGGTGAAGGACGGGTCGCGGAAGTGGACCCGGTAGGGGCGGGTGCCGCCGTCGGAGACGACGTGCACGCCGAGTTCGCCCTTGGGGGACTCGACGGCGGTGTACGTCTGTCCGGCGGGGACCCGGAAGCCCTCGGTCACCAGCTTGAAGTGGTGGATCAGGGCTTCCATGGAGGTGCCCATGATGTTCCTGATGTGGTCGAGCGAGTTGCCGAGACCGTCGGGGCCCAGGGCGAGCTGGGCGGGCCAGGCGATCTTCTTGTCGGCGACCATGACCGGCCCCGGCTCCAGGCGGTCGATGCACTGCTCGATGATGCGCAGGGACTGGCGCATCTCCTCCAGGCGGATGAGGAAGCGTCCGTAGGAGTCACAGGTGTCGGCGGTCGGGACGTCGAAGTCGTAGGTCTCGTAGCCGCAGTACGGGTCGCTCTTGCGCAGGTCGTGCGGGAGTCCGGCGGAGCGCAGCACCGGGCCGGTGGCGCCGAGCGCCATGCAGCCGGTGAGGTCGAGGTAGCCGACGTCCTTCATACGGGCCTTGAAGATGGGGTTGCCGGTGGCGAGCTTGTCGTACTCCGGCAGGTTCTTCTTCATGGTCTTGATGAACTCGCGCAGCTGGTCGACCGCGCCCGGGGGCAGGTCCTGGGCGAGGCCGCCGGGGCGGACGAACGCGTGGTTCATCCGGAGGCCGGTGAAGAGCTCGAAGAGGTCGAGAACCAGTTCACGATCGCGGAAGCCGTAGATCATGATCGTGGTCGCGCCGAGCTCCATGCCGCCGGTGGCGATGCACACCAGGTGCGAGGCGAGCCGGTTGAGCTCCATCAGCAGCACGCGCAGGACGGTGGCCCGGTCGGGGATCTGGTCCTCGATGCCGAGGAGCTTCTCGACGCCCAGGCAGTACGCCGTCTCGTTGAAGAACGGCGTCAGGTAGTCCATCCGCGTGACGAAGGTGGTGCCCTGCGTCCAGTTGCGGAATTCGAGGTTCTTCTCGATGCCGGTGTGGAGGTAGCCGATGCCGCAGCGGGCCTCGGTGACGGTCTCGCCGTCGATCTCCAGGATGAGGCGCAGCACGCCGTGCGTGGAGGGGTGCTGGGGGCCCATGTTGACGATGATGCGCTCGTCGTCGGACTTCACCGCGGATTCGACGACCTCGTCCCAGTCGCCGCCGGTGACTGTATATACAGTCCCCTCGGTCGTGGCACGGGGTGTTGCGTGGGGAGTGGTCATCAGGAGTACGACCTCCGCTGGTCCGGAGCCGGGATCTGGGCGCCCTTGTACTCGACGGCGATGCCGCCGAGCGGGTAGTCCTTGCGCTGCGGGAAGCCCTGCCAGTCGTCCGGCATCATGATCCGGGTCAGGGCCGGGTGCCCGTCGAAGACGAGCCCGAAGAAGTCGTACGCCTCGCGCTCGTGCCAGTCGTTGGTCGGGTAGATCTCGACGAGCGACGGGATGTGCGGGTCGCTGTCCGGGGCGGACACCTCCAGCCGGATGAGCCGGCCGTGGGTGAGCGAGCGCAGGTGGTAGACGGCGTGCAGCTCGCGGCCCTTGTCGCCCGGGAAGTGGACGCCGCTCACGCCCGTGCAGAGTTCGAAACGCAGGGCGGGGTCGTCGCGCAGGGTGCGGGCGACCTGGACCAGGTGTTCGCGGGCGATGTGGAAGGTCAGCTCGTCGCGGTCGACGACCGTCTTCTCGATGGCGTTCCCGGGAAGCAGGTCCTGTTCCTCCAGGGCCCCTTCGAGCTCGTCGGCCACCTCGTCGAACCAGCCGCCGTACGGCCGGGAGGCGGCTCCCGGCAGGGTGATGGTGCGGACGAGGCCGCCGTAGCCGGAGGTGTCGCCGCCGTTGTTCGCGCCGAACATGCCCTTGCGGACGCGGATGACCTCGCCGCCGGTGCCGCGCGGGGCGGGTACGGCGTCGCCGTTCTGCTCGTCGCCGTTCGCCTTGGGGTTCTCGGTCACCGCAGCAGCCCCTTCATCTCGATCAGGGGCAGTGCCTTGAGGGCCGCTTCCTCCGCCTCGCGGGCGGCCTCCTCCGCGTTGACCCCGAGCTTGCCGTCCTGGATCTTCTGGTGGAGCTTGAGGATGGCGTCCAGCAGCATCTCGGGGCGCGGCGGACAGCCCGGCAAATAGATATCGACCGGGACAATATGATCAACACCCTGCACAATGGCGTAGTTATTGAACATTCCGCCCGATGACGCACAAACCCCCATGGAAATGACCCACTTGGGATTCGGCATCTGGTCGTAGACCTGCCGCAGGACGGGCGCCATCTTCTGGCTCACCCGTCCGGCGACGATCATCAGGTCCGCCTGTCGCGGCGATCCGCGGAAGACCTCCATCCCGAACCGGGCCAGGTCGTAGCGGCCCGCTCCGGTCGTCATCATCTCGATGGCGCAGCAGGCGAGTCCGAACGTGGCCGGGAAGACGGAGGACTTCCGCACCCAGCCCGCGGCCTGCTCGACCGTGGTCAGAACGAAGCCGCTCGGCAGTTTCTCTTCGAGTCCCATGGTGTGCCCCTCAGCCCCTCAGTCCCATTCCAGGCCGCCGCGACGCCACACATACGCGTAGGCGACGAAGACGGTGAGCACGAAGAGCAGCATCTCCACGAGCCCGAAGATCCCCAGGGCGTCGAAGGAGACCGCCCAGGGATAGAGGAAGACGATCTCGATGTCGAAGACGATGAAAAGCATCGCCGTCAGGTAGTACTTGATGGGAAAGCGGCCGCCTCCGACCGGAGTCGGGGTGGGTTCGATACCGCACTCGTACGCTTCGAGCTTTGCCCGGTTGTAGCGCTTGGGGCCGATAAGCGTGGCCATGACCACGGAGAAGATCGCAAACCCTGCCCCGAGGGCGCCGAGCACGAGGATGGGCGCGTAGGCATTCACGCTCCTCGCTCCTTCCAGTCGTCCTTGACCTTTGGACCGCATCGGGCGACCGGCTCGCCACCTCACCAAGATCGTGCACATGTGAGGCAGTTCACAAGCCCGACTGCCCCGCATCCTATGCCCGGTCCCCTGTGATCTGCGACACGGGGTGCAACAACGGCTTTGTGATCTCCACCACCTGACGAACGATCATGAAGTCGTATGAGCGGTGATCTTCGTACGCGAAGCGGCCGAGCGATCACGAGACGTGACATTCGATGGCGTCACCGCTGGTCAAAGGCGTGCGCCGCTATCAATCGACGGCCTCTACAAGCAAATTGGCGGTGGACCGGCCAGGGGTGATAAGAGCCCCGGCCGACCGGGAGGGCCACCCGGATGGGGGCGGCGGGAATCGATGGGGACATGTGCACGCATTCACGATCTTCCGGATCGAGCCCCGGCACGCGAGCGGAGCCGTCGCCTCCGCCGACGGGGGCGACCGCGGAAGGTCGCGGACGCCCACGCGGATCGCGGCCGCGGGGGTTGCCCGTCCCGGCGGACTCGCGCTGTGACCTGCACCACTCGACCCCGCACCCCGGAAAGCCGGGCTTGGCCATCGGTGTGAACGGATGGTAAGTGACGGGCAATTCGGGCGTATTACCGAAACGCAGTGATCACGGGCCTGATTGCGTACGTCCGATTTGCCCGTTACGGCGTCAATAAGGGTGTCCAGGAAGCGGATTCACAGATTCCGAACGTAACTGTGTCGCAACACACGTTTCTTGATGGGACCCCTACAGCCCTGATAGCGCTAGTACCCATGTCCCACACCGCTCACATACCCAGCCACCGGAAGCCCCGCCAGCGCGCCTCGACGTCGGCACTGCGAGCCGGAGTTGCCGGTGGCGTCCTCAGCACCATCGCGGTCGCCGGTGCCGCCGGTCCGGCCCAGGCCGAGCCGGTCGCCCAGACGATCGAGATGCCCACCATCACGTCCGGCTTCTCCACCGCCGTGGCCGCCTCCGCTCAGGCCACCCAGCAGGTCGCCCTGGACCTGGCGACGCAGGCCGAGGAGGACGCCGCGGCCGAGAAGGCCGCGAAGACGGCCAAGAAGGCCCACGCCGAGGCCGTCCGCAAGGCCGAGGCCGAGAAGAAGGCCGAAGCCGCCGCGAAGGCCCGGGCGGAGGCCGAGGCCGAGGCCGAGGAGCGCGCCGAGCGCGCCTCCCGGACCGCCGAGCGCACGACGCTCAGCGCCTCCTCCGGCTCCTCCGGCTCCTCGGGCAGCTCCGCCTCCGCCCCCTCCAACTCCTCCTCGAACGTGAGCGGCTCCGCCGGCGCCATCGTCGCGTTCGCCAAGGCGCAGGTCGGCGACGCGTACGTGTCGGGCGGCACCGGCCCCAACGCGTGGGACTGCTCGGGTCTGGTCCAGGCCGCGTACCGCACGGTGGGCGTCGACCTCCCCCGCGTCTCGCAGGCCCAGTCGACCGCCGGCACCCAGGTCTCCCTGGACAACCTCCAGCCCGGCGACATCCTGTACTGGGGTGGCGCGGGCAGCGCGTACCACGTCGCGATCTACGTCGGCGGCGGCGAGTTCGTCGGTGCGCAGAACTCCGGCACCGGCACGGTGCAGCGCTCCCTGGACTACGACCGGCCGACCGGCGCGGTCCGCGTTCTCTGATTCACAAGCGCCCGCGGGCGCTCCGGTGCACGGCTGAGAGCCTGTCGGGTGGCCTTCGACCGGAAAGCGGACGCGGTCCGGTGCGTGCGGTTCCCAGGCGCCGAGATGCCCTCGTAGCGGAGCTACCAGGGCATCTCGGCAACGCCCGGGAGCGTGCGTGCCGGGGCGTGGCCGCCCGGTCAGAGGTCACCCGACAGGCGCTGAGGGCCGCCGCTCCCCCGCTCGGGGGCGGCGGCCCTTCGCCGTGGTGGCGGCGACGAGCAGGGCCAGGACCATCAGCAGGGCGCTCACCCAGGCCGGCGCCCGGTAGCCGAGCCCGGCGTCCAGGGCCAGCCCGCCCGCCCACGGGCCCAGCGTCGCCCCCAGGTTGAACGCGGTCGTCGAGAAGGCTCCGGCCAGCGTCGGGGCGCCGGGGGCGAGTCCCAGGACCCGGGTGATCAGAGCGGTGCCCGTACCGAAGGCGAGCATGCCGAGGAGCGGGATCAGCGCGAGGGCGAGCACCGGGCTCCCCGCCGTCAGGGCGAGCGCCGCCCACCCGAGGGTGAGAGCGGCCATGCCCGTGGCTACGAGGGCGACCGGGCGGGCGTCGGCGAACCGGCCCGCAACCGTGACCCCTACGAACGAGCCCGCCCCGAAGAGCGCCAGGGACACCGGCACCCACCCCCCGCCCAGGCCCGTCTCCCGGGTGAGGAGTGGCTCCAGATAGGAGAACGTGCAGAAGGTCGCGCCCTGCACCAGGGCCATCATGAGCAGGACCGGCCGCAGCCGGGGGCCGGTCAGCGCGCGCAGTTCGTCCCGTACGGGTACGGGAGCGGCGCCCGCGTCCGTACCCCGGCCGCCCGGGATGGTGCGCAGGATCGCGAGGACGGCGGGCAGCGAGACGACCGCGACCGCCCAGAAGGCCGAGCGCCACCCCCAGCGCTCCCCCAGCACCGCCCCGGCCGGTACGCCCACCACGCAGGCGATCGTCACCCCGCCGACCACGACAGCGGTGGCCCGGCCCTTGAGCCGGTCGGGGACCATCGCGACGGCCGTCGTGAGGGCCACGGCCCAGAAGCCCGCGTTGGCGAGCGCCCCGACGAAGCGGCTCGCGAGGAGCACGCCGTAACTCGGGGTGAGAGCGCCGACGACATGGACGGCGACGAACACCGCGAGGAAGAGGAGCAGGGCGCGGCGGCGGGGCCAGGAGCGGCTGGAGAGCGCCGTCAGGGGTGCGCCGACGACCATCCCGACGGCGAAGGCGGAGGTTAGGAGGCCGGCGGCGGAGAGGGAGACGTCGAGGTCGGCGGCGATGCCCGAGAGCAGCCCGGACAGCATGAACTCGGAGGTGCCCTGGGCGAAGACCGCGAGCCCGAGGACGTAGACGGCGAATGGCATGGGTGAGTAGCCCCTTGGACGGAACCGTCGGGTGGACAGACAGACCGGAACGCGGGGATACGGGTCGCGACGCGGACGCCCGCCGGAGGCCGGCGGGGCGGCGCGGAGAAGTGCCCGGTGGTGATCGGCCGGTGGCACGAACCCCGCGTACGGCGGTGCTTCAGCGCGTACGCGAGGGGGAGACGGCCCGCACCCGCGGTGGTCCGGCGGGCGTGGAACCGTACGAGAGGGGGCCGGTGACCCGAGAGGTCAGCCGGCGACGCTCAGCACGAACACGGCCACCGGCGCACCGGTGGCCGGAGTCTGTCGGACTCGGGACTGGCCATGAGAAGGGAGGCTACCGGCCGGGCGGCGGGGCCTCCAGCGGTTTTCCCGGCCGGAAGGCCGGAGAGCCGGAGGGCCGCCGTCCGGATCAGCGGCGGCGGGGGCGACGGTTCGTCCGCTCCGGCTCCTTGGCCGAGCTGGTGGGCGCGGGCGGCGCGTCGTACGGGGCGTCGAAGTCCTCGTCGTCGTCCGGCGCGGTCGGGTCCACGGCGAAGCGGGGCTCCAGGAAGAGCCCGTGGTGCTGGGGCAGGGATGCGGTGGTCATGGCTGTCTGTCCTTGGGGTCGAGCAGCGCTGTATCGGCTTGTTCCGTACCCCGCTGGCCTGCGTTCGATGTGAGCGTGCGTCACGAAGAGTGGCACGCACCGCGTGCCGCCACTGCGGGCGGGGGCGGGCGGGCGCCGTCCGGTCCGGGACTGCCGACGACCGGGGGCGCGCAAATCATCGCACACGATCACCTGGGGGATGAGAATTAACGCCGGGGGTGAGCGGAGCTCCGGGTCCGGGCCCGCGTCGAAGGACGACGCGGAAGTAGGCGGTCGGCCGCCGGTCCTCGCCCAGGACGTGGAACGCCAGGCCCGGCGGCTGGTCCCGGTCCGCCGCCCGGTCGCCCTCCCAGGGCGTGCGCGGGGTCCAGGTGACGGCTGGGCCGGCGATGAGGGGGCGGCCGCCGAGGGCCGAGGCTGCGGCCGTGCGGGCGTGCCCGGTGAGGACCGCCCGCGGGCGGGCGGCCCGACGCGGCACCGCACGCGGCAGCCCGCGCGACGCCGCGCATGAGGCCCCGCGCGACGGGCCCCGGTCGGCCTCAGGCCTTCGGGGCCACCTTCGACAGGCCGTTGATGATGCGGTCCATCGCGTCGCCGCCCTGCGGGTCGGTCAGGTTGGCCAGCATCTTCAGGGTGAACTTCATCAGCAGCGGGTGGGTCAGACCGCGTTGGGTCGCGACCTTCATGATCTTCGGGTTGCCGATCAGCTTCACGAAGGCGCGGCCCATCGTGTAGTAGCCGCCGTAGGTCTCCTTGAGTACCTTCGGGTAGCTGTTCAGGGCCAGTTCGCGCTGGGCGGGGGTGGCGCGGGCGTGGGCCTGGACGATGACGTCGGCCGCGATCTGGCCCGACTCCATGGCGTACGCGATGCCCTCGCCGTTGAAGGGGTTGACCATGCCGCCCGCGTCGCCGACGAGGAGGAGGCCCTTGGTGTAGTGCGGCTGGCGGTTGAAGGCCATCGGGAGGGCCGCGCCCCGGATCGGCATCGTCATGTTCTCCGGGGTGTAACCCCAGTCCTCCGGCATCGAGGCGCACCAGGCCTTGAGGACCTCGCGCCAGTCCAGCTCCTTGAAGGCGGAGGAGGAGTTGAGAATGCCGAGGCCCACGTTGGAGGTGCCGTCGCCCATGCCGAAGATCCAGCCGTAGCCGGGCAGCAGCCGGTCCTCGGCGCCGCGCTTGTCCCACAGCTCCAGCCAGGACTCCAGGTAGTCGTCGTCGTGGCGGGGCGAGGTGAAGTAGGTGCGCACGGCGACGCCCATCGGGCGGTCCTCGCGGCGGTGCAGGCCCATCGCCAGGGAGAGCCGGGTGGAGTTGCCGTCGGCGGCGACGACGAGCGGGGCGTGGAAGGTGACCGGGGTCTTCTCCTCGCCGATCTTCGCCTCGACGCCGGTGATACGGCCGGTGCGCTCGTCCTTGATCGGCGCGCCGACGTTGCAGCGCTCGTACAGCCGGGCGCCGGCCTTCTGCGCCTGCCGGGCCAGCTGCTCGTCGAAGTCGTCGCGCTTGCGGACCAGACCGTAGTCCGGGTAGGAGGCGAGGTCCGGCCAGTCCAGCTGGAGCCGTACGCCACCGCCGATGATGCGCAGGCCCTTGTTGCGCAGCCAGCCCGCCTCCTCGGAGATGTCGATCCCCATGGAGACGAGCTGTTTCGTGGCGCGGGGCGTGAGTCCGTCGCCGCAGACCTTCTCCCGGGGGAAGGCGGTCTTCTCCAGGAGCAGGACGTCGAGTCCGGCCTTGGCGAGGTAGTACGCGGTCGTGGAGCCGGCTGGGCCCGCTCCGACGACGATCACGTCCGCGCTGTGCTCGGAGAGGGGCTCGGTCACGGTCGGATCTCCCGAAGACTCGAATTCGCGTGCCGCGCGGCACATGTCCCGTGCAGTCTATGGGGGCCTGCAGATCAACCCTCCGAAGGGCTCCCTCATGTCGACAGCGCCTGCCACGCCCCATGCTCCGGTCCCCGCCGTACGCCTCCGCGTTCCGACGGACGAGGACGCCCTGACCTGGCACCGGGTCTTCGACGACCCGCAGGTGATGGAGTTCTTCGGCGGGCGGAGCGCGGAGTTCTCCGTGTACGAGGAGCTCACCGCGCGCCAGCGGCGGCACGACGCGGAGCTGGGCTACTGCCTGTGGACCGTCACGGACGAGGAGGGTGCCGTCCTCGGCTTCACCGGCGCACAACCGTGGCCGCACACGCATTACGGGCCGGTCGGCGCGACCGAGATCGGCTGGCGGCTGGGGCGCGAGGCGTGGGGACGCGGGTACGCCACCGCCGCCGCCCGCACCACGCTGGAGCGGCTGCGGGCGGCGGGGGTGGGCGAGGTGGTCGCGATGGTCCACTCAGGCAACACCCGGTCGATGGCGGTCGCGGAACGGCTCGGGATGCGGCGGGCCGAGTCGTACGCGACCCCGCGCGGCCAGGAGGCCGTCTGCTTCCGCCTGGAGCTCTGAGAGCCGCCCGGGCTCCCGGCTGCCGGCTCCCGCCCGGAGCTGTGAGCCCGGGGCCCGGGGCCCGGGGCCCGTTACGGGAACGTCAGGCGCGGGTGGCCCGGTGCAGGGCCACCACGCCGCCGGTCAGGTTGCGCCAGGCGACCTTCGACCAGCCGGCCTTCTGGAGCAGTGCGGCGAGGGCGCTCTGGTCGGGCCAGTCCCGGATCGACTCGGCGAGATAGACGTACGCGTCCGGGTTGGAGGACACCGCGCGGGCGGCCGGCGGGATCGCCCGCATCAGGTACTCCGTGTAGACCGTGCGGAACGGGGTCCAGGTCGGCTGGGAGAACTCGCAGATCACGACCCGGCCGCCGGGCTTCGTCACCCGGTACAGCTCGCGCAGCGCGACGTCGGTGTCCTGGATGTTGCGCAGTCCGAAGGAGATCGTGACGGTGTCGAACGTCTCGTCCTTGAACGGCAGCTTCATGCCGTCGCCCGCGGTGAACGGCATCCACGGGTGGCGCTCCTTGCCGACCTTCAGCATGCCGAGCGAGAAGTCGCACGGCACGACGTAGGCGCCCGCCTTCACGAAGGGCTGCGAGGAGGTCGCCGTACCGGCCGCCAGGTCCAGGATCTTCTGCGCGGGGCGGGCGTCGACCGCCTGGGCGACCGCCTTGCGCCACAGCCGGGCCTGGCCGAGCGAGATCACGTCGTTGGTCAGGTCGTAGTTGGCCGCCACACCGTCGAACATCGAGGCGACTTCGTGCGGCTGCTTTTCCAGGGAGGCTCGGGTCACCCTTCCATTCAAGCAGCCCGGCCCCCTGGACCGGTGAGGGCGGTCTCCGGCGATGGCGGCGCGTTCGGCGACCCGGCGGTGCGGGGCGTAGTCGTTGACCGCGTGGTGCCGGGTGGCCCGGTCGTGCCGGCCGGAAAGCCCTCGACCGTCGCGAGCGCGCTGTCCCCACACAGCGGTGCGCGCGGGCACCGGGTTCCGCCGGGGAGTGGGAGGGCCCCGGACCGGTGTGTGGACCGGTACCGCGATGCGGTGCGTGAACCGGCCCGCACACCGCATCGAACTGATCTTCACTTCTCTTCAACCTTTCCGGCACACGGGTGCTCTGTAAGGGGTGGGGGTCGAGGAGAGGGGACGGCGGATGCCGGCAGGGGCGGAGCCCGCCATGGCGGACGGCGAGGGCGCCGCGTTCGAGGCGTACGCCCGGACCGGGCAGCGCCGGCTGTACCGGACGGCCTACCTGCTGTGCGGAGACGTCGAGGGCGCGCAGGACCTGACGCAGACGACGCTCGCCAAGCTGTTCCAGCACTGGCGCAGGGCGAGCCGGGCGGACAACCTCGACGCCTACGCCAAGACCGTGCTCGTCCGCACCTTCGTGGCCGAACGCCGCCGCACCGTCACCGATCTGCTCGCCCACAACCGCAACGCGCCCCGCCCGCACCCCAACCCCGCCCCCGGCGCCGACCTCCGGGTCACCCTTCTCGCCCTGCTCGCCGAACTCCCGCCCCGGGCGCGGGCGATGGTCGTCCTCCGCTACTGGGACGACCTGAGCGTGGAGACCGTGGCCTCGCTGCTGCGGTGCAGCGAGTCCACGGTGAAGAGCCAGTGCTCGCGTTCGCTCGTCCGACTGCGCGCCCGGATGGGCGACGTCCAGCTCTACTCCTCCGGAAGCTGAGGGCCGGTCATGACCCCTGAACCGTACGAGCGCCTGTCGCCCAGCGCGCGTGACGAAGAGCTGTTCCGGGACGCCCTGCGGCGGACCGCCGGACCGCTGTCCCTCCAGCCGGATCTGGTCCCCGACGCCGTACGGGAGGGGCACCGGCGGCGGGCCAGGACCCGGGCGCTCGCGGTCGCGGGTACCTTCGTCGCGGTCACCGCCGTGACCCTGGGCCTCGCCGTCCTCGGCCCCTGGCTGGTGGCGGGGCCGGAGGCGGATCCCGCCGCGCCCGCCGGACCGTCCCTCTCCTCGCCCGCCCCTGCCCCCTCTCCCCAACGTACGGAGCCACGCCCCGAGATGCCGAGCCCTACGTCCACCCCCGAGTCGAAGGGGCCCGAGGCCGGGCCGACGACATCCCCCACCGCGACGCCGCTCCTGTCGGCCCCACCGCCCGGCCCCGGGGAGGCCACGCGCCTGGAGGACTTCCGGCGGCGGGCGGCCGGGGCGCTGGACGCCCTGCTGCCCGCGTCGATCGGGACCGTCCTGCCGGTCGGCGACGACGGGCGGAGCTACCAGGGCCGGCGCGGTGGCATCGTGCACTCCGTCCGCCTGTCGGTGCACCCGGATCCGGGGAGCGCGGCGCCCGCCTGCCGCGACATCCCCGAGCAGGGGCTGACCTGCGAGGGCCTCACCCTGGACGACGGCACGCCCGCCCACGTCTTCCGGCAGCCCGCCGCGGGGCGGACGGGCACGGAGGTCTCCCTCCGCTACCGGTCCGGCCGCAGCACGGTGGCCCTGTCCGTATCGCCCGCACCGACCGGGGCGGGCGGCACCCCCGTCACCGCCGGGGATCTGGTCCGGGTCGCCCAGAGCCCACGGTTCCGGGAGCTGATCGCGTACGCCGACGAGCATCCGGTGCCGCGGAGCGGGGCCGCCTCGTGACGCGCCGCCGCCCCACGGGCACCCTGCCGCCCGGGTACGGGGAACCGGACCGCGACGAGGACACGTTCCGGCTGCGCGTACCGCCTCCCCGGGCCCCGGAGCACACCCGGAGCGGTTCGCGCGACGGCTCCCGGTCCGCTCCCCGTTCCCGGTCCGCGGCGCGGTCCCGGGTGCGGCGCCGGCAGCGGAGCCGGCGCCGGGCGGTCTCGCTCGCCGTGCTGGGCCTCGCGGTGGTGGCGGGGGCGGCGCTCCTCGTCGGCCGCCCCTGGCAGGACGGGGGCGGCCCGGCGGACGCGGCGCCCGCCCCGTCCCGTACGGCTCCGGCGGGCGGACCGGACAACGCGTCGGTGCCGCTGGAGGACTCCCCCGCGCCCACTCCCCCGCCGTCCCCGGCCCCGTCCGCCTCCGCTTCCACCTCCGACGAGGAGGACACCCCCCGGGCCGAGGACGTCCCCGCCTCGGGGCCCGGCACGTTCACCGTGGCGCGGGCGGGCGTCACGGCGAAGGGCAGGGGCAGCGCCTACCGGGTCGAGGTGGAGGACGGCACCGGCGTCGACCCCGACCGGGCCGCCGCGGACATCGCCGCCGTCCTCGCCGATCCGCGCGGCTGGAGCCATGGCGGCGAGCGCTCGTTCCGCCAGGTCGCCGACGGGTCGGCCGGGCTGGTGATCCGGATCGCCACCCCGGCGACCACGGACCGGATGTGCGGTGAGTACGGCCTGAACACGCGCGGCGAGGTCAACTGCCGGGGCGGCGAGAAGGTGATGGTCAACCTGAAGCGCTGGCAGCTCGGTTCGCCGCAGTTCGACGGGCCCGTCTCGGAGTACCGGGCGCTGATCGTCAACCACGAGGTCGGCCACTGGCTGGGGCGCGGCCACGAGACCTGCCCGGGGAAGGGCCGTCCCGCGCCCGCGATGATGCAGCAGATCGCCGGGCTGAAGGGCTGCGTCGCCAACGCCTGGCCGTACGACGCGAAGGGACGCTATCTGGGCGGCCCGAAGGTGCCCTGACCCCCTCCGCGGAGCGGGCCTCAGCGGGCGCGGTGCACGAGCCGCCCCGCGAGGACCGTCGCCACGCAGGCGCCCGCCCCGCCCGCGCGCAGCGCCGCCTCGTCGGGCACGTCGAAGACGGCGAAGTCGGCGCGCCCGCCCACGGTCAGCGGCCCGTGGGCGGTGGCGGCCAGGTCGCCGCCGGCCGCGAAGGGGTCCAGGTCCGGCGCGCCCTCGCGTCCGGGCGGGGGCGGGACCTGGACCAGGCCCGACCGGGAGACGGCGGTGCGCAGCGCCGGGTCGTCCGCGCCGAGGGGGCCCGCCAGATGGGTGGTGCCGTGCCGCAGCATCCGCTGGAGCCCGCGCCGGACGCTGCCGGCCCGCCGGGTCGCGTCCATCGTCGCCGCAAGGCGCTCGAACTCCTCGCCCCACAGGGGGAGTTCACCCACCTCGTCGGCCTCGCGCGGGTCGGGGTGGTAGCAGCGGGTGAGCAGCTCCCGGGCCCGGTCCTGGCGCAGCCCGGGCGTGAGGAGGCCGGGCCAGCGGCGGACCCGGGCCGCCGGGTACGCGGCGACGACCTCCTCGTACGGGCCGATGGCCGCGATCCGGCCGCCGTCCACCGCGACCGCACCGTCCGCGACGGCCGCCGCGCCCACCGGAAGGACCAGGGGCGCGGCGTGAATCGTCAGCACAGGACGTACTAGTTGGCGTTGAGGAGCTTCAGCTCCGGGTGGGCCGTGCCGCCCTCGATCGCGGTGGACGAGATGTGCGAGACGACGCGCTCGTCGACCGGGTCCATCGCCGGGTCGTCGTGCACGACGAGGTGCTCGTACGTCGTGGCGCGCTGGGCGGGGACCCGGTCCGCCTTGCGGATCAGGTCGATGATCTCCAGCCGGTTGGAGCGGTGCCTGGCTCCGGCCGAGGAGACGACGTTCTCCTCCAGCATGATCGAGCCGAGGTCGTCCGCGCCGTAGTGCAGCGACAGCTGGCCGACCTCCTTGCCGGTGGTCAGCCAGGAGCCCTGGATGTGGGCGACGTTGTCGAGGAAGAGCCGGGCGATGGCGATCATCCGCAGGTACTCGAAGAGCGTGGCCTGCGTCTGGCCCTTCAGCTTGTTGTTCTCCGGCTGGTAGGTGTACGGGATGAAGGCGCGGAAGCCGCCCGTACGGTCCTGGACGTCCCGGATCATCTTCAGGTGCTCGATGCGCTCGGCGTTGGTCTCGCCGGTGCCCATCAGCATGGTGGAGGTGGACTCGACGCCGAGTCCGTGCGCGATCTCCATGATCTCCAGCCACCGCTCGCCGGACTCCTTGAGCGGGGCGATGGCGGTGCGCGGCCGGGCGGGCAGCAGCTCGGCGCCCGCACCGGCGAAGGAGTCGAGCCCGGCGGCGTGGATCCGGCTGATGGCCTCCTCGGCGGAGACCTTCGAGATCCGGGCCATGTGCTCGATCTCGGAGGCGCCGAGCGAGTGGATGACCAGCTGCGGGAACGCCTTCTTGATCGCGGAGAAGTGCTCCTCGTAGTACTCCACGCCGAAGTCCGGGTGGTGGCCGCCCTGGAACATGATCTGGGTGCCGCCCAGCTCCACGGTCTCCGCGCAGCGGCGCAGGATGTCGTCGAGGTCGCGGGTCCAGCCCTTGTCGGTGGCCTTGGGCGGGGCGTAGAAGGCGCAGAACTTGCAGGCCGTCACGCACACGTTGGTGTAGTTGATGTTCCGCTCGATGATGTACGTCGCGATGTGCTCCGTACCGGCGTAGCGGCGGCGGCGTACGGCGTCGGCGGCGGAGCCCAGCGCGTGCAGCGGCGCGGACCGGTAGAGGTCGAGCGCCTCCTCCGGGGTGATCCGACCGCCTTCGGCGGCTCGGTCGAGGACGGGCTGAAGGTCGGCCTTCTCGGTCACCGGGCTGTCACCTCTCGGCGTTCTTCTACGGGTCGTCGGACCGATCCAGCGTACGTCAGCCCGGCGCGCCCTCAGCGCCTACCGGGTGGCCTTCGATCGGAAAGCGGACGCGGTCCGGCGCATGCGATTCCAAGGTGTCGAGAGGTCCTCGTAGCGGAGCTGCCAGGGCATTTCGGCAACGCCGTGGCCACCCGGTCAGAGGTCACCCGACAGGCTCTCAGCCGCCGGACCTGGTGAGCTTCCCGTACGGCAGACCCGCGGCGCGTTCCTCGGAGCGGTAGTCCAGGGTGCCGTCGTCGGCGAGGCGGAAGACGAGGTCGGCCTCGGTGGTGGTGCACAGGCCGGGGGTGCTGGGGCGGTCCGGGTCGGTGGCCTCACGGATGTTCAGCTCCTTCGCGGTGCCGGAGGCGAGGGTGCCGACGCTGTTGCAGGTGACGGTGATGCCGAGCTGGGAGATGGTCGTGCTCATCCGGACGACCTGCTCGCCGCGCTTCCCCGCGGTGAAGACGGCGGTGAGGGTGCCGTGCGGCTGACCGGTCGTCCTCTCGGTGACCGGCCCCTTCCAGGTGCCGACGTACGCCTTCGGCAGCGCGCCGACCGGGGCGTCGGTCGCTTCGGTGGAATCGTCGGGCGTGGGCTTCGCGGGGGCGGGCGTGGAGGCGGAGGGGGACGGGCGGTTCGCCGCTCTGTCGTTGCCCCGGTCGGCGTCGCCGCCCGGGAAGAGGCCGTCGAGCAGGCCCGTGCCGAGGGTGACGACGGCGAGCGCGCCCGCCACGGCCAGGGCGACCGTGCAGCTGACCCGGCGGCTGCGGCGTTCCCCGGCGCCCTGACGGTTCTCGGCGCTGACGGTCAGGGAGAAGCGCGGGTCACCGGCACGCTGCCCCGGCAGCCCGCTCCCGCCGTGCACGCCGTCGCCGCCCTGCCGGTAGGTCCCGGCGTGTGTGGGGGGCGGGGGCGCGGTGGAGGCGGGCTTCGCGCGCGGAGGCGTCGGTGGCGGGGGCGGGGGCGGCGTCCCGTACGCGTCGTCCTGCGGATGGGGTGTCCCGTACGCGTCGTCCTGCGGGTGCGGCATCCGGTAGGGCACGTCCTGCGGCGCTTCCTGCGGGCTCGGCGTCCGGTACGGGGCCTCCCGCGGCGCTTCCTGCGAGGCTTCCTGCGGACGTGGCGTCCCGTACGGCGCGTCCTGCGGGCGCGGTGTTCCGTACGGCGCTTCCTGCGGGCGCGGTGTTCCGTACGGCGCGTCCTGCGGGCTCGGGGCGGGCGGGCCGAATTCCCCGGCCCGGCCCGGTGCGGCCGCTTCCGCTCCCGGTCCCGCACCCAGCGAAGCGCTGCTGAACGGCACGGGCCCCGACTGCACCGGCGCGTCCTGCGGTTCCAGGTCCAGCAGCGCCACCGCGGACCGGCTGACCTCGCGCACCAGCCCGCCCGGCAGCCAGCCGCCCGCCACCATCGCCGCCGCCCCGCCGGGAGCGAGCGCCCGGGCGAGTTCGGCCGGGGCGGGGCGGGCCGCCGGGTCCTTGGCGAGACAGCCCGCGACCACCTCGCGCAGTTCGCCCTCCAGGTCGCCCAGTTCGGGTTCCTCGTGGACCACCTTGTAGAGGAGTACGGCGGAGGAGTCGCCCGGGAAGGGGGCCGCGCCCGTCGCCGCGTACGCCAGGACCGCGCCCAGCGAGAAGACGTCGGCCGCGCCGGAGACGTCCCGGCCCCGGATCTGCTCGGGCGCCATGTAGCCGGGCGAGCCGACGGAGACCCCGGTGGAGGTGAGCGAGACGGTCGCGCCGAGGGCCCGGGCGATGCCGAAGTCGATGAGGCGGGGGCCGTCGAGGGCGAGCAGCACGTTGGACGGCTTCACGTCGCGGTGGACGATGCTCTGGCCGTGGACGACGGCGAGGGCCTCGGCGAGGCCGGCGCCCAGGGTGCGTACCGCGTGTTCGGGCAGCGGGCCGTGCTCGGTGATCGCCTGGGAGAGCGGCGGCCCGGCGACGTACCCGGTCGCCACCCACGGCACCGGGGCGTCCGGATCGGCGTCCAAAACCGGGGCCGTCCACTGGGCGCCGATGCGCCGGGCGGACTCCACCTCGCGCCGGAACCGGGCGCGGAACTGCTCGTCGAGGGCGAAGTGGGGGTGGACGACCTTGACCGCGACCGTGCGCCCGCCCGCGCTGCGGCCGAGGTAGACCCGGCCCATGCCGCCCGCGCCGAGCCTGCCGAGCAGCCGGTAGGCACCGATGGTGTGCGGTTCGCCCGCTTCCAGCGGCTGCATATGGACTCCCCCTGTGAACCCTGCGGACGGTGAACCCCTGGACGGTAATCGCTGTGGACGGTCCGGACCCGGACCGAAGCCTAGGGGGCGCCACCGGCGCGGTCACCGGGAAACGGCCGGACCATTCTCCCTTCTCCGGTCAGGAGGGGATCATTTCGCCCCGGGGAAAGGCGCGAATGCGTTGTTCCGCCGGCCCTCGCATCCCTCGCATTCCCTGTCCCGGGACGGAAAGGGAATTCCCTCCATTCCCCGGCTCAGCCGCCGAGCAGTTCCACGCGGACGTCGGCCGGGTAACCGGTGTCCCGGCCCGTCCGGCGGGCGAACTCGTGGACTCCGGCCAGCTGGTCCGGGCCGAATCGGAAGTCGAGCGTCGTGAAGTACCGCTCCAGCACCTCCGCGTCGAAGGCCTCCCAGCGGGCCGCCTGCTCCGCGACCTTGGTGACCTCCTCCAGGGAGAGGTCCCGGGAGGCCAGGAACGCCTCGTGGACCTGGGCCGTCCGTTCGGGGTGCGCGGCGAGGAAGTCCTTGCGGGCGGCCCAGACGGCGAAGACGAACGGCAGCCCCGTCCACTCCTTCCACATCTGGCCCAGGTCGTGGACCTGGAGCCCGAGCCGGGGGGCGTCGTGCAGGTTGGCGCGCAGCGCGGCGTCGCCGATCAGCACCGCGGCGTCCGCCTCCCGCATCATCAGGCCCAGGTCGGGCGGGCAGGTGTAGTAGTCGGGCCGGACCCCGTAGCGCTCGGCCAGCAGCAGCTGCGCCAGCCGCACCGAGGTGCGGGAGGTCGAGCCGAGCGCCACCCGGGCCCGGTCGAGCTGCTCCAGCGGGAGCTGGGAGACGATCACGCAGGACATGACGGGCCCGTCGCAGCCGACCGCGATGTCGGGGAAGGCCACCAGGTCGTCGGCGTTGCGCAGGTACTCCACGAGGGTGACCGGGCCGATGTCCAGGTCACCCCTGATCAGCTGCTCGCTGAGCCGCTCCGGGGTGTCCTTGGAGAGCTCCAGGTCGAGCAGGGTCCCCGTCCGCGCCAGGCCCCAGTACAGCGGGAGGCAGTTCAGGAACTGGATGTGGCCGACGCGGGGCCGGCTGCGACGGTCGTCGTCGCCTTCGCGGGGGGAGACGGTTGAATTGTCCACATCGCGAGGCTAGACCCGCACCCGGCCACGAGCACCACCGGGGCGCGCGCCCGCCCCACGCCCCGTCCGTACCCCGGGCCCGCGCTCCCTTCGGGAGGCCCGCACGAGGCCCTTCCTCCGGACGCCTCACGAGGGCCGTCAAACATCCGGGTGAAGTGATCTTTCCCTCTACCGCTCGCCAGAGACCGCGTGCTAGGCTCGCCCGCAAGTTGCAGTTTGGTTTCCCTTGCAGTACAGAGCCTGCGGAGCATGTAACCCGCAGGCTTTTGTAGTTTTCAGACTTGTTTGCAGGTTCTGGAGCAGGGCAACCCTTTGGCCCAAGGAGGGCTTATGGCTACCGGAACCGTCAAGTGGTTCAACGCTGAAAAGGGCTTCGGCTTCATCGCCCAGGACGGCGGCGGCCCGGATGTCTTCGTTCACTACTCCGCGATCAATGCGTCCGGGTTCCGCTCCCTCGAGGAGAACCAGGTCGTGAACTTCGACGTCACTCAGGGACCCAAGGGTCCGCAGGCTGAGAACGTCACCCCGGCCTAGTTGCCCGGGTCGGTCGATCGCGGCCGTACACAGCAGTACCCAAGGAGCCCCGCTCCCCCGCTCCGGCGGGGGAACGGGGCTCCTGCCTGTGTGCGGTCGGGCCCGCCACGCCGATCGTGGTCCCGTAGCCGGGCCGGCGCTTGACCTTGCCCCCGTGTGAAGGGGTGCAGTGGGAGACATCATGTTCACCATCGGAGACTTCGCCAGGTACGGACGGGTGTCGCCCCGGATGCTGCGCCACTACGACGCCATCGGGCTGCTGCGACCCGACCGCACCGACCCCGCCACCGGCTACCGCTTCTACGGCGCGGCCCAGCTCGCCCGGCTCAACCGGATCATCGCGCTCAAGGACCTCGGCTTCACCCTCCAGCAGGTGGGGGCGGTCCTGGACGAGCGGCTGGGCCCGGAGGAGCTGCGCGGGATGCTGCGGCTGCGCCGGGCCGAGCTGGCGGAGGCGGTGGCGGCCGCTTCGGCGCGGCTGGCCCGGGTCGAGGCGAGGCTCCGGTCGATCGAGAGCGAGGGACGCATGCCTGCCGACGACGTTGTGATCAAGACCGTTCCGGCGGTCCGGGTGGCCGAGCTGACCGGGACCGCCGCGAGCTACCAGCCGCAGGACATCGGGCCGGTGATCGGCCCACTGTACGAGCGGCTCTTCCCGCTCCTGGAGAGCGCCGGCGTACGGCCCACCGGCCCCGGGATCGCGAGGTACGAGGACGCCCCCGAGGGTGGCGGCGCGATCACGGTGCACGCCGGGGTCACGGTGTCGGCCCCGGCGGGCGCGGTCGGGGACACGGGGGTGCGGGTCGTGGAGCTGCCGCCGTTCGAGGCGGCCACGATCGTGCACCGGGGCGCGATGGACGACGTGCTGCCGGCGTCCCACACCCTGGCCCGCTGGCTGGACGCGAACGGCTACCGCTCCACCGGCTACGCCCGCGAGGTCAACCTGGAGTGCCCGGCGGACCGGGGCGCGTGGGTGACGGAACTCCAGGAGCCGGTGGCGAAGGCCTGACCCGGCGACGGCAGGGAGGGGCGGCGTCCCGTACGGGAGGGGGCGGCGCACCCTCCCGTACGGGGCGCCCACGCCCGGGTTCTACGCCCCCACCCAGAGCCCGTCCTCCGTGAGCCCCAGCAGGCCGATCGCGTTGCCGCGCACGATGCGGTCGACGACGTCCGGGTCCAGGTGGCCCATCTGTTCCTCGCCGACCTCGCGGGAGCGGGGCCAGGTGGAGTCGGAGTGCGGGTAGTCCGTCTCGTACAGGACGTTGCCGACGCCGATCGCGTCGAGGTTCTTCAGCCCGAACGCGTCGTCGAAGAAGCAGCCGTGGACATGCTCGGCGAACAGCTCGGACGGCGGCCGGTGGACCTTCTCGGCGACGCCGCCCCAGGCCCGGTTCTCCTCCCAGACCACGTCGGCGCGCTCCAGGATGTACGGAATCCAGCCGATCTGCCCCTCCGCGTACATGATCTTCAGGTTGGGGAAGCGTTCGAACTTGCCGCTCATCAGCCAGTCGACCATCGAGAAGCAGCAGTTGGCGAAGGTGATGGTGGAGCCGACGGCGGGCGGGGCGTCGGCGGAGGTGGACGGCATCTTCGACGAGGAGCCGATGTGCATGGCGATCACGGTGCCCGTCTCGTCGCAGGCCGCGAGGAACGGATCCCAGTCGTCCGCATGTATGGACGGAAGCCCGAGATGGGGAGGTATCTCGGAGAATGCGACCGCGCGCACGCCTCGCGCCGCGTTGCGCCGGACCTCGGCGGCGGCGAGCTCCGCGTCCCACAGCGGGACGAGTGTGAGCGGGATGAGGCGGCCGTGCGCCTCGGGGCCGCACCACTCCTCCACCATCCAGTCGTTGTACGCGCGCACGCCGAGGAGCCCCAGTTCGCGGTCCTTCGCTTCGGTGAACGTCTGCCCGCAGAAACGGGGGAAGGTCGGGAAGCAGAGGGCGGACTGCACGTGGTTGACGTCCATGTCGGCGAGCCGGTCCGGCACCGAGAAGGAGCCGGGCCGCATCTGCTCGTAGGTGATGATCTCCAGCTTGATCTCCTCCCTGTCGTAGCCGACGGCGGTGTCGAGGCGGGTGAGCGGGCGGTGCAGGTCCTCGTACACCCACCAGTCGCCGACCGGTCCGTCGTCGCCCTTCGCGCCCATCACAGGCGCGAACCTGCCGCCCATGAAGGTCATTTCCTTCAGCGGTGCGCGGACGACGCGCGGCCCGGAGTCCGCGTACCTGGACGGGAGCCGGTCCCGCCAGACATGAGCGGGCTCCACCGTGTGGTCGTCCACCGAGATGATCTTCGGGAAGGTCTCCATGCGTTCCACGGTAGCGTCGATCTGACGAACCGTCAGCTACCGTGCGCGCATTGGCCCCGGACACGGCACGGGGCACGGTTCCCGAATCGTTGTCGAGGGCTTGTGCAGAGCGTCACCCACTGCTGACGAGTCCGCCCGGGACAAGGCAGACTGTTGAGCGCGATACCAGCGGTACCGCGCCATCCGGATGCATACCGCACGTCGACGCACGGGCGGACATCCGGGCGCGGGCACCACCGGCAGGATCCGCAGACGAGCGGGACCGGCAGGCGAGCAGGACAGGGGGCATCAATGGACCGTGACAGCGGGCCACGCGTGCGCGTACCGGAGCAGCGTGCTCCGGAGAAACCGGGTACGGCGGACTCCCTCAGGTTCACCGTGCTCGGCCCCGTACGGGCCTGGCGGGGCTCGGAGCTGCTCTCCTCAGGCTCGCCCCAGCAGCGCGCCCTGCTGGCCGCGCTGCTGCTGCGCGAGGGCCGGACGGCCACCGCGGGCGAGCTGATCGACGCGTTCTGGGGCGAGGACCCGCCCTCGCAGGCGCTGGCCACGATCCGGACGTACGCCTCCCGGCTGCGCAAGATCCTGGGCCAGGACACCCTGGTGAGCGAGTCCGGCGGCTACGCGATCCGGGCCGACCGGGCCGCGCTCGACCTGACGCTGGCACAGGACCTGACGGCCGAGGCCGAGAAGGCCCGCGCGGCCGGCGACCGCTGCCAGGCGCGCACCCTGATCAACAAGGTGCTGGGCCTGTGGGACGGCGAGGCGCTGGCCTCCGTCCCCGGGCCGTACGCGGACAACCAGCGCACCAGGCTGGAGGAGTGGCGGCTCCAGCTCACCGAGACCCGGCTCGACCTGGACCTGGAGGTCGGCTGCCACGCGGAGGCCGTCTCCGAGCTGACCGCGCTCACCGCCGCCCACCCGCTGCGCGAGAGGCTGCGCGAGCTGCTGATGGTGGCGCTGTACCGCAGCGGCCGGCAGGCCGAGGCGCTCGCGGTGTACGCGGACACCCGCCGGCTCCTCGCGGAGGAGCTGGGCGTCGACCCGCGCCCCGAACTGGCCCAGCTCCAGCAGCGGATCCTGCGCGCCGACGAGGAGCTGGCCCGCCCTGCGGACGAGCCTGCCCCCGCGCCCGCCCCGCTGCGCCCCGCGCAGCTTCCGGCGACGGTGCCGGACTTCACCGGCCGGTCCGCGTTCGTCTCCGAGCTGGGCGGCCGTCTCGCCACCGCCGAGGGCTCGGTGATGGCCGTCTCCGCGGTGGCCGGGATCGGCGGCGTCGGCAAGACGACGCTGGCCGTGCACGTCGCCCACCAGGCCCGCCGGCACTTCCCGGACGGGCAGCTCTACGTCGACCTCCAGGGCGCGGGAGCCAGGGCCGCCGAACCGGAGACGGTGCTCGGGGCGTTCCTGCGGGCGCTCGGCACGGCGGACTCGGCGATCCCGGACACGCTGGACGAGCGGGCCGCGCTGTACCGCTCGACGCTGGACGGCCGCCGCATACTGATCCTCCTCGACAACGCCCACGACGCGGCCCAGATCCGCCCGTTGCTGCCCGGTACGCCGGGGTGCGCGGCCCTGGTGACGAGCCGGGTGCGGATGGTGGACCTGGCCGGGGCACATCTGGTGGACCTGGACGTGATGTCGCCCGAGGAGGCGCTCCAGCTCTTCACCCGGATCGTCGGCGCGGAGCGGGTCGGCGCGGAGCGCGAGGCGGCGCTGGACGTGGTGGCCGCGTGCGGCTTCCTGCCCCTGGCGATCCGCATCGCCGCCTCCCGGCTGGCCGCCCGCCGCACCTGGACGGTCTCGGTCCTCGCCGCCAAGCTCGCGGACGAGCGACGCCGGCTGGACGAGCTGCAGGCGGGCGATCTCGCGGTGAAGGCCACGTTCGAACTCGGCTACGGCCAGCTGGAACCGGCCCAGGCCCGCGCCTTCCGTCTCCTGGGCCTCGCGGACGGCCCGGACGTCTCGCTGGCCGCGGCGGCGGCCCTGCTGGACCTGGACCCGCACGTGGCGGAGGACCTCCTGGAGGCCCTGGTCGACACGAGCCTGGTGGAGTCGGCAGCGCCTGGCCGCTACCGGTACCACGACCTGGTGCGACTCTACGCGCGTGCGTGCGCGGAGCGGGACGAGCAGTCACCGGTGGAGCGGGAGCTGGCGCTGTCGCGGCTGCTGGACTTCTATCTGGCCACGGCGGCGGGGGTGTACGCGCTGGAGCGGCCGGGGGACCGGCTGGTGGATCACCTGGAGCCGACGGACCGCGCGGGGCTCTCGTTCGGCGACCGGCACGCGGCCCTGGACTGGCTGTACACGGAGGCGACCAACCTGCTGACCTGCGTACGCCAGGTAGCACGCCCGGCCACCCTGCGCCGCGCGGTGGATCTGCTGTACGCCGCCCTGGACCTGGGCGAGTCGGGCGCGAACGCGAAGCAGTACGAGGCGGCGGCCGTGACGGTGCGCGAAGCCGCCCGGGAGTGCGGCGATCCCCGGACGGAGAGCCGCGCCGTCATGTGCCTTGCCAACGCACACCAGTTGGCGGGGCGATTCGACCATGCGGACGGGGAGGCCAAGGAGGCGATGCGGCTGGCCGAGACCGCCCAGGACCTGCTGGCGGTCAGCTGGGCGGCCAACGCCCGGGGCATCATCGCGCTCTACCACAGCCGCCACCAGGACGGCGAAGCCTTCCTGAACCAGGCGATCGAGGCATTCCGCAGCGACGGCAACCGCCCGGGCGAGGCGAGCGCCCTGTGCAACCTCTCCCGCATCCACCTCGCCACGGGACGTACCGGCAGCGCCATCACCCTGGCCCGCTCCGGCATCGAGATCTACGACCTCCTCGGCCATGCCCTGCGCGGCGCGAACGGCCGCTACGCCCTGGGCATGGCGCTGACCCAGAGCGAGGAGTTCTCGGCGGCCACCGCGAAGCTGACCGAGGCGCTGGAGATATTCCGCGAAAGCCGCCAGCGACTGTGGGAGGGCATGACTCTGTTCCGGCTGGCGGAGGTCGAGATCGCGTCCGGGCAGCCCGCACAGGCCGCTCAGTACGCGGAGGTGGCCCTGACGGTCCTGCGAGGCATCGGCGGCGAGTGGCGGCGGGGGAACGTCCTGACCGTGCTGGGGCGGGCGCTGGCCGGCATCGGCCAGACCGGCCGTGCCCAGGTCTGCTGGAACGAGGCGCTGGACATATACGACGAGCTCGGCTCGACCGAGGCGGACGGCGTCCGATCACTGCTGACGCGCATCTCGACGCACTGAAGCAGCCGCGTTCATCGTTCGTTTATCGCCGCCCGCCATGCTCAGTCATGTCGATCCGTCGCGTCGGGGGGCAGACGGGGGCGACATCGGGCGCGCTATTAAGGTGAGCGGCCCCGAGAGGCCCGTCCGGCAGTCCACGGGGGAACAGCCGGACGGGCCTCGCCAACCCACTGCTGACGCACCGCACAAGAGAAGGAGTTGACCATCATGGCCGACGCCACGAAGAAGGACCCTGTCTTCAAGCCCGCCGACCAGCACGCCACGGGCGAGCCGACGACGCAGGACCAGCACGCCACCGGCGAGCCGGTGACCACGCAGGACCAGCACGCCACGTCGGAGCCGTTCGAGCCGAAGAAGTAGACCTTCCCGACGGGGTACGGGGGAAGCGGCCGCGGTGGCACCGAGGGGGAGCCACCGCGGCCGCTGCATGTGCAGGAACGACCTGCTCACGTAATCGCGTAAACGTTCGACCCCTTCCCGCCATGGGGGTACCGCCATCGCCCCCCCTTGTCACTAGCGTCACTCCACGTCCGGAAGCTCGCTACACCACAGGAGCGGGAATGACCCGCACCAAGAAGACGTCCGTCGCCGCCGCGTTCGCAGTCGCCCTCGGCCTCGGCTTCCCGGGCCTTGGCCGACAACCACGCGACCGGCGACACCCCCGTCACCACGCAGGACAACCACGCGACCTGAGCCAGAAGCATCCCGGGGCCCGAGCGTGCGCTCGGGCCCCTCCGCACGCCGTCTCCGCCCCTTCCTCTAAGTACCCACCCGGGCCATATGGCATTGAAAATGCTAAAGTCGGTCCATGACCGAAGCCCCCGACTTCCCCCCCGGAGACGGCCCCAGCAGCGGCATCTCCGTCTCTCTCACCGCCGGCACCCTTCATGCGATCCGCGAGCGAGTCGGCAAGCGCGGCGTGTCCGCCTACCTCGAGATGGCCGCACAGCGGCAGATCGAGCGCGACCACCTGGACGAGCTCCTCGCCGACTTCGAGGCGACCAACGGTCCCACCGACCCCGCCGCTGTGGCCGACAAGCGCGCCAAACTGACGAGCGACCCGCCCCAAGCCGGAGCGGCCGCGTGAGCGGTGCCCTGGTCCTCGACAGCGAAGGACTCGCACAGGCCGTCCAGCGGGGCCGAGAGGTTCAGGAATGGCTGGAGGCCGCCCGCGACGCAGACCTCCCGGTGATCACTTCGGCGGCGGTCCTGGTCGAGGTGATTCACCCACGGCTCAGTCCTTCAGCGCTGTCCTGGACACTGTCACGCCTACGCGTCGAACCGGTCACCCAGGTCCTCGCGCACACAGCCGCATCCCTGCTCCGTAACGCTGGACTGCACGGCCACAAGTACGCCATCGACGCGATGCTCTGCGCGACCGCTCTGGCGCACCCGGGCCGGGTGACCATCCTGACGTCCGACGTGGAGGACATCGGTATCCTCACCGCCGACCACCCTCGCGTGACCACGGAGAAGGTCTGAGGCCCTCGGCCCCGGCGGGAGTCGGCGTCTACGATCCCCGCACCTGAACCTTCGCCGCGCACAGCTTCGCCAGGTCGTCCACGTCGGACGTGAAGAGCGCCCTCCGGCCCGGCTGCCGGTTCGCGATCGCGGCGAGCGCGGCGTCGATGGCGTACTTGTGGCCGCGCAGGCCGGCCTCGCGCCGGCCTACCCCCGCCCCCGCAGCTCCCCCTTCACCACCTTGCCGCTCGCGTTGCGCGGCAGCTCGGGGACGAATTCCACCGCCCTCGGCACCTTGAAGTTCGCCATCTCGCGGCGGGACCAGGCGATCAGGTCGTCCGCGGTGAGCGTCGCGCCCCGGCGGCGGACCGCGTAGGCCTTGCCGACCTCGCCGAGCCTCGGGTCCGGGATGCCGATGACCGCGACGTCGGCCACGTCCGGGTGGAGGCCGAGGAGCTGCTCTATCTCGGCCGGGTAGGCGTTGAAGCCGCCCACGATGAACATGTCCTTGATCCGGTCCGTGATCCGCAGGTTGCCCGCCGCGTCCAGGACGCCCACGTCGCCGGTGCGGAGCCAGCCGTCCTCGGTCATCGTGGCGGCCGTCGTGTCCGGGTCCTCGAAGTAGCCGGTCATCACGGTGAAGCCGCGGACCTGCACCTCGCCCGGAGCGCCCGGTTCCGCCTGGACGCGGATCTCGGTGCCGGGGATCGCCCGGCCGGACGTGGTGGCCACGACCTCGGGCGCGTCGCCCCGGCGGCACATGGTGACGATGCCGCTCGCCTCGGAGAGGCCGTACGCCGTGAGGACCGTCGCGATGTGGAGCTCGTTGCGCAGGCGCTCCACCAGCCGGAGGGGGACCACCGCCGCGCCGGTGACGACCAGGCGGAGGGCCGAGAGGTCGTGCGCGTCGCGTGCCGGGTGGTCCAGGAGCGACTGGTGGAGGGTCGGCGGGCCGGGCAGGACCGAGATCCGTTCCGCCGCGATGTTCGCCAGCACCGTGTCCACGTTGAACACCGGCTGCGGCACCATCGTGGCCCCCCGCATCAGACAGGCGATGATGCCCGCCTTGTAGCCGAAGGTGTGGAAGAACGGGTTCACGATCAGGTAGCGGTCGCCTTCACGCAGGCCCGCCAGGTCGCTCCAGATCGCGTACGCGCGCAGCGTCTGGGCGTGGGTGATCACCGCACCCTTCGGGCGGCCCGTGGTGCCGGAGGTGTAGATGATGTCGGAGGGGTCCGTGGGGGCGATGGCCGCCGCCCGTTCCCGTACGGCGGAGGACGGGACGCTCTCCCCCGACGCCAGGAAGTCCGGCCAGCTCGTGTAGTCCTCGGGGGCCGTGTCCGCCAGCACCACCACCCGCTCCAGGTCCGGCAGCTTCACCTCCGCCCGCCGCAGCGACGCCACGTACGAGGTGCCCAGGAACGTACCGGTGACGAACAGCAGCCTGGCCCGGCTGCGCCGCAGGATGTACGCCGCCTCCGTGCCCTTGAAGCGCGTGTTCAGCGGGACCAGCACCCCGCCGGCGGTCACCGCCCCGAGCGCGGAGACGATCCAGTCCAGGGTGTTCGGGGCCCAGACCGCGACCCGGTCCCCCGGCTCCACCCCGGAGGCGATGCACGCGGCCGCCGCGCGCTCCACCCGGTCGCCGAGCTCGGCGTACGAGAGCCGGGTGCGGCCGTCGGCCACCGCCTCGGCGGTGCCGTGACGCCGCGCCGCCGTCCGCACCAGCTCCGGGATGGTGCACCATTCCTCGTCGCCTCGCATCTCGCGCCCTCCCGCTGCCGCATTAGCTGACTATCCGTCAGATTAGCGGTAGCCTCTGCCGCTGTCAGCAGGCGCGACGGTGCGGGAGGTCAGCGGATGGCAACGCTCAAGGACGCGACGGCGATAGCCGGGATCGGGCAGACGGCGTTCGCGAAACGGCTCCCGGAGTCCGAGAAGACGCTCGCCTGCCGGGCGATCCTGGCGGCCCTCGACGACGCCGGGATCGCGCCGTCGGAAGTCGACGGCTTCGCCTCGTACACCATGGAGGAGACCGACGAGGTCGAGGTCGCCAAGGCGATCGGGGCCGGAGACGTCACCTTCTTCAGCAAGGTGGGGTACGGCGGCGGGGGCTCCTGCGCCACCCTCGCCCACCTCGCCTCCGCAGTCGCCACCGGACAGGCGAGCGTCGGCGTCGCCTGGCGGTCCCGCAAACGCGGATCCGGGCCCCGGCCGTGGAAGAACACCGCCGTTCAACTCCCCACGCCCGCCCAGTGGACCCGGCCCTACGGGCTGCTGCGGCCCGCCGACGAGATCGGCATGCTGGCCCGGCGCTACATGCACGAGTACGGAGCCACCCGCGACCACCTCTTCAACGTCGCGCTCGCCTGCCGCAACCGGGCCAACCAGAACCCGGCCGCGATCATGTACGAGCGCCCGCTGACCCGCGAGATGTACATGAACTCCCGCTGGATCAGCGAACCCCTCTGCCTCTTCGACAACTGCCTGGAGACCGACGGGGCGTTGGCCTGCGTCATCGTCTCCGCCGAACGCGCCCGCGACTGCCGGCGGAAGCCGGTCTACCTCCACTCCGTGGCCCAGGGGCTGCCCGCCCAGCACCACGGGATGGTCAACTACTGGAACGACGACCCGCTCACCGGGCCCGCCTGGACGGCCGCCCGACAGCTGTGGAAACAGGCCGACTTCGGGCCCGACGACGTCGATGTGGCCCAGATCTACGACGCGTTCACCCCGCTCGTCCCCCTCTCC
Source organism: Streptomyces anulatus (assembly GCF_000721175.1). Lineage (GTDB taxonomy): Bacteria > Actinomycetota > Actinomycetes > Streptomycetales > Streptomycetaceae > Streptomyces > Streptomyces anulatus_C. Next base: position 130,447 of record NZ_JOEZ01000005.1, read on the forward strand.
CTGGAGGGGTACGGCTTCTGCGGGCGCGGCGAGGGCGGCGCGTTCACCGAGGGCGGGGCCCTGGAGAGCGGCGGGCGGCTGCCCGTCAACACCGGCGGCGGCGGCCTGAGTGAGGCGTACGTCCACGGCTTCAACCTCATCACCGAGGGCGTGAAGCAACTGCGCGGCACCTCCACCGCCCAGGTGCCCGACGCCGCCACCTGCCTGGTCACCGCCGGTGAGGGCGTCCCGACATCGGCCGTACTGCTGAGGAGTTGAGGAGATGGCCGTGAACGATTCCCTGCTGCTTCCCGTCGTCGACGAGGACGGCGCGCCCTTCTGGGAGTACGCCGCGCGCGGCGAACTGCGCGTGCAGGCCTGCGCCTCCCCCGCCTGCGGCGAACTGCGCTTCCCGCCCCGGCCCTGCTGCCCGCACTGCGGGTCGTTCGGGAGTGAGTGGCGGGAGACGAGCGGGCGCGGCCGGCTCTGGTCCTACGTGATCCCGCATCCGCCACTGCTCCCCGCCTACGCCGAACAGGCGCCGTACAACGCGGTGCTGGTCGAGCTGGCCGACGCCCCGCACATCCGGCTGGCCGGGAACGTCGTCGCCTCCCCCGACGCGCCGCTGAACTCGGTGGACCCGGCGCGGCTGCGGATCGGGGCTCCGGTGCGGGCGGTCTTCTGCCCGGTCGAACCCGGTGGCGCACCCGGCGTCACGCTCGTCCGCTGGCTCCTGGAGCGGTGAGCGATGGCCCTGCGCACCGAGCGGGACGAGGAGGCCGGGGTCGCGCTCGTCACCCTGGACCGGCCGGCGAAGCTCAACGCGATCGACCTGGAGACGGCCGGTGAACTCACAGCGATCTGGCGGGAGTTGCGATACGACGAGTCGGTGCGGGCCGTGGTCCTCACCGGGGCCGGAACGCGTGCCTTCTGTACGGGGATCGACCGGGGCGTCACCGTTCCGCAGCCCCCGTCCCCGTACGCCGTCGACGATCCCCTCCTGCGGATCGGACCCAAGGCGAACGACCTGTGGAAGCCGGTGCTCGCGGCCGTGGAGGGGATGGCCTGCGGCGGGGCGTTCTATTTGCTGGGCGAGGCGGAGTTCGTCGTCGCGTCCCGGGAGGCGACGTTCTTCGACCCGCACACGACGTACGGGATGGTCTCGGCGTACGAGGCGATCGCGATGGCCCAGCGGATGCCGCTCGGGGAGGTCGCCCGGATGTCCCTGATGGGCACGGCGGAGCGGGTGAGCGCCGAGCGGGCGTACGCGGTCGGGCTGGTCAGCGAGGTGACGGAGCCGGGCGGCGCGGTGGCGGCGGCGCTGCGGTCGGCGGCGGTGATCGCCGGGTACCCGACGGAGGCGGTGCAGGGCACGGTCCGGGCGGTGTGGTCCGCGAAGGAGGCGGCCAGGACCCAGGCGATGTCCCAGGCCCCGGCGCTGATCGCCCTGGGCAGCTTGGCCCCGGAACGGCAGGCGGAGCTGTTCGAGGGGCGGGGCGGGGGCAGGGGCGGGGAGCCCCGGGTGCGGTGAGCTGAGCACGCGCGGTACCCGTCCGCCCGCCCCGTGCGGGCAGAGCCCGCTCAGAGCGCCTCGGCGGTCACTTCGCAGCGCTTGACCCTGGACACCTTGCCGGGGCTCTCCATCCGCAGGGTGAGGGTGCGGGACTCGCCGCCGTCGAGGTTCACTATGGTCTCGGCGGTGTCCACGGTGTTCCCCAGGCCGTCGACGAACCGCACGTCGATCTCGTACTCCTGCGAGCCCGGCTCCTTCGCCCGCAACTCCACCAGCGACGAGGTGACCGCCTTGCGCTTGCCCTTGCGCGGCACGGCGCAGCGGATCACCCGGACGGCGGGGGCGTCGGAGGCGGTGGGCGTCGGGGTTCCGTAGGAGCCGGACGAGCCGGAGGACGAGGAGTCGCCGTAGTCGTCATGGTCGGTGTCGCGGTAGCCGTTGTTGCTCTTCTTCGAGCTGGAGCAGCCGCCGCCGCCCGAGCTGCTGCTCTTGCCGCTCCTGCTCTTGCCGCCCTTGCCGCCGCTGCTGGAGGTGGAGAATCCGGTGAGTGCGAGCACCACCACGACCAGGACCGCCGCGAGCTTCGTCTGTCGCCGCATCATGGATGCAGCCCCCCTTGAGTTTCGTTGCCGGTACGTCGCGCCGATGGCGGGCGTCGCGTTGTCACCCCCAGCATGCCGTGCGCGACCCATGCCCAAGTCATGACCCTGTCACGGTCCCGTCATGGTCTGCGTGGCGGGGGTGATCGTCCCGCAGTAGCGTCGGCTGCGGGGGGATGCCCGCGTACGCGCTGGACGACGCCCTGGAGGCCGACGATGATCCGCAACGTCCTCGGCTCCCTCGTCGCCCTGGCCGGGGCGGCCTCCGCCGTGCTGAGCCCGTTCCGTGCGTGGTACGACGGTCGGGTCGGGCGCGACTACCGGGTGCGGGACCTCTTCGAGGGGATCACCGCCACGGAGTCGGGGGTGCTGGTCTCGATCCTGCTGCCGTTCCTGGCCGCGGCACTGCTGGTGGTCGTGGGCGTGCTGCTCCGCTCGCGGCTCGTGGTCGCCCTCGCGGGGCTGGTCGTGCTGGGCTTCACGATCCTGTGGATGGTCCGCCAGGGGCAGGCGGCGGGCTCGCTGGTGGTGGGCGGGGACGGGGCGGGTTTGCGGGTGGGGGTGGCGAACGCGCTGGCGGGCGGGTTGCTGATGCTGATCGGGGCGTTGCTGATGAAGGGCCGGCGGGGGCGGCGGGAGCGGGGGCCCGGGCGGGTGCGGGAGCCGGTGGAGCCGTATGCCGCGCCGGCGGCGGACCAGGTGGACACGTGGCCGCCGACGCAGGAGCCGGGGATGTCCGTGCAGACGTCGCCGTGGCCGGAGCCGGAGGTGGACCCGTACACGGGGCCCGATCCCCGTGACCCCCGTACGCGGTCCTATCCGCGGGCGCCGCATCCGGAGGACGACCCCCGGGACCCGGTACATCCGCCGCACCGGCCGCCGCCTCCGCCTCCGCAGGGTTGACGGTCACCCCGTCGAGGGTCCGGACATCTTTCAAGCCCGTCCGGCGATTGAGGACAGGACCAGGCTCAGGTCCGGGCCCGGTTGCCCGTGCCCGTGCCCTTCAGGGCGTCCAGTGCGTACACGCAGCGGTCCTTGCTGCAGGCGTACACCACGCCCGCCCGGGCCACCGGCGAGCCCGTGATCTCGCCGCCCGTCGCGAGCTTCCAGCGCAGCTGGCCCCCCGCCGCGTCCAGCGTGTAGAGGACATGGTCCGCCGAGCCGAAGTGGACCCGGCCGTCCGCCACCACCGGGGAGCCCACCACGTCGCCGCCCGCCGCGAAGCGCCACTTCGGGGTGCCGGTGACCGCGTCCAGGGTGTACAGCGCGCTGCCGCTGCCCACGTGGACGTTGCCCACCGCGACGAGCACCGGCTCGATCGAGGCGCGGGCCTCCGTGGCGATCCGCCAGCGGTCCTTGCCGGTCGTCGCGTCCAGCGCGTACACCGTGCCGAGGTAGTCCGCGAGGTACACGCCGCCGCCGGTCACCGCCGGGCCCGGCGCGAACGCGGGCGGGGAGAGGAACACCGCGGGCGACTCGAAGTGCCAGCGCACCCGTCCGGAGCCGGTCTCCACCGCCAGCACCCGGGTGCCCGCCGCGACGTAGACGTAGCCGTCGGGGGCGGGGGTGACCCGGACCGGGACGCCGCCGCAGGAGGCCGCGTCGCCGATGGGGTACGACCAGCGCTCGATGCCCGTACGGGCGTCCAGCGCGCGCAGCCGGGCGTCCTGCCAGACGTACACCGTGCCGTCGTGGATGACCGGACCGGCCTCCGCCGTCTCGAAGTCGCTCTGCGCACCGGTGACTTCCCACAGCTTCTCGCCGTTGGAGGCCTCCCAGCCCTGGACGCCGCCGCCCCGGGTCGCGGTGAGGACCGTGCCCCGGTCGGCTTTGAGGGCGTACACCCAGGCGTCGGTCGACAGCCGCCACTGCTCGGCGCCGGTCGTGGCGTCCAGCGCGTACAGCGAGGGGCCGTCCGAGGCGTGGATCCTGCCGCCCTCGACGGCCATCGCCCAGGCCACGTCCCGGGTCTTGAACTGGCGTCGGCCGTTGCCCACGTCCAGGGCGTGGACCTCGAAGGACGTCACGTACAGCAGGTCGCCGACAACGACGGGCGTCCCCCACACGTCGTTGGACATGCGGAAGCGCCAGGGCCGCCAGCGGTCGGGGGCGGGGGCCGCGCCGTCCGGGGAGGGCCCCGGGGCCGGGACGGGGGCGGTGGGCGCCGTGGCCGCCTGCGAACCGTTCACTCCGGCGGGCGGGCGGACCCACCCGGTCGCGGCGGCCGGGTGCGCGGCGGCCGCCCCGCGCCCCTCCCCCGCACGCGGTCCGGGGCCGATCGGCACCTTGGCGCCGGGCAGGTGGACGGGACCGCTGTCGCGAGCGGCGGAAGGGCCCGCAGAGGGGGCCGGGCCGGACGCGCCGGACATCGGCGAGGGCGAGGCCAGCGGGGAGGGCGAGCGCAGGTCGGCCCCGCTGCGCCAGGCGATGTCCCGCTCGGGGGCCCTGGGGGGCTGCGGCGGGGGCGGCGGGGGCGATACCGGGGCGGGCGGTGCGGTGCGCCCGCCGCCCCTGCGCCGCTCGATCATCGCGGTGGCCGGGGACGGCAGCCAGGCCGAGGCCGTGCCGCTGTCGTCGCTGCCGGAGGCGAAGAGGTGCGGGGCGAGCCGCGCCTGGAGGTCGGCGGGGCTGGGCCGCCGGGTGGCGTCCATCTGCATGCAGGACTCGATCAGCGGCCGCAGGTCGTGGGGCAGGCCTTCGGTGTCGGGGCCCTCGCGCAGCAGCATGAACACCGTCTCGACCGGGTTGGCCCCGTGGAAGGGGGCGTGCCCGGTGGCGGCGAAGACGAGCGTGGAGCCGAGCGAGAAGATGTCGCTGGCCCCGGTGACGCTGCGGGAGTCCCGGGCCTGCTCGGGCGACATGTACGCGGGCGTGCCGACGGCGACGTTCGTCATGGTCAGCCGGGTGTTGGAGACGCCGGAGGCGATACCGAAGTCGATCACCCGGGGACCGTCCTCGACGACGAGGACGTTGGACGGCTTCAGGTCTCGGTGGACGAGACCCGCGCCGTGGATGGACTGGAGCGCCTCGGCGATGCCGGCGGCCAGCCAGCGCACGGCCTGGGTCGGCATGGGACCGCACTCGTTCACTATCTCTTCGAGCGAGGGTGCGGGCACATAGGCGGTGGCGAGCCAGGGCACGGCGGCACGCGGGTCGGCGTCGACCACGGCGGCGGTGTAGAACCCGCTGACCGCGCGGGCGGCCTCGACCTCGCGCGTGAAGCGGACCCGGAAGAGCTGGTCCTCGGCGAGCTCGGTCCGCACCGTCTTGATCGCCACCCGCCGGCCGGACGCCGAGCGCGCGAGATAGACCAGCCCCATGCCGCCGGCCCCGAGCCGCCCCAGCACCTCGAACGGGCCGATCCGTCTCGGGTCGTGCTGCGTCAGCTGCTCCACCACTTGCCTGCCACCTCCCCGTAACGGACCTCGGCGACGAAGTCCGCGAATTTCCGCCCGGTCGAATACCGCCCTGCGCAGGGCACCCTGTGCAGGGTCTCACCACTGGGTATCACCTGGCGGTACGCACCCCGATTCTTCCTGGCCCGGGCGTCTGTTGCGAACCCGGGGGCGGATGGGGGTGTCTCATGTCACTTCGGGTGGTATCCCCCCACACCGGGTTACGGGAGCGGCTCGCCGGGCTCCAGTACCGCGAAGACGGCCCCCTGGTCGTCGTGCAGGACGGCCATCCGGCCGTAGGGGATGCCGAAGGGCGGCTGGGCGACCCGGCCGCCGAGCTGGACGGCGAGTTCGGCGGCGGCGTCGCAGTCGGCGACGGCGAAGTAGACGAGGAAGTAGCTCGGCATCTCGGCGGGGAGCGCGTCCGTGATGACGCTGCGGCCGCCGACGGCGGTGTCCGGGCCCGGTTCGGCGCCCTTCGGGGTCCACATCCGGAAGTCGACCAGCGCCTCGGCGTCGTCGGAGACGCCGTGGCCCGACTCGTCTAGGTCGGTGCCGTGGAAGCCGAAGACCTTCTCGTAGAAGGGGTCCACCCGGTCGGGGTGCCGGGTGTACACCTCGGTCCAGCAGAAGGACGCGGGGTCGTTCTGCTTCTCGAAGCCCGCGCGTTCCTCCGGCTGCCAGAGCCCGAAGACCGCGCCCCCGGGGTCGGCGGCCTGCGCCACGATCCCGGCGCGTCCCGCCCGTACCGGGTCGGTGATGATCTGGCCGCCGTGCTCGCGGATCGCGGCGACGGTGGCCCGGATGTCGTCGGTGGCGAAGTAGACGCCCCAGGCCGTGGGCATCCGGCCGTCCTTCTTGGCGGCGAGCCCGGCGACCAGGCGGCCGTCGCTGAGCGCGTCCGCGAAGGGCATGCCGTCGCCCGCCTGGAAGGTCCAGCCGAAGAGCCCGCCGTAGAAGCGCTTGCCCGCTTCGAGGTCGGAGAGCTGCACGTCCGCCCAGCACGGCGCGGAATGCGCGAATGCGGCCATGGGACCGGGTCCTTCCGTAGCAGTGACGCCCGTCACAGTCAACGTAACGTCGCCTCCGGTCCCGCGCGCCCCGGACGCACCTGAAGGGAACCTTTGACCGATTGATGAAGGGTGCGCCCACCACGTGGACGAAAGTTGTCCACCGAAGTTGTCCACAGGCTGTTGATAACATTTTCACCCGGCAACTTCCCCGGCTGCGGGGCCTTCCACACCGCGGCCGAAAACCGTCGCTCCCCGCCCCCGCGCACCCCGCAGGTCCTGCGGCGTTCCCCATTTGCAGTCGGCCGAATCGCGCTCCCATCGCCCCTCGGTAAGCTGACGGCATGACAGGACAAGTACGCACCGTCGACGGCCGCGTGGCCGGTCGACGCGGTCAGGCGACGCGGCAGAAGCTGCTCGACTGCCTCAGCGAGATGCTCAGTTCCTCGCCGTACCGGGACGTCAAAGTCATCGACGTCGCCCGGAAGGCCGGGACCTCACCCGCGACTTTCTACCAGTACTTCCCCGACGTGGAGGGCGCCGTCCTCGAAATCGCCGAGGAAGTCGCCAAGGAGGGTGCCGGACTGACCGAACTGGTCGCCGGACGCTCCTGGGTCGGCAAGGCCGGCTGGGCGACCTCCGAGCAACTCGTCGAGGGATTCCTCGACTTCTGGCGGCACAACGACGCGATCCTCCGCGTGATCGACCTCGGTGCGGCCGAGGGGGACAAGCGGTTCTACAAGATCCGCATGAAGATCCTGAACTCGGTCACCAACTCCCTCACGGATTCCGTGAAGGAGCTGCAGAGCAAGGGCAAGGTCGACAAGGACGTCAGTCCGGCGGCGATGGCGGGCTCCCTGGTCGCGATGCTGGCCGCGGTCGCCTCGCACCAGAAGGGCTTCACCACCTGGGGCGTGAAGCAGGCCGAACTGCGGCCCAATCTCGCCCTGTTGGTGCACCTCGGCATCACCGGCAAGAAGCCGACGAAGTAGGCCGGGGCGCAGGAGGCCCACCGGCCCCGGACGCCCCTCGCCACCGGGCGGGCACCCGCTCGCCCGGACGCCCCACGTCCTGTCTCACCGACGGCGGACCACCCACGCACCCCTGCGGGTGGTCCGCCGTCGGCGTTCCCGGACGGGGAGCCGCACCCGCTACCGGCGCTCCAGCCTGAACAGCCGGATCTGCCGCTCGATCCGTCGCTGGTACGCCGCGTACGGCGGCCAGAAAGCCAGCGCGGCCTCCCACACCCGGGCCCGCTCCTCACCCTCCAGCAGGGTCGCGCGCACCGGGATGTCCCGGCCGCGCCAGCTGACGACGGCCTCGCCCCCGCGGGCCAGCAGGTTCGCGGTCCAGGCCGGATGCCCCGTACGGCCGAAGTTGCTGCCGACGAGGATCCAGCCGCTCTCCGCCTCGCCCTCCGGCATGCAGGCCAGCGGTGTGGTCCTCGGCCGACCCGTGCGCGCCCCGGGCACCGTGAGGACGAGCCCCGGCAGCATCCGGGCGCTGAGCAGCACCTTTCCCCGGGTGAGCCGGTGTACGGCCCGGTCCAGGGCGGGGACCACGTGTGGGGCGGTCCGCGCGAAGGCACGGGTCGAGGAGACCTTCTGGACCAGACGTGCGCCACGGGAACCGGTCATCGGACGCCCGCCCTGTGCCCGAGGCCGGCGGACGGGGAAACGGCGGCGGGCCCGTGGGGCGCCGCACCCGCCGGCGCGGATGCGGCGGCCCCGAAGAGTCCGGCCCGCTGCGCCGCGTGGTCGCGCAGCCGGTGGACCGGGCCGAAGAGCAGTTCGTCGCCCGCGGCCCGCTTGAGGTACCGGTGCGCCTCGTGCTCCCAGGTGAAGCCGATGCCGCCGTGCAGCTGGACCGCCTCACCGGTGGTGATCCGGGCCGCCTCCAGGGCCTGGGCGAGCGCGAGCGGCCCGGCCTCCGGGTCCCGGGCGGCGTGGTACGCGGCGGAGCGGGCCGCCTCGACCCGTACGTACAGGTCGGCGAGGCGGTGCTTGACGGCCTGGAACGAACCGACGGCCCTGCCGAACTGTTCGCGCTCCTTCACGTACGCCACGGTGCGCTCCAGGGCGCTCGCCGCCGTCCCGACCGCCTCGGCGGCGAGGATCGCGGCGGCCGTGCGCCCGGCGGCGGCGAGCGCGTCGGCCGCGTCGGCGCTGTCGTCCGCGCCGAGGAGCTCGGCCGGGGCGTCGCGCAGTTCGACGCGGGCCAGCGGGCGGGTCTCGTCGAGGGCGGTGAGGCGGGTGCGCACCAGCCCCGCCGTGCCGGAGCCGGTGTCGGCGTCCACCAGGAACAGGAGCGTACGGCTGCGCGGATAGCCCCCGGTGTGGGCGGCGACCAGGAGCAGCCCGGCGCTGTGGCCGTCAAGGACCCGGTCGGCCTCCCCGTAGAGCCGCCAGCCGCCGCCCGCAGCGCCCCCGGACCCGCGGGCCTGGATGCCGCCCGCCCGGCCGCCGCCCGCCCAGGCCCCGTCGCGGTTGTCTCCGGTGAGGCCGAGCGCGGTGGCGAGCGAGCCGCCGGGGACGGCGAGGGCTGCGGTCAGGGCGCCCTCGGCGATCCGGGGCAGCAGGGCGGTCCGCTGGTCCGGGGTGCCGAGGGCGGCGATCAGGGGTGCGGTGAGGGCGGCGGTGGCGAGCAGCGGCGAGGGCAGCAGGGCGCGCCCTGTCTCCTCGCAGGCGAGGGCCAGCTCGGTGGCCGTGCAGCCGGCCCCGCCGTACTCCTCCGCGACCGCCAGGCCGGGCAGTCCGAGGTCCCGGGCGAGCCTCCTCCAGAGGACCGGGTCGTAGCCCTCGGCGGTGGACACGGCGGCGGGGATCGCGTCGGGTCCGGCGCCCCGGGCGAGCAGTTCGCGCAGGGTGCGGCGGATCTCGTGCTGTTCCGCGGTGAAGGCGGCGTCCATCTGCGGGCTCCTTCCACCCAGGGGCAGGCCACCCCTGATCTGACGAGGCGTCATGTTAGGTGCGGGGGGCGGGAATTCCCAGGGTCGCGCACCCGTGCGGGCGAAGGAATCCGTTGCGCACACCCGGTTGCGGGGACCACTATCTGATGTACCGTCAGATCCATGACGCCCGCCTCGGCCTCCGCCGCACCTGCCGTCTCCCGCCGTCCGCGCAAGGTCGCCGTCGTCGGCACATCACTCGCGGACTGCGGTCGCGTCGACGACGCCACTCCGTACGCCCTGCACGCCCAGGCGGCCCGCCGCGCGCTCGCCGACTCCGGCCTCGACCGCTCGGTCGTCGACGGCTTCGCCTCCGCGGGGCTCGGGACGCTCGCCCCGGTGGAGGTCGCCGAGTATCTGGGGCTGCGGCCCACCTGGGTCGACTCCACGGCGGTGGGCGGCGCCACCTGGGAGGTGATGGCCGCCCACGCGGCGGACGCCATCGCGGCGGGCCGCGCGCGGGCGGTGCTCCTCGTCTACGGGTCGACGGCCCGGGCCGACATCAAGGCGGGCCGCCGCACGTCGAACCTGTCGTTCGGGGCGCGCGGGCCGCTCCAGTTCGAGGTGCCGTACGGGCATTCGCTGATCGCCAAGTACGCGATGGCCGCCCGCCGCCACATGCACGAGTACGGCACGACGCTGGAGCAGCTCGCCGAGGTGGCGGTGACGGCGCGGGCGAACGCGGCGGCGAACCCGGAGGCGATGTTCCGGGACCCGGTCACGGTCGACGACGTCCTCTCCGGCCCGATGATCGCGGACCCGTTCACCAAGCTGCACTGCTGCATCCGCAGCGACGGGGGGTGCGCGGTGCTGCTGGCCGCCGAGGAGTACGTCCCCGACACGGCGAAGGCGCCCGTCTGGATCCTGGGGACCGGGGAGCACGTCTCGCACTCCACGATGTCCGAGTGGGAGGACTTCACGGTCTCCCCCGCCGCCGTCTCCGGCCGCCTCGCCTTCGAACGGGCCGGGGTGCGGCCCGCCGACATCGACCTGGCCGAGATCTACGACGCGTTCACGTACATGACGCTGGTGACGCTGGAGGACCTGGGCTTCTGTGCGAAGGGCGAGGGCGGCGCGTTCGTCGAGAAGGGCCGCACCGGGCTGCGCGGCGAGCTCCCGGTGAACACGGACGGCGGCGGCCTGTCCGCCTGCCACCCCGGGATGCGCGGGCTGTTCCTGCTGGTGGAGGCGGTACGGCAACTGCGCGGCGAGGCCGGCGAGCGCCAGGTCCACCGGCCGGGCGGCGCACTGCCGGAGCTGGCGGTGGCCTCGGGGACGGGCGGCTGGTTCTGCTCGTCGGGGACGGTGGTGCTGGGGCGGGGGTGAGGGGTCCGGCACCGGCCGGCCCGCCCGGCTCACAGCCCGACGACGGTGAGCGCGCTCTCCAGCCCCTTGAAGGACGCGGACGGGCCCCGTGCGGTCCAATGGCCACCATGAGCGACCACACCCCCCGCCCCTTCCTCGGCCTCCTGCACGCCCAGCGCGTCTGGGACACCGAGCTGCCGTCCTTCGACCCGGAGGCGGCCCCGCCCGCCCCGGTCCCCCTCTTCCACGCCTGGTTCGCCGAGGCCGTGGCGGCGGGGCAGCCGGAGCCGCACGCGATGTGGCTGGCCACGGCCGACGCCGAGGGTCTCCCCGACGTACGCACACTGCTCCTGCACGACGCGGACGGGCGGGGCTTCCACTTCGCCTCGCACGCCACCAGCGCCAAGGGCCACCAGCTCGCCGCCCACCCGCACGCCGCGCTGGGCTTCTACTGGCCCGCGCAGGGACGGCAGGTACGGGTCCGGGGCCCGGTCGTCCGCTGCACCCCCGCCGAGAGCCACGCCGACCTGCACGCCCGGTCCACGGGGGCGCTGGCCGCAGCCCTGACCGGGGCCCAGAGCGAGGTCGTGGAGTCGACGGCCGCCCTCCACCGGGCGGCGGACGCGGCGTGGGACCGGGCCCGGGCGGAACCGGACACGGAGGCCCCGACCTGGACCCGGTACGTGGTCGAGCCGGCCGAGGTCGAGTTCTTCCAGGGCGACGCCCGGCGACGCCACATCCGGCTGCGCTACCGCCGGACGGCGGACGGCGACTGGACGCGCGAGCTGCTGTGGCCGTGACCGGTGCAGCCTGACCGATGCGGTCCCTGTGCGGTCCCGGACCTGTGTGGTCCCTGACCTGCGCCGACAGCACGTTTACCCGGTTCTCACCGTAAAGGGGCACTATGGGAGTCAGGTGAGAGGTGAGCTGTTGGGAGGCACCGATGCCACGAGCCCGTTCACGCTACGCCCCCGACCGGGGCCTGACCGGCCGCATGGTCACCACCATGTTCCTGATCGGTCTGCTCTACGTCGTCTTCGTGGGCGTGCTCCTCGCGGCCCTGCGGGGCTCCTGGCCGATCATCCTGATCATCGCGGGCGGTCTGTTCATCGCCCAGTTCTGGTTCAGCGACCGCATCGCCGCGTACGGCATGGGGGCCCGCGAGGTCACCCCCGAGCAGGCCCCCGAGCTGCACGGCACCATCGACCGCATCTGCGCGCTGGCCGACATGCCGAAGCCCAGGGTGGCCATCGCCGAGAGCGACGTACCGAACGCGTTCGCCACCGGCCGCAGTGAGAAGACGGCCCTGGTCTGCGCGACGACGGGTCTGCTGCGCAGACTGGAGCCGGAGGAGCTGGAGGGCGTCCTCGCGCACGAGATGTCGCACGTCGCGCACCGGGACGTCGCCGTCATGACGATCGCCTCGTTCCTCGGGGTGCTGGCGGGAATCATCACCCGCATCGCCCTGTGGGGCGGCTTCGCCCGCAGCCGGCCGGGCAACGACCCGGCGGGCATCCTGCTCCTGCTGATACCGCTGATCAGTGCCGTCGTGTACGCGATCAGCTTCCTGCTGACCCGGCTGCTCTCCCGCTACCGCGAGCTGTCCGCCGACCGGGCCGCCGCCCTGCTCACCGGCCGGCCGTCCGCGCTCGCCTCCGCCCTGACGAAGGTCAGCGGGCAGATGGCCCGCATCCCGACCGAGGACCTGCGGAAGGCGGAGCCGTACAACGCCTTCTACTTCGTGCCGGCGTTCTCCGCGAAGGAGAGCCTGGGCCGGCTGTTCTCCTCCCACCCGACGCTGGAGCAGCGTCTGGACCAGCTGTCCCGCATCTCCACCGACCTGTCCCGCTGAGCAGTCAAGAGCAGTTGAAAGCAGTTAGGGAGTGACGCCCGTGGGCCTGCTCGACGCCATCCTCGGCCGCAGCAAACCCGTCCGCCCCGACCTCGACCAGCTCTTCGCCGTCCCCTCCGCCGCCCTCACCCTCCAGGCCGCCACCGGCTTCACCCCGACCGGCCTGGGCTCGGTCTGCTTCGCGGGCGTGGAGGGCGGCGGTTTCGCGCGCCTCCAGGAGGACGTACGGGAGCTGCTGGACGCGGACACGGAGCGCGGCGGCATCCCGGTGGAGTTCAGCCGGGACGCGTACGGCTACACCTGGCTGCTGGCCAGCCAGCCTGCCGACGACACGGCGGGCCTGGTCAACGACCTCCACGCGGTGAACACCCTGCTCCAGGACGGCGGCTTCGGCCCTCATCTGCTCTGCTCGCTGATCGGCTTCCGGGACGCGGAGGGGCGGGCGCTGGCCCTGGTCTACCTGTACAAGCGCGGCACGTTCTATCCGTTCGCCCCGCTGCCCGGCGGTGCCGAGAAGCGGGACAACCAGCTGGAGCTCCAGGTGCGGGGCGCGCTCGGGGACGACCTCCGGGTGGAGAAGGACCTGTCGCGGTGGTTCCCGGTGTGGGGGGCTCCGGGGCTGTGAAAGCCCGCGCCGGCACTCCGGCGCCTCACCACCGGACCGGAACCTTCCGTTCTCCGCGCACGAGCAGCCCCGACATCCGGTCCTCCCCCGGAGCCCCGTCCGGGGCGAGCGTCGGGCAGCGGTCGAGCAGGGTGCGGAAGACGATGCGCCCTTCCAGACGGGCCAGCGGTGCGCCCAGGCAGTGGTGGACGCCGTGGCCGAACGCCAGATGGCCCCGGCCCCCGGCCTGCGTGCGGCGGATGTCGAAGCGGTCCGGGGCGGCGAAGCGGGCCGGGTCCCGGTCGGCGTCGGCCAGAGCGATCAGGACCACGGCGCCCGCGGGGACGACCCGGCCGCCGATCTCCACCGGCTCGACGGCCACCCGGGGCGGTGCGGTCTCCACCGGGGCGTCGTAGCGCAGCATCTCCTCCACCGCCCCCTCCACGAGGCCGTCCAGGTCGCCGCGGAGCAGGGCGAACTGATCGGGGTGGGCGAAGAGGGCGCGGACGCCCTTGCAGAGGAAGTTCACCGTGGACTCGTGCCCTGCCAGGAGCAGCAGGAGAGCCATCGATAGCAGCTCGTCCTCACTCATCCGGTCCCCGCCGTCGTCGACCGTGTGGATCAGGTCACTGAGCAGGTCGTCCCCCGGCGCATCGCGCTTGGCGGCGATCAGCCCACCGAGATACGGCACCGCCTCCGCCTGCGCGGCCCGCGAGGCCTCCGCACCGGTGGGCGCGGTGATCTCGTCGGACCACCGCCGGAAGGAGTCCCGGTCCAGGTCCGGGATGCCGAGCAGCTCACAGATGACGGTGATCCGGAGCGGGTAGGCGAGCGCGTCCACCAGATCGGCCCGGCGGTCCTCGGCGGCGAGCATGTCACTCACCAGCCCGTCGGTGACTTCCTGGATGCGCGGGGCGAGAGCGGCGACGCGGCGCGGGGTGAACGCGCGGGCGGCCAGCCGCCGCAGCCGGGTGTGGTCAGGCGGGTCGCTCAGCAGCATGTGGGCGTTGCCGGGGCCGTCCGTGGCGGGCGGCGCGTCGAGACCGGTGGCCAGGTGGCCGTTGCGCCGCCAGTCCCGGCTGAGCCGGGGGTCGGTGAGCGCTTCCCGGCAGGCGTCATGGCCGACGACGAGCCAGAACCGCTCCTCGCCGCCCCCGCGGATCTCGTGGACGGGTCCTCTGGCCCGCAGCACGGCGTAGGCGGGGTAAGGATCGGACCCGAAGGCGGGGTCGATGTCGAGCAGATCGACCGCGGCCGGGTCCGTCACAACAGCTCCCCTGATGAGTCGTGGTGGTGGCGGCCCGCGGGCCGGGTGGGCCCGGAGGCCGTACCGGGCCCGGTGCAGCCGGGGTGGGGCCGCGAGCCCGGCGGTCCTTTCGGTCACCCTAGCCCGCCAAACTTCCTGCCGTAACGGCAAGTTGCCGAAACTTCTCCTGCAACTCTGTTTATCTGTCGCCACGTTGGGCTAGGTATTCACCGCTGACGACGGTGGTCACACCGTCGATGTTCCCCACGTACGAGGAGGTGTCCGATGGCTAAGCGCATTCTTTACAAGGCTGCGAGCAAGTTCGGCTTCACGACCAAGGGAGCCGCCGGGGCCTACCCCTGGATCCCGTAGCTCGTCAGGCCCGATGACGGCCCGGCCCCGCCTGTCGGGGCCGGGCCGTTCTCCGATCCAGGGGTGTCCCGTTGACCGAACAGACCATGCCCCGCCGCCCGGTCCGCACGGGAGCGACGCAGGCCGGACTGATGGAGCAGTACGAGAAGGACCGCCTCGGCCATCTCCTGGCCTCGGTCGAGCGGCACGGTCCGGTGGTGGAGCTGACCGGGGGCACCGTCCTGGTGAACGACCCGGCCGCCGTCCACGACGTGCTCCGCCGCACGAACACCGACTTCCTCGTCACCGGCAACATCCGGCGCGACGAGGTCAGCGGCGTGCGCGGCGACCCGGCCACCGAAGCGTGGATGCGGGGCCGGCGTGCCACCCAGAAGGGCATGTCTCCCCCGGCGCTGGAGGCCCACCGGGCCTGGCTGGCGGAGGAGACCGGCCGGCTGTGCGACCGCTGGCGGACCCGCTCCTCGGTCACCGACCCCGTCGCCGAGCTGGAGCAGCTGTCCGCCCGCTCCTTCGCCCGGTTCTGCTTCGGCACCCGCGACGCCGGGGCCGCCGCCCCGCGCACCGGCGACCTGCTGAACGCGCTCACCCCGCTGATCAGCAGTCCCTTCCACTTCCCGCCCGCCGTACGCCGTCTCCTGCCCCGCTACCGCCGGTCGGTCAGCGCGCAGAAGAAGCTCGAGGAGGAGCTGCGCCGGGTGCTCGACGGGCCGGGCGAGGGCGGACTCGTCGCGTCGCTGGCCGCCTCCGGTCTGGACGGCGAGGCGACGGTCCGCATGCTCGTCTCCAACGGCCTCGCCTCCTACCGGGTCCCGGCCGCCGCCATGACCTGGGCCCTGGTGGCGCTGGCCCGCGAGCCGGACGTGGCCGAGGAGTGCGCCGCCGCCGTGGACCAGGTCAGCGGTGACACCACCCCGGACATCCTGCGCTGGACGATCGCCGAGTCACTGCGCCTGTGGCCGCCCAACTGGCTGATCCTGCGCACGGCCGACGGCGAGCAGACCTGTGGCGGCTGGAGCCTCCCGGCGGGCGCGGCGGTCATGATCTCGCCGTACGTCATGCACCGCACCGCACCGGTGTTCAGCGACCCCTCGGCGTTCCGCCCGCACCGCTGGGCGTCGCTCCAGCCGGCCGCCGGGGAGTACCTCCCGTACGGCATCGGCAGCCGCTGGTGCGTCGGCAAGGCGCTGGCGGACCTGGAGCTGGCGACCGTCCTGTCCACGCTCGTGGCCCGGTTCCGCTTCACCGTGGAGCGCATGGCCCCGCTCCCGGACGTACGGACGACGCTGCTCCCGGCCGGCCTCACCCTGGGGCTGCGGCCCCGTTGACGCGTATCGGCCCCGGCTCGGCCGATGAGGCTCAGCCGTTGACGGTGGCGTGCTCCAGGAACGCGTTCCAGGCGGCCGGGGCGACGGCGAAGGTGGGCCCGTCGGTGGGGTGTGCGGGCGGGCGGAGAGGGTTCAGGGGCCCAGCGTGATGCCGTGGGACGCGGGCCCCAGGCGGGCCCGGTAGCGGCGGATGCCCCAGCTGCGGTGCTCCAGCTCGGCGGCGACCAGCACCTCGGCCGTGTTCACCGCACCGGGGACGAGCTCCACCAGGGCGGCCACCGGGTGATCGCCGACCAGCGGCACGCGGCGCAGGCGTCGGAACTCCCACTGCGGGTCCGGCTGGGACGCCCCGTGGCCGCGCACGATCCACTCCTCCCGGCCGGGGCCCGCCTCCGGCTGCCGCTCGACGCCCACGTCCACGATGCCGGTGCTGACCGTGAAGCTGAGTCCGGTGCCGGGGCCGGCCGCCGCCGGGCGGGTGCGTACGCCCGGGTCGATGAGCCGGGCGACGGGCCGTACGGCGGGGTCGGGGGTGGCCAGGGCGACCGCCAGGGAGGCGTGCCGGAACGCGCCCGGTGCCTGCGGGGTCTCCGGGCGGAAGGAGCACACCAGCAGCAGGTGGCGGTACTCCCGCCCGGGTGTGGCCCGGGTGTGGGCGAGCCAGTCGGCGGGGGCGCTCCCGTGGTCGGCGGGCAGCAGGTCCCAGCCGAAGGTGAGCCGGCCGCGCAGCGCTCCGTCGTCGGCCGGGGCGCCGAGCGTGCGCTCCGGCACGAGGGCGACGTCGTGCAGCTGGACCTCGGTCATGCGTCGGCTCCCTTGCTCCGGCCCAGTAGGCAGGTGAACGCTCCCCAGTCACGGTATGCGGGGTACCGGGCCCGGGTGGCGATCTGTGCTTCGCGGAACGCCTGCTCGGGGTCGTCGGCCGACCCGGCCCGCAGGTGCAGGCGATGGTAGAAGTACGCGGCCGGTTCGGGGCGGACCGCCCACAGGCAGCCGACGACGGCCTGCACACCGGCGGTGATCAGCGCCGCCGGGACGCCGCGCACGTTGTCCGCCCGGTCGAAGCGGCCCAGCGCCGACTCGCAGGCGGCGATCGTGACCAGGCGGACGCCGCTCAGGTCGAGTTCGAGGAAGTCGTGGGCGAAGAGCCGGCCGTCGTCGTCATCGTCCGGCGTGAGGTAGAGGCAGTGCAGCCAGGGCGCGTCCTGGTCCATCGTGCCGTGGACGGCGAGGTGGACCACGTCGGCCGTGGCGAGTTCGGCGAGCAGTCCGGCACGGGTGGCGGCCGGACCCGTCAGCGCGTTCGCACCGACCGCTGCGGCGACCGTCCGGGCGTGGTCCTCCAACGCGGGCTCGGCGGAGAGTCCGTAGGGGACGCCACCGGCCGCGGAGGCGAGCACCGCCGTGCGGCGGGGGCGTGCGGGGCCGGCGGCGGGCAGGAGCGCTTCGAGGCCGGCGACGGTGATGACGGTCCACTCGTCGGCGATCATGAGGTCACCGGCGGCGCACAGCGCGACCGGCAGGTAGTGCAGTGCGCCGTGCGGCCAGAGCAGGAGGCGGTCCTTGCCCCGGGCGCGCCACGCGGCCCACCGGTCGCCGTCGGGGAGCGGCAGTTCGTGCCCCGTCAGCAGTCTGCGGCCCTCCGGTGTCACATCGCCGAAGAGCGGATCGCGTTCGACCTCCGTCCGGACCGCCTCGACGAGGTCGGCTGCGGGATGCCGGTCGGCGTACGCTTCGGCGCCCTCCGGTCCGCCGCCGTCGGGGTCGCCGAGCCACACGATGATCTCGCTGCCCTCGCGGGTGACGGCGAGCAGGACGGCCGCGCCGTTCACCGCGGTGGGCAGGAACCAGCTGAGCAGGACCGTGCGGTCGTCGAGCAGCTCTCCGGTCCGCGCCCACAGGCGCTCGTCGTCCACGAACGCCGCCGAGCGTGCGCGCAGTTCGTCGTCGATGAACGAGGAGATGCGCCGGCGCAGGTTACGGGCGAACTCCTCGCGCTCGTCGTCGGCTTCGCCGGGGTGGTGGTCCGCGTCCAGCACGTCGAGCAGGTTCGCCGTCGTACCGCCGAGGGCGGTGGGACTCTCCAGGGCGCGGAGTCTCCCGACGTAGTTCTCGATGTGCGCGGGCCGCGTGACCGGGCCGTCGATCCGGCGCCACGCGCCCGCCTCCGGCCCCTTGCCCGCCTGGTGGAGGCCGAGCACCAGCGCCACCGGCATCGTCTCGATCTCGACGGTGAGCTGCCACAGGGCGGCGTGGACGAGGTCGCGCAGCACCTCGCCGAGCTCGGGGGCACCGCTGGTGTCGAAGTTCGGGACGTCCACGATGATCGCGTACACGGCGTTCCTGAGGTCGTCGCCGCGGAGCCGCGGTAGGTCGTGGAGGACGGGCAGCAGGCAGGCCTGGGCCAGTTCCCGCTGGTTCAGCGAGGCGTAGCAGAGCGCGGCGTAGGTGGAGTGCCCCCACGGGAACGGGACCCGGCCGGCCACCGGCTCCCCCCGCTCCACGGCCAGCCGGTAGAGGTCCGCCGTCAGCAGTCTCACCCCCGCGCCGTCTCCCGGCCCCGCCTGCCGCAGGAGGGCGACGCCCAGCGCGGGCTGCCCCCGGTCGCGGGCGTGGGCCGCCGTGTGCAGCAGTGCGGCGGAGCGCCGCGCCGCGGGCCAGTCCGCCGGAAAGGACTCCGGGAGCGGGCCGGGGCCGGGGCAGTCGGTGGGGTCGTCGGGCAGGGCGTGCAGCCGGGCCTCCGTCAGCTGCCGGCGGTGTGCCGGGCCCCGGACGGGGGAGCAGCTGTCGGCCCAGTCCAGTGCGGCACGGAGCAGCGGCCGGTCGGAGCGTTCCCGGGCGAGGTTGACGCCCTGGTCGACGGTGCGGGTGGCGACGGCACCGCCGTGCGCGGCGAGGAAGGCACGGACGTCCGAGCCGAACACGTTCTCGCGTACGACGTCGACGAGCGTGTCGGGGGCGTCGGGCAGCGACCGGAGCAGGAAGAGCAGCAGGTCCGGTGGAGCGGCCCCGGGCGCCTCGTACAGTGCGGCGAACGCGGCCCCCGCGGTCTCCTGGTCCACGCCGCCGTCCTCGCCAAGCACCTGGGCCAGCGCGGCCAGGATCACCGGACGCAGCGCACTGCCCGGCCCGTTCTCCCGGCCGTCCGACTCGGCCGCCCGTAGCAGCAGTTGCCCTGTCTCCACACGCAGCCGCGCGTCGAACCGCAACGGCCACCCGGCGCCGGACCGCTGCCGGTGCGGCGGAGAGCGGTACAGGTCCGCGGCGAGCTGGGCGGCCCGTACGGTCCACCGCTCACCGGCGTACAGGTCGCCGCCGCGATCCTCCGGCCCCAGTACCGCCAGGCGCAGCCTGGCCGCGGCCAGGAGGGCGGCGGCCAGGCCCGGGGAACCCTCCAGCTCCGCGATCAGGCGGCCCGCCACCGCGTCGGCCTCCTCGAACACCGAGCGGTCGCACCGTTCCGCGAGAACCGGCGCCGCACTCTCGACCGTACGCAGCGCCGCCTCCCGCCAGGTGGGCTCCGCCCCGCACTCCTCGGCGACCTCGGCCACCAGCCGCCAGTAGAGGTGCAGGACATCGGCGGGCGCTTCCTGACTCCGGGACGCCTCCACGGTCAGTGCGTGCAGCATCGCTTCGGCGGTCGGCCCGTGCGCTTCCGCCAGCTCCCGCTCCAGTCCGCGCCGCGTCCGTTCCGTTTCGCGGGCCCGCAGCTTGGCGGTGTCGAGCGACAGCACCCGGTCCTTGACATGGAGCGCCAGCTCCAGCAGGACGGACACCGGGTCGAGGACGTAGGTGACGGTGGGCGGCCCGGCCGCCGCGTGGCCGGGCGGACCGAACCGCACCCGGCCCGCGCAGACCATGCCCCGCCGCGTCTCGTCGGTCAGCACGGCGACCATGTCGCCCGCGGCCGGCAGCACGTGGGACACCACCAGGACGAGCGATCCGGCACCGGCGACCGTCTCCAGCCAGCCGGGCGGCAGGTCCAGGCCGAGGTCGTACGCCAGCTCCAGGCCGCCGGGGCCGAAGACGGCGACGTCGCCGGCCGCGTCCCGGTCGACGCACCACCGTGCGTCGACGGGGGCCGCGAACGGCAGTTCGTCCAGCGAGGTGAGCGCGGCCAGCCCCCGCGCGTACGCCCGGGTGAACAGGCTTCCGCCGGCACCGGCCCCGGTGAACGGGCTGAGCCCCGCCTGCCCCACCGCCAGCCCGGCGTGCCGGGCTCCGTCCACTTCCGCCAGGAACGCCCAGCCCGTGACATCCCCCGACCGTCGCACGCCGCCCCCTCATACCCGCGGATCATGGCCCCGGCGCCACCCTTCCACAGGTGGCGAACGCGGACAGGCCGTTTCCGGGCGGAGTCCAGCCGAGCCCCGGCCCCACCTGGCCGCCCGGCTCCTCCCGGACGTCGCGGCTCCTCCCGGACGTCGCGGCCCCACCCGGACGTCGCGGAGCCTGTCAGCCGCGGGGCCGGAAGACCGCCACGGCCTCCCCGCCGCCCTCCCCCGCGCCCCGGAACGTGACCGTCAGCCCCATCCCGATCCGGAGGCCGGCGTGCGCGCACTCCACGATCTCCGTCATCATCCGGGGCCCCTCCGCGAGGTCGACGACGGCGGCGACGTACGGCACGCGCCCGCCGAACGGCGGCAGGTCGTTGCGGTGGACGACGGACCACGTGTAGAGGCTCGCGTCCCCGCTCGCGCGCTCCCACCCGACGTCCTCGCTCCAGCAGTACGGGCAGAACTCACGCGGGTAGTGATGCGCCCGGCCGCACGCGCCGCAGCGCCGCAGGAGCAGGTGTCCTTCCGCCGCCGCGTCCCAGTAGCGGCGGGTGAAGGCGTCCGGCTCCGGGAGGTCGAAGCGCGGGGCCGCCGCGCGCCCCGGGGGCGTCCCCGGGCTCACAGGAACAGCCCGAACGCCGCGTCCAGCGACCACGTCTGCCAGGCCATGGCGAACAGGGCCACCAGGGAGATCAGCGCCATCATCGCGTTCTGCCCCTGCTCGGCCCAGTCGTGGATCATCAGGACCAGGTAGAGCAGGTTGAGCAGGAGTCCGGCGATGAGGGCGACCGGGGTCAGGAATCCCGTCACCAGGCCGAGCCCGAGGGCCAGTTCGGCGTAGACGACGACGTACGCCATCGGCTTCGGGTGCGGCGCGACGATCCGCCGGAAGCCCGTGCGCACCACACCCCAACGGTGCTTGCCCGCGACGTCCGCCGCCCAGGCGATGCCCGTACCGCGTTCGAACCAGCCCTTCTTGTCCTTGTGCCGCCAGCTCTCCAGCCACCACAGGCCGAGGCCTATCCGCAGGACGGCGAGCCATTCCGCACCGCTGAGCCAGATCGTCCGCACCGGGCCTCCGGTCGCTAGTTTCTGACGGTACGTCAGTTCACCGGATCCCCGGGCCCGGCGCAAGGGGTGCGCACGCGCCCCGGCGTCACCACGGTGCCCGTGATCAATTCGCAATCGTTTTCCCTCTTGACCGAGACCCATCAACAGACTGGGCGATTACGCTCCGAACCATGCCCAACAGCCCGTCCACCGCAGCCCGTGACGACGCCGTCGCCCTCACCGACCGTACGGACGACCGTCCCGTCTACGTCATCGGCGGCGGCCCCGGAGGCCTCGCCGCCGCTGCCGCGCTGCGCGCCCGGGGCGTACGGGCGGTGGTCCTGGAGAAGTCGGACCGGGTCGGCGCCTCCTGGCGCGGCCACTACGACCGGCTGCGTCTGCACACGACCCGCCGCTGGTCGGCGCTGCCGGGGCTGAAGATGCCGCGCGGGTTCGGGCGGTGGGTGGGCCGGGACGACGTCGTGCGGTACCTGGAGAGGTACACCGAGCACCACGGGCTGGAAGTGGTGACCGGCGTCGAGGTGACCCGGATCGACCCGGCCCCCGACGGTTCCGGCGACTGGCAGCTCACCGCGACGGGCGGGCGGGTCCTGCGGGGCCGCGCGGTCGTCGTCGCCACCGGCTTCAACCACACCCCGCGCATCCCGCGGTGGCCGGGCAGCGAGACGTTCACGGGCGAGCTGCTGCACGCGGCGGGGTACCGCAACCCGGCCCCGTACGCGGACCGGGACGTCCTGGTCGTCGGCATCGGCAACACGGGTGCGGAGATAGCGGTGGACCTGGCGGAGGGCGGGGCCTCCCGGGTACGGATCGCGGTGCGCACCGCCCCGCACATCGTGCGCCGCTCGACGGCGGGCGTGCCCGCGCAGGCAGCGGGCATCCTGATACGCCGCCTGCCGGTGCGGCTCGTCGACCGGGCGAGCGGCCTGCTGAGCCGCGTCGCCTCCCCCGACCTCGGCGACCGGGGCCTCCCCCGCCCCACGACGGGCCTGTACTCCCGCGCGAGGCAAGGCGCGGTCCCGGTCCAGGACGTGGGCCTGGTGGCGGCGGTGAAGACCGGCCGGGTGGTGCCCGTGGCCACGGTCGCCTCCTTCGACGAGGACGCCGTGGTCCTGGCCGACGGCACCCGCCTCACCCCGGACGCCGTCATCACGGCCACCGGCTACGACCGCGCCCTGGAGCCGCTGGTCGGCCACCTGGACGTCCTCGACGGCCGGGGACGCCCGGTCACCCACGGCGGCCGCTCGCCGAAGGGGGCCCCGGGGCTCTACTTCACCGGCTTCACCAACCCGATCAGCGGGATGCTCCGCGAACTGGCCCTGGACGCCGAGAAGATCGCCAAGAGGGTGGCGCGGGCGTCGCGCTGAGGGCGGGAACGGCCGTCCGAGCCGGTGGGTAGGGTCCGGCCCCATGAGCGATGTCTACGAGCTGACCGTGACGGTCGACCTGCGCGACGAGCTGTCGGAACAGCAACTGGCCGAGCTGCGCTGGCATCTGGGGCTCGGCCCGCAACCCGGGCACCTGACCGTCCTGACCGGCTTCCCGTGCGTGGTGGTCGACGACGACGGGGTACCGCAGATCGAGAACGAGCCCCGTCCGCTGCTGGCCGGCAGCGGACCGGCGTGGCGGACGGGGGGCGCACTCTGCTCGGCGCTTGCCGCCCGTACCGGTCTCCCCGGCGGGGGCTGGGCGCTGACCTCCCGGACCGAGATCCACCCGGACGAGGTGGAGGAGGTCGGCGCTCTGCTCCGCTGGCTCGCCGAGCGCGTCCACGACACCCACCGGCAGGACGACGGCACGGTGTGGATCGGGTACTACCGTGCACACGAGGACCGGACGCCGAGGGCACTGGACGTCGGCGGCGGCCGGGTCAGCCTGGTGCAGGACCTTCTCCCGGGGAGTCGATGATGACCGTTCGCCGCGTCGTGCCCAACATCCGTTCGCAGGCGGTGGAGGAGAGCCGGGAGTTCTACGGCCTGCTCGGCTTCGAGGAGGTCATGAACCTCGGCTGGATCACCACCGTCGCCTCGCCGTCCCGGCCGCATCAGCAGGTCAGCTTCATGACACACGACCTGACCGCCCCGGTCGTCGCCGACATGAGCGTCGAGGTGGACGACGTGGACGCCGCCTACGCGGCGGTGCGGGAGAGCGGGGCGGAGATCGTCCACCCGCTCCAGGACGAGGAGTGGGGCGTGCGGAGGTTCTTCGTCCGCGACCCCGACGGCAAGGTGGTCAACGTCCTGGGCCACCGCTGACGGGCGGATGCCGCCGGAGGTGACGCCCCTCGTGCTCCCGCATGTCACATCACCCGGGGCCGGTTGCGTCCTGTGTGTGCGGCCAGTGACGACAGCGGAGGAGCACACCATGAACGCCCGGCTCGACGCCTTCGCCGGCCCGGTCGCGGGCGAGCTCGTGAAGCACCTGGTCCCGGCGAACGGACGAAGCCGCCGCAGCTGCCGGCCGGGCCACCAGGTGGGTCAGCTCGGCCAGGAGGCGCATGGGCGTCCGTCCGCCGTGCATGGGTGATCGTCCGGGACGGCCGCGGCTCTGCATATCGTGGGCGTCATGGACGTGTTCGACGAGCTGTTGCGGGGCGTGCGGGGCAGGGGCGCGGTGTTCGGCCGTTCGGTGCTGAGGGCGCCGTGGTCGCTGCGGTTCACGGACGGGGCGTATCTGACCCTGTGCCTGCCGTTGCGAGGTGCGGGGTGGATCGTGCCGGAGGGCGGCGAGCCGCTGCGGGTGAAGGTCGGCGAGGCGGCGATCGTCCGGGGGCCGGCCCCGTTCGTCTTCACCGACGACCCGGCGGACGGTACGGGGGCGGGGCGGGCCGACGGCGCACGTGAGGTGCACTGGGGCCGCCTCCGGGACACCGGCGCCCCGCCGGACCCCGGTCCCGAGCTCGACTGCTCCACCGTGCTGTTGGCCGCCACCTATGACGTGCAGGCGCAGGTTCCCCAGCGGCTGCTGCGGGCGCTTCCACCGGCCCTGGTGGTGCCCGACGAGCAGGACTGCGGGCCGATGCGCGACTATCTGGAGGCGCAGCTCGGCGGCGGGCGGCCGGGTGATCAGATCGTGCTCGACCGGCTGCTGGACTGGATGCTGGTGTGCACGCTGCGGGACTGGTTCGACCGGCCCGAGGCGGATCCGCCGGGGTGGTACGGGGCGCTCGGCGACGAGGTGGCGGGGCCGGCCCTGCGGGCGATGCACGAGGACCCGGCGCACCCCTGGACGACGGCGGAGCTGGCGAGCCGGGCGGGGGTGTCCCGGACGACCCTGGCGAAGCGGTTCACCGAGCTCGTCGGGGACGGCCCGGTGGCCTATCTGACCGAGTGGCGGATGACGCTGGCGGCGGACCTGCTGGCCCGCCCGGAACTGACCGTGGCGGCCGTGGCCCGGCGGGTCGGCTACGCGGACGCGTTCGGCTTCAGCGCGGCGTTCAAGCGGCTGCGCGGCGAGAGCCCGAGCGCGTTCCGGCGGGAGGCGGCGACTCTCGGAGCGGTGGAGGCGGCCGCCCCGGCGGGGTGAGCCGCCCCCGGGCCCTCGGGGAGCTCCCCGAGGGCCCGGGGACGTGCCCCCTCAGCCCCACAAGCCCTTCTCAGCCCCACGCGCCCTTCGCCGCCGCGTCCCGGACGAAGTCGGCGAAGTCGCGCGGCTCCCGGCCGAGCGCCCGGCGCACTCCGTCCAGGACGGGCGCCTCCCGGCTCGTGGTGATCGGCTTCAGCGCGTCGGTCCAGAGGCCGGCCTCCTCGTCCGGGAAGCCCTGGGCGACGAGCCCGGCCCGGAAGTCGGCCGCGTCGACGGGGACGTACGCGGCGCGCTTCCCGGTCGCCTTCGCGATCTCGTCCAGGACGTCGGCGATACCGAGCGCGCGCGGGCCCGAGAGCCCGTACTCCTGGCCCGCGTGGCCGTCCTCGGTGAGCGCGGCGACGGCCACCGCCGCGATGTCGTCGGCGTCGACGAACGCGGCCCTCCCGTCCCCGGTGGGCAGCGCCAGTTCGCCATCGCGTACGCCGTCGAGGAAGACGCCCTCGCTGAAGTTCTGGGCGAACCAGCCGGGCCGCAGGATCGTCCAGGTCACCCCGGAGGCGCGGACGGCCCGTTCGCCCTCGCCGTGCGGGCCGCCGTCGTCGTAACCGGGGCCGAAGTAGCCGGGCTCGTTCGTGCCCCGGGCCGAGAGCAGTACCAGCCGCCGCACCCCGCTCGCGACGGCCTGCTCGACGAAGGCGGGGGTCGGGGAGGGCGAGGCGTCGAGCGGGACGATGTAGACGGCGGCGGCCCCTTCCAGGGCGGCCGCCCAGGTGGTGGGGTCCGCCCAGTCGAACGGGGTGTCGCCGGACCGCGAGGCCGCCCGGGTCTCCACTCCCAGCTCACGGAGCCGGGCCACCACCCGGCGGCCGGTCTTGCCGGTGCCGCCGGTCACGAGTACGGGTTCCTGCGCGGAGGTCGCGTCTGTCTGAGTCATGGCACCAGCCTCACGCGGCGGGCGGCCCCCGCCCATGGCTCAGCGTCCGGGAGGGATGTCCGGGCGTCCGGCACGCAGCACCGCCGGGGGGGGGGAACGACTGAGGCCCGGATCCTTGGGATCCGGGCCTCAGTCGTGTTCATCAGTAGCGGGGACAGGATTTGAACCTGCGACCTCTGGGTTATGAGCCCAGCGAGCTACCGAGCTGCTCCACCCCGCGTCGGTGAACACCACCCTACGCCACGGAACGCCTCTCCGTGACCACGGGAGGTTCCGCCCGCACGGCCGCCCCGTGAATCCGTGAGCCTTTGCCTGCACACCCATTGAATCCGTGAGCCTTTGCCTGCACACCCATTCCTGACGCAGCGTCAGTTCAGTAACCTGACAAGGTGTCAGCTAACCGGCCGGCCCCGCCTGTTCACCGGCGGGCCATCGAGCAGGAGTGGGCGGAACGATGCTTGGATCGACTCACGGCACCCTCACCACCGGCTTCCGCGCCCGGGTGGTGGCCTGCGGCGAGGAGCCGCACGCCGCCGTCGTCAGCCTGCCGACGGCCTCGGCCCGGGGCGGCCTCGACGTCAGCGGGCGACCGCTGCACCTGACCGTGCCCGACCTGGACCGCTTCTTCCGGCCCCGATCGGTGGCCGTCGTCGGCGCATCGGACTCCGAGGGCCGTCCCAACACCGGCGTCACCCGGCAGCTCATCGCCTGGGCCGAGCGGGTCGGGGCCCGACTGCACCCGGTGCACCCGACCCGGCAGGCCGTGTTCGGCAGGGACTGCTTCCCCTCGGTCGCCGAGGTCCCCGGGCCGGTAGACCTCGCGGTGCTCCTCGTCGCGGACCCGCTCCCGGTGATCGAGGAGCTGGGCGAGGCCAAGGTGCCCTTCGCCGTGGCCTTCGCCTCCGGGTTCGCCGAGACCGGGGAGGCGGGCGCGGAGGCCCAGGCCCGGCTGGCGGCGGCCGTGGAGCACTCGGGGCTGCGGCTGCTCGGACCGAACACCAACCTGAACGCCTTCGAGAGGTTCCGCGAGGACCTGGAAGGCCCCGCCATCGCCCTGATCACCCAGTCCGGGCACCAGGGCCGCCCGCTCCACGCCCTCCAGGAACTGGGCATCCGGCTCTCGCACTGGGCCCCCACGGGCAACGAGGCCGATCTGGAGACCGCCGACTTCCTCGCCTACTTCGCGCAGCTCCCCGAGGTCGGGGCCATCGCCTGTTACGTCGAGGGGTTCAAGGACGGCCGTTCCTTCCTGCTCGCCGCCGACCGGGCCGCCCGCGCCAAGGTCCCCGTCGTCGCCGTGAAGGTGGGCCGCACGGAGGCCGGGGCCAGGACCGCCGCCTCGCACACCGGGAAGCTGACCGGGGCGGACCAGGTGGTGGACGCGGCGATGCGGCAGTTCGGGGTGATCCGGGTGAACGGCCTGGACGAACTCCAGGACACCGCGGCCCTGCTGGCCCGCGCCCGGCCGCCGCAGGCCGAGGGGGTCGCGGTGTACTCGATCTCCGGCGGCACCGGCGCGCACTTCGCGGACCTGGCGACGGCGGCGGGACTCTCCCTGCCCACCCTCTCCCCCGGGAAGCAGGACGAGCTGCACACCTGGATACCCGGCTACCTGAACGTCGCCAACCCCATCGACAACGGCGGCCACCCGGTCGGCGACTGGCGCGGCCGGAAGATCATCGACGCGATCCTCGCGGACCCGTCCGTCGGGGTGCTGATCTGCCCGATCACCGGCCCCTTCCCCCCGATGAGCGACCGGCTCGCCCAGGACCTGGCGGACGCGGCGGAGGCCACCGACAAGCTGGTCTGCGTGATCTGGGGCTCCCCCGTCGGCACCGAGGACGCCTACCGCACCACCCTGCTGGGCTCCTCCCGGCTCGCCACCTTCCGTACGTCTCGCAACTGCGTCACCGCGGTGAAGGCCTACCTGGACCACCACCGTTTCACCGGCCGCTACCGCTCCCCCTTCGAGGACGCCCCGCGCACCCCGTCGCCCTCCTTCCGCAAGGCGCGGGGCCTGCTGCGGCCTGGGCAGCAGCTCAGCGAGCACGCGGCGAAGCAGCTCCTGCGCGCGTACGGGATCCGGGTGCCGCGCGAGCAGCTGGTGACCAGCGCGGCGGCGGCGGTCCGGGCGGCGGGCCCGGTCGGCTACCCGGTGGTGATGAAGGCCTCCGGCCCCCGGCTCGCCCACAAGACGGAGCTGGGCCTGGTGAAGGTCGGCCTCACCTCGGCCAGCCAGGTCCGCGACGCCTACCGCGAGCTGACCGACATCGCCCGGTACGAGTCGGTGGACCTGGACGGCGTCCTGGTCTGCCAGATGATCGACCGGGGCGTCGAGATGATGGTCGGGGTCACCCACGACGCCCTCTTCGGCCCGACCGTCACGGTGGGGCTCGGCGGGGTCCTGGTGGAGGTGCTGCACGACGCGGCGGTCCGGGTGCCGCCGTTCGGCGAGCAGCAGGCCCGGGACATGCTCGGCGAGCTGCGCGGCCGGGCCCTGCTGGAGGGGGTGCGCGGCGGGCCCCCTGTCGATGTGGACGCGCTCGTCGAAGTGGTGCTGCGGGTACAGCGCATGGCCCTGGAGCTGGGCGACGACCTGACCGAGCTGGACATCAACCCGCTGGTGGTGCTGGGCCGCGGGCAGGGCGCGGTGGCCCTGGACGCACTGGCGGTGTGCCGGTGAGCGGGGAGGCGGCGGGCACCGGCCCGGAGGCGGGTGCGGACGCGGGCACGCCGAGCACCGGGCCGGGGGCACGGCCGGAGGAGGAGGCGGCGGGCACCGGGGCGAGTGCGGACACGAGCACGCCGAGCACCGGGCCGGGGGCGGCCACGGGCACACCGGCCAGCGGGCCGGAGACGGAGACCGTCCTGCACTCGCTCGGCGGCGGCGTCTCCTGGATCACCCTCAACCGGCCCGAGGCCATGAACGCCGTCACCTGGGACCAGCGGGAACGCATCATCGCCCTGCTCGCCGAGGCCTCCGCCGACCCCGCCGTACGGGCCGTCGTGCTCACCGCCACCGGCCGCGGCTTCTGCGCGGGCGCCGACCTGCGCGGCACCCGGGCCCCCACCCGCGAACGGGTCGCCGGGGACGTCGCCCGGACGATACGGCTCGGCGCACAGCGGCTCATCGCCGCCGTGCTCGACTGCGAGAAGCCGGTGATCGCCGCCGTCAACGGGACGGCGGCCGGGATCGGCGCGCACCTGGCGTTCGCCTGCGATCTGGTCCTGGCGGCCGACACGGCGAAGTTCATCGAGGTCTTCGTACGCCGGGGGCTCGTCCCGGACGGCGGCGGCGCGTATCTGCTGCCCCGGCTGGTGGGACCGCAGCGCGCCAAGGAGCTGATGTTCTTCGGGGACGCCCTCACGGCGGCGGACGCCGAGCGCCTGGGCCTGGTCAACCGCACCGTCCCGGGCGGGGAGCTGGAGTCCCTCGCCGAGGAGTGGGCCGGCCGGCTGGCGGCGGGCCCCACCCGGGCCCTCGCCCTCACCAAGCAGCTGCTGAACGCCTCCCTGGACGGCGACCGGGCCTCCGCGTTCGCGGCCGAGGCCGCCGCCCAGGAGATCAACATGACCACCCGCGACGCCGACGAGGGCGTGGCGTCCTTCGTCGAGCGCCGGTCGCCGGAGTACCGGGGCTCCTGAGAGGGGCGCCCCCGCCGCGGGGCTCAGAGCCTGTCGGGTGGCCTTCGACCGCCCGGTCAGAGGTCACCCGACAGGCTCTTGAGGGGGATCAGTCGGCCACCGGCGGGTTGAAGCGGTGGAAGTCGGGTTCCGACCAGCGCAGCGGGGACGCGGCGGCGATCTCCCGTACGGCGGTGACCTCGAACTCCACGAGGCGCTCCGCCCCCGGCACCCGGGCCACCTCGTCCGCGTCCCAGACCGTGCGGGCGGAGCCGGTCAGGTGGAGGGAGGACCCGGTCTCCCAGTCGGGCACGAAGAGGCCGGCGGCCGGGTTGAGTTCGAGGTTGCCCAGGGTCAGGAACATGCCGTTGCCCGCGTAGTCGGGCCAGCGCAGCAGCCGGGGCGTGAGCACCTGGACGAAGCCCGGGTTGCCGCCCCGGTGCGAGGCGTCGGCGTCGCCCCGGTCGGAGGCGGTGGCGACGAAGAAGGTGTCGGCGGCCTGCACCGCCTGCTGCTGCGCGGGGCTCAGGGCGTCGCCGTCCGTGACCGTGTGCAGCGACCCGGTCTCCTCGCCCGGAGCGATCCGGTGGGCTTCGCGCACCTGGATGTACTTGGGGCAGTTGGCGATGGTCTCGTCGAGGTCGACGCGGAGCCCGTCGCCGTCACGGACCGCCCGGCCGTTCATCCGCATCCGCCGACGGGTGGCCGGTTCGATGCCGATCATGCCGATCCGGACGGGGGCGGAACCACCCGTGCCGGCGCCGGACAGCAGACCGGCCAGCGGGTCGCCGGGCAGGGGCAGTGCGCCGATGGCCAGGGTGTCGGGCGCGGGAACGCTGAGGAATCCCGGTTCGCCGGTGAGCTGGGTCGCCCAGATCCGCCCTCGCTCGTCCGCGCCGCCCACCACCAGGAAGGGCTGCTGGGCCAGGAAGTCCACCGCCACCTCCGGGATGTCGGAGCGGATGGCCCGCTGCGCACTCGCCGCCCGCCGGGCGAGGCCCGCCCGCTCCTGCACGGCGATCTCACCCTGGTGGTATCCGCTCATGGCCCTGCACCTTTCCTTTCCGCCGGTCTAGAAGAAGCCGCAGGTGGGAGCACCGGCGGTCGGGGCGTCCGCCGGGTCGGCGCCGGTCGGCGCGTAGACCTCCAGGCGGATGCCGTCGGGGTCGGTGAAGAAGATGCCGCCCGAGGTGCCGCTCTCGCCGTGCGGTACGACGCCCTCGTGGGCGAACTCCGTGCCCAGCCCGCGCAGAACCTCTTCGGTGGCCCGGACCTCCTCGACGGAGTCCACCTGGAACGAGAGGTGGTGGAGACCGGGGAGGTCCGTCGCGAACGTGCCCTCGCTCTGCTGCCACAGGGTCACCACGAGCCGGGAGTCGCGCCCCAGGAAGACCCAGCGGCGATCGGCGTCCTTGCCTTCGGCCAGCACCTCGAAGTCGAAGACCTCGCGGTAGAAGGCGGCCGAGCGTTCCAGGTCGGTGACGTTGAGGCCGACGTGACCCGTCTGGAGGTTCTTCGCCTTGCTCATGGTCGATCCCGTTCCTTCGGTCAGGGCCGCGAGGTTTCTCGTAACCGTTGATATCGAGTTTGAGGGTTAGAAGAGAGATACGTCAACCGGTGATCTTCATTTGGCTGGTTATGATCGATGGATCAGTCACCCCCCTCCCGCGTCCCCGCGGGGCGGAAGGAGCCCAGTCGTGCCGCATCCCCCCGGGGCCGACCCCCGGCCGCTGACCGGCGAGCCGCTCGCCCTCGATCTGCTCAACACCCGCTGGATCGACGGGGACGGCCCGCACGACCTGCTGGACTCCGTGGCCGGTCTGGCCGTCTGGCTGGACAGCCCTCCGGTACGCGAACACCTCCACCCCGCCCCGGCCGCCGGCCGGCCCCCGGGCGCCGCCCCCGCCCCGGCCGCCGACCGCGCCACGCTGGACCGGCTGCTCCGCGCCCGGGCGGCGCTCGACACCCTGGCCGCCGCGGCCGCCCGTCAGGATCCGGCCACCCCCGAGGGCGCCGACCGGCTGAACGAGGTCCTCTCCCACGGGCGCATCCGCCGCACACTGGGGGCCGACGGGGCGCCGGAGTCCGTGGTGGAGGTGGACGACCCCTCCTGGGTCCCCGCCTGGCACGCGGCGGAGAACTGGCTGCGGCTGGTCGCGGACCGGCCCGACCGCATCCGCCCCTGCGCGAACCACGCCTGCGTCCTGCACTTCTACGACGTCTCCAAGAACGGAACGCGCCGCTGGTGCTCCATGGCGGGCTGCGGCAACCGCGCGAAGGCGCAGCGCCACTACGCCCGGCGCTCCGGGAACTGACACCCGGAGCCCGGCATCCGGTCCCGCCCGGACCGGCCGTCCCCACGGGTTCACATCTGACGACCTGTCAGCTCTAATGGACGGTGTGATGGGACACGCAGGCATGGCCGCCACCGCCGTCCGGTACCTCAGGTCCGTCGGCGCCGCCACGACAGCCGCACCGGGGGCACCGGCCGGGACACCGCCCGAGGCCCTGCCCCGGCCGGATCTCAGGGCCGTCCGGGACGACGAGCGGCCACCCGTCGCCCCGGAGGAGTTCCGGCGCGTGCTGGGGCACTTCGCCAGCGGCGTCACCGTGGTCACGGCCCGCGACGCGGACGGGCCGGCGGGCTTCGCCTGCCAGTCCTTCGCCTCGCTCTCGCTGGACCCGCCGCTGGTGTCCTTCATGGTCGCCCGTACGTCGACGACCTGGCCGCGCATCGCCCGCGCCGGGGCGTTCTGCGTGAACATCCTGGGGGCCGGACAGGGTGCGCTCTGCCGGGGGTTCGCGGTGAGCGGGGCCGACAAGTTCGCGGGGGTGGCCTACGAGGACGCCCCGGCGACCGGATCGCCGCTGCTGGACTCCGTACCCGCCTGGATCGACTGCCGCATCCACGCCGTCCACACCGGCGGCGACCATCTCATCGTGGTCGGCCGGGTGGAGGCGCTGGGGGCGGCGGAGGAGGGCGAGCCCCTCCTGTTCCACCGGGGGGCGTTCGGCCGGTTCAGCCGCTAAGCCCTTAGGCCCTGTCTGACGATTTCCGTCATGGTTCGCAGGGATCGGGCCACGACTGGTCCCCCGTTCGGGCCGATCGGTCTCCGAGGTGATCCGGGGGAGACGGCCCAGGTGTGTCGTCCCCCGGACCAGGGCCGGACCCGGTCAGGATCCGCCGGACCCGCCCTGACGCGTAGCGAGCCGCCGGGCCGCCGCGTGGACGGCCCAGGCCGCCGCCGCGCCCACCGCATACCAGAGCAGGTCCGGTGCGTTGAAGGTCGAGCCGAGCACCAGCCGGGCGACCGTGCTGTGCGCCGACAGCTCCGCCGGTACGCCGGTGAGCTGCGCGAACTCGACCGCCCAGCTCACCGCCAGCGCCGTGGAGGCCACCACGACCGGCCGTGCGCGGGGCGCGCAGAAGGCGACGAGGGTGCAGAGCAGCACCGTGTAGAGCGCGCTCCCCGCGTACTTGGCGAAGGCACCGTCCGCCCCGGCGCGCACGGCGAGGCCCGAGGCGACGGTGACGACGGCCGCCACCGCCGCGACCGCACGAATCCTGGACGCGCGGGCCGGGACCGCGCGGACGGTGAGCGGGCGCACCGCGGAGTCGTCGGAGGGCTCCGAGGGCCGGGCCGGGAGCCTCATACGAGCCCGATCCTCTTGAACCGCCGGACCGGCCGGGCCACCAACAGCACTGCCACCACCCCCATGTTGATCACGGCCGCCGCCACCAGGAGCTCCGGCGCCCCGACCGCCTCGGCCACCGGGCCCGCCAGGGCGCGGCCCGCCGCGACCATCAGGAGCGAGCCCGCCACATCGTAGGCGTGCGGCAGGTTCAGGGCCTCCGGCGGGACGTGCGTCTGGACCGTCGTGGACCACATCACCAGCCAGAACGCGGCCGACCCGCCCGCCGGCACCAGCACCGGCATCCCGAGCGCCGGCACCAGCAGGCTCACCGCCACCAGCGGCAACGCCACCGCCACCGCCGCCGGCGGGTGCGAAGGGGCCCGGTCGTGCTGAACCGGCTGCTCAGAAGACCAGGACCCCCCGGGCCACCCGCCCGTGGTGCGCGTCGTCGGCCGCCTTGGCGAAGTCCTCCAACGGGTACGTCTCCGTCACCAGCTCGTCCAGCAGCAGCCGGCCCTCCCGGTAGAGGTCCGCGTACAGGGCGATGTCCCGCTGCGGCCGCGATGAGCCGTAGCGGCAGCCGAGGATCGACTTGTCCAGGTACATCGAGGAGACCAGGAACGACGCCTCAGCGCTCGCCGCCGGTACGCCCAGCAGCACGGCCTGGCCGTGCCGGTCGAGCAGGTCGACCGCCCGGCGGATCAGCTCGGTGCGGCCGACGCACTCGAAGGCGTGGTCGGCCCCGTCGGGCAGGATGTCCCGCACCCCTTCGGCGCTCGTCAGGAAGTGCGTGGCGCCGAACTGCCGGGCCACCGCCTCCTTGGCCGGGTTGCTGTCGACGGCGACGATCGTCAACGCGCCTGCCAGCCGGGCTCCTTGGAGCACGTTGAGGCCGATGCCGCCGGTGCCGATGACCACGACGGTGTCGCCCCGGTCGACCTTCGCCCGGTTGAGGACGGCCCCGACGCCGGTCAGGACCCCGCATCCGATCAGGGCGGCGGAGGTGAGGGGCAGATCGGCCGGGATCCTGACGGCCTGGACGGCGCGCACCACCGTACGTTCCGCGAAGGCGGAGTTGGAGGCGAACTGGAACAGCGGCTTCCCGCCCCGCGAGAACGGCCGGCCCGGACGCCCGATCGCCTTGCGGCACATGGTCGGTCTGCCCCGGTCGCACTGGGCGCAGGCCCCGCAGTTGGCGAGGGTGGACAGCGCGACGTGATCACCGGGCCGTACGTGGCCGACGCCCGGCCCGACCGCTTCCACCACGCCCGCGCCCTCGTGGCCGAGCACGACGGGGACGGGGAAGGGGATCGTGCCGTCGATCACCGACAGGTCGCTGTGGCAGAGTCCGGCGGCGGCGACGGCCACCAGCACCTCCCCGGGGCCCGGGTCGCGTATCTCCAGGTCGTCCACGACCTCGGTCCGTGTGCCGTCGAAGACGACGCCTCTCATCTGGGCTCCCTCGGTAGGCCGAGCACCCGCTCGGCGATGATGTTCCGCTGGATCTCGTCGGAGCCGCCGTAGACGGTGTCGGCCCGGCTGAAGAGGAACAGATGCTGTGCGTCGGTGAGTTCGTAGGGCCGCTGCGCCGTCCAGGGCTCCGGGCCGATGGCTCCCGCCTCGCCCGCGACCCGCACGGCCAGTTCGCCGAGCCGCTGGTGCCAGCCGCCCCACAGCAGCTTCGCCACGCTGGGCGCGCCCGGGTCGCCGGTGGAGCCGAGGGTGCGCAGGGCGTGCCGGCGCATGGTGTCCAGCTCGGCCCACTGGGCGACGAGCCGGGCCCTGATGACCGGGTCGTCGGCGGCCCCGCTCGCCACGGCGGCGGCGACCACCTGGTTCAACTCCTCGGCGAACCCGATCTGCTGGGCGAGGGTGGACACCCCGCGCTCCAGGGCGAGGAGGCCCATGGCGACCTGCCAGCCGTTGCCCTCGCCGCCGACGACCTCGGTGGCCCGCGCCCCGTCGAGGAAGACCTCGTTGAACTCGCTGGTCCCGGTCAGCTGCCGGATCGGCCGCACCTCGATCCTGCCCGGCTGATCCATCTCCAGCAGCAGGAAGGACAGCCCGTGGTGGCGGGTGGAACCGGGGGCGGTGCGGGCGAGGACGAAGCACCAGTCGGCGTCCAGGGCGAGCGAGGTCCAGATCTTCTGCCCGGTCACGGCGTACCCGCCGGCCCCGTCCGGTACGGCGGCGGTCCGCACCCCGGCGAGGTCGGAGCCCGCGCCCGGTTCGCTGTACCCCTGGCACCAGAGGGTCTCGCCCCGGGCCACGGGGGGCAGGTGGCGGTTCTTCTGCTCCTCGGTGCCGTACGTGATCAGCGTCGGGGCGAGGAGGTTCTCCCCGATGTGCCCCATCCGGGCGGGGGCTCCGGAGCGGGCGTACTCCTCGGCCCAGACGACCTGCTCGGTGAGGGTGGCGCGGCGGTTGCCGTAACTCTCACCGTCCTCGCCGGGCCAGCCGATCCCGATCCAGCCCGCCTGCCCCAGCTCGCGTTCCCATGCGCGGGGGTCGGGGGCGGGGGTGTGGGCGAGGTGGCCTTCCAGCCAGGTGCGGGCGCGGGTACGAAAGTCCATGCTTGCCTCCTGTTCCCGGGGGCTCCGCCCCCGCCTCCTCCGCTCGTGAAGCGGCCACCACCAGCCCGTCAGGCGATTGAGGACCGGGGGGCCGAGGGCTCCGCCCCGGACCCCCGGTCCTCAATCGCCGGAGGCGCTCGAAGTGTTCGGCCGGTCCCCGGCCTTCGCCGCCGCCGCCATCTCCTCCAGCCGCGCCAGCATCGGCATCGGGTCCACGCCCACCGTCCCGGGCAGGAAGTCCGCGATCCGTTCCGGGGTCCAGGCCCCCTCCCCGTACGCCGCCCGCAACTCCCTCGGCTGGGCCCAGACCGCGATCTTCGGGCCCGCGATCGTGTACACCTGCCCGGTGATCCGCTCCGCCCGCGCCCGCTCGCTCAGCAGGTAGACGACGAGCGCCGCCACGTCCTCCGGCTCCCCGATCTCCTTCAGCTCCATCGGCACCCCGGCCGACATCCGGGTCCGGGCCACGGGCGCGACCGCGTTCGCCGTGACGCCGTACCTGTGCAGGCCGAGCGCCGCACTGCGCACCAGCGAGATGATCCCGCCCTTCGCCGCGCTGTAGTTGGCCTGGGAGACGCTGCCCTGGTGGT
Organism: Streptomyces anulatus; assembly: GCF_000721175.1. Taxonomy (GTDB): domain Bacteria; phylum Actinomycetota; class Actinomycetes; order Streptomycetales; family Streptomycetaceae; genus Streptomyces; species Streptomyces anulatus_C. Next base: position 166,827 of record NZ_JOEZ01000005.1, read on the forward strand.
TGCCGCTGGTGAAGCCGATCAGTGTGCCCCCGCCCTCCTGCTTCCGCATCACCGCCGAGGCGGCCCGGAAGACCGTGAAGGTGCCCTTGAGGTGCGTGGCGAGGACCGGGTCCCACTCCTCCTCGGACATGTTGAACAGCATCCGCTCGCGGAGGATCCCGGCCACACAGACCACCCCGTCGAGCCGGCCGTACTCCGCCAGCGCGGTGTCCACGACCCGCTGCCCGCCCGCCATCGTGGAGATGTCGTCGGCGACCGCGACCGCCTCGCCGCCCGCCGCCCCGATCTCCTTGACGACGGACCGGGCGATCTCGCTGGTCGGCTCCGAGCCCTCGACGGAGACGCCGTGGTCGTTGACGACGACCCGCGCCCCCTGGGCCGCCGCGGCGAGCGCGACCGCCCGCCCGATACCCCGGCCGGCCCCCGTCACGGCGACCACCCTGCCTGCCAAGAAGTTCCCCATGCCCGGCCCCTTCCCGCGGTTTCTGACGGACCGTTAGATTTTACGGGCAGTCAGATGCCGCGGCACAAGACCCAGGAGGTCCCCATGTCCCTGCCGGCCGAGTTCCACGAGATCGCGAAGCGCGTCAACAACTGGGGCCGCTGGGGAGAGGACGACGAACTCGGGACGCTCAACCTGGTCACCGACGCCGTCGTGCGGGAGGCCGTCGCGGCCGTCCGCACCGGCCGCCGGATACCGCTCGCACTGCCGCTCCAGCAGGGCGGGGTGCAGAGCGGCCTCATCCCGGGCCGGATCAATCCGCTGCACACGATGGTCCAGATCAACCAGGAGATGTTCGGCCCCGGCACGGTCGCCATCAGCGACGACGCCGTCACGATGGGGCTCCAGGCCTCGACCCACTGGGATGCCCTGAGTCACGTCTCGCACAGCGGGAAGATCTACAACGGCCGCCCGGCGGACACGATCACCGCCCACGGCGGGGCCCGGTTCTCCTCGATCGCCACCGTGCGGCACCTCGTCTCGCGCGGGGTGCTGCTGGACGTGGCCCGTGCCCGGGGCGTGGACCGGCTGCCCGGGGACCACGCCGTGACGCCGGAGGACCTGGCGGCGGCGGAGGAGTTCGGGAACGTGACCGTACGGGCCGGGGACATCGTGCTCGTACGGACCGGGCAGGTGCGGGTGGCACTGGACGGGGACCGGAACGCGTACGGCTACCCGTCGCCGGGGCTTTCGGTGCGCACGCCCGAGTGGTTCCACGCCCGGGACGTGGCGGCGGTCGCCAACGACACCCTGACCTTCGAGATCTTCCCGCCGGAGATCGAGGGCCTGTGGATGCCGGTGCACGCGCTGCACCTGGCCGAGATGGGCCTGCTCCAGGGCCAGAACTGGAACCTGGAGGCACTGTCCGACGCCTGCGCGGAGGAGGGCCGGTACGCCTTTCTGCTCAGCGCGGCGCCGGAGCCGTTCGCCGGGGCCACCGGCTCACCGGTCGCCCCGGTCGCGGTCCTGTGAACGGCCTCCCCGAGGGGGAAGGGGCCGGGCTCAGGCCAGGTTGGTGAAGAGGCAGGAGGACGGTTCACACACCTCGCCGCCCCGGACGACGACCGGGGGCTTCTCCGGTCCCCGCACCGGGCCGCCCCGGTCGACCTCGCACCAGATCTGCTTCCCGGCGCCCTCCGGCAGCCAGCCCCAGCGGTCCGCGAGGCCGTCCACCAGCTCCAGGCCCCTGCCGCCGGTCTCGTCGCCCTCCGCGTGCCGCTGGAGCGGCGGGCAGTCACTGGCGTCCGCGACCTCGACCCGGACGGTCCCGGCCGCGCCCGAGGACCCGGCCCCGCCGAAGAGCATCCGCAGCACGGCGGGACAGCCCGTGTGGACGACGGCGTTGGTGACGAGCTCCGAGATCAGCAGGATGAGCGTCTCGGCGAGCGGCTCGTCATCCTCTATCCCGGAACCGACCAGACGGGACCGCGCCCACCTACGGGCCCGCCCCACCTCCGCGGGATCCGGACCGACCTCCAGCTGAACCTGAAGCACCTGCACCGCTCACACCATCCGAACCGGCGGACACATCGCCTCGCGCCTTCTCAGGGTCACGGAACGTGATTCCCTTACATGACAGCATGGTTGACGTACAGTCACCGCAACAAGCGCTTCGGGCATATTCCATCGCGAAGGAGTACGCGTGGTGCATACTGTGCGACGCACGCTGCGGGGAGTCGAACAGGAGCGCGCAGAGACTGCGAGAATCGCTTCCCGGGCAGGCCCGGCACCTCTCCGGCGAGAGCCCTCGCCCCGGACCGGAGCCGCCGCACAGGCCGCCCCCGGATCGCCCGGTTCCAGAACCACTCGCATCCCACGGAGCGTACCGGAGCCGGGCCCCGACTCCACCCGGTGACGAATCACGCAAAGGACACAAGCCGGTATCGACGCCGCACGGCTGCGCTGTGTCACCCTCCACCCCCTGCTTCCCGGGCCCCCGGGCCGGGCGCCGCCGAGCCGCCGGGCAGCGGCCGCGCGGCCCCCAGACCGGCGGCCAGGAGCTCCTCCGCCGCCGCCCGGCCGAGCAGGCTCGCGGACCGGAGCCAGGCCCGTTTCAGGTGGAGGTGGACATCTGCCTCCCAGGTGAAGCCCATCCCACCGTGGATCTGGAGGCAGTCGCGGGCGTTGCGTACGGCAGCGTCGTCGGCGAGCAGCTTGGCCGCCGCGATCTCCACCGGGTCTCCGGTCACGGCGGCCGCGTAGACGGCGGCGCGGGCCGGTTCGGTGCGGGCGAGCATGTCGGCGCAGAGATGTTTGACCGCCTGGAACGATCCGATGGGCGATCCGAACTGCTCGCGTTCCCCGGCGTGTTGAACGGCCGTCTCGGTGGTCCGGGCGGCGCTGCCGAGCTGTTCGGCAGCAGTGAGAAGCGCCCCCTCGTACCGGAGTGCGCCGGGGTACGCCTCCGCGGCTGCCGCACGCCCCTCCACCTGGTGCAGCGGCGTGAGCGGGTCCATCGACCGTACGGGCCGGGCGGCGGCGACGAAGGCGCGCAGTTCCTCCCCGGTGAGGGCGTCGGCGCCCACCAGCACCGCGTCCGCCGCCGCCAGGTGCGCCACCGGCAGGCCCCCGTCCACGGCCGTCACCACCGCCTCGCCCTCGGCGGCGCCCCTCACCAGGCCCGCCGCGAGGTGGGTGGCGACCAGAGGGCCCGGCAGCAGGGCCCGGCCCGCCTCCTCGAAGAGCAGGACCGCCTCGGGCAGCCCGAGGCCCACCCCGCCCGCCTCCTCCGGCAGCCGCAGCGCGAAGAAGCCGGCCGCGCCCAGTTCCCGCCACAGGGCCCGGTCCGGGGCCCCGCCCCGGTCCACCGCCGCCCGCAGCCGGTCCCGGTCGAACACCGCGTCGAGCAGGTCGCGCATGCCGGACCGCAGGGCCCGCTGGTCGTCGGAGAGCTGGAAGTCCACGGCGGCCTCAGCGCCCCTTCGGCAGGCCGAGGATGCGCTCGGCGACGATGTTCCGCTGGATCTGGGAGGTGCCCGCGGCGATGGTGTAGGAGAGGGAGGAGAGCCGGTCCAGGACCCATTCCCGGTCGACGTCGAACGCGTCCGCGCCCAGCACCTCGGCCGCCGCCTCGTACAGCTCCTGGCGGGCCCCGGAGTAGCGCAGCTTGAAGACGGAGCCGCCGGTGCCGGGGACTCCGCCCGTACGCTCCGACTCCGCCACGTTCCACTGGGTGAGCCGCCACAGGGCCCGGAACTCGGCGTTGAGCCCGCCCAGCCGCCGGCGCAGCACCGCGTCGTCCCACTTCCCGTTGCGCCGGGCCTCGTCGGCGAGCGCGTCCAGGGTGCGGCGGCAGGCGACGACCTCGCCGACGAAGGCCGTACCGCGTTCGAAGGAGAGGGTGACCATGGTGACCCGCCAGCCGTCGTTCTCCGCACCCACGCGGTGGGAGACCGGCACCCGGACCTCGTCGAGGAACATCTCGGCGAACTCCGTGGACCCGGCGAGCGTGCGCAGCGGCCGGACCGTGATGCCGGGGGCGTCCATCGGCATCGCCAGCCAGCTGATCCCCCGGTGTTTCGGCGCTTCCGGATCCGTCCGCACGAGCAGCTCGCACCAGTCGGCGACCTCGGCGTGCGAGGTCCAGATCTTGCTGCCGCTGACCACGTAGCCGTCGCCGTCGCGCACGGCCCGGGTCCGTAAGCCGGCGAGGTCGGAGCCCGCGTCCGGCTCGCTGAACCCCTGGCACCAGATCTCGTCGCCGCGCAGCACCGGGGGCAGCCAGCGGGCCCGCTGGCCGGCCGTGCCCTCGGCGGCGATCGTCGGCCCGGCGTGCAGCAGTCCGACGAAGTTGGCCCCGACGTAGGGCGCCCCGGCCTTCTCCGTCTCCTCCAGGTAGATCAGGTGCTGAGTGGGGGTGGCGCCCTGCCCGCCCGCGTCGGCCGGCCAGTGCAGGCCCGCGTACCCGGCGTCGTACAGCATCCGCTGCCAGGTGGTGTCGTACTCCCGGCGCGCGGGCCAGTCGTCGGGCGGCGGCTTCGGGGGCAGGCCGGGGAGCACGGCGGCCAGCCACTCCCGCAGCCGCCGCCGGAACTCCTCCTCGGCGTCCGTGTACGCGAGGTCCACGGGTCCGCCGCCTACTTGTCCAGGTCCAGGCCGAGCATCCGGATCGCGTTTCCGCGCATCAGTTTGTGGACGGTCTCCTCGTCCAGTCCCCCGACGTGGTCGAGGGCGACCTCCTTGGTGTGCGGGAAGGTCGAGTCCACGTGCGGGTAGTCGGTCTCGAAGGTCGCGTTGTCGCGGCCGACGACGTCCAGCGACGCGATGCCGTGCTTGTCGCGGAAGAAGCAGCAGAACATCTGCCGGTAGTAGTACGTGGACGGCGGCTCCGGGATCAGATCGCGCACCCCGCCCCAGGCCCGGTGCTCCTCCCAGACGTCGTCGGCGCGCTCCAGGGCGTACGGGATCCACCCCATCTGGCCCTCGCTGTACGCCAGTTTCAGCGCCGGGAACCTCACCAGCACCCCGCTGAAGAGGAAGTCCATCATCGAGGCCATGGCGTTGTTGAAGGAGAGCGACGCCTGCACGGCGGGGGGTGCGTCCGGGGAGGCGGCGGGCATCTGGGAGCTGGAGCCGATGTGCATGTTGACGACCGTGCCGGTCTCCTGGCAGACGGCGAAGAACGGGTCCCAGTAGCCGGTGTGGATGGACGGGAGCCCCAGGTGGGTGGGGATCTCGGAGAAGGTGACCGCGCGCACGCCCCGCGCCGCGTTCCGCCTGATCTCCGCGACCGCGAGGCCGATGTCCCAGAGCGGGATGATGCAGAGCGGGATGAGCCGGCCGCCGCTGTCGCCGCACCACTCCTCGACCATCCAGTCGTTGTAGGCGCGCACGCAGGCGAGGGCGACCTCCTTGTCGTGCGCCTCGGCGAAGGTCTGCCCGCAGAAGCGCGGGAAGGTCGGGAAGCAGAGGGAGGCCTCGACGTGGTTGAGGTCCATGTCCTTGAGGCGCTCGGCCGGGTCCCAGCAGCCGGGCCGCATCTCGGCCCGGGTGATCCCTTCCAGCGTCATGTCGTCCCGGTCGAAGCCGACGGCGGCGATGTTCCGCTTGTACGGGAACTTCAGGTCCTCGTAGATCCACCAGTCGGTGGGCGGCCCGTCCGGGTCCATGGTGATGACGTACTTCCCGCCCGTGTACGCCAGCTCCCCGATGCCCGCGGTGAGCGGCTGCGGCCCGCGCTCGCGGTACCTCGCGGGCAGCCAGGTGGAGAAGAGGTGCGCGGGCTCGATCACATGGTCGTCGACGCTGACGATCCGAGGCAGTTCCGTCATGGTGTCGTCCCCTCCGGCGCACCCGGCGAGGTCCCGGGCGCGGGCACTTTCTGATGACCCGTCAGATTTGCTTGCGGGACTCAGGCTAGCCCCGCACCCCTGGACCGACAAGGCGCCGAGCCCTACGCTCTCCGCACTATCTGACTATTCGTCAGTTCGGAGGGACCGCCGTGAACGACGTGACCGCGACCGCCCACGCCCTGGGCGCCTCCCGCACCTTCTGGGAGCTGATCGAACGCCGCGCCGCCCTCACCCCCGACCGCCGGGTCCTGCTCCAGGAGGACCGGACCCTGACCTTCGGCGACCTGCGGGACCGCGCCGAGCGGGTCGCCGCCGGGCTGTACGGGATGGGCGTGCGGGCGGGCAGCGTGGTGGCCTGGCAGCTGCCGACCCGGCTGGAGACGGCCCTGCTCTCCTTCGCCCTGACCCGGCTCGGGGCCGTGCAGACGCCGGTCATCCCGTTCTACCGGGACCGCGAGGTCCGGTTCGCGCTGCGCGAGTCCGGGGCCGCGTTCTTCGCCGTGCCCGGCGTGTGGCGCGGCTTCGACCACACGGCGATGGCCGAGCGGATCGCCGGGGAACCCACCGGCCCACCCCAGGTCTTCGAGGCGTACGACACCCTCCCCGACGGCGATCCGGCGGTCCTGCCTCCCCCGCCCGCCCCCTCGACCGGCGAGGAGGTCCGCTGGATCTACTGGACCTCGGGCACGACCTCCGACCCCAAGGGCGTCCTGCACACCGACCGTTCCCTGATCGCGGGCGGCTCGTGCCTGGCCCACGCCCTGAAGCTCTCGGCCGCCGACGTGGGCTCGATGGCGTTCCCGTACGCCCATGTCGCCGGGCCCGACTACACGGTGATGCTGCTGCTGTACGGGTTCCCCGCGGTGATGTTCGAGCAGTTCGCGCTGCCGGACGCGCTGGCGGAGTACCGGCGTCACGGGGTGACCGTGGCGGGCGGGTCGACGGCGTTCTACGCGATGTTCCTGGCCGAGCAGCGCAGGGCCCCGGACCGGCCGCTCATCCCCTCCCTCCGCCTCCTCGCGGGCGGCGGGGCGCCGAAGCCGCCGGAGCTCCACCACGCGGTGGTCCGGGAGATGGGGGTCCAGCTCACTCACGGCTACGGCATGACCGAGGTCCCGATGATCACCATGGGCGCCCCGGACGACACGGCGGAGAACCTGGCCACCACGGAGGGCCGGCCGCCCGCGGGCATGGAGATCCGGATCACCGACGAGCAGGGCAGAGGGCTCCCGAACGGCGTGGAGGGCGAGGTACGGCTGCGCGGCGAGGCGGTCTGTCGCGGCTATCTGGACGCCGAGGCCTCGGCAGCCGCCTTCGACGCCGAGGGGTTCCTGATCACCGGCGACCTGGGCCGGGTCCAGGAGAGCGGGCACCTCACGCTCACCGGGCGCCTGAAGGACATCATCATCCGCAAGGGCGAGAACATCTCCGCCAAGGAGATCGAGGACCTGCTCCACACCCACCCCGCCGTCGCCGACGCGGCGGTGATCGGCCTGCCCGACCCGGAGCGCGGCGAACGGGTCTGCGCGGTGATCGAACAGCCCGCCGGGGCGACCGCGCCGACCCTGGCACAGCTCACCGACCACCTCCGCGCCCACGGCCTGTCCACGCACAAACTGCCCGAGCAACTGGAAGTGCTGGACGAGCTGCCCCGCAACGAGACGCTGCGCAAGGTGCTCAAGTACCGGCTGCGGGAACGGTTCGGCGGGTGAGGCGGGCGTCACGGGGGCGGCGCGCCGCCCCCGTGACGCCCGGGATTCCTAAGCGTCCGGCTCGATCACCGTGAAGTACACGGCGAACGCCGCCACCACATCGCTCTCCGCCACCAGCCCGTCCCGGTCCGTGTCCAGGCTCTGGGCGGCGATGCTCGCGATCTCGGCACCGGCCCCGAGGACCCGGAGCGCCCGCTCCACGTCCGCCACCGCCGCCCTGCCGCCGTTCCCGCCGTCCGCGACCGCGATAGCCGCCCGCAGGAACGGCCGGGCGATCTCGGCGAACCGCCCGGGATTGTCCCGGAGACGCTTCACCGCCCCGCCCACGAACTCCTCACGGGTGACCCGCTGGTCCCCGTCCACATCGGCGATCCCCGCCATGCCCTGCCAGAAGGCCTCGGCACCGGTGTAGAGCGCCTGGCCCTTGTCGCAGCGGGCCGTCGTACCGAACTCGGTGAGCAGGCGGGCGGCTGCGGCGTTGAAATCGGCACGATCGATGTAGCCGTTGCCGTCCTGGTCGAAGGCGGCGAAGCGGTGCGCGATCTTTCGCTCGTACTCTGCGCTGTCCATGCGGGGAGCGTACGACGCCCGGAGCGCTCACGTGTCACCGAGCAGCCCCTCCTGTGTGACAACCTCGCATCGGGGCCCGCCGCTTCAGAGCCTGTCGGGCCGCCCGGTCAGAGGTCACCCGACAGGCTTTCAGGCGCTCAGCGGCCGGCATTCCTCGTCGGTCGCGGACAGCGCGTCCGCATAGACCTCGAAGAGCCGGCGCACCCCGAGCGCCCCGAGCACCTTGTTGACGTGCGAACCGTCCTCCGCGCCCCGGGCCGGGAGGATCAGCCGCAGCCTGCCGCCGCAGGACTTCATCAGCCTGCGCGAGGCGATCAGCACGCCGACGCCGCTGGAGTCGCAGAAGAACACCTCGGACAGATCGAGCACCACATCGTGCTGCCCCTCCGCCACCGCCTCGTGGACGGACTGGCGCACGACGGGTGAGGTCACCAGATCGAGTTCACCTCTGATGCGCAGCACGGTCCAGGAGCCCTGCTCCGCCTCGTCCACCTTGAGCGTCACGCGACTGGACCTCTCGTTCCGGGGCTCCCGGCAGTCCGGAAGTTTCCGTTCCTCCACGCGGCTGCCCCACCGCACCCCCATGAAACACCGACGCGCCCACCGAGGCCCAGGAGGTTTCCGGTGGAAAGACGCACTTCGGCCTGTTTTTGCTGATCAGAGCGGCCGGGAAGGCAAACGGGCCGAAAATCGACTACCGTCGTCGGCCACGCGCCGCGGGAAGGGAGTTGCCGCAAAGGCGGGTGCGCCGCACGCCGGGCGGACTACATTCGGTCCTCACGGGCACAGGGTGCATCACGGAGCTGGGCGACAGGGCCGGGGGCTGGGGGGTTCATGGCGAAGGACACGGCACCCCGCTGGGACCGCAGGATGCAGCAGAGGCTGGCCCGCGGCGAGGCGGCGGCGCTCGGCGAGCTCTACGACCGGTTCGCGGCCCTCGTCCACAGCCAGGCGCACCGGATGCTCGACGACGAGGACGCCGCCGACCTGGTGACCCGCGAGGTCTTCGCCCAGGTCTGGGAGGACCCCGAGGCCTACGACCCGAGGCAGGGCTCGATGCGTTCCTGGGTCGCCCACCTCACCCACCGCCGGTCCGTCCAGGGGCTGCGCCGCGCCGCGGCCCGCGCGTACGAGGCGGAGCACGGCGAGGGCGCGGTGCCCGACCCGGAGGAGCTGGAGCGGCGGGTGCGCAGCGCCACGGCCGCCGCCCGCGCCGACTACATCGCCTCCTCGATGCCCGTACCGCTGCGGCAGGCCCTGGAGCTGGCGTACGTCCAGCGCCGGGACTACCGGCAGACCGCCGCCGATCTCGGGGTCACCGAGGACGAGGCGCGCCGCCGGCTGCGGCTGGGGCTGCAGTTGCTCTCCACGGCGAACGTCCGCCCGCTCGAAGGGTCGTCGCCGCCCGGTTACGGACGGGTCCGGTGAGCGGCGACGGACGCGAGAGCGAGGGTGGCGAGGAGGAGGTGCGCGGCGCTCGCCGGATACCGGGCCCGCGCGGGGCCGCGGACGACCTGGACCTTGAGTCGATGGCACTGCCCGCGCTGCCGCCGCCCGGCGGGGCCGCCGCCGACGAGCCCGTGCCGGAACAGTCGCGGTCCGCGGCGGGCGACGCGCCGGAAGCACCCGAGGCACCGGAGACCCCCGAGCCGGCGGCCCACGGTGACCCGGAGCCGCTCACGACCTCCCCGGTCCTCCCCCACCGGGTCCTCAAGGCTCTGCTCGGCGCCTGGGCGCTGTCCGCCTGCTCGGCCGAGGAGACCGCCGCCGTGGAGGACCACCTCACCGAGTGCGCCCCGTGCGCGGACGAGGCGCTGCGGCTGCGGGACGCGGTGGGGCTGCTGCACACCGACGGCTCCCTGGACCTCGACCCGAAGCTGCGGTCACGGGTGATGGACGGCTGCCTGAGCCGCCGCCCGGCCCGGATCCCGGTGCCGGAGTGGGCCGCCCCGTACGACGCCGAGACCGCCCGGCTCGACGCGCTGCTCCGCGACATCGGGAACGCCGAGTGGCACGCGCCGGTGCGCCTGCGGTGGTTCGAGGCGGAGCGCGAGGTCAGCCGCAGGACCACGGTCGCCGGCGTGATCAACCATCTGACCGCGGTCGACGGGCTGCTGTCCGCCGCGCTCGGCCTCGACGACCCGCTCGGCTACGGCGAGGCGCCGCTGGACCCCACCGAGCGCACCGAGTCGTACTGGTCGTCGACGGTTCCGCCGCCCACCCGGGCCGTCCGCGAGCCCTGGCGGGCCCAGAGCCACGAGCTGATCCGTACGGCGTCCTTCGCCGGGCGGAACGTCGCCGAGGCCTCCGTCTCCTACGGGACCTTCGCCCTGCCGCTCCAGGACGCCCTGCTGGACCGGGCCTTCGAGTGCTGGGTGCACGGCGGGGACATCGCGGAGGCCGTCGACTACCCCTACCCCTCGCCGTCGGCGGCCCATCTGCACAAGATGATCGACCTGGCGGCCCGGATGCTTCCGGCCGCCCTCGCGGGACGCCGTGGCGCCGGACTGGCCGGACCGGCGAAGGACCTGGTCACGGCCGGGGCGCCGGGCCGCTCGCTCCATCTGGAGATCGAGGGCCATGGCGGGGGCGACTGGTACATCGCCCTGGACTCGCCGGCCGCCGTCGGCTCGCCCGAGCGCGCGGTGGCACAGGTGGCCCTGGACGGGGTCGAGTTCTGCCGGCTCGTCGCGGGCCGCATCTCGCCGGTGGAAGCGGCGGGGGGCCAGGAGGGCGACCGCGAGGCCATCCGCGACGTACTGTTCGCGACGGCCTCGCTCAGCCGGCTCTGACGCCGGGCCCGACGGTCAGGGCGTGTTTCGAAAGTAGCGCCGTCCGCCCGGAGGGCGGGCTCGGCGGCGTCTGGTGCGTGCGATCGCAAGGCGGAGGGCCGCCCCGATACTGGATGTACCGGGGCGATCCCGACAACGCGGCGAGCGTGCGTGCCGGACGTCGCCGAGCAGGCGGGACTTTCGAAACACGCCCTAGGCGAAGATCACCGTACGGCGGCCGTTGAGCAGGATGCGCCGCTCCGCGTGCCACTTCACCGCGCGCGCCAGCGCCTGGCACTCCACGTCCCGGCCGATGGCGACGAGCTGATCGGGCGTCACGTCGTGGCCGACGCGCTCGACCTCCTGCTCGATGATCGGGCCCTCGTCGAGGTCGGCGGTGACGTAGTGCGCGGTCGCGCCGATCAGCTTCACACCCCGCGCGTGCGCCTGGTGGTAGGGCTTGGCGCCCTTGAAGCTCGGCAGGAAGGAGTGGTGGATGTTGATGATCCGGCCGCTCAGCTGCTTGCACAGGTCGTCGGAGAGGACCTGCATGTAGCGGGCCAGGACGACCAGCTCGACGTCCTCCTCGCGGACCAGCTCCAGCAGCTGCGCCTCGGCCTCCGGCTTGTTGTCCTTCGTCACCGGCAGGTGCCGGAAGGGGATGCCGTACGAGGCGGTGAGCTCGGCGAAGTCCGTGTGGTTGGAGACGACGGCCGCGATCTCGACCGGCAGCGCGCCGGTACGGGAGCGGAACAGCAGGTCGTTGAGGCAGTGGCCGAACTTGCTGACCATCAGCACGATCCGCATGCGCTCCGCGGACCGGTGGATCTGCCACTCCATCCGGAAGGCCTCCCCGATCGCGGCGAAACTGGCGCGCAGCTTGTCCACCGTCACGGTGGCGTCCGCCGAGAAGTGGACGCGCATGAAGAACAGGCCCGTGTCGTGGTCCCCGAACTGCTGACTGTCCTCGATGTTGCAGCCGGTCATGAAGAGGTAGCTCGACACGGCGTGCACGATGCCCTGTTTGTCGGGGCAGGAGAGCGTGAGGACGTACTGCTCGGTCGCGGCGGCGTCCGAGGCGGCGGAGGGGGCGGTGGCGGGCTGCGGCGCGGTCATCCCCGTAGCGTGCCACACCCGCCGCCCGCTAGGCGGCCCTGGTCATGATGCGGATGACGTCCAGCGAGCGGGGCGGTATGTCCGGATCCTCCGCGTCGTTGGTGGCGAGCATCACATGGGCCTCGCGGGCCGCCTGGACGGCCTCGGGCCAGCCGTGGTGCTCCAGATAGGCGGAGACGGGGGCGTCCGCGCCGACCTGGTGCATGATCCGCAGCACCCGCAGGGCGGCGGCGTCCACGGCAGCGGCCTCGGCGGAGTCCCTGAACATGGTGCCGACGTACTTCTCGGCGGACCAGTTGTCGAGCCAGGTGTCCTCGACCAGGCGGTACACGGCGTCGGTGACGTCCCCGTACCCCTCCCGGCCGGCGAGCCAGCACTCGTGGTGGAAGACGGGGTCGGAGAGCATGTGCAGCGCCGAGCGCACGTTGGTGCGCCAACGCCACCACGGCATGTCAGTGAGCGGCATGCCGCCCATGGTGGAGGAGCGACGGCCGCGACGGGAAGAGTTCTCCGAACCTTGCTGCACGGTGCTCGATCGTACGTTCCTTCACCGCACCTCCGCACGGGCCCCCGTAATTCACCGGGCCGTCACCGTGCGTTGAGAACGGCACACCGCGCCGTTACCCGGCGCCCGGAAGTGTCCTGGTCCATGACCGGACGGCGACGCCCCACCTTTCCCCGCCCCTTCCCGGGCGTCATCAGCGCGGCGGCGGCGGGGGCGATGCTGCTGTCCGGCTGCGGGGTGCTCCCTGGGGCCTCGGGGGGATCCAGGGAGCCCGTCACCGTGATGACCTGGGCGCCCGACCGGTCCGAGGACATCAACGCGGTGAAGATGGCCGGGGTGCCCGCGATGGCCGAGACGTACGCCCGCTGGGTCAACGACACCGGCGGCATCGACGGGCGCGAGCTGCGGGTGATCGTCTGCGACGAGGCCGACACCGCGATCGGCGCCGAGCGGTGCGCGCGGGAGGCCGTCGACAAGGACGTGGCCGCCGTCGTCGGTTCGTACAGCCGCCACGGGCAGAGCTTCATGCCCGCGCTGGAGGCGGGCGGCGTCCCGTACATCGGCGGTTACGGCGCCTCCACCGAGGAGTTCAGCAGCTACCTCTCGTACCCCGTCAACGGCGGCCAGCCGGCGCTGCTGGCCGGTCACGGGCGGCAGTTGGGCGGCAGCTGCGAGCGGGTCTCACTGGTGCGCCCCGACTCGATCGGCGGCGACGGCATGCCGCCGCTCCTGAACAACGGGCTGCTGGCCGCCGACCGGCCCGCCTCCACCGACATCCTCGCCCCCGAGGACGCCACGTCCTACGACGACCAGGCCGCGAAGGCCCTGGAGCGGTCCGCGGGCAGCTGTGTGACCGCGGTGCTCGGCGCCCGTACGGAGACGTTCTTCGACTCCTTCCGCCGCCTGGAGCCGGACGGCGAGCGGGTCAGGATCTCCTCCGTGCTGGGCAGTGTCAGCCAGCCGCTCATCGACCGTACGGGCGGCCGGAACAGCCCCTTCGAGGGCGCCTACGTCACCGGCTGGTACCCGGACGTGAGGAACGCGCGCTGGAAGGAGATGCGCGAGGTGATCGGGAAGTACGCCTTCGGGGACAGCCGCATCGACCCGGACGACACCGCCGTGCAGACGACGTGGATCGCGTACACGGCGCTGCGGGCAGCGGTCCGGGCGGTCGGCGACGAGGACGTCACGTCGGGGCGGGTCGTGGCCGCCCTCAACCGGGGCGTCGAGGTCGACACCGGCGGCCTGACCCCGACGCTCCGCTGGCGCTTCAGGGACCTGGTCGGCACGTTGGGCTACCCGCGCATCGTCAACACGAAGGTGACGTTCCAGGTGGTCCGCGAGGGCCGCCTCACCGCCCAGAAGAAGGGCTTCGTGGACGTCTCGGAAGCCCTGACGGACGCCCCGCGCCGCTAAGGGCTGTCCCGCAGGGCCTGCCGCTTGGATCAGGCCGGGTCAGCGAGCCCCGCTCGCTGACCCGGCCTGATCCGGACCAAGGGCGCGGGCGCGTCCGCCGGTCCGGGCCCGGCTCAGAGCTCGACGTAGGTGTGCTCGGTCAGGCCGTACTTCACCGCGATCGCGTTCCACAGCTCGGACGCCTCGCGCTTGGCCTCGGTGGCCACCCCGCTCTGCTGGTTGGCCTTGGCCGTCTCGTTCGTCGACCGGGCCTGACCGCCCTTGCAGACGGACTTGTTCTTCTTGGCCTGCCGCGCCCAGGTGGCGTAGTGCTCGTCGGCAGCGGCCGAGGCCTTCCACGCGCGGTTCAGCGAGGCGGTCAGCTCCTCGTTCCGCGGGAGCTTGTCCACGGTCAGTCCTTCGAGCCGGGTCACCAGGTCACGGCGCTGCTGGGCGGCGCCCTTGAGGTCGGTGTTCGCCTGGTCCAGTTCCTTGCAGGACTTGATCTTCTCGACCGCGCTGATCACCGCGGCCCGGCTGTCGTTGCTGTCGGCCAGCAATTCGTCCAGCGCCTCGGCCTGCGGCTTCGCCGGGTCGGGCGCGGCCTTGGTGGTGGGCTCGGCGACCGGTGAGCTCTGCGCGGCGACCGGCTGCTTGTCGTCCTCGCCGGAATCGTCGCCGAGGCTCCACAGCGCGCCCGCGCCGAGACCGATGACGGCGCAGGCGACGACGACCGCGGCGATCAGCGGAACGTGCGCGGACCGCCGGCGCGGAGCCTCGTCGCCCTGCCACGGGGGCGGCGCGTCCTGCTCCGCACGGCCCTGGAGTCCCTGGAGGCCGGACTGGTGGCCCCCCGGGTCCTGCGGCGGCAACTGGCCGCCCTGGGGCTGCTGCTGGGACTGGTAGCCCTGCTGCTGGTACGGGGCCGGGGGCTGCTGCCCCGCGTCGAACTGCGGCATCTGCTGCGTGGCGCCCGCCGGTTCCTCCGTACGGAACAGGTTGTCGAACTCCGCGGGCGGCTGCCGGTCCCCCGGCGCACCCGGCCTGATCCCGTACGGGGCCCCTCCGGGCACCGGGGGTATGTACTGGGTCGCGTCGGCGTCCCCGCCGCCCGGCGCGGGCCCCACGGGGCCGGGGCCGCCCGGGACGGGCGCGATGAACTGCGTGGCGTCCGCGTCACCGCCGGGAGCGCCCTGAGCACCGGGAGCGCCATGACCGCCCGGCCCGGCCTCCGGCGGCAGCGGCTGCGCGTACGGCTGGTGCTGTTGCTCGTGCTGCTGGGGCTGATGCTGCTGCTGGGGGTACTGCTGCTGGTACCCACCGGGCTGCTGGGACTGCTGCTGCGGCGGCTGCTGGTAGGAGCCGGGCTGCCCCTGGGACTGCTGGTACACCCCGGGCTGCTGGTACGCCTCCGGGCCCGGCGGCTGCTGCGCGGGCGGCAGGGGCTGCGCCGGCGGGTAGCCGTAGTGCCCCTGCGCCTGCTGGTCCGGCTCCGGCTGCGCGCCCGGCGGCCCCCAGAGCTGCCCCCACGGCTGACCACCGGCGGGCGCCCCCTGCTCGCCCTGTCCGGCCTCGGGCGCCCCCGGGGTCCAGGGGGCGCCGCCGTCGGCGGGCAGTACGACACCCTCGTGCGCGGGTCGTGCGGCGGGGAGCTGTTGCTCGCCGCTCTGTCCGCCCTGTCCGCTCTGCGTCACCGGGACTCCTACGTGTGAACCTACGGAATCGTCGGCTCACGCTATCGGGTGGTCACCCGCCTCCGCCAAGCGCGTGGTGCCCCTCACGACCCCTTCACAGGGCGGGTAACATCCCGGGTCCCCGCGACGCTGTTAACGACCGGACCGCACCGGACGCGGCCCCGGACCGCGTCGACGGCCACGTGCCCTCACGCCGCCTGGAGCTCCAGCCGTTCGCCGAACTCCCGCACCGCGGGCTCCTCTCCGTAGGGCGTGAGCCGTTGCTGGAGGTCGTCGAGGTATTCGGCGCCCCGGCTGGAGCGCACCGTCGACAGCAGCTCCATCGCCCGGGTCCCCGTGTGGCACGCCCGCTCCACCTCGCGCTGCTGCACCTGGGCCGAGGCCAGCAGCACCAGCGCGATGCCCCGGCGCCGGGCCCGGGTCTCCGGCAGCGCGGCCAGCGCCTCCTTGGCCCGACGGGCGGCCTCGTGCGCCTGCCCCAGGTCCCGGTGGCAGTGGGCCAGTTCGTCCGCGAGGTAGCCCGCGTCGAAGTGCGCGATCCAGACCGGGTCGTCGCCGGTGTCCGGGTCGGCCTGCTCCAGCGCGGCGACCGCCCGCCCCGCCACCGTGTGGCAGGTCCGGGCGTCCCCGAGCAGCGCGTGCCCCCGGGCCTCCGCCGCGTAGAACATCGCCTGGGCGCGGGGGGTGACCTGCCCCCGGGCCCCTTCCTGGGCGGCGCGGGCCAGTTGGGCGATCTCGCGGGGGTTGCCGAGCTGGGCGGCGAGATGGCTCATCGACGCGGCGAGCACATAGCCGCCGTACGCCCGGTCGCCCGCCGCCTGCGCGAGCCGCAGCGCCTGGATGTAGTAGCGCTGGGCGAGTCCGGGCTGGCCGGTGTCGACCGCCATGTAGCCGCCGAGCTCGGTGAGCCGGGCCACCGCGCCGAACAGCCGGCGCCCCACCTGTTCGCGGTACGCCCCCGAAAGCAGCCCGGAGACCACGCTGTTGAGGTAGTGCACGAGCACCGGCCGCACATGGCCGCTGCCGAAGCGGTGGTCGAGGTCGGTCAGCGCGGCGGTCATCGCCCGCACCGCCTCGACGTCGGACATCCCGACCCGGGCCCCGGCCCCCCGCTCGACCTGGGCGTCCGGCCCCGAGATCAGCCAGTCCCGGCTGGGCTCGACGAGCGCGGATGCGGCGACCGCCGACCCGGTGAGCAGATCGCGGCGGCCCACGTCGCTGCGCCACAGCTCGCAGACCTGCTCGATGGCCCCGGCGGCGGTCGGAGCGTACTGGAGGCCGACGCCGGAGGCCAGGTTCTTGCCGCTGGCCATGCCGATCTCGTCGATCGTGACCGTACGGCCGAGCTTGCGGCCCAGCGCCTCGGCGATGATGCCCGGGGCCCGGCCCCGGGGCTGCTGTCCGCGCAGCCAACGGGCCACGGAGGTCTTGTCGTAGCGCAGATCGAGCCCCCGCTCGGCCCCGACCATGTTCACGCGGCGGGCGAGGCCCGCGTTGGAACAGGCGGCTTCCTGGATGAGTGTCTGGAGCCGTTCGTTGGGCTGGCGGGCTACGAGAGGCCTTGCAGCCATATGTCCCCCTGAAGCATCGGTTATGTGCAGTGATCGGTGGAAGGGATCACTGCCCGGCACATACACAAGAAATGCGCATATTCCATCGGCATTCGGTACGGACGTGGCGCGTTGCACCGTCGCGGGGGTCCGAGCGCGGTCCCGGGCGGCGGTCCTGGAGGTGGTTACCCGCCCTTCGCTGCGACGCCTCACGCGCGCCCCCGCTCGTGCACCGATGCGCCCCGCGTGCGGGATCGATGCGCCGGGCCCCGGTTCAGGGGAGGCCGTAACCCCTGGTGACGGCGGGAGTTGTGCTGGGCGTGGAAGAGCCCATCGGAGTCACGGAAGCCGCACAGGTCCCTCAGCAGCGGGGCGAGCACCTGCTCGCCGCCGCGGTGCGGTATGCGGAAGAGCGTCACTGGGACGTGTTCCCCGGCACCTGGCTGGAGGCGGTGGGCGGCAAGGAACGGTGTTCGTGCGGCGACGCCGACTGCCCCCTGCCCGGGGCCCATGCGGACCGGCCCGGCTGGGCGGGCCGGGCGACCGGCAGCGGGGCGGCGGCCCGGCGCATGTGGAGCAGGCAGCCCCGTGCCTCGGTGCTGCTGCCGACCGGGCGGACGTTCGACGCGCTGGAGGTGCCGGAGGCCGCGGGCTTCCTGGCGCTGGCCCGGATGGAGCGGATGGACCTGACGCTGGGCCCGGTCACCCGCACGCCCGACCGCCGGATGCTGTTCCTCGTGCTGCCGGGGGCCGCCGCCAAGACCGCAGAGCTGGTGCGCGCGCTGGGCTGGAACGCCGGGGCGATCGACCTGACCGGCCGGGGCGAGGGCCACTACATCGCCGCCCCGCCCACCCGGGTGGGCGCCCGGGGGGCCGTGCAGTGGGCCCGCAGGCCCACCCACACCAACCGCTGGCTGCCCGATGTGGACGAGCTGATCAGCCCGCTGGCGTACGCCTGCGCCCGTGAGGCGGCCGACGCCCGCGCCCAAACCTCGTAGGACGCCGGAGGCCCTTCCCGGGGCGCCTTTCGTAGGGTGGTCCCCACCACGTGGGGATATCGAAAGGCTGTGCCATGCCGGACCGGACAGATACGCGTAAGGAAACGGTCGCGGCGACGGGTGGTGCCCACGAGGCACGGCCCGCCGTCCGCGTACAGGGGCTGTGGAAGCGGTTCGGGGAGCAGGTCGCCGTCGCGGGGATCGATCTGGAGCTGCCGGCGGGGAAGTTCATCGGTCTGGTGGGGCCCAACGGGGCGGGCAAGACGACGACGCTCTCGATGGTCACCGGGCTGCTGCGGCCCGACATGGGGAAGATCGAGGTCGCGGGCCACGACGTGTGGACGGACCCGGTCGAGGTGAAGTCCCGGATCGGCGTCCTGCCGGAGGGGCTGCGGCTCTTCGAGCGGCTCTCGGGACGTGAACTGCTGGCGTACAACGGCCGGTTGCGCGGCCTGCCGGGCGCCGAGGTCGACAAGCGGGCCACCCAGCTGCTGGACGTGCTGGATCTCGCGGGCGCGCAGCACAAGCTGGTCGTCGACTACTCCACCGGTATGCGGAAGAAGATCGGGCTCGCGGCGGCCCTGCTCCACAACCCCGAAGTGCTTTTCCTGGACGAGCCGTTCGAGGGCGTCGACCCGGTCTCGGCGCAGATCATCCGGGGCGTGCTGGAGCGCTACACCCGGTCCGGGGCGACCGTGGTCTTCTCCAGCCATGTGATGGAGCTGGTCGAGTCGCTGTGCGACTGGGTCGCCGTGATGGCGGCGGGCCGGATCAAGGCGCAGGGCACGCTGGCCGAGGTGCGCGGCGACGCCCCCTCGCTGCAGAGCGCCTTCCTCGAACTGGTCGGCGCGAGCGGCCGGGACACCGGCGACTCCCTCGACTGGCTGGGCGGCGCCCGATGAGCGTGCTGGACACCCCGGTCTCGGCGGCCGCCCCGGCGGCGCCGACGACGGGCCTGATCCCGGTCTTCGTCACACTCAAGCTGACGCTGCTGCGCAACGGGCTGCGGCAGTCGTCCGGACGCAGGGCGGCGTTCATCGCCTCCTTGGTCTTCACCCTGCTGCTCGCCGCGGGCCAGGTGCTCGGTCTGGTGCTGCTGCGCGGCAACGAGCACGCGGACACCGTCGTGGTGCTGCTCACGGGGATCGTGGCGCTCGGCTGGGCGGTGCTGCCGCTGTTCTTCCCCAGCGGTGACGACACCCTCGACCCGACCCGGCTGGTGATGCTGCCGTTGCGGCCCGAGCCACTGATCCGGGCCCTGTTGGTGTCCTCGATGATCGGCATCGGACCGCTGTTCACCCTGTGCCTGGTGGTCGGCTCGGTCCTGGCGCTCGCGCACGGAGCGGCGGGCGTGGTGTTCGCGGTGCTCGCGGTCCCGCTGACGATGCTGCTGTGCGTGGCGCTGTCCCGGGCGGTGGCCACGGCCAACGTACGGCTGCTGAACTCCCGCAAGGGCCGCGACCTCGCGGTGCTCAGCGGGCTGGTGATCGCGGTGGGCATCCAGTTCGTCAACTTCGGCGCGCAGCGGCTCGGCCAGGCCGGCGGGCTCTCCGCGCTGGACCCGGCGGCGGGCGTGGTGCGCTGGCTGCCCGGCGCCTCCGCCGTGGGGGCGGTGGAGACGGCCTCGGACGGTGCGTACGGGGTCGCCGTCCTCCAGGTGCTGATCACGGTGGCGGCCCTGGTGGCGCTGATGTGGATGTGGCAGCGGAGCCTGGTGAGGCTGATGACCTCGCCGGACGGTTCGACCCTGGCTGCGGCGGAGCCGGCCCGTGAGGAGTCCGGGCGGGGCGGCCTGGCGGCGCTGCTGCCGGAGGGCCGTACGGCGACGGTGATGCAGCGCGGGCTGCGGTACGTGGCACGGGACCCGAAGACCAAGGCGGCCTGGGTGACGGCGCTGGCGGTGGGGGCGATCATGCCGCTGCTCAACGCCGTCCAGGGCACCGGCTCGGTCTACTTCGCGTGCTTCGCCGCCGGGATGCTCGGCATGCTGATGTACAACCAGTTCGGCCAGGACACCTCGGCCTTCTGGATGGTGGCGCTGACGATCTCCACGCCCCGGGACGCGTATGTCGAGCTGCGGGCGCGGGCGCTGGTCCTGCTGCTGCTCACGGTGCCGTTCACGCTGGTCGTGTGTGTGGTGACGGCGGCGATGATCGGGGACTGGCGGTCGCTGCCGGGGGCACTGGGCCTGTCCTTCGCGCTGCTGAGCTCGATGGTGGCGACGGGGGCGGTGGCCTCGGCGCTGTTCCCGTACTCGATTCCGCAGGAGGGCGCGTTCAAGAACGTGGTGCCGGGGCAGGGCGGTCTGGCCTGGATCTCGATCCTCGGCGGCATGGTGGCCGTAGCGCTGCTCTCGGCGCCGGTGATCGTGCCGACCATCTGGATGCACCTCACGGACCACCACGACGCGCTGTGGCTCATGGTGCCGGGCGGGCTCGTGTACGGGGCGCTCATCGGGTGGGCGGGGCTGCGGTTCGCCGCGGTGCGCACGGCGAACCGGCTGCCGGAGATCCTGGCGGCGGTCAGCAAGGGCTAAGCCACCGCCGACGCCTTCGGCTACGGCTACGGCTACGGCTACGGCTACGGCTACGGCTACGGCTACGGCTACGGCTACGGCTACGGCTACGGCTACGGCGAAACCGGTTCGCGGTCGTCGCGGTTGTCCTCGGCGAGCTGTTCCAGGAACGGTTCCACCGCGGCCCGCCAGCCCTCCGGCTGGTCGTAGTGGACGAGGTGGCCCGCGTCCGCCACTTCCGCGTACTGCCCGCGCGGAAGGACGCGGACCATCTCCTGGGCCTCGGCGCGGCCCAGCTCCCCGTCGAGGCCGCGCAGCACCAGCGCGGGGCACCGGACCTGGGCCAGCTCCTCCCAGTGGGCGTCGAAGACCCACGTGGCGCGGGAGCGGAGCATCTGGCGGCGGGAGAAGACGGGGCGCCAGCCGTCCTCGCTCTCGGCCATCACCTCGGCGTAGAAGTCCCCGCGCGAGGGGTTCGGCCGCTCGACCCAGGGGTCGTCCTCGCCGAACCACTTCCGTACGTCGGCGAGGGTGGCGAAGGGCAGCGGCCAGGAGTCGAACCAGTCGCTCCACTCACGCTGGGAGGCCGCCCCGAGGGCGGAGGCCCGCATGTCGCAGACGACGAGGGCGCGGACGAGGTCGGGGCGCTTGGCGGCGAGCTGCCAGCCGGTGAGCGCTCCCATGGCGTGGCCGACGACGGTGACGGGACCGAGCCCGAGCTGCTCGATCGCGGCCTCGGCGTCGGAGACGTAGGCGTCGCGGGTGTACGGGCCGTCGGCGGGCTTGTCACTGCGGCCGTGGCCCCGCTGGTCGAGGCCGACCGCACGGTGCCGTTCGGCGAGCCAGCGGGCGGTCGGGGCCCAGTGCGAGGCCCGGCCCATCAGCCCGTGCAGCAGTAAGACCCCGGGAGCGCCGTCCGCTTCCGCGCGCCCCTTGGGCGGGTCGGCGAACTCCCATGCCGCGAGGCGTACGCCGTCGGTTCCGGTCACGTCGATGCGCCGCACCATAGTTCTGGCACCCCCTTCTGGTCCTCGATCACCGTGTGGTCGCACCCCGCCAGGCTATCGAACTCTTATTCGAAAACGGCCTCCGCCACCCAAGACCCCACGTTCGAGTGACACCCGTCAAGGATTGACGTCGGCCGGCCTGGGGAGATCTTCAACGGGAGGCGGGCCGCTCGGGGACAGGGGCCCGCGGGGGCTGACCTTGAGAGCTCGGGGCTCCGGGTCAGCACAGGGGAGGAACGGCCCCGGCGTCTTCGGACGCCGGGGCCGCCCCCTGTCCGGGGACGGCTCTCGGGACGGCCCTCGGCCGCCCCGACAACGATGGCAGGCGGCGGCGCGAACCGCCCCGCACCGGCCGGGACCAGGGCGTTGCGAAGTGCGACGGGCACCGTGCGGTGCGTGTGGTGGTACGACGGGCGCATCCCCTGCTCCCTCCCCGACCGTGCCGGCCGACACCCTCAGGTCCTCTGCCCGGCTTCAGCCTGGCATGTGACGCGTCCGGCCGCTGCCATTCCGGACGGAAATCGGAAAGCGCACATCACGGTTGTGTTGCCGTGACCGACAACCGGGCAGACCGGCGCGTCGACGCCGGGCGACGAACACGTCGGCGCCGGACGGCCTTCGGCTCAGCGCTTGGCGACGAAGACGTGCGAGGCGACCTCGGAGTTGAGTTCGGCCGCCTCCCCGCTGGAGCCGACCAGCACCCCGCCGGGCGACTCGGTCACGCTGACGACGGACCCGGGCTGCACCCCGGCCCTGCGCAGCGTGTACATCAGCTGGGCGTCGGTCTGGATCGGCTCCCCGATCCTCCGCACCACCACGGTCTTGCCCTCGGAGCCCGGGTCCAGGTCGGCCAGGCTCACCATGGAGTCGTCCAGGAACGGGTCGGCCTCGGCCTTCTCGCCCAGCTCCTCCAGGCCCGGGATGGGATTCCCGTACGGCGACTCCGTCGGGTGGCGCAGCAGCTCCAGCACCCGCCGCTCCACCGCCTCGCTCATCACGTGCTCCCAGCGGCAGGCCTCGGCGTGGACCTGCTCCCACTCCAGGCCGATCACATCCACGAGCAGACACTCGGCGAGCCGGTGCTTGCGCATGACGCGGGTGGCGAGGCGGCGGCCCTCCTCGGTCAGCTCCAGGTGGCGGTCCCCCGCGACCTGGACCAGTCCGTCGCGCTCCATGCGGGCCACCGTCTGACTGACGGTCGGACCGCTCTGGTCCAGCCGTTCGGCGATGCGGGCGCGCATGGGGACCACGCCTTCCTCTTCCAGTTCGAGGATGGTGCGGAGATACATCTCCGTGGTGTCGATCAGTCCGGACATACGTGCCCCTCGATGCTGTGACTAGAAAACGTCGTGCGATGGCCCTGCACCAATTCTGACCCATAGTGCCGACAACCGTGCCGCCCCGGCGGAAGACCGGTGGAAGTGCGTACGCACGGGGTCGCAGGGCGCTATTGACAGGCCAGTGGTCCAGACCGCAACGTGATCGGCGGCACGGGCGTTCCCGCCTGCCCGACGCCCCTTCGCACCACCCTCCCGTCCCCCGCCGAAAGGGCTCTCCCCGATGAGCGACAGCAAGCTGGCCGGTCAGTTCCTCGATGCGGCGATCGGCCTGCTGACGCGGGTGCGGGACGAGGAGGCGGACAGCATCGCCGCCGCCGGCGCGGCCGTCGCGGACACCGTCGAATCGGGCGGCCGGCTCTTCGCCTTCGGTGCGGGCCACTCCTCGCTGGCCGCCCAGGACGTCGTCTACCGCGCGGGCGGCCTCGCGCTGATGAACCTGCTCACCGTGCCCGGCGCGGTCGGCGTGGACGTCATGCCCGCCACGCTCGGCTCGGCGCTGGAGCGGGTGGACGGGCTCGCCTCGGCCGTCCTGGACTCCAGCCCCGCCACCGCCGGGGACCTCCTGGTGATCGTCTCGCTCTCCGGGCGCAACGCCCTGCCGGTCGAGATGGCGCAGAACGCCCGCGCCCTCGGGCTGAAGGTCATCGGCGTCACCTCGGTCGCGTACGCGGAGAACACCCGCTCCCGGCACGCCTCGGGCGGCTTCCTGCGGGACCACTGCGACATCGTCCTCGACAGCAAGATCGCGATCGGGGACGCGGAGCTGACGGTCCCCGGCGTCGATGCCCCCTTCGCCCCCGCCTCGACCGTGGTGACCAGCGCGATCATGCAGGCGATGCTGGCGGCCGCCGTCGAGCGGCTGGTGGCCCGGGGCGTCGAGCCGCCGATGCTGCGCTCGGGAAACGTCGACGGCGGCCACGAGTGGAACGGCCGGGTCATGACGGAGTACCGGGAGCGGATCTTCTACCGCCACTGAGCCACGCGCCGCACTGTTGTGGACGGGGGCCCGCTGTTGTGGACGGGTCCGCACCGTCGTGGGCCGGGTCTCACCGTCGTGGACAGGCCGGCGGCGTGACCCGGGCCGTCAGCCCGGGTTGGCGGGAGCCGGCACCACACCGGGCGACACCCCGCCGGCCGGCACCTCTTCGGCTGAGGCCTTTCCTTCGGATCATGCCGGGCTCGCGGGCCCGGCATGATCCGAACGAGAGACCCCAGGCCCTGGTCCGACGATTCCCGTCTGCCTCACGACGCCCTGCACGCACTCGCGCCGCACCGACCCCGGACCCGAGTGCGTCCAGTAGGAGGGCCTGGGGCCGGCACGCCGAGAGCACCTGCCGCCGCGCGGCCGCCCTGCCGGCGACGACGGGAATAGCCAGACACGCCCTAACGGCCCGCCGTCACCTGGGCCAGGTCGACCGCCCCCGCGACCCGGGCCGCGACCGTCTCCGCGTACGCCGTGTCCGGGCGTTCGAAGGCGGCCCGGTTCGCCGCGCGGAGGAACGTCAGCACGCCCAGCGTCCGGCCCCGGCTGCGGAGCACCGCGCAGAGCGCGTGCGCCGCGTCCGGGGGCCAGCGGCGGTCCGTGGCCCAGGCCGCCGCCGCCCCCGCGTCGTCGGCGCCCGCGCTCGTACGGACGGTGCCGGTGCGCTCGACGGACCGGAGGGCCGGGTGGCCGGGATCGTAGCGGGCCGGGATGGAGCCCCCCGCGACCGGCAGACACGGGCCGGGCGCGTCGAAGGGTGTGGCGGCCGTACGTACCAGGCGCTCGCCCGCCACCAGGTCGACCAGGACGTGGTCGGCGAACCCGGCGAGCGCGAAGTCCAGCAGGGAGGTCGCCGCCTCCATCGGGTCCTCGCACTCGGAGGCCGTACGGGCGGCCCGGTGCAGCTGGCTCGTCCGGAACCGCAACCGGTCGGCCTCCTGCTCCGCGAGCTTGGCGGCGGTGACGTCCCGGAACAGCCAGCCCACGCCGAGCGGGACCGGTTCCTCCGTCAGCGGCGAGGCCAGCCGCAGGAATCCGCTGCGCCAGCAGCGGCGGCGCTCGCCCTTGGCCGTCCGCAGGGTCACCCACAGCTCTGCCGGGGCGCTCGGGGCGCCTTCGGCGAGCACATGGTGCAGGGCCGCCTCCAGCTCCTCGACGCCCTGGGTCACCAGCTCGCCCAGCGGGCGGCCGAGGAGCGTGGTGCGGCCACCGCCGAGCGCGCGGGAGGCGCAGGCGTTGACGACCGTCGGGCGCAGGTCGACGTCGACGAGGACCACGCCCCAGGACGCGTCCTCCAGCAGCGCCTCGCTCAGCGCGATGGCCCGCTCCAGGTCGATCTGGGCGTGCACCTCGCTGAACGCGCAGTAGACCCCTGCCGGTTTCCCGTCCGCGCCGCGCACCCCGGCGGACTGGGTCCGCACCAGCACCCGGCCGCCGTCCTTGCGCAGCAGCGCGAACTCGTGCACCTGCCGTCCCGGCGCGTCCATGGCGGACATCAGCCGCGCCCGCACCTCGTCGGCGTCGGCCCGGCGCACCGCCCAGCCCGCGAAGCCGGCCCGGCCCACGGCCTCCCGCGCCGACCAGCCGAGGATGCGTTCGGCCTCGCGGTTCCAGTGGGTGACCGTGCCTTCGGCGTCGAAGGCACAGAGCGCCGCGTCCATGCCGTCGAGCAGCGCCGCCAGCAGCTCGGACCCGTCGGGCGCACCGGGGATCCCGTCCTCGCCGGCTGGGGGCCCGGGGTTCGCGGAGCGCCCCGGCGACCCGCCGCCGGAATCCTCGTCCGGTCCGAGCTCGTCGGTGGTCCCGCTGCTCCTGGAAGCACCCACTCCGCACCCCCCGCAGAACGTGTCGGCTGTTCTCCCACGCTTCGCCGCGTGTATTGCTGCACGTCAGACCATTCAACTCGAACGTGACTGAGCACACATCAACTTCACCGAAATCATTTGTCCCGCCGGCGGATTCCTGGCGGCTTCCCGATGGTTTCGCGCCACGCGCCGCGAACGCGCCGGGGCCCACCGAGCCCGCCGGTGCGGGGAGTTCACCGGCGGCACGGCCTTACGTGGCGACGACGTCATACGGAGTCCACCGCGCGCACCCAGCCTTGGGGCGCCCTCGTCCGCCTCGGCCCCGGCCGCTCGCGGCCCCTCTCCTCCGGCCTCCGGCCTTCGTCCTTCGACCGCAAGGAGCCCTTCCGTGACGCCCTTCCGCACCGCACGTCCGGCGGCCGCGACCGCCGTGGCCGTCTGCGCCGCGCTCGCGACGCTCACCGCCGCGGCCCCCGCCCCCGCATCCGTGGCCCCCGCCCGGCAGGACGCCCCCCGGCCGCTCCCCGCCGTCACCCCGCGCGCCGAGACCGCCACGCTGTACGACGACGAGCAGGGCGGCAACGCCAACGCGGACGACCCCGCGATCTGGCGCAACCCCGCCGACCCGGACCGCAGCCTGGTGATCGCCACCGCCAAGGAGGGCGGGCTGCGGGTCTACGACCTGGACGCCCGCCTCGTACAGTCGCTGCCCGCCCCCGCCGCGCCCGGCCCCGACCACGCCCCGGGCCGCTTCAACAACGTCGACCTGGTGCACGGCCTGCGCCTGCCCTCGGGACGGGCGCCGGGCCGGGCGACGGACCTCGCCGTCACCTCCGACCGGGGCCACGACCGCCTGCGCATCCACCGCATCGACCCGTCCCGCCCCGGCGGTCCGCTGACGGACGTCACCGACCCGGCCGCGCCCCGGGTGTTCTCCGCCGGGCAGGACGAGGTCGACGAGCAGGCGACGGCGTACGGTCTGGCCACCTGGACGGACCGCCGCAGCGGCCGTTCGTACGCGCTGGCCAGCCGGCGCGACCGCACGTCGATCGCGCTGCTGGAGCTGCTGCCGACCCGGTCCGGCACCGTCACCTACCGCAAGGTCCGGAGCCTCGACCTGCCCTCCGCGTTCCGGCTGCCCGACGGCACGGCCTGGACGCCCTGCGGCGAACCGGGCGAGCTGCCCCAGGTGGAGGGGATGGTGGTCGACCCGGCCGACGGCGCTCTCTACGCCGGCCAGGAGGACGTGGGCATCTGGCGGATGCCCGCCGACCTGCGGGGGAAGCCGGTGCTGGTCGACAAGGTCCGCGAGTACGGCGTGCCGGGGACGTACGACGAGGAGAGCGAGGAGTGCGCCCCCGGCACGGACCCGGGCTTCGGCGGCACCCGCATCTCGGCCGACGTGGAGGGGCTGACCCTGCTCCCCGAGCGGAACGGCGGCCGGTACCTGCTGGCCTCCAGCCAGGGCGACGACACCTTCGCCGCGTACGCCCTCCGGTCCGGGCGAGGTGCCAGGGCCGGGTACGCGGGCGGCTTCCGCGTCACGGCTGCCTCGGCGACGCTGGACGGCTCCGAGTTCTGCGACGGCGCGGCGGTGCTGAACGAACCGCTCGGCAGCCGGTACCCGGGAGGCCTGCTCGTCGTCCAGGACGGCAACGCCACCCCGGCGCAGGAGGGACGGGAGGCCACCGGCTTCAAGTTCGTGGACCTGCGGAAGGTCCGGGGCGCGCTGGGCCTCACCCGTACCGAATAAAGGGGTTGAACCGCGATCCGGGACGCTCCTAGGCTGTGGGCAGCGAAGAAAGGAGGTGTTCCGGAAGTGATTTCTTCTCGGACTCGTGAGGTGACTGCGGGCTGACGCCCGTCGTCGCGCTCTTTGCAGTGCAATGGCCGGACGCCGGCCAATCCCGAGCAGTCACCGACCCGCAGGCTCGCCGGTAAGTCCGGCCGGCTCCTCTGTGCACGGAGGAACCAGAGCCTGCGGGTTTCTGCGTCTGCCCGGCGACGCGGATGACGATCGGGATCTACGGGCAGAGCCGCTCCACCCGCCACCCGCCCAACGCCCCTTCGTCCTCGCCCTCCCTGACGTACCGCAGCCGGTCGTGCAGCCGGTTCGCGTGCCCCTGCCAGAACTCGATCGTCTCGGGCACCACCCGGAAGCCGCCCCAGTGCGGCGGGGCCGGGACCTTCTCGCCTTCCGGATAGCGCGTGGCCAGCTCCTCGTACCGCGTGATCAGCTCCTCGCGGGAGCCGACGACGGTGGACTGGTCGCTGGCCCACGCGCCGAGCTGGGAGCCGTGCGGGCGGGTGCGGAAGTAGCCGACGGTCTCCTCGCGGGAGGTGCGGGAGGCGGTGCCGGTGACGATGACCTGCCGGGCCATCGGGTGCCAGGGGAAGAGCAGCGAGACGTGACTGTTGGCGGCCAGCTCGCGGCCCTTGCGGGAGTCGTAGTTCGTGAAGAAGACGAAGCCCCGGTCGTCGTACTGCTTGAGCAGCACGGTGCGCGAGGACGGGCGGCCGTCCGGGGTGGCGGTGGAGACGATCATCGCGTTGGGCTCGTGCAGCACCCCGCCGGCGGCGACCTGGCGGAACCAGCGGGCGAACTGGTCCATCGGGTCGGGGCTGAGGTCACGCTCGGTGAAGTCCTCCGAGCGGTACTGCTCGCGCATGGCCGCCGGATCGGTGGTGGAATCGGTACGGGAGGACCCTGCGGAGTCACGGGAGGTCCCGGCGGAAGGAGCCTGATGGGCGGCATGATCCGGTGCGGGCACAGCGTGATCCGGAGTCGGCACGGAGTGATCTGGTGTGGGCACGGGTCCATCCTGCCGCAGCGGCCGAGTGTGCCCGGCGGGGAGGGCCCGTAACCACGGGCCGTCGAAAGGGGCCCTGTGCCGGATGTCACGCTTCCCCGTTCCGTGGGTACCCGCCAATATCTTGGGGCAGGCCACTGTGGTCCTCGTACAGCGCGGCGTTCCCGCACCTGCTCCACGTACGTACGCCACGTACGCCACGGCAGCCGACCACAGCACCGCCCGCCCGCCGCCCGCCGAACTGAGGGAGCCGCCTGATGTCCGACTTCGTACCCGGTCTTGAGGGAGTCGTCGCGTTCGAAACGGAGATCGCCGAACCGGACAAGGAAGGCGGTTCGCTCCGTTATCGAGGGGTCGACATCGAGGACCTCGTCGGCCATGTCTCGTTCGGGAACGTGTGGGGTCTGCTGGTGGACGGGGCGTTCAACCCCGGGCTGCCGCCGGCCGAGCCGTTCCCGATCCCCGTGCACTCCGGTGACATCCGGGTCGACGTGCAGTCGGCGCTGGCGATGCTGGCGCCCGTCTGGGGCCTGAAACCGCTGCTGGACATCGACGAGGCGACCGCCAGGGACGACCTGGCACGGGCGGCCGTGATGGCGCTGTCGTACGTCGCCCAGTCGGCGCGCGGCCAGGGGCGGCCGATGGTGCCGCAGAGCGAGATCGACAAGGCGCAGTCGGTGGTGGAGCGGTTCATGATCCGCTGGCGCGGCGAGCCGGACCCGAAGCACGTCAAGGCGGTCGACGCTTACTGGACGTCGGCGGCCGAGCACGGCATGAACGCCTCCACGTTCACCGCCCGGGTCATCGCCTCGACCGGGGCGGACGTCGCTGCGGCCCTGTCCGGCGCGGTGGGCGCGATGTCGGGCCCGCTGCACGGCGGCGCCCCGTCCCGGGTCCTCGGCATGATCGAGGAGATCGAGCGCACGGGCGACGCGACCGCGTACGTGAAGCAGGCCCTGGACCGGGGCGAGCGGCTGATGGGTTTCGGCCACCGCGTCTACCGCGCCGAGGACCCGCGCGCCCGTGTCCTGCGCCGCACGGCCCGCGAGCTGGCCGCGCCGCGCTTCGAGGTGGCGGAGGCGCTGGAGAAGGCCGCGCTGGAGGAGTTGCACGCGCGGCGTCCGGACCGTGTCCTGGCGACGAACGTGGAGTTCTGGGCGGCGATCGTCCTGGACTTCGCGGAGGTCCCGGCGCACATGTTCACGTCGATGTTCACGTGCGCCCGGACGGCGGGCTGGTCGGCGCACATCCTGGAGCAGAAGCGCACGGGCCGCCTGGTGCGCCCGTCGGCGACGTACATCGGCCCGGGGACGCGCGACCCGCGCGAGATCGGCGGGTACGAGGACATCGTCGCGGGCTGAGGCGGGGGCGCGGGGTGAGCCGGGCGCGGGGGCTGGTGAAGGCGCCGGCCCAGGGTATGAGTACCGGCACAGCTCCGCCCCGAGGAGGCAACCGTGACCACCACCCCACGACCGCCGCGACCGTCCCTGACCCTGTCCTGCACGGTGCTCGACGCCCCGGACGCGGCGGAGCTGGCGGACTTCTACCGCCGTCTCCTGGGATGGGGGACCGTGCAGGAGGAGCCGGGCTGGGTGCGGCTCGCCCCACCCGGCGGGGGTTCCGGTCTGGGCTTCCAGACGGAGGAGGCGTACGTGCCCCCGGTCTGGCCCGCCCCCTCCGCCTCCCCCGGCGACCAGCTGATGATGCTGCACCTGGACTTCGAGGTGACGGACATGGAGGCGGGCGTGGCCCACGCGGTGGCGGAGGGCGCGACACCCGCGGAGTTCCAGCCCCAGGACGACGTACGGGTGCTCCTCGACCCGGTGGGCCACCCGTTCTGCCTGGTCATGAGCGGTAAGGTCCCGGGTCACCCTCCGGCGGTCAGCCCCGGGTGGGTGGCGGAGCAGACCCGCGACCTCAGGGCGCGGGACCGGGTGACGGCGGCGGAGGCGATGGAGCCGGACAGGCGGGAGGCGGCGGGTACGGCGGAGCCGGAGGGGGCGCCGTAGCGGTCCGGGGCGGGGCCGGCGGCCCCGGACGGAGCGCCCCCGCGCCCGCCGGGAAGGTTCCGCCGTCACCCCGCCCGAGCACCCGCCGTGGGCAGGGTGACTTCGAAGCGGCAACCGCCCATCACATTGCGCACGGCTGCCCGCCCTTGGTGGGCCTCGACGATGCCCGCCACGATGGCCAGGCCGAGCCCTGCTCCGGCCGGCGGTGTACGGGCGTGGTTACCGCGCCAGCCGGTGTCGAAGACGCGCGGCAGGTCCTCCTCGGGGATGCCGCCGCAACTGTCGGTGACGGACAGGACGACACCGCCCTCGGTGCGCTGTGCGGCCACCGCGACGGTGCCGTCGGAGGGAGTGCGATGGATCGCGTTCACGAGGAGGTTCCCCAGGACGCGGCTCATCTCCTTGCTGTCGACCTCCACCGGCACCCGGTCGACCGCTTCGCCCACCAGGCGTACCCCGTGCTCCCGGGCGAGCGGGTCCGCCCCGGCCATGGCGTCGGCGACCAGGTCGTACACGGAGATCCGGGCGCGGCTCAGGGCGAGGGCGCCCGCGTGGATGCGGGACAGCTCGAATAGGTCACCGACCAGGGTGTCGAGGCGTTCGACCTCGGTGCGGATCTGGCGCAGATAGCGGTCGGGATCGGCGGCCACACCGTCCTCCAGGGCCTCGGACATGGCGCGCAGTCCTGCGAGCGGGGTACGCAGGTCGTGCGAGATCCAGGCCACCAGCTCTCGCCGTGATGCCTCCAGGGCCCGTTCCCGGCGCCTGGACTCCGCCAGCTTGGCACTGCTGGACTCCAGCTCCGCGCTCAGCGCCGTCAGTTCCGCGGTCGCCGCCCGCGCGGGCGCGGCGAAGCTGCCCCCGTCACCGAACGATCGGGCCGCCTCGGTCAGGGCCACGCTGCGGGCGACCACCCAGCGGCCGAGCAGCAGGGCGGTGGCCAGCGAGACCACGGCGGCCATCGCCACGACGATCACGATCACGTTCAGGTCGTGCGGCGACAGGAACATCTCCCAGGCCACGGCCAGGGTTCCGAGCAGCATGGCGAGGACCGCGACGGCCGCGACGACGGTCAGAGTGACCACGAGGGAACGGTGCCGCAGGAGCCGCAGCGCCAGGGCGCCGAGCAGACCGGCGACCGCGGCGCCCAGGAAGGCCAGCAGGGCGATGACGAGGATGTCCAGCATGGGTGCTCAGCCCCCGGTCGAGGTGGAGTGCCCCGGCCGGCCGGACTGCGCGGGTCCGCCGGACTGTCCGGGCCGGTCGGACGGCCGGCCGGGCTCCGCGGGTCCGCCGGACTGCGCAGTCCGGTCGGGCTGTCCGGGCCCGCCCTCGCATGCGTCATCCGGCAGGTCGAGGCGGTAGCCCATGCCCCACACCGTCTGGATCAGCCGCGGCCTGGCCGGGTCGTCCTCGACCTTTCCGCGCAGCCTGCGGATGTGGACCGTGACGGTCGACAGGTCGCCGAACTCCCAGCCCCACACCTCGCGCATCAGTTCCTCACGGCCGACCGCCCGGCCCGGGTTCCGCAGGAGGAAGACCAGCAGATCGAACTCCCGCATGGTCAGAGCCAGATCGGTCCCGCTCTTGGACGCGTGGCGTGCCACCGGGTCCACCCGGAGGCCGTCCGCCAGCAGCGGTGCGCCCGGGCCGGGGGCCGGAGCGGTGCGGCTGCGGCGCAGGACCGACTCGACGCGCAGGACGAGTTCGCGAGGGCTGAACGGCTTGGTGACGTAGTCGTCGGCCCCCACCTCCAGGCCGAGGATCCGGTCGTCCTCGTCACCGCGTGCCGTCAGCATGATGACCGGTACGGGCGCCTCCGCACGCAGTCGGCGGCAGACCTCCAGACCGTCCATGCCGGGCAGCATCAGGTCCAGGACGACCAGGTCGGGCCGGTGCCGCGCGGCGCACTCCAGGGCCGCCGGTCCGTCGTCGGCGCGGGTGACCTCGTACCCGGCGCGGCCCAGGTACCCCGCGACGACCTCGGCCACGGTCAGGTCGTCGTCCACGACGAGCACGCGGAGCCCGGCGTCCAGCGGTGGTGTCTGCATGGGCCCAGCCTCGCACCGGTCGGCGCCGACCGGCGCGTCCGGCCCCGGTCCAGCCGCCGACGTTCCGCTTTCGTAAGAACCTGAAGTCCCTTATGTCCACTGCGCCTTCGTAGGGTGAAGGCCATGTCCCTCACCCTGGCCGGCGGCGCCGCCGCCCCTGCCGCAACACCTCCCGGGGGGCCCGCACTCCGGTGCCGGGGGCGTCCGGTCCCGTCGCGTCACGGGTCGGGGACACGGTGTTCCACCACCGCGAAGGCGACAACCCGGGAACCGTCGTCGGCATACGAAGACCCTGGTGGGCCCTGTTCGGGCGCGTCTACTGGGTCCAGTGGCGCGAGGGCGTCCTTCCCGTTCCGATGCACACCGGGTTACGGCCCGTGCCCGACACCCGGCAGGCCCGAAGAGAGGCAGGACCATGACCACGCACGATCCGCAGCAGGCGGACGCTCCGAAGCGACGGCGATCGCGCGGGCCCGTGCTCGCCGGCGGGCTGATCGCCGCCACGCTGGTCGTGAGCGCGGGGCTGTACTGGTTCCAGCCCTGGAAGCTGTGGCAGGACAGGACCGTACGCGAGGAACTGGCCGTCCCCACCGCCCCGCCGGAGGCCGCGCCGCCTTCCCCCGGCGCCTCCCGGTCCACGGCGCCGCCGGAACCGAAGACGCTGGCGACCGGTGAGCTGATCAGCCACGAGCACCGCACGACCGGCACGGTCAAGGTGGTCCGCCTGCCCGACGGCTCGCGGACTCTGCGCCTGGAGGGCCTGGACACCAGCAACGGCCCCGATCTGTACGTCTGGATCACCGACGCTCCGGTCAAGGAGGGCAAGGAGGGCTGGAAGGTGTTCGACGACGGCGCGTACGAGAGCCTCGGCAAGCTCAAGGGCAACAAGGGCGACCAGAACTACGCCCTGCCGGCCGGCATCGACCTCGACGAGTTCACCGGCGTGAGCATCTGGTGTGCCCGGTTCGGCGTTTCCTTCGGGGCAGCCGAACTCACCCCCGCCTGAGCCCGGCCCGGCGGACGTCCGCCCGCAACGCCCGAAGGCGGCCGCTTGGTCGAGGCGGCCCGCGGGCGGGCGGCTCAGTCCCGGATCCCGGCGCGGCGGACGGCGACGACGTTGTCGGTCACGGTCGCCGTCTCGCCGCCGGGCCCGGTGGCGGTCCGCCGGGGCGCGTGGCACCGCTCGGTCCGCCATCCGTCGCCGAGCCGCAGGGAAGCGAGTACGTCCTCGGGTGCGGGGAACCGCACGTCCTCGTTGCCGTCCCGCCAGGACCAGGGGGCATGCGAGGCGTGCTCGACCAGC
Source organism: Streptomyces anulatus (assembly GCF_000721175.1). Classification (GTDB taxonomy): domain Bacteria; phylum Actinomycetota; class Actinomycetes; order Streptomycetales; family Streptomycetaceae; genus Streptomyces; species Streptomyces anulatus_C. The sequence continues at coordinate 200,753 of NZ_JOEZ01000005.1, forward strand.
ACCAGGAGGCCGCCGGGGGCGACGGCGCCGGCCGCGCGCCGGAGCACCTGCTCGCGGGGGATCTCCACGGGGGTGTGGAAGTAGCTGGCGGCCACCAGGCCGAACATCCCGTCGGGGAAGGACCGTGCCAGATCGTGCCGGCTCGGGTGGACCAGGTCGGCCAGCCCGGCCGCGTCCGCCCCGGCGGCGACCCGGCCCAGTGCGGTCGCCGAGACGTCGACGGCGGTGACGTCCCAGCCGAGCGAGGCGAGCCAGAGCGCGTCACCGCCGTGCCCGCAGCCGAGATCCAGCGCCCGGCCTCCGCCGCCCGGTTCGGGGGCCAGGGCGGTGACGACCTCGGCGAGGACGACGTTGGGCCGGGTGCCCCACCGCGCGTCGACGGCGGCGTAATGGCTCTCCCAGAAGGCGGCGGACTCGGTGGCGTCGCTGCTCATCGCGGTTCCCTTTCATGCACGTGGAGGCCGCTCCGGACGAGCACCCCGCTGGAACAGGAAGATGCGCCGCGGCCTGCCACCCTTGCAAGCTCCCATGCCGTTTCGGCAACCTGACGGACATGGCAGCCATGGAAGCAGCGGCAGGGCACACCCCCAGGGGCGGCAAGGACGGCGTACTGGCCGCAGTAGGCCCCCGGCTGCGGGAGTTGCGGCGCAGGCACGGAATGACGCTGGCCGAGCTGGCGGAGCGGACCGGGATCAACGAGAGCACGCTGTCCCGCCTGGAGGGCGGCACGCGCAAGCCCACGCTGGAACTGCTGCTTCCGCTGGCGGAGGTCCACGCGGTGCCGCTGGACGAACTGGTGGGCGCACCGCGCACGGGCGACCCGCGCATCCACCTCCGCCCGGTCACCCGGGAAGGCCTCACGTACGTACCGCTGAGCCGCCCCGGCGGGGTCCAGGCCCACAAGCTGCTGATCCCTCCGAGGCCGACGGGCACCGAGCCGACCCTGCGCACCCACGAGGGCTTCGAGTGGCTGTACGTGCTGGCCGGGCGGCTCCGGCTGATCCTGGGCGAACGGACGCTGGTCCTGAAGCCGGGCGAGGCGGCCGAGTTCGACACGCACGTGCCGCACTGGCTCGGCCCCGACGACGACCGGACCGTGGAACTGCTGGTCCTCTTCGGCCACCAGGGCGAACGGGCCCACCTGAGGGCCCGCCAGGAGCCTTTGCGAGGATCAGCCGATGGGACCCATTGACGCGGCATCCGTACGGCACTCGCCCTCGACCTGGCAACAGCCCTGCCCCGCACCGGCGTCGGTCGAGCGCAGCGCCCTGACCGAAGCACTCGCGGAACGCGTCCTGGCCGTCGGTCCGGGCCGGCTGCTCGTGGGCATCGACGGCTTCACGGCGGCGGGGAAGACGAGCTTCGGCCACGAACTGGCCGAGCGCATAGCGGCGTCGGGCCGCCCGGTGCTCCGCGCCACGCTGGACGACTTCAAGAACCCGTGGAAGGACCGCCACCTGTACGACCGGGAGTCGGGCGAGGGCTACTACCGCAACGCGTACGACTACGACGCGGCCAAGCGCCTCCTGCTGGACCCCGCCCGCTCCCCGGAGGCGGCGTCCTGCGCACTGTGCTCCATCGACCCGCTGACGCAGGAGAACCACGCGGCCGACACGGCCCCCCTCGCCCCGGACTCGGTGCTGATCGTGGACGGCGTCTTCGCGTTCCGCCCCGAGATCGACGCGTACTGGGACTTCCGCGTCTGGATGGACGTGGACGCCGAACTCTCCGTGAGCCGGGGTGCGGAACGCGACCGGAACTGGGCGGGCTCGGACGCTGAGGCGATCCACCGCGACCGCTACCTGGTGGCGGAGCGCCTGTATCTCGATGAGGTGGACCCGCTGCCGAGGATGGACGCCGTCGTGGACAACACGGACTTCGCACGGCCGCGGCTGATCACGGGCTGAGCCCGCCGCGCTCCTTCGCGGGCAGGCGCGTCGGCGGGCGCAGGGCCGGCGAATTCGTGTGCTCGGGCGGGCCGGGCCGGAAAATCCACGTGCTCGGGCGGGAAGGGCCGCGTTATGGTCATTCACATGAACGTCACCGGCCTGAGCACCACCGCGACCGCGCGAGCGACCAGCTCGCCGGTTGCCGCCGCCTGACCTTCTTTCTTTCCCCCGGCGACCGGAAACGGTCCGTCGGCAGTGCCGTGGAGCCTCTGACCCCGGCCGGGTGACCGAACGGTCCCGTTCTCCGGTGCCTCCCCCGCCGCAACGCGAAGGAGCCACTCCCATGCATTCGGACCAGCTGGTCAGGACGTTCGTCGAGTACTACGAAGAGCGCGGCCACCGCCGGATCACCGGCTCGACCCTGCTGCCACCACCCGGCGACTCCGTGCTCTTCACCACCTCCGGCATGCACCCGCTCACCCCGTACCTGGAGGGCCGCCCCCATCCGCTGGGCAAGCGGCTCGTCAACGTACAGCGCTGTCTGCGCACCACGGACCTGGACGAGGTCGGAGACGCCACCCACCTCACCGTCTTCGAGATGCTCGGCACCTGGTCGCTGGGCGACTACGAGGGCCCGGTCAGTCTCGACTGGGGGTACGGGCTGCTCACCGAGGGCCTGGGCGTCGACCCCGGCCTGCTGCACGCCACCGCCTTCGCCGGCGACGGCCGGACAGGGCCGGACACCGCTTCTGTCGAGCTGTGGCAGCGCCTCGGCGTCCCCGTGGAACTCACCGTGGAGGACAACTGGTGGCCCAACGGATCCGGCGGACCTGTCGGACCGTGCGGCCCCGACTCGGAGATCTTCCTGTGGAGCGGTGACGGCCCGCCGCAGTCGACGCCCACCCGCGACGACCGCTGGGTGGAGGTGTGGAACCACGTGACGATGACCCACCGCCGGCTCGACGACGGCTCCCTCGTACCGCTTCCGCAGCGCAACGTCGACACCGGACTCGGCCTGGAGCGGCTGGCCTCACTGCTCCAGGGCACGTCGTCCGTCTTCGAGTGCGACGTCTTCGAGCCCTGGCGCCGCCTCGTGCCGGCCCTGTGGACCCTGGAAGAACCTTCGCTGCGCCTGGTCTGCGACCATCTGCGCTCGGCCGTCGTGCTGTTCGGCGACGGCGTGCGCCCGGCCAGCACGGGCCAGGGCTACGTGCTGCGCCGCCTGCTACGACGCGTACTCACCGTGCTCCGGCGGGAGGACGCCTCGCACGGCATCGAAGACCTGCCGGAAGAGCTGGTCGGGCACTCCTCGGACCACTTCCGGCAGGACATGCGCCCGGGCGACGTGCTGCGGATGCTGCGCGAAGAGGAGCACCGGTTCGACCGGCTCCTGGAACGTGGCCGACGGGTGCTCACCCGGCCCCGGTTCCAAGGCCCTCTGAGCGAGGAGGACTTCCACCACCTCCACGACACCCATGGACTGCCGCGCGATCTGATCACGGGCCTGCGTGAGGAGTGATGGAGCGCGGCGGTCCGCGCCCGTACTCGGCGATCGACTGCCCGGCCGGGGTGGGCCGCTTTCCGGCATCAGAGGCCGGAGAACCCAACTCGCCGCAGGTGGAGTTCGGAGCGCACGAGTTCGAGAAGGCGGCCCGCCCAGTTGCGGCCCCGGCCGCCGCTGTCGCCCCAGTAGGTCGAGTCCACGTCCTCGTAGATCAGGGTGGCGTCGTCCGTCTCCAGCAGGATCTCGGCCAGCTCGGGATGCTGGTCGTACTTGGCGCGCAGCAGGCTCGTCATGACGGCGGTGCGGACGTGGGTCCAGTCCTCGCGGCGCGATGGTCCGGCCGCCAGCTTGCGTGCTGCGGCAGAGGTGTCCGCTGCGGCGACCGCGTCGTGGGCCTCCGGATCGGCGACTGACAGAGCCCAGTAGGCGTGGGCGACGGAGGGGTAGACGATCTTCTTCACGGTGATCGGGGCTGGGTAGTCGTTGCGCAGGCCGCCCTGGCCGGGGTGGGCCTCGGGCTCGCGTGGAAAGGTGTGGTGGAGAGTGATCGCCGGGTTGTGGGGAGCCGTCGGTCCGTCCGCGCGGGCCCGCGTGTCCCGTTCGGCCATCCAACGGGCCCGGTCCTCGAAGTACGCGAGAGCCCGTTCGTACGAGTCCTGGGTGACCGGCGGGTCGGGCGGCAGGTACGTCGTGCCGCCGGGGCCCGCCACCAGCACGCGCAGCGGCCAGTCCTTGCTGTCCATGTCCCCCAGGGCGTAACGGCGTTGCGATACCGGGATGGACAGGAAGGCGTTACGGGCCGCCGTCCGGTTTTCCTCCGTCCGGTCGGCGAGGAAGACGTCCACGGCGGCCAGGCAGCGGTCGGTCGAATCGGGGCGGCCGTTCAGCTGGTCGATGGCGTCGCGGACCTCGGTGGCGAACAACTCGGGCGTGAGCTGACTCCGGGGCTCGCCGAACGTCCAGCGCGCCAGACCGTGTGCGGACGCCTCGGCGCCTTCCGGGAACGTGGTGGCCACCCAGCCGGTCCGGAGTTTCTCCTCGAACTCCTCGAAGGTCACCAGACCCCAGCAGTCGATGAGCCCGTCGGCGTAGATGACGAGGTCGGTGAGGAAGTAGGAGCTTCCGTTGCGGATGAAGGCGTGGCGCCAGGTTCCGGGTATGCGGACGCCGTCCGCTGTGCGATGGGTGATCCGTCTGGCGGTCATCCGGCCATTGTGCCGCGAGCGAGCCCGTCGGCACGCTCCGTAGTCCGACTCCGGTGCTTACTAGGTTTGGATCATGGAGATCACGTACGAGTGGCGGGGCGACGTCGACAACGCGGCGCTCAATGAGCTGCATGCCAAAGGGTTCGATCATCCGGTCGGGCAGACGGACTGGCGCGCAAGGCTGGAACGTCACAGCCTCGGCTGGGTCTGCGCCCGGGAAGGTGATCGTTTGGTGGGCTTCGTCAACGTCGCCTGGGACGGCGGCGTTCATGCGTTCATCCTGGACACGGTCGTGGCTCAGAGCAACCGATCGAACGGAGTCGGATCCGCGCTGATCGCGGCAGCAGCTGACGGATGCCGTGCTGCGGGCTGTGAGTGGCTGCATGTCGACTTCGAAGAACACTTGCGACCGTTCTACTTCGATGCATGCGGTTTCAGCGAAACGGTGGCAGGACTGATCGCTCTGTGACCTGAGGGCCCCCGGCCGGGCGTGGCCCCCCTGTTGACCCGCTCGGTGCGCACGAGCGGAAACCGGCACGGGTCACGCCCGGCTCGGCCGGATGACCTCGCTCGGATCCCGCAGCCACACCTGTTGGCCTCGGTCGGTGACGGTCAGCCCGAACTGGTCGGCGTCGGGCCGGCCTTCCGTTTCGTACTCCCACCAGGTCTGCTCGATCTCCTCCCAGAGGAACCCGGGGCCGTACTGCCACACCTCTTCTCCGGTGGCGGCTGTCGCGGCGCTTCCGTTCTCGCGGGTCGCCCAGACCTGGACGCCGTCAGCGATGTCTTGGTGGATGAGCCGTACGCCGGGCAGCCGCGCCCCCGCGTACAGGGCGAACCCGAGGTCGAGGAGTTGGGCGGGGTCCAGGCCGGCCGCGCGGGCTCTTCCCTTGCCTTGGACGTCGTGGAGGTCGGGGAGGCGGTGTGCTCGCATCGGCATGTACGTGGCCCCGCCGCAGAACGGGCCGGTCGCGGTGCCGTCGTCCTGAACGTGGAGCTGGACCATGGCACCGGACCAGAACTCGCGGGCGAGCGGAGCAACGACCACTCCGCCGGGCCGGACCTGTCGGAGCAGCGCGTACGGAACGTACCGCAGGGCGCAGGTGGCGATCAGCCGGTCCACCGGTCCCAGGCCGGGCCAGGGCTGCTCACCGTCGCCGACGCGCAGGTGCGGCCGGTACCCGGCCTGCGCCAAGGCCTCGGCCGCCTGCCATGCCACGACCGGATCCAGCTCGACGCTATGGACCAGGTCGTCACCGAGGCGTTCGCAGAGCAACGCGGATACGTACCCGGTGCCGGTGCCGATCTCCACCACCCGCTGACCGTCCTGGACTTCGAGCAGCCCGAGCATCCGGGCGACCATCGAGGGCATCGAGTTCGACGACGTCGCAATGCCGGGCCCGTCCTCGGTCCCGTCGTCGAGTTGCGTGACGACCGGCTCGTCGCTGTTCACCAACGCCAGCCACGCATCCGTCCGCACCACCGGCTCACACCGGTCCGGGAGTTGCCGCCAGACATCGGCCGGGACGAACCGGCTGCGCGGCACAGCATCGAACACCTGCCTCCAACGGCCCGTGAGCAACCCGCGATCAGCGAGATCCCGCACCAGATGCGGGTACGTAGGTGCCTGCGGTGCGCCGCTCACGACTGCTGCATGAACTGGGGCCGGCTGCCGTCGGGGGACGGCTTCGGCTCCTGGGGCGGTGTCCACGGCTTGTCCAACGGCGGCCCACCATGCTTACCGGCCTCGACCGGAACGGGGGTGCTGGTCATCGTTCATCTCCTCTGATCGGTGCAGCTGACTGGTTGAGAGGGTGGTGCAGTCGGTAGATCCCGTACGGCGGGAAGATGTCGACCCTGCGCGGACAGCCACCCTCTGCACACGCCCGGCACAACAGGTCCCGGCCGTTGGCGGTGTGCCGGACGGCCGTCACCGGGGCTCGCCAGCACGCCTCACACGTACGGACATCCGTCAACGAGAAGTTGATGCTCATCCGGCCTCCCGGAGAGCAGTGGCAGCCGCATGACACTGGCAAGCACAGTCCTCCCGCAGACAGAGAGCGTGCACGCTGGCCAGGTCCTTCACCAACGCACTGCGGCAGACAACGCCGCACGGACCGTCCGCCCCCGCCGACAACACGTCCAGGGCAACGACCGCCCCTCCGGTCGCATCGGCGACGGTGATCGGATCACCCCGCCAGAGCAACGTCACCTCATGCTCCGGACAGTAGGCCCCCGTCTCGTCCTCAACCGGGAAATCGTGCGCTTCCCCCTCCGCGTAGCACCTCGTCCGCGCCGCGCCTCCCGCCATGCACGGCCCAATCGCACGGCCGCCGAACAGGAGACTCCCGCTCGACACGTGGCGCAGCGCTGGGTGTGACCGAGCCAAGTCTTGTAGACGGTGTCGCCCAGGACGACGGTCTTCACGACGCGACCTCGGCGCAAATGGGGCACTCGCAGGCGGGGAAGTCGCGCGACGTCTCCGGCCTTTCGAACGGGATCACCTCGGTCTCTTCCCGCAGGACACGGACAGTGCCTGTGCGGTTCACCTCGTACACCTTCAGTGTCATCGGCATGGCCGTCTCCCTGACCAATCGTCGGGCTCTCAGCCGTTCCGCCGCATGGCCCGCTGTCACACCCTGATGATGTGCGAGTACGTCGAGTAAGGAATAGGCCGTCCGATGGCCACATGCGGCCATCCGGCGGCCACGGCCAGGAGCGCGGACGATGACACCCCACACTGAACGCATGGGCCGCAACGATGCGCTACGAGCCGCCCGACTGCGCCGTGGATGGCGGAGCCTTGAGGCAGCTGCTGGAGCACTCACCGAGCACGGACAGCAGCTGCTGGACGACCGCCAGTTCACCGTGTCCGCGCGGACGTGGCGTCGCTGGGAAGGAGAGCGTCCCGGCTGGCCGGCAGAAGAGACCGCGGTCGTTCTCCACGACGCCCTCGGCCGTTGGCCTGAGGACCTGGGCTTCACGACCCCGCCGGGCTGGATCCGGCCCGAGCATCACGAGGAGGAACAGGTGAACCGCCGAGCCTTCACCTCCGTCACTGCAGCTGCGCTAGTCGCCGGTCCGATGGCCCCGCAGCACGTCGATCCCGCCCTGGTCGATTACTTCCAGCAGCAGTCCGCCACAGCGCGGGAGCCGGACCAGGCGGTGGAGATCGCCCGTAACGTGGCAACGATCGCCATCGAGACCCGTTCCGCCCGCATGTACAGGGAACTTGCCACGCTGGAAAGGGAGATGCGCCCGTGGCACGATGCCCCGGTCGGCCGGGACCTTGCAGAGATCCTGGCACCAGTGTCCGAGGGGAACTGACGATGAGCAAGAATCCACTGCCGGACGAGGAAATCGGCGTGCGCTTGGCTGAGTTGCCAGGCTGGGTTCGCGAAGAAGACGCGATCACACGCACCTTCGGGATCCGGTACCACGGTGGCGTTGCCATGATCGTGAACGTCGCAGATGTCGAGCGCCTCATCGGACACCACGCGGACATCGACCTGCGATGGGATCACGTACGGTTCGCGATCACGACGCACGATGCCGGGCATCGGCTGACAGCAGCCGACTTCGACCTGGCTGCACGAATCGACCGGATCGCGGCGGCGCACCAGGCACAGCATCACAACGCCTGACCAGGACACGCGGATATGTCGCCGCCGGGCGGTGGCAGTGGCACGAACCGTGCTCATTTCGCTCCGCCATGGTGGACACGCCGTAGCCGAAGGGCATCCGGTATGCGATCCGCCTCAGCGAGGCGTGAGAGGAGAGGGTCGTGAGCGACGACCTGTCCCGCGGTGGGCCGCTTCCTGTACGAGGCGGGCACGCTCAAGCAGACGCGGCGCACCGGTTGGTGGATGGCCGGAGTGCGTGATCCGGAGAGTGTGGCCGAGCATTCATGGCGTACGGCGTTGATCGCCACAGTCATCGCGAAGCTGGAGGGCGCGGACCCCGCCCGGGCCATCTACCTCGCGGTGTGGCACGACACGCAGGAGACCCGCACCGGGGACGTGAACCACCTCGGGAAGAAGTACGCGCCCGTCGGCGACCCGCAGGAAGTCACCGCCGATCAGACGGCGGGCATGCCCGAGGTGCTGGCCTCGGCGGTCCGCGAGTTGGTCGCGGAGTACGAGGCGAAGGAGTCGCCGGAGGCGGTCTGCGCCCGGGACGCGGACAAGCTGGAGTGCATGATCCAGGGCATCGAGTACAAGGCCCAGGGCTACGAGAACGCCCAGCGCTGGATCGACAACAGCCGAGGCCGCCTCGTCACCGACACCGCCAACCGCCTGGCCGACGAACTCCTGGCGCAGGGAAGCCTCGACTGGCTGCGGACCGCCCTGGGCGAAGGCAAGCCGTAGGCCCCGAAGCTCAGGTCCCGAGCCGCAAGACTCGGGCTTCGGGGACGGTTCAGTCACTCTTCCGGGGGTATGTGAACAGCGCTCCGGCCCGAAGCCCGGGACCCGGGATTCGCGTGTCGGGATACGAGACCCGTGACACGAGCGCCTTCTTTAACCGGCAGGTAGATGAAGGGGAGGTTGGGAAAACCTCCCCACCTCCCTACCCCGTCACGGCCAGGAAGTATGACTAATCGTGACAGCTTGCGGCGCAGCGTCACGACTGCTTACGGTTCGAGAACCGAACGACCCCGACGCGGTGTTGCCACACCAGGCCGGGGTCTCACCGCAAGATCGACACCCTAGAAAGACGATCCCTTGGCTACACAGCACACTAGCTCCGCCCTGCCCGCCCCCGCACGCTCCG
>NZ_JOEZ01000006.1 GCF_000721175.1 Streptomyces anulatus
GTAGATCTTCTTGGCCCCGGTCCGGGTCTCCGCGCCGTCCCGGCCGGTCCCCCCCCGGGGGTGCCGGACCCCGTGGCCGTGGCCATGGCGTCCGGCGCCCCCGGGAGTGTCCGACGGATCCCCTCGTCCTCTTTCCACCCCGGCTGTCAGTGGCCTGCGGTAGCTTCCGACGTACCGGGTGACGGATGCCACAGCGCGGCTGCGCGCGACAGGGGTGGAGCGATGAGCGATCTGACCGCGACGACGGCCAAAGGTGCGGCGGCGGGTGCCGAGGAGGCCGATGCCGCCGGGATCGAGAGCCGCCTGGAAGGGCACCGCACCGAGCTGACGGGGTACTGCTACCGGATGCTCGGATCCGCCTTCGAGGCCGAGGACGCGGTGCAGGACACCCTGGTCCGGGCCTGGCGCAGCTTCGACAGGTTCGAGGGCCGTTCCTCGCTGCGCTCCTGGCTGTACCGCATCGCCACCAACGTCTGCCTGGACATGCTGAAAGCGGGCAACAAGCGGGCCCGCCCGGTCGATCTGACGGGCCCGACCCCGCTCGCCCAGGCCGCGCTGAGCCCCCGCCCGGAGAACGTCTGGCTGGAGCCGATGCCCGACGGCCGGATCCTGCCCTCCGTCCAGGACCCGGCGGAGGCGGCCGTGGCGCGCGAGTCGGTGCGCCTGGCGTTCGTCGCCGCCCTGCAGCACCTGCCGCCCAAGCAGCGCGCCGTGCTGATCCTGCGCGAGGTCCTCGCCTGGAGGGCGGCGGAGGTCGCCGAACTGCTGGAGACCTCCGTCGCCTCGGTCAACAGCGCCCTGCAGCGGGCCCGGGCCACGCTGACCGAGACGGAGAGCCGGCCGGGCGATGCGGCGGACCCGCTCGACGAGGAGCAGCAGAAGCTCCTGGAGCGCTATGTGAAGGCGTTCGAGGGGTATGACATGGCGGCTCTGACCGCGCTGCTCCACGAGGACGCGGTGATGACGATGCCGCCGTTCGACCTGTGGCTTCGGGGCACCGGGGACATCACGGGTTTCATGACCTCCATCGGCGCGGCCTGCGCGGGCTCCAAGCTGGTGCCCGTCTCGGCCAACGGCTCCCCCGCCTTCGCGCACTACAAGCCCGCCGAGGACGGGGACGGGTTCGTGCCGTGGGCGGTCCAGGTCATCGACGTCCAGGACGGGGCGATCAGCGGGATGCACTGCTTCCTGGACGTCCCGCGCTGGTTCCCGCTGTTCGGCCTCCCGGACCGGCTGCCGGCGGACGCGTAGGACTACGCCGGCCGGGCCCTGAACCCCGCGAGACACCCGGGGGTTCCGGGCCCGGCCGGCGGCCGTGCGTACGTCACGTCAGCGCGGGTCCGGCACCCGTTCCTCCGGGCCCTCCTCCAGGGCGACCACGTCGGCCAGCCCCACCAGGTCCAGCAGCGCCCGGAGTTCGGGGGGCACACGGCGCAGCCGCAGCGTGCGTCCGGAGCGGCGGGCGACGAGCCCCAGCCGGGCCACCGCCTCGACAAGGGTCAGATCCGGCCGGATCACCCCGCCCACATCGCAGTCCACCGCCGCACCCGGGGCGAGGGCGGCTCCACGGGGGCCGGCCAGAGCACGCTCCAGCTCGGCGCAGAGGTCGGGTACGACGGCACGGCTGACCCGGCCGGTCACAGTCAGGGCGATCGGATTCTCGGCATCCACACCAGGCAGACCGCAGCGGCGGGCGAAATTCATCGGCCCTCTCCGCGCGGGCCCGCCACGGAGGGGCCGTTTTGCGTCAAATCCGTTTTCCCTGTGCTCCCTCCGTGAACCGATCCCCCCAGCCTTCCCTCTAGTTCGGTGAACCGACGGCCGCTGCGGTCATTCCTGCGTCTCTGCGGACCGGCGGTTGAGGAACCATCGAGTTCTCCAGGGGGAGAGTTGCGCAGACACGTGAGAAACGCGTGCATACCGGCGGTCGCCACAGCCGTGGCCGTGGCACTGGCGGCGGGCATGACCCAGACCGCCGTCGCCCAGCCGGATCCGAGGGGGGCGTCCGGCATCCGGGCCCAGGACCGGGACCAGGAAGGGGAGTTGCGTCATCTGACCCTCGTCACCGGCGACCGGGTCACCGTCGACGCCCAGGGCAGGCCGGTCGCCTTCCGGCCCGCGAAGGGCCGGGAGAACATCCCGGTCCAGCGGATGAGCAACAAGGGGCACACCCTCGTCGTCCCGGCCGACGCCCACCGGCTGATCGTCTCCGGCAAGCTCGACCGACGGCTGTTCGACGTCACCGAGCTGAGCCGCCCGGAGAACCTCCGGGCCCAGCGGGACGGCCTGAAGCTGATCGTCGGCTACCGGGGCAAGCAGGCCGCCGCCGCGAAGGCGCAGGTCCGCGACGCCGGCTCCACCGAGGTCGGCCGGAGCCTCACCTCACTGAACGCCGAGTCGGTGACCACACCGACCGCCGACGCCCCGGCCATCTGGAAGGCGCTCACCGACCGGCGCGCGGGGGGTGAGCGGGTCACCACCGCGGCCGGGATCGACCGGGTCTGGCTGGACGGGGTGCGCCGGGCGAGCCTCGACAGGAGCGTCGCGCAGATCGGCGCGCCGGCGGCCTGGAAGGCGGGCTTCACCGGGAAGGGCGTCAAGATCGCGGTCCTGGACACCGGGACGGACACCACTCACCCCGACCTCAAGGGCCAGATCCTGGCGGAGAAGAACTTCAGCGCCGCGAAGGACACCAAGGACCGGGTCGGCCACGGCACGCACGTCGCGTCGATCGCGGCGGGCACCGGTGCCAAGTCGGGCGGGAAGTTCAAGGGCGTGGCCCCGGACGCCAAGCTGCTCGCGGGCAAGGTGCTCGACGACGACGGGTACGGCGAGGACTCCGGCATCCTGGCCGGAATGGAGTGGGCGGTCGCCCAGGGCGCCGACATCGTCAATCTGAGCCTCGGCGGGAGCGACACCCCGGAGGTGGACCCGCTGGAGGCGGCGGTCGACAAGCTGTCGGCCGAGAAGGGCGTGCTGTTCGCCATCGCCGCGGGCAACGAGGGCGACGGCGCCGGCACCGTCGGCTCGCCCGGCAGCGCGAACGCCGCGCTGACCGTGGGCGCGGTCGACGACAAGGACCGGCTGGCGGACTTCTCCAGCCGGGGCCCGCGGGTCGGGGACGGGGCGATCAAGCCCGATGTGACGGCCCCCGGTGTGGACACCACGGCGGCCATCCCGCCCGGCTCGCTGATCGCGCGGGAGGTGGGCGAGAAGCCCGCCGGCTACGCGACGATCTCGGGCACGTCGATGGCCACCCCGCATGTCGCGGGCGCGGCCGCCCTGCTCAAGCAGCAGCACCCCGACTGGTCGTACACGGAGCTGAAGGGCGCGCTGACCGCGTCCACGAAGCCCGGCGCGTACAACCCGTTCCAGCAGGGCTCCGGCCGGATCGCGGTGGACCGTGCCCTCGCCCAGACCGTCGTCGCCGACCCGGTCTCGGTGAGCTTCGGGGTGCAGCAGTGGCCGCACACCGACGACAAGCCGGCCACCGAGACCGTCGCCTACCGCAACCTCGGCACGAGCGACGTCACCCTCGGTCTGAAGGTGACGGGCACGGGACCGAAGGGCAAGCCCGCTCCGGCCGGCTTCTTCACGCTCGGCGCGGACCGGGTCACCGTCCCCGCGGGTGGTACGGCGGAGGTGACGCTGACCGCCGACACCCGGCTCGGCGGCACCGCCGACGGCACGTACTCCGCGTATCTGGTGGCCACCGGCGGCGGGCAGACCGTGCGCACGGCCGCCGCGGTCGAGCGTGAGGTGGAGAGCTACGACCTCACGGTCAAGCACCTCGGACGGGACGGCCGTCCGGCCGCCTACGCGGACAGCACGCTCTACCGCTTCGACGCCGGGGAGGGCGACCCGTTCCTGAGCCCGCAGGTCGTCGACGGCACCGCGAAGATCCGGGTGCCCAAGGGCACGTACGTGGTCAACTCCACGGTCTACAGCGACCCGGACGACGTCACCAAGGGCGCCGACTGGATCGCCCGGCCCAAGGTCGCGGTCAGCAAGAACACCTCGCTGACGTTCGACGCCCGCAAGGCGAAGCCGGTGAACGTCACGGTGCCGGACACGAAGGCGAAGAGCCAGCTGTTCTCCCCGGACTACTCGGTGGAGTCGACGAACGACGCGGTGTCCTTCGGCTGGCTGATGGAGTCGCCGGCAGGCATCCGCACGCTCCACACCGGCCCGCAGATCACCGACGGTTCGCTCGCCCAGCACTGGTCGGGCACCTGGACCAAGGGCGCGTCGACCGAGTACGACATCGCGGTCGGCGGCAAGGTCAAGCAGCTCGCGACCGGCTACAGCCGGAAGTTCACCACCGGACAGCTGGCCAAGGTGAAGATCGCCATGGGCTCGGCCGCGCCGAAGAAGAAGGGTGAGATCACCGCCTGGCCTTTCCTGCCCACGCAGAACGGCAGCTGGGCCACCTCGATCCAGCAGAAGCTGCCCGGCACCCGCACGCTGTACCTCTCCACCGCGGACAAGGTGGCCTGGAGCTTCGACTTCAGCCAGCTGGGTCCGGTCGACGCGGACGGCTGGCCGACGTACGAGGCCAACTACCGGGTCGGCACGGAGGCGAAGTACAAGGCGGGCAAGACGTACACGAAGTCCGTGAACACCGCGGTGTTCGGGCCGCTGGTGAACGAGGACTTCGGCATCATCCGTGAGGGCAACGAGATCGGCGGCGTCCTCCCGCTGCTGGCGGACGGCCGGGGCAACGCGGGCGGGATCGCGCTCTCGTCGGTCAGGACCGTCCTGTACCGCAACGGCGAGAAGCTCGGCCAGAACAGCGATCCGCTGGCCGGCGAAGAGGTCTTCCGGGTACCGGCCGGCGCGGCCGACTACAAGCTGACGACCACGGTCAAGCACAGCGCGAAGGTCAGCCCCCTCTCCACCCGGGTGGACGCGGCCTGGACGTTCCGCTCGAAGAAGACCGAGTTCACGATGCTGCCCGTCTCCACCGTCCGGTTCACCCCGGCCGTGGGCGCCGACGGCCGGGTCAAGGCGGGCAAGACCGTCTCGGTGCCGGTGGAGGTGCAGGGCGCGGCCGCGGGCAAGAACCTGAAGTCGCTGAAGACGTACGTCAGTTACAACGGCGGCAAGACCTGGAAGAAGGTCACGGTCAAGAAGGGCAAGATCACCGTCAAGAACCCGGCGAAGGGCAAGGCGATCTCGTTCGCCGCCAAGGTCACCGACAAGAAGGGCAACACCTCGTCGGTGAAGATCTACAGCGCCTACCTGGGCAAGTGACCGGGCACGGCTGGTAGTTCACCCTCGCACGACGGCGGCCCGCCGCACGGATCCCCTCCGTGCGGCGGGCCGTCCGCGTGTCAGCTGACCGGGAGGACGCCGGTGTCGAGCACCAGACCGAACGGCTCGGGAAGGGTCAGCTTCCGTCCGTACTCGACCGTTTCCAGCACACGGTACGTACCACCCTCAGGCTCTCCGTAGAGCGTCGCGGTCGGGCGGCCGGAGTGCCAGGGGTCGAGGAGCAGGAACAGCTCCACCCCGGCCTTGGCGTAGCCGTTCACCTTGCTGACGCGGTCGTGGTTGGCGTTGGCGCGGGAGGTGATCTCCACGACGAGCCGGGCCTCCTCGGCGGGCACGGTGCTGCCCGGCCCGGAGGCGGTGGCGCGGTCCACGACGACGAGGTCGGGGATGTAGATCCCGCTCCGCCCCGGCAGCGAGAGGCCGAGGGTCTGGTAGACCTCCCAGTCCTCCGGGATGACGGTGTAGAGCCTGCGCTGGAGCAGCGCAGCGGTGGTGTTGTGGTCCTTGGACGGCGGCGGCGACACGGTGACGATCTCCTCGATGATCTCCACCTTGCAGCCCTCGGGTGCGTCCGTCTCCTCCCAGATCCGGACGAGGTCGTCCCAGTCCTGGCCGGGGCCCGGCACGGGTTCGACGGTGAGTGCGCTCATGGCGGTCTCCTCTATCGGTACGTCACCGAGTCCAGCATGCCGAACGGGACCGGCGGCAGTCCACCGGTCCCGTTCACCCGTACGAGGAAAGCCCAGGTCAGGCGATACGTTCCCGCACCACCGGCAGGGGTGCGAACGACGTACCGGCCGGGGAGATGTCGTACGCCTCCGGCAGCGCCTTCAGCGCGTAGTCGAACTTCTCGGGGGTGTCCGTGTGCAGTGTCATCAGGGGCTGGCCCTCGGTGACGGTGTCGCCGGGCTTGGCGTGCAGCTCGACGCCCGCACCCGCCTGCACCGGGTCCTCCTTGCGGGCGCGGCCCGCGCCCAGGCGCCAGGCGGCGACGCCGACGTCGTAGGCGTCCAGACGGGTCAGGACGCCGGAGGAGCGCGCGGTCACCACGTGCTGCTCGCGGGCGACGGGGAGCGTGGCGTCCGGGTCGCCGCCCTGGGCGGAGATCATCCGGCGCCAGACGTCCATCGCGGAGCCGTCGGCGAGAGCCTTCTCGGGGTCGGCGTCCTTGAGGCCCGCCGCGTCCAGCATCTCGCGGGCGAGGGCGAGGGTGAGGTCGACGACGTCCCTCGGGCCGCCGCCGGCCAGCACCTCGACCGACTCGCGGACCTCCAGCGCGTTGCCCGCGGTGAGGCCGAGCGGGGTGGACATGTCGGTGAGCAGCGCGACCGTGCGCACACCGCTGTCGGTGCCGAGCGCGACCATGGTGGAGGCCAGCTCGCGGGCGTCCTCGATGGTCTTCATGAAGGCGCCGGAGCCGACCTTGACGTCCAGGACGAGCGCGCCGGTGCCCTCGGCGATCTTCTTGGACATGATGGAGCTGGCGATCAGCGGGATCGCCTCGACGGTGCCGGTGACATCGCGCAGCGCGTACAGCTTCTTGTCGGCGGGGGCGAGCCCGTCACCGGCGGCGCAGATGACCGCGCCGGTGCTCTCGAGGACGTGCAGCATCTCCGCGTTGGAGATGTGGGCCCGCCAGCCGGGGATGGACTCCAGCTTGTCCAGGGTGCCGCCGGTGTGACCGAGGCCCCGGCCGCTGAGCTGCGGCACGGCCGCACCGCAGGCCGCGACCAGCGGGGCGAGCGGCAGGGTGATCTTGTCGCCGACGCCGCCGGTGGAGTGCTTGTCGGTGGTGGGGCGGGAGAGCGCTCGGAAGTTCATCCGCTCGCCGGAGGCGATCATCGCGGCGGTCCAGCGGGCGATCTCGGTGCGGTTCATCCCGTTGAGCAGGATCGCCATGGCGAGGGCGGACATCTGCTCGTCGGCGACCTCGCCGCGGGTGTACGCGTCGATGACCCAGTCGATCTGCTCGGGGGTCAGCTCGCCTCGGTCCCGCTTGGTGCGGATGACGGAGATGGCGTCCATGGGAATCCTTCCGGCCGGTGCGTACGCAAGAGTTCCAACGACTCTACGCGCATAGAGAGAGGAAAGAGCGGTGGCCCTTCCGCGAACAGGGAAGGGCCACCGCCGGGAGGTACGGGGTTCAGCCGAGGTGCTGCGGGCCGAACGACTGGGGCAGCATCTCGTCCAGCGTGCGCCGCCCGTCGGGCGTCTCCAGGACGAGTTCCGGCCCGCCGAACTCGTACAGCAGCTGGCGGCACCTGCCGCACGGCACCAGGATCGCCCCGGTGCCGTCCACGCAGGTGAAGTGGGTCAGCCGGCCGCCGCCGGTGGCCTGGAGCGTGGAGACCAGACCGCATTCGGCGCAGAGCGAGAGGCCGTAACTGGCGTTCTCCACGTTGCAGCCGGTGATCGTGCGGCCGTCGTCCACCCGGGCGGCGACACCGACCGGGAAGCCCGAGTAGGGGGCGTACGCACGGGACATGGCGTCCCGGGCCGCGCCCCGCAGGGCCTCCCAGTCGGCCTCGCCGAAGGCGCCGGCGGCCGACCGGTCGCCGGCGGCGGGCGGCGGGGTCACTTGCCCTCGCCCTTGCGGTACCGCATGCCGTCCGCCTTCGGCATACGTAGCCGCTGTGCGGAGAGCGAGAGCACGAGCAGCGTGACGATGTACGGCGTGGCGCTGACGAACTCGGTCGGCACGGTGTCCGTGGCGAGGTACCAGACCAGGACCACCGCGGCGATGCCTCCGCTGATCGCGCCGGGCACGAACTTCTTGCGGTAGAGCTTCCAGGCCGCGAGCACGGCCAGCACCACCACGAGGAGGAGCAGCAGCGCGTGGACGGAGTCGCCGCCGTTGCGGAGCTGGAGCGCGTCGGCGAAGCCGAACAGGCCCGCGCCCATGGCGAGACCGCCGGGCCGCCAGTTACCGAAGATCATCGCCGCGAGGCCGATGTAGCCGCGGCCACCGGTCTGGCCCTCGTTGTAGATGTGCGAGGTGACCAGGGAGAGGAAGGCCCCGCCGAGTCCGGCGAGCCCGCCGGAGGCGATCACCGCGATGTACTTGTAGCGGTAGACGTTCACCCCGAGCGACTCGGCGGCCACGGGGTTCTCGCCGGCCGAGCGCAGCCGCAGACCGAAGGCCGTCTTCCACAGGATGAAGAAGGTGGCGACGAAGAGCGCCAGGGCCACCAGCGTCAGCACGGAGACGTTGGTGATCAGACCACCGACGACGCCTGCCACGTCGGAGACGAAGAACCAGTGGTGCTGCTCCACCGAGTGCAGCCAGTCCGAGACGCCCGGGAGCGTCACGGTGGTGATGTCCTCGGCGGGTGGTGACTGTTTGGGGCTTCCGCCCTTCGTCGCCGCCTCACCGGTGTTGAACCAGAGCTTGGCGAAGTAGGTGGTGAAGCCGAGCGCCAGGATGTTGATGGCGATACCGGAGATGATGTGGTCGACACCGAAGGTGACGGTGGCGACAGCGTGCAGCAGTCCGCCGAGCATGCCGCCGATGACGCCGGCGAGCACGCCGATCCACGGGTTCGTCTGCCAGCCCGCCCAGGCGCCGAAGAAGGTGCCAAGGATCATCATTCCTTCGAGGCCGATGTTGACCACACCGGCCCGCTCGGACCAGAGGCCGCCGAGACCGGCGAGGCCGATCGGCACGGCCATGGCCAGCGCGGCGCTGATCTGGCCCGCCGAGGTGACGTCCTGCGCGCCGGTGATCGCGCGCACCGCGGAGAGCGCGAGGAGTGCGCCCGCGACGATCAGCAGGATGACGGGGAGGGAGAACCGTGTTCGGCCGCCCTTGCCACCGGAGACCTTGGGGGCCGCGGGCGGCGGAGTGGAAGTCGCCGTGGCGGTCACGCCGACACCTCCTGCTGGTCGGAGTTACGGGCCTGAGCGGCGAGCTCCTCGCCGACCTTGCTCTGCTGACGCTTGATGCCGTAGCGGCGGACGACCTCGTAGGCGATGACGACGCACAGGACGATGACGCCCTGGATGACGCCGACGATCTCCTTGTCGTACCCCTCGAACTCCAGCTTTCCGGTACCGCGCTCCAGGAAGCCCCACAGCAGCGCGCCGAGCGCGATGCCCACGGGGTGGTTGCGGCCCAGGAGGGCGATGGCGATGCCGGTGAAGCCGATACCGATCGGGAAGTCGCCGCTGTACTCGTAACTGTCGTTGAGCAGCGTCGGCATGCCGATCAGGCCGGCCATCGCGCCGGAGATGACCATCGAGGTGACGACCATCTTCTTGACGTTGACGCCGCTGGCCTGCGCCGCGGAGCCGGACTGGCCGACGGTACGCAGATCGAAGCCGAACCGGGTGCGTGAGAGCACGAACCAGTAGGCGACGCCCGCGAGGGCCGCGATCACGATGAAGCCCCAGATCGGGGTCGGCGTGGTCGGGATCTCGAAGAAGTGCGAGGACTCCGGGATCGGCTTGGTGGAGATTTTCGTTCCGGCCTGGTCCAGGTGACCGAGGCGGCCCTGCTGGAGCAGGTAGCCGATGATGGCCGTCGCGATGGCGTTCAGCATGATCGTCGAGACGACCTCGCTGACGCCCCGGGTGACCTTGAGGACACCGGCGATACCGGCCCACATGGCGCCGACGATCATCGCCGTGAGGATGATCAGCGGGATCTGGAGAACACCTGGCAGGGTCAGCGCGCCGCCGAGGGCGGCGGCGAAGAAGGCCGCCAAGCGGTACTGGCCGTCCACGCCGATGTTGAACAGGTTCATCCGGAAGCCGACGGCCACCGCGAGGCCCGCGAGGTAGTAGGTCGTCCCCTTGTTGAGGATGTAGACCTGGCTGTCCGCCTTCAGCCCGTAGTCGAACATGATGCCGAAGGCGCTGAACGGTTCCTTGCCGGTGGCCGCCAGTACGAGGGCGGTCACGAGGAACGCGACCACGATCGCCAGTACCGGGGCCGCGATGCCCAGGAGCAGCCGGTCCTTGTCGAACTTCTTCATCGGTCCTCTCCCCCGTCCCGGGGGTCGGTGTCGGCACCCGCGTCCGGTGCTTCGAGATGCCCCGAGGCCGCACCGGTCATCGCCGAGCCGAGCTCTTCCGGGGTGATGGTCGCGGGGTCGGCGTCCGCGACCAGGCGGCCGCGGTACATGACCCGCAGGGTGTCGGACAGGCCGATCAGCTCGTCCAGGTCCGCCGAGATCAGCAGGACGGCGAGCCCTTCACGGCGCGCCTCGCGGATCTGGTCCCAGATCTGCGCCTGCGCGCCGACGTCCACACCACGGGTGGGGTGGGCGGCGATCAGGAGCTTGGGCGCGTGGCTCATCTCCCGGCCGACGATCAGCTTCTGCTGGTTGCCGCCGGACAGGGACGCCGCGGTGACCTCGATGCCGGGGGTCCGGACGTCGTACTCGCGCACGATGCGCTCGGTGTCGGCACGGGCCGCGCTGTTGTCCAGCAGCCAGCCGCGGCTGTTGGGCTTCTCGGTGACGTGCCCGAGGATGCGGTTCTCCCAAAGAGGAGCGTTCAGCAACAGGCCGTGGCGGTGGCGGTCCTCGGGGATGACGGCCATGCCGTCCTCGCGGCGCTTGCGGGTGGCGGTGCGCGAGATGTCGACGCCGTCCAGGGTGAGGACGCCGTGGTCGAGGTGGCGCATGCCCATGATCGAGTCGACCAGCTCGGACTGCCCGTTGCCCTCGACTCCCGCGATGCCGAGGACCTCGCCCTTGCGGATGGTGAAGGTGATGCCGTCCAACACGACGCGCACGACGCCGTCCGGGTCGGTGACGGTGAGCCTCAGGTCCTCGACTGTCAGCATCGGAATGTCGGTGACGGTCGACTCGCGGGTCTCCGGCGAGGGCAGCTCGCTGCCCACCATCAGCTCCGCGAGCTGCTTGGTCGTGGTGTTCGCGGGGTCCGCGGTGCCCACCGTCGTACCGCGCCGGATCACCGTGATCTCGTCCGCGACGGAGAGCACCTCGCCCAGCTTGTGCGAGATGAAGATGACGGTGAGGCCCTCGGCCTTGAGCTCGCGCAGGTTGTCGAAGAGCGCGTCGACCTCCTGCGGCACGAGCACGGCGGTCGGCTCGTCGAGGATCAGGGTGCGGGCGCCCCGGTAGAGGACCTTGAGGATCTCCACCCGCTGCCGGTCGGCGACCCCGAGGTCCTCGACCATGGCGTCCGGGCGGACCCCGAGGCCGTACGCGTCCGAGATCTCCTTGATCTTGGCGCGGGCGCGGCCACCGATCCCGTACAGCTTCTCGGAGCCGAGGACGACGTTTTCCAGGACCGTGAGGTAGTCGGCGAGCATGAAGTGCTGGTGCACCATGCCGATCCCGCGGTCGATGGCGTCGCCGGGGTTGTCGAACGAGACCTGCTCGCCGTCGACCGTGATGGTTCCCTCGTCCGGCTTCTGCATGCCGTAGAGGATCTTCATCAGGGTGGACTTCCCGGCGCCGTTCTCGCCGACGAGGGCGTGCACGGTGCCGCGGCTCACGGTGATGTCGATGTCGTGGTTGGCCACGACCCCGGGGAATCGTTTGGTGATGCCGCGGAGCTCTACGGCATGAGGACTGCTGGACGCTTTGATGACGCACTCTCCTTGACAGGAGCGGAGGGCGGAAGGAGGGGGAGGCCGGCACTGCCGCCATCGGGGGCGGGGCGAGGAGGACGTGGCGTGGGCGTGGCGGGTGGGGTGCGAAAGTACCGCGTCCGACGGAAGCTACGCGCGTAGCGCCACTGATCGGCCGCCCGGTCGGCGAGTGGGCGGCGGACACCTACCCGCATACAGGGCAACCCGGCGAGGGCGGGTACGTGCATCGGGGCCCGGAGATGCGACCGAAGCCGCGCTCCCGGACCCCGATGTCTACGAACCGGTCAGGTCGTGGTCTTGACCTTGATGGAGCCGTCGACGATCTTCTTCTTCGCCTCGTCGATCTTGGCCTGGATGTCGCTGAGGTGGCCACCGGTGGTGGTCAGGCTGACACCGTCCTCGGCCAGCGAGTAGGACTGGGTGCCGGACAGGGGCTTGCCCTCGTCGACCGACTTGATGAGGTCGAAGACACCGCTGTCGACGTTCTTGACGACGGAGGTCATGATCGTCTCGGAGTACTTCGACAGGGCCGGGTCCTTGGCCTGGTCAGAGTCGACGCCGATGGACCAGGCGCCCTTCTTGCCGGCCACGGCCTCGATCGCACCGGCGCCGGAGCCGCCCGCGGCGGCGAAGATCACGTCGGCGCCCTTGTCGAGCATGCCCTTGGCGGCGGCCTTGCCCTTGTCGGGGCTGCCGAAGCCGGACAGGTCCGAGCCCGTGGACAGGTACTGGATCTGCACCTTGGCCTTCGGGTCCGTGTCCGTCACGCCCTGCTGGAAGCCCGCGGCGAACTTCTTGATCAGCGGCAGGTCGACGCCGCCGATGAAGCCGACCTGGCCGTCCTTGGACTTCAGCGCCGCCGCGACACCGGCCAGGTAGGAACCCTGCTCCTCGGTGAAGACGATGGAGGCCACGTTCTTGGCGTCGGAGACCGAGTCGATCAGGCCGAACGTGGTGTCCGGGTGCGACTTGGCGACCTTCGCGATCGCGTCCGAGTAGGCGAAGCCGACCCCGATGACCGGGTTGTAGCCGCCCTCGGCGAGCGAGGTGAGGCGCTGCTCACGGTCGGCCGGGGTCTCGCCGCTCTTGGCGGTGAGCTCCTTGGTCTCGGCGCCGAGGTCGGCCTTGGCCTTGTCGAGGCCACGGGCCGCGGAGTCGTTGAAGGAGTTGTCCCCCCGACCGCCGACGTCGTAGGCCATGCCGACCTTGAGCTTGCCTTCGGAGTCACTGGACTCGGTGGACGACTCGCCGCACGACGTGGCGGTGAGCGCGAGGGCCGCGGCGACTGCACACGCGGCGGTGATCTTGGATACCCGGCGCACGAGGAGGGTCCCTTCAGACTGGCCGAAAGCGCCTCTTCCGGCGCTGGTTTCGCGGCGATCGTAACGCGCGTAGATATCTGTTTAGCCCCAGTTCATGAGTCGTTACCAGATCGAAGCGCGAGGCCGCCCGGAGACGGTGGGCCTCACTTTCAGGGCCTGACCGAGCTTCGCCCGGCACCAGGTTCGACGCGGGTGCCGTGAGCATCCGCCAAGAACGTGCCCTTCTCGCAGTGCGAGCCTGCTCAACGCGCTCCGTCGAACAGTGCCGCGGCGGTGAACAGCTCGACCCCCACGGTGATGGCTTCCTCGTCCACGTCGAAGTTGCCGCGGTGCAGATCGAGCCCGCGCGTGTCGCCCGGGGTCCGGACGCCGAGGCGGGCCATCGCGCCGGGCACCTGCTCCAGGTACCAGGAGAAGTCCTCGCCGCCCAGGCTCTGCTCGGTGTCCTCGATCGCGTACGATCCGCGGCGCTCAGTCATCGCGGCGTCCAGCAGGCCGATGCTCTCGGCGTCGTTCACCACGGGCGGCACACCGCGTACGTAGTTGATGACGGACTTGGCCCGGTGCATTCCGGCCACCTCGTCCACGGCGGCGTGCACCAGGTCCGCGGCCTCGCGCCAGGCGTCCAGATTCAGGCAGCGGACGGTGCCGGACAGTTCGGCGTGCTGCGGGATGACATTGGGGGCGTGCCCGGTCTCCAGCCGCCCCCAGGTCAGCGCGAGCCCGGAGCGGGCGTCGACCCGGCGGGCGAGCAGCGCGGGCACGTCGACGGCGATCCTGGCGGCGGCGGTGACAAGGTCGGTGGTCAGGTGCGGCCGGGCGGTGTGCCCGCCGGGTCCGTCGAGCGTGATCTCCAGCCGGTCGCAGGCCGAGGTGATGGCCCCGATCCGCAGCCCGATCCGCCCGACGTCCACCTTCGGGTCGCAGTGCACGCCGATGATCCGCCCGACGCCTTCCAGCACCCCGGACGCGATCGCGTCGACCGCACCGCCGGGGAGGACCTCCTCGGCGGGCTGGAAGATCAGCCGCACGGCGTTGGGCAGCAGCCCCTGCCGGTCGAGCCCGGCGAGCACGAGTCCCGCCCCGAGCACGGTGGTGGTGTGCACGTCGTGCCCGCAGGCGTGCGCCCGGTCGGGCACGGTGGACCGGTAGGGCACGCCCGCCTTGGTGTCCGGGATCGGCAGCGCGTCGATGTCCGCCCGCAACGCCAGCATGGGCGTCACCCCGTCCCACTCCCCCACGTCACACATGAGCCCGGTCCCGACGGCGAGAACCTTCGGCTTCAGCCCGGCCTTCTCCAGCCGGTCCTTGATGGCGGCGGTGGTACGGAACTCCTGGTTGCCGAGCTCGGGATGCATGTGCAGATCCCGGCGGAAGGCGATCAGCTCAGCACGGAGTTCGTCGGAGAGCCTGCCGGGCAGCGCACCCCCGGACTGGCCGGCCGGGTGGTGGGGGCGGGAGGCGCGGGACTTCAACTGGTTCACCTTATGAAGCGTAGGCCCCTTGCCCCCTCAACTGGCCACAGATCAACAAAACTTCAGCCGCTCAGGCGAACAAATTTCCTGTGAGGACGTGTGACGCTGAGTGGTTTCGGGTATACCAGTTCGCCTTTCGGGCCCGGGTCCGCGCCCGTGCGGGCGTAGCCCTCACGTCGCCACCGACGACAGTCGCTGCACCCCCCGCGCCGTCTCCGTGACCCCGCTCAGGAAGCCCTGGGCGCGCGGTGAGGCCGTGGCGCGGAGCCATTCCGGGGCGATGTCGCAGACCGCGACGTTCACGCCCGTGCCGGCCAGGGCCAGCGGGAGGGTGTGGACGACCGTGGAGGGGAAGCTGACGATCGTGCGGCCGATGGGGCCCCGGCGGGCGATGAGTTCCAGCGGGAGGTCCGGGCGGACGATCTCCAGGCCGGTGGCGGCTTCCAGGGCGTGGAGCTTCTCGGCGGACTCGCGGCGGTGGGCGAAGTAGCGGGTGGCTCCGTGGGTGCGGGCCAGGGCCGTGACCGCCTCCTGGTAGGGGGCC
Organism: Streptomyces anulatus; assembly: GCF_000721175.1. Taxonomy (GTDB): domain Bacteria; phylum Actinomycetota; class Actinomycetes; order Streptomycetales; family Streptomycetaceae; genus Streptomyces; species Streptomyces anulatus_C. Next base: position 15,178 of record NZ_JOEZ01000006.1, read on the forward strand.
GGGTCGACGACGCCGGTCTCGACCAGGGAGGTGCCGACCAGGTCCGCGCCCTTGCCGATGCTGGGCGGGCCGAAGCGGGCACGGGTCCAGGCGAAGGTGTTCGGGGTGACCGTGATGCCGGGCGGAGCCTCGACCGGCATCGCGGTGAACACCTCGACCGTGTGGTGCGCCGTCGGGGTGAAGCGGCGGCGGGCCGTGGCGGTGACCGGGGCCAGGACCAGTTCGCGTGGTCCCGTGCGGCCCCGGCGGTGCCAGCGGGTCAGGCGCTCGCCCCGGGCCAGCTGGGCGACGAACTCCATGGTGGCCGTGCCGTCGTCGACCACGGTGAGGTGGTCGGCGCGGACCAGGGTCAGCAGGAGCTGGACGTAACGGGAGAACGGGTCGCCGATCACTATGTGGTCCGCGCGCCGGACCAGTCCTGCCAGGGCGCGCAGGGCCTTCAGGGGCGCGCCGGAGTCCCCGCGCGCCTCCTGCCAGCGGACGGCGATGCCCTCGTCGCGGGCCAGCTCCGCCATCCGGCGCAGCTGACCGCGCGACATCGGGTCGACCGGGGGGAGGACGACGACCGTGGTGTCGGCCGGGTCGTCTCCCCCCTGGGTGTGAACCCACTCCAGGACGTTCAGGAGCTGGACCGGGCTCTCGACGAAGGCGAGGTTCACCGGTCGGCGCTCAGACCGCGACCGGCTCGGGGGCCGGCGCGTTCTCGGTCTCGGCGACGACGCCCGCGACCCGGCGGAGCTTCTTCATCGGGCCGAGCTCGGACTCGTACACCTTCTTGACGCCGTCGCCGAGCGACTGCTCGATGGTGCGGATGTCGCGGACCAGGCGGGTCAGGCCCTGCGGCTCGACGGAGGCGGCCTGGTCGGAGCCCCACATGGCGCGGTCCAGGGTGATGTGGCGCTCGACGAACGTGGCGCCGAGCGCTACGGCCGCGAGGGTGGTCTGCAGGCCGGTCTCGTGGCCGGAGTAGCCGATCGGGACGTTCGGGTACTCCTGCTGGAGGGTGTTGATGACCCGGAGGTTCAGCTCCTCGGCCTTCGCCGGGTACGTCGAAGTGGCGTGGCAGAGAAGGATGTTGTCGCTGCCCAGGACCTCGACCGCGTGGCGGATCTGCTTCGGGGTCGACATGCCGGTGGAGAGGATCACCGTGCGGCCGGTGGCGCGCAGGGCACGCAGCAGCTCGTCGTCGGTGAGGGAGGCGGAGGCCACCTTGTGGGCGGGGACGTCGAACTTCTCCAGGAAGGCGACGGCCTCGGTGTCCCACGGGGACGCGAACCAGTCGATGCCGCGCTTGGCGCAGTGCTCGGCGATGGCGGTGTACTCGGCCTCGCCGAACTCGACGCGGTGGCGGTAGTCGATGTACGTCATCCGGCCCCAGGGGGTGTCGCGCTCGATGTCCCACTGGTCGCGCGGGGTGCAGATCTCCGGGGTGCGCTTCTGGAACTTGACGGCGTCGCAGCCGGCTTCGGCCGCCGCGTCGATCAGCGCGATGGCGTTGTCGAGGTCGCCGTTGTGGTTGATGCCGATCTCGCCCGTGATGTAGACGGGGTTGCCGGGGCCGGCGGTGCGGGTGCCGAAGGTGCGCAGGCGGGAGGTGCTCATCGTGGTGCTTCCTTACTTGGTGGGGACTGTGGGGTCAGGGGTGGTTTTGGTGGTGGTGAGGGTGGGGCCGAGCAACCAGGCCGCGATCTCGCGGATGGCGCCGTAGCCCCCGGGAGTGGTCGTGACGGCGCGCGCCGCGGCGCGTACCGAGTCGTGGGCGCTCGCGACGGCGACGGGCCAGCCGGCGAGCGAGAAGCACGGGAGGTCGTTGACGTCGTTGCCGACGTAGAGGACCCGGTCGGGTGCGATGGACTGCTCGTCGCACCACCGCTTCAGCGCCTCGTCCTTGCGGTCGATGCCGTGCAGGACGGGGATCTTGAGCTTGCGGGCCCTGGCCGCGACGACCGGGTTCTGCTCGGTGGAGAGGATCAGGAGCGGCACGCCGGCCTTGCGCAGGGCGGCGATGCCGAGTCCGTCGCCGCGGTGCACGGCGACCGTCTCGCGTCCCTCCGAGTCGATCATGACCCGGTCGTCGGTCTGGGTGCCGTCGAAGTCCAGGACGACCGCGTCCACGTCCGCGAGGGAGGGCAGCGGCGACGGGTCCAGGAGCGGGGCGAGCGCCCGGGCGCGGGCCAGGTCGTGCGGGTCGTCGATCTCCAGCACCCGCGCCGGGTCGGTGGGCACGAGGGCGGTGTGGCCGAAGAAGCGGTGGCGGTGGGTACGGAAGCCCGCCGCGTCCATCGCGTAGGCCGCGCCGGTCTCCAGGTAGTCCTGGGGGCGGTCCTGGCGGCGGGGACGTACGGACTTGTCGTGGTTGACGCCGTACGTTCCCTCCTCGACCGCGTGCCCGTCGCGCCAGACGAAGCCGTGGAACGGGGCGACCGTGACGGCCGTGTCCGCGCCTTCGTGGGCCACCGCCCTGGCGACGCCGTCGATGTCCTCGCGGGAGACGAACGGGCTGGTGCACTGGACGAGGAGGACCACGTCGACGCTCCGGGCGCGCTCCGCCTCGTAGACGTCCATCGCGTGCAGCACGGCCGCCTCGCTGGTCGCCGTGTCGCCCGCGATGGCGGCGGGGCGCTCGACGCAGTGCAGCCGGTGGGCGGCCTGGAGGTCGGCGGCGGCGCTCCGGGCGGCCTCGGCGATCGCCCCGTCGTCGGTGGTGACGACGACGTCGGTGACCTCGGGGGCGCCGAGTGCGGCGCGGACGGCGCGGGCGACCAGGGGGACGCCGCCGACCTCGGCGAGGTTCTTGGCGGGGACGCCCTTGGATCCGCCGCGGGCGGGGATCACGGCGAGGACGGTCGGGGTCATGGTGGCTGCTCCTGTAGTGGTGTTCACAGCTCGCCCATCCGGCGGATCACGGGGGCGACGCGCTGGACGCCCTGGCGGTAGGCGCCGCGCGCGGCGTTGCGGACGGTTTCGCGGACGGCGCCCCGGACCCGGCCGGCCTCCTGCGGTGCGGCCGCGCCGGGCAGGGGTGTGCCGTCGGGGGCCAGGTGGTGGCGGGCGAGGATGCCGGGCAGGTAGCCGGGGGCGGTGGCGGGTGTGTAGTACGGGGCCAGGGTCGGGAGCCGGCCGGTGTCGAGGAGGGCGGTGACCTTGGCGCGGGCGGTGTCGTAGGCGGTGCCGTACGAACCGTCGGCGGCGACGCCCTGGCCGGACAGCCACGCGCCGTCGGGCCGGGGCCGGTTCCCGCCGTCGAGCCGGTCCCAGGAGGTGAGGAGCCCGGAGCCGACGAAGTGGTGGTTGCCGAGGGCCTCCCGTACGCCGAGGTCGGTGAGGACGGCGGTCGGGATTCGGCGGTGCAGGGACTCCAGCGCGGCGGTCGAGGAGACGGTGACCAGGAGGTCGGTGCGGTCCAGGACCTCGCCCATGTGCCCGTACACCAGGCGGAAGTTGGGCGGAAGGCCGCCGGGCAGCTTCTGGGCGAGCTTCTGGTAGGGCAGTTCCTCGATGTGCGTGGTGTGCTCGCCCGGCTTGGAACGCAGCTTCAGCAGCACCTCGCGGCGCGGGTGCAGCCGGGCGTGCTCGACGAGCCGGCGGAGCAGGTACGTACGGTCGGCGCGGGAGGCCGGTACGGAGGGCTGGGCGGCGAACACCACGGTGTCGCGGCCCTCTTCGGGGCGGTACGGGGCTCCGCCGAGGAAGGGGAGCGCGGCCTCCGTGACGGCCGAGGCGTCGGCGCCCACGCCCTCGTACACGGCGCGGAAACGCTCCGCGTCGTGGGCCGAGTTGGCGAGGACGACGTCCGCCCCGTGGCGGAGCAGCAGCCCGTCGGCGAGCTTCTCGTAGACGACGCCCACGTATCCGGTGACGACGACGGGCCGGCGCGGCAGGTCGAGGGCGGCGAGACCGTGCAGCATGGCCTGGACGCCGCCGCCGACGAGCGCGAGGACGACGAGGTCGTAACCCTCGTCGCGCACGGTGTGCAGGAACTCGACCGCGGTGACCTCGCGGACCCGCTCGGCGTCGATCCCGACCTCGCCGACCTCCGCGAGCTGGCGGGGCGTCGGGGTGGCCCGGCCGCGCAGCAGCAGCCCGCTGACCTCGACGGGCCGCGCGTCCCGCCCGTCCGTGCCGGCGGTCAGGCGGCGCGCGGTGAGCGCGCCCCATTTCCACCGGGTGTCGGAGTCGGCGAGGACGGCGACCCGGAGCGCCGGTCGGGGCGCGGCGGGGGTTTCGGCCGGTTCGGCCTCATTGCTGGTACGTGGGGGCACGTCCTAGAAGTTAGGAAGGCATTTCGATGCGCGGCCCAACGTGATGGCAACAGATGGTTAACAGCGAGCCGACGATTGGGGGGCGAGCCCGAATGCGCCCTCAATTCCGGTTCCGCGCAAGGCGATTCACCTGAGCGACGGGTGTTGTTCACCTGCCGGGCGCATTGCGGAAAAGGAAAGGGCCGGGGCCGCACCTAACGTGATGTGCGTGGTTAAGCTCTCCGTCATCGTGCCGTTCTTCAACGTGCAGACCTACGCGCCCGACACCCTCAGAAGTCTGCGGGCCAACGCCCGCGAGGACTTCGAGTTCCTTCTCGTCGACGACTGTTCGACCGACGGGACGCGGGAACTGCTGGACCGGGCCGCCGCCGGGATCCCCGGCGCCGTGCTGCTGCGGCACGAGGTGAACGGCGGTCTGGCGACCGCGCGCAACACCGGTCTGGACGCCGCCCGCGGCGAGTACGTCGCCTTCCTGGACGGCGACGACTGGCTGGCCCCCGGGCACTACGAGCGGCTGGTGGCCAGGACCGAGGCGCTGGGCTGCGACTTCGTGCGCACCGACCACGTCCAGGTGAACGGCAGTTCGCGGACCGTACGCCGGGTTCCGCACGGGCCGCACGGTGTGGTGAGCGATCCCCGGGCCGCGATCCTGCCGGCCCACCGCACCACGTCGGTGGACTACGCGTTCGCCTGGGCGGGCCTCTACCACCGGCGGCTGCTGGACCGGGGGCTGCTGCACTTCACCGACGGACTGCGCACGGCCGAGGACCGGCCGTGGATCTGGCGACTGCACCGGGAGGCGGAATCCTTCGCCGCCCTGGGCCTGCTCAGCCATTTCTACCGGCGGGGGGTGGCGACGTCCCTGACCCAGATCGGCGATGTGCGCCAGCTCGATTTCCTTCGCGCGTTCGACCAGGTGATCGCCGATACCGCCGCCGACCGGGACGCGGACACCTTGCTGCTGAAGGCCGTACGCACGTATTGCGCGATCATCGCTCACCATCTGGGCGACCTGGACAAATTCGAACCGGCCGTGGCCCGTGAACTGAAATCGCGTGGCGCGGCCGCCCTGGGGCGCCTGCCGCAGCCGCTGCTGGACGAGGCGCTCGACGCCATGGACGTGACACGGGCGACCCGGGTGCGCAGGCTGCGCCGCCGTCCGGCCGCCGCGAAGGGGGCCTCGGCCGCATGACCATCCGGATCTTCCACGCCGCCTCGCCCGCCGCGACGGTGCTGCTCGCCGCGGCGGTCGACGCGGGGTGCTTCACCGGACCCGCCCGCCGGATCCTGCTGCTGTCCCGGACGGGGCCCGCCCCGGAGGCCGTCGCCGATGTCTCGGAGACCGTCGGTTTCGAGCGGCTGCGCGCCCGGTTCGACGAGGTCCTCTCGTGGAACGACGCGATCTTCCCGTTCCACCCGGCCGGCTGGCTCCCCCGGGCCGACGACGCCCCGTTGTGGGAGCGCCACTTCCGGCGCGCCTGGGGTCTCGGCGACGAGGCGCTGGAACTCGTCGTGGACTCCCCGCACGCCGGGCCCGCCCGTGCCCTCACCCAGGTCTTCGCCGGTGTGCCGGTCGAGGTGTACGCGGAGGGGCCCGGCGGCTACGGCCCGACCGGGGAGAAGATCCCCCCGCTGACCGGGACCCGGGTGCGGCGGCTGCTCCATCCGGACCTGGTCCCCGGGGTGCGCCCGCTGCTGCTGGGCGAGTACGGGGTGGAGCCGCAGACCGTGCCGGCCGGGGCGATCATCAATGTCGTGGGTGAACTGGCAGACGCGGATGCCGAGTTGACCGCCGAGGAGGCGCCTGCCGTGGGGTTGCCCGTTGTCGCGGCGCCCGCGCTGCTGCTCGGGCAGGATCTCGCCGGGGCCGGGCTGATCCCGGCGGCCGAGGAGGCGGAGCTGCGGCTGGAGATGGTGCGCGCGGCGGTGGCCCTCGGCCACACCCGGCTGGTGTTCGCCCCGGATCCGTACGCGCCGTGGGAGGACCCGGCGGCGCTGCTCGCCGAGGCGGACCGGCTCGGCGTCGAACTGACCGTGCTCGACACTCCGGCGCCCGTCGTGGCCGATGTGCTGCTGCACCGGCTGCGGCCCGCGCTGGTCGTGGGCTGCACCTCGACCGCGCTGTTCGGGGCGGCCCGGTTCCACGGCCTCCCGGTGGTGGCCGTCGGCACGGGGCTGCTCCTGGAGCGCCTGACCCCGTACGAGAACGCCGAGCGGATACCGGCGACGATCGCCGACGCGCTGCTGCCCGGGCCGGCCGACGCCGGCTCGGCGGACGGGCGGAAGCCGGGCGGCGAGGCCGATTGGGACGGGCTGCTCGCGGCCGTCGGCTTCGCGATGCGGCCGAAGGTCCGCCCTGATCTGCGCCCGGCCGCCGAGCGTTACCTCGCCGCACACCTGGACGGCCACACCTGGCGCTATTTCAAGCGCCGCCGCCTGGCCTCGCTCGCGCTCCCCGGAGTGGTCCCGGCCCGGCTGGCGTTCCTGCGCGGCAACGCGGGCCTGCGCCGGGTGGCCCGGCGGGCCCGGGCGTTGAAGCGCGGCAGGGGCTGACGACCCGGCGGGGGCCGACCGGGGCTCGGGAGGCTCAGCCCAGCACCTTGCTCGCCCCCGCGCGGCCCCACAGCATGGCCGCGCCGAACGACAGTGCCGTCGTGGCCACCGTGATCCCGACGACGAGGGCCGCGGCGGCCGGTCGGCTCAGGTCCGCCCGCACGAAGGCGTCGGTGAGGACGCCGAGCACGAGTACGTGCACGAGGTAGGCCCCGAACGACGCGTCGGCCAGCCGGGTCAGGGTGGGACGCATCCGCTCCGGGACGCGCAGGCCGTGCAGGGAGAGCAGGACGCCGCAGCTGAACAGGGCCACCAGGACGTGGGCGTACGGGATCGCGTAGTGCACCTCGTGCTGGTACGCGATCACCCCGGCCAGTCCGGCCGCCGCGAGCAGCAGCCAGGGCAGCCGCCGCCGGCCGAACGTACCGGCCGGGGCTGCGAGCAGCAGCGCCCCGAGCACCGCGTAGATCAGCTGGTACGGGGCGAACCCCCAGCCGAAGCGCGGCAGTTCACGGCCGGCGGCCTCGGACAGATCGCCGAACAGCGACGGGGCGGACGCCAGGACCAGCAGGACCGCGCCGAGACCCCACGGCCGCCTGCCCGACCTGAGCAGCACCACCAGCCCCAGGACCATGATCACGGGGAGGTAGGCGTACAGGTACCAGAGGTGGTAGGCGGGGCGGATGGAGGCGAACACGGAGTCCAGCGCCAGCTCGCCCACCGGGCCGTCGTTGGTCCCACGCAGCCTGCCCCAGGCCAGGTAGAGCGCGGTCCAGACGGCGAGGGGCACCACGATCCGCACGATGCGCCGCCGCAGCCGTGCGCCGTCCTTCGGCGGGGCCCCGACCAGGACCACCCAGCCGGCGATGGCGAAGAAGAGCGGCACGGCGAAGCGGCCGACGGAGTCGGCGGTCAGCCCGGCCCAGTAGGTGCCGGGCCCCTGCGACGCCGTTCGGCCCACGGCGTTCACGAAGGCGGAGCCGGCGTGGAGGCCGATCACGCCGACCGAGCAGAGCAGCCGGATCAGGTCGATGTCGTAGCGGTGCTCGCGGGCGGGACGAGGAGCCTCCGGGGCCGTCGGCGCCGGGGCGGGGGCGGAGGCGGGGGGTGTGGTCGACATGGTCCTCAGGGGGTGGGCGGGGCGGTGCGGAGGGAGCGGGCGGCACGGTCCTGGCCGGCGGCGGACCTGGGCGCGGGGAGCGCCGGGCCCGCGCTCCGATCGCCGGACGGGCCCGGACGACCGGTGCCCGGAAGACCGGTGCCCGGATCGCCGGACGGGTCGGACGGTCCGGCACCGGGACCGCCGAACGGGTCGGACAGTCCGGCACCGGGACCGCCGGACGGGTCGGCCAGGACGGTACCGGGACCGCCGAACGGGTCGGGCAGGCCGGTGAGTTCACGCAGCCGGGCGAGGTTTTCCCGGGTCACCGACCACAGCGCCCGCTGCCGGTCGTGGACGTCGGCCACCGCCGCCGTGTGGTCCGCCAGCATCGCGCGCGCCCGCTCCGCGAGCCGGGCGCCGAGGGCCCGCTCGTGGACGGAGACTCCCCAGTCGGGGCGGTCGATGTCGGCCAGGAAGTAGGCGAGTTTGGGGTGCGAGACCAGGCTGATGACCGGGGTGCCGCAGCCGAAGGGGATCATCCCGGCGTGCCCGCGCATCCCGATCACCAGCCGGGTGCGCCGGTAGAGGTCGCGGATGGCGTCGTTGGAGAGCAGGTACAGCGGTTCCACGGGGAGGGTGAGACCGTGCTCCCGGCGCAGATCGTCGACGAAGCGTTCGTCGGCCGGCATGTGCGCGGCGTAACGGACCTCCGCCGAAGCCGAGATGGCGCGGATCGCCTCGGCCATCTCCGCCAGGAAGTGCCCGTAGTCGTGGCCGAAGCGGAGCCCGGCCCGGTCGTAGGCGCAGTTGATCAGCACCGTGTCGTCGCGCACCGCCGGTTCGGCGAGGCGCGGGTCGAGGTGGCGGGCGACCGTGGTGGGGCAGGGCTGGTAGCGCACCTTCTCGCGGAGGGAATCGGGCAGCAGTTCCCTGACCCGGGCGACGGAGCCGTGGTTGCGCAGCCCGAAGAACGCGGACCGTTCGACCAGGGCCCGCAGGGAGGCCGCGAACCGCTCACGGCGGTAGCGCTGGCCGTCGAAGACGTTGTAGCCGACGGCGAAGACCGCGAGGGGGGCGGTGATCCGGGCGAGCACGTCGTCGGAGATGTTCCACTGCCAGCCGCTGTTGCCGTTGGGCGCGGTGTCGGGGAGGAAGAGTCCCCCGCCGCCGACGATCACCGCCCGCCGGGCGTTGAGACGTTCGAGAGCGGCTTCGTCGACCAGCAGGTGCGCGTGCTGCTGGTGCCAGCGCTCCGGGCCGGTGTCGGAGGTGAAGCAGCTGCGGACCGCCTCGGGCAGCACCTTGTCGCCCGCGTTCTCCTCACCGTCGGCGAACAGGGCAACATGGGCGAGCTGTTCACCGGTCGGGGCGCCTTCCGAGGGCCGGTCGGGGATGACCCTCTTCGTCGTACGGGCGTACCAGGCACGGCAGTTGGCGTCGGTGGGGTCGGACTCCAGGCCGGCGAGCGCATAGCCCCGGGCGTCCTCGGTGCGGCCCAGCAGCCAGGCCAGGCGGGCGAGTTGACCGAAGGCCCGGGGAGCGAAGTCCGGCGAGGCGGTCGCCAGCAGCAGGTGCGTCTCGGCTTCCTCGTACCGGGACAGCGCCATCAGGCAGACGCCGAGCGTCTCGTGGCAGCGCGGCAGGTCGGGGCGGCCCGCGACGGCCTCGCCCAGCAGGGCGACCGCCTCGTCGTGCCGGCCGCGGCCCCGGTGGATCTCGGCGAGCTGCCGGACCAGGTCGATCGGCGGCCGGGTCCCGGCGGGGAAGGGGAGCGCGAGGTGCAGCAGCAGGTCGGGATGGTGGGGGCCGGGTAGGGCGAGGTAGGCGGCCCGGAACGCCTCGTCGTCCAGGTCGAAGCGGTCCCGGGCGGCGTGGGCGGGGGCGAGGCCGGTACCGGTCGCGGGGGCGTCGGTGAAGTTCAGGACGACGACGCCCTCGGGGACCGGCAGGTCGTCGTGGAGCCGCCGCGCGCGGAAGTCGTCGCGGGAGTCCAGGGGTACGAGGAGGCTTTCCGGGATGTCCTTCGCGGCGGGCGGCACCGGGCCGGAGCTCTGAGGCCGGTCCTCCGGCGCGAGGTCCTGGCGCTGGTCCACCGGACCGAGGTCCTGGCGCTGGATCACCAGCAGCCCGTCGTCGGGGACGCCGCCGCGCGGGTCCGGGACGCCGTCGGGGCCGGGGCGCGGCACGGCGGCCACGCCCGTACGGAGCTTCAGCAGGGCGTCGAGCCGGCCGAGGACGACGATGGCGGGGGTGAGGGCGAGCACGGTGTCGTACCCGTCGAGGCGGAACACGTCGTGGCGTCCGGCCGCCACGCGCGGGATCAGGCGGGGGTGCAGCCGGCGGGCGGCGTCGAAGGCGTCGTCCGGCAGGCCGGGGTGCAGGACGACGACGTCCTCGCAGAGGGCCGGGTTGCTCAGCGCGAGGCTGCGCAGGAGAGCCTGGAGTCCGGGGAGTTCGTCGACGCCGGCGACGTACACGGCGAAGGCGATCCGGCGCTTCCCGGTGACGGCACGGCGGTCGTCGGCGGAGTCGGTGCGAGTGACGGAGCCGGGCGCGGGGGCGGAGCCGGGCGTGTCCGGGGGCTCAGAGGTCGTCGCCTCGGGAGTCGTCGAGGGCTCGGGAGTCGTCGAGGGCTCGGGGGTCGTCATCTCAGCGTGATCCTCACTGCGGCGTCGTCCGTGTTCCCGGTCCGCGCCCCGATCCACTCCCGCTCGCGCGGTGACAGGGCCGCCGGTCCTTCGAACCCGATGAGGTCCACCCGGGCGGGGGTGCCCAGGAAGTCGAGCAGCCGCAGCACGGTGTACACGGTGCCGGCGGGTCCTTCGCTGCCGGCCGCCTCGCCGAGCAGCGCCGGATCGTGCAGCGGGCGGCGCAGCGACGCGTCGCCGATGCGGTCCTGCGCGCCCGGGACGAGCCGGCTGCGCAGGGCGAGCCGCCAGTGCGGGAGCGGGTCGCCGAAGACCAGCCGGGCGCCCGCCCGCCGGTCCCACCGGGGGCCCTTCCACGGGGTGTCGCCGCGCAGGGTGCAGGCGTGCAGATCGGTGCGGGCGGTCGGTGCGGCGTGGCGTACGGCGTCGCAGCGCACGACCAGGTCGTACCCCTCGATCAGGGCGGCCAGCGCACTGCCGGGCAGCTGTTCCTGCTCGGCGGTGCGCGGCGTGTCGGCGACCAGGCACACGGTCCGGCCCGCGACGAGCCGGCGCAGACCGGGCACGCCGATGGGCTCGGCCCCGCCGAGGAGCGGGTCGGCCATCGGGTCGCTCTCCGAGAGCCGGCGGTGCTCGGTGTAGAGCGCGGCGAGCCGGCGCACGGCCGGGTCGGCGGCCCCGAGTTCGGCGGTGCGGCGGCGGACGAGGTCGGTGAAGGCGGCGCGGGCCTCGGCGGCGGGCAGGTGGCGCGACAGGCGGAGGGCGGTGCGTGGGCCGGAAGCCCGCGCCCCGGTGCCGTCCTCCTCGCTCCGGTCCTCCCCGAACAGCGCCAGCGCCTCGTCGATGCGGTCCCCCGCGGCGCGGAGGGTGGCGATCCGGCGTTCGACGTCGCGGGAGGCGGCGGCGTTCTGCTGGAGCGCGAGGTGGTGTTCGTACGCCGTGATCGCCTCCTCGCCCCGGCCGAGCGCGTCCAGGGCGTTGCCGCGCAGCCGCCAGGCGCCCTTGGAACGGGTGCGCAGGGCCCTCGCCTCGTCTGCGAGGGCCAGGGCGAGGCGGGCCTCGGCTTCGCCCCCGCTGTCCAGGGCCTGCTGTCCGGTCCGCAGCAGCGCGTCGAACGCGTCGGCGCCCGGGGTGGAGCACGCGGTGGTCAGGGCGCCGATCGACGCGATGAGCCGGGTGCGGCGGGCGTCGGTGAGGGGGCCGGAGGCGGCGAGGGCGGCGAGGTGGTCGCCGCAGAGCCGCAGGGCGGTCAGGAGCGCCGGGTCCGGGCCGCCGCGGGAACGCCCCGGAGCAGGCGTCCCCGGCCGTCCCGCCATCGCACGTACTGACGTGAGCAGCCCGGTGAGGGTCTGGCCCATGCTCGTTCCGCCGTTCTGTGAGTCGGACGCCGACCGGGGTTCATGCCCCGGCCCCGGGTCAGAGGCCCAGGGTGCTGCGGGTGCGCCGTACGGTGCGGCGCAGCCGGACCGCAGCTCCCCGGGGGCCGCCGCCTGGCAGGGTGAGGCTCTGCAGGCGGCGGCGTTTGAAGTAGTGCTGGGTGGTGGGGTCGAGGTGCTCCCGCAGCCATTCCTCGGCGTCGGGGCGCAGCCCGGGGTGGAGCTTGGCCTGCATGCAGTAGCCGACGGCCCTCACCAGCGGGGCGAGGGTGTCCGGCGCGGTGCGCGGCAGGCGGGGGACGGCTCCGGGACCTTGCGCGTCCGGGCCGGGAGCGCCCTCGGCGTCCCGCGCGTCCAGGTCGGGCACGAGGTGGTCGGTGATCGTCAGCGGGATGCGGTTGCTGTTCTCGTACGGGGTGATGCGGTCGAGGACCAGGCGGGTGCCGACGCGGGCGACGGGGATGCCGTAGTAGGCGGCGGCGGTGAACATCGCGGTGGAGAAGCAGCCGACCACCAGGGTGGGCGCGCAGCGCTCGTACAGCGTCTCGGCGAGCAGTGGGCCGTCCAGGGTGGTGAGCCGTACGCCGGCCTCGGCGGCCGCCTCGTCCAGGACGCGGGAGTAGCGGGCCGGGGCGGTGGGGTGGGGCTTGAAGAGGATGGAGGTGTGCCCGGCGCGGGCGGCTCCGCGCAGCATCCGGATGTGCAGGTCCTCTTCCTCCTCGGGGGTGAGGATGCCGAGGGCGGCGAGGTACTGGCCGAGCAGCATCGCGGTGGGGGCGGCCGCTTCGGCGGCGGCGAGGCCCCGGTCGCCCTCGGCCGCGGCGGCGATCTCCGAGAGGACGGCGCGGAAGGCGTCGTCCGGGACGAGTTCGGGTTCGACGCCCGCCTCGGCGAGGAGGAGCGGCCGCAGTCCGGTGACCAGGTCGAGGTGGAGGACGCGCCGGATGCGGCAGGCGATGGACTGGGGCAGCCGGTTGCGGGTGGGGCCGTAGCTCATCAGCCCGTCGGCGTAGACGTGCACGGCGCTCTCGGAGAAGATCGCGGCGAGCGCGCGGGCCGGGTTGACCTGGATGGACTCCACGGCCAGGTCGACGGGGGCGTCGGGGGCGATGTCCCAGGCGAGGCGGAAGGCCCGCTGCCACAGGACGGTCTCCTCGGAACGGGGCCCCCAGCCGCTGGGGTGGTGCGGGCTGATCGCCTCGTTCCAGTCGACCACGGCGTCGAAGCGGGCGGCGAGGGATCCGTAACCGCGCATCTCCTCCAGGCGCAGGGCCGTCTCGGGGACGGCCGCGTTGTTGGAGACCAGCAGGATGCGGTGGCTGTCGAGGGCCCGGCCGAACTGTCCGGCGTCGAGCGCGGCGGCGAGGGTAGCGGCCCCGTACAGGGTGGAGACCTGGAAGATCTGGGTGCGCGCGGGCATGGAAACGGACGTGCGTACGGGCGCGGGCGTGGGTACGGGCATCGGTCAGGCGGCCTTCTGCTTGGTCTGCTTGGTGCGCAGACGGCTGAGCAGCGTGCCGCGCTTGTCGTCGATCATCGTCAGGGTGCGGTCGAGCACGTCCTGCGGCATCCGGCCCAGCGCGGCGGTGGACTCGGCGCGCAGCCGCCGGGCGGTGGCGGGCTCGTAGTCGTCGGCCTTCTCGTTGTGGAAGGCGATCATCGCGCAGTAGGTGCGGACGGCCTTGGGCAGCAGGGTCTTCGCGTCCCGGTCCGCGCGCAGCTGGTCGAGCAGCGTGTCGTAGGCGGGGAAGAAGTCGAGCTGGCGGGCGTCCTTGATCTGGGTCAGGGAGGTGGTGACCCCGCGCCGGTAGAAGATGCCGTACAGCCCGAGCGCCGCGTAGGTGCGGGCGCGCAGATGGAGCTGCCAGATCCACAGCCGGTCCTCGGCGGTGCGCAGTTCGGTGGCGAAGCGCTGGGCGCCGTCCGCGAAGAGCCGCCGGTGGTAGACCCCGGCCCAGACGAACGGGTAGTCGACCATGGTCTCCCGCTCGGGCGCCCCGATCCCCTCGCGGGGGTCGAGCACGGTGTCGCGGAGCGGTGCGGGGGCGCGCCGCACGACGCGGTTGGTGCCGGTGGACTGGACGTGGTCGGTGCGGGCGAAGTCGCAGTCGAGGTCCTGGGCGGCGCGCACCAGCCGGTCCAGATGGCCGGGGGCGTACCAGTCGTCGCCGTCGAGGAAGGTGAGGTAGTCACCTTCGGCGGCGTCGATGCCGCTGTTGCGGGCGGCCGCGATGCCGGTGTTCGTACCGTGTCTGATCACGCGGGCGTGCGGCAGCCGCTCGGCCCAGTGGTCGACGATGTCCTGCGTGCCGTCGCTGGACGCGTCATCGACCAGCAGGAACTCGATGTCCGGGTCCGCGTTGCGGGCCAGACTGCCCAGCGTGGTCGGGGCGTAGGCCGCGACATTGTGGAACGGTACGACAACGGACAGTTTCGGCACGCGCGCCCTCGCCTTCGATCATGGTCCCGACAACGTAGTGAGACACCGGAAGGATCGGATGACGTCCGCCACGACGGCGGGTGAACTCTGTGCGTCCGCCGGATGACCGGGCACGCGCGGCGGAGACCGTCCTGCGGGGCTTGACCTCGACTTCGCTCGCGGTCCTGCCTTCCGAGGCGTGGACCACTCACACGCCGACGCAGGACTCGCCCGCCGACGATCGGAATCGGGTACCCGCCGCTGAGCGAGGGCTCGGCTGCTGCTGAGCGAGAGGTGGGCTACACGCTGCTGAGCGAGAGCTTGGCCGCGAACCCGAGGAACAGGACACCGGCCGCCGAAGTGGCCCCCGCCGACAGCCGCTTGCGGCGGCGGAAAGCGGCGGCCAGCCGGGTGCCGCCGAAGATCAGCACCGAGAGGTACGCGAAGCTGGCGAGCTGGAGCAGCGTGCCCAGCAACAGGAACGACAGCGCCGGGTAGGCGTAGCCCGGGTCGACGAACTGGACGAAGAAGGAGATCAGGAACAGGATCGCCTTCGGGTTGATCAGGCTGACCACCAGCGCCCGGCGGTAGGGCCTCTCCGCGGAGGCCGTCGCCCCGGGAGTCCCGGCCGTCTCAGCCGTGTCGACCGTCTCCACCAGCTCGGCGGTACGCCGGTGCCGCTCGCGCCACAGGGACACGGCCGCCCGCAGCATCCCGATGGCCATCCAGGTCAGATAGGCCGCGCCCGCGTACTTGACGATCGCGAAGAGCAGGGGCGTGGTCTGGAGCAGGGACGCGGCGCCGAGTGCGGAGAGCGTCATCAGGACGGCGTCCCCGGTCCAGACGCCCGCGGCGGCCGTATAGCCGGTTCGAACGCCGCGCCGGGCGGCGACGGAGAGCACGTACAGCGAGTTCGGCCCCGGCAGGAGAACGATCAGCGCGAGACCGGCGAGATAGGTCGGAAGGTCGGTGACACCCAGCATGGACGGAGTCTCGCACGCCCGTACGGGTCGCCGTCCAGAGGGTTTCAGCAGGCGATACCGGCTGTCCGGCATGGTGCGGGAGGGGGGCGGGTCCGGCGGGCAGGACCCGGCCATGATCCACCGGGCGCCCCCTCGGGGGACTGGACGCGCGGCTTGCGTCCGACGGAGGATTCGGGGACCGGGCCGGACGGGAATCCGTACAGGAGGCACCGGGTCGGCGGGTGAGCCAGGGGGGACCGAGCATGGCGGACGGGTACAGCGGGTGGGGCGGACCGGGAGCGGGGGACACCGGTGGGGCGCGGGCGGCGGAAGCGGTACCGGGCAGGGACGTGACCGCCGGGCGGCGTGCGGGCGGAAGGCCCCAGGGGCGTCGCGCCGCCGCCGTCTCCCTCGTCGCGCTGGCCGCTCTCTCGACGGGCTGCGAGCCCGGGGCCGCCCAGGGGGCGCAGGACGTTCCGCCGCCGGTGCCGGCCACACGGGCCGCCACGCCGACCGCGAACCCCTCCCCCACCGCGCCCGCGACCGAGGACGCGAAGCCGCGCACCGCACCGCCCCCGAGCCCGTCGGCGTCCACCGCCGCCCCGGCCCCGGCCCGGACGACCGCCCGGCCGGCCCCCGAGCCGAGCACCGCACCGCCGCCGCGCGTCCTGATGCGGACCGGGTCCGAGGGCGGCCAGGTACGGGAACTGCAGGCCCGGCTCCGTCAGATCGGCCACTTCGGGCGCAACCCCACCGGCTACTACGGCTCCGTCACCGCCGACGCCGTACGGTCCTTCCAGGCCAAGCGGCGGCTGCCGGTCACCGGAAGCGCCGACGCGGTCACCTGGCGGCGACTGCTGGCCATGACCCGGGTGCCGACGGCCGCCGAGCTGGACCCGCCGACCGAGCGGCCGGTGGCCGCGCCGGACGAACGGTGCCTGAAGGGCCGGGTCCTGTGCATCAGCAAGAAGAGCCGGACCCTGGCCTGGATGATCGACGGCCGGGTCGTCTCCGCGATGGACGTGCGCTTCGGCTCGGAGTACACGCCGACCCGCGAGGGTGTGTTCCCGGTGTTCTGGAAGTCCCGGGACCACGTGTCGACGCTCTACGACACCCCGATGCCGTACGCCCTGTTCTTCAGCGGCGGCCAGGCGGTGCACTACTCCGCCGACTTCGCGGCCAACGGATACGGGGGCGCCTCGCACGGCTGCGTCAACGTGCGGGACAAGAAGAAGGTCGCGGCCCTGTTCGACCAGGTGAAGAACGGCGACAAGGTCGTCGTCTACTGGTGAGAGTCGTCGTCCGTCGGTGAGAGGAGAGGGCGCGGGCGGGACCGGGGGAACGTGTCCCGCCCGCGCCGATGCGCTGAGCCGAAGGTACGGGGGGAACCCCGGCTCGTCGCGCGGCCGATGACCAGTCGGCTCACTCTGTACTGCGCCCGGCTTCCGGAAAACGTCACACCTGGCCGTACGGGCCGCGTCCCGGACCCGGAAACCGCAGGTCAGCGCGTGAGTACGGAGGCAGCTCCGGTGCTCTTCGGAAGCGGTGGAACCTCGGAGTCCGTCCCGTCGACGTCCGCCCGGGTCTCCGGGGCCACGCCGGAGCGCGGTACGGGGTGGAAGGAGACGGGCGGCAGCGAGCCGCCGTCACCCGGCCCGTTCTGGCCGCTGTCGTCGCCATCGTCGTCCCCGCCGCCGGAACCACCGGAACCGCCGCTTCCACCACTTTCGCCGTTCCCGTCGAGGAGGCGGTCGCAGAAGCGCTCCAGGTTCTTCTCGCCCTTCGCGAGCTGGATCAGATGGCGCCGGCTCCGGTCGTCCAGGGTGCCGCCGCGGAAGGCCTTGCAGGCCTTGACGGACTTCTCGTGCCAGTTCCCGGTGTCCGTGTCGTCGCCGGAGCCGCCGGGCCGGTCGTCCCGGCCGTCGCCGCCCCCGGCCGTCTCCTCCCGGCCGTCGCCGAGCCGGTCCGGGGTGCCCGGACGGTCCTCGCCGGGCTCCCGGCCGGTGTCGCCGGTTCGCGCCGCGTCGGGCTCGTCGGGGCCGCCGGACTCCCGGGTCGCGGGCGAGGAGGACGCCTCAGGTGCGTCGGGCGGGGACGCCGGGTCAGCCGGGGCCGACGGGTCGTCCGCGGGCCCCCCGGACCTCAGCGGCCCCGGGGTCACGGCAGCCGATACGGAGGCGGCGGGCGCGGGCGAGCCCTGTCCGCCGAAGGTTCCGGTGAACACACCCGTACCGGCGGCGACCGCCACCCCGCCGAGCGCACAGCCCGCGAGCGAGGCGGCCAGACCGAAGCGGACCGGCCTGCTCCAGCGCGGGCGGCGGGCCGGGGTGCCGGAGGCGGAGCCGATGTGCACGGCGTGCAGCATGCCCGGCCGGCCGGGGACGGCGGCGCCGGCGTCCCGGCCGGTGAGCCGGTCCACGCCGTTGCCGTGGCCGGCCTGCCGGAACGCGGCGAGGACCGCGTCCTCGCCGGGGAGCTCACCCGCCGAGGGGCCCAGACCCCCGCGGGCCGTGCCCAGCGCTTCGGCGAGCCGGAAGGCGTCGGTGCGGGCCTGGTCGCCGACGGGGACGACCCGTTCGCCGCGGAGCAACCTCTCCGCCGCGTCCTTGTCAAGCCACTCGTAGTGCTCGTCGGCCATCACATGTCCTTCTGCGTCCACGGTCGCGAATGCGTCACACCGGGAGTGACCACGGCGGGCCCGGCCGGACCGCCACGGCCGGGCCGCTGGGACGGCACGGCGCCGAGCCCGGTGCCACCATCCGCGTCCGGACCCGCGCCGTCGTCGGCCGCCGGAGTTCCGTCCGGGGCGGCGCCATCGCCCCGGGGCGCCGGAAGCTGCCCGTCGGCACCGAGGAGTTCGGCCAGTCGCTTGAGACCGCGGTGGGCGGCGGTGCGTACGGCGCCGGGCCGCTTGCCCAGGGTCTGCGCCGCGCTCTTCGCGTCGAGCCCGACGACCACCCGGAGCACCACGGCCTCGGCCTGGTCCTGCGGCAGCTGGGCGATGAGCGACATGGTGCGGTCGGTGTCGAGCGCCTCGATGGCGTCACCGGCGGTGTCGGACTCGGCGGCGCGCGCGGTCAGCTCGGTCTCGTCGCCGCCGATCGCCGGGCGGCGGCTGCGCATCCGCAGGTGGTCCAGCGAACGGTTGCGCGCGATCCGCGCGGCCCACCCCCGGAACCGGTCGGCGTCCCCGCTGAAGCGGTCGAGGTCGCGCGCTATCTGCAGCCACGCCTCGGACGCCACGTCCTCGGCGTCCGGCTCCCCGACCAGCGTCCGTATGTAGCCCAGCAACCGTGGCTGCACCGCGCGGTACACAGCACGGAAGGCGTCCTCGTCCCCGTCCTGTGCCGCGAGCACCGCGGCGGTCAGCTCCGCGTCGTCCCCCAGCACTCCCTCAACCCGCTCTGCCGTCCTCGATCGCAGCTGGTCAACTGCTGCGCAACCCTGCGCGAACCAGCACGCTACGTGCTCGGCGGGGGCCGCGTCCATGACTTGTACAACCCGCAACAA
The DNA here is from genome assembly GCF_000721175.1 of Streptomyces anulatus. Lineage (GTDB taxonomy): Bacteria > Actinomycetota > Actinomycetes > Streptomycetales > Streptomycetaceae > Streptomyces > Streptomyces anulatus_C. The sequence goes on from NZ_JOEZ01000006.1 coordinate 34,010, forward strand.
TTCGTCGGCGGTCCTCCGGTGTGACAGAAAACGCAGTCATGGCGCTGAGATGAGTACGGGGTCGTGCTGCGACCCCGTGGAAGACGGCCGGGGCCTCTCCTGTGGGGGGTGGCGGCCCCGGTCGTCGCTCCAGCACGTGACCCCGTGACCAGGCGCTTCGCAGGGCCGCCTACCGCCCCCTACGTGACCAAAGCGTGACCAGCGCGCCGGCGAGTTCGTGTGGGTGGGCGCGTTTCTTGGGCGCTGGATACCCCCGTGGCCAAGACCTCCTCGTGCTCACCCGACCTGCCGGGCTCACACGCTGCGCGAGCCCGGGACAAGCTCCCGGCACCTTCCACTCGGCGCTCCGAGGCCACCGACGCGAAGAGCACGTCCGGAGGCTCGGCCCAGCCGCCTCCGTCGCCGGGATCATCGCGAGCGGTCACCGGACAGCAACCACTAGAGTGCCCAGCGTGAACACCGCGCCTCAACAGACGACTGTCTTCCGCCTGATCGTGACGGGAGGCGGCACCGGCGGTCACACCTACCCCGCCCTCACCGCGATCCGCACCTTGCAGGCACGCCTGGCCGCTTCCGGCCGCACCCTCGACGTCCTGTGGATCGGCACGGCAGAGGGCCTGGAAGCCCGGGTCGCCAGCGCGGAGGGCATCCCGTTCACCACGGTCGCCACGGGCAAGATCCGGCGTCACGCGAACCCGCTGAAGATGGTGTCGCCGGCCAACGTCCGGGACATGGCGCGCGTGCCGATCGGGGTCGCTCAGGCGCGCAGCGCGGTCTCCGCCTTCCGGCCGGACGTCGTGCTGGCAACGGGAGGTTACGTCGCGGTGCCGACCGGGCTCGCCGCCAGGATGTGCCGAGTCCCGCTGGTCCTGCACGAGCAGACCGTCCGCCTCGGCCTCGCCAACCGGAAGCTGGCCGGTTCCGCCGCGCGGATCGCGGTGTCGTCGGAGTCGACCCTGCCGCTCCTGCCGGAGAGCGTGCGGTCGGCGGCGGCGGTCACCGGTAACCCCGTACGACCGGAGGTCCTGACCGGCCGCCCGGACAAGGCCGTGACCGCGCTCGGCCTCCACACCTTCGACCGGCGCCTTCCGACGGTGTACGTCACCGGAGGGGCACAGGGCTCGCAGCAGATCAACGACGTCGTCGGCGGCGAGCTGCCGTGGCTGCTGGAACGTGCCAACATGGTGCACCAGTGCGGCCCTGCCCACCAAGAGGCGCTGTCCGCGCGCGCCGCAGGGCTGCCTGCCGCACTCGCCGCCCGGTACCACCTCACCCCGTTCGTCGGACCGGAGCTGCCGGACGTCCTGGCCCTGGCCGAGCTGGTGATCTCCCGCAGCGGCGCGGGCACCCTGGCCGAGCTGACCGCCCTGGGCAAGCCGGCCGTGTTCATCCCGCTCGCCTCGGCGGCCGGGAACGAACAGGCCCACAACGCCCGTCACCTGGAGGAGTCCGGGGCGGCGATCGCACTCCTCGGCGACGTCACCGGCGGGCACCTTCGCAAGGCGGTCGGCCCGCTCCTCGACGATCCGGAGCGCCGGGACGCGATGGCCGCGGCGGCCAGGGCGCACGGCCGCCCGGATGCTGCGGAAAGGCTCGTGGACGTGATCCTGTCCGCAGCGTCCCAGTAACAGCGCAGCCCGGAGTGGGCTACGTGAATCGTCCGCCGATATGGAGGGCGGTGCCGGCTTCGATGAGCACAGCGCACTCGTTGAACGCGGCATCGTCCTGGCCCATCGGGTCGGGTACGTCCCGGTCGCCGAGGTAGAGGCGCAGTTTGTTCTCGTTCTCCGGACCGCCGACTGCCCGGAGGGTGGTGAGCACGGAGGCGTCCATGGCAAGGACGGAGTCCGCCCAGTCCAGCATGTCCACGGTGATCTGCTGGGCGCGATGGGCGGTGAGGTCGTAGCCCAGCCGCCGGGCGGCGTTGATCATGGCGGAATGGGCGGGCTGGTCCTGCCACTTGCTGATCAGCCCGGTCGAGCGGACGGACATACGTGGTCCGCCCCGCCGGGCGAGAGCAAGCTGGGCGAACGGGCTGCGACAGTAGTTCCCCAGACACACGGTGAGCAGATTCGACATCATGCGCCGCCCGTGGCCTTGAGCGCGTGTCCGAGGGCGGCCACCACTCGGTGGACGTCTGCCTCGGTGAGGTGCTGGTGGAAGGGCAGGCTCAGGATTTCCCGGCTGACCCGCTCGGTAGCGGGCAAGTCGCGCCTCCAGCGTGCGAAGGCGGGCTGAAGGTGGTTGGGCGGGTAATGAACGCCGACGCCGATGTTCCTGGCCCGTAGGTGGGCGAATACGTTGTCCCGGTGCGGTACGCGGACCTGACACAGGTGCGGCGCCGTGTGGTCGAGGTCGACGTCGACGAGCGTCACCCCCTCCAGTGCGTGCAGGGCATCGCTGTAGGTGCGCCATAGGCGACGCCGGGCGCGCACGGTGGTGTCGAAATGGTCGAGCTGCGCCAGCCCGATGGCGGCGTTGATGGACGAGAGCTGATACCGCAAGCCGAAGCCTTCCACCTGGTAGCTGGTGATCTCAGCGCGCTCGCTCTGCGTGACGCCCAGCGCGCGGAGTCGGCGGATAACGGCGGCCTCCTCGGGCGTACGAGGGATGACGGCCCCGCCTTGGCCGCAGGTCAGATTCTTGACAGGCGAACGGGCACGCGAGCAGCGCCGGCGACCAGGGCCACCCCGTTCCACGTACGACGTCGTCCGGTGCCCGGCGGCAGGGGCGTACCTTCTCGCGCTCCACCCCCGACCCGTTTCCGCCGTTGCCGTCAGCCGCGCCCGCGGGCCCGGCGTGACATCACCGCGCGCAGGACCCGGCGGCCCTCAGTGGACAGGTCCAGCGCCTTGCGGAGGCCGGCGCCGCTGCCCGCCGTGCCGGTGGTCTCGGCGAGGATCTCCAGGATGCGGACCTGCCGTTCCAGCTCGCCCGCGACCAGTGGCCCCACGGCGGCCGGTTCACCGCTGCGGGCCGCTTCGAGCAGGTGTTCCTCGTCCGGTGAGGCGTCCCCGTCCGGGGCGTCGAACCGGCCGTGGAGCCTCAGCGCGACCAGTGAGCAGGCGTCGGCCCACTCACGCAGCGGCACGGGGGCGAAGTCGGAGGGGGCGGCGCCGAGCATGGCCCGCACGCGTGCGGCCTGCCCGTCGGCCACGGACTCGTGGTCCATCGCCGTACGGACGGCCGCGAGGCGCATGGCCCATTCTCGCCCCTCCTCGCAGCTCGCCCAGAGCGGGCGCAGCGGCTCCGCCCCCGCCGGCCCGGACAGCAGCGGCAGGCAGCGGTCCAGACAGGCCACGGCACTGGCTGCGAGCGTGCGCTCGTCGGCTCGCTCGATCAGTTCCAGCAGACTCATCGACGTCTCCCTCGGTCTACCGGATACTGCGCCGAATGGCTGAAAATCGTCACTTCGGACCGACTGTCGCTTCGGAGCGGTCGTCACTTCGGAGCTTCGGTGCCGCCGTTACGGGTGAACGCCCGGGACCGCCGTGGCGGGAGCCACGGCGTGCGCGGCCCGCTCGACCTGCATCCGGGTCACGGCGCGGACGAAGAGGATCGCGAGCACCGCGGCGACGATGTCCAGCGTGTCGGAGGCCGCCACCAGGCCCGCGGCCCGTGCGATCTCCTCCGGCTCCTCGGCCCGCTCCCACAGGCGCCCGGTGACGCGGGAGGAGAGGAGGGCCGCGACCCAGGCGCTCCACCAGAGGTTGAGCGGGGTCCGGGGGACCGTGCGCCAGCCGCCGTCCGACCGGGTCTGCGCGCTGGCCTCCCAGACGCCGCTCGCGACGCGGTAGGGGAACCAGAAGTTGGCGACCGGGACGAACCAGCCGCCCACCGCCCAGCCGGGGCCCATCCGCTGCACGCCCGCGTCGAAGACCTCGGCGTTCCGGCGGGTCCGGTGGAACCAGACGATGAAGACGACGGCGGTGGCCACCAGCGCCGCGCCCTGGGCGAGGCCCGCGATGCCGTACAGCCGCTCGGCGAGGCGGCCGTCACCGCGATGGACGTCCGGTGCGCCTTCCGTCGCCAGCCGGTGCCAGAAGAGGCGCAGGCGCAGTCCGGTGCCGATGGCGAACAGGTCGGTGGCGATGACCACGCCGAGCAGCGCCGTCACCGCCCGGGACAGGCCGACGGGCGAGCGCGGCCAGGTGCCGACGCCCCAGCCACCGGGTCCGGAGACCGGGGAGCCGTCGGGCAGCGGGGGCCGGGTTTACGAACAGAAGGTGCACAGGCCGTCGTCGGTCACGGCCGTTCTGATACGGCAACGGGTGCAGAGCATGGAGAGGTCCCCCCAGGGCGCGAGACGAGACGTGGGACAGACGTGAAATCGGTGGGTGACCCCACGTCCCTCCCCAGGAGCGCGCGGTCGGCGGACCGTAGCCCGTGGACAGGTGTGCTGTCCACGGGCTTACGAGCCGCCGGGGAACGTCCTCCCGATCACCCGGCGCTGCCGGTCCGCTTCGCCAGTTCCTGGAACTGTGCCCAGCTCAGCGCGGGCTTGCGCGGATCCCACAGCTTCTGCGAGGTCGCCACCAACGGCATCCTGATGCCGTTCGCCACCTGCTGGGTGGTCTGCGCGTTCGGCAGGTCGCCCCAGACGGCGAACCGGCCGCCGAGGATCTGCGGCGAGTACCGCTCGGCCACGGGCTCGGTGCCGCGCAGGACCAGCGGGGTCCACTGCTCGTAGATCCGCTCGCCGGTCGGGTAGACGAACTCGTTGGGCTCGCCGAGCACGTAGTAGAGGAACTCGTCGTTGAGGTTCAGCATCTCGTAGCCCGCGGCGAGGTACTCCTGCGGCGGGCGGGCGCCGATCTCCTTGCCGGTCCAGTACTCGATCTCGATGTTCTCGTCGGCCTTGACCTTCGTGCCCCGGAACAGCCCGTCGTTCCAGGCCTTGGCGGTCCGGCCCTTCGGGACGACGACGGCCGCGCGGTCGTTCAGCCAGCCGGTCGCCAGGTCCTCGACCGTGGCGCCGGAGCCGTGCTTCTCCTCCGCGGCCCGCTGGAGCTGGGGGTAGGAGGCGGCCGGGTTCCGGACCGTCAGCGCCTGGTACTCGTCCGCGCCGAGGTGCCAGAACCTCCCCGGGAACAGCTCGGTGTACTCGTCGAGGAGCTCGTCGATGAGCTTGGCCGCGCCCGGCTTGGAGATGTCGATGGACCCCTTCGACTCGACGCCCGCGGTGTTGCGCAGCTGGAGGTCGGGGTGGGCGGCCAGCACCGCGCCGAGGTGTCCGGGCGAGTCGATCTCGGGGACGACCTCGATGTGCCGGCTGTTGGCGAGGCTGACGATGCGGCGGACCTCGTCCTGGGTGAGGGCCTCGTCGGAGACCACTTCGGGGTGGGACTTCGACTCGATCCGGAAGGCCTGGTCGTCGGAGAAGTGCAGGCCGAGCTGGTTGAGCTTGAGGTCGCCCATCTCGCGTATGCGGTCCTCTATCCACTCCGCGCTGTAGTGCTTGCGCGCGATGTCGAGGTTGAGCCCGCGCTGCGGCCTGTCCGGCCGGTCGTTGACGACGCCCTCGGGCACCGTCCGGTCCGCCTTGAGCGACTGCTTGAGTGTGCGGGTGCCGTAGAAGACGCCTGATTCGTCGGGTGCGGTGATCTTCACCTTCGCGTCGCGCACGGTGAGTGTGTACGACTCGGTGGGGCCCGCGTCCTTGGCGCCGAGCGCCAGCTCGACGTCTCCGGTCCGCGCCGGCCGGGCGCCCCGGTAGCGGATCTTCAGCTCCTTGGCGAGCAGCTCCGCCTCGTCGGCGAGCACCTGGCTGCCCTGGGCGATGACGACCGTACTGTCCTTGCCCGGCTGCCAGCCCGGCCCGCGCGCCGCCGTGTGCTCGCGGACCGCCGGGATCACACTCGGCGTGCTGGACATCGGGTAGCTGCGGGAGGGCGACGGGGCGGCGGCCTCGGCGGAGGTGCCGGAGGGCGACGCCGTGTCGCCGGACGGTCCGCTGCCGGATCCCTCCGGCCAGACGACGACGGTGAGGGCGACGGCGGCTGCGGCCGTGACAGCCGCGCCGGTGACAAGGGCACCACGCGTGGGCGACATCGGGCAGATTCCTCCATTGAAGGGGCAGGTAAGGGTGAAGAGCGGGTGAAGCGAGTGAATAGGGTGCAAGGTTGGCATTTTTGCCGTGGCCTCGCCCATCGGGAGCTTCGGGGGATCGAACTGAGCCCCCGCCGGTGCAGGTCAGACGTCCATCACGCGTTCCGAAACTCTCCCGTTCGGGTGATTCTTCGTCGGCCCGCCGGGCAGCCGCCGGCCGATCTCGCTGGCGTTGCCGCACATTCGTCTCTCGCTTCACCCCCACAGCACGGAACCTCTTTGCACTCAGGCCTGTCTTTCAGGGACAGAAGCCTCTTTTTCGGGGCCACAGGGTCACAGGTGTCGCTGACGTCACGGGTGTCGCTGACGTCACGGGTGTCGCTGACGTCACGGGTGTCGCTGACGTCACGGGTGTCGCTGACGCCATAGCCGTCCTTGACCTCCATAGCTGCCGTCGACCTCATAGATGTCGTTGATACGAGGAGTCCACGCTGTCCAGGTCCAGCGAGTCCCCCGCCGGCCTGCCGAAGCGATCCGCGCCCCCGGCCGGCCCGTCGGCCGTGCCCGTGCAGCCGCGCCACCCGGTTCCGGCCGGCGGCCCGGGAGCGCCGCCCGGCGGCGGGCCGCCGGTCGATCATGCCGTCGGCCTGGCTCATTTCAACAGTCTTCCCTTCGCCGCCGCCGAGGCGGCCTTCCTGGAGTGCTGCGGCAGTCTCCGCTGGGCGCACCGGATGGCCGCCCACCGCCCCTACCCGGATCTCGGCTCCCTACTGGCCGCCTCCAACGAGGCGGGCTACGACCTCGCGCCCCAGGACATCGCGGAGGCCCTGGCCTCGGAGCCGGCCCCCTGCCTGCACCACGACGCCCCCCGGGCCGCCCATCTGGCACTGCGGGCCGCGCACGCGGCGTACGAGAGCAGGTTCGGCCACGCGTTCGTGATCTGTCTGGACGCCTGTCAACCCTCCCAGCACGTGGACCAGGTGCTGGCCGGGATCCGGGGCCGGCTGGCGCACGACCCGGACGAGGAGCGGGCGGTCACCGCCGAGGAGCTGCGCCGACTCGCCCGGAGCCGGATCGTCGAGCTGGTCACCGCGGACCCGCCGCGGTAGTGGCCCGCGGGCCCCGGGCGGCAGGGGCCCGCGGGCCAGGCGCGGCAGGGTCGCTCTAGCCCGTACGTGCCTGTTTGATTGCCACTTTGATCACACCAGAGGCCCCGGCGCGAACGAACCGACAATGCGTCGCTACGATGGCCGGGGCCGGTGGACCGTACCCGGCCGGGTCAGACCGACAGTCAAGCCGGCCGACCCCAATCCCCGCTCCCGGAGGGTTCTTCCGTGCCGGCTGGAACGCTGTACCGCGGCCGGGAAGGCATGTGGTCCTGGGTGGCTCATCGAGTCACCGGTGTCCTCATTTTCTTCTTCCTGTTCGTACATGTCCTGGACACCGCTCTCGTCCGCGTCTCCCCCGAGGCCTACGACGACGTCGTGGCCACGTACAAGACGCCGATCGTCGCGCTCCTCGAATACGGCCTCGTGGCCGCGATTCTCTTCCACGCGCTGAACGGTCTCCGGATCATCGCCGTGGACTTCTGGGCCAAGGGCCCGCGACTCCAGAAGCAGATGCTCTGGACCGTGGTGGGCATCTGGATCGTGCTGATGGTCGGGGCTCTGTACCCCGTCCTCGGTCACGCCGTACGCGACGTATTCGGGAGCTGAGGCCCATGTCCAGCGAGACTTCTTCCGCAGCCGCGATCGGCGACGTCGAAGGCGTGAGCCTCTACGACGTCGACCACCCGGCCCCGGTGATCGAGCCCCCGCGCAAGCGCACGGGCAAGACACCCAAGGCCTCGCGCACCAACTTCGAGATGTACGCCTGGCTCTTCATGCGCCTGTCGGGCATCGTCCTGGTCGTCCTCGTCATCGGCCACCTGCTGATCCAGCTGGTGCTCGACGGCGGTGTCTCCAAGATCGGCTTCGCCTTCGTGGCGGGCCGCTGGGCCTCGCCGTTCTGGCAGGTCTGGGACCTGACGATGCTGTGGCTCGCCATGCTCCACGGCGCCAACGGCCTCCGTACGGTCATCAACGACTACGCCGAACGGGACAACACCCGCTTCTGGCTGAAGATGCTCCTGTACACCGCCACGGTGTTCACCGTCCTGCTGGGCACGCTGGTGATCTTCACCTTCGACCCGAACATCCGCTAGGCGCCGGGACAGAGGGACCAGAGGAAACCATGCAGATCCACAAGTACGACACCGTCATCGTCGGCGCCGGCGGCGCCGGCATGCGCGCGGCCATCGAGTCGACCAAGCGCAGCCGTACCGCCGTGCTGACGAAGCTCTACCCCACCCGCTCCCACACGGGCGCGGCGCAGGGCGGCATGGCCGCCGCGCTCGCCAACGTGGAGGAGGACAACTGGGAGTGGCACACCTTCGACACGGTCAAGGGCGGCGACTACCTGGTCGACCAGGACGCCGCCGAGATCCTGGCGAAGGAGGCCATCGACGCCGTCCTCGACCTGGAGAAGATGGGCCTGCCGTTCAACCGGACGCCCGAGGGCCGCATCGACCAGCGCCGCTTCGGCGGTCACACCCGCAGCCACGGTGAGGCCCCGGTCCGCCGGTCCTGCTACGCCGCGGACCGCACGGGTCACATGATCCTCCAGACGCTGTACCAGAACTGCGTGAAGGAGGGCGTGGAGTTCTTCAACGAGTTCTACGTCCTGGACCAGCTGATCACCGAGGTCGACGGGGTCAAGAAGTCCTCCGGCGTCGTCGCGTACGAGCTGGCGACCGGCGAGATCCACGTCTTCCAGGCGAAGTCGGTCATCTACGCCTCCGGCGGCACCGGCAAGTTCTTCAAGGTGACGTCCAACGCCCACACCCTGACCGGTGACGGCCAGGCCGCCTGCTACCGGCGCGGCCTGCCGCTGGAGGACATGGAGTTCTTCCAGTTCCACCCGACGGGCATCTGGCGCATGGGCATCCTGCTGACGGAGGGCGCCCGCGGTGAGGGCGGCATCCTCCGCAACAAGGACGGCGAGCGCTTCATGGAGAAGTACGCGCCGGTCATGAAGGACCTCGCGTCCCGTGACGTCGTCTCCCGGTCCATCTACACGGAGATCCGGGAGGGCCGCGGCTGCGGTCCCGCCGGTGACCACGTGTACCTGGACCTGACGCACCTGCCGCCGGAGCAGCTGGACGCGAAGCTCCCGGACATCACCGAGTTCGCGCGGACGTACCTCGGCATCGAGCCCTACACGGACCCGATCCCGATCCAGCCGACCGCGCACTACGCCATGGGCGGCATCCCGACCAACGTCGAGGGCGAGGTGCTGGCCGACAACACCACCGTCGTCCCGGGCCTGTACGCCGCCGGCGAGGTCGCCTGCGTCTCCGTGCACGGCGCCAACCGCCTGGGCACCAACTCGCTGCTCGACATCAACGTCTTCGGCAAGCGCTCGGGCATCGCCGCAGCCGAGTACGCGGCGAAGACCGACTTCGTCGAGCTGCCGGAGAACCCCGCCCAGCTGGTCGCCGACCAGGTCGAGCGGCTGCGGACCTCCACCGGCACCGAGCGCGTCGCGACCCTGCGCCTGGAGCTCCAGGAGTGCATGGACGCCAACGTGATGGTGTTCCGCACCGAGCAGACGATCAAGACGGCGGTCGACAAGATCGCCGAGCTGCGCGAGCGGTACCTCGACGTGTCCATCCAGGACAAGGGCAAGCGGTTCAACACCGACCTGCTGGAGGCCATCGAGCTGGGCAACCTGCTCGACCTGGCCGAGGTCATGGCGGTCTCCGCGCTCGCCCGCAAGGAGTCCCGCGGCGGTCACTACCGCGAGGACTACCCGAACCGCGACGACGTCAACTTCATGCGCCACACCATGGCGTACCGCGAGGTGGCCGCCGACGGCGCCGAGTCGATCCGGCTCGACTACAAGCCGGTCGTGACGACCCGCTACCAGCCGATGGAGCGTAAGTACTGATGGCTACCCCGACCCTGGACAAGACCGACGGGACCGCGAAGCCCGAAGCCGGCTTCGCCGACTCCCCGTTCATCACCGCCACGTTCCGGATCCGCCGCTTCAACCCGGAGGTCTCCGACGAGGTCCAGTGGCAGGACTTCCAGATCGAGATCGACCCGAAGGAGCGTGTCCTCGACGCCCTTCACAAGATCAAGTGGGAGCTCGACGGGACCCTCACGTTCCGCCGTTCCTGCGCGCACGGCATCTGCGGTTCCGACGCGATGCGGATCAACGGCAAGAACCGGCTCGCCTGCAAGACGCTGATCAAGGACATCAACCCGGACAAGCCGATCACGGTCGAGGCCATAAAGGGCCTCACGGTCCTCAAGGACCTCGTGGTCGACATGGACCCGTTCTTCCAGGCGTACCGCGACGTCATGCCCTTCCTCGTCACCAAGGGGAACGAGCCGACCCGCGAGCGCCTGCAGTCCGCCGAGGACCGCGAGCGGTTCGACGACACCACCAAGTGCATCCTGTGCGCCGCGTGCACGTCCTCGTGCCCGGTGTTCTGGAACGACGGCCAGTACTTCGGCCCGGCGGCGATCGTCAACGCGCACCGCTTCATCTTCGACTCGCGCGACGAGGCCGGCGAGCAGCGGCTGGAGATCCTCAACGACCGTGACGGTGTGTGGCGTTGCCGCACCACGTTCAACTGCACGGACGCCTGCCCGCGTGGCATCGAGGTCACCAAGGCGATCCAGGAGGTGAAGCGCGCGCTCATCACGCGTCGCTTCTGACCCTTCCGTAACGCTTGTTACGTCGACAGGCCCCGCCCCTCAGCCTCATCGCTGCCGGGGGCGGGGCCTGTTGCTGCGCCGGGGCCGCACGGGCGGTACGGTTCAGCGGAGCTGAAGACCGAAAGAGAACGGGGATCGTCGTGAGCGAGCCGAATCCGTACGCGGACGACGCGTACAAGTGGGGCCCGCCCCAGCAGCCGGGCCACCAGCCGACCGTGGCCGACGGCCAGGGGTACGGCTACCCGGCGCCGGGCGCCCCGCCGGCGTACGGCTATCCGCAGCCGCTGCCGGAGTCCGCGGCTCAGCCCGGCCCCGGTTACGGGTACCCCGGCGCGGCGCAGCCGACGATGCCCGGCCAGTACCTCCCGGTGCCGCTGGGCGCGCCGGGCCAGGGCGGCGGCGTCCCGGTGCTGTCGATCGGCGACATCACCGTGATGAGTGACGCGATCGTCACCCCGTCCGGGGCGATGCCGCTCAAGGGCGCGGTCTGGACGGCCACGGACATGTCGCGCACGGAGGAGAAGATCCCCGCGCACGCGGTCGTGCTGGCGATCATCTTCGCGCTGTTCTGCCTGATCGGTCTGCTGTTCCTGCTGATGAAGGAGAAGCGGACCACCGGCTTCATCCAGGTCACGGTCACCAGCGGCGGCCGGCACCACTCCACGATGATCCCGGCCATGGGTCCGTACACCTTCCCCGCGGTGATGGGCCAGCTCAACCAGGCCCGTTCCATGAGCGCCTGAGTCACGGAGCCCGCCCATGGCACGTTTCGAGCACACGGTCTCCGTCGCCGCCCTGGACCGCGGCTGGTTCGAGGAGGCCGCCGGCGTCGTGGTGGGCCTCCTCGACGCCTCCCGGGAGCAGGACGGGGCGATCCTGCTGGCCGACGGGCGGGCCGTGGACGGCGTCCGGCTGCTGAAGGGACGTCACCTGCAGCCGGGGGCCCGGTACGCGGGCGTCCCGGAGCCGGGCGAGGCGGACGGCACGGAGCGGACGCCCGCGTCCTCGGACGCTCCCCCGGTGTCGGAGGCGGCCGTCCTGCGGGAGTGGCGGCCCTTGCGCTCCATAGAGGTGGAGAGCCTCATGGAGGAGGAGTCGCTCTCCGTCCGGGCGAAGATACGGCTGCGCGATCCGCTGACCCCGAGGGCCCTGGAGCTCTCCGTGTCCGGGCACAACCCGAAGGGCGGTTCGCTGTACCGCTTCTCGGGGCGCGGCAAGGCCGATCTGGCCGCCTGGTGGGCGGCGGTGGACCGGCCGCACGCGGCACCTCCGGCCGCCCGGCCCCCGGTGGCCGGGACGGCGGTTCACCGGCTGGGCAAGGCCCGTCTGACGGTCACCCCGCGCCGGACCGAGGACGGTTCCTGGCGGGTCTCCGTGGTGCTGGGCGTGCGCGGGCGGTGGCTGCTGCGGCCGGTGGGCGCGGTGGCGCTGTTCTTCGCCCGGGGCCCGATGACGCGGGGCTTCCGGGAGGCGGTGGAGAGTGCGGCCGAGGAGTGGAACACGGCGCTCGCGGAGCTGACACCGCTGCACGGCGAGGCGTTGCGCACGGAGATCGCCGACGCGCTGACGGAGCCGGCCGAACGGCCCGAGCCGACCGGGTCGGCCGAACCGGCCGAGCGCAAGGCTCTTTGATCATCCTTCTGTAGACCGAGACCCCTTCTTGAACATGTTCAAGAAGGGGTCTACAGTCATGCCCACGAGCATTTTTGAACGCGTTCAAGGGAGGGTGGGGCATGGACCTCACTGTTGTCGCGTACGTCATCTACCTGCTGATCAGCGTGGCGCTCACCGTCTGGGTCGCCCGCACACTCAGCCGCAACGGGCGGATCTTCCTCGCCGATGTGCTGCACGGGAACGAGAAGCTCGCCGAAGCCGTCAACCACCTGCTGGTGGTGGGCTTCTACCTGGTCAACCTCGGGTTCGTCACGCTCTACCTCAAGAACGCCGACGGGGTGGCCGACGCCCGCGAGCTGTTCGAGGCCCTCTCGGTGAAGGTCGGCGTGGTCCTGCTGGTGCTCGGCGTCATGCACCTGGGCAACGTGTGGGTGCTCAGCCGGATCCGCCGCCGCAGCGCCCTGGAGCGCGAACAGACCCCGCCCGTACCGCCGCAGGGCTGGACGCCGCCGGGGCCCCAGGGCCAGTGGGCAGCGCCCGCGCCCGGGCAGTGAATCCGGTGACCGGGCCCGCCCCCGTACGCCGGCTCACCGTCCTCCACGACGCGCGGTGCCCGCTCTGCGTCCACCTGCGGCACTGGCTCCAGCGGCAGCGGCAGCTCGTACCGCTGGACTTCGTACCGGCCGGATCGGCCGAGGCCTGGCGGCGGTTCCCGGAGTTGGACCATGCGGCGACGCTCCAGGAGATCACCGTGGTCGGCGACCTGGGGCAGGTCTACCGGGAGGCCTCGGCCTGGATCGTCTGCCTGTGGGCGCTCGCCGAGTACCGCTCCAGGGCCCACTGGCTGACCACCCCGGCGGGCCGGCCCTTCGCCCGGGGCACCGTGCTGGCCGCCGCCCGCTACCGCTCCAGGGTTCTGCCGCCCTGCGCCCCCGGGGCCCGGGAGTGCGGCGCCCCACCCGGAGGGCCGTGGGGTCCCCGTTAACCTTGGGCCCGTGGTGAAGGAAGAGAAGAACGTGCAGGAGAACAAGCCGGCCAAGGCCGCGAAGAGCGAGCAGACCCGCACGCTGATTCTCGAGACGGCGCTCCGGCTCTTCGCGGAGCGCGGCTACGACCGGACGACGATGCGGGCCATCGCCCAGGAGGCGGGCGTCTCGGTCGGGAACGCCTACTACTACTTCTCCTCCAAGGAGCACCTGGTCCAGGGCTTCTACGACCGGATCGCCGGCGAACACGCGGCGGCGGTCCGGCCCGTGCTGGAGGGCGACGGTGATCTGACCGTACGCATCAGGGGCGTGCTGCTCGGGTGGCTGGACGTGGCGGAGCCGTACCACCGCTTCGCCGCGCAGTTCTTCAAGAACGCGGCCGATCCCGACAGTCCGCTCTCCCCGTTCTCCGAGGACTCGGTGACCGCCCGGGACGCGGCGATCTCCATCCACGAGCGCTGTATCGCCGGGGCGGAGGTCAGGAGCGACCCGGAACTGGCTCCGCTGCTGCCGCAGCTGATGTGGCTGATGCAGATGGGGCTGGTGCTGTTCTGGGTGTACGACCGCTCCGAGGGCGCGGAGCGCAGCCGCCGGCTGGTCGAGCGCAGCGCGCCGATCGCCGCACGGGCGATCGCGCTCTCCCGGTTCCGGGTGCTGCGACCGCTGGTGCGGCAGATCCACGCGCTGCTGGTGGAGTTCTGGCCGGGTACGGCGACGGCCGGGGCCCGGGCGGAACGCCCCTGAGCCCCGGCCGGCCGGCCGGTCAGATCCAGCTGAGCTCCCACAGGCGCCAGGTGCCGGTGCCGTCGGAGAGGTACTGGGAGCCGGCGACGTCGGACTTGGCGACGACGTAGTCCTTCTTCTGCCACAGCGGCAGCAGGGGAACGTCCTCGCCGACCAGGGACTGCATCTCCTTGAAGTCGTTCGAGGTCCGGCTGCGGTCGCTGAACTGCTGCGTGGCGGCGATCAGCTGGTCCATCTTCTTGCTGGAGTAGCCGCTGTGCAGGACGTTCCCGGTGCCGACGAGCGGCTGGCTGAAGGTGTCGGGGTCCGGGAAGTCGGGGAACCAGCCGACGGTGTACATGTCGTACTTACCGGCCGCGTACTCCTTCTGGTACTTCGTCCACTCCACGGCCTTGACCGAGACCTTGAACAGCCCGTCCTTCTCCATCTGACGGCGCAGTTCGGCGGTCTCCTTGGTGTACATGTCGCCCTCGCGGTACGCGAAGTCGATGGCGACCGGCGTCTCCACCCCGGCCTGCTCCAGCAGCTGCGCGGCGCGCTGGGGGTCGGTGGAAGGGTATGCGTCGAAGAACGGGGTGCTGTGCCCGATGTAGCCGGTGGGGATCAGCGAGTACAGCGGGTCGACCGTGCCCTGGTAGACCTTGCGGATCAGGGGGCCCCGGTCCAGGAGCGCGGCGACCGCCTGGCGGACCTTCTTGTCCCCGAACGGCGAGTTCTCACGGGAGTTGAAGATGATGTTGCGGATCTCGGCGCTGGCCGCCTCGGTCACCCGCACGTCCGGGTCGTTCGCGTTCAGTTCGGCGAGCGTCTCCGAGGGCAGCTGACGGTGGGCGATGTCCACCTCGCCGCCGTCCCAGGACGTCTGCAGGTCCTCGGAGGTCTTGAAGTAGCGGATGGTGACCGCCTCGCCGGTCTTCTTGAGCGCACCCCTGTACCGCAGGTTCGGCACCAGCTCGGCGCGGTTCCCCGCCTCGTACGCCTTGAGGACGTACGGGCCGGAGCCGTCGGCCTGGCTGCCCGGACGGAGCTCGTCCGCCGGGTACTTGGTGGGGTCGACGATCGCCGCGGCGCCGGTGGCGATCTTCTGCGGGAAGGTCGCGTCCTTGGCGGACAGGTTGAACGTGATCGTGCGGCCCTCGGTCGTCACCGACTTGAGCGTGGGGAAGAGACCCGCGGGGCCGACGTCCGACTTGATCGTGAAGATCCGGTCGAAGGAGTGCTTGACGTCCTCGGCGGTGATCTTGCGGCCGTTGGTGAAGGTCAGGTCGTCACGGAGCTTGCACTGGTACGTCTGGAGCTTCTGACCGACGAATCCGCAGCTCTCGGCGGCGTCCGGTTCCGGCGTCACGGCACCGGGCTTGAAGGTCATCAGCGACTGGTAGATGTTGCTGTAGATCGCCCAGGAACCCGCGTCGTACGCACCGGCCGGGTCGAGGGAGGTGACGACGTCCGATGTCCCGACCGTGATCGCGTCGGTGTTCGCCTTCCCCGACGGGAGCAGTTGCCAGGCGCCGACGCCTGCGATGACCAATACCGCGAAAATCGCGAGAATCCGTACCCGGACCGACCGCATTGCCGTGCTCTCCCTTACCAGCCCCACCTCGGCAGTAGCGCTCAGACGCGCACATCGCCGCATGTTCGCACTCACCCAATCACACGATTTTCACATCTGGAAGAGTAAATGGGGCACTCACAGCCTTTTGTTGGACACGTGCGGGCACCCCTGTCCGAAAAGGCTGTTTCCTGCCCCCCACCTGCGGATTTCCGTAGCTGACGGTGACCCTTCGGTGTGGATTCCATGACGACGGATCCGGGGCCCCGGACCGTCGCACCCGCAACGGAACCAGAGCCCGATCCGCCGGACACGCCCTACGCCTGACGGGAGGCGAGCTCCACGACGGTGATGTCGGACGGGGCGCCCACCCGGACCGGCGGCCCCCAGGCGCCCGCGCCGCGCGAGACGAAGAGCTGGGTGTCGCCGTAGCGTTCGAGCCCGGCGACGGTGGGGTTGACCAGCCCGGCGAGGAGGCTGCCCGGCCAGAGCTGCCCGCCGTGGGTGTGGCCGGAGAGCTGGAGGTCGACGC
Organism: Streptomyces anulatus; assembly: GCF_000721175.1. GTDB lineage: Bacteria > Actinomycetota > Actinomycetes > Streptomycetales > Streptomycetaceae > Streptomyces > Streptomyces anulatus_C. The sequence goes on from NZ_JOEZ01000006.1 coordinate 50,249, forward strand.
CGTGCTCGACGGCGTCGTGGACGACGACGGGCTGGTGCGCGAGGAGGACGGCGGCGCGGCCCCGGTCCCGGTCGCCCAGCGCCCTGCCGAAGTCGGGCCCCTGCCCCTCGGTCTCGCCCGCGAGGTCGTTGACGCCGGCGAGGTCGAAGCCCTCGATCTCCACCCGGGCGTTCTCCAGCGGGATCAGGCCCAGTTCGCGGACGTGATCGACCCACTGCCCGGCGCCGGAGAAGTACTCGTGGTTGCCGGTGACGAAGTAGCTGCCGTGCCGGGCGCGCAGGGCGGCCAGCGGTTCGGCGGCGGAGCCCAGGTCCGCGACGGACCCGTCGACGAGGTCGCCGACGACGGCGACCAGGTCGGGCGAGGTCGCGTTGATCGTGTCGACGATCCGGCGGGTGTGGGCGCGGCCGAGGATCGGGCCGATGTGGATGTCGCTGACTACGGCGATCCGGAAGCCGTGGGCGGCGCGGGGCAGTTTGGCCAGCGGGACGGTGATCCGCTTGACGCTCGGCCCGCGCAGCCCCCCGTACGTGCCGTACCCGACGGTGGCAAGTCCGGCGGCGGCCGCCGCGCCGCCGACGACCCGGGAGACGAAGAGCCGCCGGGAGGGGCCAGGGGTGAGGGAGGGGGCGGGGGCGGGAGCCGGGCCGGTGGTGGCGGCCGGGGCTTCTCCGGCAGCTTTCTCCGACGGTTCCGTTTCCGGCTCCGCTTCGGGGGCCGTCGCGGGTTCGGATGCCGCGCGTCCCTCCGCTTCCGAGGGGGCCGATACGGCCGACGAACGGGAGAGCACCAGCTCTTCGCTACGGGGGCGGGTCTCCTCGGTGACCTCGGTGAGGGTTCCGGGAGCCGTTCCGCTTTGCGCGTCGCGCCGGGCGAGGACCCGCAGGAGGACCGGACGTACGACCTCGCCCACGAGCAGCGCCAGCGTCAGGTACAGCAGACAGGCCAGCCACAGGAAACCCGGCCAGGCCAGCACCTGCTGGAGCCAGAAGGGGGCGCCCGCCCGGCCGGACGTCATGGCACCGACGCTCGACAGGGGCAGGACGAAGGCGGCGACGGTGCCCGCCCGCCGCAGCGGGCTGCCCGGAGCCGTCGTGTCACCGACGAAGCGCCGCCACAGATACCGGTGCACGGCGGCGAACAGCGCCAGCACGACGAGCCCCACCAGAGCGAAGACCACTGCCGCCATCCGAGCTTCCCCACGTTCCCGTCGTCATGCGCGCTTGTCGCGCGAACCCCGGACTCCACGCAGCCCGATCACGCCGACCGCCGTCCCCAGAAGAAAGGACGTGATGGCGAGGAGCAGGTGCACCCAGAAGTACCCGGTCGGTTCGCCCGCGTCGTCGAAGGCGAGCCCGCTGCCGTCCTGCCACAGGTGCACAGGTAACCGTCAGCGTACAGACCCCAGCCGCCACGGCCAGGGGCACAGGTCGGATACTGGCAGGACCGACCCGCCTACCCCGGAAGGGCACCCCGTGAAGCTCAGCCGTCGCACGTCCTGGTTCCTGCTCGCGTTCGGTGCCTGGTCTTGGATGATCTGGATCACCTTTGCTCGGAACCTGTACAAGGACGCGAGCGGTCTCGCCTTCGACGACGCGGGCGACCCGACCGCCTACTTCTGGGTGCACCTGCTGCTCGCCGTGACGTCGTTCATCCTAGGGACAGCGGTCGGCGTGATCGGCCTGAGGGGCGTACGAGCGAACGCGGGCAAGTAGAAAGCCCCGCCCATGCGCCTCGGGGAAGCGCACGGACGGGGCCGTTGAGGCGTGGTCCCACTCGGTGATCGCGCCGCCGGACCGGCTGACGAGTGGCGGCGTCGCGCGACCACCACAGCCCCAGACGAGCGGGCAGCGAGTGCCCGAAGAACACCCCACGCCGTCTCGCTGCCCGTCCCGGCCGCCCGCCCTTCCTGCGGCGAAGCGTCCGGAGCGGGGCCTGTCCTCCCACCCCTGTCGTCTCGCACCGCCGCGATCACGGAAGGGGTGAGAAATCCGGGTGTGCGGCGCGCGGACCGGGAACCGCACCCGTTTTGTTCCACGCGGCTCACCCGGGCGTGGTCGGTGAAGACGCGCCGGAAGAGGTCGTGACCGGGGTTCAGGCCGGTGTGCCTCAGAGCCCAGTCCTGCGCCGCTTCCTGCCCCGACTGCGGGGCGGATTCCTCCTCGCAGTCGGGGGCGATGCAGAACAGTTCGTACGTCACCCCGCCCGACGGCTCATGGCGAATGGAGTGCTCGACGTACCCGTAGACAGCGCGGCTCACCGCTCACGCCTGTACGGCTCGGCGCACACGGGGTGCCGGTACACGACGACGGGCGGCCCGGACTGCCGTTCCACAGTGCCCTGTCGGCAGACCTCCAGAGACCCGAACGGCTGCTCGCACTCGGGCCACGTTTCACGGGCAGGGGCATAGGTCGCGTACTCGTCCGTCCGGGCATCCGTGTCGCTGGGCATCTTCGCCATGGTCGCTGTCCCCTCGTCTCGTTCGGGGATGATCGTCGCGCCGGTCGCTGGGACGTAGGAACCTCGTACGTTGCCCACTTTGGGACGTCCTACAGCAGGTAGAACGTCCCTATGAGAAACGAGCGGTTGCGCCTCACCATGGCGGGCGGAGGGTGGACCTTCGCAACTCTCCCCGAGGCGAAAGGGGTTGATCCGAAGAGCGTCGAGCGATGGGTGAATCTAGGACGCATTCCCAGACGAGTGACCGCACTCAAGGCCGCCGAGGCCCTGGGCGAGGACGTTCACGCGCCGTGGCCGGCGCTCAGACAGGCACGCGCCGCGCGGGCCGTCAGTCCGGAGCTGGTCACGCTGTACGACCAGCGGGCCGCCCTGGGATCCGCCCTCGGAGTGGATCCACGGGAGTCCCGTCATACCGTCAGGGCTCCGCCCGCTGGTCGGCCCCTCTGCAGACACAGCAAAGCCCCGGCGGTCCGCGAGGGACTACCGGGCCTGTCTGGCTGTCAGAGGGCGGCTAGCGTCTCTTCGTCCTCCTCCTGGGCCTCCGTCCCAAGCTGCCGCCAGTGGAGCGTCAAGCGGTCCTCGATCGCGATGTACTTCCGGGTCTCCGGGTCCCGGCCAGGGCCGACCGAGATTCCTGAGAGGAAGAGGTCGAGGAACTCACGGCGCTTGAAGACGTCCCAGGCTGCCCAGGGTGAACCGGGGCCCAAGGGGTCCTCGCCCGGTTCGAACCAGTCGGTCGGCACCTGGATCGCTGCCGTGGTCTGCTCGTTCAACTCCTCCAGCCTGGCGGTGCACTGGTCTTCGAAGGCCCGGTACTGCGTCATCGTCGCCCGCCACATGGCCAGTTCGTCGCGGCCTCGGTAGAGGCCCGCCTTGCGGTCGGCCTGAAGTTCGGCGATGGAGTTCCGGACGTGCTCAAGGTGTGCCGCCGTCTCGCGCCCTTCTTCCTGGACTCCGGACAGATCCCGCTGCATCGCGAAGCGGAGAGCCGCCTCGGCGACCCATTCCCTGTCCTTGCCGTCGTCCATGTCCGCGCCGGCGAGACGTGCCCACACCCGTCCGGCGACGTAGTCGTCGGCGTCCTTGCGCTTGATGCTCAGCCCGCCGTGTCCCTTGGGGTTGGAGCACATGTAGTAGTCCTGTCCGCCGTTGTTCTTGCTCTGCCCCATGGATCCCGTGCAGATTCCGCAGGTGGTGAAGCGCCACCCGCTCAGGAGCGTGGGTGCGGCCTCTCCGCCGGGCTGCCTGTCGGTCCTGGCACGCTTGCTCCGCTTCTCCTGGAGCTCCAGCCACCGGGCTCCTGGCACCACACCCCGGTGAGGTGTCAGAGGCGTCCCCGCCTCGTTCCGGGCGATCACGTTCGCGTAGGCCTTGCCCCGCTTCACGCGTTCGCTCGCGAAGCCGCCGATGGCGGGATGGGAGAGGATCCAACGCACTGTCTGCGCACGCCACCGGATGGGGCTGTCGTCCGTCGCCACGCGTCGCTTCTTGATGGACTCCCTCCGCTTCTCGGTGGCGCGTCGTGCGGCCTCGCCCGGTGCGGGTACGTCTTCCGAGTCCAGCGTCGTCGCGATCTTGTTGTCGGAGATTCCGGCGAACGACATCTCCACCATGCGTTCGACGATCGCCACGTGGTCCGGGTTGTCCTCGTCCGGTTCGAGGACGGGGACGACGAGATTGCCGATCCTCTCGCGCACGGCCCGCATGCCGTACGGGGCGGAGCTGGAGTGCCGGCCGCCGACCGCCCTGATCTCGTCCTTGGCCCCGCGCAGCCGCTCCGCCTTGATGTCGCTGTCCTGCTTCGCGAGGGCTGCGATGAGCGCGAAGATCGCGACCCCGATCGCGTTCGACGTGTCGAGGAACGGTTCGAGGACCGAGACGAATCGGACTCCGTACTTCTTGTACTCGCTGTCGATCTCCAGGGCGTCGTGTGCGCCCTTACGAGTCAGCCGGGACAGCTCGTTGACCACCACCACGTCGACCTCACCCGCGCGCACGGCGCACATGAGCTCTTCGAAAGCCGGACGCACGGCATTGGGATCCCAACCGGACCTACCGACGTCTTTGAACGTGTGAACGACCTCCCAACCCCGGCTCGCCGCCAGCGCCTCACCGGCTGCGACCTGCGCCTCCGGAGACGCCTCGGACGAGTCGGGGCGCGCCTTGGACTGTCGGGCGTAGACGGCTACCCGCACGGTGTCCAGCCGCTCGGCTCCCACGGGCGAAACGAAAGGGGTCAAGGCTCTCACCTGATCTTCTCTGTCATTGAGTCTCTACAGGTTATCTACATATGGAAAGTGATCCAGATGAACCAGCTCCACACTCCGAACGCGAGCAGGAACCAGGACACGCGGCGGCTGAGCTTCATCGGTCCCGTATCGCCGCCGCCCCTGGGCCTCCTCCCCCGGGGTGGCGTCCGAACGGGGCCGTCCCGGCGTTCCCCGCGGCGGGTCAGCCGGTCCGGCTCCGCATCCACATCTTCGCCCTGTACGTTTCCGACCGTGCCTGCTCTGAAAAAGATCGCTCTGACGGTCACTTCCGCCGCCTTGCTGTCCGGTTTCTTCCTCAGTCCCGCCGCAGCGGCCGACAAGGACAAGAGCGACGACAAGCAGCCCAAGCCGCCGAGCACGATGTCCAGCCTCGGCGGGGAGCGGCTCGGCAAGGCCGGCACCCAGGTCGATCTGGGCCCGGGGGCGCCGGTGCTGCCGAAGAAGCTGTCGGGCCGGTCCTGGATCGTCGCCGACGCGGAGAGCGGGGACGTCCTGGCGGCGCACAACTCGCACTGGCGGCTACCGCCCGCCTCCACCATGAAGATGCTCTTCGCGGACACGCTCCTGCCCGCGCTCCAGCCCACCACCCTGACGCACAAGGTGACGGAAAGTGAGCTGGCGGGAGTCGGTGAGGGCAGCAGCCTGGTCGGGATCAAGGAGGACCACACCTACACGGTCCACGACCTGTGGCTCGGGGTGTTCCTGCGCTCGGGCAACGACGCGGTGCACGTGCTCTCCGAGATGTACGGCGGCATCCCGGAGACGGTGTCCGCGATGCAGAAGCACGCCGAGGAGCTCCAGGCCCTGGACACGGTGGTGGTCTCGCCGGACGGGTACGACGCGCCGCGCCAGGTCTCCAGCGCCTACGACCTGACCCTCATCGCCCGCAGCGGACTCCAGAAGAAGGACTTCCGCGAGTACGCGGCGACCGCGTCGGCCGACTTCCCCGGCGAGGAGAAGAAGGGGAAGAAGCGGGACTCCTTCGAGATCCAGAACACCAACCGGCTGATCACCGGGGACATCGGCGTGGACCCCTACCAGGGCATCGCGGGCGTCAAGAACGGCTACACCACCCACGCGGGCAACACCTTCACCGGCGTCGCCGAGCGCAACGGCAAGGTCCTGCTGGTCACGGTCATGAACCCGTCGGCGGAGGAGAGCCACGCCGTCTACAAGGAGGCCGCCCACCTGCTCGACTGGGGCTTCGCCGCGAGCGGCAAGGTGACCCCGGTCGGCCAGCTGGTGCCGCCGAAGTCCGTGGACACCGGCACCGGCGGCAAGGGCGCGGCACCCGCCGCCGGCGCGGACCAGGGTTCGGAGGGCCAGGCGGAGGCCACGCACACGGCCGCCTCGAACGGTTCCAGCGGGGTCGGGACCGCCCTGGCGATCATCGGCGGCGTGCTGGTGCTCCTGGCGGGCGGGGCGTTCCTGGTCAACCGACGCTGGCCGCTGCCCGGCCTGGGCCGCCGCGCCCCGGCGGGGACCGGTGCTGTCGAGCCCACGGAGCCGACGAAGGCCACGGAGCCCACGGAAACGACCGAGCCGAAGGCCTCGGCCGCCTCGGCCGCCTCGGCCGAGAAGCCCTAGGCGCGGGTCGAGCCGCCGGGCGCCACGGCCCCGGCGGCATCCCCCGTCCCTGCCTCCCGCGGTGCGTCCTGCGCCGTGCCCGCACCCTCCACGCCCTCCTCGCCCTCCTCGCCCTTGCTGCCGGTAGCCGTCCAGGCGGCGCAGAACAGCAGCAGCTTCGCGGTGAAGTTGATCCACAGGAGCAGCGCGATCGGCACGCCGAACGCGCCGTACATGCTCTTTCCCGCGACCTCCCTCATATAGCTGCCGAGCAGCAGCTTGAGCAGTTCGAAGCCGACCGCCCCGAGCAGGGCCGCGACCATCAGCCGCCGCCGGGGCGGCTCCACCCCGGGCAGCAGCGTGAGCAGGTAGAGCAGCAGCAGGAAGTCGGCGACGACCGCGACCGCCAGCGCGGCCACCCGCAGCAGGACGCCGCCCGCCCCGCCCTCGGAGATGCCGATCAGGTCGGCGGTCCAGCCGACCGCCGTCGAGCCGATGACGGAGACCGCCAGGGTGGCGAGCGCCGCGCCGCCGAGGCCGACCAGCAGCACGGCGTCCTTCACCTTGGCGACGACGGGGTTGGCCTCCTGGACGTCGTCCAGCTCCCAGACCGCGCGCAGGCACTCCCGCATCGAGCCGACCCAGCCGACACCGGTGAACAGCAGCAGCGCACCGGCCACCAGACCGACCGTGCCCGCGTTGGCGACCAGCCCGTCGACGCCCAGCTGGTCGGAGATGCCGGGCACCTGGTCGGCGAGCTTGTCCTTGATGGTGTCCAGCTGTTCGTCGCTCAGCAGGGCGGCGGCGACGGCCGCGCCGATCGCGATCAGCGGGAAGAGGGCCAGGAAACTGATGAAGGTGATCGCCGCCGCGAGCCTGGCCCAGTGCACCCGGTCCAGCCGCTCGTACGAACGCCACGCGTGCGTCTTCATCAGCCGGGCGACCAGGGGCCCGAGCACCGGGAGTTTCTTGAGCCAGTCCATGAGGTGACGCGTACCCTCCTGGGCCCGGAACACCAGCGGCCCGCCCCGGACTCTCCCGGACCTGTCCGGCGGATCCTCGTCACGCTTCGCTGACACTCGCTCCGTCACCCGTTCCGGTGAGCGAATTCACCAATGCCGCGAACGGGATTTCCCGGACGATACGGTCACCCTCATGTCCGTCGACACGGTGTCCTTGACCGGCTGGGGCCGCACCGCCCCGACGACCGCCGTACGGTTCCGCCCCCGCACGCACGAGGAGGCGGTCGCCGTCGTCCGGGGGCGCGGGCCCCGGGGCGTCATCGCGCGCGGGCTGGGGCGGTCGACCGGGGACGCGGCGCAGAACGCGGGCGGCTCGGTGCTCGACACCACGGGCCTGGCCCGGATCGGCGGGGTCGACGCCGCCGCCGGCCTCGTGCGCTGCGACGCGGGGGTGAGCCTGGAGCGGCTGCTGCGGGTGCTGCTGCCGCTCGGCTGGCTCCCGCCGGTCGTGCCCGGGACCGGCAGGGTGACGGTCGGCGGGGCTGTCGGCTCCGATCTGCCCGGCCTCGACCACCGCCGGTCCGGGTCGTTCGCCCGGCAGGTGAGCGCCCTGGAGCTGCTCACCGCCGACGGCGAGGTGCGTACGGTGCTGCCGGGCACCGCCCTCTTCGACGCGACCGCCGGGGGGCTGGGGCTGACCGGGGTGATCCTGGGCGCCACGCTCCGCCTCCGGCGCGTCGCCACTGCCCTGATGTCCGTCTCCACCGAGCGCGCCGGGGACCTGGACGATCTGCTGGCCCGCTTCACCGCGGGCGGCGACCGGCTGCCGTACGGCTCCGCCTGGATCGACCTGACGGCCCGGGGCCGGGCGACGGGGCGCGGGATCCTCACCCGGGGGGAGCACGCAACCCTGGATGTGCGCCCGGCGCACGCGGGGCGCGCTCTTGAGTCCTCGCGCTCCGGAGGGCCCCGAGGGCGGCTCTTGCTCCCCGGTTTCCCGCCGCTGCCCGCCGGGCTGCTCGGCCCGGCCTCGGTCGCCCTGTACAACGAGGTCCGCTACCGCGGCGCGCCCCGCGCGCGGACCGGTGAGCTCCGCCCGGTCCCCGCCTTCCTCCACGCCTCGGACGCCCTGCCCGACGCGCGTCCGCTGTACGGCCGGGGCGGCCTGGTGAGCTACCGGTTCGCCGTCGGGTACGGCCAGGAGGAGACCCTGCACCGGGTGGTACGCCGGATCGCGGCGCGCCGGGGCCCCGCCGTTCGGGCCGTGCTCCAGCGGTTCGGGGCGGCGGACCCCGGCCTGCTGTCGTTCGCGGCGCCCGGCTGGTCCCTCGCCCTGGATCTGCCCGCGGCCCTGCCCGGGCTGTCCCGCTTCCTGGACGGCGTCGACGAGGAGGTGGCCGCCGCCGGGGGCCGGGTCTGCCTGGCGAAGGACTCCCGGATGCGGCCGGAGACAGCGGCCGCGATGTACCCGGGTCTCACGGACTTCCGGGAGCTGCGGGAGCGGATGGACCCGACGGGGGCGTTCCGCTCCGACCTGTCGCGCCGGCTCGGGCTGTAAGAGCCACCCGACAGGCTCCCAGCCACCTCTTCTGCCTGTGCTCTCCCCCAACCTCATCTGACCAGGAGCTTTCCGTGAAGGATGCCTTCGGCGCCCCGCAGTCCCTGCTCGTCCTCGGCGGCACCTCCGAGATCGCCCTGGCCACCGCGCGCCGGCTCATCGCCCTGCGCACCCGCCGGGTCTGGCTGGCCGGGCGCCCCTCCCCCGCCCTGGAGTCGGCCGCCGCCGAGCTGCGCGGCCGGGGTGCGGACGTGCGGACCGTCGACTTCGACGCGCTGGACTCCGCCTCCCACGAGGTCGCCCTCGGCAAGGTCTTCGCGGAGGGCGACATCGACGTGGTGCTGATGGCGTTCGGGGTCCTCGGCGACCAGGCGCGGGACGAGGAGGAGCCGATGGCCGCGGTCCGGGTCGCCCAGACCAACTACACGGGGGCGGTCTCCGCCGGGCTGGTGTGCGCCGGCGCACTGCAGGCGCAGGGGCACGGTTCGCTGGTGGTGCTGTCCTCGGTGGCCGGGGAGCGTGCCCGGCGCGCGGACTTCATCTACGGCTCCAGCAAGGCGGGCCTCGACGCGTTCGCGCAGGGGCTCGGCGACGCGCTCCAGGGGACCGGGGTGCAGGTGATGGTCGTCCGCCCCGGCTTCGTCCGGACCCGGGCCACGGCGGGGCGGCCGGAGCAGCCGCTCGCGACCGGCCCGGAGGAGGTCGCGGAGGCGATCGTCACAGGGCTGCGGCGGCGCTCGGAGACCGTGTGGGTGCCCGGTTCGCTCCGGGTGGTGATGGCGGCGCTGCGGCACGTCCCCCGCCCGCTGTTCCGCCGGCTGCCGGTCTGGCGGTCGTGAGGCGGACACGCCCTGCGGCCCTGGTGCTCAGGGCCGCAGCGACGGGGCCGACGACGCGTCGATCGTGTAGCCGCCCTGGGCGGGGACGGCAGGCACCCCGCCGCCCGCGCCGAACGGGAAGACCCGGAGCTTGCGCCAGACGGCGTCCGGGCCCTGCTCGTACAGCGCGAAGGAACCGCAGGTCCAGGCCGCCTCGTAGTCGGCCAGCTCCTCGTAAGCCCGGTCCATGGCCTCCTCGGCGATGCCGTGGGCCACGGTGACGTGCGGGTGGTACGGGAACTGGAGCTCGCGCACCAGGGGTCCTGAGGCGTCCCGCACCCGCTTCTGGAGCCAGGAGCAGGCCGAGGCCCCCTCGACGACCTGGACGAAGACGACCGGCGACAGCGGGCGGAAGGTGCCGGTGCCGGACAGCCGCATCGGGAACGGGCGGCCGGCCGCGGCGATCCGGTCGAGGTGCGCCTCGATCGCCGGGAGGTCGGCCGACTGCGCCTCGGTCGGCGGCATGAGGGTGACATGGGTGGGAATGCCGAAGGCGGCAGGGTCCCCGAAGCTCGCGCGGCGCTCCTGGAGCAGGCTGCCGTAGGGCTCCGGGACCGCGATCGAAACGCCGAGCGTTACGGTCCCCACGTCGTTCTCCTCCGTCGTCGATGGTCGATTTCCGGTCATGCCGCGCGAGCCGGGTTTCCGGCCCGCGCGTTCCGCCGCCGCAAGTGTGACCCCTGGGGCCATGATCTCGCCAGGGTCCTTGGACTCAGTGCTTCGCGAGCAGGAAGCCCATCCGGTCGTACGTCTGTGCCAGCGTCTCCGCGGCGACGGCCCTGGCCTTCTCCGCTCCCTTGGCCAGGATGGAGTCCAGCGTCTCCGGGTCATCCAGATATTCCTGGGTGCGGGCCCGGAAGGGAGTGACGAATTCCACCATGGCTTCGGCCAGGTCGGTCTTCAGCGCACCGTAGCCCTTGCCCTCGTAAGTCCGTTCCAGATCCTCGACGGGGCTGCCGGAGAGGGTGGAGAGGATCGTGAGCAGGTTGCTGACGCCCGGCTTCTTCTCCTCGTCGTAGCGGATCACCGTGTCGGTGTCGGTGACCGCGCTTTTGACCTTCTTCGCGGTGACCTTCGGGTCGTCGAGCAGATTGATGAGGCCCTTCGGCGTGGAGGCCGACTTGCTCATCTTGACCGCCGGGTCCTGGAGGTCGAGGATCTTCGCCGTCTCCTTGAGGATGTACGGCGCGGGGACGGTGAACGTCCGACCGTACCGGCCGTTGAAGCGCTCGGCGAGGTCGCGGGTCAGCTCGATGTGCTGGCGCTGGTCGCCGCCGACCGGGACCTGGTCGGCCTGGTAGAGCAGGATGTCCGCGACCTGGAGCACCGGGTAGGTGAAGAGGCCGACGGTGGCCCGGTCGGCGCCCTGCTTTGCGGACTTGTCCTTGAACTGCGTCATCCGGGAGGCCTCGCCGAAGCCGGTGAGGCAGTTCATCACCCAGCCGAGCTGGGCGTGCTCGGGCACATGGCTCTGGACGAAGAGCGTGCAGCGCTCCGGGTCCAGACCGGCCGCCAGCAGCTGCGCCACGGCGAGCCGGGTGTTGGCCCGCAGCTCGGCGGGGTCCTGCGGGATCGTGATCGCGTGCAGGTCCACGACCATGTAGAAGGCGTCGTGGGTCTCCTGCAGCGCCACCCACTGGCGCACCGCGCCCAGGTAGTTGCCGAGGTGGAACGAGCCTGCGGTGGGCTGGATCCCGGAGAGCACGCGCGGACGGGCGGCCGCACCGGTGCGGCCCGTCTGCGGCTGGTCGGTGGGGAGGTCAGAGGCCATGGCCCCATTGTCTCAGGTACGGGGGCGATCTCCGGCAGCCGGTGCGGGGCGGAGAGGGCGCGTACCCGCACGGTCCCGGAGCACGGGAGCGCACGGCTGAGACGAACCGCACATTCCGGCCGCCCGGCGTGCGACGGCGGGCGCGCCGGGCGGTGGAGGTTTCCCGGCGTGGGATCCGACCGACGATACAAAGTGGGCACCACCCTCCGCCCACGCCGCACGACGAACGGAGATCCCGTGTCGAACACGGAAACTGCCATCGCCTCCGCCGAGGCGCACAGCGCGCACAACTACCACCCGTTGCCGGTCGTCGTGGCCACGGCGGACGGCGCCTGGATGACCGATGTCGAGGGCCGTCGGTATCTGGACCTGCTGGCCGGATACTCGGCGCTCAATTTCGGCCACGGCAACCGTCGGCTCATCGACGCGGCCAAGGCTCAGCTGGAACGGGTGACGCTGACCTCCCGGGCCTTCCACCACGACCGGTTCGCCGACTTCTGTACGGAGCTGGCGGCGCTGTGCGGCATGGAGACGGTGCTGCCGATGAACACCGGGGCGGAGGCCGTGGAGACCGCGGTGAAGACGGCCCGCAAGTGGGGCTACCGGGTCAAGGGCGTACCGGACGGCATGGCGAAGATCATCGTGGCCTCGGACAACTTCCACGGCCGCACGACGACGATCATCAGCTTCTCCACCGACCCGGAGGCGCGGGCCGACTTCGGCCCGTACACCCCGGGGTTCGAGATCGTCCCGTACGGGGATCTCACCGCGATGCGGGAGGCGATGACGGAGAACACCGTGGCGGTGCTGATCGAGCCGATCCAGGGCGAGGCCGGCGTACTGGTGCCGCCGGCCGGCTATCTGCCCGGGGTGCGGGAGCTGACCCGCGAGCGGAACGTGCTGTTCGTCGCGGACGAGATCCAGTCGGGCCTCGGCCGGACCGGGAAGACGTTCGCGCTGGACCACGAGGGTGTGGTGCCGGACATGTACGTGCTCGGCAAGGCGCTGGGCGGCGGGGTGGTGCCCGTCTCCGCGGTCGTCTCGTCGGCGGACGTGCTCGGCGTGCTCCGGCCCGGCGAGCACGGCTCCACCTTCGGCGGGAATCCGCTGGCCTGCGCGGTGGCGCTGGAGGTGATCGCGATGCTGCGGACCGGCGAGTACCAGCAGCGGGCGGCCGAGCTGGGCGACCATCTGCACCGGGAGCTGGGCCTGTTGACGGGCGGCGGCGCGGTGGAGGCGGTGCGCGGCCGGGGTCTGTGGGCCGGCGTGGACATCGCTCCGGCGCTGGGCACCGGCCGGGAGATCTCCGAGAAGCTGATGGAGCGGGGGGTGCTGGTGAAGGACACCCACGGCTCGACGATCCGGATCGCCCCGCCGCTGGTGATCAGCAAGGAGGACCTGGACTGGGGCCTGGACCGGCTGCGGGCGGTGCTGAGCGCCTGAGAGCCTGTCGGGTGGCCTTCGGCCGGAAAGCGGACGCGGTCCGGTGCGTGCGGTTCCAGGGCGCCGAGAGGTCCTCGTAGCGGAGCTGCCAGGGCGTTTCGGCAACGCCGGAAGCGTGGCGTCCAGGGCGTGGCCACCCGGTCAGAGGCCACCCGACAGGCTCTGAGCCGGCCCCGTACGGCCCCGGATCTCAGAGGATGACGTGGGGCAGGAAGCGGGCGTACTCGTCCGTGACCGGCCCCGCCGACTCCCGGATGCCGAGCCCCGCCGCCTCGTCCTCGACGGTCCACGCGCCGAGCACCACCCGGTTGCCGTCGATGTCGGGCAGCGGGGCCAGCTCCTGGTAGCAGCACGGCTCGTCGCGCGTCACGGGCGGCGAGCCGGGACCGTGCAGGTCGACCCCGGCGCCCTCGCGGCCGAGCAGCGGCTTGGACACGTACCCCGCCCCGCCGGGCCCGGCCAGCTCGCGTGGGCCGTCGAGGTAGGCGGGCAGCAGGTTCGGATGGCCCGGGTACAGCTCCCAGAGGATCGCCAGCAGCGCCTTGTTGGAGAGCAGCATCTTCCAGGCGGGCTCGATCCAGCAGGTGGTGCCGGAGCCGCCGCCGTTGTCGAGGGTGTCCAGCACCTGCGGGCCGAAGCGGTCCGTGACCAGCCATTCCCAGGGGTAGAGCTTGAAGCAGCTGCGGATGAACCGCAGCCGGTGGTCGACGAACCGGCCGGACAGCCGGTCCCAGCCGATCTCCTCGACGGACAGCGCCTCGGTGTCGAGTCCGGCCTGCTGGGCGGTCTCGCGGAGGTACGCGACCGTCATCAGGTCCTCGCCCAGCTCGTCGCCGTCGGAGTGGACGAAGTGCAGCGGACCGGGCGGCAGCAGGGGTACCTGCCGCTTCCAGGCGTCGACCAGCCGCTCGTGCAGGGAGTTCCACTGGTCGGCCCCGGGGAACCGGTCCTCCATCCAGAACCACTGCGCGCTCGCCGCCTCCACCAACGAGGTCGGGGTGTCGGCGTTGTACTCCAGCATCTTCGCCGGGCCGCTCCCGTCGTAGCGCAGGTCGAACCGCCCGTACACGGAGGGCAGTTCCTCGCGTCGGCGCCAGGACTCGGCGACCAGTGCGGTCAGTCGCGGATCGGTGATGCCGAGGTCCGCGAAGCGGTCCCGCTCGACGATGTGCGCGGCGGCGGCCAGGCACATCGTGTGCAGTTCCCCGACGGTCTCCTCCAGCGCCTCGACCTCGGGCAGCGAGAAGACGTAGTAGGCGCTCTCGTCCCAGTACGGACGCAGCGAGTCGTCCGGGTAGCGGGTGAGCGGGTAGACGACGCCCTGCGACTCGACGGTCTCCTGCCAGCCGGGGCGCGGCTCGATTCGGCGGCGCTCCACGGCGGTCAGCCGCCGCCGGAGCCGGAGCAGCCGAAGCCGCCGCGGTCGACCGCCGACTTGTCGAAGCTGCCGCCCTGCACCTTGCCGTTGTCGCTCTTGCCGCCGTAGTAGTACGAACCGTTCCCGCCGCTGCGGCACTCGGAGCTCGGCAGGGTCTTCTGCGTCGTCCGGTCGGCGCAGCGCCGGTCCGGCTCCGAGCCGCAGGACGTGATCGTCAGGGCGAGCAGCCCCATGCCGCCGAGCACGACCGTGCTCGACCTCAGCCTTCGTGTGGCCATGTCCGGTTCTCCCCCGTGGTACGCGATCGGATCCGGCGTCCCTTTTCCGCCACCGGACCTCTTGTCAGATTAGTTGGAGGGGTCGCTTGTTCGAAACCTGGCCCTCACGGCAACACCCGGCACAGGGCGTCCAGCGCGCCCGCCCAGGCGCTCTCGGACGGCGAGCCGTAGCCGATCACCAGGGCGTCGCGGGCGTCCGGGGCGTCCGGGTGGCGGTAGCGCCCGAGGCCCTCCAGCGCCAGGCCCTGGAACGCCGCCGCCTGGATCACCGAACGCTCGGCGCCCGCGGGGAGTTCGAGGACCGCGTGCAGCCCGGCCGCGATCCCGCTGACCTCGATGCCCGGCGCGCGCTCCGCGAGCGCGGCGACGAGCTGGTCGCGACGTCGGCGGTAGCGCAGCCGCATGGAGCGCACATGCCGGTCGTACGCCCCGGAGGCGATGAACTCCGCGAGCGTCAGCTGGTCGGGCGAACCGGACATCCAGTCGGACACGCCCTTCGCCGCCACCACCTCCCCCACCAGGCTCCGGGGCAGCACCATCCAGCCCAGGCGCAGCGCGGGGGCCAGCGACTTGCTCGCGGTGCCGAGATGGACGACCCGCTCCGGATCGAGGCCCTGGAGCGCGCCCACCGGCTGCCGGTCGTACCGGAACTCCCCGTCGTAGTCGTCCTCCAGGATCAGCCCGCCGGCGGACCGGGCCCAGTCGACGGCGGCGGCCCGCCGGTCCGGGTGCAGCGGTACCCCGGTGGGGAACTGGTGCGCCGGGGTCAGCAGGACCGCTCCCGGGCCGCGCATCGCGGCCAGCTCACCGGTCCGGGACCCGTGTTCGTCCAGCGGCAGGCACGGGGTGCGCAGCCCGGCCTCGGTGAGGAGGTTCGTGTGGAGGTCGAGGCCGTACGACTCGACGGCGACCTCCCGGACCCGGCGCCGGCGCAGTACCCGGCCCAGCAGCGTCAGCCCGTGCGCGAAGCCGGAGCAGATCACGATGCGCTCCGGGGCGGCGTGCACCCCGCGGGCCCGCGCCAGGTACTCGGCCAGCACCGTGCGCAGTTCGACGCGGCCCTGCGGATCGCCGTAGCCGAAGGCCTCGTCGGGCGCGGCGGTGAGCGCCTTGCGGGCGGCCTTGATCCAGGCGGTGCGCGGAAAGGCGGACAGGTCCGGCGAGCCGGGCTTCAGGTTGTACCCGGCCCCGGACCGCGCCGGCCGGGAGTGGGCCGCCGCCGGGTCCGTCCGGCGCGGCGCCGACCGCTGGGCGACCCTGGTCCCCGAGCCCTGCCGGGCGGTGAGCCAGCCCTCGGCGACCAGTTCGGCGTAGGCGTCGGCGACCGTGTTGCGGGCGACGCCCAGGTCGGCGGCGAGCACCCGGGAGGACGGCAGCCGGGTGCCGGGCGTCAGCCGGCCGGTGCGCACGGCCTGCCGCAGCGCCTCCATCAACCCGCTGCGCAGCCCTTCGCCGACCGGCTCCAGATGCAGGTCCGCGCCGAAAGTGGCCCAGGAATCCTTCATGCCGATGGACCATACCGGGGCGCCATCCGGGCCGTAGCGTCGTCCTCATGACCACGACGCACGAGCACCACCACGCCCCCACCGGCCTCGCCCCCGAGCACCCGGCCCGGATCTCCGTCTCCCAGCTCCTCCCGGACGTCTACAAGGCGATGATCCGGCTCGACATCGCCGCCCGTAAGGGCCTGGACCCGGTCCTGGTGGAGCTGGTGAAGATCCGGGCCTCGCAGCTGAACCGGTGCGCGTTCTGCCTGGACATGCACAGCAAGGACGCGCTCGCGGCCGGCGAGTCCGTCGAGCGGATCGTCCAGCTCGGCGCCTGGGAGGAGTCGCAGCACTTCTACACCGGGAAGGAGCTGGCGGCGCTCGCCCTGACCGACGCGGTCACCGTACTGACCGACGGCTTCGTCCCGGACGAGGTGTACGCGAAGGCCGCCGAGCACTTCGAGGAGACCGAACTGGCCCAGCTGATCGCTGCCATCACGGTGATCAACGCCTGGAACCGCTTCGGCGTCACCGGCCGCCTGGTCCCGGGCCACTACACGCCCGGCGACCACAAGAGCTGACCACCGGGTTCCCCCGGAGGGCATGCCGAAGCGCCCCCGGCAGCGTGTGCTGCCGGGGGCGCTCGACGTACCGCGGGTGCGGGCCGGATCAGGCCGGGTCAGATCAGGCCGAGCTCGCGGACCGCGTCGCGCTCCTCGGAGAGCTCCTTGACCGACGCGTCGATGCGCGTACGGGAGAACTCGTTGATGTCCAGGCCCTGGACGATCTCGTAGACACCGTTCTTCGTGGTGACCGGGAACGAGGAGATGATGCCCTCGGGGACGCCGTAGGAGCCGTCCGACGGGATGCCCATCGAGGTCCAGTCGCCCTCGGCGGTGCCGTTGACCCAGGTGTGCACGTGGTCGATGGCGGCGTTGGCGGCCGAGGCGGCCGAGGACGCGCCACGGGCCTCGATGATCGCGGCGCCGCGCTTGGCGACGGTCGGGATGAAGGTGTCGGCCAGCCACACCTCGTCGTTGACGACCTCGGCGGCGTTCTTGCCGGCGATCTCCGCGTGGAAGATGTCCGGGTACTGGGTGGCCGAGTGGTTGCCCCAGATCGTCAGCTTCTTGATGTCGGAGACGGCGGCACCGGTCTTGGCAGCCAGCTGCGAGATCGCGCGGTTGTGGTCCAGCCGGGTCATCGCGGTGAAGCGCTCGGCCGGTACGTCCGGGGCGGCGGCCTGCGCGATGAGCGCGTTGGTGTTGGCCGGGTTGCCGACGACGAGGACCTTGATGTCGTCCGCGGCGTTGTCGTTGATGGCCTTGCCCTGCGGCTTGAAGATGCCGCCGTTGGCGGCGAGCAGGTCGCCGCGCTCCATGCCCTTGGTGCGCGGGCGGGCGCCGACGAGCAGGGCGACGTTCGCACCGGCGAAGCCGACGTTCGGGTCGTCGGTGATCTCGATGCCGCGCAGCAGCGGGAAGGCGCAGTCGTCGAGCTCCATCGCGGTGCCCTCGGCGGCCTTGAGGCCCTGCGGGATCTCCAGGAGGCGCAGGTTGACCGGCACGTCCGGGCCGAGCAGGTGGCCGGAGGCGATGCGGAAGAGCAGCGCGTAGCCGATCTGGCCGGCTGCGCCGGTCACGGTGACATTCACGGGAGTGCGGGTCATGGCGGTCTCCGTTTAGACAGCTGGCGGTGGGGGTCCCGGCCCCTGGTGCCGGACCCTGGTGCTGGACGCCTCTTCCCCGCCCCGACGAATCTTGACGTGAAGAGATATCCAGCGGTCAGGCTATCGGACCCGGCCGGGCCGGGCCGCCCGCCCCCCTGTGGCACCGCACACAACCGGTCACGCACAGCACGCACGGGTGACACAGGCCCCGGGCAGGGCCGGTCCGGGGCCCTGTCACTCGCCCGGGTCCGTGCACCCCTTCGTGCCGGAGGTGAGCGTCGCGCACGCCTTCGCGTCGGACGCCTTCTTCACCGCGACCATCGGGGTGTACGCGTCGGTGTCCCCCATGACCTCGCCGTCCTGCCCGCCGGCGCCCGCGGTGATCCGCACGGTGTCGCCGAGGGCGGCCTCGGTGAGCCGGGCCCAGGCGGCGGAGCAGACCTCGCTGTAGCGGACCTCCAGCTTGCTGCCGCCGACCACGGCGCTGGCGACCGTACGGGCGAACTCGCCGCCGCAGCCCATCGCCTCGGGGTCCTGCCCGGCGCAGTCGGCGCCGCTGCACTCGACGCCCACGGGCAGCTCCGGGGCGGCTGTGGTGGATGCCGCCGACGGGGGCGGGGTGGCCTTGGCGGCCTCGTCGCCGCCCGGTGCGAGTAGCACCGCGCCGACCACGACGATCAGTGCGCCGACGGCTCCTACGGCGAGCATGACGCCCTTCCCGCGGCCGCCGGGAGTCCTGCCCCCGGCGTTCCGGCCCGCCCGCCGCCCGCCCTGCGACGGCTGGGGAGCCCCCGGTGCGCCGCCGCGCTGGTGGGGTACGGACGGCGGGCGCGTCGCGTCATGGCCGCCGGTCCCGTAGGCGTCGGTCCCGTAGGCGTCGGTCCCGTAGCCGCCCGGTCCCTGGCCGTCGTTCCCGTGGCCGCCCGGGCCCTGGGCGTACGCCCCGTGGGCGGAGGCTCCACGTCCGTCGCCGGCGGCGTCACCGGGCGGGGCGTCCGCACCGGCCGGGCCCGCGGCGGTGGGGACCCGCGCGCCGGATCCGGCCGCGCTGTGCCGGCCACCGGTGGAGGGCCGGCCGGACCGGCCGCCCGCGGGAGCGTCGGGAGGCGTCGTGCCGAGCTCGCCGAGCGCGGCACGGGCCTGCGTGATGCGGATGGCCTCCATCGTCATGTCGTGGCGCATCTCGGCCCGGCTCCAGGCCCGCTCCGCCAGCTCCCACATGGTCGTGAGGTGGTGCTGCGGGGTGCCCGTCACCTCGGCGAGGGCGACGACGGCCCCGCGCGGGGCGAGCAGTCGCCCGTTGAGATACCGCTCCCAGGACGTCTTGCTGTAACCCGTGCGGTCGGCCACCGCGTTGATGTTCAGCCCGCTGCGGTCGACGAGCCGGCGCAGCTGGCTGGCGAACTCCCGGATCTGCGGGTCGAGCTCTTCGGGCAGTGCCTTCCAACGAGGCATCGCGTTTCCCCCCTCATGTCCCCCGGACGTGCTTGCTGTGCCCCGCTGCGGCCGGTCCCCCGACCCGCCCATCCCCCGGTCCGTCCGCCTTCCGTCCGTTCCGGACCGTCAGCTGGACCACCCACGAGGATGCGCGGAACCAGGGTGTCAGTTCCTGACGAGGGGGCGCACGGGAGCATTCGGGACGGGGTGCGCATCTTCACGCGCCCCGATCGCTGTTCCGGCCACTGCTCTCTGCCTGCTCCGTGCCGCTCTGTGTGCCGTGACAGTCTGCCATCGTTGCGCGGCGATCACACCGTGCCGGAATGGTCACTTCCGTGCCACAGGACACAGTGAGCGCTTGTTCCGGCCTTCCATGTCCATGACGCTGGAGTCGGGACGGGGCAAGGTGACCCATCTCGCCGCATACCGGGTCTTCTTGCCCGGCGGCCACCCGCCGTGGTGTCCGTCCTCCCTCGGGGGTGGGGACGGGCACCACGGTCGGACCGGACGCCGCTAGGGCGTGTTCCGAAAGTCCCGCCTGCTCGGCGGGCGGACGGCGCTCCTTTCGAAACACGCCCTAGCGGATCGTGAAGCGGACCGCGTCCTCGAGGATCGGGACGTCCAGCCACGGCTCGGGCTGGGCGACCAGCGCGAGCAGCACGATCAGCGTGCCCATCAGCCCGTACGTGACGAGGTCGGTGAAGCGGGAACGTACCGCCAGCATCCCGACCGAGGGCACCACCCAGCGCAGTACGGCACCGGTGATCAGCGCGCCGCCGATCAGGATGGTGCCGATGCGGAACGCCTGGTCGAACGGGTCCAGGGCCACGATCAGCAGGCCGAGGCCCGCCGCGCAGAGCACGGTGAGCAGCGGCCACTGCCGGGCCGTGGCGGGCGCGTCGCCGGACGCCGCCCGGCCGCCGCCCTCGGGGCGGGCGGTGTCCCGGGTGAACCGCGGGAACCGCCGGGAGCGGCGGGGGCGCCCGGCGGTCGCGGCCTTGTCCGTGGCCTTCGCGGCCCCGTCCGCGGTCTTGTCCGTGACCTCGTCAGCGGTCTTGTCCGCGGTCCCGTCCGTGGCCGGTTCGTCCGGCACGCCGGGCCCGTCCTGCCCGTCCGGTTCGCCCGGCTCGTCCGCCGCCCGGCCCGCGGGCACGGGGTCGGCCGGACTCGTACCAGCACCCATGGGGATTCCCTCCGGATCCGGGCCGTCAGCCCGCGGCGTCGGCGTCGGCGGCCTCGCCTGCGGCCCGCTCGGCCGCCTCGACCACGTTGACCAGCAGCTGCGCGCGGGTCATCGGGCCGACGCCACCGGGGTTCGGGGCGACCCAGGCGGCCACCTCGCGCACCCCCGGGTGCACATCGCCGACGATCTTGCCGTCCGCGTCCCGGCTGACGCCGACGTCGAGCACGGCCGCGCCCGGCTTCACGTCCTCGGGCTTGATCAGGTGCTGCACCCCGGCCGCGGCGACGATGATGTCGGCCTGCCGCAGGTGCGAGGAGAGGTCCCGGGTGCCGGTGTGGCACTGGGTCACCGTGGCGTTCTCCGACTTGCGGGTCAGCAGCAGCGGGATCGACCGGCCGATGGTGACACCGCGTCCGACGACCACGACGTGCGCCCCGTTGATCTCCACGCCGTGCGCGCGCAGCAGCTGGACGACGCCCTGCGGGGTGCAGGGCAGCGGGCCGGTCTCGTTGAGGACGAGACGGCCGAGGCTCATCGGGTGCAGCCCGTCGGCGTCCTTCGCCGGGTCCATCAGCTCCAGGACCCGGTTCGTGTCGATGCCCTTGGGCAGCGGCAGCTGGACGATGTAACCGGTGCACTCGGGGTTGGCGTTGAGCTCCCGGACGACGTCCTCGATCTCCTCCTGCGTGGCGGTGTCGGGAAGTTCGCGCTGGATGGAGCCGATGCCGACCTGGGCGCAGTCACGGTGCTTGCCGTTGACGTACCACCGGCTGCCCGGGTCGTCCCCGACGAGAAGGGTTCCGAGGCCGGGAGTGATCCCCTGCGCCTTGAGGGCCGCCACACGGACGGTCAGATCGGATTTGATCGCGGCAGCGGTGGCCTTGCCATCGAGAATCTGGGCAGTCATGGGCCCATCCTCGCGGATGACCCCGCCCGCATACCAATTGCCGGTGCCACCCCCGTACCGGAGATTGCACTTGCACAACTTCCGGGGCCCTGGACTGGACAAACGAGGACTCGGCTTATAACGATGAAGGCCGCGGTTGTACGGGGGGCGGGCCGCTGATCGGTGTCCTTCCTCCGTGTGGCCATCTCGTCACCACACGTCTGTTGAAGGAACACCCCTTATGAGCTTCGGCGACCCGAACAACCCGTACGGGCAGCAGCCCGGCCAGCCTCCGCAGGGCCCGCCGCAGGGGCAGCCCGGTTACGGCTACCCGCAGCAGGCTCCGCAGGGTGTCCCGCCGCAGGGCTACGGCTACCCGCAACAGCAGCCGGGGTACCCCCAGCAGCAGCCCGGCCAGCCCTACGGCGGCGGCTACCCGCAGCAGCCCGGCTACGGCGGCGGCATGCCGGAGCTGGCCCACTGGGGTCTGCGCTTCGGCGGACTGATCGTCGACGGGCTCGTCATGATGGTCCCGTACATCCTCGTCATCATCGGCACCGGTGTCGGCGACTCGTTCGGCATGATCCTCAGCGGCATCGGCTTCATCGGCCTCATCGCCGTGGCCATCTGGCAGCTGTACCAGGAGGGCACCACCGGCCAGACGATCGGCAAGAAGGCCGTGGGCATCCGCCTGCTGCGCGAGGCCGACGGCCGTCCGCTGGGCTTCGGCATGGCGTTCGTGCGCCGTCTGGCCCACTTCCTGGACAGCATCGCCTGCTACATCGGCTGGCTGTGGCCGCTGTGGGACGAGAAGAAGCAGACGTTCGCGGACAAGGTCTGCTCGTCCGTGGTCGTCAAGGCCAACTGACGCTCCGTCCGGACCCGCCGCGAGGGCCGCACCCGCTCAAGGGGGCGGCCCTCGCTGCATGCCGGGCGGCCGCTCAGCACTCCCGTACGGCCCGGTCAGTCGTCGCGCACCCCCGGGATCTCCGCCGGCTCGGGTGTCGTGCGCTCCATCACCACGAAGCTGCCGCCCCGGTGCTTGAGCCGGTAGCGCGCCTCGGGGTGCAGCTGCTGGGCGTACGCCACCGGGTCCTGGATCGGGCGGGACCAGCCGAAGTCCAGGTTGACGGCGACGATGTCGGGTGCGGTGCCCGGGGCTCCGCCGACCCAGTAGACGGTGCGGTCGGAGGTGAGGTGGGCCATCAGCGTGATGTCCGTCTCGACCCGCGACCCGGCCGGGATGGCGTCCAGCGCCGCCCGGGCCGCCCGGCTGCGGGCGTCGTCGGTGCGGTAGGTCTCCGGGCGCAGCAGATCGCGCAGCGGCAGGTGCTGCGTCATCGCGACGGCGATCGCGGCCGCCACGGGGACGGCGGCCTTCGCGTACGAGGCGAGCCAGGGGCGGTGCGAGTCGCGGCTGCGGCGGACGCCGTCGGCCAGCGCGAGGAAGAGCACCGGCATGAGGATCGCGCTGTAGTGCCAGACCATGCCCCAGTGGTTGCTGTCCTGCGAGAGCAGCCGCCAGCCGAGCGTGGGGACGATCAGCAGCGTCAGCGGTGAACGCAGCGCCATGAACGCGGTGATGCCGATCAGGAAGACCAGCATCTCGATCTTGACGGAGGAGTTGAGGACGCCGAGGACGGAGTCCAGCATCGAGACGTCCTGCTCGCCGTTCTTGTCGATCTTCGTCCAGTAGTCGTACGTGCCCGCACTGCTGGCCGCCGGGATGAGGACCATGAGGGTGACGACGAAGGCCACGACCCCGAACGCGGCGAGCAGCGCGCCCTGGAGGCGGCGGCCGTGGACGAAGAGCAGGAAGCCGACGACCGCCACGGTGGCGCCCAGGTCCTCCTTGACCAGGACCAGGGGCAGCGACCACAGCAGGGCGGCCGTCCAGCGCCGCAGGAGCAGGGCCCGGCAGACGAGGGCCAGCAGCGGTACGGCGAACGCGATCTCGTGGAAGTCGGCCTTCACCGCTTCCTGGATCCCCCAGGAGAGCCCGTACGCGACGGTGACGCAGAGCCCGGAGCGCCCGCCGAGGAGCTGCTGGGTGGTGCGGCCGACCACGACCGCCCCCAGCGCGAACAGCGCGGCCTGGGCGAACAGCAGGGCCTCGGCCGCCGGCCAGAGCCAGTACAGCGGGGCCAGCAGCGCCACGATCGGGGAGAAGTGGTCGCCGAGGATCAGATAGCCGGGGCCCTTGATGTCGACGACCGGGGCGTCGAACCCGGCGTAGGCCCTGAGCTCCTGCTCGAAGATCCCCAGGTCCCAGGAGGGCGAGGCGAAACGGGCGTACTGGAAGTACGAGTAGAGGAAGTAGAGCGCGCACAGGATCGCGCCGGCGATGAGGTACGGGCGCAGGGGTACGCGCTCGGCAGTGGCCTCGCCCGTACGCGGCGTGTCGCCCGCGGGACGGGCGTCCGGCACGGCGGCATCCGGCCCCGGCACCTGGGCGGGCAGGCGCCCCGGCTCCGACCGGTCCGTTCCACTCTGGTTCAGCTCAAGCACGGTGACTGCCCCCGCTAGGGATTTCCACGGCCGTTCATTAGAACAGAGCGGCGAGCCGATTCCGTAGGGAGGACGCGACCGTGGCCGCACCCCCGTCGGGGTGCGGCCACGGTTCCCGGTCAGTGGAAGAAGTGGCGCGTGCCCGTGAGGTACATGGTCACGCCGGCCTTCTTCGCGGCCTCGATCACCAGCTCGTCGCGGACGGATCCGCCGGGCTGGACGACGGCCTTGATGCCGGCGGCCGTGAGGATCTCCAGGCCGTCGGGGAACGGGAAGAAGGCGTCGGACGCGGCGTACGAACCGGCCGCCCGCTCCTCGCCGGCCCGCGCGACGGCGAGCTTCGCGGAGTCGACGCGGTTGACCTGGCCCATGCCGACGCCGACCGAGGCCCCGTCCTTGGCGAGCAGGATCGCGTTGGACTTGACCGCCCGGGACGCCTTCCAGGCGAAGGCCAGCTCCTTCAGCTCGGCCTCGGAGAGCGCCTCGCCGGTGGCGAGGGTCCAGTTGGCCGGGTCGTCGCCGTCCGCCTGGAGGCGGTCGGCGACCTGGAGCAGCGCACCGCCGTCGATGGCCTTGACCTCGAACGCGGAGGCCGGGGCCTCGGGGGCGCGCAGCACGCGGATGTTCTTCTTGCGGGCCAGCACCTCGACGGCGCCGTCCTCGTAGGCCGGGGCGACGATGACCTCGGTGAAGATCTCCGCGACCTGCTCAGCCATCTCGACGGTCACCGGGCGGTTGACGGCGATGACGCCGCCGAACGCGGAGAGCGGGTCGCAGGCGTGGGCGTTGCGGTGCGCGGTCGCGACGTCGTCGGCGATGGCGATGCCGCACGGGTTGGCGTGCTTGATGATCGCGACGCACGGCTCGGTGTGGTCGTAGGCGGCGCGGCGGGCGGCGTCGGTGTCCGTGTAGTTGTTGTAGGACATCTCCTTGCCGTGCAGCTGCTCGGCCTCGGCGAGACCGCCGCCGCCGGAGGTGTAGAGCGCGGCGGGCTGGTGCGGGTTCTCGCCGTAGCGCAGGACGTTCTTGCGCGTGAAGGTGTCGCCGAGGAACTCGGGCAGGCCCGAGTCGCCGGCGGCCGCGTAGCCGTCGGCGAACCAGGAGGCGACGGCCACGTCGTAGGCGGCGGTGTGCCGGAAGGCCTCGGCGGCCAGCCGCTTGCGGGCGGTGAGGTCGAAGCCGCCGTCCTTGACGGCGGCGAGGACGTCGGCGTACCGCTCGGGGCTGGTGACGACGGCGACCGACGGGTGGTTCTTGGCGGCGGCGCGGACCATCGAGGGGCCGCCGATGTCGATCTGCTCGACGCACTCGTCGTCGGAGGCGCCGGAGGCGACGGTCTCCTTGAACGGGTAGAGGTTCACCACGACCAGGTCGAAGGGCTCGACGCCGAGCTCGGCGAGCTGCTCGCGGTGGGCGTCCAGGCGGAGGTCGGCGAGGATGCCGGCGTGGACGCGCGGGTGCAGCGTCTTGACGCGGCCGTCCAGGCACTCGGGGAAGCCGGTGAGCTCCTCGACCTTGGTGACCGGCACTCCGGCGGCGGCGATCCTGCCGGCGGTGGAGCCGGTGGAGACGAGTTCGACGCCCGCCTCGTGCAGACCGCGGGCGAGGTCTTCGAGCCCCGTCTTGTCGTAGACACTGACCAGGGCGCGGCGGATGGGCTTATTCACCGACATGACCGAGATGAACCTTTCGTCCCTCAATGCGATGGCCGTCACGGGCGAGCCGCCCCACGGCCTCGACGAGCAGCGAGCGCTCGACTTCCTTGATGCGTTCGTGGAGGGCGGCTTCACCCTCCGGGGTGTCCTCCTCGGTCACCTCGACCACGCCCTGCGCGATGATCGGACCGGTGTCGACGCCGTCGTCGACGAAGTGGACGGTGCAGCCGGTGACCTTCACGCCGTACGCGAGTGCGTCGCGCACTCCGTGGGCACCGGGAAAGCTGGGCAGCAGGGCGGGGTGGGTGTTGACGGTCCGGCCGCCGAACGCGGCGAGGAACGCCGGGCCGACGATCTTCATGAAACCGGCGGAGACGACGAGGTCCGGGCGGTGCGCGGCGACCTGTGCGGCAAGTGCCTCATCCCATGCGGCGCGGGTCGCGTGGTCCTTGAGCTTGCACACGAACGTGGGGATTCCGGCCTGCTCCGCGCGCTCCACGCCACCGGTGCCGTCGCGGTCCGCGCCGACCGCGACGATCCGCGCTCCGTACGCCGCCGGGTCTTCGCCGATGGCGTCGAGCAGCGCCTGGAGATTCGTACCGGACCCGGAGACCAGCACGACCAGCCGGGCAGGAGAGGCGGAGGGGGGCGGGGAGGCCACGTCGGGGCCCTTTCTCACGTGATGACCGCATGATGACGCAGGCGCGGCATGCTCTTTGTAGGGTCGTACGAAAGTATCGCTTCGCCTGATACGGGGAACCCTACGAACGGGCCGACCGTCAGCAACGATACCGGCACACCCGACGGCCCCCACGGGACGGGGGCGTGGCCGGGAGGTAGCGTCAGGGGACAGCCCACCGTCCACCGGGCTCCTCCGGGCGGACGAACCGTCCTCCGGGCGGACCTGACGAGATGGGGAAGACGTTCACCACATGCCGGACCGACGCCGCAGCACCGCCTTCCGCCTCCCCCTGCCCGAGCGGTCCGCTCTGCTGATGCGGGAACGCCAGTCCTCTTCGCCGGACCCCTCCACCTCGCCCGACTCCCCCTCCGGGGCCGCCGGGAAGCCCCAGGACGACAATCCGTTCGCCCCGCCGCCCGCGGACCGTCCGGACCAGCCGTGGCAGCCGCGCCGCCCCTCCGCGCCGAACGGATCCGACGGGTCCGACGGGCCGGGCGGGAAGGGTGGGTCCGACGGGAACGGCGACGGCTCCTCCGGCGACCGCCCGTCGTGGGGCAGCCAGTGGAGCAGCAAGCAGCCCGGCCGGGGCAACGGCGGCTTCGGCGGCGGCCCCGGCGGTGACGGCTCCGGTGGCCCCGGGGGCAAGGGCGGAACCGACCGGGGCGGTCCGGGCGGACTGCGCTGGGACCCCACCGACCCCGCACAGCGGCGCGCCCGCTACGCGGTGCTCGGCGGTATGTGGGCCTTCTTCTTCGCCCTCTTCGAGTTCACGGAGCTCGCCCTGCTGCTGGGCGCACTCGCGACGTACTGGGCGATCAGCGCGCTCCGCACCCCGATGAGGAACGCCTCCGCGACGGACCGCGTGGTGGTGGGCGGCACCGGAACCGGCACGGGGGCCACGGCGGACGACGTCTCCGGTGCCGCACCCGCCACGCCCTCGCACGCCGCGCCCGCCGCGCCGCAGAACGTCAGCAGCAGGCAGCAGACCACAGCGGCCGTCGGCGGGCTGGTGACCGCACTGCTGGCGCTGCTCATCGTGGCGACGACGTTCACCGTGCAGCTCGTCTACCGCGACTACTACACATGCGTGAACGACGCGCTGACCAAGACGGCCGCGCTGTCCTGCAACGACCAGCTACCGAAGCCGCTGGAGCCGTTCTTCGGCGTCAAGAAGTAGTTCCCGGGCCGCCGTCCGGCTCCGCCACGGGACGGTCCGCGGCGAGGTCAGCGGAGAGCTCGGCGGGGACATCGGCGGGGAAGTCGGCCATCAGGCCGCCGGAAACCCGCTTCAGGGAGGCCCAACGGGCCTCCCTGAATTCTTTCTCGTGCCAGGGGTCGGTCGGGAGGAAGTCGTACGGCTCGAACCCCACCCCGCCCCGCCCCGCCACCGGGCCGGGCCGCGCGCCGGAGGCCGCTTCGGGCGCCGGGCCGGGGGCCGGGGTCGCGGAACCGCCCGGCCCCGCACCGCCGGACTCGCCCTGCGTCCCACCCCCGGTGCCGCCCCGCCCACGCCACGGTTCCCACCAGCGGCGCGGACGCCCCGCGACGGCCGCCGTCTCCTCCTCGGCCGCCTTCGCCGGGGCCGTCGCCGGGGCCGTCGCCGGGAGTTCCTCCTCCGCTACGTCCCTCGCATCCCTTACGCCCCTGCGCCAGGCCCAGCCCGGGGTACGCAGTCGCCACAGTCGCAGCAGCAGGGCCGCCGGTACGCCGACGACCGCGGTCCACGCCAGCGCCGCCGGGCCGGTCAGCCACCACACCGGGCCGAACGCACTCAGCGCCCCGGTGCCCAGCGGTCCGCCGGCCACCGCCGTGAGCAGCACCGTTCCCGCACCGCACCCCAGCGCGGCGAGCAGGGTCACCAGCACCGTCTCGCGCGGGCTCCACGCCTGGGCGCGGGGCGCGTCGGCCGGCGCGGCCCTGCGGGCGGTGAACCAGGCGACCGCCAGCGCGGCCGCCACCGGCACCACCAGGGCCGCCCCGTTCAGCAGGGTGCCGGGCCCCTGGTCCGGGATGGCCGCCAGCAGGGGGAAGTGGGGCACCGTCGGGGTCCCGTCGAGGCCCAGCGGGGTGGCGGTGGCTCCCGTACCGAGCGAGAAGCCGGGGCCGAGCCCGTACGCCGCTCCCCACAGCGCGGCGTTCGGCACGAGCGACGCGGCCAGCAGGAGCACGGCGACCCGGCCCGACCAGTCGCCGGCGAGCGCCAGGAACGCGTCCTGCGCCACCGTCGCGTTCCGGCCGAGCGCCACCGCGACCAGCAGCGCACCGCCCCCGAGCAGCACCATCACGCCCACCGCCGCCGACCGGCACGCCGTCCCGGCCCGGTCACGGAAGAGCGTCCGCGCGAACGCCTCCTGAAGCGCCGGCGGCGACCAGGACGGCAGGGGCCCGAACGGCCGCCCGGCCGCCGACCACACCCCGGCCGCCGCCGCACCGGCCACCACCAGCGCCACCGGGAACACCAGCGTGTCCGGGTCCGGGCGCAGCGGACCGCCCCGTGCGTAGGCCGCCGCACCCGACACCACCAGCAGGTACCCCGCGGTCACCGCGCAGAACGCGCCCGCCTGCGAAGGCCTGGGCCGACCCTCCTCCGGCTCCGCCGCATCACGCGCCGCGCGGTGCGCCAGCCAGACCGGGCCCAGCACGAGCAGCAGCGGCACCATGCCGACGGGCGCGGGAACGCCGCTCAGCGTGTCGGGGCGTACGAGTCCGGAGCCATGGGCGAGCAGCCAGACCCCGGCGGCCGCGCGCAGCGCCCCGCCCGGTCCGCTGTCCGGGTACGGGGAACTGATCCACAGCACCATCACCACCACCGTCAGCGACCCGAGGCCGAGCCCGGCGGCGATGGCGCCCCGCACCAGGGCGGAGGCCAGGGCGAGGGTGCGGTTCCGCTCGGCCGTCGCCTTCGGGCCGCGTTGCGTCATCTGGGTCACGCGGCCCATGCTGCCAACGACACGCGCTCATCCCGCGTAACGCGCGAACAGCCGCCGTGTCGCTCAATATACGTTTATGTACTTTTTCACCCAGTGCGGCGCCCTCGGGGGTCATCCATGACCCGGAGCACGACCGACGAGGCCGCCGCGCCGCCGCTGCCCTCCCCCAAGGAGCGCCGCAGACTGCGCGAGGCGAAAGCACTGAGCGAGGACCAGGTGGCGGCGGCGGTCGGTGTCACGCGCGCCACCGTGCGTTCCTGGGAGACGGGGCGCACGAGCCCGCGCGGGCGCAAGCGCGCGCTGTACGCGAAGCTCATCGCCCCCGAAGCGGAGGCATCCCCGGCCACCGCCCCTCCGGCACCCCCGGCACCTTCGGCACCTTCGGTACCTTCGGCATCTCCGGCTCCCCCGGCCCTGGCGCCGACGGCCCCGGACGCCGTCCTCGAAGCCGCCCCCGAAGCCCCGACCGTGGACGGCGCGGGTACGGACGACGCGGCGGGAAACACGGATGCCGAGGCAGAGGCGGCCGGCGAGCGGCGCCTCTCGCCCGCCGAGGCGTTCGACGAGCTGTACACCCGGACCGCCCCCGGCCTCGTCCGGCAGACCTATCTGCTGACCGGCCGCCGCGCCCTGGCCCGCGAGTCCGTCGAGCGCGCCTTTCAACTGGCCTGGCAGCGCTGGCCCGAGGTGGCCGTGGACCGTGACCCGGCCGGCTGGGCGCGCGCGGCGGCGTACGAGTACGCGATGTCCCCCTGGCACCGGCTGCGCCGCGCGCACCGGCACCCCGACGCCCCACCCACGGAGCCGGGCAAGCGGGCGCTGTTCGACGCGCTGCTCGACCTTCCCCCGGCCTACCGGCGCACGCTGCTCCTGTACGACGGGGTCGGCCTGGACCTCCCGGAGACGGCCGCCGAGACGGAGGCCAGCACCCCGGCGGCGGCGGGCCGTCTGATGACCGCCCGCGCCGCCGTCGCCGAGCGGCTCCCCGAACTGGCGGCCGCCGCGTCGCCCGCCGAACAGTCGGCCCTGCTGCACGACCGGCTCGGCGGCCTCGCCCGCGCCGAGCACGTCCCCGTACCGCGGCCGGCCCGTGCCGTGCGCACCGGCAGCGAGGACAGGGCCCGGCTGTGGACCCGGGCCGCCGTCGCGGGCGTCGCGCTGCTCATCGCCCTGACCTGGCTGACCCTGCACACCGCGCCCACCCACTACGAACAGCCGGTCTCCCCCGCCGAGCGGGTCGGGGGCGTACCGCCGCGCGGTGGTCCGCAGAAGCTCACCGCGCAGGACCTGAAACTTCAGAAGTCGCTGCGCGAGCAGCTGGCGCACGGCCCGGAGCGGCTGGTTCCGCAGCCCCGGTGAGGCCGTGACCCGGGCGGCGTGCGCGGGTGCGCACGCGAACGGCGCGGGCCCGCACCCCCTGTGTCCTTCAGGGGTGCGGGCCCGCGCCGTTCGCCGCGTGTCCGTGCTGCCTGACTGCCTGCGTCAGGCGCCGAGGATCTCGCGCGCCAGCTTGGCGGTCTCGGTCGGCGTCTTGCCGACCTTCACGCCGGCGGCCTCAAGGGCCTCCTTCTTCGCCTGGGCGGTGCCCGAGGAGCCGGAGACGATGGCGCCGGCGTGGCCCATGGTCTTGCCCTCCGGGGCGGTGAAGCCCGCGACGTAACCGACGACCGGCTTCGTGACGTTCTTCGCGATGAAGTCGGCGGCACGCTCCTCGGCGTCGCCGCCGATCTCGCCGATCATCACGATGAGGTCGGTCTCCGGGTCCGCCTCGAACGCCGCGAGGGCGTCGATGTGCGTGGTGCCGATGACCGGGTCGCCACCGATGCCGACGGCGGAGGAGAAGCCGATGTCACGGAGCTCGTACATCATCTGGTAGGTCAGCGTGCCGGACTTGGACACGAGACCGATGCGGCCGGGCTTGGTGATGTCGCCCGGGATGATGCCGGCGTTGGACTGGCCGGGGGTGATGAGACCCGGGCAGTTCGGGCCGATGATCCGGGTCTTGTTGCCCTTCGCGCCGGCGTACGCCCAGAAGGCGGCCGAGTCGTGGACGGCGATGCCCTCGGTGATCACGACGGCGAGCGGGATCTCGGCGTCGATCGCCTCGACGACGGCGGCCTTCGAGAAGGCCGGCGGCACGAAGAGGACGGACACGTTCGCGCCCGTCTTCTCCATCGCCTCCTTGACGGAGCCGAAGACCGGGACCTCGGTGCCGTCGAAGTCGACGGACGTGCCGGCCTTGCGCGGGTTCACGCCGCCGACGATGTTGGTGCCGTCGGCGAGCATGAGCCTGGTGTGCTTCATGCCCGTCGCGCCGGTCATCCCCTGGACGATGACCTTGCTGTCCTTGGTGAGGAAGATAGCCATGGTGGTCTGAGTCCCTCTTCCTTACTTCGCAGCCGCGGCGAGCTCGGCGGCCTTGTCGGCCGCGCCGTCCATGGTGTCCACGCGCTGCACGAGCGGGTGGTTGGCGTCGGAGAGGATCTTGCGACCCAGCTCCGCGTTGTTGCCGTCGAGACGCACGACCAGCGGCTTCTCGACCTTCTCGCCCTTGGACTCGAGCAGCGCGAGCGCCTGCACGATGCCGTTGGCGACCTCGTCACAGGCGGTGATGCCACCGAAGACGTTGACGAACACGGACTTGACGTCCGGGTCGCCGAGGATGATCTCCAGGCCGTTCGCCATGACCTCCGCGGAGGCGCCGCCACCGATGTCGAGGAAGTTGGCGGGCTTCACGTCGCCGTGGTTCTCACCGGCGTACGCGACGACGTCCAGGGTCGACATGACCAGGCCGGCGCCGTTGCCGATGATGCCGACCTCGCCGTCCAGCTTCACGTAGTTGAGGTTCTTGGCCTTGGCGGCAGCCTCGAGCGGGTCGGCTGCGGCCTTGTCCTCGAGAGCCTCGTGGCCGGGCTGGCGGAAGTCGGCGTTCTCGTCGAGCGAGACCTTGCCGTCCAGGGCCAGGATGCGGCCGTCCTTGGTCTTCACCAGCGGGTTGACCTCGACGAGGAGGGCGTCCTCCGCGACGAAGGTGTCCCACAGGGTCACCAGGGCCTCGGCGACGCCCTCGGCCACGTCGGCCGGGAACTTCGCCTGGGCCACGATCTCGCGGGCCTTGACGATGTCGACCCCGTCGACGGCGTTGACCGGGACCTTCGCGAGGGCCTCGGGGGTCTTCTCCGCGACCTCCTCGATGTCCATGCCGCCCTGCACCGAGGCCATGGCCAGGAAGGTGCGGTTGGTGCGGTCGAGGAGGTACGAGACGTAGTACTCCGCCTCGATCT
Source organism: Streptomyces anulatus (assembly GCF_000721175.1). GTDB lineage: Bacteria > Actinomycetota > Actinomycetes > Streptomycetales > Streptomycetaceae > Streptomyces > Streptomyces anulatus_C. Next base: position 82,534 of record NZ_JOEZ01000006.1, read on the forward strand.
CCGGGGACAGCTCGGCGATCATCACCTTGTGGACCGTGTGGCCCTTGATGTCCATGCCGAGAATGTCGGTCGCCCGGGCGACCGCCTCGTCGGGGTCCGCCGCCAGCTTGACGCCGCCGGCCTTGCCGCGGCCGCCGACCTTCACCTGAGCCTTGACGACAGACTTGCCGCCCAGCTTCTCGGTCGCCTCGCGGGCTGCCTCAGGCGTGTCGATGACTTCACCGGCCAGCACCGGTACACCGTGCTTGGCGAAGAGGTCCCTCGCCTGGTACTCGAACAGGTCCACGCGCGTCCGTCCCTTTTAGTGGTATCGCGGTTCGTTCTTCTGCGTGGGCGTGCCGCGATGGGCAACGTGACTGCTCTGTCACTAGGGAGGCGTACACGGTGTCCGAGTACGCGGCATGTCCATCCGGCAGGTTATCCCCGCGCTCCGTGTGTCCCTAAATCGCAGATCACACCTGAGCGGTGATAACGGTCACAGAGGGTGGCCCCCTCCGGCTCCCGGACGGGTTCGCCGGGAGCCGGAAGGGTCCGGATCGGCACGAGCGCGCGTGGGGGGGCACGCAGATCCCTGGTTACTGCTGGGTCTCCTTGTCCGGTACGGGCAGTGGCCTCTTCTCGATCGCCGCCGCCATGACGTCCGGGAAGAGGTCCGGCGTACAGGCGAACGCGGGTGCGCCCAGCGCTCCGAGCGCCGCCGCGTGCTCGTGGTCGTACGCGGGCGCGCCCTCGTCGGAGAGTGCGAGCAGCGTCACGAACTGCACACCGGAGGCCTTCATCGCGGCGACCCGCTTGAGCATCTCGTCGCGTATGCCGCCCTCATAGAGGTCGCTGATGAGGACGACGACGGTGTCCGCGGGGCGGGTGATCCTCGACTGGCAGTAGGCGAGCGCCCGGTTGATGTCGGTGCCGCCGCCGAGCTGGGTGCCGAAGAGGACGTCGACGGGGTCGTCGAGCTGGTCGGTGAGGTCGACGACAGCCGTGTCGAAGACGACGAGCCGGGTCGACAGGGTGCGCATGGAGGCGAGCACCGCGCCGAAGACCGAGGCGTGGACGACCGACGCGGCCATCGAGCCCGACTGGTCGATGCACAGGATGATGTCCTTCTTGGCGGACCGGGCGGCGCGTCCGTAGCCGATGAGGCGCTCGGGAACGATCGTGCCCCTCCCCTCCGCGTCGCCCGGGACGGGGAGGTGGTTCTTGAGGTTGGCCCGGATGGTGCGGTTCCAGTCGATGTCGCGGTGGCGCGGCCGGCTGATCCGCGCCGAGCGGTCCAGGGCGCCGGTCAGGGTGGCCCTGGTGCGGCTCTCCAGGCGTTTCTCCAGGTCCTCGACGACCTTGCGGACGACGACGCGTGCGGTCTCCTTCGTCGTCTCGGGCATCGCCTTGTTGAGCGAGAGCAGGGTGCCGACGAGGTGGACGTCCGCCTCGACCGCCTCCAGCATCTCCGGCTCCAGGAGCAGGGCCGCCAGGCCGAGCCGGTCGATCGCGTCGCGCTGCATGACCTGGACCACGGAGCTGGGGAAGTACGTCCGGATGTCGCCGAGCCAGCGGGCGACGGAGGGCGCCGACGCGCCGAGTCCCGCCGAACGGCCACCGGGGCTCCGGACGCCGGGCTTCTTCCCGGCGCCCCCGCCGTACAGCGCGTTCAACGCACCGTCCATCGCCGCGTCCTGGCCGGTGAGGACGCACCCGGTGCTGTCGGCGCTGTCCGCGCCGAGCACCATCCGCCAGCGCCGCAGTCGTTCGGCGTCGGGCGCGGGCGGGGTGGTGGGCCGCACGGCCTGCGAGACCAGCGAGGTCTGCGCCGTCGCCATTGTCCGTTCTGTCCGTTCCATCGTCTCCCCCGTCGGGTCCGGGTGCACCGGGTCCGGGTCCGTCGTCGTGGTCGTCGTCATCCGGCGGTCTCCACGGGCTCGGGGCGGCGGCCGAGCAACAGGCGCAGCACCGGCTCCACCGCGTCGGCCCTGGCCCGGTCGAGACCGGGTCCGAAGCCCCCGGGCACCCGGCCCGCGTCACCCCTGCGTGCTCCCTCGGGGGCGGGTCCGCGCCGGACCAGCTCGCCCAGGGAGCGCCGTACGCCCGGTTCGTACGCGGAGAACGTGCGGCGCAGCAGTGGCAGCACATCGGTGAACATCTCGGCGGGGACACCGGTCAGCCAGGCGTCGACGAGGCCGAGCAGCCGCTCGTCGTGGACCAGCAGCATGCCGCCGCCCGACGCACCGCCGACGAACCCCTCGATCCAGGCGGCGGCGTCGGCGGGCGGGGTGCCGGGCGAGAGCGCCAGGCCCATCAGCCGGGCCGCCTCGTCCTCCGCCAGCCGTCCCTCGTCCAGGAGCAGCCGGGTGGCCCGGCCCCGGATGATCCCGGCGACCGTGTCCCGGACCGCCAGCCTGTGCAGAACGGCGTCCCAGCGCTCCCGCAGCCCTTCGGCGGGGGCCGCTCCGGCGAGCAGCAGCCCGATCGCCCCGTGCACGGCCTCCACCTGACGGCGCAGTGCCTCGGCCCCGTCGGCGTCGAGGCCGGTGCAGGCGGGCGGCAGGCCGACGCAGATCCGCTCGGCGAGCCCGGCGGCGACCTCCGCGAGCGCCGCCGTGTCCGTGGAGCGCACGTCCCCGTACCGCAGGGAGCGGGCCAGGGCGGGCAGCGCGTCCGCGAGGTGGCCGACGTCCGCGTCGAGTGCGGCCCGGTCGGCGAGGGCCTTCATCACGACGGGCAGCGCGTCGGGGAGTCCGGCCAGGAGGCAGCGTTCGGCGAGTGCGGTGACGTCGGCCAGCGCGGTCGCCGCCACGGCCCCCGACTCGGCCTTCGCGGTGGCGGCGGTGAGGACCGTGGTGCCCCATACGCCCGCCTCCGCGACCCGGACGTGCAGTTCCGGCTCCCAGCTCAGCCGCCAGCTCTCCCGGAAGGTGCCGGTGCCGCCGCGCCCCGCGACCGGGTCGCCCCAGCCGACGTCGAGGAGGCACAGCCGGTGCAGGAGGCGGCTGCGGGCGGCGTCGGTCTCCTTGCGCAGGTCGAGGTCCAGCTCGCGTTCCGACGCCTCCGGTCTGAGCCGGAGGGTGCGCTGGCTGCGGGTCAGGTCCCGTTGCAGCGGGACGGCCGGGGCGGCGTCCGGCACCTCGCCGAGGGTCTCGCCGACGATCAGCCGGTCCCGGACGAGGGCGAGCGGAACGTCGGACCCCTCGCACATGACGGCCCGCACCGCGTCGGTCGTCTCGCCCAGACCGGCCAGCGGCCGGCCCCGGAGGGCGGCGAGGGTCTCGGCGAGCCGGACGGCCTCGATGACATGGGCGGTGGAGACGGACCGGTCCTCGTCGCGCAGCAGTCCGGCGACCTTGGTCATCCATCGCTCGATCGGCCGGTCGGCCACGTCGAAGAGGTGCCCGTACCAGCCGGGTGAGTCGATCCCGGCGCCGTAACCGCTGTGCCGGGCCAGCCGGCGGTGGGTCCAGGGCACCCAGGTCAGGCCGGCCTTGACCTTCGGGAGGCCCTTGAGCAGGGCGCGGTCGGCGGCGAGGGTGGTCCGCGCGGCGAGAGCGGGGACGTGCCAGGCGCCGCAGACGACGGCGACGTCGTCACCGAACTCCTTGCGTGCGGTACGCAGCTGGATCCGCATGTAGGCCTCGCGCACCGCGTCCCGGGGCTGCCCGCCGTCGCCGTACGCCTCGCGGAGCGCGGTCATGGCCTCCGCCAGCGCGGCGAACGGCGCCAGCGCGTCGCCTTGCGTCCTCCCGGTGGGTGTTCCTCCGTCGGGGGGTACTCCGCCGCCCGGTGCGCGGTGCTCGACGACGTCCTCCCACCAGCGCTCGGGGTCGTCGTGTCCGGCGGTCTCGGCGAGCACCCGGATCGGGTCGACGACCGGCGTGACCTCGTCCTCGGCCCGCTCCCCCGGCGCCCCGTCGCTCCCAGGGCCCGGCGCGGGTTCCTTGAGCGCGAGGGAGTGGGCGGCGGGCAGGTCGATGAAGCGGACCGGGACGTCGTGGGCGAGGGCCCAGCGGATGGCCACCCACTCCGGCGAGAACGCGGCCATCGGCCAGAAGGAGGCCCGCCCCGGGTCGTCCACGGCGTGCGCGAGCAGCGCGACCGGGGGACGCATCTGCGGGTCGGCGGCGAGGGGCAGCAGCGCGTCGCCCTCGGGCGGCCCCTCGATGAGGACGGCGGCCGGGCGGGCCGCCGCGAGCGCGGCGAGGACCGCGCGGGCGGACCCGGGGCCGTGGTGCCGCACCCCCAGGAGCCAGGGCCCGACGGCCGCGCATGACCCTGACCCGGCCGCTCCGGTCGTCGGGCCGGTCCCGGTCATCGTGGCCGTCCCGGCGGGGCACGTCATGCGGATACCTCGCGGCAGGCGCGGTAGAAGTCCTTCCAGCCGTCCCGCTCGCGGACCACGGTCTCCAGATACTCCTGCCAGACCACCCGGTCCGCCGCGGGGTCCCGGACGACCGCGCCGAGGATGCCGGCCGCGACGTCGCCGGGGCGCAGAACGCCGTCGCCGAAGTGGGCGGCGAGGGCGAGGCCGTTGGTGACGACGGAGATCGCCTCCGCGGTGGAGAGCGTGCCGGTGGGGGACTTGAGCTTGGTGCGCCCGTCGGTGGTCACCCCGTCGCGCAGCTCGCGGAAGACCGTCACCACGCGCCGGATCTCGGTCAGGCCCTCCGGCGCCGCCGGCAGGTCGAGCGAACGGCCGATCTGGTCGACGCGCCGGGACACGATGTCGACCTCGGCGTCCGGGGTGGCGGGCAGGGGCAGCACGACGGTGTTGAACCGGCGGCGCAGCGCGCTGGACAGCTCGTTGACGCCGCGGTCCCGGTCGTTGGCCGTGGCGATGAGGTTGAACCCGCGGACGGCCTGGACCTCCTGTCCCAGCTCGGGAACGGGGAGCGTCTTCTCGGACAGGATCGTGATGAGCGAGTCCTGCACGTCGGCGGGGATGCGGGTCAGCTCCTCGACCCGGGCGGTCATGCCCTCGGACATGGCCCGCATCAGCGGACTGGGCACCAGGGCGTCGCGGCTGGGCCCGTGGGCGAGCAGCTGGGCGTAGTTCCACCCGTAGCGCACGGCTTCCTCGGGCGTCCCCGCGGTGCCCTGCACGAGCAGCGTCGAGTCGCCGCTGACGGCGGCGGCGAGGTGCTCGGACACCCAGGTCTTGGCCGTGCCGGGGACGCCGAGCAGGAGCAGTGCGCGGTCCGTGGCGAGCGTGGTCACGGCCACCTCGACCAGGCGGCGCGGGCCCACGTACTTCGGCGTGATCACCGTGCCGTCCGGCAGGGTCCCGCCCTGCAGATAGGTGGCGACGGCCCAGGGCGACAGTCGCCAACGGGCCGGCCTCGGCCGGTCGTCGGCGGCTGTGAGCGCCTTCAGCTCGTCGGCGAACGCGTCCTCGGCGTGCGGGCGGAGCGCCTCGGCGCCCGCCTCCGGCTCGACGGCCGCGGTGGTTTCGGGCACGGTCATGGATCCCCCTCCAGATCGGTCGACCTGATGTGGTTCCACGGTGCACCATGCCACTGACAACGGGTCCTGACCGCAGGTCAGGACCCGTTTCACGAGCGAACAGGGCCAGCCCCGTCAGCCCGATCGGCCCCCGGTCGACCCGGTCAGCCCACGATCGGCGACACGGCGACGCAGCCGCCCGCCGTGAGCATGCCTTCCCCCTTCGCCTCCTTGATGACCTCACCCTTGTAGGTGATGGTGCAGGTGACGTCGGCGCCGCCCGCGTCCAGGGCCATCGGCATGACGGCGGGCGGCATGATGCCGCGCAGCTCGACGGTCTTCTTCCACGGCAGGGTCGGCGAGGTGACGGTCTCCAGCTCGGGCTCCAAGGCCTCGCCGCCGCCCCCGTGGTACGTGATCTCGTCGACGCTCGTGCCGGTGACCTCGTACGTGACCTCGTACGTCTCGTCCACGGTCGTGTCGACCGCCTTGCCGACCGCCTCGTCCACCGACTCGGCCGAACAGGCGCCGAGCCCGAGCACGAGGCCGGTGATCGCGAGGGCACAGGCAATGGTACGTACGGGGCGGGCGGTTCCGGCGGTCCGTGTGGTGCGGATGGTGCGGTTCATCTGGGGTCCCCCCTGGATCGGTCCGCCCGGATCTGTTCCGTAAGCGGAGACCGCAGAGAAGCGCAGACGGACGGCGGAGTCAAATCCTCCTCGGGGCGGCTGCTCCGCAGGTCGGAGGGGACTGTCAGTGGCGCCCCCTACCGTCGGGGACATGCTGCTATCTCACGGGGGAGAACCCTCGCCCACCGGCGGACCGGTGGCGCGCTGGTCGGTGGAGCAGGTGCTGGCACTGGCTCCTGACGACGCATCACGCAAGGCGGGTACGCGACTCGGCGCGGCCGGCCCGTGGACCGGCACGGGCCGCGACGCCACGGGCGGTGTGGTGTGGGGGCTGTGCAGGGGGAGCGGGAGCACGCCGTACCGAACGGTGGTCGACACCACCGGCCCGGCCTACTCCTGCAGTTGCCCGAGCCGGAAGTTCCCGTGCAAGCACGCGCTGGGGCTGTTGCTGCTCCGGGCGTCCGACGCCGCCGCGTTCCGGCCGGGCGAGCCGGCCGACTGGGCCTCTGCGTGGATCGAGGGCCGGCGCGGACGCGCGGCGGAGAGGGCCCGCGCCTCGTCGGGCGGCGACACCGCGCGGCGGCCGGCCGACCCCGCCGCCGCCAGGAAGCGGGCGGAGCGCCGCGCCGAGCGGGTCACGGACGGGGCCCGGGAGCTGGAACAGCGCCTGGCGGACCTGCTGCGCGGCGGGCTCGCCGCGACCGACCGCTCGGGATACGGCCTGTGGGAGGAGACCGCGGCCCGCATGGTCGACGCCCAGGCCCCCGGCCTCGCGTCCCGGGTGCGGGAGTTGGGCGCGATCACCGGGTCCGGTCCCGGCTGGCCGGTCCGGCTGCTGGAGGAGTGCGGCCTGCTCCATCTGCTGGACACGGCCTGGCTCGGCAGGGAGCGGCTGCCGGAGCCGCTGGCCGCGACCGTGCGGACGAGGGTGGGACTGCCGATGTCCGCCGAAGGCGCCCCGGTCCGGGACCACTGGCTGGTCCTCGCGCAGTACGACACCCCGGACGGCAAGATCGTCACCCGGCGGATCTGGCTGTACGGGCGGGATTCGGGCCGCACCGCTCTGCTGCTCTCGTTCGGCGCGGCGGGCCGGTCCCCGGCGCAGGCGCTGCCGGTGGGCGCGACGGTCGACGCCGAGCTGACGCCGTATCCGGGCGGCGGGCAGCTCCGTGCGGAGCTGGGCGAGCAGTTCGGGGTCACGGCCCCGGCCGGGCCCCCGCCGGGGATCGCCGCGGCGGACGCACCCGCCGCCTACGGGACCGCCCTGACGGAGGACCCCTGGCTGGACGGCTGCCCGGTCACCCTGCGCGACGTCATACCCGTGCCGTCGAAGGACGGCTGGCAGGTGGCCGACGCCCACGCCGACTCCGCGCTGCCGATCGCCCCGGCCGCGCTGTCCCGGCCGGGCCTGTGGAAGCTCGTCGCACTGTCCGGCGGTGGCCCGGTCACCGTGTTCGGCGAGATCGGCCACCGCGGCTTCGACCCGTTCGCGGCCTGGGACCCGGGCGAGAGGGAGGAGGACGGGCGCACCACGGGCGGGGCGGTCGTCCAGTTGGTCTGACCCGGAGGCCAGGCGACCAGACGGCCCGCCCCGCCGGCCCGGCACGCCCCGACGCCCGGGCCCGGCCCGCCCAGCCTCTGGCGCCCGGCCCGCGGCGCCCTCGCGTGCGCCGACCGCCCGACGTCCGCCCCCTAGGGCGCGTACCGCCGACCCACTGCCGCCCGCTGCCCGCTGCTCGCCGTTCCCGCCCCCCATCCCGGTCCGCCCCCCGTCCGACATCCGCCCAGCCCTGCCACTGGAGGGGAAAGATGCCTCGCACGACCAGCCCCACCACCACCGACCCCACCACCGACCCCAGCGCCACTTCCGCCTCCGATTCCGCATACGTCGGCTCCGTGCCCTGGGAGGAGCTGGTCACCTCGGCGCTCCTGGGCACCGACCGCCGGCCTCCGACGCCACACGGCGACCCCGTACCGGCCACCGATGCTCCCGCGGCTTTGCTGGACGCCGCCGCGCTGCACACCGTGCGGCAGCGGGCCGGGCTGCTGCCCGCAGTGCCCGAGGCCCGGCCCGAGCCCGCCGTCCCGGATCCGCGCCCGGCGCTCCCCGAGGCCGCCCGGCACCGGCTCGCCCATCTGCTGGCCGACCGTGCCGCGCCCTCGGGCGGCGGGCGGCGCGGGGCCACGCCCGACCTCACCGAGCTCATCCCGCAGTGGCTGGCCGCCGCCAACCGGCAGGGATTCCGCGCCCCGGCGGCCCTGCTGCCGCCGCTCCTGGACGCCGCCCGCGCCCGTACGGACCTGCGCCCGCAGGCGCTCGCGTTCGCCGGGCCGCGCGGTCTGTGGCTGGCCGGGCTGAATCCCGACTGGAAGTTCGCCCTGCGGGGCTCCGCGAGCGGCGCGCTCCAGCCCGACACCAAGGACCCGGACGCGGTGCGCCGGCTGTGGGAGGAGGGACTGTTCGCGGAGCGGGTCGCGCTGCTCGACGCCGTACGGGCGCAGGATCCGCCCGCCGGGCTCGCCCTGCTCGCCACCACGTGGTCGGCCGAACGGGCGGAGGACCGGCTGATGTTCCTGGACTCCCTGCGGTCCGGGCTCGGGGGCGACGACGAGCCGTTCCTGGAGCAGGCCCTGTCCGACCGCAGCCGCAATGTCCGCGCCACCGCCGCCGAACTGCTGTCCGCCCTGCCCGCGTCGGCCCTCGCCGGGCGGATGGCGGACCGCGCGATGTCCTGCGTCAGCCCCGACCGTACGGGGGACGTCGTCTCCATCGCCGTGGAGGCGCCGCACGAGTGCGACGCGGGGATGCAGCGCGACGGCGTCGCCGCGGTCCCGCCGACGGGCCGGGGTGAACGGTCATGGTGGCTCGGACAGTTGGTGGAGGCCACCCCGCTCGGTGTCTGGGAGGAGCGGTTCGGCGGGCGCCCGGCCGAGGAGGTCGTGGCCCTGCCCGTCGCCGACGACTGGGCCGGGGAGCTGCACACCGCGTGGTGCCGGGCGGCCATGCGGCAGCGGAATCCCCGGTGGGCCCGGGCCCTGCTCGGGCGCCCCTCGGCGCCGTCGGCGAGCGGCCCGGGGACGGGCTCGATCGCCGAGCGGTCGAAGCTCCTCGCGATCCTGGACCAGGGCGAACGGGCCTCTTGGGTCGCAGAGTTCATCGCCGCGCACGGCCTGTCGGATGCGTTCCAGCTGCTCGGGGTGTGCACGGTCCCCTGGGCCGGGCCGCTCGGGCGTGCGGTGGTCGACGCACTCGACATCGCGCGGGACGGCGGGAGCTATCCGTGGAGCTTCAGCGGAGTGATGGGCCTCGCGGAACGCTGCCTGGATCCGGCCGAGGCCGACCGGCTGGAGGTCCTGACGGCCGCGCAGGACGAGCAGGAGGGGGCGTCACCGGGGGCGGGCGGCTACTGGTCGGAGGCCTTCCAGCGCCTGGTCTCCACCCTGCGGCTGCGCGCCGCGATGGAGGCGGAGCTGATGGCCTGACGCGGCGACGCAGCCGGGACGAGCCGCCGGAACGAGCGGCAGGCGCGACGGGCGACGCAGCCGGAACGAGCGGCAGGCGCGACGGGCGACGCGGCCGGGACGAGCGGCCGGGCGGGACGGAAGCGGCGCGACGTGAGCGGTCGCGACGACCCGGCTCCGCACCGGAGGCGGTTCCGGCGACCGGGCGCGGGGACGGAGACCGCCGCCGCCCGCGTCGGCCCGGTACGCAGCGGGCCCGCCCCCGGGGCCGGCGTTCAGGCCTGGGCGGCTTGGCGGACGTTCGCGTTGACCCAGGTGACGATCTCGGTCGTCGTCGCCCCCGGGGTGAAGAGCTCCGCGACGCCCAGCTCCTTCAGCGGTGCGATGTCGTCCTCCGGGATGATCCCGCCGCCGAACACCTTGATGTCCTCCGCCTCCCGGGCCTTCAGCAGCTCGATCACCTTGGCGAACAGCGTGTTGTGCGCCCCGGAGAGGATCGAGAGGCCGATGGCGTCGGCGTCCTCCTGGATCGCCGTGTCGACGATCTGCTCGGGCGTCTGGTGGAGCCCCGTGTAGATCACCTCCATACCGGCGTCCCGCAACGCCCGCGCGATGACTTTGGCCCCGCGGTCGTGGCCGTCGAGTCCCGGCTTGGCCACCACCACACGGATCGGACCGGTCACACCCATCACTGCCTCCACCTGGTCTCCCGTGCCTGAAGGGCCGGGGATGTGAACGAACGTTATCCACAGCATCCCGCAAGCCGCTGTTTCGCGGCAGGCGGGGAGGGGGAAATCACATGTGGGACATGTTCGCCAGGCGTCGTTCCCCGTCCTTCGCGGTGTTCCGGCCGCGCGGGGCCCGGCGCGAGACACCCCCAGGGGAGCCGCAACGAGGTCGCCGTACCACCGCGCCGCCAGCCGCACGGCACGGTGGTACGGCCGCCGTCGCCGTCCGGCCCCACCGGCCCGCGGCGCTCGTGCCGACACCCCATGAGGGCATACGGGGACGGGAGCCGCCTCCCCCTTACGCCAGTGCAGGAGGTCGGCCGTGAAGCTCCTCCCTCTCCTCTCCCTGCTGCCCCGCCTCCCCCGTCTGCCGGTCCCCCGGCTGTCGTCCGCCCTGCTCGGCGCCACCGCGCTGGAGCTGGTCGTCCTCGCCGGGCACCTGGTCGTCTACCCCTTCGGCCTCACCCCTGAGCGCCGCCCACCGACCCGACCGACGAACACCGGCACGAGCACCGACACCGGCAGCCCGGACCCGGACCCGGACCCGGGCGAGGCCGCACCGCCCACGGCCACTTCCCTGCCGGTCACCGGCGCCACCGCGCCGCCCGTCGTCCTGCTGCACGGCTTCATCGACAACCGCTCCGTGTTCGTCGTCCTGCGCCGCGCGCTGACCCGGCACGGCCATCGCCACCTGGAGTCCCTCAACTACTCCCCGCTGACCAACGACATCCGCACCGCCGCCGAACTGCTCGGGCGGCACGTGGAGGAGATCTGCGCGCGCACGGGACACAGCAGCGTCGACATCGTGGGACACAGCCTCGGCGGCCTGATCGCCCGGTACTACGTACAGCGACTCGGCGGTGACCGACGGGTCCGCACCCTGGTGACGCTCGGGACCCCGCACGGAGGCACCGCCGTCGCCCCCGGGGCGGGCGTTCACCCCATCGTGCGGCAGATGCGCGGCGGTTCCTCCGTGATCGAGGAGCTGCGCGCCCCCACCCCCGGGTGCCGGACCCGGTTCGTGAGCTTCTGGAGCGAGTTGGACCAGGTGATGGTCCCCATCGAGACGGCGTGCGTCGACCACCCCGACCTCGACGCGGTGAACGTACGCGTCACCGGCATCGGGCACCTGGCACTGCCCGTGCACCCGACGGTGGCCGCCGCGATCCGTGAGGCTCTCGACACGCCCGAGGCAGGAGAGGACGCAACGCCCGCCGACGGAGCGGCTTCCGTGGCCTGAAATAGAACATCACTCGAACGTAGGGCCAAGGCTGCGTCTGCCGTCCACCGAAAGACGGTCGATTGCCCGTTTCCTGCGAAGGCAAAACCTGTCGAAGATTGTCGTCCTCACATACCGCCGGGTACAGTCGCGGCCACTGCTTCCCCCTGGGACCCCCCTGAACGGGACCCAGAACAGTCCTGCTGCCGAGGCGAGAGAGAAGTTGGTGAACGACCAGCACCCCCACGCCGGGCACGTCGGGTACGACGACCGATCGACCGGCAGCTTCGACACCGACCCGCTCTTCGGCTCCCTTCCGGGCGGCCACGACGCCGGCTACGACACGGGTCACCCCGCCGCCGGATACGGCGACACCACCTACGGCGCCGGCCACGACACCACGTACGCGACCGGACAGCCGGACCACAGCCGCCGGTACGACTCCTCCGCGTGGAACACCGGCCCGCAGCAGACCCTCGCCCACGACGGTTACGCCGCCCAGGAGCAGGCCCCGCAGCAGTGGGACACCTCCGGGGCCTGGCAGCAGGTCACCGACCAGGACCTGACCGGCCAGTGGGCGACCGCCGACACCGGTGCGTTCCCCACCACCGGTTTCCCCGCCGCCCCGTACGGCACGGACACCCCGTACGCCACGGAGGCGTACGGCACCGGGACGTACGAGACGGGCGTCCACGAGACCGGTACGTACCCGGCCGGCACCGCATACGGAACCGGCACCCACGGGGCGGACGCCTACGAGACCGGCGCGTATCCGACCGGCGCGTACGGCACCGCGGCCGTCGTCGGCACCAGCACCGGCACCGGCACCGGCACACATGACACCGGTTCGTACGACACCGGAACGTACGCCACCACCGGCGCCTACGGCACAGGGGCGTACGACACGGGCGCCTACGACGCGACCGCGTGGAACTCGGGCGCCACGCCCGGGGAATCCGCGTACGAACCCGAACAGACGTCGTACCCGCTGTACGAACAGCAGTCGGCTGACACGACGGCGCCCGAGGCGTCGCCCGAGCCGGACGGTACGGCCGGGGAGCCGGAGGCCGACCCGTCCTCCACCGCCGCGTTCGCCGCCCTCGCACCGGAGCCGGACGCCGGGGACGACTTCGCCGCCCCGCCCCCCGTGAACCGCACTGCCGTCCGTCCCCCCGCCGCCCGCAACCGGAACCGGGCCCGGCGGCGTACTCCCGCCAAGCGCTCCGCCCTGCTGACCGTCGCGGTGCCCTCCGCCTGCGTGATGAGCGTCGCGGGCATCGCCGCCGCCTCGGTCAGCGGGATGCCCGGCGGCGAGGAGAAGCAGGACGAGACGACCACCTCGCTGGCGGTCGCCGACCCCAGCACGGTCCAGCCGGTCGCCGCGAACAACCGGCTGGACAGCCAGCTGGAGCAGCTCTCCGAGGGCAGCGACGACTTCCGTGAGCGCGCGAGCCGCACCCAGGAGCGCATCGACCTGCGGGAACGCCAGGCGGCGGAGAAGAAGAAGCGCGAGGAGGAGGCCGCACGCCGTGAGGCGCTGCGACCCAAGTTCGTCCTGCCGGTCAATCAGCACGGGCTCAGCGCCTACTACGGTCAGGCGGGCGTCAACTGGATGTCCGTGCACTCGGGCATCGACTTCCCCGTCTCGTACGGCACTCCGGTGATGGCCGCGACCGACGGCACCGTGCGCACCCAGCTGAACAGCGCCTACGGGGTCATGGCGATCGTGACCGCCGCCGACGGCACCGAGACCTGGTACTGCCACCTCAGCAGCACCAGGATCCGCTCGGGCCCGGTGAAGGCCGGTGACGTCATCGCGTACTCCGGGAACTCGGGCAACTCCACCGGTCCGCACCTGCACTTCGAGGTCCGGCCCGGCGGCGGCTCGGCGATCGACCCGCTGGTGTGGCTGCGCAGCAAGGGCGTCAACCCGACCTGACCAACGCGAAGAAGAGAACGCGAAGACGAGCGCAAAGACGGACGCGGAGAAGGGGGGCCTCGGCCCCCCTTCTCCGCGTCCGTCCGCGCGTCTACAGCTTCTCGACCGGCGCGTACCGCAGCAGCAGCTTCTTCGGGCGCTCGTCACCGAAGTCGACCGTCGCCTTGGCCTGGTCGCCGAAGCCCTCGACGGCCGTCACCGTGCCGAGCCCGAACTGGTCGTGCGTGACCCGGTCCCCGGCCACCAGGGTGACCGTCGGCTTCTCCGTGCCGCGCCGGGTCGCGAAGCCCGAGGGGCCGGTGCGGGAGCGGGAGGAGGACAGCGAGGACGTGATGCCGGAGGTGGGTCCGGCGGGCGCGGCCATCGGGCCCTTGCGCTTCCAGTCCAGGTGCTGCTCCGGGATCTCCTCCAGGAACCGTGAGGGCGGGTTGTACGAGGGCTGGCCCCAGGCGCTGCGCATCGCGGCCCGGGTCAGATAGAGCCGCTCGCGGGCGCGGGTGATGCCGACGTACGCGAGGCGGCGCTCCTCCTCCAGCTCCTTGGTCTGGCCGAGGGCCCGCATGTGCGGGAAGACGCCGTCCTCCATCCCGGTGAGGAAGACCACCGGGAACTCCAGGCCCTTCGCGGTGTGCAGGGTCATCAGCGTGATGACGCCGGAGCCGTCCTCGTCCTCGTCGGGGATCTGGTCGGAGTCGGCGACGAGCGCGACCTTCTCCAGGAACTCCGCGAGCGTGCCCGCACCCTCCTCGTCGCCACGCTCCTGCTCGAATTCGAGGGCGACTGCGGCGAGTTCCTGGAGGTTCTCGATACGGGTCTCGTCCTGCGGGTCGGTGGAGGCCTGGAGCTCGGCGAGATAGCCCGTGCGCTCCAGGACCGCTTCCAGCACGACGGCGGGCCCGGCGCCGGACTCGACGATCGTGCGCAGCTCCTCCATCAGCGTGTTGAAGCGCTTGACGGCGTTGGACGAGCGGGCGGCCATGCCGTACGCCTCGTCCACCCTGCGCAGCGCCTGCGGGAAGGAGATCTTCTCGCGCATCGACAGGGCGTCGATCATCGCCTCGGCGCGGTCGCCGATGCCGCGCTTGGGGACGTTGAGGATGCGGCGCAGCGGGACGGTGTCCTCGGGGTTGGCGAGGACCCGGAGGTAGGCCAGGACGTCCCGGACCTCCTTGCGCTCGTAGAAGCGCACCCCGCCGACGACCTTGTAGGGCAGGCCGACGCGGATGAAGATCTCTTCGAAGACACGGGACTGGGCGTTGGTCCGGTAGAAGACGGCGACGTCGCCCGCTTTGGCGTCGCCCGCGTCGGTGAGCCGGTCGATCTCGTCGGCGACGAACTGCGCCTCGTCGTGCTCGGTGTCCGCGACATAGCCGGTGATGCGGGCGCCGGAGCCGGCGTTGGTCCAGAGGTTCTTGGGGCGGCGGCTCTCGTTGCGCTCGATGACGGCGTTGGCGGCGGAGAGGATCGTCTGCGTGGAGCGGTAGTTCTGCTCCAGCAGGATCGTCTTCGCGCTTGGGTAGTCCTCCTCGAACTGGAGGATGTTGCGGATGGTCGCGCCCCGGAAGGCGTAGATCGACTGGTCCGCGTCACCGACCACGCACAGCTCGGCGGGGGCGTCGGCCTCTCCGGCCGGGCCGACCAGCTCACGGACCAGGGTGTACTGGGCGTGGTTGGTGTCCTGGTACTCGTCGACGAGGACGTGGCGGAAGCGGCGGCGGTAGTGCTCGGCGACGTCCGGGAAGGCCTGGAGGAGGTGGACCGTCGTCATGATGATGTCGTCGAAGTCCAGGGCGTTGGCCTCGCGCAGGCGGGCCTGGTAGAGCGCGTACGCCTGGGCCAGCGTCTTCTCGAAGCCATCGGCGGCCTGTCCGGCGAAGGTCTCCTCGTCGATGAGCTCGTTCTTGAGGTTGGAGACCTTGGCGGTGAAGGACTTCGGCGGGAAGCGCTTGGGGTCCAGCTCCAGATCGCGGCAGACCAGGGCCATCAGGCGCTTGGAGTCGGCGGCGTCGTAGATCGAGAACGACGAGGTGAAACCCAGCTTCTTCGACTCGCGGCGCAGGATGCGGACGCACGCGCTGTGGAAGGTCATGACCCACATGGCATTGGCTCGCGGGCCGACGAGCTGCTCGACGCGCTCCTTCATCTCGCCCGCGGCCTTGTTGGTGAAGGTGATCGCGAGGATCTGCCCGGGGTGCGTGCCGCGCTCGGCCAGCAGGTGGGCGATGCGGTGGGTGAGCACCCGGGTCTTGCCGGAGCCGGCCCCGGCGACGATGAGCAGCGGGGACCCGGCGTGCACGACGGCGGCGCGCTGCTCGGTGTTCAGCCCGTCGAGCAGCGCGGCGGCGTCGATCACCGGGCGCGGGTGGCCGTCCCGGTAGTACCCGTCCCGGGGCGGCGGGGGCGCATCGTAGACGCCCTCGAAGAGTCCCTCCGGCACCGCTTCGGGCGCGTGGTCCTCGGGGGGCGGCGGGGGGCCGTCCTCCGCGGGCTGGAGGCCGGTCAGGAAACTGTCGTCAAAGAGGCTGCTCATCGCCTCCCGAGTCTAGGCGGCCGCACTGACAACCTCGGGCCGAAGGCCGGAAGCGGCCGTCGGCACCCGGTCTCCGCCCGTACGCACGGAGACCGGACGTCGACGTTCCGTGAAGGATCGCCCGGTCGGAGGGGGTGCCGGGCCCCGGATCCGAGAAGGTCACGAAAATGTATCGGGCATATCGCTCATCGTCCTTCCCAGCGGTGGGGCCGGTTGGCTAGCGTGCTCGGTCAGGTGATCCGTACCTCCCTGAGGCGAACCGCGCCTAACGGACACCTCTGCCGAATCCGTCCTGCCGCCCTGGCAGTTCGGAACCGGGGACCCACACGCAGAACCGGGGTGAATCGGTCCGTGCCTCGCATCCGGACCGTAGGACAGCCTTCCGTTCCGTCCGAACCCGACAGCTAACCCGGTAGGCGGTCCACGGAAGGAGATGCCGGTCTTGGCATCGCATCGCAAGCCGCGCACGAAGGTGCGCACCACCACCCCTGCCGTCGGGCTGACGACGGCCGCGCTGGCCTCCGTGACGCTGCTCTCCACGCAGAGCGCCACGGCCGCGCCCGCGGAGCCGAAGCCCGCCATCGAGGAAGTCCAGAAGAAGGTCGACGCCCTGTACCGGCAGGCGGGCACCGCGACCCAGGAGTACAACCGGGCCAAGGCCGCATCCGCGTCCCAGCGGAAGAAGGTCGACACGCTGCTGGCCGACGTGGCGAAGCGGACCGAGAAGATCAACGAGGCGCGCCGGGCGCTGGGCTCCTACGCGGCTGCGCAGTACCGCAGCGGCGGCATCGCGCCCACGGCGACGTTCTTCCTGGCGGACGACCCGCAGGGGTACTTCGACCAGAGCCGGCTGATGGACCGGGCCACCGAGCGGCAGCAGCAGGCCGTCACCGACTTCCGTACGCAGCAGGCGTCGGCGGCGAAGAAGCGCGCGGAGGCAGTGAAGAGCCTGGAGACCCTCACCGAGACGCAGGCCACGCTCGCCTCCAGCAAGAAGGACGTGCAGAACAAGCTCACCGAGGCCCGCGGCCTGCTGTCGAGGCTGACCGCCGAGGAGAAGGCGCGGCTGGCGGAGCTGGAGCGCAAGAAGGAGGCAGAGGCCGAGGAGAAGGCGGCGAAGCTGGCCGCCCGGCAGGCCGCCGAGGCGAAGGAGAAGGCCGAGGCGGAGGAGAAGGCCCGCGAGGAGGCCGCGAAGGAGCCCGGCGGCGGCTCGGGAACGGGCTCCGGATCCGGTACGGGCACGGGATCGGGCTCCGACACCGGCACGGGCAGCGGTTATGCCGCCAAGGCGGAGAAGGTGCTGGACTTCGCCCGCGCCCAGATCGGGAAGCCGTACGTCTGGGGCGCCTCGGGCCCGTCCAGTTACGACTGCTCGGGGCTGACGCAGGCGGCGTGGCGGGAGGCGGGAGTGACCCTGCCCCGGACGACCTGGGACCAGGTGGAGGTCGGGACCCGGGTCGCCACCTCCGACCTGCAGCCGGGTGACCTGGTCTTCTTCTACGACGACATCAGCCACGTCGGCATCTACAAGGGCGACGGGATGATGATCCACGCCCCGAAGCCGGGTACGAACGTGCGCGAGGAGTCGATCTACTACATGCCGATCTACGGGAGCGTACGCCCGGCGTAGCAGCAGTACGTGGTACGGAGCCGGGGGCGGCTTTCCGTGGCCGCCCCCGGAGCGCCTCAGGTCCAGACCGTGGCGATGAAGATGTTGGCGACCGTCAGCCCGCCGACCGCGGCGAACGCGCCCTTGTCGACCTTCTCGTCGTCCCGCTTGACGTAGACCAGGGCGAGGATCACGACCAGCAGCGCCAGCTTGACGCCGATCTTGACGTTGTTCACGGTCTGGTCGTCGGCCTGGTTGAGGCCGACCAGGGCGACACCGGTGACCAGCATGGTCAGCGCGCCGTGGAGCATCGCGGGAACGAAGCGGGCGGTCCCCGCCCCCATGGCCTTCATCTGCGTCAGGAAGCCGCCCAGCAGGGAGGCGATGCCGATGATGTGCAGGGCGACGAAGACATTGATGAGTACGTCCATGGCTCCGGAGCCTAGCCAGGGCCGGTGTCTCCCTGCACAGTGAGGTAAGCCTTCCCTGTTCGCTTTCCCTGGAACTGAGCGAATTGCCCGGCAATGCACCTCTCTCTCCGATCAGATGCGACCGACGAAACGTCACATCAGGGCAATAGCTGTCATGGTGACCCTTTTCCCCGCGCCCGGATTAGCGTCCTTCACGGAGCCGCCGGTATCCCCCGGCGGGCAGCCGACAGGAAGGATGCCGCCCCCGTGGCAGCGCACCGCAGGTCAGCTCACCGAAAACCCAAGCAGCGCCCGTTCACCGGCTCTGCTGCCCGCACCGCCGCCACCCTGGCGCTCGCCGGGGCCGCCACCGCCGGCTCGGTCACCGGGGCAGGTGCGGCCCCCGCCGAACCGGCCCCCACCACCGCCCAGGTCCAGGCGAAGGTCGACCGGCTGTACCACGACGCCGAGGTCGCCACCGAGAAGTACAACGGGGCGAAGGAGAAGGCGGCCGCCGCCACCCGCACCGTCGAGGCCCTGACCGACGAGGCCGCACGCCGCACCGACCGCCTCAACACCACCCGGAACGCCCTGGGTTCGCTGGCCACCGCGCAGTACCGCGGCGGGACCCTCGACCCGGCGCTGCAACTGGCGCTCTCCTCCGACCCCGACGCCTATCTGCAACGCGCCTCCTACCTCAACCGGGCGGGCGACCGGCAGAGCGGCCTGCTGCGGAACATCAAGCGTCAGGTCTCCCGGATCACCCGCGTCAAGGACCGCGCCGACCAGGAGACCGAACGCCTCGCCGCCCGCCGCACCGAGCTGCGCGAACACCGCACCGCGATCCGCACCAAGCTGACCGAGGCCCGCAGGCTGCTGGACACCCTGACCGCCGGCGAGCGCGCCGCCTACGAGAGCTCCGCCGACGCCCGGCACGGCGGCGGCCCGGCCCACGCCGACCGCTCCGCCACCCGCGCCCCGGTAGGGGCCCCCGACTCCCGTGCCGCCCAGGCCGTCGCCTTCGCGCACGGCGCGATCGGCAAGCCGTACGTCTGGGGGGCGACGGGCCCGAACGCCTTCGACTGCTCGGGCCTGACCCAGGCCGCCTGGAAGGCGGCGGGCGTGAGCCTGCCGCGCACCACCTACACCCAGATCAACGCCGGAGCCCGGGTCGCCCGCTCCGAACTGGCCCCCGGCGACCTGGTGTTCTTCTACTCCGGGATCAGCCATGTCGGCCTCTACATCGGCGGTGGCCAGATGATCCACGCCCCGCGCCCGGGAGCACCGGTCCGGATCGCGCCCATCGATCAAATGCCTTTCGCGGGAGCGACCCGGGTGGCATAGTCCACGGCGGCCGAGCTCCCCTCCCGCCGAAGGAACCCCCGTATGACGATGGCGAACGCCGTCCAGGACTACGCCCGTACGCTCACGCTGCGGTCCCCCGACCACTACCGGGTGGGCCCGTTCACCGTCCGGCACAACCCCGGCTGGGAGCTGAAGTACGCCAACTACGCCATCCCCGACCGGGACGCGGAACCCACCGCGGACGACGTGGCCGCCCTGGTCGACGCGTTCCGGCAGCGCGAACGGCTCCCCCGCCTGGAGTTCCTGCCCGCCTGGGCCCCGGCCGTCGAACCAGCGCTGCTGGCCGCCGGTTTCACCGTCGAGAACCGCGCCCCGCTGCTCGCCTGCGGCCGCGAGGACCTCCGTACGCCGAAACCGGTCGACGGCCTCCGTATCGGCACCCCGGTCACCGAAGCGGAGTTCACCGACACCGCCCGCGTCCAGCACCAGGGCTTCGGCGGCGAGGGCGAACCCGAGCCGGGAATGACCGACTGGCTGCGCGCGGCGGCCGGCGGCGACGGGGTCGCCGCACTGGCGGTCCTCGACGGCGCGCCGGCCGGAGCGGGCGGCTGCTCCGTCGCGGTCGACGGCCTCAGCGAACTGGCCGGTCTCGCCGTCGCCGCCCCCTTCCGCCGCCGGGGCGTCGGCGCCGCGCTCTCCGCCTGGCTGACGGAACGGGCCCTCGACCAGGGCTGCCGGACCGTCTGGCTGGAGCCGGGCGACGCCGGCGTCGAGAGGATCTACGCAGGCGTCGGCTACCGCCGGATCGGGGAGAAGGTCAACATCTCGCTCGACCCGGCCGGCAGGTGAGCGACGGCCTCAGAGCCTGTCGGGTGACCTCTGACCGGGCGGCCACGCCCTGGCACGCACGCTTCCGATCGAAGGCCACCCGACAGGCTCTCAGACCAGCCGTCGCGCCGTCGCCCACCGGGTCAGCTCGTGCCGGTTGGAGAGCTGGAGCTTCCTGAGCACCGCCGAGACGTGCGACTCGACCGTCTTCACCGAGATGAACAGCTGCTTGGCGATCTCCTTGTACGCGTAACCGCGCGCGATCAGCCGCAGCACCTCGCGCTCGCGCTGGGTGAGGCGGTCCAGGTCCTCGTCGACCGGCGGGGCGTCGGTGGAGGCGAAGGCGTCCAGGACGAAGCCGGCCAGGCGGGGCGAGAAGACCGCGTCGCCCTCCTGGACCCGGAAGACCGAGTCGACCAGGTCGGTGCCGGTGATCGTCTTGGTGACATAGCCGCGCGCGCCGCCACGGATGACGCCGATGACGTCCTCCGCGGCGTCCGAGACGGACAGTGCGAGGAAGCGGACCGGGTTCTCGGCCGTGCCCATCATGGGGGCGCAGCGGCGGAGCACCTCGACGCCGCCGCCGCCCGGGAGATGGACGTCGAGGAGGACGACCTCGGGGCGGGTCGCGGTGATGACGGTGACCGCCTGGTCGACGTCGGCGGCCTCGCCGACCACTTCCACGCCGGTCTCCTCGGTGCGGCCGATCTCGGCCTGCACCCCGGTGCGGAACATCCGGTGGTCGTCGACGAGCACGACCCGTACCCGTCGCTCCGGGCCCCCGGTGGCTTCGGTGTTCTCGGTCATTCGCTCGCCCTTTCCATCTCCAGCTCGACCTCGGTGCCCCCGCCGGGCACCGAACGCAGCCGGGCACTGCCGCCGTTGCGCTGCATCCGGCCGATGATTGATTCTCGTACGCCCATGCGGTCCCCGGGAACCTCGTCCAGGTCGAAACCCGGACCCCGGTCCCGTACGGACACGAAGACCGTACGGCCCTCGACCTCCGCGAAGACCTGGACGGCGCCGCCCTCGCCACCGTACTTGGCGGCATTGACCATCGCCTCGCGCGCGGCCTGCATCTGTGCGGCCAGCTTGTCGTCGAGGGGGCAGTCGCCGACCACGACGACCTCCAGGGGGACGCCGTGCTTGTCCTCGACCTCGGCGGCGGCCCGTTTGACCGCCTCGGCCAGGGTCTCCGGCTCGTCGTCCTCGTCCTTGCCGGTGCCCTCGGGGTTGTAGAGCCAGTTGCGCAGCTCGCGTTCCTGGGCGCGGGCGAGGCGTCTGACCTCGCCGCCGTCGTCCGCGTTGCGCTGGATCAGGGTGAGGGTGTGCAGCACGGAGTCGTGGACGTGGGCGGCGACCTCGGCCCGCTCCTGGGCGCGGATGCGCATCAGGCGCTCCTCGGAGAGGTCCTGGGTCATCCGCACCAGGTAGGGGCCGGCGAGCAGGGCGATGCCGGTGAGTACGGCGATGGCCGCGGTGAGGACGTTGCCGAGCTGGGCGGCCGAGCCGCGCACCACCAGGAACACGGCGAGGCCGAGGCCGACGAGGGCCACTCCGGCGAGTCCGCGGGCCAGGTGCAGCAGCTTGCGGTTGCGGCCGGTCTCCATCCAGCGGGCGCGCCGGGCGTTGTCCGCCTGCCGCCAGACCAGGACGGAGCCGGCGCCGATCAGGAGGGTGGGCCAGATGTAGCGGTCGGCCTCGCTGCCCATGTCGACGTTGACGACGAACGCGACGGCCCCGACGGTCAGGGCGACCAGCGCGAAGACCTGGCCCTTGTCCGGTTTGCGGAGCTTGCGGCGGCCGTCCGCCGACGTCTCGAACACCGAGCGCGGGGCGTCGACGCCGCCGACGCCGAGCGGGACGACGATCCAGAACACGGCGTAGAGCACCGCCCCGAGGCCGTCGGTGAGGAACAGTCCGAGGAAGAGGAACCGCACCCAGGCGACGGGCAGTCCGAGGTGCCCGGCGAGCCCGCGCGCGACGCCACCGAGCAGCCGCCCGTCGGCGCTTCGGTAGAGCTTGCGCAGCGGGGGCTCCTCCGGGTCGGCGGCGAGGGAGCTGGCGGCTCGGGCGGTGGCGGCTGGCATACCCCGATCGTCACACGCGCGGGTGCGGGGCGGCATCAGGGTCGGTCCCGGAGGCGACCCTGATTACGCACCCGGGCAGGCGGGGCGCGGATTACGCACCCGGGCAGGCGGGGCGCGCACGTGCAGCGCGTCGAACGGCCCTTCCGGGGCGGCGCGGGCAATATCAGGGACCGGCCAGGGTCGGCACGGGTCCCGGAGGGCGGTCCGGACCCTCACCATGGAGGTATGACCGCTCCCTCGGACGCCGCTCCCGGCGTCGCACCCCCCGAAGCGCCGAAGCCGACGCTGCGGCGCACCCCGCGACAGAAGGTCGTCGCCGGGGTGTGCGGCGGGCTCGGCCGGTACTGCGACGTGGACCCGGTGATCTTCCGGATCGTGCTCGGTGTGCTGTCGGTGACCGGCGGCATCGGTCTGATCTTCTACGGCTTCGCCTGGCTGCTGCTGCCCGCCGACGGCGACGAGGAGAACGAGGCGCGCAAGCTGCTGTCGGGGCGGGTCGACGGGGCGTCACTGGTGGCGCTGCTCCTGGCGCTGATCGGCTGCGGGCTGTTCCTGTCGATGCTGCACAACCGGAGCATGCTGGCGTTCGCCGCGCTGCTGACGCTGGCCGTCGTCGGGTTCTCCGTGTGGACCCAGTCCCGGCGGACGGCCGCCCCGGAGGACCCGGCGGCCCCGCCCGGCGCACCGGCCGCACCGCCCGGGCCCGCGCACTCCGGGGGGCTCGGCACGCCGCCGCCGGAGGTGAAGGCCCCGCCGACGCCCGGCAGCCCGTCGTGGTGGCGGGACCCGATCATCAAGGACGGGACCACGGGGCCGGTCGGCTCCGGCTATCTGTGGGGCCCGCCGGACACGGACGCCGCCGCGGCGCACGCCGGGGTGAAGGCCGGGCGGCCCAGCCCGGACGACCCGTTCCGGGCGCCGCAGCCGTCGCCCGCTCCGCGCGGGCCGCGCTCCATCGGCGGCCTGGTCTTCCTGACGGCGCTGGTGGCGGGCGGCCTGGGCACCGGGCTGAGCTGGGATCAGCAGCCGCTGGGGACCGCCTTCCAGATCGGTCTGGTCGCCGCCCTCGCGGTGTTCGGGCTCGGCCTGCTGATCGCTTCGGTGCTGGGGCGGACCGGCTTCGGCACGGTCCTGATGGCGATGATCACGGCGGGCCTGCTGGCGGGTGCGGCGGTGCTGCCGAAGGACATCGACACGTCGTGGGCACGCCAGGAGTGGAAGCCCGCCTCGCTGACCACCGTCCAGCCGCGCTACGAACTGAGTACGGGCGACGCCCGGCTGGACCTGTCCGGCCTGAAGGTGCCCGAGGGCGAGACCGTGCGCACGAGGCTCGACGTGGCGGCGGGGCGGGCGGCCGTCGTCATCCCGAAGGACGTGACGGTGGAGGTGCGTGCCGAGGCGGGTCTCGGGGAGATCCGCCTGGAGGAGGGCCAGCGGGTCCAGGTGCGCATCAACAGCGACGAGGCGAGGCAGCGGACGCTGCCGCCGCCGGCGGGCGCGAAGCCCGCCGGAACGATCGAGCTGGAACTGGAAGTCGGCATCGGACAGGTGGAGGTCACCCGTGCTGCGTCATGAATTCCGGCCCGGCCGCGCGGTGGCGGGCCTGGCGATGCTGGGCCTGGCCGGCGGGTACGCGGCCGACGCGGCCGGGGCCTGGGAGGTCCCGTGGACGTTCTTCCTGCCGGTGCTCCTCGGCGGGCTGTGGCTGGCCGCGACGGTGACCTGGGCGGCCTACCTGGTCCGGCGGCGGCGCGAGGCGAGGAAGGCGTCGGCGGAGAACACGGTGGCGCCGGCGAGCACCAGCGGCAGCCACGCCATCAGATAGGGCAGATCGTTGCCGTAGTAGTACGGGGTGGCCTGCCAGCTCACGGTCAGCCAGAGGCTCAGCGAGATCAGCGCGCCGCCGAGCGCCGCGAGCCGGGCCCAGAGGCCGACGAGAGTACCCAGGCCGACGAGGAGTTCGCCGATCGCGATGGCGTGACCGAAGCCCTCGGGGCTCTTGAGGGCCAGGTCGACGAGGGCGGGGATCGCGGAGGAGTCACGCACCCCGCGCATCATCTCGCCGATGGTCCCGGGGCCGGTCGCGGACAGGAACGCGCTGTCCGTGAGCTTGTCGAGGCCCGCGTAGACGAAGGTGACGCCGAGGAAGATCCGCAGCGGAAGCAGGGCGTACGTGCCCGCCTGCTCCCTCAGCGTCCTGCGCTCACCCAGACCGTACGAACCGCCGCCGTAACCGTTCATCACCACTGCCCCGCTTCCCGAAGACCCGTCACCTCGACCATACGTACGCCCCCGGCGCGCTGCTCACCAGGGCTGGGACGTGATCGGCGGCGGAGTTCCGCTGCGGGAGGCGGCGTGGGTCAGTCCGTGACGTCGATCGGGCAGCGGTTGGTCTCCACCCCGGCGGCGGTGACGACCTGGACGTCCACGGTCCCCGGCTCGACCTCGACCGGTACGGGAACGGTGAGGACGCTGTCGGTCGGGTTGGCGAAGCCCCCGGCGACCGGGATCAGGGGGACGTGGACATGGACCGTGCCGATCCGTACGACGAGCCGGGCCAGCCGGTCGGGGCTGCCCGCGCCGGGCGGTACGAAGCCCGCGCCCCGGATCTCGATGTCGTCGCCGGTCCGGATCGGGGCGTCCAGGTCCCCGGCCTCCCGGGCCCGCACGACCGACAGCACGACGGGCCGGCCGCCCTCCGCGTACTTCCCGGCGAAGTAGGTCGCCGCCGAGACCGCCACCAGCAGCGCGAGCCCCCACGGCAGGTCGGGCAGCTGCTCGGGGCGGCGGGCCAGGCGAACCCCGGCGAACAGCACGGCGACGGCGCTGACCAGCACGTACTGCACATCGGTGAAGGAGCCGCGCCCGGAGTCGTCGGTGAGCAGGTCGGCTGCGCGCGGCCGGTCCGCGCGCAGTTTCTGGAGCCGCTGGCCCAGCACCCGTACGGTCACGACGCGGCGCACGACGACGGCGACCGCGCACACCAGCGCCAGCACGGCCACGACCCCGGCGGAGCGCACCAGGTCGAGGCCCTCGATCAGCGCGTCCCTCTCGTCCGGGTCGGAGGCCCCGGCCAGTTGCAGCGCGAGGACGAGGACGGCGAAGACGGCGAGCAGCACCCAGGAGGCGGCGACCGTACGGGAGGTGGAGAGCCGGTTGTCCTCACCGATCAGCGGGGCGAGCAGACCGCCCCGGGCGCGATGGAGGCGGGCGGCGGCGGTGAGCAGCCCGGCCGTGAGGAGGGCGGCGATCAGCCCGGCGGTACGGGCGGTGGACCAGCCGGCCCCGATCGCGGTGAGGCTCGCGCCGACGAGGAGAGCCCCGGCCGCACCCCAGACGACGAACAACGTGCCCCGCCAGACCTGGTGGAGCCAGGCGTCACCGGCCTCGCGGGCCCGTTCGGCGACGGTACGGGCGGACCCGGTCAGCTCGTCGGAGACCCACTGCCGGGAAGCGGACGGCGACTGGGCGACCCCGGCGGGCAGCCCGTTGCCCGCCGCCAGTTCATCGCGTCTGGCCAGGAACGCGGCGACCGCGCGCCGGTGTCCCCGGCGGGCGCCGTGCGGGCAGTCGCCGCAGGTACAGCCGCCGCCGTGCGTGCCGCTCGTCCTGGTTTCGTCCAACGCCACGGAGGATTACGCCCTTTCCCGCCCCGGTACAGCCAACTCATTTGCGATATCTGCGAATTGTGCCGTACCGGGCGGCCGGGCCGCGCATCGGGGCGGGCCGGGGGCGGGTGTCGTCAGAACGTTCGAGCGATCCGCTGCCACAGGGGCTGGTAGTTGATCCAGGCCACCAGGTCGCTGCCGAGGTGATCGCGGGTGGTGACGGCGTCCCGGTGCGAGATGAGCACGGGCTTCCCGGCGGCCCGCGCAAGCAGCTGCACCTGGCAGGCGCGCTCCATCGTGAGGAACCACCAGGCCGCCGCGTCCACCGAGTCCCCCACGGTCAGCAGCCCGTGGTTGCGCAGGATCACCGCCTTGTGCGGCCCTAGCGCGGCGGCGATCCGCCGGCCCTCGTCCTCGTCCACGACGACCCCTGAGTAGTTCTCGTACAGCGCGTGGTCCTCGTAGAAGGCGCAGGATTCCTGGGTGATCGGCTCGATCGGCTCCCCGAGCGCGGCGAGCGCCCGCCCGTGCACGGAGTGGGTGTGCGCGACGGCCACGGTGTCCGGGCGGGCCCGGTGCACCGCCGCGTGCACGGCGAACGCGGCCTGGTTGACGTGGAAGCGGCCCCGGACGACCTGGCCGTCGCCGTTGACGAGGATCAGGTCCGTCGGGGCGAGGTCGGCGAAGGGCGCGCCGAACGGGTTGACCCAGAAGCAGTCCGCCAGCTCGGGGTCGCGGACGGTGATGTGCCCGGAGACCCCGTCCTCGTACCCGAGCTGCCCGAACAGCCGCAACGCGCCCGCCAGCCGTTCCCTGCGGTACGCGCGTTCCTCGTCCGGCGAGGCGTGCACGGGTGGCATCGCGAACTGAAGCTGCTCGACGGGGATCGGGGCGGGGGCGGACACGGCGATCTGCTCGGACACGGCGGCTCCTCACGTTCTCAGAGGCGTACAGGACCGGAAGTTACCGCCGGGTGGGGATGGTGAGAAGAGCTTGGGGGGGCAGGTCAGGTGCTGAGCACCGGACAAGCGAGGGCGGAGCAGGAACGGGGGCCGCCGAAGTAGCCGGTGCGGGGGCGTCGGCCTCGGCCATCACCTCCGCGTGCGGCGGATGGTCCGGCTGATCCGGTGCCCACCGCAGCCGCCCTCCGGCGGAACAGGCCACCGGTACGGCTCCTGCTCCTCAAGCCCGGGCTCGGGTGCGACGCTCACGATCGCTCCCCTACGCCGAAGTCTCGTCTCCTCACTCGGCGTACCCGTCCGGTACGACAATGCCGCCGCCCAGACGAATGAGCGACGGCATCGGCGTTGACCTGGGGGCTCTCAGGGAGCGGGGAAGGTCACTCCCACTCGATGGTCCCCGGCGGCTTGCTCGTCACGTCGAGGACGACGCGGTTGACGTCGGCCACCTCGTTGGTGATGCGGGTGGAGATCTTCGCCAGCGTCTCGTAGGGCAGGCGCGACCAGTCGGCCGTCATCGCGTCCTCGGAGGAGACCGGGCGCAGCACGATCGGGTGGCCGTAGGTGCGGCCGTCGCCCTGGACGCCGACCGAGCGGACGTCGGCGAGGAGAACCACCGGGCACTGCCAGATGTCGCGGTCCAGGCCGGCCGCCGTGAGCTCCTCGCGGGCGATGGCGTCGGCCTCGCGGAGCAGGTCCAGGCGGTCCTTGGTGACCTCGCCGACGATGCGGATGCCGAGGCCGGGGCCGGGGAACGGCTGGCGCTGGACGATCTCCTCGGGGAGGCCCAGCTCCTGGCCGACCATCCGGACCTCGTCCTTGAACAGCTGGCGCAGCGGCTCGACGAGCTGGAACTCGATGTCGTCGGGGAGGCCGCCGACGTTGTGGTGCGACTTGATGTTGGCGGTGCCGGTGCCGCCGCCGGACTCGACGACGTCCGGGTAGAGCGTGCCCTGGACGAGGAAGGCGACCTCGGGTCCGTCCTCCTGGAGGATCTCCAGCTGGGCCTGCTCGAAGACGCGGATGAACTCGCGGCCGATGATCTTCCGCTTCTGCTCCGGGTCGGAGACCCCGGCCAGGGCGTCGAGGAAGCGCTTCTCCGCGTCGACCACCTTCAGCTTCGCGCCGGTCGCGGCGACGAAGTCCTTCTCGACCTGCTCGGTCTCGCCCTTGCGCATCAGCCCGTGGTCGACGTACACGCAGGTCAGCTGGGACCCGATGGCCTTCTGGACGAGGGCCGCGGCGACCGCGGAGTCCACGCCGCCGGAGAGGCCGCAGATGGCGCGCTTGGTGCCGACCTGCTCGCGGATGAGGGCGACCTGCTCCTCGACCACGTTGGTGGTGGTCCAGTTCGGTTCGATGCCCGCGCCGCGGTAGAGGAAGTGCTCCAGGACCTGCTGGCCGTGCGTGGAGTGCATGACCTCCGGGTGGTACTGGACGCCGTAGAGCTTCTTCTCGTCGTTCTCGAAGGCCGCGACCGGGACCACGTCCGTGGAGGCGGTGACGGTGAAGCCCTCGGGGGCGGCCGAGCAGGCGTCGCCGTGCGACATCCACACCGGCTGCTCGGTGGGCGTGCCCTCGAAGAGCGTCGAGCCCGCCTTGGTGACGTGCAGCGGGGTTCGGCCGTACTCACGGGCCCCGTTGTCGTCGACCGTGCCGCCGAGCGTCGTCGCCATCAGCTGGAAGCCGTAGCACATGCCGAAGACCGGGACCCCGGCCTCGAAGAGCGAGCGGTCCAGGGACGGCGCGCCCTCCGCGTACACCGACGAGGGACCGCCGGAGAGGATGATCGCCCGGGGGTTCCTGGCCAGCATCTCGGCCACCGGCATGGTGGACGGGACGATCTCGCTGTAGACCCGGGCCTCACGGACGCGGCGGGCGATGAGCTGGGCGTACTGCGCGCCGAAGTCGACGACGAGGACCACGTCGGCCGTGGCGTCGGGGGCGGCGGGGGGTGCTGCTGGCACGGGGCGGCCTTCCGGCGGTGGTGAAGGGGGTCGGTTCTTCCGATTCTACCGGCCGTGGCCGGACCCTCCGCCGGGCCGCCGTCTCAGGATCCGGGCGCCGTTTTGTCGGGGCGGCCGGAGCGGGGCCATACTGTGCCCATGCGTCAGCACACGATCTTCGTCTTTACCTATGGCATCCGGCCCGCCGGCTGCCATGGTCGTGCTGCTTGAGCTACTGACAAGCAACGTTCCAGGCGCCCCGGGCCATCAGGCCCGGGGCGTCTGGCGTATCCGGGTCCATGGCTCCGGGGGCCGTCACCCACCGCCCCACCGGGAGTCACCATCATGAGCAGCACCACCACCGCCACGGACACCACCACGGCCACCGGCGCCCGCACCGACGAGGCCGCCGCCCTGATCGGCGGCGCCCGTGAGCGCATCGACGCCCTCGACGACCGGATCATCGGCCTCGTCCAGGAACGGATGGCCGTCTCGGCGGTGATCCAGCAGGCCCGGATCACCTCCGGCGGCCGCCGGGTCAACCTCTCCCGGGAGACGGCCGTGCTCGGCCACTACAGGGACGCGCTGGGCAAGCCGGGCACCGCGCTCGCCATGACGCTCCTGGAGCTGTGCCGCGGCCGGGTGTGAGGAGCCCTGAGGGAACGGTTCTCCGCGTGCCGGACAGGGGCCGTATCTGCGTTCGGGCCCCGTCTCACCCGTACGGCGCGTGACCGGGAGCGCGGTGCCTTCGTTGATTCTGTTGTCCGTGCCAACCAGGGGCGGCATCGGCAGGAAACCACGCGTGGCTCCGCCGGGAAGTGTGACGTACTGCAGGTACGTCGTGGGACCACGACCTGGCGTATGTGACCGGTCCGCAGGGGACAGCAGCCCGGTCACTCCATATGCGGCCGACCCCGGGGACGCCCGGGTCGGCCGCATCGGAACGTTCCGGGCGGAGGCCCTGTTCCCCCTCCGCCGCCGGTCGGGCGTCAGACGTGCTGCGAGGCGGCCCGTCGCCGTGCCGCCGTGAACAGCAGCAGGCCCGCCGCCAGCGCCGCGGCCGCCGTCCCCGAGGCGATCAGGGCGACCGACCCCGTCGAGGCCAGGCCGCCTCCGCCGCCGGAGCCGCCGGCCATGCCCGCCGAGCCTGCGCCGGACGTGGCGGACGCCGAGGGGCCGGGGGTGCCGGACGGGCTCTCCTCCGGGCCCGGGGCCGAGTCCGGCGGGGTGGACGGCTCGCCGGAGCCGCCGTCGCCACCCTCCGTGGCACCGCCGGAGTCGGAGCCGTCGCCCTCACCGTTCAGGATCAGGTAGGCCGTGTTGTTGGCCGGCTTCGGGTCGAACGGGAGCTTCGGGTTCTGCAGCCAGGTGCTGCGTACGGTCACCGCGCCGCTCGCGCCGACCATGGCCTTGTCGACCCGCAGCTCGAAGGGCAGGTCGAGGCCCGCCCCGTCCCGTACGGTCATCGAGGTGTTGCAGACGTACCGCGGCGCGGGGCTGTTCTGGTCCTCGCGGTACTTTCCGTCGGCCGTCACCGCGCGGCAGCGCTCCGGCTTCGACGTGACCGACGCGCCCTGGGGGACGGTGAAGTCGACGGTGGCGACGTCCTCGCCGGAGCGGATGTGGCCGATCCACGCCGGGCCCTCGTTGCGGAAGCCGATGTCGGCCTTGACCGTGGAGCCCTCGGGCCCGGCCACCTGGTCGCCGTACGCCACGAAGTCGGCCGTGTTCTCCGTACGGAAGTCGGCCTCCTGCTGGTTGTCGTACGGGTCGAGGTCAGTGCTCCTCGCCGCGGCGCCCTTCTTCGCCGGGACCGCCTTCAGCACGCCGCCGGTGCCCCGCTCGAAGGAGGCGCCCGCGCGCTGGGCGGTGCGCTGGGCGGTGCTGTTCTCGTGGATGCCGTAGAGGAAGGTGTCGTAGTAGGCGCGCTCGGTGGCCTCCAGCGTCAGCGGAGTCGCCAGCGTGTACGTCGCGCCCGCCTCGAAGGCTCCTTCGACGGAGCAGAGCGCCGTGGTCCAGCCGAAGTCGGGCAGGTCCGGGTCGTCCACGGTGTACTCGCAGTTGGAGTAGCGCTGCGGAATGTCCAGGCCGCGCGAGTACCGCAGCGTGAGCAGGACGCCGTCGGCATCCCGGGTGCCGCGGTTGGCGAAGGTGATCGGGGCCTGCTGCTTCTCGCCCGGGGTCAGCTCCGTCTTGAAGGGCAGCCGCTCCATCACGAGGTCGGGGCCGCCGACCGTGAGCCGGGTGGTGAGCGGCGTGAAGGTGGCGCCGTCCGCCTGGCCGGTCACCGTGATCGTGCCGGTGTCGCCGTTCTCGCTGCCGTCGGCGGCGGTGACGACGAGGTCGGCCGCGCCCTGGAGGCCGGGCCAGATGCCCCAGTCCTCGCAGACGGCCTTCGTACCGGTGACCTTGCAGTCCGGGCTCGACTCGCCGTCGAACTTCACGTCGGCGACGCCCGCGACGCCGCTGAGGTCGAAGGTGAGGGTGAAGTCGCCGCCGAAGCCGCCGTTCTCCTCGTCATCGGACGGGTTGTTGAGGGTGATCCCGACCGTGGACGACTTCGGCCGGCCGCTCTCCGGGTACGGGTGCAGGGCGGTCTCGCCCGGGCCGCCCAGCGTGAACACCGGCGTGTCCGCGGCCTGTGCCGGGGCGGCCGCCCCGGCGAGCGAGGCCGCGGCCAGCAGACCGGCGGCGGCGAACGAGCCGGCTGCGCGGTGCAGCACGGTTCTCGGGGAAATGCGTGTCATCGGGGACCTCTGGCACTCGGCAGGAACTGTGTGACTGCGGTGAGGCAGTAAGGGTTCGACCACGCAGCTCCCCGAACGGTTGCCCGGAGGAAGATCACGGATTGGGCACGGGAGTGTTCCCGACGCCCTTCACGTCCGCCCCCGCCTCCGCCGTCCCCTTCGGCGGCACCACGGGGATGCCCAGGAACGGCAGCTTCAGCGCACCGAACGCCTCCTTCGGCACGGCGGGCGCGAGCGGCTCGACGGGGGTGAGCCGCTCGTAGGCCGCGTCCTGCTCCGGGCGCGGGTCGGCCTCGCCCTTGTTGGGCCAGAAGGACATCGCGCGCTCGGCCTGGGCGGTGATGGTCAGCGAGGGGTTGACGCCGAGGTTGGCGGAGACCGCGGAGCCGTCGACGACGCTGATGCCGGGGTGGCCGTAGAGGCGGTGGTACGGGTCGATGACGCCCTCCTCCGCGCTCGCGCCGATCGGGCAGCCGCCGAGGAAGTGGGCGGTGAGCGGGGTGCCCATCAGCTCGCCGACGTTGGACCCGGCGAAGCCGTTGATCTCCTCGGCGAGCAGGGTGGCGCTGCGGGTGGCCTCCGGGATCTGCGTCGGGTTGGGAGCGCCGTGGCCTTGGCGGGCGGTGAGCAGGCCCTTCCCGATGCCGCTCGGTTTGCGGTACGTGGTCAGGGAGTTGTCCAGCGACTGCATGACCAGGCCGATGATGGTGCGCTCGGACCAGTGGTGGTTGGAGAGCGAACGCACGGCGAGGGTGGGGTGCTTGGCCATGTTGGCGAGCCAGCCCAGCACCCGGCGGCCGCCGTAGGGGACCTGGAGGATCGACATCGCGCCCATGGCGTTGGAGCCCTTGCCGTAACGGACGGGCTCGATGTGGGTGTTGTCGTCCGGGTGGATCGAGGAGGTGATCGCGACGCCCTGCGAGAAGTCGGCCTTCGCGATGCCGTGCTTCTTGCGGTAGCGGCGGTCGCTGGTCTGGGAACCCACCAGCGCCTCGGAGTTGGTACGGGTCAGCTCGCCGAGCTTCGCGGAGAGCCGGGGCAGCAGACCCCGGTCCTTCATGGTGTGCAGCAGGGTCTGGGTGCCGTACGTGCCCGCCGCGACGACGACCTTGCGGGCGCGCAGCTTCGTGGGCTTCGCCTTGCGGCGGCGGTCGGTGGGGACGGTGAGGACGCGGTAGCCGCCCTCGGGGTCGTCGGTGATCCCGACGACGGAGGTCATCGGGTGGATGACCGCCCCGGCCTTCTCGGCGAGGTGGAGGTAGTTCTCGTTGAGGGTGTTCTTCGCGCCGTGGCGGCAGCCCGTCATGCACTCGCCGCACTCGGTGCAGGCCTTGCGGGCGGGGCCCGCGCCGCCGAAGTACGGGTCGGGGACGGTGCCGCCGGGCTTGGTCCTCGCGGTGCCGTCGGCGTCCTTCCCGTCGCCGAAGAAGACGCCGACCGGGGCCAGGTGGAAGGTGTCGCCGACGCCCATGGCCTCGGCGGCGGCCTTGAGGTGGATGTCGGAGGGGGTCATGGTCGGGTTGAGGCGGACGCCGAGCATGCGGCGGGCCTGGTCGTAGTACGGCTTGAGCTCGTCCTGCCAGTCGGTGATCGAGGCCCACTGTCGGTCCTCGAAGAACGGGGCGGGCGGCACGTACAGCGTGTTGGCGTAGTTGAGCGACCCGCCGCCGACCCCGGCCCCGGCGAGCACCATGACGTTGCCGAGGAGGTGGACGCGCTGGATGCCGAAGAGGCCCAGCGCGGGGGCCCACAGGTAGTTCTTCAGGTCCCAGGAGGTCTTGGGGAGCGTGGCGGGGGTGAAGCGGCGGCCCGCCTCCAGGATCCCGACGCGGTAGCCCTTCTCGGTGAGCCGGAGCGCCGACACCGCACCCCCGAAGCCCGAGCCGACGACCAGCACGTCGTAGTCGTACGCGGCGTCGTCCTCGGCCGGCACAGGGTTCACGGCCTGTTTCTGGGCAGGGCTGTCCTGGGACATGGCACTCCTCGGAACGGAATCGGTACGAAAGGGCGGAAGCCGCTGAAGCCTCCAGGGCGTTCAGCGCAGCCGGAACGCCTTCATCGCCTTGAGGCTGCGGGTCATGAACGCGGCGTACTTCTCGTCGTCCATCCCGAAGGCGGGCGCGAGCGGGATCAGCCGCTGCTGGGCGACGGTCTGGGCCTCGGTGTACTTGAGGATGCCCTCGGAGCCGTGCCGCCGGCCGAGGCCGGACTCCTTCATGCCGCCCATCGGGGACTGGACGCTGCCGTAGGCGGGGGCGTACCCCTCGTTGATGTTGACGGTGCCGGTGCGCAGCCGTGCGGCGACCTGGTGGCCGCGCCGGGAGTCGGTGGTCCAGACGCTGGAGTTGAGGCCGTACGGGGTGGCGTTGGCCAGCGCGATCACCTCGTCCTCGTCGCTGAAGCGGTAGACCGAGACGACCGGCCCGAAGGTCTCCTCGGTGCAGACGGACATCGGCGCCTCCACCCCGTCGAGGATGGTCGGCTCGTAGAACAGCGGGCCGATGTCGGGACGGGCGACGCCGCCGGCGACGAGCTTCGCGCCCTTCTCGACGGCCTCGTCGACGTGCTGGGTGACGGTCTCCAGCTGGCGTTCGCCGACGAGGGAGCCCATGTCGGCCCCGTACGCGAGGGCGTTGCCGAGCCGCATGGCCTTGGTCCGGGTGGCGAAGCGCTGGACGAAGTCGTCGGCTATCGACTCGTGGACGTACAGCCGCTCGATGGAGATGCAGA
The DNA here is from genome assembly GCF_000721175.1 of Streptomyces anulatus. Lineage (GTDB taxonomy): Bacteria > Actinomycetota > Actinomycetes > Streptomycetales > Streptomycetaceae > Streptomyces > Streptomyces anulatus_C. The sequence continues at coordinate 116,700 of NZ_JOEZ01000006.1, forward strand.
GCTGTCCGGCGGAGGAGAAGCAGGCGCGGACGGCTCCGGCGGCGGCCTTCTCCACGTCGGCGTCCTTGAGGACGAGCATGGCGTTCTTGCCGCCGAGCTCCAGGGAGACGCCGACCAGCCGGGACGCGGCGCCGACGGCGACCTCGCGGCCGGTGCGGGTGGAGCCGGTGAAGGAGACGTAGTCGGCGCGGCTGACGACCTCGGGTCCGACGACGGGGCCCTCGCCGAGGACGACCTGGAAGACCTCGGCGGGCAGTCCGGCCTCGATCAGCAGGTCGCGGGCCCACAGGGCGGTGAGCGCGGTCTCCGTGTCGGGCTTCATCACGACGGCGTTGCCGGAGACGAACGCGGGCAGCGCGTCGCCCACGGAGAGTTCGAGCGGGTAGTTCCAGGGGGCGATCTGGCCGACCACCCCGCGCGGCTGGCGCAGCTCGGTGACCTTGGTGAGGGTCGGGACGACGCCGGTGTGGCGGCGGGGCCTGAGGTAGGAGGCGGCCTTGCGCCCGTAGTGGCGGGCGGCGACGGCGACGGCCTGCACCTCCTCGTGGGCGTGCAGGCGGGCCTTGCCGGTCTCCAGCTGGATGAGGTCGAGGACCTCGGACTGGCGGCTCAGGACGAGGTCGTGGAAGCGCAGCAGGACGGCGGCCCGCTGCCGTACGGGGACGGCGGCCCAGACGGGCTGGGCGGCGCGGGCCCGGTCGAAGGCGGTGGCGACGTCCTCGGGGGTGGACTCGGGCAGGTCGGCCAGCTTCTCCCCGGTGAAGGGGGTGTGGTTGGCCGTACGGCCCGACCCGACGACGCCACGGGTCAGCTGGGCGATCACCTCGGGGGTGACCACGTCGGCGGCCGTGCGCACACCGGCGGGGGCGACCGCCACGGGGTTGGTACCGAGAGGGGCGTCAGGGGCCTGCGAGTCCGTCATGGGGCCGAGAGTATGTCCAGCCGGAGCCTTTGGGTACCCGTGGGTAACAGTTTTTCACAGGACCCGCCACCCCTGCCGGAAGCCCGCCTCGAACGAGCCAGTGATCGCTGGCGGCATAACCGCTGATCAGTGGCTATGCGGCCGACCACCCGGCGGCGGCTGGCGCGCGACGCTCAGCGACCGCAAATTTTCCGGCGTCGTCGGGAAGGCGTGGATCTTGAGCCCCTCGGTGACCTCGGCGAAGATCGCGTCGCCGTCCTCCGCCGCCTGCCCCGTCCCCCGGGATCCGTCATGCGCCCCATCCTGGTTCACGCGTCGGGCCGGACACCACCAGGGGCGGTCACCGGACGCGGAGCCGTGACCGTTCAGCGACCCGGGCGGGGCGTCGGGCGCCCGCCGGGCGGTCCCGGGCTCGCTACGGCGCCTTCGGGGCGCTCCAACTGCGCAGCATGATGTCGAACTTCTCCCGGCTGGCCTCCCAGCCCTCCTGCGGGGCGGTCAGATACAGGGCGTACTCGGGGCCGCCGGAACCGCCGTAGTACATCTGGTCGATCCCGTGCCGGGGTCCCGGGTGGTCCTTGGTCTCGTTCCAGGTGAACTCCCAGCGGGCGCCCGGCCGGTCGCGGAAGGTGTTCTTCTCCATCCCGATCCGCTGGTAGCCCGGCAGCCGCTCGGAGAGCTGCTCCTCCATGTTCCGCATGTGCAGATACGGATGGTCGAAGTCCGGGTCCGGGTCGACGCTGATGCGGATCCGGTGGGCCCCGCCGTCCGGCGTGTAGTCGATCTGGCCGTCCTGGTACCGCCGGGTCCAGTCCTCCGGCACGACCAGGCTGAATCCCGCCGGGTCGTCGACCCGGTGCCAGCCGTCGGGTATCTCCGGCATCCCCTGCGCGGGGGCGGTGGCCTCCGGGGTGGTCGGCGTCGCGGACGGCGTGCTGCCCCCGGCCGCACCGCCGCCCGTGCCGGCCGGGGTGTCCGAGCCGTCCCCGTACTTCATCGCGAACAGCCCACCCGCGCCCCCGAGGACGGCTGCGACGACGACCACGACCAGCACCGTGCGCCACCGGGATCCGGCGCGCCGGGTCACCGGGGCGGAGGCGGGGCCGGTGACCGGGTTCACGTGGTCCGGGCCGGGGGCGGGCGGCGGAGTCGTGGCGGGGGCCGCTCCGGGCAGCCGGGCGGTGGCGCCGTCGGAGCCGTCGGAGGCGCGGGAGCTGTTCGGGCCGCCGGGACCGTTCCCGTCCGGACAGGCGTACCGGGCGTCCTCGGGGAGGCGCTGGGTCGGCACATGCGCCTGGGCGGCCCGGGGTTCGCGGCCCTCCATGGCGTCCAGCAGCATCTGCTCGGTCTCGGCGGCTGTGGGCCGGTCGGCCGGGTCCTTGCGGAGCAGCGCGGTGATCACGGCGCCGAGCGGACCGGCGTTGACCGGGGCGGGCGGCTCCTCGGTGACGACGGCCTGCATGGTGGAGATCGGGGACGTACGACGGAACGGGGAGGTGCCCTCGACGGCCGTGTACAGCGTCGCGCCGAGCGACCAGAGGTCGGAGGCCGGTCCGGGGTCGCCGCCGCGTACCCGTTCCGGGGCCAGGTAGTCGATGGAGCCGACCAGTTCGCCGGTACGGGTGATGGTGGAGTCGCCCTCGATCGCGGCGATCCCGAAGTCGGTCAGCAGCACCTGCCCGTCGCGCGCCAGCAGGACGTTGCCGGGCTTGACGTCGCGGTGCAGCACCCCGGCGCCGTGGGCGGCGCGCAGGGCGCTCAGCACGTGCAGCCCGATGCGGGCCGCCTCGCGCGGGGCGACCTCGCCGCTCTCCTTGGCGGCGTCGGCGAGCGAGGGCCCGTCGACGTACTGCATGACGATCCAGGGACGGTTGTCGTACTCGATCACGTCGTGGACGGTGACGACGCCGGGGTGCGTGATGCGCGCCGCCGCCCGGGCCTCCTTCTGCGTCCGGGCGTGCAGGACGAGCCGGTCGGCCTCGGCGACGTACAGTCCGGCGGTCAACTCCTTGACCGCGACGGTGCGGTGCAGCACTTCGTCGTGGGCTCGCCAGACCTTGCCCATGCCGCCCCGGCCGAGGACGTCGCCCAGCCGGTAGCGTCCCGCCAGCACCGGTCCCGCGTCCGTGCCCTGTGATCGATCCACGTGATGTCCCCGCCCCGTTCCTCGGCTTGCCAGATTACGGAGGCGGAGCGGGGAGGCGGAACGGGGGATCGCCCACGAGACCGCACTGTGATGGTTGTCCACACCGCACAATGCCCGCCGGGGCGATCACGATGACATGCGGTCAGGCGGCCCCCGGGGGCCGGAGGATCAGGTTCCGACCCGGTACGAGGCGATAGCCTGCTCGTAGATCTCGGTGACCTTGTCCCGGTCGCCCTCGGGGCCGATGACCTGGATGACGTGGTACCTGCCCTCCACGATCATCGCGAGATTACGGACGTACACCTCGCGCCCGCCGCTCTCCTGCCAGGTGAACTGCCCCTCGGCCATGGCCTGCCGGCCGACGTCGACCCGGCGCAGCCCGGACGAGGAGGACCAGCTGGAGTCCCGGAACGGCTGGAGCTCGGGCTCCTTGTCCCGCTGGTAGTCCAGCGGATCGCTGCCGCCCGCCTTCACCGTGTCCCGGCCGGGCACCACGAGCAGGGTGAACCCGTCGCTGCCGTACCGGATCTGACGGTCGGCGTTGGCGGGGCTGCGCTGCCAGTCCTTCGGTACGCCGACCTCGAAGCCCTCCGCGTCCTTGCGGAGCGCGTAGCCGGGGGCGAGCGCGACGGCCGACCGGCTGGTCTGCGGCTTCTGGGACCCGGGATCGGCGGAACCGTCCGCCGAGGCGGACGGCTCGGGCTCCCCGGAGGCGGCGGGCGGTGCGGCCGAGCCGGTGGGCGAAACCGGCGCCCCGCTGTCCTTGCCCGGCTCCTGCTTCGGCAGGAACATCACCGCGTACGCGACGGCGGCGGCCATCAGCAGCAGGATGAGGATGAGCAGCAGCCGGCCCAGGCTGCGCGGGGAGGACGATCCCTCGCCCCGGCGCGGCGGTTCCCGCAGCACCCGGGGGCCCTTGGGCGCACGCGGCGCACGGGCCGGGCGCTCCTCCTCCCAGGCCTCCACGGGCATCCGCACGGACCGGTCGGGCGGCAGCAGCGAGTCCTGCCGGTCCCGCTGCTCTCCGCCATCACGTCGCTTCGGCGGCTGCTGACGCTTCCCCTGGCGGTGTCTGCCGTGCGCGGCGCCGCCGCCGAAGCGGCCCCGGCGCCGGCGGACCAGCTCGCCCCTGCGGCGTACGACGGGGAGCCGGGCGGCGTCGGGCGCGGGCAGCGTCACGACGTCGGCGCCCGCCTCCGGCTCCGGCGCGGAGCGCACCAGCGAGCGCAGCCAGCCGCGCAGCTCCTCGAAGTCCGGCCGCTCCGTGGGGTCCTGGCGCAGCAGCGACTCGACGACCGGCCGCAGCGGACCGCACTCCTCCGCGAAGGCGGGCGGCTCGCCGCACACCATCTGGACGAGCTCGGCCGCGTTCTCCTCGGGGTAGGGGGCGTGGCCCTGGACGGCACGGTAGAGCAGCGCGCCGAGCGCCCACAGGTCGGTGGAGGGGCCGATCGGGGGCGCGAGCTGCCAGTTGTCGTGGACCGGGCCCGCCTGCTCGGGGGCCCAGCGCTCGGTGACCGCTCCGACGACGGCGATCCGTGCCTGACGGGCGCGTTCGGCGGCGAGCGGCGTGGTGGGGCCACGGTAGACGGCGGGTTCGCCGCCCGCGACGGCGTCCTCCCAGGCCCGGGAGGCGGCCCGCCCGTCCGGGGGCGGCGCGGTGCGGGCGAGCTGCTTGGACGCGGGGGCCGGCGGGCCGGGCCGCCGGGAGTCGGCGCGCAGCGCGTCCTGGCCGGATCCGCCCGCGGAGACGGGCCGCCCCGCACCGGGCCCGTCGTCCCAGGTCCCCGCGAGGTGGACGCGGCGGCCGGGCGGACGGGGGCCCTCTTCGTCGTCCTCGTCGTCCTCGTCGTCGTAGGAGTCCTCGGCGGGGCTGCCCCAGGGGGCGGTCAGCCGGGAGGCCAGGGGGGCGTCCGGGGCGGGGGCGCCGGGGGCCGCCGGGCGCTGGAAGGGGAGGACGCCTGTGTCGGACTCGGGCTCGGGGCCGGTGATGCCGTGGGTGGTGCTGGTGCCTGCGCCCGGGCCCGCGGCTGTGCCTTGGCCCGTGGCGTCCGTGCCGGTTCCGGAGGCCGGGGTGGCTTCGCGCTCTTCCGCCGGTGACTTCGTGAGGCCGGCCGGGGAGCGGTCGCCCTGCTGCCGGTCCTCGGTGACCCGGGCGGCGGCCCGTGCGCCCGCCCGGTAGGCGGCGATGGCTCCGGCGCGGGCGGCCCGCAGCTGGGCGGCGCTCGCGGCGCCCGGCTCGGCGGGGGGCGGTACGGCGGTGTACGGGACGGCGGGGGCGGCGGGGCGCGGGACGATCTCCTGCCCTTCGGCGCTCCGCCCCGGGGCGGGGCCGGCCGCCCGGCCCGGCGGCAGGTCGTGCCGGCCGGCGTCCCGGCTCGGCGCGTAGCCCCGCGGCAGCGGCGGAGCGGGAAGCTCACGGCCCTCGCGGGTGTCGTAGCCCTCGCCCGCTGCGTACTCCTCGTCGCCCTGGTAGCTGTCGACCGCCGTGTGGTCCGCATCCGCGTCGTTCCTGGCCGGCGGGAGCGGGTTGGCCCCGCCGAGCTCCCTCGGCGGGGCGGGCTCGACGGCCGGGATGCCGTACGTCGTGGGGGCGGCCACCGGATCGGCGTCGGGCCGCGGTTCGGGGGCGTACCCGCAGAGCGCCTCCTCGGCGGCGCCCGCCGCGAGGCCCGTGAGCATGACGCGGCCGTCGTCGCACACCAGGACCGTGCGCACGGTGATGTTGCGATGGGTCCAGCCGTGGGCGTGCAGCACCCGCAGGGCGGTGAGCACGTCGGAGCCGATCTCGGCGGCCCGGTAGGGGTTGAGGGGGCGCTCCGCGAGGAGGGCGGCGAGCGGGCGGGCCGCGACGAGCTCGCTCACTATCCACAGCGAACCCGCTTCGGCGAACACGTCGAAGACCTGGTCGAGCCGGGGGTGATCGGGCACCTGGGCGGCGGCCTGCGCGGCCTCGATCGCCCGCCGGACCGCGGGGTCCGTACTGCGGCGGACCGCTCGCCCGGTGGTACGACCGGACATCGGGGCCTGCCCGTCGGCGTCGAGCACCTCCGCGTCGACGATCTCGGGCAACGGCACCTGGCGGACCAGGACTTCCTGACCGCTGTATGTGTCGAACGCCCGGGTCTCAGCCAGTTCGTACCCGTCGGACGGGGGCAGCGGAAGGCGGTAGCGGTCGGCAAGCACCCGACCCGCGTAGTCGTCCACGACGCCTCCCCAGAGCGCGCTGTTCCCCCGGCCGTCAGAGGTGCACGCATCCGTCAGTTACGGTCATTCGGCGGGCAATTGACCTGCTGCACCGGCTTCGTACGGTCTCCGGTCTCTTACGATACGTGGCAACGCGGGCCGACGGGCCGGGTCGCGCCAACCCGGCCCGCACAAACGTTTCATACCCGCCGGCTCACGGGCCCGCCCACCGGTTCACGGGCCCGCCCATCGGTCAGTCCGTGGGCGTGAAGGTGGCGAACGCCGTTTCGCGCAGCGTCCGGCACTCCTCGCCGTCCCACTCGTCCACCTTGCAGCTGATCATGATCGAGTAGCCGCGCTTGGCGTCCACCTTGAAGCCGCGGTTGAGCACCTGGACCCGGACGCCGCTGTGGTTGCGCTCGAACGTCCAGTCCGCGACGGTCGGATAGCCGTTGTACTCGACCTTCTTTATGCTGCCGTGCTTGTAGCCGTCGCTGAGGACCTTGGCGCTACCGACGGCCCCGCGCCAGGCGGCCGCCGCGTCGTCCTTGGGCGAACTGTTGAAGTCGACCTGGACCCGGGGGAAGCTGCCCTGCCCGGCGTTGTAGATGCCGCCGGAGTTGGTGCCCGCTATGGCCGTGCGCTTGAAGTTCCCGGGCATCGCCATGGTGAAGTGGAACCGGGTGTCGGCGACCTTCTCGTAGCCGGCGGGCAGGGAGTCGCCCCCGCCCGGCTCGTCGCCCTTGGGGTCGTCGGACTCCGGATCGTCCACGTCGTCGCCGGAGGGGTCCTCGGAGGCCCGGCCGTCGTCCGTGCCCTGGCCCTCCTTCTGGCCGTCGCCCTTCTCGCCGGCCGAACCGCCGCCCGTGTCGTCGCTTTTGTCGTCGGCGCCGCCGGCCGAGGCCCCGGCCGAAGCGGCGGTGTCGCCCTTGCCGCCGGCCTTGTCCGCGTCGTCGCCGCCGAGAGTGAGTGCGAGGACCGTGCCGAGGATGGCCAGCGCGACGACGGCCGCGATGATCGCGAGGGTGCGGCGGGGCACCACGTCGGTGATCGAGGCCCGCGTGGACGCGGGCGGGGTCGGCGGGCGCTGCCCGGGTACGGAAGCACTCGCCGTCGCCGCGGACTTCGGGGCGCCGGCAGGGGCCGCCCCGGCCCCCTTCCCGGTCGCCGGGGCTGACCCCGTGACAGCTCCGGACTTCGCGCCCGGGGCGGGCGTCCCGGGGGGCGACGGAGGCTTGGGCGGGGCGGCGGGCGAGCCGGTGGCGGCGGCCGGGGAACTCGCCGACGCCGCGGCCGCGGCCGCCGCGGCTCCCGCCGCCACGGCCGGGGTCTTCGCGTTGCGCACGGAGCGCAGGGCTCCGCGCAGCCGGTCGCGGGCGCCTTCGCCGGACTCGCCCGAGCCGGTGGACTGCTTCGGCGGCTTCGGGGCCTTGGGCTGCTTCGGCGTCCGCTTGACGAGGAGGTCGGCGGCGGGCCCCGACGGCAGCGCCATGATCTGGGTGGAATCCGCGGGCGCCGGCTCGGGAACGTCGGGGGTGTTGATGACGTCGTTGAGCAACGCCCGCGCCCCGGCGTCATCGAGACGCTGGTCGGGGTCCCGGGCCAGCAGCCCGTAGATGACCTCGGTGAGCGGACCGGCGTTCTTCGGCGGGTCGAGCGGTTCGGTCATCACGGCCGTCAGGGTGGCGATCGCCGAGCCCTTGTCGTACGGCGGGCAGCCCTCGACGCTCGCGTACAGCAGTCCGCCGAGCGACCACAGGTCGGCGGGCGGGCCCGGCTTGTGACCTCGGGCCCGCTCCGGCGAGATGTACGAGGGGGCGCCGACGAGCATGCCGGTGGAGGTGACCGACGGGTCGCCCTCGACCTGGGCGATGCCGAAGTCGGTGAGCACGACACGCCCGTCCTCGGCGATCAGCACGTTGGACGGCTTCACGTCGCGGTGCAGGATGCCCTCGCGGTGCGCCGAGCGCAGCACGTCGAGGATGGCGAGCCCGACTTCGGCGGCCCTCCTCGGCGTCAGCGTGCCGTCCTCGCGGATCGCCTCGGCGAGCGACTTGCCCTCGATCAGCTCCATGACGATCCACGGGCGGTCGTCCTCGTCGACCACGTCGTAGACGGTCACCGCGCTGTTGTTGCGGATCCGTGCGATCGCCTTGGCCTCACGCAGGGTGCGCGTGATCAGCCGGCGCTTCTCGTCCTCGTCGATCGCCGAGGGGAACCGCAGTTCCTTGACCGCGACCGTGCGGCCGAGGGTCTCGTCGGCGGCGCGCCAGACCGTACCCATGCCGCCCCGGCCGAGCACCTCACCGAGCCGGTAGCGCCCCGCGAGGAGACGACCGTTCTTGTCCCGTTGGGGCTCCCGTGCCTGCTCCGCCTCCGACATGCGTCCCCTCTGCGATCAACCCGCCCTGGCAGAGCGTTCATTGTCCCTCACCCCGGGACCGGTCCTGGTGCCGGGTCCGGGGTCCGCCGCGCTGCGGCTCGAAGAGGGAAGCCCCCACAGCCTCCTACCAACCCGGCCTCCCCGTCCAGGCCGGTCCGGGCGCGCCCCGCCCCTCCCCCGGGCCGGTGGAGCCCAACTGGCCCGGGGGCGGCGGGCGGTGGCCGCCCGCTCGGAGCACACATGACGGATCGGCTGATCCGCCGGACCCGCCTCGGAGCCTGTCGGCCGGGTGGCCTTCGATCGGAAAGCGGACGCGCTCCGGTGCGTGCGATTCCCAGGCGCCGGGATGTCCTCGTAGCGGAGCTTTCAGGGCATTTCGGCATCGCCGGAAGCGTGCGTGCCAGGGGGTGGCCGCCCGGCCAGAGGTCACCCGACAGGCTCTCAGATGGGCACGATGTCGGGTGCGCCGAGCCGGGCCGCGTCAGCCGTGAGGTCGTCGGGCTGCCGCTGCGATTCGCGCTCGGCCTCCACCCGCTTCTCGTAGTGCTGGACCTCCCGGTCGATCCGCTCCTCGTCCCAGCCGAGCACCGGCGCCATCAGCTCCGCGCAGAGCCGGGCGCTTCGGGTGCCCCGGTCGAAGGTCTCGATGGAGATCCGGGTGCGCCGGGTCAGCACGTCGTCCAGATGGCGGGCGCCCTCGTGGGAGGCCGCGTAGACGATCTCGGCGCGCAGGTAGTCGTCGGCGGCGGGCAGGGGGTCGCCCAGGGTGGGGTCGGCGAGGATCAGTTCCAGGACTTCCTCCGTCATTGAGCCGTACCGGTTGAGCAGATGCTCCACCCGGGCGACATGGAGTCCGGTCCGGGCCGCGATCCGGGCGCGCGCGTTCCACAGGGCCCTGTATCCCTCGGCCCCCAGCAGCGGGATGTCCTCGGTGACGCAGGCGGCGACCCGCTGGTCGAGCCCGTGCACCGCCTCGTCCACGGCGTCCTTGGCCATGACCCGGTACGTCGTGTACTTGCCGCCCGCCACGACGACCAGGCCGGGGGCGGGGTGGGCGACGGTGTGCTCGCGCGACAGCTTGCTGGTGGCGTCCGACTCGCCTGCCAGCAGCGGCCGCAGTCCGGCGTAGACGCCCTGGACGTCGTCCCTGGTCAGCGGGGTGTTCAGGACGGAGTTGACGCGCTGGAGGAGGTAGTCGATATCGGCGCTGGAGGCGGCCGGGTGGGCCTTGTCCAGGTCCCAGTCGGTGTCCGTGGTGCCGATGATCCAGTGCCGGCCCCAGGGAATGACGAAGAGGACGGACTTCTCGGTGCGCAGGATGAGCCCGGTCGAGGAGTGGATGCGGTCCTTGGGGACGACCAGGTGGATGCCCTTGGAGGCCCGGACGTGGAACTGCCCGCGCTCGCCGATGAGCCCCTGGGTGTCGTCGGTCCACACGCCGGTGGCGTTGACCACCTGCTTGGCCCGGATCTCGTATTCCGTGCCGCTCTCGACGTCCCGCACGAGCGCGCCCACGACTCGCTCGCCCTCCCGGAGGAAGCCGACGACGCGGGCCTGGTTCGCCACCTGGGCCCCGTAGGACGCGGCGGTGCGGACCAGCTCGGTGACGAAGCGGGCGTCGTCCATCTGGGCGTCGTAGTACTGGAGGGCGCCGACCAGGGCGTCCTTCCTCAGTGCGGGGGCCACCCGCAGGGCGTGCTTGCGGGAGAGATGGCGGTGGACGGGGAGGCCGCGGCCGTGGCCGGAGGAGACCGACATCGCGTCGTACAGCGCGACGCCGGAGCCGGCGTAGAGCCGCTCCCAGCCCTTGTGCTGCAGGGGGTAGAGGAAGGGCACCGGCTTCACCAGGTGCGGGGCGAGGCGCTCCAGCAGCAGCCCGCGCTCCTTGAGCGCCTCCCGGACCAGGGCGAAGTCGAGCATCTCCAGATAGCGCAGGCCGCCGTGGATCAGCTTGCTCGACCTGCTCGATGTGCCGGACGCCCAGTCGCGCGCCTCGACCAGTCCGGTCGAGAGGCCTCTGGTGGCGGCGTCCAGCACCGTGCCCGCGCCGACCACGCCCGCCCCCACGACCAGCACGTCCAGTTCGCGCTCGGCCATGGCGGCGAGCGCGACGGTGCGCTCGGCGGGTCCCAGTGTCGCTGTCCTCACTGCTGCCTCCCGGTGGATCGGGGTGGTCGGACACGGGAGCGCCACCCGGCCGAGGGGCCGGCCGCCCGTGTCCACCCCTCGATTCTGTCCGCGCTCCCCGAGTTCGGCCACCGCCTGTGGACAACACCCGGGCGTCCGGAGCCACACAATGCGACATATAGGTCATATTTACGCCTAGTCTGACATTGCGCTGTCCACAGCAGTTGCGATCTTCGCTCTCCGCACTTAGGGGGCTTCCTGTATGCCCGCAGACCTCGCCGTCATCGGACTCGGTCACCTCGGCCTGCCCCTCGCCCAGGCCGCCGTGACTGCCGGAATCGACACCGTCGGCTACGACCCCGACCCACGCCCCTACGCGGAGCTCAGAGCGGGCCGCAGCCCCGTCGAGGGCACGCTCACCGCGTCCGAGGTCCGCCGGATGCTCGCCGGCGGCTTCCGGCCCACCACCGACGTCGCCGAGCTGGGCCGGATCCGTACCGCCGTGATCTGCTCCCCCACCCCGCTCGGCCCCGACCGGGCGATCGACCTCACCGCGCTCGGCGACGCCGCCCGCGCGCTGGCCCCCCGGCTGCGCCCGCACACCACCGTGCTGCTGGAGTCCGCCGTGCCGCCCGGCACCACCGAGAACTTCCTCCGCCCCCTCCTCGAAGAGGGCTCGGGGCTCGTCGCCGGACGCGACTTCCACCTCGCCTCCTCCCCCGGCCGGCTCGACCCCGGCAACCGCACCCACGTCCTGGCCAACACGCCCAAGGTGATCGGCGGCCTCACCCCCGCCTGCACCGAGTCGGCCGCCGCCTTCTACGGACGGCTCACCGACAAGGTCGTCCGAGCCCGCGGACCGCGCGAGGCGGAGATGACGAAGGTCCTGGAGACCAACTTCCGGCACGTCAACATCGCGCTGGTCAACGAGATGGCGGTGCTCTGCCACGACCTCGGCGTCGACCTCTGGGACGTCATCCGGTGCGCCGAGACCAAGCCGTTCGGCTTCCAGCCCTTCCGCCCGGGACCCGGCGTCGGCGGGCACGGCGTCCCGGTGGACCCGGGCTGCCTGCCCTACAGCACCCGCACCCCCGGGCACCCGCTGCGGATGGTCTCGCTGGCGCAGGAGATCAACGACCGGATGCCCAGTTACGTCATCCAGCGCTGCGCCACCCTCCTGAACGAGCACGGAAAGTCCGTCCGGGGCGCGCGCGTGCTGCTGCTCGGCGTCACCTACAAGCCGGACAGCGCCGACCAGGAGGCCGCCCCCGCCCGGGAGATCGCCACCCGGCTGATGGACATGGGCGCCCAGATCGGCTATCACGACCCGCACGTCCTGGACTGGCGGGTGCGCGAACGCCCGGTCCCGCGCGCCGACTCGCTGTACGAGGCGGCGGCCGCCGCCGACCTGACCGTACTGCTCCAGCAGCACCGCACCTACGACCTCCAGGGCCTCGCGGTGAAGGCCCAACTGCTCCTGGACACCCGGGGGGCCACTCCGGCGGGGGCCGCGCACCGGCTCTGACGGACACCGGCTCCGAGAGGTGACGGACCGTCGAAAGATTGTCGGTGACCGTTCACGTAACGTCCTGCTACCCTGCGGCGTCACAGAGCGCACAGCAGTGCGTACCTCGCACAGTCGTGTGCAGTCGTCCCAGGGGGAGCCCCACCGTGAGTCAGCCCGTGCAGCCGCCGAACCAGCCCCAGCAGCCGTACGGCGGTCAGCCCGTCGACGGCAACCCGTACGCCGGCCAGCCGGGCGGGCCCGCCGCGCCGACCGGCAACCCGTACGGCCAGCAGCCGCCGGCACCCACGGGCAACCCGTTCGCGGGCCAGCAGCCCGGCCAGAGCGCCCCGTTCGGCGGCGGCGCCCCCTTCGCCCCGGCGCCCCCGGCGCCCCCGGCCCGTAACAACATCCTGGTCGGCGTGCTGGTCGCCCTGGGCGCGGCCGTCGTCGCGGGGATCCTGTACGGCGTGATCGCGGGCTCCATCGAGCGCGAGGTCGGCTACGCGGCGGTCGGCGTCGGCTTCCTGGTCGGCTTCGCGGCGAGCAAGCTCGGCGGCTCCAACCCGGCGGTCATCGCGGCGTCCGCCGTCTTCTCCATCGGCGCCGTCTACCTCGGCCAGCTCGTCGGCATCTCGATGGTGCTCTCCGACCTGGCGCAGATCCCGTTCTCCGAGGTCGTCGGCGACCACTTCGGCACGGTGACGGAGGCGTGGTCGGAAGAGGCCGACTTCATGACCTACCTCTTCCTCGCCCTCGCCGCGGCCGCCGCCGTCGGTGGTGCCAAGAAGGCCGGCTGACACCCCGTACGACCATCCGGAAGGGCCCGGACCGTGACGCGCGTGACGCGTGACGGTCCGGGCCCTTCCGTGCACCTGCGAGCGGTCAGCGGCGGTGCTGCGAGTCCGCCACCGTCACCTCGACGCGCTGGAACTCCTTGAGGTCGCTGTAGCCGGTGGTGGCCATCGCGCGGCGCAGGGCGCCGAAGATGTTCATCGAACCGTCCGGGGTGTGCGAAGGACCGGTGAGGACCTCCTCCGTCGTCCCGACCGAACCGAGGTCGACCAGCTTGCCGCGCGGCACGTCCTCGTGGACGGCTTCCATGCCCCAGTGACGGCCGCGGCCCGGCGCGTCCGTCGCGCGGGCCAGCGGGGAGCCCATCATCACGGCGTCCGCACCGCAGGCGATGGCCTTCGGCAGGTCGCCGGACCAGCCGACGCCGCCGTCGGCGATGACGTGCACGTACCGGCCGCCGGACTCGTCCATGTAGTCGCGGCGGGCCCCGGCGACGTCCGCGACGGCGGTGGCCATCGGGACCTGGATGCCGAAGACGTTGCGCGTGGTGTGCGCGGCGCCGCCGCCGAAGCCGACGAGGACACCGGCCGCGCCGGTCCGCATCAGGTGCAGGGCGGCGGTGTACGTGGCGCAGCCGCCGACGATGACCGGGACGTCCAGCTCGTAGATGAACTGCTTCAGGTTCAGCGGCTCGGCCGCGCCCGACACGTGCTCGGCGGAGACCGTCGTACCGCGGATCACGAAGATGTCGACGCCCGCGTCGACGACCGCCTTGGAGAACTGGGCGGTGCGCTGCGGGGAGAGCGCGGCGGCGGTCACGACACCGGAGTCGCGCACCTCCTTGATGCGCTGCCCGATCAGCTCCTCCTGGATGGGGGCGGAGTAGATCTCCTGGAGCCGGCGGGTCGCGGACTCGAGCGGCATCCCGGCGATCTCGTCCAGCAGCGGCTGCGGGTCGGCGTGCCGGGTCCAGATGCCTTCCAGGTTCAGCACGCCCAGGCCGCCGAGCTCGCCGATCCGGATGGCGTGCTGCGGGGAGACCACGGAGTCCATGGGAGCGGCCAGGAACGGCAGCTCGAAGCGGTAGGCGTCGATCTGCCAGGCGATCGAGACCTCCTTCGGGTCCCGGGTGCGGCGGCTCGGAACGACAGCGATGTCGTCGAATGCGTAAGCCCGGCGGCCGCGCTTGCCGCGCCCGATCTCGATCTCAGTCACGATGTGTGGCCTTTCCCTCTACGTCTGCGCTGACCAGTATCCCCGACACGCAGGGAGGGCGTGTCCGGCGGATCAGGACCGGACAGGATCCGCCGGACACGCACCGGGGGCGGTACCGGGAACTCCGGTCCGCCCCTCACCTGCGCTGATGCGTTACTTCCTGCTGTAGTTCGGCGCTTCCACCGTCATCTGGATGTCGTGCGGGTGGCTCTCCTTGAGACCCGCCGAGGTGATCCGCACGAAGCGGCCCTTGCTCTCCATCTGGTCGACGGACGCGGCGCCGACGTAGCCCATGGTCTGGCGGAGGCCGCCGACGAGCTGGTGGAGGACGTTGGCCAGCGGGCCGCGGTAGGGCACCTGGCCCTCGATGCCCTCGGGGACGAGCTTGTCGTCCGAGGACACCTCGGCCTGGAAGTAACGGTCCTTGGAGTACGACCGGCCCTGTCCGCGGGACTGCATCGCGCCCAGCGAGCCCATGCCGCGGTACGACTTGAACTGCTTGCCGTTGATGAACATCAGCTCGCCCGGGGACTCCTCGCAGCCCGCGAGGAGGCTGCCCAGCATCACGCTGTCCGCGCCTGCGGCCAGCGCCTTGCCGATGTCGCCGGAGTACTGCAGGCCGCCGTCGCCGATGACCGGGACTCCCGCGGCGCGGGCGGCGAGCGCGGCCTCGTAGATCGCGGTGACCTGCGGGACGCCGATACCGGCGACCACTCGGGTCGTACAGATCGAGCCGGGTCCGACGCCGACCTTGACGCCGTCGACACCGGCGTCGACGAGCGCCTGGGCGCCGTCGCGGGTGGCGACGTTGCCGCCGATGACGTCCACGCCGACGCTCGACTTGATCTTCGCCATCCAGTCGAGGGCGTTGCTGTTGTGTCCGTGCGAGGTGTCGACGATCAGGAAGTCGACCCCGGCGGAGGCGAGCGCCTGGGCGCGGTCCAGCGCCTCGGGGCTGGCGCCGACGGCCGCGCCGACCAGCAGACGGCCTTCGGCGTCCTTGGCGGCATTCGGGTACTGCTCGGCCTTCTTGAAGTCCTTGACCGTGATGAGGCCCTTGAGGATGCCGGCCTCGTCGACGAGCGGCAGCTTCTCGATCTTGTGGCGGCGCAGCAGCTCCATCGCCTCCACGCCGGAGATGCCGACCTTGCCGGTGACGAGCGGCATCGGCGTCATGACCTCACGCACCTGGCGCGAGCGGTCCGACTCGAAGGCCATGTCGCGGTTGGTGACGATGCCGAGGAGCTTGCCCGCGGGGTCGGTGACCGGCACGCCGCTGATGCGGAACTTCGCGCAGAGCGCGTCCGCCTCGCCGAGTGTGGCGTCGGGGTGCACGGTGATCGGGTCGGTGACCATGCCCGACTCGGAGCGCTTGACCAGGTCGACCTGGTTGACCTGGTCCTCGATCGAGAGATTGCGGTGCAGCACGCCGACGCCGCCCTGCCGGGCCATGGCGATCGCCATGCGGGCCTCGGTCACCTTGTCCATGGCGGCCGACAGCAGGGGGATGTTCACCCGTACGTTGCGCGAGATGAGCGACGAGGTGTCGACCGCGTTGGGCAGGACCTCGGACGCGCCGGGCAACAGCAGCACGTCGTCGTAGGTCAGCCCGAGCGTCGCGAACTTCTCGGGCACTCCGTCGACGTTTGCAGTCATGACACCTTCCCCAAATGGCCTTGATCGGTGCGGATGTCCATGCTAACGGGCTCTACGGGCGTCTCATTCCACGATCAAGATCACTTGGCTGTTCTGTAGCTTCCTACAGCGTCGACGACGGGGACCCGCGTAGGTCTGCGCTACTGCTCGGCGAGTGCCCGGAGCCTGCTGAGCGCGCGGTGCTGGGCGACCCGGACCGCCCCTGGGGACATCCCGAGCATCTGGCCGGTCTCCTCCGCGGTCAGCCCGACCGCGACCCGCAGGACCAGCAGCTCGCGCTGGTTCTCCGGGAGGTTGGCGAGGAGCTTCTTGGCCCAGGCCGCATCGCTGCTGAGCAGGGCGCGCTCCTCCGGGCCGAGGGAGTCGTCGGGCCGTTCCGGCATCTCGTCGGAGGGGACCGCGGTCGACCCCGGGTGGCGCATCGCGGCGCGCTGGAGGTCGGCGACCTTGTGGCCGGCGATCGCGAAGACGAAGGCTTCGAAGGGCCGGCCGGTGTCCTTGTAGCGCGGCAGCGCCATCAGCACCGCGACGCAGACCTCCTGCGCCAGGTCCTCCACGAAGTGGCGAGCATCACCGGGGAGCCGGCTCAGCCGGGAGCGGCAATAGCGCAGGGCGAGGGGGTGTACGTGGGCCAGCAGATCATGGGTGGCCTGCGCGTCGCCGTCGACGGCCCGGTGCACGAGGGCACCGATCACCGTGGTTTCGTCGTCGCGCATCGGACCATGGTGCCCTGATGCCGTCCGGTCCGCTCCACCGCGTCCCGAGTTGTGCACCGAAGCGTTATGAGCGGGTGCGCCGGATGTCATGCCCTGCGCCCTCCCCTTCCGCTCGACCGAATCGTTCCCGAGGAACTCCACGACTCAAGGATGCGTCATCGGCCGGGAAGCGTCACATGACACTGCTGAGCGGGCGCCCGGATACGGGGTGTGGAGCCGGTGGCCCGCTCCGTGACCCCGTCCGCCGGCCTGCGGACGGGGCGCGGCCCGGGCCGGTCGTCAGCGCACCAGGCCCCAGCGGAATCCGAGGGCCACCGCGTGGGCGCGGTCCGAGGCCCCGAGCTTCTTGAACAGGCGCCGGGCGTGGGTCTTGACCGTGTCCTCGGAGAGGAACAGCTCACGGCCGATCTCCGCGTTGGAGCGGCCATGGCTCATGCCTTCGAGCACCTGGATCTCCCGCGCGGTGAGCGTGGGGGCCGCCCCCATCTCGGCGGACCGCAGCCGGCGCGGGGCGAGCCGCCACGTCGGGTCGGCCAGCGCCTGGGTGACGGTGGCCCGCAGCTCGGCGCGCGAGGCGTCCTTGTGCAGATAGCCGCGGGCCCCGGCGGCGACCGCGAGTGCGACGCCGTCCAGGTCCTCGGCGACGGTCAGCATGATGATCCGGGCCCCGGGGTCGGCGGAGAGCAGCCGCCGGACCGTCTCCACACCCCCCAGACCGGGCATGCGTACGTCCATCAGAATCAGATCCGAACGATCGGCACCCCAGCGGCGGAGGACTTCCTCGCCGTTGGCCGCCGTCGTCACGCGCTCGACGCCGGGCACGGTGGCCACCGCGCGACGGAGCGCTTCTCGGGCAAGCGGGGAGTCGTCGCAGACGAGGACGGATGTCATGACCGTCCTCCGCAGCTGATGCGCGTCACCTTGAGCCTCCAGGCTGATACAAGTCGTCACCTGTGCGGTTGACCCCCTCGGACACGTGCCCGAGCCGGATATCCGTCAACCGCATCCGTTCCCTTAACGACGGTCACTCGAAAGAGTTACGGGTCGGGCGGCCGGGTTCGGCACTCTACGTGAAGGGCCGCTCACGGAGGAGAACGGCACGGGTGATTCACCCGTCAACCGAATCTTCACTCGTCGGCATGCCCTGTTCGGCACCATTTCTTCCCTTTTGAGGGTGTCTGTGACTAGATTCGCAATCAGTCATATTTACATCTACTAGCACCATAGATGTACGGTCGAGACTTCGGTCACACCGATCACAGACGGTCCGAGCACGGCAGGCCGTCGATCACAGACGGTCGAGATGCCGCTTCCGACGCAGCACAGCTCCGAGGGGACAAGCAATGGCAGATTTCTCCCGCCTTCCCGGACCCAACGCAGACCTGTGGGACTGGCAGCTGCTCGCCGCCTGCCGAGGCGTGGACAGCTCCCTGTTCTTCCACCCGGAGGGTGAGCGCGGCGCGGCGCGGAGCGCCCGCGAGACCTCCGCCAAGGAGGTGTGCATGCGCTGCCCGGTACGGGCCGAGTGCGCGGCGCACGCCCTGGCCGTACGGGAGCCCTACGGAGTGTGGGGCGGCCTGACGGAGGACGAGCGCGAAGAGCTGATGGGCCGGGCCAGAACCCGGCTGATCACCGCGGCGCCCTCCGGGGCCCCCGCCAACGACCCCGGCGCCACCTGACACCCGTACGCCGCAGCTGAACGCAGAAACGTTTCTTCGACACCTTCAGCCATCCGGCCCGCGACCAGCCGCAGCGGGACCGGACCCCTCACCGCCCGTGGGCCGCGGGCCCCGGCGGGCGTCACGGGCCCCGCGCGGTCTCAGCGGGCGGCCGTCCGCGACAGCTGGTCCAGGGTGGCCGCCACCGCCGGGACCCGGGCCAGGTCCGGCAGGGTCAGCGCCACGATCTCCCGCTCGATCGCGGGCTCGACCGGCACGGCCCTGGCCCCCTTGGGGCGTACCGACTCGACGGCCAGCTCCGGCAGCACCGCCACTCCGAGCCCGGCCCCGACGAGGCCCATCACCGCCGGGTAGTCGTCGGTGGCGAAGTCGATGCGCGGGGTGAAGCCGGACTCCTCGCAGACCTCGACCAGCTGCCGGCGACAGCGCGGGCAGCCCGCGATCCACGACTCGTCGGCCAGCTCGCCGATGGACACGCTCGACGCCCCGGCCAGCCGGTGCCCCTCCGGGACCAGGCCGATCAGCCGGTCGGTGAGCAGCGGCCGGACCACCAGGTCGTCCCATTCGCCGCCGGTCGCCCCGTAACGGAACGCCAGCGCGATGTCGCAGTCGCCTTCGCGCAGCAGGTCCACCGAGCGCGGCGGCTCGGCCTCGACGAGCGAGACCCGGGTGCCGGGGTGTTCGGCGCGCAGGGCGGCCAGCGCCCCCGGGACCAGGGTGGAGCTGCCGCTGGGGAAGGAGACCAGCCGGACCCGGCCGGCCCGCAGTCCGGCGATGGCGGCGACCTCCTCCTCGGCGGCGGTCAGCCCCGCGAGGATGCCGGAGGCGTGCCGCACCAACGCCTCGCCGGCCTGGGTGAGGCGCATCTCGCGTCCGGTGCGGATCAGCAGCGTGGTGCCGGCGGAGGACTCCAGGGCCTTCATCTGCTGGCTGACGGCGGGCTGGGTGCAGCCGAGTTCACGGGCGGCGGCGGAGAACGAGCCGGTGGTGGACACGGCGCGCAGGACACGGAGGTGGCGGGCTTCGATCACCTCTCCACCATAAGAGCCTCTTGGGTTCGAGGCGAACTAATCGCATGCCACTTTGAGGAAGGAGCGATTAGCGTGACCGTATGAAGCTGCTGACCGTGAACATCGGCCGACCTCGCCACTCCGCACAGACCGACGGGCCCGGTGGCCTCACCGGGATCGACAAGCGACCGGTGGGGGGCCCGGTCGAGGTTCTCGATCCCGGTCCCAAGGGCGTCGGCGGCAGCGGACTCGCCGGGGACGCGGTGTGCGACCTGCGTCATCACGGCGGCAGCGACCAGGCGGTGTACGCCTTCGCCCGGGAGGAGCTGGACGCCTGGGAGCGGGAGCTGGGTGGCCGGAAGCTGGCCAACGGGGCGTTCGGCGAGAACTTCACGACGCTGGGCCTCGACGTCAGCGGCGCGCGGATCGGCGAGCGCTGGCGGGTGGGGGCGGAGCTGGTGCTGGAGGTGACCTCGGGGCGCATTCCGTGCCGGACCTTCGCCGGCCATCTCGGCGAGAAGGGGTGGGTCAGGCGGTTCACCCAGCAGGGTGCCACCGGCGCGTATCTGCGGGTGATCGAGCCGGGCACGGTCCGTTCCGGGGACGCGATCGAGATCGTGCACCGACCGGACCACGAGGTCACGGCGGCTCTGCAGTTCCGGGCCGTGACGACCGAACGCACCCTGCTGCCCGCGCTGCTGGCCGCCGGGACCGCGCTGCACCCCGAGGCGCTGCGCAAGGCACGGGAGTACGCCGCGCGGCAGGGCTGAGGACCGGGCGGGCCGGTCCGTACGGGGGGGGCGGTGGTCCGCTCCGGTGACGGGGCGTCATTCTCCGCGGGTTCCCTGGACGTTGCGGCGGGAACTGGACCGGTGTGCGGCGCGTCCACCACCAGTGACCTGTGCCCGAGGAGAAGTCTTCGAGCCGAGTGGCGCCTCAGGGGGAAGACCATGCCCGACCCGCAGCAGCCCTGGTACGCCCCGGGCCCGCCGCAGCAGCCCGTTCCCGGTAACCCGTACGCCTCGGAGGGCGGCGGGCCCCAGGGGTTCGGACCGCCGACCGTGCCGGCACCGCCGCCGCGTCGCCGGTTCGGCCGGGGGCCGGTCGCCGCCGCGGTCGTCGCGCTGGTGCTGGTGGTCGTGGCGGGAGGGGTGTACGCGCTCTCCGACCAGTGGCGGGACGAGCCCGCGAAGCCCGTGGCGAAGGAGTCGCCCGGCCCCTCCGGGTCGGCGTCCCCGTCCGGTACCCCCGCGGCAGGCGGCCCGGAGCTGAGCCACATTCCGACGACGAGAGAGGTCGCCGCCGCCCGGAAGCCGGGCGAGTCGGCGGCGTGGATCGCCGACGACAGGACCGATCTGCCCAAGCAGATCAACAAGGTCCACGACCTGTGGATCGTCGGTGACACCGCGGTGCAGGCCCTGCACCGGAAGGTCACGGCCTACCGGCTCTCGGACGGTGCCGAGGTCTGGAACGTGACGCTGCCCTCCTCCGTCTGCGAGACGCCGGCCAACCCGACGCCCGACGGCAAGGTCGTGGTCTTCCATCACGAGAGGCCGGACAACGAGCGGGGCAACCAGTGCAACCGGATGCAGATGATCGATCTGAAGACCGGGGAGCGGGGGTGGCACAAGGAGCTCGACGAGCCCGGTGACCGGGACAACACGTTCATCGTCCACAGCGCCATCAGCGGTGACACCCTGGCCGTCGCCCGGAACATGGTGGCCGTCACCTACCGGATGGACGACGGGAGCAAGCTCTACGAGATCCCCCGGGAGAACAAGAACAAGTGCGTCCCGGACGACGTGGCGGGCGGTGTCGCCCGGCTGCTGGTCAGCTCCGACTGCATGATCGCCATCGACCGGAGCAAGAACTACGGCCAGGTGCGCGAGCTCGACCCACGTACCGGCAAGGTCCTGTGGCGCTACCGGATGAAGACCGGCTGGAGCTTCGGCAGTCTGATCTCCATGGACCCGGTCGTCTTCACCACCTACGACAACGAGGACAGCGCGAGCGACTGGCGGATCACGGTCCTGGACCCCGGAGGCAAGCACCGCACCACCTTCGACGCCCGGGCCAAGGGCTTCGAGCACTGCGGCGGAGACGGGGCCGGCGGAGACATCCAGCCCTGCCGGGGCACCGGGGTCGGTAAGGGCCTCATCATGCTGGGCGGCACCGAACAGGTCGGCGCGTACGACCTGAAGACCGGGAAGTTCCTGTGGGGCATCAAGTCCGACGAGCTGCGCAGGCTGTATCCGCTGCGCGCGGAGGACGGCAAGTCGATGCTCATCTACGAGGCGGCCACCTCACGCCGCCCCGGCCGGACCTTCCTCATGGGCCCGCGCGGCGCCGGCACGGAGACGAACGTCGTGAGGCACCCGGTGGCGACCGCGCCGTACGAGTACGAGATGTCCATGGGGCACACGGCCTATGCCGACGGGCGGCTCGTCCTGACGTCGACGCACGTGAGCGGCGACGAGAACCGGAAGCCCGTGCGCGAGGCCCGCATGCTGTCGTTCTCCCCCGGATCACCCTGACCCACTCCGCGGCACCCTGACGGGAAGCGAGGGGTCGCCCCCGGCCGGGACGCGGGGGCCCGGCCGGGGGCCGGTCAGGGGTCTGCCCGGCGGGGCACTAACGTGCCGCGTATGACGACTGCACTGATCACGGGCGCGACGGCGGGCATCGGGGCCGCGTTCGCGCGGCGGCTCGCGGCCCAGGGGCACAACCTGGTGCTGGTGGCGCGGGACACCGCACGGCTGCGCGAGCAGGCCACCGAACTGCACGACCGGCACGGCATCGAGGCGGAGGTGCTGAGCGCCGACCTGTCCACGGACAGCGGGATCGAGGCGGTCGAGAAGCGGCTCGCGGAGCGCAGGCACCCGGTCGATCTGCTGGTCAACAACGCCGGGTTCGGCAACAAGGGGCGCTTCCTGGAGGTGTCCATGGCCGATGAGCTGACGATGCTGAAGGTGCACTGCGAGGCCGTGCTGCGGCTGACCTCGGCGGCCGTCGCCGGGATGAAGGAGCGGGGCCGGGGCGGGGTCGTCAACGTGGCGTCCGTCGCGGCGTTCGTGCCGCGCGGTACGTACGGGGCGTCCAAGGCGTGGGTCGTGCAGTTCACCCAGGGCGCGGCGCGGGATCTGGCCGGGTCGGGGGTGCGGCTGATGGTGCTGTGCCCCGGGTTCGTCCGGACGGAGTTCCACGAGCGGGCCGGTATGGGCACGGACAACATCCCGGACTGGATGTGGCTCGACGCGGACAAGCTGGTGGCCTCGGCGCTGGCGGATCTGGCCCGGGGGAAGACGGTGTCGATCCCGGACCCGCGGTACAAGGCGCTGATGGGGCTGGTCAAGATCGCCCCGCGGGGCCTGCTCGGCGGGGTCACCTCGCGGACGGGGCGTAAGTACGGTCCGCAGTGACCGCCTTGCGGCGACCGGTGCGGTACGGGTGCAGGAAGGCCGGTCCGACCGCGGGGGGCGTCACATGACCGCCCCCCCACCGCCCTCCTGGCCATGGGCCCGGGCATCGCGGCGCAGTTGGCGGCGATGGCGGACGCGACGCTGATCGACACCTCGCGGGGTTCGCTGGTCGACGGTGAGGCGCTGCTGCCGAGGCGGAACGCACCGAGGCCCGGCGCCCCCGCGACGGGGGTGCCGGGCCTCATGCGTACCGGGAGGTACCGCGCGTACTAGTGGGAGTGGCCGTGGCCGCCGTGACCGGCGTCGCCCTCTTCCTCGGCCGGCTTCTCGACGACCAGGGTCTCGGTCGTGAGCAGCAGAGACGCGATGGACGCGGCGTTCTCCAGGGCGGAGCGGGTGACCTTGACCGGGTCGATGACGCCGGCCTTGACCAGGTCGCCGTACTCGCCGGTGGCGGCGTTGAAGCCCTGGCCCTTGTCGAGCTCGGAGACCTTGGAGGTGATGACGTAACCCTCCAGGCCGGCGTTCTCGGCGATCCAGCGCAGCGGCTCGACGGCGGCGCGGCGGACGACCGCGACACCGGTGGCCTCGTCGCCGGTCTTGCCGAGGTTGCCCTCCAGGACCTTCACCGCGTGGACGAGGGCGGAGCCACCGCCGGAGACGATGCCCTCCTCGACAGCGGCGCGGGTCGCGGAGATGGCGTCCTCGAGGCGGTGCTTCTTCTCCTTGAGCTCCACCTCGGTGGCGGCGCCGACACGGATGACGCACACGCCGCCGGCCAGCTTCGCGAGGCGCTCCTGGAGCTTCTCGCGGTCCCAGTCGGAGTCCGTGGACTCGATCTCGGCCTTGATCTGGTTGACGCGGCCCTTGACGTCCTCGGAGTTGCCCCCGCCGTCGACGATGGTCGTGTCGTCCTTGGAGACGGTGACGCGGCGGGCGGTGCCCAGCACGTCGAGACCGGCGCCGTCGAGCTTGAGGCCGACCTCTTCGGCGATGACGGTCGCACCGGTGAGGGTGGCGATGTCACCGAGCATGGCCTTGCGGCGGTCGCCGAAGCCCGGGGCCTTCACCGCGACGGCGTTGAAGGTGCCGCGGATCTTGTTGACGACGAGGGTGGAGAGCGCCTCGCCCTCGACGTCCTCGGCGATGATCAGGAGCGGCTTGGAGGCGCCGGCCTGGATGACCTTCTCCAGGAGCGGGAGCAGCTCCTGGATGGAGCCGATCTTGCCCTGGTGGATCAGGATGTACGGGTCGTCGAGGACGGCCTCCATACGCTCCTGGTCGGACACCATGTACGGGGACAGGTAGCCCTTGTCGAAGGCCATGCCCTCGGTGAACTCCAGGTCCAGACCGAAGGTGTTGGACTCCTCGACGGTGATGACACCGTCCTTGCCGACCTTGTCCATCGCGTCCGCGATGAGCTCGCCGACCTGGGTGTCCTGCGCGGAGAGCGCGGCCACGGCGGCGATGTCGGACTTGTCGTCGATTGGGCGGGCGGTCGCGAGGAGCTCCTCGGACACGGCCTTGACCGCGGCGTCGATGCCCTTCTTCAGGGCGGCCGGGGAGGCGCCGGCGGCGACGTTGCGCAGGCCCTCGCGGACGAGCGCCTGGGCCAGGACGGTCGCGGTGGTGGTGCCGTCACCCGCTACGTCGTTGGTCTTGGTCGCCACCTCCTTGACGAGCTGGGCACCGAGGTTCTCGTACGGGTCGTCGAGCTCGACCTCGCGCGCGATGGTGACACCGTCGTTGGTGATGGTGGGAGCGCCGAACTTCTTGTCGATGACGACGTTGCGGCCCTTGGGGCCGATCGTCACCTTGACCGTGTCGGCAAGCTTGTTGACGCCGCGCTCAAGGGCGCGACGGGCGTCCTCGTCGAACTTCAGAATCTTCGCCATGGGCTGTACTTCCCTCTCGAACGAACTGCGCCCCTCGCCACCCGGCTAGTTATTTCGCAGGGGGCCAGGGGCGCAGAACACAAGCAAACGTGGGTGAATTACTTCTCGACGATCGCGAGGACGTCGCGGGCCGAGAGGACGAGGTAGTCCTCGCCGTTGTACTTCACCTCGGTGCCGCCGTACTTGCTGTACAGGACGACGTCGCCGGTCTTGACGTCGAGCGGAAGTCGCTCGCCGTTCTCGAAGCGGCCCGGACCGACGGCAAGGACGACGCCCTCCTGGGGCTTCTCCTTCGCGGTGTCCGGAATGACCAGGCCGGAAGCCGTGGTCTGCTCGGCGTCGAGCGGCTGGACCACAATGCGGTCCTCGAGCGGCTTGATCGCAACCTTGGAGCTGGTGGTCGACACGATCCGGTCTCCCCCTTCGGAGATCTCACGGGGTTTAACAGTCTGTGGGTGGCGACCAGACCGATCCGTCGTCGCGGGTGCCGGACCTGCCCTGTCGCACAAGGTGGTGCTGGCACTCTCCAGGGGGGAGTGCCAGACCTGAGACTATGACCGCGATTAGCACTCGGTCAAGCGGAGTGCCAATTCACCACCCTCGCGCCGTCTCGATCGGGGCTCCATCGGGGCTCCATCGGATCAGCGTCCCGGCCAACGTGGGGGCGGAGTTCCGTGTTCCGAACGACGTTACGACGGTACGGAGATGACGCGTCCGGAGAGCCGCCTGCCCGGCAGCACGGGGTGTCCGCAGACAAGGCGTCCGCGCCTGCCCCTCCCAAGGACCCGGGCACGGACCGGATCCCGGCCATCGCTCTCGGCGTCTTCGCCCTCGTGGCCGCCTGCGTCGCGGTGACGTTGCCGCGCGGCCGGTGGCACCGGGCCTGCGGGACCCCCGCCCTGTCGCAGCGGGGGCGACAGGCAGCGGAGGCTGAGCGCGCGTGCGCGGCGGGTGCGGGGAAGGGGCGCGGGTCAGACGTAGTCCTCCAGCTTCGCCACCGCGTATCCCTTGTCCGTGACGGTCTTCATGACCCGGCGGATCATGTCGGGCATCGAGCCCTTCCAGTCCTCCTTGCCCCGGAAGTGGGTGAGGACGATGTCGCCGGGGTGCAGGTCCCTGTCCCACTCGCGCCATTCCATGTGGTCGGGGAAGGCCTCGGAGGACCACAGGGGTACGGCGGTGATCCCGCAGGACTTGGCGACGACGAGGGTGTCGCGGTTGTAGTTGCCGTAGGGCGGGCGGAAGAGGGTGGGCCGCTTCCCGTAGTGCTTGAGGATCTTCTCCTGCTGGCCGCAGATCTCCCGCTTCTGCTCTGCGTGGGAGAGTCCGGGCAGATAGCGGTGGTTGAGCGTGTGGTTGCTGATGACCACCCCGCGCTGCTGCATCTTCTTGAAGTAGCCGTAGTCGTCGTTGATGACGTAGTCACTGAGGAACGCGCTGTACGGGATGTCCAGTTCGGTCATCATCCGCAGCAGCTCGGGGTCCTTCTCCGCCCCGTCGTCCATCGTCAGGAAGACGATCTTCTCCTTGGTCGGGACGGTGGTGAAGACGGGCGGCAGCCCGGCGTCGTCCCGGACCTCGAAGCCCTTGCGGGTGGTGATGCGCGGCTTCGTCTCCGGCGGTTCGGGGGCTGCGAGCGGGGTCTTGGCGAGCCCCCACTTCTTCGCGGCGACCGCCCGTGCGGCCTGCTTCTTCTTGAGCGTCTCCGCGTACGCGCCGGGGGCGCGGGCGGGCCCGGCCTGCGGGGTGGCGTCGCCCTGCTGGCCGGCGGCGGGTTTCGCGGGCCCGCCGGGAGCTCCCGCGCCGCTGCCACCCGCCTCCGCCGCACATCCGGAGGCGACGGCGGCGGCCAGCAGGGCCGCCAGCACGACACCGCCCGACCTGTGCCACTTCATGGCTGATTTTTCGTTTTGTCGTACTAGCTGCATGGCGCCGCATCCTGCCAGCCGTCGACCCGCTCGCCCTTTCGACACCGCGAGCAGCCATGCCCCGTCCCCCGGCCGGCCCACACCGGCGCACCGGCCACAATGGACCGGGTGAACGCAACGACCCCCTCCGCCTCGGCCGACGACCCCGCCCGCGCCGCCTTCGCCGCGCTGCGCACCCCCGAGGGCGAGCGGCTGCTTGCCGAGCTGCGCGACCACGACCCCGCCGACGAGCTGGCCACCGCGACCCGGCTGCGCCGCACGCACCCGGCGGAGCTGGTGTCGGCGGCCCTGGGCCAGGCCCGGCTGCGGCAGCGGGCAGTGGCGAAGTTCGGGACGGCGGACGCGTACCGGATGTACTTCACGCCCAACGGCGTCGAGCAGGCCACCCGCACCTCGGTCGCCGCCCACCGCGCCGCCCGGTTCGCCGGGCTCGGCGTGCGGAGCGTGGCCGACCTGTGCTGCGGCATCGGCGGCGACGCCCTCGCGCTGGCCCGCGCCGGGATCTTTGTGCTCGCCGTGGACCGCGACCCGCTGACCGTCGAGGTGGCCCGCGCCAACGCCGAGGCGCTCGGCCTGGACCGGCTGATCGAGGTGCGGTGCGCCGATGTCACGGAGATCGACACCGCGGCGTACGACGCGGTCTTCGTGGACCCGGCGCGGCGGGGCGGCAGGGGCCGGATCTTCGACCCGGAGGCGTACTCACCGCCGCTGTCCTGGGCGACGGCCGCCGCGCTGAAGGCCCCCCGGGCGGCGCTGAAGATCGCCCCGGGCATCCCGCACGAGGCGATCGGCCCGGAGGCGGAGGCCGAGTGGATCTCGGACGGCGGCGATGTGAAGGAGGCGGTGCTCTGGTACGGGGAGGGCTTCGCGTCCGGTGCGTTCCGGGCAACGCTGCTGCCCTCCGGGGCGACCCTGACCGCCCCGGCCCCGCTGCCCGCCCCGCCCGTGGGCCCGGTCGGGCGCTATCTGTACGAGCCGGACGGCGCGGTGATCCGGGCCCATCTGGTCGCCGACGTCGTGGAGCGGTGCGGCGGGCGGCTGGTGGACGAGACGATCGCGTACGTCACGAGCGACCGGCCGTACTCCTCCCCGTACACCTCGGGTTACGAGATCACCGATCAACTGCCGTTCAACATGAAGAAGCTGAAGGCGCTGCTGCGGGAGCGTCAGGTCGGTGTGCTGACCGTCAAGAAGCGCGGCTCGGCGGTCGAGCCGGAGGAGCTGCGCCGCCGGATGAAGCTGAGCGGGCCGAACGCGGTGACGGTGTTCCTGACCCGGGTGGCGGGGGCTCCGACGATGCTGATCGGCCATCCGCTGGGCTGAACCGGGGCGGGAACGTCTCCGAGCCTGTCGGGTGACCTCTGACCGGGCCGCCACGCCCTGGCACGCACGCTTCCGGCGTTGCCGAGACGCCCTGGCAGCTCCGCTACGAGGACATCCCGGCGCCCTGGAACCGTACGCACCGGACCGCGTCCGCTTTCCGGTCGAAGGCCACCCGACAGGCTCTCAGCGGTGGCCGGGTCCGCCGGCGCGGGTGAAGGGCGGGCGTGCGGGCTCGGGGCCCCGGGCCACGGCCGGCGACCGTCCGGCCTCGGTCCCGGTCCCGGTCCCTGCACCCGTACCGGTCCCCATCAGGACGCCCACCACCCAGCGGCGGTGCGCCAGGGCCGTGACCGCGCCGATCAGCGCGGTCAGCCAGGCCACCATGCCGACGCCCATCACCAGGGCGACCAGCCCGTACGTCTCCCGGCCCGGCCGCGCGCTCGCGGGCCCGATGATGCACAGGGCCAGCCCCACCGCGCCCAGGGCGAACGACAGCAGCAGCCAGGCGAGGCTCGTCCCGGGCATCCGCAGCCGCCGGTCGCGCTCCGGGTCGCGGGCCAGCGCACCCCAGGCGGTGAGCAGCGTGCGGACCTTCCGGTCCCGGGAGACCCCGACCCCGAGGAAGACGGCGGCCGGGATCAGGACCGCCGCGCCGATGACCAGGCTGGCGCTTCCGCCGATGACACTGGTGAAGTCGACCAGGTCGAGGGCCTGTTCGAACATGACGATGCCGGAGCCCACCAGGCTCCAGCCGATCGCGGCGAGCGCCCCCCCACATCCACAGCAGCCCGAGCCGCCCCGGCCCCACGTGCATCTTCACCAACTCGCCAAGGACCACCGCCCGGTCGGCGAGCATCGCCTCTCGGTCGGGCCAGGAGCGGATCTCGACGGGCGGCGGCGGAGGCGGGAGCGGGGCACGGCGTGGCATGCGCAGAACACTACCGATCCGGCCCCGGGGGGCGCGCGCCCGTTCGGGGCCCCCGGGGCCCCGCGCAGGTCCGGACCCTCGGGCCGCGCCCGTTCAGGCGTCGCGCAGCGCCTGGATGTCCAGCTTGCCCATGCCGAGCATCGCCTTCATGGTCCGGTCCGCCTTCGCCGGGTCCGGGTCGGCCAGCAGGCGCGGCAGCTCGTTCGGCACGATCTGCCAGGACACCCCGAACTTGTCCTTGAGCCAGCCGCACTGCCCCTCCTCGCCGCCCTCGGAGAGCGCGGCCCAGAACCGGTCCACCTCGGCCTGGTCGGCGCAGTCGACGGAGAGCGAGATCGCCTCGGTGAACGGGAACTGCGGGCCGCCGTTGAGCCCCGTGTAGTCCTGGCCGGCGAGCCGGAAGTCGACGGTGAGCACGGAACCCGTCTCGCCGGGGGCCTCGGCGCCGTAGTAGGTGATGTCCCGGATGCGGGAGTCACCGCCGAAGATCGCGACGTAGTGCTCGGCCGCCTCCTTCGCGTGGCCGTCGTACCAGAGACAGGGGGTGATCTTCTGCATGGTCTTCTCCTCGTCGGGCCGTCCACGCGTCCGGTCCTGGGGGTCCGGACGTCGTGGAAGGTAGACCGCCCCGGGCGCGGGAACTCATCGGACACGCCCCGGGGCACGCGGCCCGCACCCGTGCGGCCTCAGCGGGAGGCCGCACCCCTGTCCTGCTCCACGGCCACCGGGCCCGCTCCCCGTCCCGCTCTTCCCCTCGCCGCCCATGGCGTCCCCATTCCCCCACGCTTCCCTGACCGGGCCGGGGCGCAAAGCCGGGCCGGGCCGGGGCGCGGCAGGGCACGGCGCGGCACGGCGGGCCGGGGCGCGGCGGGCCGGGGCGCGGCGGGCCGGGGCGCGGCGGGCCGGGGCGGGCCGCGGCGGCGCGGCCTGGCGGCCGCGGCGGGGGTGCTGCTCAGCCCACCGCCTCGAAGCGCCAGCGGTGCACCGGACGGGTGATCAGGGCGGCGTCGGGCTCGGGAAGCTCGGGGAGCTCGTCGGCGTACGAGGCGTCCTGCCACCACGTCATCACCAGCACCCGGTCCTGCGGGGCGCGCAGCAGTTCGCGGCGGACGGGTTCGCGGGCCAGTTCTGCGGCCCGCGCCCGCGCCCACTCCAGGAGTTCACCGCCACCGCCCTCCACGGCGCGGGCCTCCCACATCAGGACGATGGTCGCGGCGGGGCTCATGAGTACAGGTTGTCCTTGCTGATCTCGTGCACGTGATCATGCGTGTGCTGCTGGTGGGCCCCCGGCACATGCGGCTCCGTGACCGGCAGCGAGGAGTCGGCCGACAGCTCCAGGTCGGAGGGGCGGCGGTTGCGGGCGACCATCTCGGCGCCGAGCGCCGCGACCATCGCACCGTTGTCGGTGCAGAGCCCGGGGCGCGGCACCCGCAGCCGGACACCGGCCCGCTCGCAGCGCTCCTCGGCCAGTGCGCGCAGCCGGGAGTTGGCGGCCACGCCGCCGCCGATCATCAGGTGGTCGACGCCCTCGTCCTTGCAGGCCCGGACCGCCTTTCGCGTGAGCACGTCCACCACGGCCTCCTGGAAGGACGCCGCCACATCCCGTACCGGCACCTCCTCGCCCGCCGCGCGCCTCGCCTCGATCCAGCGCGCCACCGACGTCTTCAGGCCGGAGAAGGAGAAGTCGTACGGGGCGTCGCGCGGGCCGGTCAGACCGCGCGGGAAGGCGATCGACGTCGGGTCGCCCTCCTTCGCGAGGCGGTCGATGACCGGGCCGCCGGGGAAGCCGAGGTTCAGCACGCGGGCGATCTTGTCGAACGCCTCGCCCGCCGCGTCGTCGATCGTCGCGCCGAGCGGCCGGACGTCGCTGGTGATGTCGGGGGCCAGCAGGAGCGAGGAGTGCCCGCCGCTGACCAGGAGCGCCATGGTCGGCTCGGGCAGCGGGCCGTGCTCCAGCTGGTCGACGCAGATGTGCGAGGCGAGGTGGTTGACCCCGTAGAGCGGCTTGCCGAGCGCGTAGGCGTACGCCTTCGCGGCCGAGACGCCGACGAGCAGGGCTCCGGCGAGCCCGGGGCCCGAGGTGACGGCGATCCCGTCGAGGTCGCGGGCGCTGACGCCCGCCTCCTTCAGGGCGCGCTCGATGGTGGGGACCATCGCCTCCAGGTGGGCGCGGGAGGCGATCTCCGGGACGACGCCGCCGAAGCGGGCGTGGGTGTCGACGCTGGAGGCGACGGCGTCCGCGAGCAGGGTCGTCCCGCGCACGATGCCGACGCCGGTCTCGTCGCAGGAGGTCTCGATGCCGAGTACGAGGGGTTCGTCGGCAGCCATCATTCAGTCCCGGTTCCTGGTGCGTGTTCGGTTACCGCTGGCTCTTGCATGGTGAGGCGCATGACGAGGGCGTCGATGTTCCCCGGCTGGTAGTAGCCGCGCCGGAAGCCGATCGGCTCGAAGCCGAAGCGCTCGTACAGCTTCTGCGCGCGGGCGTTGTCGACCCGGACCTCCAGAAGCACGGTGGCGCACTCGAAGGCGGTCGCGTGTTTCAGCAGATCGGTGAGAAGTTCGGAGCCGAGGCCGGTGCCCCAGGCCTCGCGGCTGACCGCGATCGTCTGGACGTCGGCCAGGTCACCGAGGGCGGCGAGCCCGGCGTAGCCGACGATGCGGCCGGTGGCGGGGTCCTCGGCGACGACGTAGCGGCGGGTGGCGCCGGGGCCGCGGGCGTGGGCCAGCTCGGACCAGAACATGCCGGGCGACCAGGCGTCGTCCGGGAACAGCGCGTGTTCGAGCTCCAGCACCGGTGCGATGTCCCACCAGCGCATCTCGCGCAGTACGGCGGCGGTGGCGGCGCTCACGTGGGGGTGACCACCTTGTAGTTCTTCGGGACCTGGGCGTCGGGCCTGCGCAGGTAGAGCGGCCGCGGCTCCAGGAGCTGCTGTCCGGCGGCGAGGCGTTCGGCGGCGAGCGCGGCGAGCGCTCCGGCGGCGACGTGCTCGGGGCCGCGGGGGTCCGGGAAGGCGTCCGGGTAGAGCACCGCGCCCGCGCCGACCACGGGCAGCCCCGCAAGTGCGGCGGCGATGTCGGCGGGCCGGTCGACGGCGGGTTCGCCCGTACGGGTGCGGGCGTCCTCGTACCGCGCCCAGTAGACCTCCTTGCGGCGCGCGTCCGTCGCCACGGCGAACGGCCCTTCCAGGCCCTCCAGGCCGGCGGCGTAGGCGAGGCCGTCCAGGGTGCACAGGCCGTGGACCGGTACGGAGAGGGCGGAGCCGAAGGTGGCGGCGGTGACCAGGCCGACCCGCAGGCCGGTGTAGGGGCCGGGGCCGACGCCCACGACCACGTCCGTCACGGCGTCGAGCCTCGTCCCGGCCTCGGCGAGGACCCGGTCGACGGCGGGGAGCAGCAGCTCCCCGTGCCTGCGGGCGTCGACCTGTCCGCAGGAGGCGATGACGGACGTACCGTCGTGCAGGGCGACGGTGACGGCGGGCGTGGCGGTATCCATGGCGAGCAAGAGCACGCAAACAGCCTACGGCTCCGCCGACGGCGTTACGGCGTCCGTACGGCGTCCCGGCCGGCGCACGCGCGGCTGCTACCGTCACCCGGGTATCCACGGGTACGACATAAACGCTTGTACGACATACGGCAGGCGGCGCCGAAAGGGGAGTTCACGGTGGCAAGGAGCAGCTCGGGAATCGTGGCCGGGCTCACTGCGGCGGCGGTCGCCGCGGTCGCCTTCCTCGCTTACCAGGCCTCGGCGAACGCCCCCGCCTCGGTGGCGTCCACTCCCGGCCCGAAGAGCTCCGCCTCGGCCCCGGCGCAGCCCTCCGCCAAGCCGAAGCCCCCGGCCGACCCGCTGGCGGTCCCGGTCGCTTCCGGCAAAGGCGAGCGCGTCGTGTACGCGCTGAAGGACCGCCGGGTGTGGCTGGTCGACGAGAACAACGAGGCGATCCGCACCTTCACCGTGATGCCGAGCCCCGTCAGCCCGCCGACCGGGGTCCACCAGGTCACCTCGCGCTCGGGCACGGTCCAGGGCTCGGACGGCGTCCCGATCGAGCACGTGGTCCGGTTCGCGAACGTGGACGAGGTGACGATCGGCTTCAGCGCGGCGCAGGACGGCTCGATGGCCAGCCCGGACCCGGCGTCGAAGACGGGCGGCGTCCGGATGAAGCGCGCGGACGGCAACGCGATGTGGACCTTCGCGACGGTCGGCGCGAAGGTCGTCGTCGTCCCGTAGGGGGCGACCAGGGGGTCTGTTCCCGTAGGGCGACCAGGGGGTCTGTCGTCCCGTAGGGCGACCAGGGGTCCGTCGTCCTGTAGGGCCCAGAGGGCTTACGGGACCGGGGCCTCGCTCCTCGGAACCCGGGGTGTCCTACGCCGCCCGCCGCCGGGCGGCGTCCTCGCGGGCGCTCCCCTCGTCCCGGTCGGCCGTTTCCGCCGCGTCGCTGGGCGGGGTGGAGACCGCGGAGGCCGCGGCGCACGAGGCCAGCAGGTCTTTCATCGACAGGGCGGACGGAGTCGGTCGCGGCTGCGGTCGCGCTGCGCGCTCGGGCGTCGGCATGGATGCCTCCTGGATGCTCCGGTGGAGGGCGTGGTTAGGCAGACCTAACCACGTCTCGTACCCATGTGACCACGACCACGGTCCCCCGCGCAACAATTTACCGACGCACTGTCGGGAAGGTCTCGTGAAGGATGGCGGCGGAGGACGGGCGGCGTTACGCCAGATCCGCCCGCAGCCCCGCCCAGCGCGCCCCGATGCCGACCAGGGTCACCTCGCGCCGTTCGTCGTCGGTGTCGCCGGTCGCGCGGTCGATGAGGACCCGCAGCCGGTCGCCGGCCAGCTCCTCGACCTTGCCGTCGCCCCACTCCACGACCACCACCGACTCCGGCAGCGACACGTCCAGGTCCAGGTCCTCCATCTCGTCGAGCCCGCCGCCCAGGCGGTACGCGTCGACGTGGACCAGGGCGGGGCCTCCGGCCGGCGAGGGGTGGACGCGGGCGATGACGAAGGTGGGCGAGGTGACAGCGCCGCGCACGCCGAGGCCCTCACCGAGGCCCCGGGTCAGCGTCGTCTTCCCGGCGCCCAGCTCCCCGGTCAGCATGACCAGGTCGCCGGGGGCCAGCACCCGGGCGAGGCGGCGGCCCAGGTCCTGCATCTGTTCGGGGGAGGTGACGGTGAGCGTCACCGTCACGGCCTCGGGTACGGCCCCGGCGGGCTCGGGAGCGGTCGTCCCCACGGGCTCGGGAGCGGTCTCAGCGGCCGGGCTGTTGTGCGGTGCTTCCATGTCCGCCAACGTTAGCGTCCGGCACCGTGCCACTGCGTACGAGCAGGTCGGCCAGCCGGTCCGTGACCGCCTCCGGGTGCTCCAGCATCACCAGGTGCCCGGCGTCCGGCACGATCACCAGTTCGGCGTCGGGCAGGACGTCCGCGATGGCCTCGCTGTGCGAGCTGGGGGTGACCAGGTCCTTGTCCCCGGCCAGGATCAGCACGGGCACGTCCCGGAACGCGGTCAGCGCGCCGCTCTTGTCGTGCTCGGTGAAGGCCGGGTAGAACTCGGCGACCACATCGATCGGGGTGGACTCGATCAGCCGTTCCGCGAACCGGGAGACCGCCGGGTCCACGTCCCGCGAACCGAACGAATACCGCTTGATCAGCCCGGCGAAGAGGTCCGCCGTGGCCCGCCGGCCCCTCTCCACCAGCTCCGTCTGCGAGCCGAGCGCCTTCAGCACCCCGGGCAGCACCCGGCGCACCGCGTTCACGCCCGCCACCGGCAGCCCGAAGCTGACCTCGCCGAGCTCGCCGCTGGAGGTGCCGATCAGGGCGACGGCGGCGACCCGGTCGCGGATCAGGGCCGGGTACTGGTCGGCCAGCGCCATCATCGTCATGCCGCCCATGGAGTGCCCGGCCAGCACCAGCGGGCCCTCGGGGGCCGCCGCGTCGATGACCGCCTTCAGGTCGCGGCCGAGCTGGTCGATGCCGAGCGGCACCCCGTAAGCCTGGGCCCGGCCCCGCTCGGAGCGGCCGTGGCTGCGCTGGTCCCAGTAGACGCAGCGGACGAGGCCGCGCAGGGCGGCCCGCTGGAAGTGCCAGGAGTCCTGGCCGAGGCAGTAGCCGTGGCTGAAGACGACGGTGACCGGGGCGGGGGCCTTGCGCCCGAAGAGGCGGCGACGGCGGGTGCCGGTCGCGCCCGGACCCTCGTCGGCCGCCGCCGGCGCGTCCTCCACCTCGTCGATCTCGTAGTACAGCTCGGTGTGGTCGTCGGCGACGGCCCGGCCCGGCGTGCCGCGCAGCGAGCCGTAGGGCCCGGTGGCGTCCAGTGCCAGGCGGGCCTTCTTCCGCATGCCTCGCCCGACGGTGAGCCGCTCGACGGCGACGCCCGCCGCCGCGCCGGCGGCGAGCACCCCTATCGCGGCCCCGGCGATCCCCGCCCGGCGCCAGCCGGCCGCGCCGGCAGCGGCGGCGGCGGTCGCGTCGACGGCGGCCCTCGCGCTGCTCTCGCTCACCGCTGTGCGCCCCCGGTCGGATCGGCCGTCCCGTTCACGTACACCCTGGGCACCCGGGTGCCGATGCGGGTGACGATCTCGTACGCGATGGTGCCGGCGGCCTCCGCCCAGTCCTGTGCGGTCGGCTCGCCCCGGTCGCCAGGACCGAACAGCACCGCCTCCGCGCCCGGTTCGGGCCGGTCGCCTTCGAGGTCGACGACGAACTGGTCCATGGCGACGCGGCCCGCGACCGTGCGCGTCCTCCCGCCGACCAGGACGGGGCCCCGGCCCGACGCGTGGCGCGGGACGCCGTCCGCGTAACCGACGGGGATCAGGCCGAGGGTCGTCTCCGCGGACGTCGTGTAGTGGTGGCCGTAGCTGACGCCGTGTCCGGCGGGGGCTCCCTTGACCAGGGCGACGGACGCGGCGAGCGTCATCGCGGGGCGCAGCCCGAAGTCGGCGGAGGTGCCCAGCTCGGGGGCGGGCGAGATGCCGTACATCGCGATGCCGGTCCGGACGAGGTCGAAGTGCGCCTCGGGGATCGTGAGCGTGGCCGGGGAGTTGGCCATGTGCCGCACCTCGGGCTCCACGCCCTCCTTCTCGGCGTACGCGACCATGTCGCGGTAGACGTCGAGCTGGGCGGCGATCGAGGGGTGGCCGGGCTCGTCGGCGCAGGCGAAGTGGGACCAGAGACCGGTGATCCGGACGCGCCCGGCCCGCTCGGCGGCGAGGGCTTCGGTGACCAGTCCGGGCCAGTCGGCGGGCTGGCAGCCGCCCCGGCCGAGGCCGGTGTCGGCCTTGAGCTGGATCCTGGCCGGCCGGCCGGCCGCTCCGGCGGCCTCGACGACCTCGCGCAGCGCCCACATGCCGCTGACCGACACGTCGACGTCGGCCTCGATCGCCTCGCGCCAGGGGCCGCCGGGCGTCCACAGCCAGCACATGATCCGGCCGTCGAGTCCGGCCGACCGCAGGGCGAGGGCCTCGTGCGGGGTCGCGGTGCCCAGCCAGGTCGCCCCGGCCTCCCGCGCGGCCCTGGCGCAGGGCACCGCCCCGTGCCCGTACCCGTCGGACTTCACGACGGCCATGAGCTGCGCACCGGCCGCACGCTCGCGCAGGGCGCGCACGTTGGCGCGCAGCGCGGCGAGGTCGATCTCGGCACGGGCTCTCAGGGACGCTGTCTCGTTCATCGCGCCCAGTGTCTCAGAGGCGTCGGTCGCCCCTCGGGCGACGTACGCCGGTATCCGGCCTTATGTGCGTTTCATCACATGCTTCAGGTGGTCGACGAGGACCGGAACATGGCTGTCGTCCACGTCCTTGGCGGCGGTGATCAGCGTGACGGGCCCGCCCTCGCGCACGAGGCCGACGAGCCGCTCGACGGCCTCCGTGTGGGCGGAGTCGTCGAGTTCGGTGCGGTAGCGCTCGACGAACGTGTCGTGACGCGCGCCGGAGCGGTCCTGGTGGTACCAGGAGCGCAGTTCGTCCGAGGGGGTGACGTCCTTCAGCCAGACGTCGATCGCGGCCCGCTCCTTGGAGACGCCCCTGGGCCAGAGCCGGTCGACCAGGACACGCGTGCCGTCGCCGTCCTCCGGCGGGTCGTAGGCCCTGCGTACACGTACGGGTTGGCTGCCGCTCACCGCTGCCGACCGCCCTTCCACTCCGGGGCCTCCACCATCACCCCGGCTCAGCCCGCCCGCACGTCGCGCCAGGCCGCCGGGATGCCGTCCGCGACGTCCTGCGCGGAGACCGGGGCCCCGTCCGAGCCGTGCCGGGCGGCGAGCCCGTGCAGATAGGCGCCGGCCGACGCGGCGTCGAGCGGGGCCAGCCCGGCCGCGAGAAGGGACCCCGTCAGCCCGGAGAGCACGTCGCCGCTGCCCGCCGTGGCGAGCCAGGACGTACCGGTCGGATTGACCCGTACGGGGGTGTCGCGGGCCTCCGCGATCAGGGTCGTGGAGCCCTTGAGGAGCACGGTGGCGCGGTAGCGGGCGGCCAGTTCGCGCACCGCGGTCAGCCGCCCGGCCTCGACCTCCTCACGGGCCGTGCCGAGCAGGGCGGCGGCCTCCCCCGCGTGCGGGGTGAGGACGGTGGGGGCGGTCCGGGTCCGGACGGTCTCCGCGTCCAGCAGCCGCAGCCCGTCCGCGTCGACCAGTACGGGGACGTCGGTGGCCAGCACATCGGCGACGGCGGCCGCCGCGCTCCGCCCGTCGCCGAGCCCGGGCCCGACCACCCAGGCCTGCACCCGCCCCGCCTCCGACGGCGGCCCGGCGTGCACCAGCGCCTCGGGGAACCGGGCGATCACCGCGTCCGCGCCCGGTCCGACGTACCGCACGGCCCCGGCCCCGCCGCGCAGCGCTCCCGCGACCGCGAGGACCGCCGCGCCCGGGTAGCGCCCGGACCCGGCGACGACGCCGACGACCCCGCGCCGGTACTTGTCGCTCGAAGCGCCCGGCACCGGCAGCAACGCCGCGACGTCCGCGTACTGGAGGGCCTCCAGGTCCGGCGGCTCGGGCAGCTCCGGGCCGAGCCCGATGTCCACCAGCCGCAGGGCTCCCGCGTGTTCGGCGGCCGGGTCGACGAGGAGGCCGGGCTTGTAGGTGCCGAAGGTGACCGTCGCGTCCGCCCGGACCGCGTCGCCGTGCACCTCCCCGGTGTCGGCCTCCACCCCGCTCGGCAGGTCGACGGAGAGGACCGGGGTACGGTCCCGGGTCACCGTGTGGAGCAGTGCGACGGCGTCCTCGCGCAGCCCGCCGCGCCCGCCGATGCCGGTGATGCCGTCCACGACGAGGTCGAGCACGCCGAGCCCGTCCGGCCCGTCGACGACCAGCCCTCCGGCCGCCAGCAGCGCGGCGAGGCCGCCGGGATGGGCCCGGTCGGGGGTGAGCAGCAGGGCCCGTACGCCCGCGCCCCGGCGGGCCAGCCGGGCGCCCGCGTAGAGGGCGTCGCCGCCGTTGTCGCCGCTGCCGACCAGGAGCAGGACCCGGGCCCCGTACACCCGGCCGTTGCGCCGCAGCAGATCGCCGCAGGCCACGGCGAGCCCGGCGGCGGCGCGCTGCATCAGGGCGCCCTCCGGCAGCCGCTGCATGAGGGCGGCCTCGGCGGCCCGTACGGTCTCCACGCTGTAGGCACGTCGCATGGGTCCAACCCTCCGCGATCACGCGGGCCGACGCCACCCCCGTACGCCCACTGCGCGGCCCTCCGGCGCTCACCCCTCCGCGAAGACCACCCCGCGGCCCTCCGGTGCTCACCCCTCCGCGATGACCACCGCCGACGCGACGCCCGCGTCATGGCTGAGCGAGACGTGCCAGCCGCGCACGCCGAGTTCGGCGGCGCGGGCGGCGACCGTGCCGCGTACCCGCAGCCGGGGCTGCCCGCTCTCCTCGACCCAGACCTCCGCGTCGCTCCAGAGCAGCCCGCCGGGTGCGCCGAGCGCCTTGGCCAGGGCCTCCTTCGCGGCGAACCGGGCGGCGAGCGAGGCGATTCCACGCCGCTCGCCGCTGGGCAGCGTCAGCTCGCTGCCGACGAAGAGCCGGTCGGCCAACTGGGGCGTACGCTCCAGCGCCGCGCCGAACCGCTCGATCTCGGCCACGTCGATGCCGACCCCAATGATCACGACCCCACCCTCGCTGTTCCTGTCGTCCTCGCGACCCCGGGACGCCCGGGTCGCTCACTCACTCCACGGTCACGGACTTCGCCAGGTTGCGCGGCTGGTCCACTTCGTTGCCGCGGGCCGTCGCGAGCTCGCAGGCGAAGACCTGGAGCGGCACGGTGGCGACCAGCGGCTGAAGCAGCGTAGGCGTTGCGGGGACGGTGATGAGGTGGTCGGCGTACGGGACGACGGCCTCGTCGCCCTCCTCGGCGACGACGATGGTGCGCGCGCCCCGGGCCCGGATCTCCTGGATGTTGGACACGATCTTGTCGTGGAGCACCGAACGCCCGCGCGGCGAGGGGACGATGACGACGACGGGGAGCCCTTCCTCGATGAGCGCGATCGGCCCGTGCTTCAGCTCGCCGGCCGCGAACCCCTCGGCGTGCATGTAGGCGAGTTCCTTGAGCTTGAGCGCGCCTTCGAGGGCGACCGGGTAGCCGACGTGCCGGCCGACGAACAGCACGGTGTCGTGGTGGGCGAGTGACCGGGCCAGCTCGCGCACGGGCTCCATCGTCGTCAGGACGCGGTCGACCTCCCCGGAGACGGCGGAGAGCTGGCGCACCACCGTACGGATCTCGTCGCCCCACTTGGTGCCGCGGACCTGGCCGAGGTAGAGCGCCACGAGGTAGCAGGCGACGAGCTGGGTGAGGAAGGCCTTGGTGGAGGCGACGGCGACCTCGGGCCCGGCGTGCGTGTAGAGGACGGCGTCGGACTCGCGCGGGATCGTGGAGCCGTTCGTGTTGCAGATGGCGAGCACCTTGGCGCCCTGCTCGCGGGCGTGCCGCAGCGCCATCAGGGTGTCCATGGTCTCGCCGGACTGCGAGATGGCGACGACGAGGGTGCGCTGGTCCAGGATCGGGTCCCGGTAGCGGAACTCGCTGGCCAGTTCGGTCTCGCAGGGCAGCCGGGTCCAGTGCTCGATGGCGTACTTGGCGATCATCCCGGCGTGGAACGCGGTGCCGCAGGCGACGATGACGACCTTGTCGACCTCCCGCAGTTCGGCGGACGGGATGCGCACCTCGTCGAGGTGGAGCGTGCCCTCCCCGTCGACCCGGCCGAGGAGGGTGTCGGCGACGGCCCGGGGCTGGTCGGCGATCTCCTTGAGCATGAAGGAGGCGTAGCCGCCCTTCTCGGCGGCGGAGGCGTCCCAGTCGACGTGGTACTCGCGCACCTCTGCCGGCTCTCCGTCGAACCCGGTGACGACGACGCCCTCGCGGCTCAGCTCGACGACCTGGTCCTGGCCCAGTTCGACGGCGGACCGGGTGTGCGCGATGAACGCGGCGACGTCGGAGGCGAGGAACCACTCGTCCTGTCCCACGCCCACGACGAGCGGTGAGTTGCGCCGGGCGCCGACCACCACGTCCGGCTGGTCCGCGTGCACGGCGACGAGGGTGAACGCCCCCTCCAGCCGCCGGCACACCTGCCGCATCGCGTCCGCGAGGTCCTCGCCCGCCGAGAACGTCTCGGCCAGCAGATGCGCGACGACCTCGGTGTCGGTCTCCGACTCCAGGACGTGCCCGCGCCCGGTCAGCTCGCGGCGCAGGGCCGCGAAGTTCTCGATGATCCCGTTGTGGACGACGGCGACCCGGCCCGCGTTGTCCAGGTGGGGGTGGGCGTTCACGTCGTTGGGCGCCCCGTGCGTCGCCCAGCGGGTGTGCCCGATGCCGGTCCGGCCGGCCGGCAGCGGCCGGTCCCCGAGCTCCTTCTCCAGATTGACGAGCTTGCCCGCCTTCTTCGCGGCGGCGAGCCCGCCGTCCGCGAGTACGGCGACGCCCGCCGAGTCGTAGCCCCGGTATTCGAGGCGCTTGAGTCCCGCGACGATGACGTCCTGCGCCGACTGCCCACCGACATAACCCACGATTCCGCACATAGCGGCACCCTAAGGCCGGAAGCGCCTCGCGGGAGGAATGTTGGTGGCATACAATTCTTTGTACATGTCCCACATGACGCAGGGCGCACGACGGGAGGGCCGGACATGTCGGTGACCCAGATCGACATAGACGATGAAGCCTTGGAGCGGGCGATGGCCCTGTCCAAGGCCCGGACGAAGAAGGAGACCGTCAACATCGCCCTGCGCTTCTACGCTGAGCAGCAGGAGCGGGCGGCACGCATCAGCCGCCACTTCGATCGCGCGCGCACCTGGGGTGCGGTCGAGGACGCCGAGCGGCGGCACCGGGCGGAGAAGGACGGGCAGTGATCTACCTGCTCGACACGTCGGGCCTCGTACGCCTGCTCTCCGACAGCGCCCTCCAATCGGCGTGGTCCGATGCGGTCGAGGCCGGAACGATCGCCTCCTGCTATCCGCAGCGGGCGGAGTTCCTGTACGGCGCCCGGAACGCGCGCGAGTACGACGAGATCGTGGAGATGTTCACCGACCTCTACCCGGACGTTTCCGTACCGAAGGGAGCGGGGCGCTGGATCACCTCGGTCCAGCACCGCATGGCACGCGCCGGGCAGCATCGCAGCGCCTCCGCGGTGGACCTGATCACCGCCGCCACAGCGGCCCATCACGGGCTGACGGTCCTCCATGACGACCTCGACTACCGCACGGTCGCCCGGCACGCCCCGGATCTCGGCGAGCACAGCGTCCACGACGTCGCCTGAGGCTCCGGTGCGGGCCCGTACGCGGCCCCGCACCGGAGCGGAGTCGACCTCGCCCCGTCAGGAGCAGTACTGCGCCTCCTTGCCGATCGACCGGTACATGCAGTCGGCGTTCTCGATCAGCTGGAGCACCGCGTCCCGGTTCCGGGAGGTCTCGCGCTCGATGACCTCGTCGGGCGGGTAGAAGCCGCCGCTCCAGGACGAGCGGGGGTACATCTCGAAGGTGTAGCCGAAGATCTTCTGCGAGCCCCACAGCCAGTCGTCGATCGAGCCGTCCGTGATGTAGAGGTCACTGGACTGCTCGGCGGTGTAGCCGTTGCTC
The DNA here is from genome assembly GCF_000721175.1 of Streptomyces anulatus. GTDB lineage: Bacteria > Actinomycetota > Actinomycetes > Streptomycetales > Streptomycetaceae > Streptomyces > Streptomyces anulatus_C. The sequence goes on from NZ_JOEZ01000006.1 coordinate 158,569, forward strand.
GCCGCCATCTTGCGGCCCACCGCGGCGAACGCGTTGCGGTCGTCAGCCGTCATGCCGGGGGCCGTGTCGTTGTACGTGTAGCCGAAGGGCCACAGCACCAGTTCGCTGTACGTGTGGAAGTCGATGGCCGCCGTGATCTGCTGCTTCCCGCCGATCACCCGGCTGCGGACGAAGTCCGCCACGACCTTCGTCTCGGGGGCCGACTCGGCCGCGGCCCCGCGGTAGGTGTCCGACGACGGGCTGGAGGAGGAGCCGCCGCAGCAGCCCCACTTGTAGGCCCAGTTGCGGTTGAGGTCGGTCCCCACGGCGGTGGAGCCGGAGTTGGGCTGACGGTTCTTGCGCCAGCTGCGGTACGAGCCCGAGGCGATGTCGTACTCCCCGCCGTCCGGGTTCATGTCCGGCACGATCCACAGCTCGCGGCCGTCGACCGCCCTGGTGATCCGGGAGTCGGAGCCGTAGCCCTGGCCCAGTTCACGGAGCAGGTAGAGCGCCATCTCGACGGTCAGGTGTTCGCGGGCGTGCTGGTGGGCGGTGAACAGGACCTCGGGTTCGGCCTCGTCGGTGGCGACGTTGTCGCTGACCTTGACCGCGATGATGTCGCGGCCCTGGTAGGTCTTGCCGATGACGCGCTTGCTCATGATCGAGGGGTTCGCGGCGATGCGCGCGTCGATCGCCGCGTTCATCTCGGCGTAGTTGTGGTACCGGGAGTCGGCGGGCGGGAAGTCGAGGGCGCTCACACCGTCCGCCGCGTGCGGCTCGGCGACCGGGGCGGGCAGGGCTTCCAGTACGTGGCCGCGCGCCCGGAGCTTCCGGGCCTGGGCGGCGTCCGCGGTGATCACGACGCCGTGGTCGTGGACCTCGTCGATCGAGACGCCCGCGCGGGCGATGTCGGTGCGGGCGGCGGGGGTGGTGCGCCCGGGGATCTCGTACTGGAGCGTCCGCTCGTCCGCGGCGACGGCCGCGTTCGGGGCCGAGGTCTCGGCGGTGGCGACGGCGGTCGCCGGGGCGGCGAGGCCGAGCGCGAGCAGGACGGCGAGGGCGGCGTTCCGTCTGGCCTTCGCCGGCCGGGATTTCCGTGCGTTGACGAGTCGCATGCTGGCAGTCTCCTGACGTCCGTCGGGGTGGGGGGGTGGAGCTGTGCGACGGGCACAGAATGAAGCCATGTCATGCGCAGGTCAAGATGATGGTTCCGGCCATCGAATCCCGTTCGGCCGAACGGGAACCCACAGGAGAACGGCCGCGAACCCGCTGCTGCGGGAACGCGTGGGCCCGGCTCCTACTCCCCCAGCTTCCGTCGCAGTGCGGCCCGCTCCGGCTCGGTGCCCGCGAGCTCCAGCGCCGCCCGGTACGCGTCAGCGGCCTCCCCGTCCCGCCCCAGCCGGCTCAGCAGGTCACCCCGCGCCACCGCGTACGGCGGGTACGCCCGCAGCCGGGGCTCCCCCGCCAACGCGTCGAGCAGCGCGAGACCGGCCCCCGGCCCGTCCCTCATCGCCACCGCCACGGCGCGGTTCACCTCCACCACGGGGGACGGGGTGAGCGTGCGGAGCACGTCGTACAGGGCCACGATCTGCGGCCAGTCCGTGGCCGCCACGTCCGCCGCCTCGTCGTGCAGGGCGGCGATGGCGGCCTGCACCCCGTAGGGCCCGGCCGGCCCGCCCGTCAGCGCCCGGACGACCAGGGCGCGGCCCTCCTCGATCATCGGCCGGTCCCAGCACCCCCGGTCCTGGTCCTCCAGGAGCACCGGCTCCCCCTCCGGGCCGGTCCGGGCGTCGCGCCGGGCGTGGACGAGGAGCAGCAGCGCGAGGAGCCCGGCGCTCTCCCGCTCGGCGGGCAGCAGGCGGTGCAGTATCCGGGCCAGCCGGATCGCCTCCTCGGCCAGGTCGAGCCGCTGGAGACGGGGCCCCGAGCTGGCCGCGTACCCCTCCGTGAAGACCGAGTAGACGACCTGGAGCACCCCGGGCAGCCGCTGGGGCAGCTCGTCGGGGCCGGGCACCCGGAACGGGATCCGGGCCTCGCGGATCTTCTTCTTCGCCCGCACGATGCGCTGGGCCATGGTCGCCGTCGGAACGAGGAACGCCCGCGCCACCTCCGGTGTGGTGAGCCCGGCGAGGCAGCGCAGGGTGAGGGCGGTACGGTCCTCGGCGGCGAGGGCGGGGTGGGTGCAGGTGAAGAACAACTGCAGCCGCTCGTCCGGTAGTTCACCGGGTCCCTGCGCGTCTGCGGCGGGGGCGGGATCGGCCCGTTCCGCGTCCGCACTCAGGACGGCGAGCCGGGCCGCGTACGCCTGGTCGCGCCGCAGCCGGTCCACCGCCCGGCGCCGGGCGGTCGTCAGCAGCCAGGCCCCGGGCCGGGCGGGGACGCCTTCGGCGGGCCAGTGCCGCAGCGCCGCCTCGATCGCCTCGGACGTCACCTCCTCGGCCAGGTCGAGGTCCCCGAACCGGCGGACGAGGGAGGCGAGCAGCAGCCCGCGCTCCTCCCGGAACACCGCCTCGACGGCGACCCTGGCCTCCCCCGCCGAGGCGTCCTCGCCCGCCACGGCTCTCAGGCCCCGAAGTCCGCGACCGGCCGGACGACGACCGAGCCGCCGTCGCGCGAGCCGGGGCAGCGCGCGGCCCAGTCGAGGGCGGCGTCGAGGTCGGGCACGTCGATCACGAGGAACCCGCCCAGCAGCTCCCGGGTCTCCGCGAACGGCCCGTCCGTCACGGTCCGCTCCCCCGTCGGCGAGACCCGCACGGAGGTCGCGGTCACCAGGTCGGCCAGCGACTCCCCGGAGACGTGGATCCCCGCGTCGCGTACGTCCTTGTCGTAGGCCATCCAGTCCTCGACGGTGCACTGGGGCGCACCGCCCTGCTCGTCGACGGCCCCGCTGTGGATCAGCAGCATGTACTTCATGGTCGGCTCCTGTCGCCTGTGTGTCGCGTGTGTCGCGCCCGCCGTGCGGGTCGCCCTACACGATGACGACGAACGGGACGCCGCCCGATCGACACGCCGCCCGTAGTTTTACTGCTCGCCGAGAATGCGCAGCCGGTGGTGCTCCCTGAAATACGCGTAGTCCTTCAGGTTCAGCGTCGCGAGAGGCAGGTCGTAGGTGAGACAGCAGGCTGCGATCCACATGTCGTCGACCGGCTGGGGCAGCCCGGCCTTGCGTCCCGCTGCGGAGAGCCGGCCCCAGGTCGCGGCCACCGCCTCGTCAGCGGGCAGGACGGGAATCGCGGAAATCCAGTCGGCAAGCTCTTGGCGGCGCGGGCCGCCCCAGTTCCGGATTTCCGCCCACTGCGTCAGCTCGCCGAGGGTGACGAAGGTGATGAGGGGTCTCCGGCCGATCAGCCGTGTGGCGAGGGGGCCGGTGAGCCTGCCCTTATGGGTCAGCGAGCTGACATCCGTGTCCAGGACAACAGGTTGCATACCGGCGGCTCAGGCGACGTCACGTCGGCGCTCGGAGTAGGTGAAGGCCACGAACTCCTCGACCTCCTCGTCCGTCCCGAAAGTGCCGGCTGTGAGGTCGTCCAGGGAAGCGATCGGTCGCGTCCCCTTCGCAGCCAGCAGCTCCTCGACCGTCTGTCGCGGGCGGGTCGGCGGGTGGATCGGCTGCTCGGAATCCGCAGAACTCATGGCATGCACCTCTCCGCTGATGACGGTCACGACCCGTCGGAGCCCATGATAGAGCTGGGCGACATCGGCAGGCCCTCGCCGGGCATCCACCCGGTTCACACGTACGGACATCACTGGCTTCCTCTTCTCTTTCACGCGCTCAGGCGAAGTGGCTCGCCACCGTCCGCACGGACGTCACCGCACCCCCGGCACACCCCCGGCACCGGCGACCGGAACGCCCGGTCGCAGTCCTCACAGGTCTGGAGGGGGACAACCGGCGCGGCGACGGGCAACGGCGGCGGGAGAAGCGCGGTCAGCCGGTGGCGCACCAGCTTCGCCGGGTGCCGGAGCGGTACGGGCGGGTCGTCGGTGAGCGCCTTGCGTACGGCATCGGGCCGCATCCCCCGCTCCAGCCAGGCGGCGACCCCCGGAACCAGCCGCCGCACCTCCTCCTCGGAGAGTACGAACAGGGGCGCGGTCCGCCGCAGACCGGCAAGCAGGTCGGCCGCCGCCGCGTACAGCGCCTCGGAGGGACGGCACAGCCCGGGCAGCGCCGCGCGCGGCGGCTTGGGCGCGGTGGGCGGCGGCACGAGCCGGGGCGCCGGGGCGGGTGCGGGTTCCGCCCGCACGGATTCGGGCCCAGGCGGCGGTACGGGCGGCGCGGCCTCGGGCTCACGTACGGGTTCGGGCACGGCCTCCCGTACCGGCGCGGGCGCCGCTCCCCCGCCGCTCCCGACGGCCACCGCCCGCCGGGCAGCCGCATCCGGGTGGTTGTACGACTCCGTGCGCGTGGCAACCCGGCCGCCCCCCCACACGCTCCCGGGTGCGGCGCAGGAAGCCGTGGTGCTCCAGCTCCCTCAGCCCGGCCGCGATGGCCGCCTCGCTCTCCGGGAAGGTCGCGGCCAGCACCTTGATGCCGATGCGCCTCCCGGCGGGCAGCGACTGGATGTGGGTGCCGAGGCCGATCGCCAGCAGGGACAGGCCCCGGTGCTGGGAGAGGCGGTTGGAGATGATCGTGTAGCCGTCGGTGAGGCGGATGTTGATGTGTACGACGCCGGAGGACGGGGCGAGCGAGGGCGCGCTAACCTGCTGGGTATCCATCGGGAAGGTGTCTTCTTCCTTGTTGGTCAGGCCTTCGGTCGGGATGCCAGTCCCGGCCGGGGGCCGTCTCATGTCTGGGGTGGTGGTCAGCGTGAGCATATGCCCGCCAACAGGGCCAAAATCCAGCCCGGTTGGCACACTTCACCCGTGTGAGTGACGACGCCCTCGCACGCTCACGCGCCCGCGCGCCCAGGGGTAGCCAGTTGGCCGGTCAGGGTCGGGTTGGGTTATTTCCCCAGTACTCAAAAGCCGGTACTCAAAAGCTTTTACGTCGCGGCCGACCGGGACGCGGTCCACCACGTCGCGGCCACCCGCGTCCCGGACCCACCGGATCCCGGTCCACCGGGTCGCGGCAGTCACGATCCGGTGAGAGCCACCTCCGCCCACACCGTCTTGCGCGGGAACGGCCCGTGCTCCGTGCCCCACCGCACCGACAACGCCTCGACGAGCAACAGCCCTCGCCCGCTCTCGGAGTCGGCGGCCGGGGCCCGCTTCTCCGGGAGGCTGTCGCCCCGGGTGTCGACGACCTCGATCCGCAGGACGTCGTCGTACACGCTGAGCAGGATCCGGAAGTCCCGCCCCGGGACGTACCCGTGCAGCGCCGCGTTGGTCGCCAGCTCGCCGATCACCAGGCTCGCGTCCTCCAGCGGCAGCCCCCAGGAGCGCAGTTGCTCAGTAGCCAGCAGGCGGGCGAGCCGGGCGCCTCGGCGGGTGGCGGAGAGCTGCACGGCGAACTGTCCGGTGCGTGCACGCGGTTGGGTGATTCTCTGGTTCATGTCACTCAGAGTGTCCGGACGTATCTACTCTGAGAAGCACTGACGCGAGTACGGACAGTGACTGTCCCCGGTGTACCGGGCCCCGTCCCCGCCGTACACGTCCGGCACACACACGGGTGGAGGCATCTGCCGCATGGCTGACATGGACAACCAGGGCCGCGAGAACCGCACGGCGCTCGACGGGGACGACGAGGACCGGGACTTCGGCCTGGAGGACGACTCCGGGGCGGTCATCGCGGCGGTCGGCCGGCAGATCAAGCTCTGGCGCGAGGCGGCGGGACTGCGGGCCGCCGAACTGGGCACGGCCATCGGGTACAGCGAGAACCTGGTCTTCAAGGTCGAGGGCGGGCGGCGCATCCCGAAGCCGGAGTTCCTGGACAGGACCGACGACGTCGTGGGCGCGGGCGGCAGGATCTCGGCGATGAAGAAGGACGTGGAGGAGGCGCGGTATCCGAAGAAGGTCCGCGACCTGACGAAGCTGGAGGCGGAAGCTGTCGAGATCGGCTCGTACGCGAATGGAGTGATCGACGGGCTGCTCCAGACCGAGGAGTACGCGCGCGCCCTGTACCGCGAGCGACGCCCCGCGTACAGCGAGGACGACGTCGAGCGCCTGGTGGCGGCCCGCATGGCCCGGCAGGTCGTGTTCGACCGGCGGCCCGCGCCGCTGCTGACCTTTGTCCAGGAAGAGTCGACCCTGCGGAGGCGGACCGGAGGCAGAATGGTCCTGCGCCACCAGCTCGAACACCTGCTTGAGCTCAGCCAGTTGCGGCATGTCGAGATCCAGGTCATGCCGATGGAGGCGGAGGAGCACGCGGGTCTCGGCGGTTCACACCGCATCCTTAAACTCAAGGACGGAAAGACCGTCGGGCTCAACGAGGTTCAGCTCATCAGCGGGCTGATCACCGATCCGAGGCAGGTGCAGATCCTGGAGATGCGTTACAACCTGATCCGATCGCAGGCACTCACGCCCCGTCTGTCACGGGAATTCATCGAGAAACTGCTGGGAGAGACATGAGCACCGAGCTGATCTGGTTCAAGAGCAGCTACAGCACCAACGACGGCCCGTCCTGCGTCGAGGTCGCCGCCGCCCCCGCCACCATCCACGTACGCGACTCCAAGCACCTCCCCACCGACGGCCCGCACCTCGGCTTCGCCCCGGCCGCCTGGGCGGACTTCGTCACGTACGCATCGGAGGCCTGACCATGCCCGTGCTGCCGCCGACCGTGCGGGTCAAGGCGTTCGACCACCTCGTCCTCAACGTCGGGGACGTCGAGCGGGCCCTCGCGTTCTACTGCGGGCCGCTGGGCCTGGAACCGGTCCGGGTCGAGGAGTGGCGGGCGGGGAAGGTGCCGTTCCCGTCGGTCCGGGTCAGCCCGACCACGATCATCGACCTTCTCGACCGTCCGCGCGGCGAGTCGAACGTGGACCACATCTGCCTCGTCGTCGACCCGCTCGACTGGCAGGAGGTCATCGACTCCGGGGTGTTCACGGTGAAGGAGGGCCCGGTCCCCCGCTTCGGGGCCCGGGGCTCGGCCACCTCGGTCTACGTACTCGACCCGGACGGCAACACGGTCGAGCTGCGCTGGTATCCGCAGGACGCGTAGGGCGAATACCTTCCACGCCGGGCTCCCCGGGACTCCGTGGCCCGGAGTCCCGGGGAGCGGGGAGCCCGGGGCCCCGGATACGCTGCTGCGCCCCGCCCCTACCGGGGGTCATCTCGGTGTTCCCCACCCGGGTACTCGCCGCTGCCCCGTCGGCTCCGTGCGAGCAGGACAGCAAGGACGGTGGCAGGACGCATCCTCCGGAACCAGCCGGCAGGGGGACCAGCTGTAGGGAGGCCAAGGCGGTCGAGCACGCGGGCACGGGGCACAGCACCGACCCCGACCCGGCACCCACGTGACCGAGCCCACCCCCCACTCGGTTGGAACTCCCGCGACAATGAACACGTGATCACCTCACCCGCACGGAGCCCCCACCGTCGCACCGAGCACGCGCCGACCCCGTACGTCGAGCTCTCGCGCGACGAGTGGAGCGCGCTGCGGGACAAGACCCCGCTGCCGCTGACCGCCGACGAGGTGGAGCGGCTGCGGGGCCTCGGCGACGTCATCGACCTGGACGAGGTGCGGGACGTCTATCTGCCGCTCTCCCGGCTGCTCAACCTGTACGTCCAGGCCACCTCCGGGCTGCGCGGCGCGCTGAACACCTTCCTCGGGGACGCCGGGAACGGGCACGGGGCGCAGAGCGGCACCCCGTTCGTCATAGGGGTCGCGGGCAGTGTCGCCGTCGGGAAGTCCACCAGCGCCCGTATCCTCCAGGCGCTGCTGGCCCGCTGGCCGGAGCACCCGAGCGTCGAGCTGGTGACCACGGACGGGTTCCTGCTGCCGATGAAGGAGCTCAAGGCGCGCGGGCTGACCTCGCGCAAAGGGTTCCCGGAGTCCTACGACCGGCGCGCCCTGACCCGCTTCGTCGCCGACATCAAGGCGGGCAAGGACGAGGTGACCGCGCCCGTCTACTCGCACCTGATCTACGACATCGTCCCCGACGAGCGGCTCACCGTGCGCCGGCCCGACATCCTCATCGTCGAGGGCCTCAACGTCCTCCAGCCCGCGCTGCCCGGCAGTGACGGCCGCACCAGGGTCGGGCTCGCCGACTACTTCGACTTCAGCGTGTACGTGGACGCGCGCGCCGAGGACATCGAAACCTGGTACCTGAACCGCTTCCGCAAGCTGCGCGCCACGGCGTTCCAGGACCCGTCCTCGTACTTCCGCAAGTACACCCAGGTCTCCGAGGAGGAGGCGCTGGACTACGCGCGCACCATGTGGCGGACCATCAACAAGCCGAACCTGCTGGAAAACGTGGCTCCGACGCGCGGCCGTGCCACCCTGGTACTCCGCAAGGGACCGGACCACAAGGTCCAGAAGCTGTCCCTGCGCAAGCTCTGACCACAACGACCACTGCGCCCACTCCGACCCGGAAGGCCGGCTGCCGCGTGCTGCATCTGCGTCTGATCGTGCCGGCCGACACCACCGACGAGGTCGTCGCGCTCCTGGAGTCCTCCGTCGGCACCGCTCACCTCGTCGTCCTGCCCGGCGTCGCCCGCTCCCCGGCCGGGGACGTGGTCATGTGCGACGTGGCGCGCGAGGCCGTCGACGAGCTGATCGGTGCGCTGCGCCGCCTCGGCATCGACAGGTCCGGGTCGATCACCATGGAGAACATGGAGCTGACGCTCTCCGACCAGGCCGACCGGGCGGAGGAGGAGGCCCCGGGCGAGAGCGTCGACGCGGTGCTGTGGGAGGAGCTGATGGAGGCGACCCACGAGGAGTCGGCGTTCTCCATCACCTACGTCTCCTTCCTCGCCCTCGCCACCATGCTCGCCGCCTGCGGGGTGATGCTCGACAACGCGGTGCTGGTCGTGGGCGCGATGGCGGTCGGCCCGGAGTTCGGCCCGCTGGCCGGGATCTCCACGGCCCTGGTGCAACGCGCCCCGCGCCTGGTGGCGCGCTCGCTGTGGGCGCTGATCGGCGGCTTCGCCCTGGCGATGATCATCACCGCGGGCTTCGCCTGGCTGATGGACGCCTTCGGCCTCTTCAACAGCGGCATGATCAACGAGCCCCGGCCCAACACCGGGTTCATCTGGCACCCGGACTGGATGTCGTTCGTCGTGGCGTGCCTCGCGGGCGTCGCCGGAACGCTCTCGCTCACCTCCGCGCAGTCCGGTGTGCTGATCGGGGTGGCGATCTCGGTGACGACGGTCCCGGCCGCCGCCAACGCGGCCGTCGCGTTCAGCTACTCCCACTACCAGCAGACCGTCGGCTCCGGGCAGCAGCTGCTCGCCAACCTCGGCGGGATCATCCTCGCGGGCACGCTGACGCTGCTGCTCCAGAAGGCCCTGCCGAGGTTCCGGCGCGTACGGAAGCCCCCGGCGAGCACACCAGGGGCTTCCGTACGGGCATGACCCGTGCGCCGGGCCGTGGAGCGGCGGCTCAGCCCAGCGCGGACTTCACCACATCGGCCAGCCGGCCCGCGACGGCCCGCGCCTGCTCGATGTCGGCGGCCTCGACCATGACCCGCACCAGCGGCTCCGTACCCGACTGGCGCAGCAGCACGCGCCCGGTCTCGCCCAGCTCGCGCTCCGCCTCGACGACCGCGGTGGCCAGCTCGGACGAGGTGTTCACCCGGGTCTTGTCGACGTCGGGGACGTTGATGAGGACCTGCGGCAGACGCTGCATGACCCCGGCCAGCTCGGCGAGGCTCCGGCCGGTGGCGGCGACGCGGGCCGCCAGCATCAGGCCGGTCAGTGTGCCGTCGCCGGTCGTGGCGTGGTCCAGGACGATGACGTGTCCGGACTGCTCGCCGCCGAGCGCGAAGCCCTCGGCCTTCATCGACTCCAGGACGTACCGGTCGCCGACCGCCGTCTGGACGAGCCGGATGCCCTCGCGCTCCATGGCCAGTTTGAAGCCGAGGTTCGACATCACGGTGCCGACGACGGTGTCCTTGCGCAGCTGCCCGGCGTCCCGCATGGCGAGGGCCAGCACGGCGAGGATCTGGTCGCCGTCGACCTCCTCTCCCGCCGCGTCCACGGCGAGGCAGCGGTCGGCGTCGCCGTCGTGCGCGATGCCGAGGTCGGCCCCGTGCTCGACGACGGCGGCGCGCAGCAGCTCCAGGTGGGTGGAGCCGCAGCCGTCGTTGATGTTCAGGCCGTCCGGGTCGGCCCCGATGGTGACGACCTCGGCCCCGGCCCGCGCGAACGCCTCGGGCGAGACCCGGGCGGCGGCGCCGTGCGCCTCGTCCAGGACGACCTTGAGACCGTCGAGCCGGTTCGGGAGGACGCCGATGAGGTGGGCGACGTACCGGTCGAAGCCCTCCGTGTAGTCGGTGACCCGGCCCACGCCGGCGCCGGTCGGACGGCTCCACGGCTCACCGGTGCGGTGCTGCTCGTAGACCGCCTCGATCCGGTCCTCCAGCTCGTCGGCGAGCTTGTGGCCGCCGCGCGCGAAGAACTTGACGCCGTTGTCGGGCATCGCGTTGTGACTGGCGGAGAGCATCACGCCGATGTCCGCGCCGAGCGAGCCGGTGAGGTACGCCACGGCCGGCGTCGGCAGCACGCCGACGCGCAGCACGTCCACACCGGCGCTGGCCAGGCCCGCCACGACGGCGGCCTCCAGGAACTCTCCGGATGCCCGCGGATCACGTCCGACCACGGCGGTCGGGCGATGGCCCGCGATGGTGCCCGCCTCGGCGATGACGTGCGCCGCCGCGACCGAGAGACCGAGCGCGAGCTCGGCCGTCAGATCGGCGTTGGCGACACCCCGTACCCCGTCCGTACCGAAGAGTCGTCCCACTGGTGTCCTCCGAAGTGCTCCGAAACCACAAACAACCACTGCACAGCAAACGAACTGAGCAACCAAACAACGAAAGCAACGAGAAAAGCGCAAAAAGGCACATCGGGCGGCGTGGCGCGACCGACCTGCGAGATGCGCGACGGCGTTCGCCGGGCCGCGGTCCCGTGCGGGCCGATGAACGTCTTATGCCGTTATACGCCCGCGAGGGCTGATAAACGAACGCCCCAGCAGCACAGAGCGTGCCGCCGGGGCGAACGTGACAGTCGAGCAGGCGATATTTAGCGCTTGCTGTACTGCGGGGCCTTACGGGCCTTCTTGAGACCGGCCTTCTTGCGCTCGACCGCACGGTCGTCGCGGGAGAGGAAGCCGTTCTTCTTCAGCGTGGCGCGGTTGTTGTCCACGTCCGCCTCGTTCAGCGAGCGGGCCACACCGAGGCGCAGGGCACCGGCCTGACCGGAGACACCGCCACCCGAGATGCGGGCCACGACGTCGTAGCGACCGTCGAGCTCGAGAACCTTGAAGGGCTCGTTGACTTCCTGCTGGTGCACCTTGTTGGGGAAGTAGTCCTCAAGGGTGCGACCGTTGATCTTCCACTTGCCGGTGCCCGGGATGATCCGGACGCGGGCGATGGCGTTCTTGCGACGGCCAAGGCCGGCCGCGGGCTGCGGGTCGCCGAAGCGGCCCGCGAGCGACTCGGAGGTGTACTCACCCTCGACGGGGACCTCGGACTCGAAGGTGGTCACCTCGGCGAAGGTCTCCTCGCCCTCGGTGCCCTCGACGGGGGTCTCAACAGTGGTCTCGGCCACGATTCTCCTCAGATCTTTCTGTATGTCTTAGGGGGTGGCCGGAACTACTGCGCGACCTGGGTGATCTCGAACGGGACCGGCTGCTGAGCAGCGTGCGGGTGCTGGTCGCCCGCGTAGACCTTGAGCTTCGAGAGCATCTGACGGCCCAGGGTGTTCTTGGGGATCATGCCCTTGATGGCCTTCTCGACGGCCTTCTCGGGGTTCTTCGAGAGCAGCTCGTCGTAGCGCACCGAACGGAGACCGCCCGGGAAGCCGGAGTGGCGGTACGCCATCTTCTGGGTCTTCTTGTTGCCCGACAGGTGAACCTTGTCGGCGTTGATGATGATGACGAAGTCGCCCATGTCCATGTGGGGGGCGTAGATCGCCTTGTGCTTGCCTCGGAGGAGGTTCGCAGCCGTGGTGGCCAGACGGCCCAGGACGATGTCCTGAGCGTCAATGATGTGCCACTGGCGAGTGACATCGCCGGGCTTGGGGCTGTACGTACGCACTTCGCAGCCTTCGCTTCTTCAGTGGATGGGATCCAGACACACGGCACCCCTGAAGCGATCATGCAGCTGGGGCTCACAATGCCGGGGACGCTGCCCGTATGCGAGCCACTGGTAACTGCTCCAGGGAACCTACGTAAGGCCCTTCGCGTGAGAACGACGAAGCCAATACGTATAACAAACCTGAACCCTACCGGGGAGCCCCCACGCGGGTCAAAACGACCCCGCACCCCTCAGCCCCGCCGGCGCTTGAGTCGCCACTTTCAGCCCTTCCGCACCCTTCCAGCCCCGCGCTTGAGGCGGCCTTTCCAGCCCCCGCACCCACCCGGCCCCGCGGCGCTTGAGGCGACTCCTTACAGCCCCGCCGGCATTCGAGGCGCGGGGGCCCGGGGGCAGCGCCCCCGCAACGGCGCCGCACGGCACCCCGCCCCCGCACCCGCCACCGGCTCGCCCCGCCCGCCGACCGCCAAGGTCACCGCGCCCGCTGGACCCTCCGCTCGTCCCACACCGGCTCCACCGTCTCCCGTACGACCCCGTCCGACCCGAAGACCAGATACCGGTCGAAGGTCTTCGCGAACCACCGGTCGTGCGTGACGGCCATCACCGTGCCGTCGTACACCTCAAGACCGTCCTGCAACGCCTCCGCCGACTCCAGGTCCAGGTTGTCCGTGGGCTCGTCCAGCAGCAGCGCCGTCGTGCCGGCCAGCTCCAGGAGCAGGATCTGGAACCGCGCCTGCTGCCCGCCGGACAGCTTCTCGAACGGCTGGTCCCCCTGCCGCTCCAGCTCGTACCGCCGCAGCACCGACATCGCCCCTCCCCGGTCCTTGGCGTGCTCGGACCAGAGGATCTCCACCAGCGTCCTGCCGAGCAGTTCCGGATGCGCGTGTGTCTGGGCGAAGTGACCCGGCACGACCCGCGCCCCGAGCTTCCACTCCCCCGTGTGCGCCACCGGCTCCCCCGCCAGCAGCCGCAGGAAGTGCGACTTGCCCGACCCGTTGGAGCCGAGGACCGCGACCCGCTCCCCGTAGTAGATCTCCAGGTCGAACGGTTTCATCAGCCCGGTCAGCTCCAGGTTCTTGCAGGTCACCGCCCGCACCCCGGTCCGCCCGCCGCGCAGCCGCATCCTGATGTCCTGTTCGCGCGGCGGCTCCGGCGGCGGGCCGGCCTCCTCGAACTTCCTGAAGCGGGTCTGCATCGCGTGGTAGCGGTTCGCCATGTCGGGGCTGTTCGCCGCCTGCTGCCGCATCCGCAGGACGAGCGCCTTCAGCCGGGCGTGCTCCTCCTGCCAGCGCCGCAGCAGCTCCTCGAACCGCGCGAAGCGCTCCTTGCGCGCGTCGTGGTACGTGGCGAAGCCGCCGCCGTGCACCCAGACGTCACTGCCCGCCGCGCTCGGCTCGACGCTGACGATCTTCTCGGCGGCCCGGGAGAGCAGCTCCCGGTCATGGGAGACGAACAGGACCGTCTTACGGGTCTCCTTGAGCTTCTCCTCCAGCCACCGCTTGCCGGGGACGTCCAGATAGTTGTCCGGCTCATCGAGCAGCAGGACCTCATCCGGCCCGCGCAGCAGCGCCTCCAGCACCAGCCGCTTCTGCTCACCGCCGCTGAGCGTGCGCACCTCGCGCCACTGCGCCTTCTCGTACGGGACGCCCAGCGCGGCCATGGTGCACATGTCCCAGACCGTCTCGGCCTCGTACCCCCGCGCCTCCGCCCAGTCGCTCAGCGCCTGCGCGTACGCCATCTGCGCGGCCTCGTCGTCGACGGTGAGGATCTTCTCCTCGGCCGCGTCGACCGCCCTCGCCGCGTCCCGGATACGCGGCTGCGACACCGACACCAGCAGGTCCCGCACCGTCCGCTCGTCCCGCACCGAGCCCACGAACTGCGGCATCACGCCGAGCCCGCCGCTCACCGAGACCGTGCCGCCGTGCGGCTGGAGCTCACCGGCCAGCAGCCGCAGCAGCGTCGTCTTGCCGGCGCCGTTCGCCCCGACGAGCGCGACGACGGCCCCGTCGGCCACCCGGAACGAAGCATCGCCGAGCAGCACCCGCCCGTCCGGTAGGTAGTACTCCAGGTGGCCTGCTTCGAGATGTCCCATACAGAGCATTGTCACGGTCCGCGAAGCCCTGGCCCAACCGGTTTACCGATAGCCCTAAACTGCGCGCATGAGCTTTGGGCAAGGGGGGGCCTCCTGGGGGCCCGGGGGCGACGGGACTCCGGACTGGGCGGCGCTGGCGGAGGAATCCGCGGCGCGCGCCCGCCGTAAGAAGCTGCTGATGATCGGCGGCGGTGTGCTGGCGACCGTGGCGATCGGCGCGATCGTGACCACGGCCGTGGTCACGTCGAACGGCGGCAAGGGCAGGGCGGACGGGAACGCGAGCCGGCTGCCCGCCCCCGCCGACCTCCCCGAGGACACCTCGGCGCCCGCGCCCTCCTTCTCCTCGGTCGCGCCGCCGCCCCCGCCGGACCCCAAGGACTTCATATCCAGCGCCGAGAAGGACAAGGCGCCGATCACCGTCGACGGGTTCTTCCCCGGCAAGAAGCTCACGATGGGCGACCGCGTCCACCTCAAGGGCGCGACGAGCAGCTCCGCGAACTGCGCGACGGGCACCCAGGGCGCCCTCGGCTCGATCCTCGCGAACAACGGCTGCGAGCAGCTCATCCGGGCCACCTACCGCAAGGACGGGGTGGCCGTCACGGTCGGCATCGCGGTCTTCGACACCGAGGCCCGCGCGAAGAAGACCGTCGACGAGTCCTCGGGCGGCCTCGCCTCCCTCAGCGGCGGGGGCGTCAACACCTTCTGCCGGGGCGGCACGGTCTGCCTGCGCACCTCCAACTCCTACGGGCGCTACGCCTACTTCGCCGTCGGCGGCTTCCTGAACGGCGAGCGGGTCACCACCGCCGACAAGGACGTCTACGCGGTCAACAAGGACCTGACGAACTTCACCTTCCGCCAGATCCACCGCCGGGGCCAGCTCCAGGCCTCCCAGGCCGTCGCGGACCCCGACAGCTGACGTGGCGACCGGCTCCCGGGCGCACACGCGGCCGGGAGTTCGCGTTCAGCAGCAGCCCGCCCCCGGCAACGTCCGCACGTTCCGGGCCTCTTCCGCCCGGGCCGCCAGCAACGCGTCCGCCGGGTACGCCACTTCCTCCAGCGTCAGCCCATGCGGGCGCACCACGTGCACCCCGGGGTCGCGCACCTTCGCGGCGAGCACCTCGGCGGGCCAGCCGGCCGGCCGCCGCCCGTCGCCGACGAACAGCGCCGCCCCGATCAGCGCCCGCACCATGTTGTGGCAGAACGCATCCGCCTGCACGGTCGCGGTGAGGACCCCGGAGGCCGGGTCCCGTACCCAGCTCAGCTTCTGGAGCGTACGGATGGTCGTGGCGCCCTCACGCTTCTTGCAGTACGCGGCGAAGTCGTGCTCCCCCACCATCGGCGCGGCCGCCTCGTTCATCGCGTCCACGTCCAACGGCCGGTCGTGCCACAGCACATGACCCCGGGTCAGCGGATCCACGCCGCCCGGCCGGTCGCCGACGCGGTACGCGTACCGCCGCCACAGCGCGGAGAACCGAGCGTTGAACCCTGCCGGGGCGGGAGCCGCCCGCCAGATCCGGACGTCCAGCGGCAGCCGGCCCGCCAGCCGTCGCAGCAGCTTCTCCTCGTGCTCGGCCCACACCGCCTCCGGCAGGTCCACGTGGGCCACCTGGCCGCGCGCGTGCACCCCGGCGTCCGTCCGCCCGGCCACCGTCAGGTCGTACGTCACGGCCGAGCGGGTCACGGTCCGCAGCGCGTCCTCGATCTCGCCCTGCACCGTGCGCCGGCTGGTCTGCTTCGCCCAGCCGGAGAAGTCCCTGCCGTCGTAGGACAGGTCCAGCCGCACCCGTACGAAACCGGGCTCCGCCTCGTCACTCACCGCGTCATCCTCTCACTGCCCCTGCTCAGCAGAACGGGCCCGCACCGCCCCGAAGGGTGATGCGAGCCCGTCCCGTGGTCCTTAAGACGCTCAGGCGTCCTTGGACTCCTCGTCGGCCTTCTCGACCGGCTTGGCGTCCTCGGTGGACTCGGCCGCGGGGGCCTCGTCCTTCTTGAGGGCGTCTTCCTTGACCGCACGCTTTGTGGCGGCCTCGGCCTCACCGGTGGCCTGCTGGGCCACGGTCAGCGCCTCGACCAGCTCGATGACCGCCATCGGGGCGTTGTCGCCACGACGGTTGCCGATCTTGGTGATACGGGTGTAACCACCGGGGCGGTTCTCGTATCGGGGAGCGATCTCGGTGAAGAGCGTGTGGACGATGCTCTTGTCCGTGATCGTCTGGAGCACCAGGCGACGGTTGTGGATGTCGCCCTTCTTCGCCTTGGTGACGAGGCGCTCGGCGACCGGACGCAGGCGGCGGGCCTTGGCCTCGGTCGTCGTGATGCGGCCGTGCTCGAACAGCGACTTCGCCAGGTTGGCGAGGAGCAGACGCTCGTGCGCGGCGCTGCCGCCCAGACGGGCACCCTTTGCGGGACGCGGCATGGTGATTCTCCTTGTGTGCTGCACCGGCCGTATCAGGTACCGATGTCAGTTCCCGCGAGGCGGACGCCTCCCGGAAGTCATACGTGCGGTCGGGCTCGATGTTTCCAGCCCGCCCGACTTTCGCCGGGCATCAGCCGAAATCAAGCCCGTCCGGCGTTTGAGGACGAAGCCTCAGCCCCGGCCCGGGGACACCCTCAAAACCGGGCGCCCCCAGCCGGGAGGCGATCAGTACTGCTCGGTCTCCACGAAACCGGCGTCCGCGTCGTCGTCGGCGCCGAAGGCGTCGGCGGCGGCGGTCGGGTCGAAGCCGGGAGGCGAGTCCTTGAGCGCGAGGCCCATACCGGCCAGCTTCGCCTTGACCTCGTCGATCGACTTGGCACCGAAGTTGCGGATGTCGAGCAGGTCGGCCTCGGAACGGGCCACGAGCTCACCCACGGAGTGGATGCCCTCGCGCTTGAGGCAGTTGTACGACCGAACGGTGAGCTCCAGCTCCTCGATCGGCAGGGCGAGATCGGCGGCGAGCGCGGCGTCCGTCGGGGACGGGCCCATGTCGATGCCCTCGGCGTCGATGTTGAGCTCGCGCGCCAGACCGAACAGCTCGACCAGGGTCTTACCGGCCGACGCCATGGCGTCACGGGGACGCATGGCCTGCTTGGTCTCGACGTCGACGATCAGCTTGTCGAAGTCGGTGCGCTGCTCGACACGGGTCGCCTCGACCTTGTACGTGACCTTGAGCACCGGCGAGTAGATGGAGTCGACCGGGATCCGGCCGATCTCCTGGCCGACCTGCTTGTTCTGGACGGCGGAGACGTAGCCGCGACCGCGCTCGACGGTCAGCTCCATCTCCAGCTTGCCCTTGCCGTTGAGCGTGGCGAGAACGAGGTCGGGGTTGTGCACCTCGACACCGGCCGGGGGCGCGATGTCGGCGGCGGTGACCAGACCCGGGCCCTGCTTGCGCAGGTACATCACGACGGGCTCGTCGTGCTCCGAGGAGACGACCAGCTGCTTGATGTTGAGGATGAGGTCGGTGACGTCCTCCTTGACACCCGGCACGGTGGTGAACTCGTGCAGGACACCGTCGATCCGGATGCTGGTGACGGCGGCACCGGGGATCGAGGAGAGGAGGGTACGGCGCAGGGAGTTGCCGAGGGTGTAACCGAAGCCCGGCTCCAGCGGCTCGATCACGAACCGGGAGCGGAACTCGTCGACGACCTCTTCGGTCAGCGACGGACGCTGAGCGATAAGCATGGGGAGAGTCCTTCAGTCGTGGGCACCCACTATTTGATGCCCGACAGATGTGACAAGGGTACGGGCGGCACGCCCCGTAGGAGGCGTACCGCCCGGACCCGAACGCTACTGACGCACGGCCGTCACCGGCCGCGACGGATCAGACGCGGCGACGCTTCGGCGGACGGCAGCCGTTGTGCGGCGTCGGGGTGACGTCCTGGATCGAACCGACCTCGAGGCCCGTGGCCTGGAGGGAGCGGATCGCGGTCTCACGGCCGGAGCCGGGACCCTTGACGAAGACGTCGACCTTGCGCATGCCGTGCTCCTGCGCGCGGCGGGCGGCCGACTCGGCGGCCATCTGCGCGGCGAAGGGGGTGGACTTGCGCGAGCCCTTGAAGCCGACGTGGCCGGCGGAGGCCCAGGAGATCACGTTGCCCGAGGGGTCCGTGATCGAGACGATGGTGTTGTTGAACGTGCTCTTGATGTGCGCGTGGCCGTGAGCGACGTTCTTCTTTTCCTTGCGACGCACCTTCTTGGCTGCGCCCTGACGACCCTTGGGGGGCATGTCTTGACTCCAGATGGAGAGGGGAGGTGATCGGTCCTACAGCGAAGACCGCTGGTTGCTGCGGGTTCCGGGGAACCGGAGGTCCGCAGTGCGTCCGCTGAGGACTACTTCTTGCCCGGCTTCTTCTTACCGGCGATGGCGCGACGCGGGCCCTTGCGGGTACGCGCGTTCGTGCTGGTGCGCTGACCGTGGACCGGCAGACCACGGCGGTGACGAATGCCCTGGTAGCAGCCGATCTCGATCTTGCGGCGGATGTCGCCCTGGACCTCGCGGCGGAGGTCACCCTCGGTGCGGAGGTTGGCGTCCACGTACTCGCGGATCTTGACGAGGTCTTCCTCGGCCAGGTCGCGAACGCGGGCGTCCGGGTTCACGCCGGTGCTGGCGAGGATCTCCTTGGACCGGGTGCGCCCGATACCGAAGACGTAGGTGAGGGCAACCTCCACGCGCTTTTCACGCGGGATGTCAACACCTGAAACGCGTGCCATTCAATGGCTCCAGTTGTTAGATCGGGGGTCTTCCGCAGTGCCACTCCCGACCGCCGACCGCTCCCGTGGAGCAGTGGTACGTCCGGGTCCCCGGCCCCCGCCGGAGGTGTCGTCAGCCGTGGCTTGGACGGGCTCTGCGTATGTACGTAACTACGTGCGTCGCGCGAAGAACTGCGAGATGCAGGCGGTCGTGCGTCAGCCCTGGCGCTGCTTGTGGCGCAGGTTGTCGCAGATGACCATGACCCGACCGTGACGGCGGATCACCTTGCACTTGTCGCAGATCTTCTTGACGCTCGGCTTGACCTTCATGGGATGTCAGGTTCTCCGGGTCAGTGCCATCACCCGCCGAAACGGGGTGCCGGCAAGATCTACTTGTAGCGGTAGACGATCCGGCCACGCGTCAGGTCGTACGGAGAGAGCTCCACCACGACCCGGTCATCCGGGAGGATGCGGATGTAGTGCATCCGCATCTTGCCGCTGATGTGCGCCAGGACCTTGTGACCGTTCTGGAGCTCCACCTTGAACATTGCGTTCGGGAGGGACTCGATCACGGTGCCCTCAATCTCGATGGCACCTTGCTTCTTGGCCACGCTTCGCCTTTCGAATCGGCTACCTTGATCGGCTCTTGCTTTTCGGTGCGCCGTATGCGGACACACTGATGCACGAGAGCCGACGAGTCAGTCTACGTCAGCGGACCCCAAAAGACGAATCCGTCAAGTTTGCCCACTGCCGGTGATCCTTAGACCTGCCGGGAGGGTTGCATCAGCCGAGGGGGTCGGGAGCCGCCGTCACGCCGTACTCCGCCAGCTTCGCCCGGCCGCAGTCCGGGGCGGTCAGGACCAGGGGTCCCTGCTCGGTCAGCGCGATGGAGTGCTCCCAGTGCGAGGACCAGGTGCCGTCCGTCGTGATGACCGTCCAGTCGTCGCTCAGAGTCTCCGTCCGCGCCGTGCCGAGGGACACCATGGGCTCGATCGCCAGGCAGACGCCCGGGACCAGCCTGATGCCCTTGCCGCGCTTGCGGGAGACGTAGTTCAGCAGGTGCGGGTCCATGTGCATCTCGGTGCCGATGCCGTGGCCGCCGAAGTCCTCGATGATCCCGTACTTCCCGGTCGCCGGGCGGGGCTGGCGGCGGATGTAGGACTCGATCGCCCTGGAGACGTCGACGAGGCGGTTGTTCACCTTCATCGCGGCGATCCCGGCCCACATCGACTCCTCGGTCACCCGGGAGAGCTCGACCAGCTCCGGAGCGTGACCGGTGCCTACGAAGGCCGTGTACGCCGCGTCGCCGTGCCAGCCGTCGACGATCGCGCCGGCGTCGATCGAGATGATGTCGCCGTCCTTCAGGACCGTCTTCTCGTCCGGGATGCCGTGGACGACGACCTCGTTGACCGAGGTGCAGATGGTCGCGGGGAACCCGCCGTAGCCGAGGAAGTTCGACTTCGCGCCGTGGTCGGCGATCACCTTGCGGGCGACCTGGTCCAGGTCGTGGGTGGTGGCCCCGGGAACGGCCGCCTCACGGGTGGCGGCGTGAATGGCGGCGACCACCAGGCCCGCCTCGCGCATCTTCGCGATCTGCTCGGGGGTCTTGATCTGCACCATTGCTCGGCGCCTCTCTGCATCGACGGTGACGGGTACGGCTCGGCGTGTTCAACGATAGGGGCGCAAGCAGTCGGCCGCGGCGCCCTGAGGCGCCGCGGCCGGCATGCACTGCGGGTTCGTACGGGGTGACGCTCAGCCCTCGTCGGAGGTCTTCAGCGCCTCCATGGCGCGGGCGGTCACGTCCGCGACCTTGCCCAGCGCGGAGATGGTCACCACCAGGCCCTGGACCCGGTAGTAGTCGATGATCGGCTCGGTCTGCGTGTGGTAGACCTCCAGCCGGGTGCGGACCGTCTCCTCGCTGTCGTCGTCCCGCTGGTACAGCTCGCCGCCGCAGGCGTCACAGACGCCCTCGGTCTTCGGCGGGTTGTACGTCACGTGGAAGACGTGCGCGCTGTCGCCGCGGCAGATGCGGCGCCCCGCGATCCGCTTCACGACCTCGTCCTCGGGGACCTCCAGGTCGAGGACCGCGTCCAGCTTCACGCCCTCGTCCTTGAGCATCACGTCAAGGGCTTCGGCCTGGCCCACGTTCCGCGGGAAGCCGTCCAGCAGGAAGCCGTTCACGGCGTCCGACTGGGCCATGCGGTCCTTGGCCATCCCGATGGTGACCTCGTCCGGTACCAGCTGGCCTGCGTCCATGTAGGCGCGGGCCTGCTTGCCAAGGTCGGTGCCCTGGCTGATGTTGGCACGGAAAAGGTCACCCGTGGAGATGTGCGGAATCGACAGGTTCTGGGCAAGGTACGCAGCCTGCGTTCCCTTGCCGGCACCCGGAGGCCCGACGAGGACGATTCGCATCAGCGGAGGAACCCTTCGTAATTGCGCTGCTGGAGCTGACTCTCGATCTGCTTCACGGTTTCCAGACCCACACCCACGATGATGAGGATGCTCGTCCCGCCGAACGGGAAGTTCTGGTTCGCACCGCCGAAGCCTGCCAACGCCATCGTCGGCACCAGAGCGATCAGGCCCAGGTACAGCGAGCCCGGCCAAGTGATCCTGTTGAGCACGTAGCTCAGATACTCGGCAGTAGGTCGGCCTGCCCGGATACCCGGGATGAAGCCACCATACTTCTTCATGTTGTCGGCGACTTCGTCGGGGTTGAACGAAATGGCCACGTAGAAGAAGGCGAAGAACACGATGAGGACGAAGTACGTCGCGATGTAGTACGGGTGGGTACCGTCCACGAAGTAGTCCTGGATCCAGGTCGCCCAGCCGGCGTTCGAGCCGGAGAACTGGACGATCAACGCCGGGATGTAGAGCAGCGACGAGGCGAAGATGACAGGAATCACACCCGCCTGGTTCACCTTCAGCGGGATGTACGTGGACGTACCGCCGTAGGACCGGCGTCCGATCATGCGCTTCGCGTACTGCACCGGGATGCGGCGCTGGGCCTGCTCGACGAAGACGACGAGGCCGACCATCACGAAGCCGATGAGGATGACGGTGCCGAACTCGATCCAGCCGTCGGCCAGCTTGCCGCTCTCCTTGATGGCCCACAGGGCGCCGGGGAACGTCGCGGCGATCGAGATGAACATCAGGATCGACATGCCGTTACCGATGCCGCGGTCGGTGATCAGCTCACCGAGCCACATGACGGCGGCCGTACCGGCGGTCATCGTGAGGACCATGATGATCGTGGTGAAGACCGACTTGTCCGCGACGATCTGGTCGCCCACGGAGCAGTTCTGGAAGAGCGCGCCGCTGCGGGCGGTGGCGACGAGGCCGGTGCCCTGGAGGATGGCCAGCGCGACCGTCAGGTAACGCGTGTACTGCGTGATCTTCGCCGTGCCGGACTGCCCTTCCTTCTTCAGGGCTTCCAGGCGCGGGATCACGACGGTCAGCAACTGGAGAATGATGCTCGCCGTGATGTACGGCATGATGCCGAGCGCGAAGATGGTGATCTGCAACAGGGCGCCACCGCTGAACATCTGCATCAGACCGAGGAGGCCACCCGAGTCGGCCTGGTCGATGCACTGCTGCACCTTCGCGTAGTCGACGCCAGGGGCCGGGACGTGCGCCCCGAGCCGATAGATCACGATGATGCCGAGCGTGAAGAGCAGCTTCTTGCGCAGGTCGGGCGTCTTGAACGCTCGGGCGAACGCGGTGAACACGGTGCCTCCTGCGACCCCCGCGCTATGCGTCAGAGGCGACGGGTCTGGATGGGACTGGATGGGATCGGATACAAGGCAGCCCTACATCGTAAGGAGGCCACAAAAGATTAACGGCGCCACCCTACCCGGCCCGGGACTGAGCAGGAAACACGCGCCGCACACCGGTGCACCGCCCGTCTCCCGGTCCGCGCCGCGAAAGACCGGCCAAGCCACACCATTTGGGACGTGAACGACCTCGGACTCCCCCACCGCCGGTGCGGTGGACACTCGTTCAACCTTTCCCGAGGCTTTACGGTTCCCGTACAGCGCCACAAACGCGGAAAAGCCTGGCCGGCCGCCTCCGAAGAGGCAGCCGGCCAGGCTCAGTTCTGTCCCGCGGCTCAGACGAGCTCGGTGACCGTACCGCCGGCGGCGGTGATCTTCTCCTTGGCGGAGCCGGAGACGGCGTCAACCGAAACCTGCAGTGCCACGGAGATCTCGCCCTGTCCGAGGACCTTGACGAGGTGGTTGTTGCGCACAGCGCCCTTGGCGACCAGGTCGGCCACCGTGACCTCTCCACCCTCGGGGTAGAGCGTCGCGAGCTTGTCCAGGTTCACGACCTGGTACTCCGTGCGGAACGGGTTCTTGAAGCCCTTGAGCTTCGGGAGACGCATGTGGAGGGGCATCTGGCCACCCTCGAAGCGCTCCGGAACCTGGTAACGAGCCTTCGTACCCTTGGTACCACGGCCTGCGGTCTTACCCTTGGACGCCTCACCACGACCCACACGGGTCTTGGCGGTCTTGGCGCCCGGGGCAGGCCGGAGGTTGTGGGCCTTCAGCGGGCTGTTCTCCGCCATGTCAGTCAACCTCCTCAACCGTCACGAGGTGGCGGACGGTGTGAACCATTCCGCGGAACTCGGGGCGGTCCTCCTTGACAACCGAGTCGTTCAGGCGCTTGAGCCCGAGCGAACGCAGGGTGTCGCGGTGGTTCTGCTTGCTGCCGATGTACGACTTCGTCTGCGTGATCTTGAGGCGAGCCATTACGCACCCGCTCCCGCACGTGCACGAAGCAGAGCCGCGGGGGCGACGTCCTCGAGGGGCAGACCGCGGCGGGCCGCGATCTCCTCGGGACGCTGCAGGCCCTGGAGGGCCGCCACGGTCGCGTGCACGATGTTGATCGCGTTGGACGAGCCAAGCGACTTCGACAGGATGTCGTGAACGCCGGCGCACTCGAGCACGGCGCGCACCGGGCCACCGGCGATAACACCGGTACCGGGGGAAGCCGGCTTGAGCAGGACGACGCCCGCAGCCTTCTCGCCCGTGATCGGGTGAGGGATGGTGCCCTGGATGCGGGGGACCTTGAAGAAGTTCTTCTTGGCCTCTTCGACACCCTTGGCGATGGCCGCGGGAACTTCCTTGGCCTTGCCGTATCCGACACCGACGGTGCCGTCACCATCGCCCACCACGACCAGCGCGGTGAAGCTGAAGCGACGACCACCCTTCACGACCTTGGCGACGCGGTTGATCGCGACGACACGCTCGACGTACGCGGTCTTCTCGGCGGCAGCGCCACCGTCACGGCCCTTCCGGTCCCGCCGCTCGCCGCCACCGGCACCGCTTCCGCGGCGCTGGGGTCCAGCCATTGGATTTACCTCTCTCTGTTACGTCCGCTGTGCGTAGGAACCGGGGCTTAGAACTTCAGCCCGGCTTCACGGGCGGCGTCAGCCAGAGCGGCAATCCGCCCGGCGTACTGGTTACCACCGCGGTCAAACACGACGGCCTCGACGCCTGCGGCCTTGGCACGCTCGGCGACAAGGGCGCCGACCTGCTGGGCCTGGGCGCTCTTGTCACCCTCGCCACCGCGGATCGAGGTGTCCAGGGTCGACGCCGACGCGAGCGTGTGGCCCGCGATGTCGTCGATGACCTGGGCCACGATGTGGCGGTTGGAACGCGTCACGACCAAGCGAGGACGCTCCGGCGAACCGGAGATGTGCTTGCGGACGCGGATGTGGCGGCGCTTGAGGGCGGCACGCTTGTACGCGTCGCCCTTGGCGATCTTCACACCGTATGCCATGGCTACTTACCAGCCTTTCCGACCTTGCGGCGGATGACCTCGCCCGCGTACTTGACGCCCTTGGCCTTGTACGGGTCGGGCTTCCGCAGCTTGCGGATGTTGGCGGCTACCTCGCCGACCTTCTGCTTGTCGATGCCCTCGACGCTGAGCTTCGTGGGCGACTCGACCTTGAAGGTGATGCCTTCCGGAGCCTCGATGAGGATCGGGTGGCTGTAGCCCAGGGCGAACTCCAGGTTGGAGCCCTTCGCCTGGACGCGGTAACCGACACCGCTGATCTCGAGCGCCTTGGTGTAACCCGTGGTCACGCCGGTGATCATGTTCGCCACCAGCGTGCGGGACAGGCCGTGGAGGGCCTTGTTCTGACGCTCGTCGTTCGGGCGGGAGACGTTGAGCACGCCGTCCTCACCCTTGGAGACCTCGATCGGCGCGGCGACGGTGTGCGTGAGGGAACCCTTGGGGCCCTTCACGGCGACCGTACGGCCATCGATGGTGACGTCCACACCGGCGGGAACCTGGATGGGGAGCTTGCCGATTCGCGACATGAGCTTTCCTTCCTTTCCCGACTACCAGACGTAGGCGAGGACTTCCCCACCTACGCCCTTCTTGCCTGCCTGCTGGCCGGTCAGGAGGCCGTGGGACGTGGAGATGATCGCCACGCCCAGACCGCCGAGGACCTTCGGCAGGTTGGTGGACTTTGCGTATACACGCAGACCCGGCTTCGAAATCCGCTTGATGCCGGCGATCGAGCGCTCGCGGTTCGGGCCGAACTTCAGCTCGAGGACGAGGTTCTTGCCGACCTCGGCGTCCTCGACCTTCCAGCCGGTGATGAAGCCCTCCTGCTGGAGGATCTCCGCGATGTGCGACTTGATCTTGCTGTGCGGCATCGAGACATCGTCGTGATATGCCGAGTTCGCGTTACGCAGACGCGTGAGCATGTCTGCGATGGGATCAGTCATGGTCATGAGTTGGCCTTCGGCCTCTCTCGCCGGGGTTTCCTGTATGCGCCATCCCTCTCCCCACTCAGTGGCGGGACGGGTGCGGTGCGGGGACCTACGGCGTAGTAAGTCGGTCTTGGGCGGCAGGCGCCCAACCCTTCAAGCCTACGGCATGAAAGGACGGGCTCCTGCCGACCCAGATGCTTACCGAGAGTCTCCGGAACTTCCCTTCGCCCTAGGGCGGAGGAGAGTTACCAGGAGCTCTTGGTCACGCCCGGCAGCTCGCCACGGTGAGCCATCTCACGAAGGCACACGCGGCACAGGCCGAACTTGCGGTAGACGGAGTGGGGCCGGCCGCAGCGCTGGCAGCGGGTGTACCCGCGAACGCCGAACTTCGGCTTACGGGCGGCCTTAGCGATCAGAGCCTTCTTCGCCACGGTCAGTTCTCCTTGAACGGGAAGCCGAGGTGACGAAGGAGGGCACGACCCTCGTCGTCGTTGGTCGCCGTGGTGACCACGGTGATGTCCATGCCCCGGACCCGGTCGATCTTGTCCTGGTCGATCTCGTGGAACATGACCTGCTCCGTGAGACCGAAGGTGTAGTTGCCACGGCCGTCGAACTGCTTCGGCGACAGGCCACGGAAGTCACGGATACGCGGAAGCGCGAGCGACAGCGTACGGTCCAGGAACTCCCACATCCGGTCACCACGGAGGGTGACGTGGCAGCCGATCGGCTGGCCCTCGCGCAGCTTGAACTGCGCGATGGACTTGCGGGCCTTCGTGACGGCCGGCTTCTGGCCGGTGATCGTGGTGAGGTCCTTGACGGCACCGTCGATCAGCTTGGAGTCGCGGGCGGCGTCGCCCACACCCATGTTGACCACGATCTTGACCAGACCGGGAACCTGCATGACGTTCTCGTACGAGAACTCCTCACGCAGCTTGCCGGCGATTTCCTCGCGGTAGCGCGTCTTGAGACGCGGCGCAGTGGTGGCAGTCATCAGATGTCCTCACCGGTCCGCTTGGCAACGCGGATCTTGTTGCCCTCGTCGTCAAAGCGGTAGCCGACGCGGGTGACAACCTTGTTGCCGTCCTTCTCCACGACCAGCTGAACGTTGCTGATGTGGATCGGGGCCTCGGTGGTGACAATGCCACCCGTCTGCGAACCGCGAGCCGTCTGACCGGCCTTGGTGTGCTTCTTGACCCGGTTGACACCCTCGACGAGGACGCGGTCCTGAGCGGGGTAGGCCACGATGACCTTGCCCTGCTTGCCCTTGTCCTTACCGGTGATGACCTGGACCAGGTCGCCCTTCTTGATCTTCATGCTTACAGCACCTCCGGCGCGAGCGAGATGATCTTCATGAACTTCTTCTCGCGCAGCTCCCGGCCCACCGGGCCGAAGATGCGGGTGCCGCGGGGGTCGCCGTCGTTCTTCAGAATGACGGCGGCGTTCTCGTCGAAGCGGATGTACGAGCCATCCTGACGACGACGCTCCTTGACGGTGCGAACGATGACGGCCTTGACGACGTCACCCTTCTTCACGTTGCCACCGGGGATCGCGTCCTTGACGGTGGCGACGATGACGTCACCGATACCCGCGTAGCGGCGACCCGAGCCACCGAGAACACGAATGGTGAGAATTTCCTTCGCACCCGTGTTGTCGGCGACGCGCAGTCGCGACTCCTGCTGGATCACGTCTATCTCCTGATCGTCTGCCGGTTCCCGGCGGGTGCCTCTCCGTTACCGGGGAGGCACCCCACCGAGCCTGGCGGAACTGACCTGAGGGGAGAATCCCTCAGGAATTACTTGGCCTTCTCGAGGATCTCGACGATGCGCCAGCGCTTCGAGGCCGACAGCGGACGCGTCTCCATGATGATGACGCGGTCGCCGACGCCCGCAGAGTTCTGCTCGTCGTGGGCCTTGAGCTTGTTCGTACGGCGGATGACCTTGCCGTACAGCGCGTGCTTGACGCGGTCCTCGACAGCGACGACGACGGTCTTGTCCATCTTGTCGCTGACGACCAGACCCTCACGGGTCTTGCGGAAACCGCGGTCGGTGTTCGTCTCAGTCACAGTCTTCTCGCTCATCAGGCGCTCTCCACCGTCTCGATGCCCAGCTCGCGCTCACGCATCAGGGTGTAGATCCGGGCGATGTCCTTACGGACGGACTTGAGCCGGCCGTGGTTCTCGAGCTGCCCCGTCGCCGCCTGGAAGCGGAGGTTGAACAGCTCTTCCTTGGCTTCGCGGAGCTTGTTGAGGAGCTCCTCGTCGCCCAGCTCGCGCAGCTCGGACGCCTTGGTACCGGCCGACATCACGACTCACCTGCCTCGCGCCGAACGATCCGGCACTTCATCGGAAGCTTGTGAGCAGCGCGGGTGAGCGCCTCACGAGCAATCTTCTCGTTCGGGTAGGACAGCTCGAACATCACCCGACCCGGCTTGACGTTCGCGATCCACCACTCGGGAGAACCCTTACCGGAACCCATGCGGGTCTCGGCGGGCTTCTTCGTCAGGGGACGGTCCGGGTAGATGTTGATCCAGACCTTGCCGCCACGCTTGATGTGACGGGTCATCGCGATACGAGCGGACTCGATCTGACGGTTCGTCACGTACGCCGGGGTCAGCGCCTGGATGCCGTACTCGCCGAACGCAACCTGCGTGCCACCCTTGGACATACCGCTGCGCTTCGGGTGGTGCTGCTTGCGGTGCTTGACCCTACGGGGGATCAGCATTTCGGTCAGGCCTCCGTTCCGGTGCTCTCAGCAGCCGGAGCAGCGGCGGCGGGAGCGTCGGCCTTGGGGGCCTCGGCTGCCGGCGACTGCTGCGGCTTACGGCCGCGACCGCCACGCTCGCCGCCACGGCCACCGCGGCCGGCCGGGCGGTCGGTGCCGCCACGAGCCGGACGGTTACCGGCGCGGGCCGCGGCGTTCTCGGCGCGAACCTCGGCGATGTTCTTGACGTCGCCCTTGTAGATCCAGACCTTCACGCCGATGCGGCCGAAGGTCGTCTTGGCCTCGAAGAAGCCGTAGTCGACGTTCGCACGGAGGGTGTGCAGGGGCACACGGCCCTCGCGGTAGAACTCCGAGCGGGACATCTCGGCGCCGCCGAGGCGACCGCCGCACTGGATCTTGATGCCCTTGGCGCCGGCCTTCATCGAGCTCTGCATGCTCTTACGCATGGCACGACGGAAGGAGACGCGGGAGGAGAGCTGCTCGGCGACGGCCTGGGCCACCAGCTGAGCGTCCACCTCGGGGTTCTTGACCTCGAGGATGTTCAGCTGGACCTGCTTGCCGGTCAGCTTCTCCAGCTCGCCGCGGATGCGATCGGCCTCGGCGCCACGGCGACCGATGACGATGCCCGGACGGGCGGTGTGGATGTCAACGCGGACGCGGTCGCGGGTGCGCTCGATCTCGACCTTCGAGATGCCGGCCCGCTCCATGCCCTTCGTCATCATGCGACGAATGGCGACGTCTTCCTTGACGTAGTCCTTGTACAGCTTGTCGGCGTACCAGCGGGACTTGAAGTCCGTGGTGATGCCGAGCCGGAACCCGTGCGGGTTTACCTTCTGGCCCATTACCGGGTTCCTTCCTTGCTGCTGACGACCACGGTGATGTGGCTGGTCCGCTTACGGATCCGGTAGGCACGGCCCTGAGCACGCGGACGGAACCGCTTCAGGGTCGGGCCCTCGTCCACGTACGCCTCGCTGATGACCAGCGAAGAGGCGTCGGTGTGGTCGTAGTTGTGTGCAGCGTTGGCGATGGCGCTGTCCAGCACCTTGCCAACCGGCACGCTCGCGGCCTGCGGGGCGAAACGCAGGACCGCCTGAGCCTCCGTGGCATCCATGCCACGGATGAGGTCCACCACTCGGCGGGCCTTCATGGGCGTGACGCGGATGTACCGCGCCTGGGCCCTGGCTTCCATGGTTGTCCCTTCGGTGTAAGTCATAGTCGTTTCCACCCCGCGCTAGCGGCGCTTCGACTTCCGGTCGTCCTTGACGTGGCCGCGGAAGGTGCGAGTCGGCGAGAACTCGCCGAGCTTGTGGCCGACCATCGACTCGGTGACGAACACCGGGACGTGGATCTTGCCGTTGTGCACCGCGATGGTGTGACCCAGCATGGCCGGGACGATCATCGAGCGACGGGACCAGGTCTTGATGACGTTCTTGGTGCCTGCCTCGTTCTGTACGTCCACCTTCTTGATGAGGTGGCCGTCGACGAAGGGCCCCTTCTTGAGACTGCGCGGCATCTAAACCCGCTCCTAGCGCTTCTTGTTCGTCTTGCGGCGGCGGACGATGTACTTGTTGCTCGCCTTCTTGGGAGAACGAGTACGACCCTCCTTCTGACCCCACGGCGAGACCGGGTGACGTCCACCGGAGGTCTTGCCTTCACCACCACCGTGCGGGTGGTCAACCGGGTTCATCGCGACACCGCGGACGGTCGGGCGGACGCCCTTCCAGCGCATGCGGCCGGCCTTGCCCCAGTTGATGTTCGACTGCTCGGCGTTGCCGACCTCACCGATCGTCGCGCGGCAGCGCGCGTCGACCAGGCGGATCTCACCCGACGGCATACGAAGGTGGGCCATGGTGCCCTCCTTCGCCAGCAGCTGCACGGAGGCACCCGCGGAACGGGCGAACTTCGCGCCGCCGCCGGGCCGCAGCTCGATGGCGTGGATGGTCGTACCGACCGGGATGTTGCGCAGCGCCAGGTTGTTGCCGGGCTTGATGTCGGCGCCCGGACCGTTCTCGACACGGTCACCCTGCGACAGTCCACGGGGAGCGACGATGTAACGCTTCTCGCCGTCCGCGTAGTGCAGCAGCGCGATGCGCGCGGTGCGGTTCGGGTCGTACTCGATGTGCGCGACCTTGGCCGGCACGCCGTCCTTGTCGTGACGACGGAAGTCGATCACTCGGTAGGCGCGCTTGTGGCCACCACCCTGGTGGCGAACGGTCACACGACCGGCGTTGTTACGGCCGCCCTTGCTGTGCAGAGGGCGGACCAGCGACTTCTCCGGCGTGGACCGCGTGATCTCGACAAAGTCGGCGACGCTGGAGCCACGACGGCCCGGGGTCGTCGGCTTGTACTTGCGGATACCCATTTCTCAGTCCTCGTCCGATTCCGGACGACTCGACCTCCGTCAGGAGGTCGGGCCGCCGAAGATGTCGATACGGTCGCCCTCGGCGAGGGTCACGATGGCGCGCTTCGTGTCGGAGCGCTTGCCGAAGCCGGTCTTGGTGCGCTTGCGCTTACCCTGCCGGTTGATCGTGTTGACCCCGGTGACCTTGACCGAGAAGACCGCTTCCACGGCCTGCTTGATCTGGGTCTTGTTGGAGCCGGGCGCGACGATGAACGTGTACTTGTTCTCGTCGAGCAGCGCGTAGCTCTTCTCGGAGACCACGGGCTTGACGAGAACGTCACGCGGGTCCGAGTACGTCTTGCTGGTTACGGTCGCCTCGCTCATCAGGCGTCGCTCCCTTCGGTCTCAGCGGTCTGGGGGCCAGACACGAAGGACTCGAAAGCGGCCTGGGTGAAGACCACGTCGTCAGAGACGATCACGTCGTACGTGTTGAGCTGGCCCGGCTCCAGGATGTGCACCTGGGGCAGGTTGCGCGCGGACAGCCACGCGGCCTCGTCGGCGCGGTCGACGACCAGGAGCAGGTTCTGGCGCTCCGAGATCTTGCCGAGCAGCGTCTTGGCGGCCTTCGTGGAGGCGGCACCCTCGACCACGCCGGTGACGACGTGGATGCGGGAGTGACGGGCCCGGTCCGAGAGGGCACCGCGCAGGGCGGCGGCCTTCATCTTCTTCGGGGTCCGCTGCGAGTAGTCACGCGGCTGCGGGCCGTGGACGACGCCACCACCGGCGAACTGCGGGGCGCGGGTCGAACCCTGACGGGCGCGGCCGGTGCCCTTCTGGCGGTAAGGCTTCTTGCCACCACCGCGGACTTCGCCGCGGCGCTTGGTCTTGTGCGTGCCCTGACGGGCAGCCGCCAGCTGAGCGACAACGACCTGGTGGATCAGCGGAACGCTGGTCTTGGCGTCGAAGATCTCCGCGGGGAGGTCGACGGTACCGGCCTTGTCGCCTGCCGGCGAAAGGATGTCAATGGTGCTCATTACCTCAAGCCCCCTTGGCCGCGGTACGGACCAGGACGAGGCCGCCGTTCGGACCGGGGACCGCGCCCTTGATGAGGAGCAGACCCTTCTCCGCGTCAACCGCGTGGATGGTCAGGTTCTGGGTGGTGACGCGCTCGTTACCCATACGGCCCGCCATGCGCATGCCCTTGAAGACACGCCCAGGGGTGGCGCAGCCACCGATGGAACCGGGGGAACGGTGCTTGCGCTGGGTGCCGTGCCCGGCGCCGAGGCCCTTGAAGTTGTGACGCTTCATGACACCGGCGAAGCCCTTGCCCTTGCTCTTGCCCGTGACGTCGACCTTGACGCCGGACTCGAACACCTCGGCAGTGACCTCCTGGCCCAGCGTGTACTCGCTGGCGTCAGGGGTGCGGAGCTCCACCAGGTGGCGGCGCGGGGTGACGTCGGCCTTGGCGAAGTGACCCTTGAGGGGCTTGTTCACCTTGCGCGGGTCGATCTCGCCGAAGGCGATCTGGACCGCTTCGTAGCCGTCGCTGTCGTTCGTACGGACCTGCGTCACGACGCACGGCCCGGCCTTGACGACGGTCACCGGGACGACCCGGTTGTTCTCGTCCCAGACCTGGGTCATGCCGAGCTTCTCGCCCAGGACGCCCTTGATGTTCTTGCTCATCTCGGCCCGTCCCCTCAGAGCTTGATCTCGATGTCGACGCCCGCCGGGAGGTCGAGGCGCATCAGCGAGTCAACCGTCTTCGGCGTGGGGTCGAGGATGTCGATGAGGCGCTTGTGCGTGCGCATCTCGAAGTGCTCGCGAGAGTCCTTGTACTTGTGCGGCGACTTGATGACGCAGTACACGTTCTTCTCAGTGGGCAGCGGCACCGGGCCCGCGACCGACGCACCAGTGCGGGTCACCGTCTCGACGATCTTCTTCGCCGAGGAGTCGATGACCTCGTGGTCGTAGGCCTTGAGCCGGATGCGGATCTTCTGTCCCGCCATGGCTACTAGTAGTCCTGTCTCTCGTAACGCTCTGGAACCCGGGGGTTCTCTGGACTCCTCCTCCGACCCACGCGGTCGGGCGTGTCGCATCCCCTCTACGAAAATCTCCCGAAGGAAATCCCAACCAAGGGGGTGCGGACCCTAGACCGCGGAACCGGGGGTGGAACACCCACCGGGTGCCTGGCCGGCGCCCTGCATTGCTTCCCGGAAGATTCCCGTACGTCCGGCCCATACAGGGCCGACGAGTACTGTGGGACTCGCTTCCGGTCCTCCCGGCGGGAGGCGCGCAGCATTGACACTCAACCGAGCAACCTGGTCAGTGTGCCATACGGGGCGCGGGCCTGGCCAATCGAGCGCAGGATCTTACCCCGCGCGAGGGAGTGCTCAAACGGGGGCGCGCATCCGGCGGTGCCGACATCCGGAACATGAGCTTCCCCCCTGCCGCCCTGGCGTTTTCGGACGGAGCCGAAGAGCCTGTCCGGGCCCTCACCGACTTCGCGATGCTCAGGACCGAGGCGGCCCGGGAACACCAGCCCGGCCGCACCGCGACCCTTGGGGGAACGAATGCGACAGAAGTCCATGGCAAGGACGCTCGTCAGTCTCACCGCAGCCGCCGCTATCGCTGCGGGAGGTCTGGCCGGCGCGGGCACCGCCTTCGCGGCACCCGCCCAGCAGGCCCCGGCGGTGGTGAGCGCCGACGTGGGGGCGCTCGCGACGGTCAACCTGGGCCTGAGCACGGCACAGGCCCAGAGCGTCCAGCGCGCGCTGAGGGCCCGCTGGGGCTACGGCGGCGACATCGACGGGCAACTCGGCACCAACAGCTGGAAGGCGATGCAGCGCTTCCTGAAGAAGAAGCACGGATACGGGGACAGCATCGACGGGATCGTCGGCCCCAACACAGTGAAGGCCCTCCAGCGCTTCCTCCGGATCTACGACTACAACGGCGCGATCGACGGCGTGGCCGGATCCGGTACTCAGGCGGCCTTCAAGCGGATGTCCGGGTACTGCCCCAACGGCTGCCTGCTCGCCTGACCGCCCCACAGCACGGCGTCCGCCCGGCCCGCGGCAGCACTCCGCGGGCCGGGCGGACGCGCTTCCATGAGTCCCTCCGAAAACGGCTCGGCCCCTCTCGCGCCGCTTTGCCCCGCGCGGCCTCTCCGCCGCAGCATGGCAAGGCAGGGCTTCCCGCACGGACCGAGGAGGCCCAGGGCACTCGGGGGGAACGCATGCTCCGTATCCACTTCACCGACGCCGACCTGGCCAGAACCCGCGTGGCCGCCGGGCCCGACCCGCTGTGGGAGATCTGCACGAGCCTGCACCGGTTCCAGACCCGCCAGGGCCGCTGGGCCTACGCCGACTGGTACCGCACGGCCCGTGACCGGGTACACGCCCAGGACTTCGCCCGTACTCTGCGCACCTTCCTGCTGCCCCTGGTCCCCCGGGCCTCCTACTTCCCCGACTTCCTGACCCCGCGCGAGGCCGCCGACGGGCTCGACAGCGGGCTGGAAGCCATCCTGGCCGCTGCGCCGGGCCGGGTCCTGGACGAGGTGGGCATCCTCGGGCGCACCAGCGGAGCACCCGCGTGGGCGCCACGCCTGGCCGAGCGGGGCATGCGGAAGGACCTGGTCCGGGCGCTGCGCACCTACTACGACACGGTGATCGCACCGCACGGCGACCAGACCCTGGCCCGGATCGAGGCGGAGCGGTCCGCCCGCGCCCGCTCGGTCCTCGACCACGGGACCGAGGGGGCCCTGCAGGATCTGGGGCCCTGCCTGCGGTGGCAGCACCCCGTCCTGCACACCGTCTATCCCGAGGACCGCGATCTGCTGCTGAACGGCCGCGGTCTCCGGCTCATCCCGTCGTACTTCTCCTGGGGCAACCCGGTGACCTTCGCCGAGCCGTCGCTCGAACCGGTCCTGATCTACTCCCTCAGCCACGAGCCGCACCACTCCACGCTCCCCGGGGACCTCGGCTCCGGCGCACCCCTGGCGACGCTGCTCGGGCGCACTCGCGCCGCCGTCCTGCGGGCCGCCGCCCACGGCGCCACCACCGGCGAGCTGGCCCGCTTCGCCGGGGTCTCCGCCTCGTCCGCCAGCCAGCACGCCACCACGCTCCGGGACAACGGCCTGATCGTCAGCCACCGCCAGGCCTCCTGCGTCCTGCACACCCTCACCCCGCTCGGCGCCGCTCTGCTGCGGGGCAGCGGGGGCGGCACAGACCGCCGGGCGACAGCACCGACCTGACCACGACCGCCCTACGACAGCGGCAGGAACCCGAGGTGAGCGCCGGGCCGGGCCCTGCGCCCGCAGCGCACACGCCCGGTACAAAGAAGAGCAAGCGGCCGGGCTACAGCTACACGCTCCAGGGGTCAAGA
The DNA here is from genome assembly GCF_000721175.1 of Streptomyces anulatus. Lineage (GTDB taxonomy): Bacteria > Actinomycetota > Actinomycetes > Streptomycetales > Streptomycetaceae > Streptomyces > Streptomyces anulatus_C. The sequence continues at coordinate 193,594 of NZ_JOEZ01000006.1, forward strand.
AGAAGGCCGCCCCGAGGCGGTAAGCGAAGCCGAAGGTGGAGCCCAAGCCGGAGGACGGGGTCCAGGGCCGGGTTCTTCCGAGGATGACAGCAGCGTGCCCCCGCCCGGCTTCGGCCAGGAGTGGGGGCGTGAGTGCGTGCGAGGTCAGCGCCCGGCGGCGTACGAGACGAAGCCTGCCCATGCGGCAGGCGCGACGGCGATACGTGGGCCTTGGACCTTGGAGTCGCGGACATGCACGGCGGCCGGGGCGGTTGCGACCTCTACGCAGTCGTTGGGGTTGCTGCTGTCGCTGTAGCTGCTCTTGAACCACCGCAGCTCAGATGCTCCCCCGGCAGAGGGCCTGTAGGTCATGTCTCTCCCAGCACTTGCTCGATGAAGGCCCGGGACTCCTCCGGTGTGAGAGCCCGAGCCTGAGTGATGCCGTACCGCAGTTCAAGAATACGGAGTTGCTTCGGATGTGAGATAGGCCTGCCCGCAAACTCGTCATCCGCCCGCCCCACAGCCGAGCCGTCAGCGAACTTCAGCACTTGGATCCGCCCGCCCGTTCCGGGGTGATCCCACCGGGAGGTCGGCATCACCTGAATATCCACGAAGGGCAACTCACCTAGCCGGAGCAGGTTTTCGAGCTGTCGCCGCCACACCTCCACGCCGCCGATCGGACGGCGCAGTGAGGCCTCTTCCTGAACGAAGCTGAGCTCAGGGGCAGGCACTCGGTCGAAGATGGAATGCCTGGCCATGCGTCCGGCCAGAGCGCGCTCCAGCTCGTCCGGCGGCAGAACGGGGCGTCGCGTACCGAGCAGCGCCCTGGCGTACTCCTCCGTCTGCAACAGACCGTGCAGGTTGTGGCTGCCGTACGCGGCGAGCTCGACGGCCCTGGCCTCCAGCCTCGCCAAGTCCCGGATCTTCTTCGGATACCGCGCCTCCGCGACGTCCGCCTTCATCGCCGCGAGCTTCCCGCCCGCCCCCAGCACGACGTCCGCGCCGTCGAGGAACTCCGGGCGGGGGATGCGCCGGCCGCCCTCCACCTTGTAGATCAGGTCCTCGCCATACCCCATCGCCGCGGCGAACTCGCCCGCCCGCATCCCCGCGGCCTCGCGCCACGCCCTGATCTGGCGGCCCACGGCGGCGACCACCGCCACGCCCGACTCGTCGTCCGGATCGACCTCCCACCCGGGCTCGTCCGCCCCGCCGCCCACGTCCCCCGTACCGCCCCCGCGCTCCGTACCCTCGCCAACCACGCTCATGCGAGCCCCACTTCCGACGTGCGTGCCGTTCCCACCTCAACGGTGTCCGTTCCCTGTGCGTCACCCCCGACAGCCCGGACAAGGCCGGACAAGCCCCAGACAGTCACCGTACGCAAGGACTCCGTCACTGTTCACGGTACGCAGGGGCGGCCACGCTGAGTGACATGAATCAGGAAATCGTCCGCACGCAACACCCGTCCCCCACTTGGACGTTCAGCGTCCTGCTCTCCCCCACCCGCCGAGGCGCCCGGCTCGCCCGGCTGCTCACCGTGGCCCATCTCGGCGCCTGGGGGTTCCCGTCGGAGTCGGCGGCGCACATCGTCGGCGAGCTGGCGGCGAACGCCTCGGTACACGGCCGCGTCCGAGGCCGGGACTTCCAACTCAGCCTCGTCGTCAGCGGGCGAACGCTGCGGATCGAGGTCACCGACACCCGGGGCGACAGCGTCCCGCCCGGACCCGGTGCCGTCAAAGCACCCGAGGACGACTACGCGGAGAACGGGCGCGGGCTCCTCATCGTCGAGGCCCTGGCGGACCACTGGGGCGTCGTCCCCGGCCCCGTGCCGCGCAAGACCGTCTGGGCCGAACTCGACCTCGTACGGTGACGATCGCCACCGAGTCGTGCGCGGGCGCGACCCGGTACCCCGCGAAAGACCCCCACCGGATCGCGCTCCACCGCGACGCGGTGACCCGCGACATCAACTACTCAAAGAACCAGGAGAAATAACCCCACCCGACCCAACCCGGCTTTCACCTGACAACCCCCGAGGGCCCGTCACTCACACGGGTGAGGTTTGCCAACTCAGCTGGATTTCGTACCGGTTGGCAGGCATATGCTCACGCCACCAGAGCACATACGTCGGCCCCCGGCCGGGACTGGAATCCCGATCGAGGGCCTGACCACCAAGGAAGAAGACAGCTTCCCGATGGATACCCAGCAGAATACTGCGCTCCTGCGCGCCCTGACAGAGCTTCCCGGACCTCTCCCCACCTCCGGCGTGATCCACGTCGTCATCCGGCACACCGACCGCTTCACCGTCGTCGGCAACGACCTCGCCCAGCACCCCGGTCTCAGCACGACCGCCGTGGGCTTCGCCGTACGCATCCAGTCACTGCCCCAGGGCGCCGAAGTCGGCATCAAGGCCCTCGCCGCCCGCTTCCCCGAGGGCGAGAGGCTCATCGCCGCCGCCCTGCGCGAACTGGAGGCCCACGGCTACCTGCAACGGGCCCGTGAGCGCCTGCCGAACGGCCGGATCGTCACCCGCACCGTGTACTGCAACCAGCCCTCAGCCCTGCTACGCCCCCTGAACGCGGCCCCGCATCAGCCCGCCACCCGGCAGACCCCGCAACCGGCTCCTCCGCCGGACCGGAACCCGGCACGGGTCCCGGCCCCCGCGCCCCCGCCCCGGCTCGTACCAGCCCTGACGCTCCCAGCCCGGCCCGTGCCGGTCCCGGCGACCACACCCCAGCCCGTACCGGTCCCGGTGCCCGCCCCCGAGCCCTTACCGCCCCTTGCCACCACGCCCCCGCGCGACGACCCCGCACCACCGCCCCGGCCTCGGCCGACCGTCCCACCCGTCCCGCCTCCGACCGCCCCCAAGCCGCCGCCCCGGCCGCTCCCGCAGCCACGCGAGCTCACCCCGGAGCTGCACCGCGCCGCCACCGCGCTCCTGGCCGACCTCCGTCGCCACACACCGGAGTTCACCCTCTCCGAGGACGACATCCAGCAACTCGCCCCGGCAGTCGCGGCCTGGCTGGAACGCGAAGCCCACCCCGACACCATCCGCCACGTCCTCACCGACGACCCGCCCCGCCCCCTCAGGCAGCCCGCGAGGCTCCTCAAGCACCGGCTGACCGCCCTGCTGCCCCCACCGCTCCCCGGTGTCCACGACCTCGCCGTGCCCGCCCGCCGCGTCACCTTCACGCCGTTCCAGACCTGCGACGGCTGCGAACGCGCCTTCCGCTCCCCCACGCCAGGACGCTGCCGCGACTGCCGGACCGGCCACGCGCAGGCCGCCGCCTGACCTGTCTGTGAGCACAGTGCCTGGGCAATCGGCCACTCGCCGACGGCTCTGAACCCGTCCAGGCCCACTCACCGGTTCGGGCCTTCAAGCGCGTCCGGCGAGGCCGTCGGCAAACTGGCCCTCGGGGAGGACAGGACCGGGTTTTGGCGGTAGCGGTCAGCGGGCGTTGAGCTGATTCGGGATGCCGGAGGCGCGGAGTTCCTGCAGGTCGGGGATGTGGTGTGGTACGGGGTTGTTGAAAGGCCTCGGTTGTTGAAGGGGTTTTTGAAGGTTGAAGGCTCTGCCGGTGTTCTGACGGCCCGCCGGGTGATCTTCAGAAAACGATGGTTTTCTGAAGAGCCCAGGAGTGCCGTGGTACCTAACGGCGGGGTCCGTGCTGGTGACGCCCACTCGCTCTCGGTGGGACCGAACGCCTGACGTGCTGGGCGGTCAGGCGCGCAGGAAGTGGATGGCTTCGCAGGGCCGGCAGCGGTGCCCGACCGGGCCTGGGCCCGGTGATCTTGCGCGTCTCCTCCAGGTCCCGCAGGGCGGGCGCCTTCGAGCCCAGCCCGTACCGGGCCAGCGCCGCCATCCGCGACGCCGGCACCCCGCCGGTGTCCACCAGGCCCGCGCCGAGCGCACGCACCTCCCGGGCCCGGTCCAAGGCCTCGCGGCGCCCGACACCCGCACCGGTCCGGACCGCAACCGCTCCAGCTCCGAGACCCGCTTCCCGTGCGGCACCCTCAGCAGCTCGCGCATCGCCTGTCGCAGCTCGCCCGGCACCGCCGCATCCAGCGTCCGGTACAGCTCGGCCATCTTCTGGGCCCGTGTCTCGGCCACCAGCCGGGTCAGCGTCGTGATCCCCGGCAACAGCACCCGGTCGTCCACCAGCCACACCACCGCGCGGTCGAACAGAGCACGCGGCCCCTCCACCGACGCCCACACCCGCGCCGCCAGGAACGCCCGCACGTCCGGCTCGGCGGAGAAGCACTCCCGGTAGCCGTACTCCTCGCGGATCTCCCAGCTGTGCTCGTACGCCGTCTTCGGCCGGCCTCCCTACTCGGCCAGGACCTCCGGGCCCACCCCGAGCTGCTCAGCGACGAAGGCCACGGTCGACGCGGGCACCCCGGCCGGGTCGTCCAGCAGGAACGTGCCGAGCATCCGCACCGTCCCCCACTGCACCGTCCCCCACTGCACCGCCCAGCCCAGCCGGGTCGCATCCCGACGCTTGGCGGCCGCGAGCTCCCGGGCCCGGGCATCCAAACGGAAGAACTGCTCCAACTCGCCCGGGGTGAGCTCGGCAAGGAACCGGCCGTAGCAAGAGACCTGGTCATCAGACAGAAAATCAACTGGCACGAGGCGGAACGTAGGACCGTTGAGCATGCCAAACGGCCCGAGTCACCGAACCGGTACCGAGATCATCGGTCTACCGCCAAAACCCGGACCGATCCTCCCCGCAGGCCAAACTGCGTCGGCCCTACGCCCGGCGCATGAGCTCGTCCCCGTCCATGATCGAGCCGCTCCTACTGATCGCCCCGGCGCATGTAGGGAGGCGGCCACTCACGTTCCCAAGCAGCGGAAACACGGATGACGGCCTCTCCGTGGGTCCGGGTCACGCCGGCCCCCGCCTCGTGATCGTCCGGTGTCAGAGCAACCACTGCGTCTCCGGCCTGCGCCGCCTCCTCCGCGCTCGGCTCCCGCGTCTGCCAACCGTGCTCCCGCAGCGAACGCACCATGTGATGGAAGGCGCGCTCCGCGGACGGAGCGTCCACGCAGGTGTACGTCCACTGGTGATCGGCGTAGCACGAACCGTCCTGCGGACGCACGAGAACGGCCGGCTCCTCGCTGGAAGGCCGTCCGTCGACAAGGCTGTCCAGGATCTGGCTCGAAACGGCTCGCACTCCGTTCATTGCTTCCTGGCGTTCCCGCAGTTCTGCATCGGTCCGGGGAGCCGGGTGGCCAAGGGACGATGGCACCGGTTCCCTGTCCCAGAAGCAGGGAGAGGTGACGCCGACACTCAGCTGGCCGCCCATCCCCATCGCTACCTGCATGAGGAAGTCGTCGGGCTTGCTCCTCAGGTTGGCTGCTACCACGCGACGACCGTAATCCGGCGCGGCGTCGACAACGTGACCAGCTTCCTTCCAGTTCCCGAAGACCTTGCGGACGACACTTTCTGCTGATTCTCGCGGAATGCCTTTCAGCCAGTAGTTCCGCGTCACGGTGACACGCTCCTCGGATCCACCATCACTGGGTTCCTTGCAGGACTTCACGCCTCCCCCGAACGACTCAAGCGTCGGCTCGGGAGTCACCCCGTGAATGGCTTCGCGAATCAGTGCCTCAGCAGTTCGCTCCGCCTGATTCATGTCCATTCCCGTGCCTCCATTCCGAGCAGCGGAACCACTCGATTCACTGCGTCCTACAGAATCGTCACCACTTGCGCCGCACCCGGCCGCGAGAAAAGAAATACTGACGATCAGGCAGAGCAGACGCCCAGTTTTCACTCCGGTTCCGCCCCACTCATCGGATACTCGCCGTTCACGATCAGCGCCATATTTTTCAGGGATTCAGAGTTCTCATCCCAGTAGAGGCTGTGTGCAGCGAACGGAGGCCACTTGCTTCCGTCTTGCACTCCGAACTGCTGCCCACCAAAACCTGGGTCTGTGGGGTCAACCCCAAAGGGTCGCTCTCCCCAGCTCCAGGGATTGTAGATGGATCGCGTCGGCAGGCTCGCCACAACATCGTTTCGAGACTTCCCCGCCCACACGTTCTCCGGCGGAAGATTCAAGTCAGCCGCATGATCCACGCCGACTCCCGGGCTGCCGACAAAAATAGCGGCATCAACGGGCGGAGTCTCGTCCCCGGAGAGCATCTTCCCAGAAACCAGTGACCCGTAACTGTGCCCCACCAGGGTGTCGTTAGCAGGTTCGCCCCGATGCGAAGCCTGCAAACCGTCCAGAAAATCGTTGAGGACCGGCGCCCCGTCATTCGCCAAACCCTCCTTGGCTACCGCCACAGGGTTCTGAGGCGCATCGTACCCCAGCCACATCAGTGACGCGTATTTCTTTTCCGGATCGCCCAGCGCAACCGCTTGACTGTAAAGACTCTCTGCCCTTTCGATATCACCTCCGACTGTTTCGAGCTTGGTGTTCATGCCAGGCACGTACGTCATCACGTTGTCTGCCTCATCGGGGTTTCCGACCGAAACTATGGCACGCCCATTTTTTTCGGTGTCGATCCCGAGGAGATACAGCTCGGGAATTCCCTTCTCTCCTGTGGAGTCGAGGTGCTGCTGCACCTGATTCAGGCCAGCCAGCTTCTTGTCCATATCTTTCAATCTGTTCTCGATGGAACGGTTCATGAACCGCCCGTCCTGCGTAATAAAGTCCCGCATCAAAATCAATCGCTCACGTTCCATCTCCCATCTGGCAGAGGTGGCTCGCAAGGTGTACCTATTCCCTTCATCACGAATCTCCGAAGGTAGCCCGTCCAGAGTTCCTACGGTGGCAATATTGAGCGAAGCATAGTCACCCCTCTGCTCCTCAGTAAGCCCGGCCCACCACGCCGCATTCTCCTCGGGAGTTCCATCCTTGGGTGGCTCGAGAATGAGGTTCAGATAGTCTTTGGCACCCTTGAGAGTGCCTCTCACGTCGTGTCGAGTATTAATCCAATCGCGATTGGATACCGTAAGGTCATCATCCGCTTCCAGGCTCTTTAGCTTCGCCGACCATTTCGCATCCACCTCGGTGGCCTCTTTTATGGCCGCGGCGATACGGTTGGCGTAAGTTTGAGCCACATTGTGGTTCGGGTTGATACCGGGCCCTTGCACCAATGCGGCACCACCCGACACGGTGCCGCCTGGGATGCTCTCACTGCCCGGCGACCCGCTCCAGGCCCCGTAACTGACCGACCCGTCTTCTCGAACCCCGAGGCGGGCGTCCGTCGCATCTCCGACCGCGAGGTCGAGTTTGACTTTGGCCAGCCGCAGTTCCAGAGCGAATGCATTGAGTGCGGCACCGATCAGACCGCACTCGACCTGTGCGTATTGAAAATTCTTGGAAAGCTCCCGAAGTTGCGTTACGGCAGCGTTGAGCGCTTCACCGTGGAGGGATTTCTGCATTCCAGGAATAATCTGATTGTAGAGCTCATCCTTGGCCTGACTGGCCATATTTCCAGCCTCGCGGTACCCATCCGCCGCGTTCTCGAAATCAGAGATCTTGAGAGTTTTGAGAGTTTCGTAGTCCACAGCCCGGATCACCGATCCCGACTGCCGTGATCGCCGCTATCGGTATCTTTGTACTTCTTGGCCAATCCATCAAATGCGGCGCAAATCGCGTCGTCGTTCTTGAACTGGTCGTTCCCTACCTTCTCCAACAGGCCCTGCAGAGCACCGCATCTGTCACGTACCCCCGTGAGGTACTCGGTCCAAGATTGGTACACGTCTTTCTGCGCTGCCCCGCTAATGTCCTGAGTCGTTAATTCGTGTGCAGTATGCGGCGAGGGTGTCGAGGATGTCGTCGGCGGTCTTTGTCCAGATGAACGGCTTGGGGTTCTTGTTCCAC
>NZ_JOEZ01000007.1 GCF_000721175.1 Streptomyces anulatus
GATGGCCGGTCTGAAGGGCATGGGCCGCGTCGAGATCCCGCCACTGCCACCGGGTGCGGTCACCCTGCCGGACGGTGCGTTCAAACTCGGCGACGGCACCCTGCACCTACCCGAGGGCGCAGCCGTCCCGGAAGGCGCGTTCGAAATCCCGAAGGGCTCGGTCAAACTTCCCGACGGCGCGGAGATCCCCACCGGAGCCATCGACCTGGGCGACGGCGTGTACCACCTCCCCGAAGGCGTGATCCCGCCCGCGGGCTCCCTGCCGATCCAGGAAGGCGCCCTCAAACTGCCCGGGGGCACCACCGCCCTGCCCGAAGGCACCTTCAAGGGCACCGACAAGGACGGCAACGTCATCCACCTCGACCGCCAGGGCAACATCCTCGGCGAAGACGGCACCCTCAGACAGCACCACACGGCCGCCCAACGCGAGAACCCGACGGACGGCTCGGACAGGCGACAACCTCGGCCGTACGGGCGACGACGCCTCGAACCCCAACAGGTCACCGGGCGGAACCGCGAACAACCTGCCGACCAACAGCGCGGACCACACTCCTGCCACGGGCAATAACTCGGGCGAAGGTGCCGGCCAATCGCCAGGGGGCGGCCACGAACATCCTGTCAGCAGCGGCGATCGAGCTGCGGGTACCGGACCGCCTCACCTCGACGGACACAGCACCTCTGAAGGGACTCACGGGGGCGGCCATAGAGTAATCGATCACTTCTCGGGCAACAATCCTGGCAGGCCTAGCAGTGAAGGACCTGAGCTGCCAGGGCCTCGGCACGGCGACGGCCCCGTGGCCCCCGGCGAACCACAGCCTTTCGAACGCGGAGGAGAGACCGAAAAGAGGATCCGGGAAAACCTGCGAGGCTCCAAGGTGAAACCGGGCGATCTGGATAAGGCGCTGACCAACCTGGCAGATCACCCGGCCGGGGGAGAAGTAGCCAACTGGCTCGCCTCAGGCCGGTTCAATGGGCTCCCGAATTACGAACAGGTCGTATCCAGCTTCACCCAGAAGAACGCAATGTCAGGAGGTGTCGAGCAGCTTCGCCTTGGGAGGACGCTGCAGGAGAGCGGCATCACAGATATCAGTTTCGAGATCAAGAAGGACGTCGAAATCAGGCCCGGGGTTGTAACGGGACCAAGAACAGACATGGACGTCATGGCCCGCGACCGTGATGGCAAAGTCTACGGATACCAGTTCAAAGAGGTATCGAATCCGAAGAAGGTCGGCAGTAAGATGTGGCAGAACATCGGCCAGCTTGCTGATTCCCAAGCGGATGTGAAAGTCTATGTCGTTGACACAAAGGGTACTCTCGCGGACATGATGGCATCCGGCATAGAGAGAGACCTCAGCCGGATTCATTCCGAGCGCGGTGTGATCGTAGTGCTGCGCGTGGAGGATGGGACACTTATGTACCCACCGGGCGCGAACTTCATGCCAGGAGGACGACCTTGATTTCTAGCACACCGATCGCACAATGGGCCTGGGGCGAACGCGGACACGACACCGATCTGGTTTGCGAGGCGATCCGCAGGTTTTCGGTCGCACTTGAGGTTCTCAATCGCCACCGTCTCGGCACACCACACGGCGGTCAAGTATCTGTGCAGGTTACCGAACCAGGAAACAAGAGCTTCCCGACCCGACAGCAACACCATTTCACCGGCACGCTCGCGGACAGCATCAAGAGGAACACAAAAAGGGGAGCCATCGGTGTGGTGGAAATTTCCACATCGTGCGACGGGCTTTTGGAAACCAAGAATGGAACGGTCGCGACAGAGGGGCTATTCACTCTGTTCGTAGACGTGTCCGAAAGCTATTTCACCGTAGCGTTGGCAACTTTTTCGGATGCATGGATGCGCTACAACCTCAAGGGCCAGGACAATGCTTCCTTGTGTCGATTGAACCGACCGCGACTTGAGAAACTTCTGAAAGATATTTCCACTGCGCTGGAAACAGAAGTGGAACCCGAGGATCCAACCCGGCTCGGCATCTCCACCGAGGAAGGGGTTGAGAACCACTTCGACGAAGATGGCTCCGCCTCCGACGTCTGGATCCGATTCGAGATCCCCCAGCGAAACAGCGTGTTCAGCCAAACACCACCGTTCCAGTCAACATATCGACGCGAGACTTCTGGCCAGGTCTCCTACCTTCCCGTACACGGCGAGGGTCAGATTCTGGGCTATTTGTGGGCATCGGATGCCGATACGGCAGCGAGCTTCGAGCCCCGTGACGAGGCTGATCTCGCCGGGTACCATGCCGGTCTGGTGTGGCTGAAAAGACTGCAGGAAACTTTCGAGCGAGGCTTGACACCTTCTGCAGCCCTGGAGAGCTTCAGAAATTCTCCGGATGACAGGACAGCAGGACATATCCCAAATGGGTCGCCGACCACCGTCGCTGATTTCTGGGTTCTGCGCGGAATGGCCAGTGCGTGAGTCTCTTTCATCCTGGGCTGGCAGGTGAAACTCACTGGTCAGGGTACGTGGGGACGAGACAGGGCCTCTCGGCCGGACGGGCGACGACGCCTCGAACCTCAACAGGTCACGGGGCGGAACCGCGAACCACCTGCCGACCAACAGCGCGGACAACGGCACGCCGGGTGGTGGCCCACGAGGCGGCCACGGCGGCCACGCCCCGGCGAACAGCCTGGACGGGGACGGCCCGACCGGCACAGGCGGCCGGGACATGCACGGGGGCACCGGCACCAATGCGTCGGACGGAGGAACCACCCGGGAACCACCCACCAGGGTGACAGCGGGGGCCACGGTGCCCCGGGTGGCTCCGATGCGGGCAGCCCTGACGATGCACCCAAATCGTCGCCCGGTGGTGCGGGAGGACTTCGACGACATCGAGGACTTCGACGACGCCACCGAGGCCTGGGACGAGCGGTGGGAGGCCGTCATGTTCGCCCCGGAGCGCACCGTCGGCGCCATCGTGATCTCCCACCTGGGCTGCGCCCAGAGAGAATGGCTGATCATCAGCGGCAGCAACCGCGGCACGATTTGGTCCGACTGCCGGGTGGACGACGTAGACCTCGCCCCGCTGCTCGACGACGACTCTGCGCCGGTGACGTTCGCCCGCTGGTACACCGACTGGCTGGAGAAGGCCGAACGCACAGCCCTGTCGGCCCTGTAGGCCCGTCGGCCTGTGCTGTTGAGCGTTGCGGTTGGCCAAACGGGCTGAGTAGGCCCTCAGCCACACTGAGGGCCGGTGCGGCAACGGGTGCGGCGACCGTTGATCAGAAAGGGCTCGCACCCGGTCCTGCACCAGCCATGACCGACGACAAGCCGCGTCCCGGACATGAAGATCACGATCTGCAGCCGGAGTATCGGACGATCAGGCCCCGTCGCGTGCGGTCGCGTCGGAGGGTCGACCGGATCGTACGGTGCGAACTTCGTCGAAGCTTCTCTCCGCGGGGTCGACGTCCTCGGCCGGTTCGCCAGGGAGCCTTCCACCTGTAGTGGCCCACCTGGCGGCCCAGCCATGGCAAGAAACCGGCCACATGCTCTCCGGGCCCGTCACCCGAACGGCGGACCGTCGTTTGTGTTGTGGGCCGGAATACGGACTGGGTGGCGTAGCAGACTGTGACGCGACGCGCGCCGCGGACACATGCGTCAGGTGGGGTGCCGGGGTGCACATACGGACAGGCGTCGAGGAGGGTGTGATGGGTGTGGAGGCCCACGCGACGAACGAGCGGGTGACGGGGCGCACGTGGACGGTGCGGCTCGATCCCGTCGGGCGCGGCCGTGCGGACGTACGCGTGTCGTGCAGCCGCCCGGCCTGCGCCGCGCAGGCGCTGCCCTCCGCGGCCGTCGGCCGCACGGCGGCGGTCGAGCATCTCAAGGCCCACCTGCGCGCGGGTCCGGCCCCCCGTCCCTCGGTGTACTGCGCCTGCCGGGCCGAGGAGTGCCACACCCACATCCGCCCCGCCGGTCCGCGTGAGCGTCCCGCGCCCTGGCGGTGCGGGGGCGCGGTCGTCCTGGCCGTCGTCACGGACCGGGAAGGGCGCTGGTGGCGGGTCATGGAGTGCTGCTCGCGCTGTGCGGCCGCCCACCCCACCGCGAAGGTCGTCGCCACCGCCCCGGTCCCCGCCCGGCCGGATCCGGCCGGGGGCTTCAGGGCCGCCGCCGCCCCCGCGTCGACCGTGTCGGCCGTCGGCCCGCACTTCTCGCACAGCGCCCCCGGGGCCGCCGTCCCGCAGCAGGTGCCGGTTCGCCGGCCCGCGAGGCCGACGCGGCAGCGCGCCCGGCGAGGGAGGATCGCGCAGCGCTTCGTCCCGCACGACCTGCGGCCCATCGCGCTGCGGGACGAACTCACCGAACTCGGTGAGCTCTTCCGCGCCTACCAGCAACGCGCCGAACCCGACCTCGAGGTGCTCGCCGACCTCCACGCCCGCAAGGCGAAGGCCTTCTCCGCCTGGGCCGAAGTCACCGCTGACACAGGACTGCGCCTCGACGCCCAGCGAGCCGAACAGGCCGCCGCCACCGTCCGGCGCCAGCATCTGCATCGCATCGGCGAGGCTCCGGACGGTCACGGGCCCGCTGTGGCAAGGCTGTTGACCGCGCCCGCGCAGTGGGATCACGCGCGGGCCGTCCTCACCCACGTGGCCGACCATGCTCCCCTGCCGGGCCCGGACGCCCGCCTGCTGGTGGTGATGCTGACGCTGCGCGTCGCGCAGTCCGGCGTCGGCAACCTCGTCGGGCAGGACCTCAAAGGGCTGCCCCTGCGGGAGCCCGAGCAGCTGGTGGGGCAGCTGGTGGAGTGCGGTTGGCTGGGTATCGCCGGGACCGTCGACGAACTGATCGCCTCCCGCCCGGAGAACCCCACCCGGATCAGCGTGCCGTCCCTGACACCCGACGAGAGCGACCCGGGCCCGTTCACGTTCGGCAGGAAGATGCGCCCCAAGCTCAGCGGATGGGCGCAGAGAGTCGTCGGGGAGAAGAAGCTCCGCAAGGCCAAGACCGCGGCCGACGTGCGGCTGCTCGCCCTGGCCCTGGTCACCGGGGCCGACGCCCACGGACAACTGGGCCCCCAGGGCCGGGGCATCGGCCTGGAAGCCCTCGCCTCCTGGTGCGCCATCGGGCCCGGCGACCTCCCGGAGCTCGTGGACCGGCTGACCGCGGCGGACTGGCTGACCGAGGCGGCCGTCACCGACGACCTCCTCACCGGCCGGCTGACCGAACGCGTCCTCCCTCTCAGCTGCCCGCTGACCTGAGAAGCAGTGCGCGGCCGAGGCCCGCGCCGCGCCGGATCTCGAGCCGGGGCCTGCCGGCGTCGCCAGGACCCACGGAGGCCCGGAGGCCCGGAGGCCCGGAGGCCCGGAAATCATCCGGGCATGACATCAGAGACGGTCATCCCGCCGCGTCGGGTGTCTGGAGCCCCCGGGAAAGGTCCTACGACACCCCCAGTCGCCCCGCCAGGTCCGCCAGGTCCTCCGCGTACAGGTCGAACCGGTCCGAGGCCGTGGGCGGGTCGCCGACCGGGCGGGCCACATAGGCGGTGCGCAGGCCCAGTGCCTGCGCACCGCGCAGGTCCCAGGCATGGGCGGCGATCATCAGCAGGCGCTCCGGCGGACGCCCGGCGACGGTGACGGCCAGTCGGTAGACCGCCGGGTCCGGCTTGTAGGTGCGGGCGTCCTCGGCGGACAGGGCCTGGTGCCAGCGCAGTCCGGCGTGGGCGTTCAGTTCCAGCAGCGCCGTCCGGCTCGCGTTGGAGAGGCCGATCAGCGGGAAGTGTCCGGCGAGCCGGGCGAGCCCGGCCACGGTGTCGGGCCACGGCGGGAGGCGGCGGGCCGACCGGGCCAGCTCCTCCACCACGGCCGGATCCCCGACCCCGGCGGCCTCCGCGACGACCCCCGCGGCCTCCCGGTCGAGGACGTCGCTGGGGAGGTACGGCCGGTCGCCGTCGAGGACGCGACGCTGTTCCCGCTCGATGTGCCGCTGCCACAGCAGCAGAAGCCGTTCGGTCCCGGGACCGTCCAGGGACGGGTCGAGGGCGCGGATGCCGGCGCGGAGCCCGGCGGGTTCGTCGACGAGTGTGCCGAGCACGTCGAACACGAGGGCGTCGTATTTCGGCTCTGCCATGGCGGCGGTCTCCTGGAGGACGGCGGGGGAAGGGAAACAGAGGGAACAACGCCGCGACGTCAGCTTCCGATGCCCTATTTCACCGTGATCGACCCCACGAACGCGTCCAAGTCCTTCGCGTCGACGGCGTCCTTCACCGCGTTCAGACGCACCACGAACGGAACGCCCTTCGAGTCCACGCCCGCGACCAGGACCCCGGTCATCGGCGTCCCCGCGTTCGGGGTGTCCTCCTGGCCGTCCGCCGTGAAGTCGTAGTCGATCCGGCGGGCTTCGCGGGCCTCACCCGCGCTGTCCGGGCCCGCGAGGCGTACGTCCTCCGTGGCCTTGCGGGTGGAACCCAGGCCGATGCCCGCGCCCGCCGCTGCCGCCGCGCCGGCCGCGTCGTCCACCCCCGTCGCGAAGTCCAGCTGGACCGAGACCATACCGGTGCGGATGCCGTCCTCCACCTTGAGCGCGACGGCCGCGTTGGCCTCGGCCCGCTCGCCCGCCGGCTGTTCCGCGTACCCCTGGTTCTTCGGGTAGCCGACGCCCAGGCTCTTCGTGTCCAGCGTGCCCCAGCCCTCGGGCACGGACGCCGTGCCCTGGTCGCCGCCGCACCCGGTCAGCAGGAGGGCCGCTCCCATGACGGCCATGCCCATGACGGCCGCCGTGGTGGCCCTCATGCGCCCCCGGATCCGCCCCGGCCCCGGAGTCCTGTCTGTCCCGGCACTCATCGCCCGTGTCACCGTCTCCCCGCTCCCCGTGTCTCCGCCTCGTCAGTTCGCGCAGTAGCTGTACGGAAGATACGTGCGCAGGTCGCCCTGTGGGGCCCCGAGGAACCGCGCGTCCGCCAGCGTCTCCTTCTTCTCCTCCGTGCCGAGCGAGAATCCGAGGCTCATGCCGAGGGAGATCTCGAAGCCGAACTCCTGGGCGTCGCTCTCGCCGGTGTACCGCATGCTGCTGGACAACCCGTCCTCGAACATCAGCTGCTGGAACGGGTCGTTGCCCTCCGGGCGGGTCTCCATGCCGTGGTCGCCGAAGAGGTACTCGAACGGGGCGGTGTTGTTGCCCGAGCCGCCCAGCCACTGCTCGGCGACGGCACGGTTCGCCTCGGTGGCCGCGTCCGTGTCCTTGCCGAAGACGATCGAGTTCGTGACCACGTCGATGCCGGTGTCGCCCGAGGAGTCGGAGACGCTGCCCTTGCCGCCGCGCTTGTCCTGGCCGCTCTCGCCGTTGTCGCCGCCGACCTCGACCTTGCCGGACGTCGAGCCGCTCTCCACCGTCTGCGTCATGTCGATGCGGACGATTTTGCCGGTCTTCTGGTCGCGGGTGACGGTGATGGCGCCCGTACGGTTCTGCTTGCCGCCCACGGTCCCCTTGACCGGGCCCACGTTCCCGCCGGCCTTGCCCTCCAGTTCGAGCTTGGCGGTGTACGTGTACGACTCGTTGCCGTTTACGTCGTCCTTGGTGATCGTCACCTCGGGCGAGAACTTCGCCTTGCCGCCCAGTCTGGCGCCGAGTTCGTCCTCGTCGCCGCCTTTGACGGAAAGGCCACCGTCCGCGTAGGCGTTGAGGCCGACGGTCGAGTAGGAGATCTTCTTGTCGCCGATCTTCCTCTCGATGTCCTCCTTCTTCTCCGCCCACTTCATCGCGGAGTACCAGCCACCGCCGTAGCCGCCGCTGTGCTTGGTGGAGGTCTCCCACATCTTCATTTCCTCGATGTCGTCCCGCATCTTCTCCGCCTCCTCCTCGCTGGAGAAGATCCAGGTGTCACCGTTGGTGATCTTGATCCCGCCGCCGATGTCGACGTCCGCCTTGCCGAGGCTCCCGAGCTTGGCGCCCGGGGTGCTGGCGGTGGCCCCGGCGGACGCGGCGTCGGTGAACGTCATGGAGACGACCTTGTCGTTGCCGTCGACCTTGCCGTCGCCGTTCACATCGGTGCTCGCCTGGGAGACCTTCTGCTGGAAGCCGTACTCCTCGCCCCACTCGAACCAGCCGATCTTGACCTTGCCGCCCGCCGTGTCCGAGATGCTGGAGACCTGGCACATCTTGGGCTCGTAGTCGGCGTCCGTCTTCGGCTGCGCCTCGGGATCCGGGCCGCCGGTCGAGCACGAGCCGCCGCCACCGGCCAGGGAGCTGATCGCGCACCGCAGCCGCTCCCCGATCTTCCCGCCGACCCCGGCCATCGCCATCGCGCCGATCAGCATGGTGACCAGCACGACGAGGCCCAGGTACTCCGTCGCCGTCGCGCCGCCGTCGCGCCAGTTGTACGAGTACTGCGGCGGGGCCGGGGACCGGGTGGCGCGCTCCTCCAGCAGCCGGTCGACCGCCACCCCCGACGCCGCGCCGGCCGCCAGCGAGACGGCCGGCATGAGGACGCCCTCGATGCCGACGACGTCCCCGGCGACGGCGAAGCCGTACAGCAGGCCGGCCAGCGGTACGGCCAGGGCGGCGAGCAGGTACAGGGTGCGGGAGGACTCGCGGTGCTCGTCGGGGAGGATCCGGGCGGCGGCCAGGACGGTCAGGAGCGTCACCAGGAGAGCAGGCAGGTGGAACAGCGCCAGTCGCCAGCCGAAGGACTCCAGCCGTGCCTCGGTGCCCAGCAGTTCGACCAGGACGCGGCTCGTGACGAATCCGGCGGCGAGGTAGACGAGCGCGCCCGTCACCCAACTGCGGGTCAACGCGAAGAACCGGCCGCCCTGTCGGCCGTGGCGTGGGGCGCCCGACCCCGCGATGCCGTGGCGCCCCGGCGGTGTGTGCCCCGCGCTCCGGTCTCCCCAGCCCCCGCCACCGCTCACGGCGCACCTCTCCTCGACCCCGCGCATGCTGCCCGACGGCTGAGAGCGTACGGCCGAAAAGCTGCCCCCACCCGGGCCCCCGGCCCCAAAGCCGGGCCCAAGTGCCGGATGGGGGAGTTGTGTTACGGCGCCGGAGTGCGGACGCGGGGTTATGTCGCCGGGGGTGCGGCGCCGTTCCGCTTGGGGCCGCCCGTGGGCCCGTGGGCCCACGCGGCCGGGGCCGCCGCTCAGTACGCTCGGAGGTGCCGGGGGTCGCCGACCACGACGCCGGTGCGATGCGGAGCGATGGGGGTGGGCGTCGATGGGTGCCGGATTCTTCTACTCGTACCACCTGGGCTGGACCCGGCTGGACGCCCGGACGCTGCTGGGCGACCTGGAGGCCGAAGGGCTCCGCCCGGCGCACCCGGTGACCGGCCGCGTGGTGCTCGTCAGCCTCGACTCCCCCTCCCTGGGGGCCCGTTCTCCGGTCACCCGCGAGCAGTTGCTGTCCATCGCCGGCCTCCAGCGGCTGCACGAGGTCGGATTCCGGTTGTGGACCGACGATGGCCTCGACCTCCTGGTGCGCATCCGGCGGGCCCGGACCGGTGTCGTCGCCGTCGAGTTCTCCGTCGGGGAGCTGCCCGAGCCGGAGCGGGAGCGCGCGGTGAGCGCCATCCGGCGGACCGTGGGACGGGCCTCCGTGCTGTGCATCGGCTTCGTCGTCGACCGGGGCGGTGCGACGGCCGCCACCGACTGGGACGGCGTCGTCATCGAGGGCGCGGCGCACCTCGACGCCTGGCCGGACACCGTCGCCGTACGGGACGAGACGGCGGCCCGGCACCCGCAGTTGGCGGTCATGGACGCGGTGGAGATGTCGCCGTGGAAGGTCTTCGGGAACGAGGTGCTCGGCGTCTGAGCCGAGCCACCCGGCCGGGACGGGCCCCGGCTGCCCGTGGCGGGGAGAGCCCACCGCCGACGTCATAATCGGCCGTATGTCCGATCACCAGCTCCGCACCCGGACGGCCGCCGGTCCGGCCCCGGGCCCCCGCGATCCAGGGTCCCGTGCCGCCGCCGCGTTCCGGGCCGCCGTGCCCGCGCTCGCGGTCTACGCCGCCGTGCGGGCCCTGGGGCTCCTGGGCTTCTGGGCAGCCGCGGCGGCCGCCGGGAAAGACCCCCTGGGGCCGCTCAGCGGACGCTGGGACTCCGTCTGGTACCAGCGCATCGCCGAGAACGGCTACCGCTACACCGTCACCCTCCCGGACGGCTCCGTCCACTCCGACCTGGCGTTCTTCCCTCTCCTCCCGGCTCTGGAACGCGCCATCTCCGCCGTGACCCCGCTCACCCTCGGCGGCGCCGGCCTCCTGGTCGCCTGGACGGCCGGGCTGCTCGCCGCCTGGGGCATCTACGCGGTCGGCGCCCATCTGCACGCTCGGCGTACGGGCGTGGTGCTGGCCGCGCTCTGGGGTGTCCACCCGACGGCGTTCGTCCAGTCGATGGCCTACACCGAGACCCTGTTCACCGCGCTCGCCGCCTGGGCGCTGTACGCCGTCCTCAAGGGCCGCTGGATCGTCGCGGGCGCGTTGTCCGTCCTGGCGGGGCTCACCCGGCCCACGGCGGCGGCGCTCATCGCGGCCCTGGCGGTCACCGCCGCCGTCACCCTCGTACGGGAGTACCGCGCCGGCGACCGCATCGGTCCGGTCCTCCGCCGCAACGTCCGGATGATCGCGGGCGTGGCACTCGCACCGCTGGGCTGGCTGGCGTACGTGGTGTTCGTGGCGGTACGCGAAGGCAGCCCGTTCGCCTACTTCGACGTCCAGGCGCAGTGGGGCAACGACATCGACGGCGGTCGCGCGCTCGGCGCCTTCATCGCCGGCCTCCCGTGGCCCGCCGCCCTCGGCCTGTGCGCGGCGCTCGGGCTGCTCGGGTGGCTGGTGGTCCTCTGCGTACGGCAGCGGCAGCCGCTCCCCGTCCTCGTCTACGCCATCACGATCGTCGTCATCTCGCTGATCGGCGCCGGATACTTCGGCTCCCGGCCGCGCCTGATGATGCCCGCGTTCCCGCTGCTGCTCCCGCCCGCCGTGGCCCTGCTGCGGCTGCGCACCACGGGGCGCACGGCCGCCGTGCTCGCCGTCCTCGCCTGCGCGTCCGCCGGTTACGGGGCCTGGACCCTCCTCGGCGCGGGCCCGCCGTAGGGCCGCGCCACGTTTGGTCGCGGGCGCGCGCTAAGCCCCGGGGGCGCCGGAAGCCCCGGAAGTGCCGGAAGCCTCGGGGGCCCCGGGACCGCCGGGGGCCCCGGGAGCCCCCGGAGCCCCCGACGCCTCAGCCGTGGAGGCCGTCGCCCGCAGCTCCACCCGTACGCCCGGCCGCACCCCCCACCGCCCCATCGCTCCGGCCTCCGCCTCGACCACGTGCCGGGCCCGCAATCGGGGCAGCCCGAGGCGGCCGGGCTTCATCGTGCGAACCGCCAGGACCCTGAACTTCCGGTCCAGGTACGCCACATCGATGGCGAACCGCATCCGGAAGGTGTGCACACTCCCGCACGGGGTGAGCATCAGCGCCCCCTCGATCCCGTCCCGCCCGAGCAGCCCCCGGGTACGCGCCCGGTACGAGGCCGCGATCCGCAGCGGCACCTCCCGGACCCCGGCCCCGATCCCGGCCCCTTCCGCGGCCCCGGAGTCCGTGCCGACCGTGAGCGTCCCGTCGCCATCGCGCCATGTCCTCATGGGCACCGACCGTAGCCCCGGCCGGGCGTCCGTGGTTCCCGAACGCCGACGCCTGGGCCCCGAACGGCCATTCCTGGGCCCCCGGACCCAAGCCCCCTGCTCCCGCGGCCCATTAGGGTCGTCCCGTGGACGCCGCGCTGCTCGCCCTCGCCGCGGTCTGGGGTGCCGTCACCGGACTGCTGATCCCACGCGCCGCCTACCGGTTCGCCGTCGAGCCGGAGGAGCCCTGGCGTACGGCGTGCCCCGCGGGCCACCCGCTCACCGGCCCGGGCCGCGGCTGGCTCGGCCCGGCCCGGTGCGCGCCCTGCGCCGCCCCCGGAACCTCCGCCTCCGGGGTCGACACCGCCCCCGGAACCTCCGCCTCCGGGGTTGACGCCGCCCCCGGAACCTCCGCCTCCAGCCCGTCCGCCTCCGGGACACCCGACCACCGCCCGCCCGCCATCGGAACTCCCGACCCCGGAACTTCCGCCTCCGGCCCGTCCGCCTACGCCCCGGGTGTCCTCGCCCCCCTGGTCACCGTGGTCGCCTGTGTCGTGCTCGCCGCCGCCACCGGGGCCAGGCCCGAGCTCATCGGGTGGCTGGCGCTGGCCCCCGTCGCTGTGCTCCTCGCCGTCGTCGACCGGCGGGTCCACCGGCTGCCCGACCCGCTGACCCTGCCCCTTGCGGGCGCGGCCGTCCTGCTGCTCGGCGGTGCCGCTCTGCTTCCCGGGCACGCCGGATCCTGGACCTCCGGCCTGCTGGGCGGTCTGGCCCTCGGCGGCTTCTACTTCCTGCTCTTCCTGATCAACCCGAACGGCATGGGCTTCGGCGATGTGAAACTCGCCCTCGCCCTGGGCGTCGCCCTCGGCTGGTACGGCTGGGCGGTGCTGTTCCTGGGCGGGTTCGCCGGGTTCCTGTTCGGGGCGGCGTACGGACTCTCCCTGGTGCTGCTGCGCCGGGCGGGGCGCAGGACCGGCATTCCGTTCGGCCCGTTCATGATCGCCGGAGCGCTGGCCGGCCTGCTGCTGGGGGCCCTGGCCGTGTGAGGACGCGGGACCCGCGCGCGGCCTCCCGCGCGCCCCGTACCCGCCCGGAGTCCCACCGGAATCCGTTCGCGTCCCCCGGGCCCGCCTGACACGATTCCCGCATGTCCGGACCTTCCTCTCCCGCCCCCTTCGCCCTCCCCTCCGACGCCTTCGCCTCCTCGGCCTCCCGCGACCGGTTCGAGGCTCTCGTCGCCGAGGCCGACGCCGTCTCCGTGGACGGATGGGACTTCTCCTGGCTCGACGGCCGGGCCACCGAGGAGCGCCCCTCCTGGGGGTACGCCAGCGCGATGGCCGACCGGCTCGGCCGGGCCCGTGCCGCGCTCGACCTCCAGACCGGCGGCGGCGAGGTGCTGGCATCCGCGCCGAAGCTTCCGCCGGTCACCGTGGCCACGGAGGCCTGGCCGCCGAACATCGCCCGCGCCACCGCCCTGCTGCACCCGCTCGGGGCGGTCGTCGTCGCCGACGAGGACGAACCGCCACTGCCCTTCGGGGACGCCGCATTCGACCTCGTGGTCAGCCGCCATCCGGTCACCACGTGGTGGGAGGAGATCGCGCGCGTCCTGACCCCCGGCGGCACGTACTTCTCCCAGCAGGTCGGCCCCGCCAGCGTCTTCGAAATCGTCGAGTACTTCCTCGGCCCCCAGCCGCCCGAGGTCCGCCGCGGCCGGCACCCCGAGGACGCGCGGGCCGCCGCGACGGCGGCCGGTCTCGACGTGGTGGATCTGCGCTCCGAGACCCTGCGCACGGAGTTCCACGACATCGGCGCGGTGGTCTACTTCCTGCGCAAGGTGATCTGGATGGTGCCCGGATTCACCGTCGAGCAGTACCTTCCCCAACTGGCCGCGCTGCACCGGCGGATCGAGACGGAAGGGCCGTTCCCCGCCCGCACCGCCCGCTTCCTCGTCGAGGCCCGAAAGCCCCGATGACGGTGGCCGGATCCCGTCGCACCGGTCAACCCGCCTATCCCGTACGCCAGTTCAGCATCGTCCCGGAGGCAACGGGATCGGGCGGGCGGCCGTCCTACTCGTCGTGAGGCACGCACAGTGAAGGAGTGGGAGCCGTCATGACCGTGGAGAGGGAAGACTGTGCGGGGCCGGCCAGGCGCGCGCGGCACGGCAACGCCGACTGGCTCACGGGTGCCAGGATCACCGCCGTACTCGGGGTCTACTACCGGCCCGAGGGCCGGGCGGGCGAGCCGGAGGCCGTCGAGTTCGTCCTCGCGGGGGACCAGTCCGTCCTGCTGACCTGTGCCTCCGACCGGACGCTGCGCGTCACCCCGGGCACCTGGCCCCGGCTGCCCGACTGGTGCGTACCGGCGACCCGGTGGCAGCACGCCCCGCCCGCCCTCCTGCCGCCGGTGCCGTACGGGGGAGCGTGGACGGTCGTGGGCACCCAGGAGCTCAGGGACGCCGGCGGGGAGGTGCTCCAGGCCGTCATCCGGTGCGAGGAAGGGGACTTCGTGGTGGTCGCCGGGGACACGGTGACGGTCCGATTCGACCCCCGCTCCTGACCCGCACGCCCCACCACGACCTACGCCCGGCCCGTACGCCCGACCCCCAGCCGTACGCCCGACCCTCCCAGCCGTACGCCCAGCCCCCGGCCGTACGCGCAAGCCCCGGCCCGTACGCCCGCCCTCCGGCCCGTACGCCCGCCCCCCGGCCCGTACGCGCAAGCCCGCTCCACCCGCACACCCCGCCCTACGCGTGCGGTCCCACCGTCACCGGGCCGACCGTCAGTTCCGCCGTCCCCTCCATGACCGCGGCGACCCGCTCCACCTGCTCCTCCAGGGCCCGCAGCCCGGCCGCGGGCAGGGGCTCCAGCGGTTCCACCGTCACCGCGATCCGGCGGCCCGAGCGGCGCTGGTGCCAGACACCGGCCACCGTGCCGTCCACCAGCAGCACCGGGAAGTTCCCCGCCTGACCGCCCGCGAGGGCCCGCTCGTACGCCGCCCCCGGGAACAGCTTCTCGCGGGGCTGGGAGGCGATGGTGAACGCGTCGAAGTACGGGAGCAGGCGCACGCCCCGCACCGGCTCGTCCGGGAAGACCGTGTCGCCCGCCACCACCCACGCCGTCCCCTCATCCGCGAACGTCACCTTCTCGATCGCCCCCGACGCGGCCAGCGCGGCGAACCGCTCGGCCACCCAGGGCCTCGGCGCGGCGAGCCACCGGGCGAAGTGCGCGGGGGTGGCCGGCCCGTACGCGTACAGGTACCGCTCGATCAGGGCCGGCAGTGCCCCGGGGCCGGGCAGCGGGGTACACGCGGGGTTGGTGTACGTCGCCTTCCGGCCCCGGTTCGGGGCGTAGGCGAGGGCGCCCCGGTGGCCCGCCAGGTGCAGGACCTGCCGCCAGCGCGGCCACATCCCCTGGAACCCCGGCATCACCAGGTCCCCGGCCCACGGCCCGGTCCGTGCGACGACCTCCTCGGAGAGCTCGTCGATCGTGAGCTCCGCCCCGGTCAGCGCCGCCGCGATGGCCGCGACGACCTCCTCCACCTGCTCCGGGGTCATCCGGGCGTCCTTGGAGAACGGGTACGTGCCGGCCGGTACGGCGGACAGGGCCCCGGTCCACAGGGGCAGGTCCGCCGCGGGCAGCAGGTGGACCGTGCCGCGCGGCCCGAACGTCTTGACCAGGGTCCGGTCGGTCCACAGGGCCGTCACGACGTCCGTGCGGGTCAGCCCGTCCCCGCGCAGCCCCACGGACAGCTCGGCCGCCGACAGCACCTGGGCGTGCGCGCCGAGCATCGCGGCCACCGCTCCGCCGGGCGAGGTGAAGGGCGACGCGGTGCCGGCGGCGTCCGGGTGGAGACGCTGGCGGGCCAGCCGTCGGGCGTTCGCCCCGGCCCAGGTCACTGTCGCGGTCGAGGCCGAGGTCGCACGGGAACGTGTCGTCATGCCTCGAAACCTAGAGCCCTCAACGGTCAGGTTCCGTCCTCTACCGCACCGCGGCGGCGTCAAGGCGACGGCGCCCGACGACCCCTCGATACGGGGGCCGATATCGGGGCCGATACAAGGGTCGATACCGGGCGTCCCTCGGGCGTCCGCCCTGCCCGGAACGCAGTCCGGCGCATCCGGAGAGTAATGGTGGAGTGGCGCGGCACGCGACAGCACTTACGAAGGGTTATGGTGGAAACCCCCCCTCGGGCCGGTCCGTATCCCCCCCCACGGACCGGCCCGTTTTTTGTGGGCCGGGGCGGGCGCCGGCCTCCGTGCCCCCGCGGCCTCCGTTCTTCCTCCAGTGGAAGCCCTGTCGAGCGACGTCAGCTGCGACCGGCCCAGATGTTCGTGCCCGCCGTGTCCACCGCGAAGGCGTCGATCGCCTCTCGCTCCTCGGCGGTCAGCGCCGGACCCGCGAGGGCCGCCACGTTCTCCTCCAGCTGCTTCACGCTCGACGCGCCGATCAGCGCCGAGGTCATCCGGCTGTCGCGCAGCACCCACGCGATGGCGAGCTGGGCGAGCGACTGGCCGCGGCCCCGCGCGATGTCGTTGAGCCCGTTGAGCCGGCGGACCACCTCGTCGGAGAGCAGACCGGGGTCGAGGGACTTGCCCTGGGTGGCGCGCGAGCCCTCCGGGATGCCCTTCAGGTACTTGTCCGTGAGCAGGCCCTGCGCGAGCGGCACGAAGGAGATGCAGCCCATCCCGGCCGCCTCCAGGGTGTCGAGCAGCCCGTCGTCCTCGATCCAGCGGTTGATCATGGAGTAGGACGGCTGGTGGATCAGCGCCGGCACACCCATCTCCTTGAGCAGCCCGGCCGCCTCGGCGGTCTGCTCCGCGTTGTACGAGGAGACACCCACGTACAGCGCCTTGCCCTGCTGGACGGCGGACGCCAGGGCGCCCATCGTCTCCTCCAGCGGAGTGTGCGGGTCGAAGCGGTGGGAGTAGAAGACGTCGACGTAATCGAGGCCCATCCGCTTCAGGGAGGCGTCGAGCGAGGACAGCAGGTACTTCCGCGAGCCCCACTCGCCGTACGGGCCGGGGTGCATCAGATACCCGGCCTTGGTGGAAATGATCAGTTCGTCACGGTATGGGGCGAAGTCCTGGGCGAAGAGCCTGCCGAAGTTCAGCTCGGCCGAACCGGGCGGCGGACCGTAGTTGTTGGCCAGGTCGAAGTGGGTGACCCCGAGGTCGAAGGCGCGGCGCAGGATCGCCCGCTGGGAGTCCAGGGCCCGGTCGTCGCCGAAGTTGTGCCACAGGCCCAGCGAGAGGGCGGGCAGCTTGAGGCCGCTGTGCCCGGTCCTGCGGTACTCCATGGAGTCGTAGCGCGAACCGGCGGCGCGGTAGTACAGGTCGGGGGAGAGGTGATCAGTCACGTTTCATTCCTTATCACGGAGTTGTGACAGACCGGGTTGGGCCCCTGAGACCCGGTCGCAGTAATGTGGCGGCTTCGGGGAATGCCGATGTGCGGCGCGGCGAAGGCCCGCGCGGGTCCATGCGGACCGCGCAGCGCTCCCCCGCGGGGGCGGACCCCGGACCCCCGGCGACGGGGAGGGCGGGCCCCGGGCCCGTACGGAACCGAGAGGGTGAACTCAGTGAACTTCCGCGACCTGGTGTACAGGCTCTACGCGCGCCGGGTGGAAGGCCGCCTGGACCACGACCAGGTGCCGAAGCACATCGGGGTCATCCTCGACGGCAACCGCCGGTGGGCGAAGGCGTCCGGCGGCTCGGCGGTGCAGGGCCACCAGGCGGGCGCGGACAAGATCTCCGAGCTGCTCGGCTGGTGCAGCGAGACCGATGTCGAGGTCGTCACCCTCTGGATGCTCTCCACGGACAACTTCGACCGGCCCGAGCACGAGCTGAAGCCGCTCCTGGGCATCATCGAGAACACCGTACGCAACCTCGCCGCCGACGGGCGGTGGCGCGTTCACCACGTCGGCACCCTCGACCTGCTGCCCGCCGGGACCCAGACCGTGCTCAAGGAGGCCGAGCAGGCGACGTCCCATGTCGACGGGATAATCGTCAACGTCGCCGTGGGCTACGGCGGCCGCCAGGAGATCGCGGACGCGGTGCGCTCGCTGCTCCTGGAGCACTCGGAGAAGGGCACGAGCTTCGAGGAGCTCGCCGAGGTCGTCTCCACCGACCTGATCTCCGAGCACCTCTACACCCGGGGCCAGCCCGACCCCGACCTGGTGATCCGCACGAGCGGCGAGCAGCGGCTCTCGGGCTTCATGCTCTGGCAGAGCGCCCACTCGGAGTACTACTTCTGCGAGGTCTTCTGGCCGGCCTTCCGTAAGGTCGACTTCCTGCGGGCGCTGCGCGACTACGCCGCCCGCCACCGCCGCTACGGCGCCTGAACCCTTCCCGTTCACTCCTCCCGCCCGATGGCTCTCCTGTACAAGGGGGGCCATCGCGTATGTGAGGGGGTAACCGCGCGTCCACCGGGACTTCTCCACACCGTGTCATATGCGGCGGCATGGCTGCCCGCGGAAAAGGGAATACCCCTGTCAGGTCGACGTCCGGTCATCAACCAGGCGGATGTCGCATCCAAGTGAGCGGCACCCAGCCCGTTCGCCCGGGAGGCCCTTTGCACACGAAGGACCGTACGCAGCGTGCGGCCGACGCGGAGGCCGTGGTCCGGCCCGAGCACAAGGGCCCGATCCCGGTCCGTCCTCTCCCTTCGGGAAGCTCCGCGACCGTTCGTCGCACTCCCCGACCTCGTCCGAGGGGGTACGTCCTTCCGTGGTGACCAGTACCAAGCGCCGCATGTCCGACAGGCGCACCTACGTTCTCGACACCAGCGTCCTGCTGGCCGACCCAGGCGCCATGGCCCGCTTCGACGAGCACGAAGTCGTGCTGCCGATCGTGGTGGTCACGGAACTGGAGGCCAAACGGCACCATCCCGAGCTCGGGTACTTCGCCCGGCAGGCCCTGCGCCTGCTGGACGACTTCCGGGTCCGGTACGGCCGGCTGGACGCCCCGATCCCGCTCGGGGACCTGGGCGGGACGCTCCGTGTCGAACTCAACCACTCCGATCCCGGCGTCCTGCCCGCCGGCTACCGGTTGGGGGACAACGACTCACGGATTCTCGCGGTCGCACGCAACCTCCAGGCCGAGGGGTACGACGTCACGGTCGTCTCCAAGGACCTGCCACTCCGCATCAAGGCGTCCTCCGTGGGCCTCCTCGCCGAGGAGTACCGCGCGGAGCTCGCCATCACCGACTCCGGCTGGACCGGCATGAGCGAACTGTCCCTCGCCGGGGAACAGATCGACCTGCTGTTCAGCGAGGAGACGCTGTACGTCCCCGAGGCCGCCGAACTGCCCGTGCACACCGGACTGGTCCTCCAGTCCGAGCGCGGCAAGGCGCTCGGCCGGGTGACGGCCGAGGGCAACGTACGGCTCGTGCGGGGCGACCGGGAGGCCTTTGGCATCCACGGGCGCAGCGCCGAGCAGCGGATCGCCCTCGACCTCCTCCTCGACGCCGACGTCGGCATCGTGTCGCTGGGCGGACGCGCGGGCACCGGCAAGTCGGCGCTGGCCCTCTGCGCGGGCCTGGAGGCGGTGCTGGAGCGCCGGCA
Organism: Streptomyces anulatus; assembly: GCF_000721175.1. Lineage (GTDB taxonomy): Bacteria > Actinomycetota > Actinomycetes > Streptomycetales > Streptomycetaceae > Streptomyces > Streptomyces anulatus_C. The sequence continues at coordinate 19,095 of NZ_JOEZ01000007.1, forward strand.
GCACAAGAAGGTGATGGTCTTCCGTCCGCTGTACGCGGTGGGCGGACAGGAGCTCGGCTATCTCCCCGGCAGCGAGGCCGAGAAGATGAGCCCCTGGGCGCAGGCGGTCTTCGACACGCTCTCGGCGGTCGCCGGGCGCGAGGTCATCGAGGAGGTGCTCGGGCGCGGGATGCTGGAGGTCCTGCCGCTCACCCACATCCGCGGCCGCTCGCTGCACGACGCGTTCGTGATCGTCGACGAGGCGCAGTCGCTCGAACGGAACGTCCTGCTGACCGTGTTGTCCCGAATCGGGGCGAATTCTCGTGTCGTGCTCACCCACGACGTGGCCCAGCGGGACAACCTCCGGGTCGGCCGGTACGACGGAGTCGTCGCCGTCGTCGAGAAGCTGAAGGGTCATCCGCTGTTCGCCCACGTCACCCTCACACGTTCCGAGCGTTCACAGATCGCCGCGCTGGTGACCGAAATGCTAGAGGAAGGCCACATCTGACGCGCATGTCCCTTTGATGCCGTCCGGCGAGCCAAGGAGCTTAGCCGGGCGGCATTGTGCTGCGCCGTCATTTCCGGAAAACCGGTGGCCCAAACGGGGTGTGACCTTTCCCACGCAACAGAGAATTGCCTCCCGGCGTCCCCATCCGGCAGAGTCTTGCTTCCGTCAGGCCCCGCATACGGCACTTGGGCACCTCCAGAGGCGCCACGCACCACACAACTCAACACGAGACGCCCGTATGCCGCCCGCGAGCACCACGCGGCAGCCTCCTCGCCGGGGTTGCCCAACGGGCCCGTGCCTCCCGTGACCCACGCAGTAGGGAGGCCAGTGCCAGGGGCACGATTGCGCCCGCGAGGTCACCTAAGCGGGCGATGCTGGAAGGACACCATGTGAGCCGGATCTCGGTCCGGGGGTTCGCCGTGGCATCTGCCACCGCGGTCACCACCGTAGGCGCCGTCGTAGGCGTTGCTGCGGGCGGCGCACCTGCCGCCGACGACAACAACTTCGAGGCGGCCGCAGCCGACACCACGCTGCTCGCAGACATCCCCGCGGGCCAGCAGGCCGTGGTCCAGACCGCTTCGCTGACGCAGCAGGCCGATGCCCAGGCATCCGCCGCAGACGCCGCCGCGAAGAAGTCGGCCGAGGAATCTGCCCGCATCCAGGCCGCCAAGGACGCCAAGTCCAAGAAGCAGGCGGCCGAGGACCGGGTCGAGGCCGAGCGCAAGGCGGAGCAGGCCGAGAAGGCGAAGAAGGAAGCCGCCGAGCGCGCCAGCCGTTCTTCCGTCCGCGACGCCGCCTCGTTCTCCGCGCAGGGCTCCTACAGCGTGGCCGACGTCAAGGCGATGGCCCGTCAGATGGTCCCCGCGGACCAGTTCCAGTGCTTCAGCAACATCGTGAACCACGAGTCGACCTGGAACTACCGCGCGACCAACCCGTCCTCCGGGGCGTACGGTCTGATGCAGGCGCTCCCGGGTCACAAGATGTCGTCCGCCGGCGCCGACTGGCAGACCAACCCGGCCACCCAGATCAAGTGGGGCCTCAGCTACATGGACGGCCGTTACGGCAGCCCGTGCGGCGCCTGGTCCTTCTGGCAGGCCAACAACTGGTATTAGAGAGAGCGGGCGAAGTCCACGGACCGCCCTCTCGACCTCGCGAGGCCCCTCACCGTCCGGACGGTGAGGGGCCTCGCGCGTGTACGGTCGCATTCCGGCGCACCCGGGGGCGTCGCGAGGCGTCCGGACGGGCCGAGGAGCGCTGGGTGGCGAATATGGGGGAAGGAAAGCAAGCATGTCGAAACTGCCGGGCTGGCTGGGCCGCTTCGGGTCCGAACTGACGGAGCTGGGAGCGCGACTGGACGAGCGGCGGGCGCGCGCCGCCGCCGACGACCCCCTCGCGGCGCGAGATGCCTCCGCCGTCCCCGAGTACGACCCCGGTCAGGTGCCCGCGCCGCCCTCGTACGCCCCCTCCGTCGCCGCGAAGCCGGATCCGGTGGCGGCGCTCCCGTGGGGGATGCGGGTCGCCGCCGAGGCCGGCTGGCGGCTCCTCGTCCTCGCGGGGACGCTCTGGGTGCTGATGCGGGTGATCAGCGCGGTCCAGCTCGTGGTGCTGGCCTTCGCCGCCGCGCTGCTCGTCACCGCGATGCTCCAGCCGACCGTCGTCCGGCTCAAGCGGCTCGGGCTGCCCCACGGGTTCGCCACCGCCGTGACCGCCGTACTCGGGTTCGTCGTCATCGGCCTGGTCGGCTGGTTCGTGGTGTGGCAGGTGATGGAGAACCTCGACACGCTCTCCGACCGGGTCCGCGACGGCATCGACGAGCTGAAGCGCTGGCTGCTCGACAGCCCCTTCCACGTCACCGAGTCGCAGATCAACGACATCGCCGAGAACCTCAACGACACCATCGGCACCAATACCGAGGAGATCACCTCCGCCGGGCTCCAGGGCGTCACCGTGATGGTGGAGTTCCTCACGGGGCTGCTGCTGGCGATGTTCTCCACGCTGTTCCTGCTCTACGACGGCCGGCGCATCTGGGAGTGGTCGCTCAAGCTGGTGCCCGCCGCGGCCCGCCCCGGGGTCGCCGGCGCCGGACCGCGCGCCTGGCGCACCCTGACCGCGTATGTGCGCGGCACGGTGCTCGTCGCATTGATCGACGCCATCTTCATCGGATTCGGCCTCTACGTCCTCAATGTGCCGCTCGCGGTGCCGCTGGCCGTGTTCATCTTCCTGTTCGCCTTCATCCCGCTCGTCGGCGCCGTGGTCTCCGGGGCGCTCGCGGTGGTCGTCGCACTGGTCACCGAGGGGGTGTGGACCGCGCTGTGGGCGCTGGTGGTGGTCCTGGCGGTGCAGCAGATCGAGGGCCACATCCTGCAGCCGTTCATCCTCGGCCGCGCCGTCCGGGTCCATCCGCTCGCGGTGGTCCTCTCGGTCGCGACCGGCGGTCTGGTCGCGGGCATCGGCGGCGCGGTGGTCGCCGTACCGCTGGTCGCCGTGATCAACACGGTGGTCGGCTATCTGCGTTCGTACGGGGCGCCCGGCGCACCGGGCGGGCGCGGCGGGCACCACGGGGCCACCGCCCTGTCGACGACCCCGGCGCACGCCGCCACCGAGGCACCGGCGCCACCGGGCCCGCGGGACGCCCCGGACGAACGCGCGCAGGAGAACGCACCTCCGCCGCAGGAGTAACGGCGCGGGACGCGGAAAAGAAGAGCCCCGGGGACGGTCGGTCGTCCTCGGGGCTCTTCTCGTATCAGGGGTGGTGCGGTGTCACTACTCGGCGAGTACGGCCTCGGCGTCGAGGGTCACACCGACCGCCTGGATCACCGAAGCGACCTTGACGGCTTCCTGAATGGTCTCACGGTCCATGCCGGCCTTGCGCAGCACCTGCTCGTGGGAGTCCAGGCACTGGCCGCAGCCGTTGATCGCGGAGACGGCGAGCGACCACAGCTCGAAGTCGACCTTCTCCACACCCGGGTTGCCGATGACGTTCATCCGCAGGCCCGCGCGGAGCGTGCCGTACTCCGGGTCCGACAGCAGGTGCCGGGTCCGGTAGAAGACGTTGTTCATCGCCATGATGGCGGCCGCCGACTTCGCCGCGGTGTACGCCTCGGCGGAGAGGTTGGCCTTCGCCTCGGGCTCCAGCTCCCGCAGCACCTTCGGCGAACGCGAGGCGATCGCACAGGCCAGCACGGTGCCCCACAGCTGCTGCTGCGGGAGGTCGCTGTTGCCGATGACCGAGCCGAGGTTCAGCTTCAGGTCCTTGGCGAAGTCGGGTATGGCGGACTTCAGTTCGTCGAGAGCCATATCGGTGTCAGCTCACTCGCCCGAGAGGAGCGCGACCGGGTCGAGGGTGTTCTCGCCCTTGGTCCAGTTGCACGGGCACAGCTCGTCGGTCTGCAGGGCGTCGAGGACCCGCAGGACCTCCTTGGGGTTACGGCCCACGGAACCGGCGGTCACCATCGTGAACTGGATCTCGTTGTTCTGGTCGACGATGAAGACGGCGCGCTGGGCGAAGCCGTCCTCGCCCTCGATGCCGAGGTCACGCATGAGCTCGTGCTTCGAGTCGGCCAGCATCGGGAAGGGCAGGTCGGTCAGGTCCGGGTGGTCCTTGCGCCAGGCGTGGTGCACGAACTCGGAGTCACCGGAGAAGCCGAGGACCTGGGCGTCGCGGTCGGCGAACTCCTCGTTCAGCTTGCCGAAGGCGGCGATCTCGGTGGGGCACACGAAGGTGAAGTCCTTCGGCCACGCGAAGACGATCTTCCACTTGCCCTCGTAGGTCTTGTGGTTGATCTGCTCGAACTCCTTGCCGCTCTCCAGCGAAACACAAGCGGTCAGGTCGAACTCGGGGAACTTGTCACCGACAGTGAGCACGCGCTCTCCTTGCAACGTCTGGAACTCCCTTTTTGGGGGCGTTCCTGAGGGTTGGACGAGCTCCACCTTGGCACAGAGTGCATTGATCACGGAAATAGCTACACTCGGTCGAGATGATCGGAGGTGCCTATCAGTGGGCCAGGGTAATCAGGGCATACGCCCCAAGCAGCACACCAGGCAGCACACCAGGCAGCACACCAGGCAGCACACCAAGCAGCCGAGCCTGTCACAGCTGCGCGCCTTCACGGCCGTGGCGGAACATCTGCACTTCCGGGACGCGGCTGCGGCAATCGGGATGAGTCAGCCGGCACTCTCCGGAGCGGTGTCCACCCTGGAGGAGACACTGGGTGTCCAGCTCATCGAGCGTACGACGCGCAAGGTGCTGCTCTCCCCCGCGGGGGAGCGGCTCGCGGTGCGGGCCGGGGCGGTGCTGGAGGCCGTCGCCGCGCTGATGGAGGAGGCGGAGGCGGTCCGGGCCCCGTTCACCGGAGTCCTCCGGCTCGGCGTCATTCCGACCGTCGCCCCCTATCTGCTGCCCACCGTGCTCCGGCTGGTCCATGAGCGGTACGTCGACCTCGACCTCCAGGTCCACGAGGAGCAGACCTCCTCGCTGCTGGAGGGCCTCGCCGCGGGCCGGCTCGACCTGCTGCTGCTCGCGGTGCCGCTCGGGGTGCCGGGCGTCACCGAGATCCCGCTCTTCGACGAGGACTTCGTGCTGGTCATGGAGCAGGAGCACTGGCTCGGCGGCCGCTCGGACATCCCCCGCGACGCGCTGCGCGAACTGCCGCTGCTGCTTCTGGACGAGGGGCACTGCCTGCGCGACCAGGCCCTGGACATCTGCCGCGAGGCGGGCCGCACCGAGGGCGCCCCGGTGACCACGACCGCCGCCGGGCTCTCCACCCTGGTCCAGCTGGTCGCCGGCGGGCTCGGGGTGACCCTGCTGCCGCGGACCGCGGTGACGGTGGAGACCGGCCGCAACGAGGCGCTGGCCACCGGGTACTTCGCGGACCCGGCGCCCGCCCGGCGCGTGGCGCTGGCGATGCGGGCCGGGTCGGCGCGGGGCGGCGAGTTCGAGGAGCTCGCCGCCGCCCTGCGCGAGGCGATGAAGCCCCTGCCGGTGCGGCTGGTGGAGAAGTCCGACGACGCTCCCCGGGGCTGACCGGCGCCCCGGGGCCGGCTGCCCTTCCCGGGGCTGACGGCGCCCGGGGGTGCCTGTGCTCCCCGGGGCTTCAGAGCGAGATCTCGGCCACCGTCCGCCAGATCTCGGCCGCCAGGTCGGGCATATTGGTCGTCTCCACCTGGGTGACCAGCTTCCTGAGCCGGCCGCTCGCTTCCTGGTCGCCCGCCTTCAGGTCGAGCGCACCGCGCAGGACCTTCAGCCGCACCTGGTCACGGTAGGTGAGCGACTGGGCGCTCTCCTCGACCCTGGCCACGAGTTCCGTGGCGCTCGCAGCGTTCCCCTGGTGGTAGGCGAGCTTGGCCTTGAGGAAGAGGAGTTCGTGCCAGTGCCGCAGCGGGCCGGTGACCTTCAGCAGCGGTTCGACGCTGTCGAGGAAGGACTCCGCCTCGGCGAGCCGGGGCGGCATGGCCTGCATGGACAGGGATGCCGCGGCCAGCCGCAGCCTGATCCAGAGCACCAGGTCGTCCCGGCCGCCGAGGGCCCCCAGGGCCCTCAGGATGAAGGCGAAGGCGCGGGTGTGGTTGCCCTGTCGGGTGCTGACCGTGGCCGCGGTCCAGAACACCTCGGCCGCAAGCGCCCCGTCGGTGTCGCCCAGTGACTCGCTCAGCTCGTCAACGAGCTGAGCGGCCTCCGCGAGGTCGCCCAGCTCCGCCTCCGCCGAAACCAGGACGAGCTTGCTACGAACCAGGTCGGAGGTGGAGATCCGGACGCCGTGCGCCTGGCTGATGGCCAGCACCTGGCGCACGGCCGTACGGGCCGCCTCCGCGTCGCCGAGATTGCGGGCGCAGCGCGCCAGCCGGAGTTGGGCCCGGACCTGGAGGGTGGGCCGGTCCATGTCGTCGCTCAGCTCGCGCAGGTGGATCAGCGTGGCGCGCTGGCGGGGGAAGTCGCCGAGCGCCTCGTAGCACCTGGCGAGCTGGGCGAGCGCCTGCCAGCGCATGGCGGGGTCGGCGTCCTCGGCGGAGCTGAGGGCCTCGACGAGAATGCCCGCCGCTTCCTCGTCGACCTCCCGTTCCGAGAGCGCGGCGACAGAGGCGACCGCGTCGGTCAGGTTCTCCCAGGGCTGTCTCTCGAAGCTTTCGGCCGGAACGTCGAGGCGGGCGGCCAGATAGGCGACCGAGCGCTCTGTCGGCCGGCGGCTGCCGGACTCCAGGCGCGACAGATAGGTGGCGGACATGCCGGGTCCCGTCAGTTGGACCTGGGACTTGCCGCGCTCCTGCCTCAACTGGCGCAGGCGTTTACCGAATGCTGGCTGTTCGAGCAACTTCCACCTCTGCGTGGAAAACGTGATGCCTTGCCCCCCGACAGGACAACTTCAAGCCGACCGTGAGGCGGGCTTGGATACTGACTTCCGATAGTTCCATGCTGTGGACAGCTTGGCAAATTTTGACCCAATGTTGGCAACCAGTCAGGTGGCCGGTCGTCCGGCCACCCGACTGCTGGTACCTACGGCCAGTCGATGTTGCCGATCGGCTGCCCCTCGGCCTGCGTGCTCACGCTCGTGGCGACGAGGCGCTCGGGCGCGGCTCCCAGCGAGAAACTGGCGGACAGGGCGAGGGTGGCCAGCCCCCCGGCGGCGATCTTGACAAGCTTGTCGATCTTCACGATCCGGCTCCTTGCTGTCCATGAATCAGTCCCGCGCCATCGACCGCTGCGTCCGGCCGAAAGGAGTGGCGGAGCCCCGGTCGCGCGGGTCGATTCGAACACTAGATGGCCGGTGGGTATATGGGCAAAGGGTTTGGCAATAAATTGACACGAGATAGCAAGTGTCCGCTCCGTCATGCGGATTCGGGCGGTTGCGGGTAGAGGCGCCGCTCGTACTCGGGACCGTAGCGGTGTTCCAGCTCGTCCTGCGGGGTGTCGGTCCGCTCCGTGGCGTGGGCGATCAGGGCCCGCGAGGGCACGGCGTCCGGCGCCCAGCTGGAGGGGTCCCAGAGCCGGGCGCGCAGGAAGGACTTCCCGCAGTGGAAGTAGACCTCCTCCACCTCCACGAGCAGGGCGAGCCGGGGCCTGCTGTTCCGGACCGTCATGAGGTCGAAGAACGGCGCGTCCCGGAGCAGCCTCGCCCGGCCGTTGATCCGCAGTGTGTCCGGTCTGCCGGGCACGACGAACGCGAGGTCCACCCGTGGGTTGTCGAGTACGTTGCGCCAGCTGTCGACCCGGCGGTTGCCCGGCCGGTCCGGGATCGCCAGGGTCGTCTCGTCCATGACATGGGCGAACCCCGGCGGATCGCCCCTGGGCGAGACGTCGCACGTGCCGTCGGCCGCCGCCGTCGCGAGCAGGCAGAAGGGAGAGCGGGCCAGCCACTGGCGGTCCACGTCCCGGAGCGTCGCCGACGCCTTGTCGAACACCCGGCGCGAGGCCGGTCCGACCACCTCGTGCAGTTCCTCCGGGGAGGTGATCTCGGAGTAACTCACCGACCCGTCCCGGCCGCCGCGCCCTCCCCGGTGACGACGACCGTCGAGGCGCATACCTCGTCACAGGTGGCCAGGGCCGCGTCGGCGTCGGTGCCGACCGCTATCACCTGGCCGATCCGGTCCCAGCTGGATCTGAGCGCGGCCACCTCGTCCCCGGCGGACACCTGGAGAGCCAGCTCCACGACCCCCTCCAGGGCGCGGGCCTCGTCGACGCCCTCGATCCGTGACACCACCCCGGGCTCGGCGGTCAGGAAACGGGTCGCGGCGGCCCGCGCCAGTGGGGGCCGCCCGGCCGGGGCCGGCAGTCCGGGGCACGGCCAGGCGACCGTGTACGCCTCCATGTCGAAGCCGTACGCCTCCTCCACCAGGTCTCTGATCCGGTCGCCGCCAGGCCGGTTGTGGGACTCGATCACCCGGGGCCCGTCCGGGGAGAGCCGCAGCTCGGTGTGGGTGGGGCCGTGCGTCACCCCCACGGCGTCCAGGAACTCCACGGCGGCCGCCTCGAGGGCGCGTTCGGCGTCCGCGTCGATCCGGGCCGGGATCACATGGCCCGCCTCCACGAAGTTGGCGTCGGTCAGCTTCTCCGTGACGGCGACGACCACGTGCCGGCCCTCGAAGGTGAACGCCTCGACGCTGAACTCGGGCCCATCGACATAGGCCTCGGCGATGAAGCGGTCCAGCGGGAAGTACTGGACGAACTGGTGCTCGGAGGAACGCAGTTCGCGGATAAGGTCCCAGGCCGCGCCGACTTCCCCGGGCCCGCGCACCAACTGGACGCCGAGGCTCGCGATGCCGTCGACAGGTTTCACGATGAACGGGTAGCCGTGCGCGGCGCCGAACGCCTCCAGTGCCGCCCGGTCGGTCACCTCGGCCGCCGGCACGGTGGGAGCCCCGACGCGGGCGAGGTGCTCGCGCATGCTCAGCTTGTCCCGGAGCCGACGTGCGACCTTGTGGGAGACGCCGCCGAGACCCAGCAGGTCGTTGATCCGCCCGGCGACCTCCACGCCCGCCTCACCCGTGGTGGCCACCCGGGTGAAGCCGTAGACCTTGTGGGCGGCCGCCACGACCGGCTCGACCACGGACCAGTCCGCGAAGTCGACGAGGAAGGCCGCGTCGACCAGCTTCGCGTGCTCGGGGGTGAACTGCCCCGGCTGCTGGAGGTACACGACACCGAGGCCCTGCTCCACGGCCTTGCGTACGTTTTCGATCCGGCCGCCGATGATCAAGACTCGTTCTGCTGACATAGGTCTTCCTTGTTCTGTGCGTGCTGGGGTCAGAGGGGGTACGAGGGCCGGGCCCGGGTGCGGGTCAGGCCGGGGCGCGGGTGATCTCCACACGGGCGGTCGTCCGCAACCGCTCGGCCAGGGAGACGAGTTCCGTCGCCCCCGGGCAGGCGAGCACCGCGTAGGCCAGCCGGTCCCCGGAGTTCTCGGCGGGACGCACGGCCGTGCCGGGTGCCAGCCGGGCCGCATGGTGGACCACGTCCTTCTGGGCGGCCCAGTCCGACAGGTCCAGCGCGGCGAGGACACCGGCCCGATCGGTGCCCAGGAACAGGCTGCCCGCGGAGCGCGCGGGTTCCCGGCCGGCCGGCGGCAGCCGCGGCGGCTCGCCCAGGGCCATCCGCAGGCAGGCCTCGTACACGTCGAAGTCGTGCGCCAGGGAGATGATCTCCAGGATGTGGTCGCCCGGGGTGCGCACCGCGACCTCCATGATCACGAGGTCGTCGTCGGCGCGGGCCCTGAACTCCAGATGCGCGATCCCGGTACCGAGGCGCAGGGCGGCCACCACACCGCGGCACAGCTCGTCCGCGGCCTTCCGCAGTACCGGGTGACGGGCGCCGTGGCCGGCCTCGTGGAACAGCTCCACGAAGAACGGGGTTCCGGTGGTCTCCTTGCGGGTCAGGTTGGTGAACAGCACCTGCCCGTCCCGGACCAGCGCCTCGACGCTGTACTCCGGCCCCTCGACGTAGCCCTCGACCAGCAGGGGGCCCTCGTCGTCGCGGCGGCGCACGGCGTCCCGCCACTGCTCGGGGGTGTCGACCCGCTCGACCCCCATACTGCCCTGCATGGACACGGGCTTGACGACCACGGGCAGTCTCTCCAGGGCCCACTCGGCCGCGTCCGACAGCCGTACCGTGTGCCGGTGCGCGGGTTGCGGCAGGCCCGCGCGGTCAAACTCGCCGCGCTGCATCGCCTTGTTGCGGGAGACCGTGGCGGCGTCGAGGCCCGGCCCCGGCACACCGAGCCGGTGCTGGAGGATCGCCGCGGCGAGCACGTGCGGCTCGGCGAACCCCAGCACCGCGTCCGGAGCCAGCCGGTGGGCCAGTGTCATCGCCGGGGGCAGCCACGACTCGTCCCGGGCCGCGACACCCTCCACCGGCTCGAAGTCGACGACGCACGGGAACCGGGGGGCCAGTTCGGCGTGCCGGGCGACGGTCTCCACCAGGCCCACCCGCAGGTCCATCCGCTGGGCCGCGCGGAGATAGCCCTCTGCCATGACGCCGCCGCCTACCAGCACCATGGACCGTTGCGTACCACTCAGCGACATCTCGACTCCTGATGTGTCGGTTGTGACTCTCTCACCATGTGCCGCAGCTCCTCCGCGGTCACCTCCCGGGTCGCTGCCGCGCACAGCAGCCGCTCCAGCGCGGCCATCCAGTGCTCGGCCCAGCGGGGGGTGTGCACCCGGGTGTCCACCTGGAGCACCAGCCGGATACCGGACTCGCTCACGTCGGCGCTCAGATAGCGGGTGGACCGCCAGACCAGATCGCTGGGAACCCAGCGGGTGACACCGGCCGCGGCGGACTGCTCCAGCTCCGCCGCGACGACGTCGCGGCGCAGCAGGGCGCTCGCCCGGGGCCGGTAGTTGAACGTGGGCGTGATGTCCAGGCGGACTCCCCGCTCCTGTTCGGCGGCACGGTGCAGCGCGGCCAGCCGGTCCGGTGGGTACGAGCCGGAGCGCAGTGCTCCCAGAGTGGCCGCGGCGGTGGCACCGACCAGCTCGGAAAAGGCCGAGCCCGCCACCGGCACGCAGAACGGCACGGGCTGGGAACAGGGCACCACGGCGTTGACGGTCTCGGGGCGCGACCGGTTGGCGGCGAGCAGCCGGAGGTACCCCGTGGGGCTGTCCGCGAGGTGGGCGTCGACCGCGACCATGGCAGCCGCGAGCACGGTGGCGACGCTCTCCCCCGTGCGCAGCGACACGGCGCCGGCCGCCAGGTCCAGCGCGGGCGAGGTACGGGACAGGAACCGGTACCGGTCGGCGAGGAGGGAACGGTCCGGGACGTCCTGGGCGGGGAGCGCCGCCGGCATGGCACGGAGGACGTCGGCCGCTCGGCGCAGGGCACGCTCCGTCGTGCGACGGGCCGGCTCGGCAGCTTCGGCGGCGGCCTGTTCGCGAGGACTGAGGCCCGCGTCCCGGCTCCGGGCGGGCGGCCACTCGGGATGGCGTACGGCGACGGCGGAGACGAGGTGGTCGGTGACCGGCAGCAGAGCGAACGCGTCCACGGCGACATGGCTGAACACCAGTGCCAGGAAACGCGGCGAGCCCGTACGGCCGATCAGTGCCGCGCGCACCGGCCACTCCTCGCAGACCTCGAACGGCGTCCCGGCCAGCCCGTCCAGCACGGCGGCGGCCACCACCGAGGTCTCCCCGTCGTCGGCCGCGTCGTGGACGGCGAGGCGCAGGGTGCCCTCGGCGTGGACGCGCTGGGCGGGCCCGGCCGTCGCGTCGGCCGGGCCGCGGTCGACCGTGCTGCGCAGGCCCTCGAAACGGTTCAGCAGGTCCCGCAGGGCCGCCACGACGTCCTGTTCGCCCACGCCGGGCCGCAGTTCGTAGAGCCTCCTGATGGCGAGCCCGCGCCCCGATGGCCGGGCGGCGTCCGTCTCGGCCAGGTAGTACCGCTGGCTCCAGGTGAGTGGCGCCCGGTGTGCCTCGCCCGCCGCGAAGCACACCGGGCGGTAATCGGGGGTGGTCGGCACGACGGCTAGCCCCCGACCGCGGACTCGTCCACCGGCGACCAGGTGAAGGTCAGCCTCCCGCCCGCCGCCACGGCGCGGCCGAGCGCCTCGTCGCGGTCGGCTCCCTCGGCGATGATCCAGGCGGCGCGGTCCCGGTTCGACCCGTTGGCCCGGTAGACCATGCCCGGTTGCACGCCGGGACGCATGTGCACCTCGTGCACGCCCTCCACGGCCTGCGCGTCGGCGACGCCGTCGATGGCGTCCAGGCGGCCGAGCGGCGCGGACATCAGGAAGTGGACGATCGCGGTGCGGTCGCAGACGACGTTCAGGTCGGGGGTGGCGCCCAGCAGGGCGGTCATGTGGAGGCGGCACATGTCGACGCCGCTCGCGATCCGTACCGCTTCGGGGATCCGGTCACCGGCGATCCGCCCGTTGACCTCGATGATCCGGGCGTCCTTGCCGTCGGCAGTCAGCTTGAGCTCGACGTGGGCGGGGCCCCAGGTCAGCCCGATCGCCTTGACGGCCTGCTCGGCCTTCTCGACGAGCAGCCGTTCCCGGTCACCCGTGACCGCCGCCGGGAAGATGTGGCCCATCTCCAGAAACAGCGGGGGCGGGCTGCAGATCTTCTCGGTGAGGCCGAGGACCTTGCCGTGCATGACCTCCGCGGAGTACTCGGCGCCGGGGACGTACTCCTCGACGACCACCCGGGGGGTGACCCGCTGGCCGAGGTAGTCGCCGATCCCCATGATCTCCCGGGTGATCACGCCGACCTCCTTGGCCGTCTCGCACCGGCGGACCCACAGACTGCCGGTGAGGTCCAGCGGCTTGACCACCACGGGGAACCCGATGGAGGACGCGGCGGACGCGGCCTCCTCCGCCGACGAGCAGACCTCGAAGCCCGGGTTGAGGCCCGGCGTCGCGGCCATCGCGGCACGCATGGAGGCCTTGGAGCGGCAGGCGGCGACGGCCGCCGGATCGGGGCCGGGCAGCCCCAGCCGTGCGGCCACCTGGGCGCCCATGTCGCAGTAGTACTCGTACACCGAGGCGACTCCGACGAGTTCGCCGTCCGCGGCGATCTCCCGGCAGGCGTCGGTGACGGCGGCGACGTCGTGGGTGTCGCAGGCGCGGACCTCCACGCCCAGCTCGGCGTAGTCGCGGATCAGTGAGGGCGCCATGGCTGCGGGCCGGGCCGCCACCACGACGGGTGTCACGCCCTGCTCCAGCAGGAAACGGGCGCAGTCCTGGCCCGCGCCGGTCAGGGGGGACTCGACGAAGACCACGTAACGGGGAGTCTTCCGGTCGGACATGGGTGCTCCTTGATCAGGTTCTTCGGGGCCGGTCGGATTCGGGGGCTCGTCAGGAGGAGGGGGCCGGGTCCGGAACCGCCCGTGGCTCCTCGGCGGGCAGGTCGCGCATCCGCACCAGGCGGGACAGGAGCAGCCACAGGACGCCGGCGGTCATGCCGACGCCCGCGACGAGCAGCCCGCCGCGCAGGCCGATCCACTCGCCGAGGGCGCCGCCGGTGAGCGAGCCCAGCGCGAGGATGCCCCAGACGATGAAGCGGACGCTGGCGTTCATCCGGCCCAGCATGTCCGGCGGGCACAGGGCCTGCCGGATGCTGACCTGACCGACGTTGTAGACGACGATGCCGAAGCTGACGGTGAACCAGGGCACGGCGAACAGCGCGATCCCCCACCCGCCGTGGGTGAGCGGAATGAGCAGGGTGGTCGGTACGGTCACCAGGTACGCCAGCCACATGACGCGGACCTGCCCGAACCGGCGGGCGAGGCGGCCGGCCGCCGCCGCGCCGAGGATGCCGCCGAGTCCGCTGACCGCCATCAGGACGCCGACGACGGTGCCGGAGAGCTTCAGCTCCTCGACCAGCAGGAGCATCATCAGCGGCAGCATGACCGCGTAGAAGAAGTTGTACGTCGCGGCCGAGCCGGTGATGGCCCGGAACACCGGCTGCCGCAGCACGAAGCGCAGACCGCTGCTGATCTCGGCCGCCATCCGGGGCCGTTCCCCGCGGGGCGGCCGCTCCTCGACGGTGCGTATCCGGGTCACCAGCAGCGCCGACAGCACGTGGCCGACCGTCTGGGAGGCCACGGCGAGCGTGGCGCCCAGGAGCTGCACGAGCGAGCCGCCGAGGGTCGGGCCGGCGAGCCGGGCCACCGCGTTGGTGCTCTCCAGCTTGGCGTTGCCCTCGACGAGGCGGGCGCGGCCCACCACGGCCGGGATGTACGACTGGTAGGCGATCTCGTAGAAGGCGGTGGCGAAGCCGATCGCCAGGGTCGCCGCCATCAGCACGGTGAAGTCCACGCGGTCCAGGGCGAACCCGATGACCAGGAACAACAGGAAGAGCGCGCGCAGCGCGTCGCAGGCGATGAGGATCGGCCGTCGGCGCATCCGGTCGACCAGCGTGCCCGCCGGCAGGCCGATGAGGAGGAAGGCGATCGTCTGCGCGGCCTGGAGCAGCCCCATCTGGAGCGGGGTGGCGGCCAGCATCGTCGCGGCCAGGAGGGGCAGTGAGACCCGGCTCATGTTGGCGCCGAACGTACTGGCCGTCTGGGCCGCCCAGAAGAATCGGAAGTCCCGCTGCTTGATCAAGGACATGGTGCGGCTACCGCCCGACCGTGAGCCCGGTCGCCCAGACACCGGGGCTCGCGACGAAGGAGGTGTGACCTCGGTTGAGCCGCTGCCGTCCGTCGTGACCGTCGATCCGGGTGAGCAGGTCGAACACATTGCCGGCGAGGGTGATGTTGCCGGCGTTGTGCTGGACGCCGTCCGGGGTGACGAGGACCGCGTTGGCGCCGATGGAGAAGTCGCCGGTGATGACGTTCGAGGTATGGGCGCCGTTGGCCTGGACCACCTTCAACAGAGTCCTGCCGTCGAGCGGGGCGTCCCCCAGCGCGGCGGCGGGGCGCAGGGCCAGGAAGCCCGGCTGCACGGTGGGCATCTCGCCGGAGGACCCGCGGCGGCCCGAGCCGGTGCTCACCGTCCCCGCTTCGGCGGCGGTGCGGCGGGAGCTGAGGAAGCCGCGCAGCACGCCGTCCTTCAGCAGGGTGGTGGGCGCGCACACGGTGCCCTCGTCGTCCCACGGCACGGGCAGGGGGCTGTCCGCGGCCATCGGATCGTCCACGAGGGACAGGCCCGCGCTTCCGATCCGCTCGCCGGTGCGGCCGGCCAGCGGCGAACGGCCCTCCAGGACGGAGTCCAGCTGGAAGGCGGGAACGGCGAGCATGAACAGCTTCGCCATCACCCGCCCGTCGAGGAGGACGTCGTCGTGGGTCAGGCGCGGCACGGGCTCGGCGGCCAGCACCCGGGCGAGGGCCGTCAGGTCGTCCAGCTCGGTGGCCTCGACGTCCTTGAGGACGGCGTCCACCGACCGCCCGAACATCTGGTGCGCGATGAACCCGACGCGCCGGCCCTTGGCGGTGATCCGGGCCTGCAACTGGAAGGTGCCCGTCGTGTGCCGCAACGGCTCGCAGCCGGCCCGGTGCAGGAGCACCCCGGACCGGTCGGCTCTGGCGCGCAGTTCGACGTCCACGTCGGAGGCGCCCGCGGTGAGTCCGGCGAGGCGCTGGGCCACCGCCTCGTCGAGCCGCGGGTCCGCGAGCGTCCGCGGCTGCTCGGCCTGCCCGGTGCGGCGGGCGGGCACGGGCGTCCCGGGACCCAGGGCCCGGCCGACCGCGAGGGCGGTGTCGACGAGCGAGGCGTCGGCTCCGCCAGGGACGTGCACGGCGTATCCCTCGCACCCGTCCTGCCAGACGGTCAGGGCGGTGGCCGTGGCGGCGGTGGAGACCCGGCGTTCCACCGCGCCGCCCCGGCAGACCAGCTCGTCGGTCTCGTGGGCGTTCTCCCAGACCTCGGAGTCGGCGCCCCGGTCGGCGGCGGTCACGTTCAGGAAGTCGGAGGCCTCGCTCATCGCCCGGTACCGCCGACCAGGAGCGACCGCACACGCAGGGTCGGACCCACCACGCCCACCGGGACCCACTGGCCGAACTTGCCGCACTTGGCGGCCCCGACGACGGGGTCGTCGGCTATCGCGTCGATGTCCCTGAGCACCTGGGTCCCCGTTCCTGTGATGGTGGTCTCCTCGATGGGATCGGTGATCCTGCCGTTCTCGATCAGGAAGCCGTTGGTCACACGGAAGGTGAACTCGCCCGTGGACTCGATGACTTCGCCACCGCCGACGTGCTGGGCGAAGATCCCGAACTCGGTGCCGGCGACGATGTCCTCGACGCCGGATGTGCCGGCCGCGAGGCAGGTGTTCGTCATCCGGGGCTGCGGAGGGTGCAGCACGGTGGTGCACCGGCCGTTGCCGCTGGGCGGCAGGCCGAGCCGCGCCGCCGACTCCTGGTCCGTCAGATAGCCCTTGAGGACGCCGTTCTCGATGAGCGTCGTCGGGGTCCCGGCCGTGCCCTCGTCGTCGTGGCCGAACGAGCCGACCGCCCCGGGGACGGTGGGATCGTCCGTGATGGTGACCAGCGGGGAGGCGATCGTCTCGCCGAGCCGCCCGGCGTAGACGGAACCGCGCAGCACCTCGTCGCCCTCCAGCGGATGGCAGCACGCCTCGTGGAGCAGCACCATGCCGCGCCCGCCGGCCACCACGACCGGGAGGTGGCCCATCGGAGCCGGCCGGGCGTCGAGTCCGATCACCGCGCGCCGTGCGACCTCGGCGCCGGCGCCCGCGGCGTCGATGCCGTCCAGGGAGCCGCTGATGCCCGGGGTGTAGAAGCCTGTGGACATCCGGCCGCCCCTGCGGGCGATGACCCGGACGGTGAGATAGCTGAGCAGCCGGTGCTCCTCGCGTATCCGGTCGTCCTGGGCGAGGACCATGTCCTGTTCGCTCAGCTCGAAGTCGATGACGACCTGCGCCACCGCCGGGTCGAAGTCCCGGGCCGACTTCTCCAGTTCGCCGAGCACGGACAGGACGGAGGAAATCTCCATCCACTCCGGCCCGGAGCCGCCCCCGGCGGCCGTGCCCCGGCGGGCGCCCGCCGGGGCACGGCCGCCCTCCCCGTCGAGGACGGCGGCGTACGGATCGAGCCCCGACACCGAGCGGTGCCGGAAGCCGTCGCGGAGTACGTACCTGGCGGAGGTGCCCTCGCCCCGCTGGACGCTGATGTCGCTGACCCGGCCCTCCGCGAAGCGCCCGCTGGTGCGGTGCCAGGACTGGACGGCGCCCGAGGTGCCCGTGCAGTCCGGCGGGCGGTGCCGGCGTATCTCACTGACCAGATCGCCTGCCACTGCCCGGAGCGGCTCGGTAGCGTACATGAGGTCTCTCCAAGGTTGTCGCTGATCGGATGAGGGCTGGGACCTCAGGGCTGGAGCCGCTGGTGCGCCCAGCCGGAGGTCTCCGCACCGCGGTCGTAGCGCAGCCGCCGGTGCAGCCGGTCGGGGCTGCCGTACCAGAACTCGATGTGCTGCGGAACGAGCCGGTAACCGGTCCACTCGTCGGGGCGGGGCACCGGGCCCCCACCGGCGGCGAGCGCCTTCGCACCGGCCTTGAGCGCGGCCTCGTCATCAAGAGGCCGGCTCTGCCGCGAGATCGCCGTGGTGGCCTGCGCGGCGAGCGGCCGCCGGGCGAACAGCTCGTCGGACTCCGGGCCGGTGAGGACCTCCACCGGCCCCTGCACCGTGAGCTGCTGGAGCGTCTCCCGCCAGTAGAAGGTGAGCGACCCCCACGGCGTCCCGGCCAGCTCCTGGCCCTTGCGGCTGCCCTTGAAGCTGGTGAACTGGAGCCCCCGGTCGTCGATCTCCTTGACCAGCAGCACCCGGCTCGACGCCCTGCCCGACCGGTCGGCGGTGGCCAGCACCGCCGCGTACGGCTCGCGGACCTCACGGGCCACTGCGGAGTCCAGCCAGGCGCGCATCAGCGGGTAGGGGTCCTGCGGCGGGGTGTCGAACTCGGGCAGCACCAGGGTGGTGTCACCGCTCAGACTCTGTGTCCGTGCCGCCATACCTGTCGTCTCCTTCGGTCGTGCGGGGTGTTCCGGGCCGCGGGCGCGGCGTTTCCGGTGCGCCGGTCAGGGCCAGGGGCCCAGGTCCGGCAGCGAATCGGAGGACCCGTAGGCCTTGGGCCGCTGGGCGGCGGACCGCCCGGCGAGCCAGGCCGCCAGGGTGTTCTGGGTGCCGTGGACCGTGGTCGGGGCGCCCGAGCCGTGCTCCCAGCGCCGCGTCGTGTCGGCGGAGAGCAGCACCGTGGTGCGCGTCTGCGGCAGCCGGGGCAGCAGATAGCCGACGAGGTGAGCGCCGAGTGCGTCGCCCCACTCCTCGGGCCGGTAGCCGGTGCCCAGATCGGAGTAGTGGACGTGCGCCTCCCGCCACCAGCACAGCTGGGTGGCCAGCAGGTCCGCGCCGCGGTAGGAGCAGGGCAGGCTCCAGTCGTCGGGCCCCAGCTCGGCCCACGCCTCCTCCAACTGCGTGAGCCCGTCCTCCAGCGATTCCCGCAGTTGAGCCGCCGGACGCCCGGCGCCCCGTTCGATGCCCGCGTCACGGCCGGGGCGGCCGCCGTCGTACACCTCGACGGTGCGGCCCTCGACGGCGTAGCGCGCCTGCCGGGCGAAGGCGCGGGACAGGTCGCCGAGGTGGGTGAGGAGGTGTCCCCTGCTCCAGCCCGGCAGTTCGGTCGCCCCGCGCGCCGCCGCGTCGTCCAGCGCCGCCGCGTCCTCGCGCAGGCGGGCGTGGATCGCCGCGATCCCGTCGAGCCGTTCGGCGTTGTCGCCGTGTGTGTTCGTCATCCCTCAGACCCCAGTGGTGATGCGCTCGCCGACCGTGTCGGCGGCGCTGCCGTCCTGCCCCCAGAACTCCCTTATCCAGCACAGGATGTCCTGCATGACGTGGTGGTTCTGGTTCGGGCGCAACGCGCCCAGCTGGAAGAACATCACGCCCTCGCTGGGCGGGCCGAGCAGGGTGAGCCGTCGGTCCACCTCGCCGTCCGCCCGTACCGGGTGGAAGTCCTCCGTGAGGTCCAGGCCGCCGGGGGCGAAGTCCGGCTCGCCCGCGCCCGGGTTGCACCACTTGCGCACGAGCCCGTGCCGCAGCAGGTTCGGATAGATCGGCAGGATGTCGTTCTCGGCGTCGAACGGGTGCACGCGCGAGTCGACGAGGATGTCGACCGGCAGTTCGGCGCCGGTGACACCACCGCGCACCACGAAGCGTCCGCTGCTCGCGTCCGGTTCGACCTCGGCCCCGGGTCCGGCTGAGACATCGACCAGGCCGTGCTGGATCAGGGCCCGGATCTTCTCCATGACCTCCAGCGCGGCACCGTTGCAGAGCCGGTTGTGGTGGCGCATGAAGACGTCCAGGAAGTCGCGGTGCGACGCCGCGTGCAGCCCGCCGAAGTCGACCGCCGCCGCCAGGACGTCACGCAGGTCGCGCCAGACACCGTCCGCCGCCGCCTTGGCCGGATTGGACAGGTTGTCCTGGGCGGCCCAGCGGTGGTCGAGGTCGAGGAAGTCCAGCATCGCCGCACGGTACTCCGCGGGCGTGCTGAACGATTCGCGGTCGATCGGCCGGATCGAGCGCTCCCAGGAGAACCGCTGGGCCCCGACGCTCCTCGGGTGGCGCCAGGGGGACTCCGTGGCCGCGACACCGGCCGCGAACAGGGCCGGGTCGTCGATCCGCGCGGCGAGGCCGGCCGCCTGCTCGGGCCCGAACACCACGTCCAGGAAACGGTGCAGCGCCGCCTCGGCGTCCCACTCCCGATCCTTCGCCGCGGCCAGTCCCGACGTGCCCGCAAGGACCGCGTCGAGGGTCTGCGCCGCCTCGTCGACCAGAGCCTCCAGCGGAGCCAGGAGCC
This sequence comes from Streptomyces anulatus, assembly GCF_000721175.1. Lineage (GTDB taxonomy): Bacteria > Actinomycetota > Actinomycetes > Streptomycetales > Streptomycetaceae > Streptomyces > Streptomyces anulatus_C. The sequence goes on from NZ_JOEZ01000007.1 coordinate 38,806, forward strand.
GTCGTACGGAGTCCTCGGACGGTGCGCCGCGCCCGCCGTCGGCGAGGAACGCCGCGTACTCGGGCCGGGCGGCCGCCTCCAGACGGCGACCGAAGCCGGCGCCGAGCAGGGTGGTGTAGTAGAGGTGGGCCATCTCCAGCACGATGACGGGGAAGACGTGGTCGCGGAAGTCGAGCTGCCGCTGTTCGGCGCCGCCGATGGTCACGGGCCGGCCCGCCGACCGGCGCAGCCGGTGCACCGCGTCCTCGACCAGGAAGACGCCCCGGTGCTCCAGGCGCTCGGGGTCGCGTTCCTTGGCGTTGTAGGGCCGGGCGAAGGTGAACAACCCGGCGCGGCTGAACAGGACGATGGAGTCGGGCTCCCGGCCGGAGGCCCGGTACGACAGGGTGCCGTCGGGCCGCTCCTCGAAGACTCCGCCCCGGCCCTCGGTCAGGTGGAGGATGACGTCGATGCCGGTGAGGCCCATTCCGACGCACCCGACGGTGCTGCCGGGGCCGGCCTGTCCGGGCCCGAAAGCCTTCTCCAGCGGGTAGGCGGACGGTACGAAGGCCGCCCGGCGCTCCTCGGCGAACCGCGCCCACTCGGCCTGACGCGGGTAGCGGGCCGGGTTGTTGGACGAGTGTCCGGTCAGCATCAGAACATGGTCGGCGTCGAGCACGTGCTCGCCGGAACCGCCGATGACGGCCAGCGAGCCGTCCGGCAGATCCTGGAGGTCGGTCACCTCGCTGTGATGCAAATGAACCTCCACGCCCGGCACTTGCCGCAGTATCCTGACATACCGCTGGAACTGGTCGGCGAGCGCCAGGCCGTGGACGTAACGCTTCGGCCAGTCCTCGGCGGCCAGGTCGAAGACCGGGTCCCCGGTCTCCTCGAACCTGGCGCGGCACCAGTCGAGCAGGGTGGGCCGGTCCTCCCGTGGCAGCAGCGGTCCCGCGCCGACGACGCTCTCGTCCGCCGCGAACGCCACCTGGCCGACGATGCGGTTGAGGAAGCTGGTGACCGGCTGCTCCGAGCTGTGGACCTGCCCGGCGCCGAACTGCCCCGCGCGGTCGAAGATGTGGATGTCGAGCGACAGGGCCGTCGTAGCCGCCTGCGCCGTCGCGGCGAGCCGGTCCAGCACGTAGGTGCAGCTGGGGCCCGCGCCGACGATGGCGAGTCGGTTGGAACGCATGCGGTGGGTCTCCTTGGTCAGAGGGGTGGGAGCGTGCCGTCGCGGCCCGGTCACAAGCCCTGGTCGGCGTACTTGGCGAGCACGCGGTCGAACGCGGCGAGGAAGCCAGTGATGTCGTCGCCGTCCAGCTGGCCCATGTTGGCCACGCGGAAGACGCCCTCCAGCTGCTCCTGCGTGGAGTAGACGACGTACCCCTCCGCCTTGAGTCCGGTGTGCAGTTCGTCGTACGTCATGCCCTCGGGCACGTACACGTTCGTCACGGAGTTGGCGCGCTGCTCGGCCGGCAGCAGGAAGCGGACGCCGCGCTCGGCCAGGCCCGTCCGGATCTGCTCGGCGAGCGCGGTGTAGCGGGCGGCGCGTCCCCGGACGCCCTCGGTGAGGGACCGGTCCAGGGCCTCCTCCAGCGCGGTCATGACCTGGAGAGCGGGGGTGAACAGGGGCGCGTTCTTGCGGTCCTGGGAGATGAAGTGCCCGTACAGGTCCAGGTAGAAGGTGCGGGCGGGCACGCCGTCGAGTCCCTCGAAGCGGTGGCGCGGTGCGGTGACGAAGCTGACGCCGGGAAGTCCTTCGACGCACTTGTTGGCGGTGCCCACACACCAGTCGATGTGGTCGGCCCGCAGGTCCAGGCGCTCGGAGCCGAGGCTGCTGATGGCGTCCACGGCGAGCTGCCGGCCGTGCTTGGCTACGACGGCGCCGATCTCCCGGAGCGGGTTGAGCATGCCGGTGCTGGTCTCGTGGTGGACGAGGCCCACGTGGGTGATGCCGGGGTCCTCGGCGAGGGCGCGGTCGACGGCGTCCACGTCGATCGGGTTGCACCAGCCGAACTCCATGCGGCGGTGCGGGATGCCGTGCACGTCGACGATGCGCCAGAGCCGCTCGCCGTAGTTGCCGTTGTCGAGGATCAGGATGCGGCCGTCCGCCGGGACGATGGAGGAGAACGCGGCCTCCAGCGCGGCGGTGCCCGAGCCGGCGAGGAGCACCGAGGTGTCGGTGCTGTCGCCGCCGCTGAGGCGGGTGGCCTTCTCACGGACCCGGGTCATCAGTGCGGCGGCCTCCGGCTCGCGGTGGCACTGGTCGGGCGAGGTCATGGCGGCGCGCACGTCCTCGTGGACGTTGACGGGGCCGGGGTTGAGCAGTACCAGACGGCTGGTGGTGGGCGTGGCGGACATGCGGGAACCTCCTCAGGAGCGGGCTGACGTGATGCCGGGGTCGGACGGGGGCGGGGCGGTGCGGGGGTGCGGGAGGGACGCGGGGCGGGTGCGGGAGATCAGTGTGTGCGGCACGTCCGCCGGCCATCGGTCCATCGGTGCGAGCAGGTGGTGCAACGAGGCCGAGGCGCGGTCGCCGCGGGTGATCACGCACTCGGCTCCGCGCCGGGCGTGCGCGGCCAGGGCGTCGACCTTGCCGCGCATCGCGTCGCTGGTGTCCCAGGGAGCGGTCTCCCACACCAGGGCGTGCGCGGACGCCGTGTCGTCGGGGCTTACCCAGGGCAGAACGGGCCCGTCGGGACCGGTTCCGGTCAGGATGCCCGGCACATCGGTGAGGGTGACGATCCGTACGGGGCCGAGCGACCCGTCGACGAGCATGCCGGGCACATGGTCGCTGCCGTAGATCCGCAGACTGCCGTCGGCGGTCAGGATGCAGTCGCCGGAGAGCACCGGCAGCACGCCCTCGGCCAGCAGCCTGCGCACCACGGTCAGGTCGGCCACCGCCCCGGACCGCTGGTCCGTGCACATGGCCGCTACCTGGAGCGGCAGAGCACGGATGCCCGCCTCCCGGAAGGCCGCGGTCCAAGCCCATTTGACGGCGAACGTGGCCCGGGTCAGGTCGAGGGCGGCGAAGCCGTCGGCGGCGTCGAGGTCACGGACCGCGCCGTGGCCCAGGGCGCCGCCGCCGGCCACGAACACCGTACGGCCCGGGAAGGTCCGTACGAGGTCGGCGACGAGCGCCGCGTAGGCGTGTATCGCTGCCGTGTCCAGGTGGTCGTCGGTGCGCTTGTCGGAGACGAGGCTCCCGCCGACCTTGACGACGAGAGTCCGCGGCCCCCCGGCCCGCGCCGGCGGCGGGGCCGCCGCGGCCGCGCTCACCGCTCCTCCGCGAGCGCCCCGGTCACGGTGGTGACGACCTGGCCGACGACATCGTCGAGGGGTTCCTCCGCGTCGAGGGTGAGCCAGCCGAACCGGGCGGCCCAGTCGTCGAGCACGGCCAGGATCCGGTTCTGGTGCGTCAGGAAGTTCTCCTGGGAGCACGCGGGGTCCATGCCGCACTCGTAGGGCACGACGTCCCGTCCGACCTTGCGTTCCCAGGCGTGCTTCGGGTCGAGCCGCAGGTACAGCACCCGCCCGGAGACGGGCAGCGCGGAGACGACGCCCTCCGCCCAGGTGCGGTCCAGGCCGTAGACGATCTCGGCGGCTGCGTGCTTCATCCAGTAGCCGTCGAGCAGGGTGACGGTGCCGGGCCGGATCGCGTCGGGGGTTCGGGCCAGCAGGGCGTGGGAGATGGACCACATGAGGAACAGGAAGCGGGTCGGGTTCGGCATCTCCGCGACGCAGAGCCGGGTGTCGGGCACGTCGGGCTTCATGAAGCGGGTCGCCGGGTACGCCGGGTTGTCGACGATGTCCCAGCGGTCCACCCGCTCGATCGGCGTCCCGGCCGCCGCCAGCCGCTCGGTGGCCAGCCGCGAGACGGTCGACTTGCCGGCTCCGTCCGAGCCCACGAGGGAGACGATCACGCGACACCCTCCCGGCTCGTCTCCGGCCGCAGCAGGCCGGAGACGACCGACCACAGGACGCCCGGGGTGGTGAACGACTGCTGGCTGAGCCGCTCGTCGGGGATCTCGATGCCGTAGGTCTCCTCCAGGGAGACGACGAGTTCGACGATGGCGATGGAGTCGAGTCCGTGGCTCAGCAGGTCGTCGTCCGGCCTCAGTCCGCCGTCGCGGCCCAGCTCGACGTGGCGCATCACCAGCGCCTCGAAACGGCTGTCCCAGGGTGTGTTCATGAATGGTCCCGATGTCGGTGGCGGGGTGGTCGGTGGGGGAGCTGTGGTGCCGCCCGGTTCAGTCATGGGGGACGTTGGAGCGTTCGCTGTCGTCCCCGCGGCCGATGTCGAAGAGCCGCCCCAGGAAGGGCAGCGCCCACCGGGCGGTCTGGCCGTCGAAGGTCCCGTACTGGTCCAGGTAGGTGGTGTCCTCGGGCCGCAGCGCCGCGAGCACCTCCGGCGGCACCGCGTCCGGGTACAGCTCGGCCGTGAAGTGCAGGGCGTAGTACGCGATGGGGCCGGCCTCGTACTCCTCGACCCGGACCAGGAACGCCCGCCACACCTCCTCGTCGTAACCGGCGGCGACGAGTGCCACGTCCAGGAACTTGCTGATCTGCAGATCGACGCTGTCCTCGATGAACTGCAGGCTCGTCGCTTCCTTGTGCAGATGGGAGCAGAGGTCCAGCAGCCGGTCGGCGGGTTCGGGCACCCAGGTCGGGGCACCGCACAGGACCATGGGCACGGAGCGGTCGAGCAGTTCGCGCGCGGGCGCGCTGACGCCGGACTTCTTCTGGAAGATGTCGTGGCACAGGTCCACGTTGAACTCGGGGACGTCCGGACGGTTCCCGGCCTTACGGTACGGCAGTTGGTTGCTGAGGTTGACGCGCCAGAAGATCTGGGTCTTGCGGCTGAACGGCACGACCTGCTCGCCGTCCTCGGCGAGCTTGCCCTGCACGTAGCCGAGCCGCTCCAGGACCTCGTGCGCCCGCGGCACGTCGTCCCGGTCGACGAGCAGGTCCACGTCGTTGATCCGGCGCAGGGCGGGGTCGCCGTATTCGCCCTCGGCCAGCGAGAAACCCTTGCGCACGGCGTGCCGTACCCCGGCTTCGCCGAGTTCCCGGAACACCCGGCCGAAGTCGTCGGCCAGCGCCTGGTTGCGTACGCGGTTGCCCAGGTAGGAGGTGGTGAACACCCAGCCGTACGGGAAGCCCTTGAGCCCTTCGCGATCACGGTCGAGGCGGTTGGTGAAGACATGGCGCCCGACCAGCGGCAGCAGTTTGTGGCGGGCCGCGGCGTCGAGGAACGCACCCCAGTCGAGGTCGTTCCGGTCGGCGAGCGAGCGCGCCAGGCGCTCGTGGGCGGCGTCGAGCCGGGGCCGGGCGAGGGCGAGCAGCAGCCGGGCGTGGGCGGGCAGGGCGGAGGTGTCGGGCCCGTCGGGCGCCGGTACGTCCGGGTGTGCGGTCTTCTCCGGTGCGGTGGTCATCGCGTCTCCTCCTCGCTGACGGCCGCCCGCAGGGACCGGTGGTCGACCTTTCCGTTGGGAGTGAGCGGCAACGCCTCCCACTCCCGCCAGCGCCGGGGCGCCATGGCCGGCGGGACGGCGGCGCGTACGGCTAGCTGTAGTTCTTCGGAAGCCACGGGCACGCGCAGGCTGTAGTGCGCGACCAGTTGGCTGCGTTCGCCGTCACCGCTGACCGTGACGGCGCACTGGGTGACGGCGGGGTGGCGGCCGAGCACCGCCTCGATCTCGTCGAGTTCCATCCGTACGCCTGCCACCTTGACCTGGCGGTCGCCGCGGCCGAGGTAGTGGACGACGCCCTCGTCGAACCGCGCCAGATCGCCGGTGCGGTACAGCCGTCCGGTGGGCGAGCCGGGGTCGAACGGGTCGCGGAAGAAGGCGCGTGCGGTGTTCTCGGAATCGTTGAGGTAGCCCAGGCCCACCCCCGTGCCGCCGACGAACAGCTCGCCGGGCTCGCCCGGTTCCGCGGACCGCCAGCTCCCGTTCCCCTCGACCAGCAGGTAGAGCGCCGTGTTGATGACGGGCGAGCCCACGGGGAGCCGGATGCGCTCCAGGTCCGCGCGGGTCACCACGTGGTGGGTGACGTCGTCGGAGCACTCGGTCGGCCCGTAGGCGTTGACCAGGGTGGCCCGGGGCAGGGCCGTCATCGCGCGCTCCGCCACCGCGGGGTGCAGCTCCTCGCCGGTGGACATCAGCCACCGCAGGTCCCGCAGGGGCGCCGGGTCGCGCCGGAGGGTCTCGTCGACCAGCCAGCCCACGACCGTCGGGACCAGCTCGACGACCGTGACGCGATGGCCGTCGATGGCCTTGACGAGGCGCCGGGGAAAGCGCATGACGGTGTCGTCCAGGACCACGACGTGTGCGCCGACGAGCAGCGGGCAGAGCATCTGCCAGATCGAGATGTCGAAGACGAGCGGTGCGGTGAAGGCCACCACGTCATCGGGGCCCAGGGACAGGTCCACGACCTTGGCCCACAGGTGGTTGAGCATGCCCCGGTGCTCGACGGTGGCGCCCTTCGGTCGCCCGGTGGTGCCCGAGGTGAAGATCGTGTAGCGCGTCTCGTCGGAGCGGTCCGAGGTGTTCCGGGGCGGCACGTCGGCTGCCGCCGGGCCGGCCGGCAGTGGCACGGCCTTCACCCGGGCGGCCTCGGCGGCGGCGCGGGCGGGTCCGGCCGGCGTTCCGGTGAGGGCGGCGTAGTCGAGGAGGAGCGCGGCGCGGCTGCGCTCCAGCACGTCGCGAACCCGCTCCTGCGGCCAGTCGAGGTCGATCGGCAGGTAGGAGGCGCCGACGCTCTCCAGGGCCAGGAACACGGCCGGCGTCTCGGCGCTGCGAGGACCCACGCAGGCGACGACCTCCCCGGCGCCCACGCCCTCGTCGAGCAGGACGGCGCGGATGGCGGCGACCCGGAGCAGCAGAGCACGGTAGCCGAGGGTCCGTCCGCCTTCGGTCAGCGCCGGACTGTCCGGGGCGCGCTCGGCGTACCAGGCGACGTACTCCAGGACGCCGGTGGCCGTGTCCACCTCCTTGGCGCTGGTCAGGGCCAAGGAGGTGGCCCGCTCCACCGTGCCGGGGACGAGGGGGAGCTCGGCCCAGTCGTGGCGGGCGGTCATCACGCACCGTCCCGGGAGCCGGGGCCGCGGTGGCGTTCGAGGTCGTGGAAGAAGCCGTCGACCACGGTGAGGGCGTTCGTCTCCCGTGCCCGGCCGTGTACGAAGTCGCCGACGGCCAGGTCCAGTACGCCGAGGCCGAACGGGGAGAAGACGACGGTGCGGCCGGTCGGCGGATCGACCTTGCCGGTGAGTACGTCGTACAGCGTGCCGAGAATGAAGTCCCGGTCCCCGGTGCGCTGTTCGGCGAGGTGGACGGAGGTGTCGGCCTTGAGGACGTGCTCGACGTCGTCGACCACGTTGACGCTGTCGAGGATGACGTCGGTGCCCAGGTCGCGCAGCGAGACGTGCAGGACGAGCGGGTGGTGGTCGAACCAGGACGGGTCCTCGGCGTGGGGCGTTGCGGCCGTGGTGGCGAAGACCACGACGTCCGACGAGCGGACCAGGCTCTCCGCGCTGTCGTGGACGCGGACGGCGGCGCCGTCCGCGGTCTCGCGCAGATGCCCGGCGAATCCCTCGGCGTACTCCCGCGACAGGTCGTACACCCCGAACTCCTCTGGCTCCCAGCCCAGTACGGACAGGTAGTCGTGCAGGTAGCGGGCGATCAGGCCGGTGCCGACGAAGCCGACGCGGCGGGGCGCGGGCCTACCGCGGGTGAGCGCGCGGGCGGCGACGGCGGCCGAGGCGGCGGTGCGTACGGCGCTGATGATGGAGCTCTCCAGGCACGCGTACGGATACCCCGTCACCGGGTCGTTGAGGATCAGCACGGCGGACGCGCGCGGGATGCCGCGGTCCAGGTTGGCGGGGAAGCTGGAGATCCACTTGAGGCCGTCGACCGGCCGCTCGCCGCGCACGGAGGCGGGCAGGGCGATGATGCGGGCGGTGGGCCGGTCGGGGAACCGCAGGAAGTAGGAGGGCGGATTCACGGTGCCCGCCTCGCCGTGCAGGAGGTAGGTCCGCTCGACCAGCTCGCAGACCTCCCGCCGCCTGCCGTCCAGCACATGGTGCACGGTGGCACCCGTGACCACAGAGAAGTCCGGTGTCTCGGACGGGTTGTTCACTGGTTCTCCAAGAGGTCCTGCGCGCCCCGGTGGTAGTGGCGCGTCACCCAGGCGTCGTTGTAGATCGTGTCGATGTACCGCTCGCCGAGGTCGGGGGCGATGGCCACCGAGGTCCGGTCCGCGGAGCCGTGCCGCGCCAGCCACTCGGTGGCCGCGCTGATCACGGTGCCGGAGGAGCCGCCGAGGAGGACGCCGCGAGCGGCCAGGCGCCGGCACATGCGGATGGCGTCCCGCTCGTCGCCCCAGACGACCTCGTCCACGAGGGACGGGTCGATCAGCGGCATGGGTGTGCTCGCGCCCAGCCCCGGGATGTGCCGGGGACCGGGCGCCCCCGAGAAGTTCACCGAGCCGACGCTGTCGACGGCCACGATACGTACGCCCGGCCGGTGTTCGCGGAAGTAGCGGGCGCAGCCCATGAGGGTTCCGCCGGTACCCGTGCCGATGAACAGTGTGTCGAGGTCCGGGAACTCCTTGGCGATCAACGACGCCGTGTTCTCGTAGTGCGCGGTCCAGTTCGCCGGGTTCTCGTACTGGTTGAGCCAGACGTACCGGCGGTCCTGCGCGCAGCGCTGGCGCACATGGGACTTGCGCGCGGCGAGGTAGCTGCCGGTGGCGTCCGGTTCGTCGACCACGACGACCTCGGCGCCGTAGGCCTTCATCAGGTCGGTGGCGGCCGGGTTGCACTTGGGGTCGGTCACGCAGACGAACCTGAGCCCCTTCGCCGCCGCGATGACGGCGAGCGCGACCCCGAGGTTGCCGGAGGAGGACTCGATCAGGATGGATTCGGGGCCGATGGTGCCCTCGCGCTGAGCGGTGTTCACCATCCAGGCCGCGGGCCGGACCTTCACCGATCCCGCGAAGTTGAAGCCCTCGCACTTCAGGTAGAGGCGGCAGTCCAGGAGCCGCCGCAGATCGAGGTAGATCTCGCTGTCGAGGAGCTCGTCGGCCCCCGTGATGACTGTCATGCCCCCCCGCTCGCCTTCACCCGTCCGCCGTGTGCTGTCCGAACGAGCGGTGCTCACGCGTCGAGCTTTTGCCAGTCGGCCATCCGCTGGAGGTCGAAGATGTCCCGCACCGAGGCGATCTCCGATTCCAGCGCGGTGGTGTCGCCCGCCTCGTAGATGGCGCGGTAGGCGTCGCGCATGGCGGAGAGCGCGGCGCGCATGCCCTGGTTGGCGTAGATGACGACGGAGACGCCGGCCGCGCGTACCTCGTCGATGTGCCAGTCCGGGTAGGTGGTGGGGACGATGACCACCGGGACGCGGTTGTCCCACCGGTCCAGGAAGGAGACCACCTCGTCCTTGGTGCGCGCCTTGGAGTGGATGAGTACGGCGTCGGCGCCGGCGTCGGCGTAGGCGTTGCAGCGGTTCACCGCCTCCTCGACGCCCGCGCCGGAGATCAGGGCCTCGGTGCGGGCGATGAAGAAGAAGTCCTCGGTGGACTGCACGGCCTTGGCGGTCTGTATCTTGCCGGCGAAGGCGGGGATGTCGAGCAGCGTCTGGTCGCCGTTGGCGAAGCTGTTCATCTTCGGGAAGAGCTTGTCCTCCATGCACACGGCCGTGATGCCGGCGCTCTCGAACTCGTGGACCATGTGGGCCACGTTGTAGTTGCCGCCGTACCCGGTGTCGACGTCGGCGACGACGGGGATGTCGAGGGCCTTCTGGATGTTGGCGGCCGCCTCCAGGTACTCGGTCATGCTCAGGATGCTGGCGTCGGGCAGGCATCGGGAGGCCGACACCTCCAGGCTCGACGACCACACCGCCTGGAATCCGGCCTCCTGGGCCAGGACTCCGCTGAGCGCGTGGTGGGCGCCCGCGAGCCGCACCACGTCGTGTGCGGCGAGTACGGAGCGGAACGAGGGATAGCTGCGCTTGAGCATCTACTGCCTTCCTCAGGCGGAGATTCCCGGATGTCTCGGCCTCGACGGAAACCGGGAGCGCCGGGTGACCCGGCAATCTTTGTCATCGAATTGACTGAGTGTTCCTGCTGCAATGCCGTGGCTCTGGAGGTGAAGCTAGCACGGACCTGAGCATCGAAGTCAACGGCCTTGGCAATTTCTTGCCAAGGCCGTCATGGCAGTGCAGGATCTTTGACATGACCTATCGAGCCCGCGTCGTCGTACTGGACCCCGTTTCCCCCAGCGCCCTTGCGGACCTGGAACAGGACCATGAGGTCGTGGTGCGCCTGCACCCAGGCCATGACGAACTCCTCGGACTGGCCGCCGACGCCGACGCCCTCGTCGTACGCAGCGGTGTGACCATCACCGGCGACGTCATCCGTTCCGGGCGCCGCCTGCGAGCGGTGGCGAGGGCCGGCTCGGGGACCGACAACATCGACCTGGACGCCTGCCGCGAGGCGGGAGTGCAGGTGTTCAACTTCCCAGGCGTCTCCGCACCCGCCGTCGCCGATCTGGCAGTCGGCCTCATGCTCGCCGTGACCCGCAACATCGCCCTCGCCGACCGGCAGGTTCGCGGCGGCCAGTGGAACAAACCCCGGCTTGCCGGGCCGGGCCTCGCGGACCGGGTGCTCGGCGTGGTGGGCCTCGGCCCGATCGGCTCCCGGATCGCCAGGCTCGGCGCGGCGTTCGACATGCGTGTCCTCGCCGCCGTGGACCGCGTCACTCCGGCCCGCGACGAGGAACTGCGCGGCCGCGGGATCAAACGCGTCCCCCTGCCCGACCTTCTCGACGCGGCCGACATGGTCTGCCTCGCCGTACCCCTCACCGACCGGACCAGGAACCTCATCGGCGCCGGGGAACTGGCCCGCATGCACACCGGCTCCTACCTCATCAACGTCTCCCGCGGAGGCGTCGTCGACGAGGACGCCTTGCTGCGCGCGCTGGAGGACGGAGTGATCGCCGGCGCCGCCCTCGACGTGCACGGGCAGGAGTCCGGCACCCCGGCGCTGGCCGCGCTGGACAACGTGGTGCTCACCCCGCACCTCGGCGCCACCACCTCCGACGCCCAGGAACGGGTCGGGCGGCTGCTCGCCGCGGACCTGCGCGCCGTCCTGGCCGACGGCCGGGCGACGAGCAGGGTGTGCTGAACATGGGGCCGAACTCCGCCGGTACCGGGACCGCCGGACCGAAGACGATGAAGGCGGCGGTGCTCACCGGCCGTCGCACCATCGCCCACCAGGACACCGCCACCCCCGGCCACGGCCCCGGAGAGCTGCTCGTCCGGGTCGACGCCACCGGGATCTGCGGGTCCGACCTCGCCGCCTACCGAGGCACCCACCCCTACAAGACGGCACCCGCAGTCCTCGGCCACGAGTTCTCCGGGACCGTGGTGGCCGTCGGCGAGGAGGTAACCGGCTTCGCCGCAGGGGACAGGGTGTGCTCGGCGGCCTTCTCGCACTGTGACGCCTGCGCCGAGTGCCTGAGCGGCGCACCCCACCTGTGCACCCGGAAACTGAATCTCAGCCACCTCGACTGGACCGGCTCCTTCGCCGAACTCGTCGCCCTGCGGCCCAACATGGCCCATCGCCTGCCCCCCGGCCTGCACCCCGTGGCCGGCGCCCTCGTCGAACCGCTCTCCATCGGCCTGCACGCGGTCCGGCTCGTCGGCGAGGGCGCCGGCCGCGGCGTCCTCGTCCTCGGCTCCGGCACGATCGGCCTCAGCTGCCTGATCGCCGCCCGGCAGCTCGGCCACGCCGCGGTGGTCTGCGTGGACATCGGGCCCGAGAAGGGCGGACTGGCACGCGGGCTCGGCGCCGACGCCTACGTCGACGCCCACGAGGGCGACCCGGTGCCCGCGGCGCTGGAGGTCCTGGGCGGTCCGGCGGACGTGGTGGTGATCGCCGCCGGCTACCCCGGGGTCACCGACCAGGCGCTGCGCGCGGTGCGGCCCGGCGGCGACATCGTGATCGTCAGCTACTTCGAGGACCGGCACCCGGTCGACCTCAACGCGCTCGTCGGACGTGAAGTGACCGTGCACGGATCGGCGCTGTCCACCCCCCGCGACTTCACCGAGGTGATCGACCGGCTCGCTGCCGGGACCCTCGACGTTCTGCCCATGGTCACCCACAACTTTGCGCTCGCCGAAGCCGGTTCGGCACTGGGCCTGATGGACCGGGCCGACGTCCCCACCGGCAAGATCATGCTGCATGTGACCACCGACCAGCACGAGTTCACGAACGGATGGAGCCAATGAACGACGGCATACGGGCAGCGGTCATCGGAGGAACCGGCTACACGGGCGGTGAAGTGTGCCGCCTGTTGCTGGGGCACCCGGGGGTCGCCGAGATCCTGCCGACCTCCCGCCACGAGGACTCCTTCGAGCGGACCCACCCGAACCTCCTCGGCTCCGGGCTGCGGTTCCACGACGCCGACGAGGTCACCGCGGCCGCCGGCGAACTGGACGTCGTCTTCCTGTGCACACCGTCCGGCGAGGCCATGCGGCGGGCGCCCGGACTGATCGGGGCCGGGGTCCGCGTCATCGACCTCAGCGCCGACTTCCGGTTCGCCGACCCGCAGGCGTACCGGGCGGCGTACGGCACCGAGCACACCGCCCCCGAGCTGCTGCCGGAAGCGGTGTACGGCGTCACCGAGTTCCACCGGGACCTGCTGCCCGACGCCCGCCTGGTGGCGAACCCGGGCTGCTACGTCATCACGGCGCTGCTCGGTCTCGAACCGCTGCTGTCCGCGGGCCTCGCCGATCCCGGCGCCCTGCTGCACATCGCGGCGGTCAACGGGACGACCGGCGCCGGGGTCAAGCCCCGCACCGAGATCCTGCACGCCGAGGTGTTCGGATCGATGCTGCCGTACAGCCTCCAGGGCCACCGGCACGCGCCCGAGCTGGAGGACCGGCTGTCCGGTCCGGCCGGCGGGCCGGTCACCGTCGACCTCAGCACCGCGCACGGCCCCTTCGCCCGCGGCATCCACATCCAGGCGAGCGTCCGCGTCCGCGAGGACCTGCGCGAGGAGCTCTCGCGCGATCTGCTCCTCGCCCGCTACACCGAGCGCTACGGTGCCGGAGCTGAGGGCGAGTTCTTCGTCCGCGTCAACGCCGAACCTCAGCTCGGCGGCCTCACCGGCAAGGACTACCGCAGGTACCCGGGCGTCGCCGGGGTGGTCGGGTCCAACTTCTGCCACATCGGCGTGGACTACGACGCCCGCCGCGGAATCGCCAAGGTCGTTTCCGTCAGCGACAACCTGGTCAAGGGCGCGGCGGGTTCAGCCATACAGAACATGAACGTGATGTTCGGGCACGACGAGACGACCGGGCTGCGCACCTATGGCCTCTGACAGCGGGTGGGCCGACCCGCTCGACGGCGTACCGCTCCTGAGCACACAGGACTTCACCCCGGGCGAACGCTGGATATTCTCGGCCGGGTTCAACGTGGACGCGGCCCTCACCAGCACCGGCCGGATCGACAGCGAACTGGCCGACCTGCGACGGCTCTCCGACGCCGGCGTGCGTGTGGCGGTGTTGTCCCACCAGGGCAGCCACCACGACGGGAGCGCGACCCCCCTGGACCACGTCGCCGGTCACCTCTCGCGGCGGTTGGGCCGCCAGGTGCGCTACGTCCCCGAGAACGCCACGGACGCGGCGGTACGGGCCGCCGAGGCGCTGGCGCCCGGTGAGATCGCAGTGTTCGGCAACACCCGCCACCACGCGGGGGAGGAACGGGGTGACCCCGAACTGGCCCGGCGGTTCGCACTGCTGGGCGACGCTGTCGCCGTGGGCGGCTTCTCCAAGGCCCACCGCGCCCACGCCTCCAACACCGGTGTGCTGCGCCTGCTGCCGGGCCACGCTGCACAGAGCCTGGAACAGGAGATCCGGTTCCTCGCTTCCTGGGCGAGTCCCCCGCGGGGGACGTTCCGCGCGGCCTCGCTCGGCGGGCGCAAACCCGAGAAGACCCTGGTGGGCCTGGTCCACGCGATGCGCACCTGCGACCTGGTGGTGCCGGGTGGAGTGGTGCTCAACACCGTGCTGCGCGCCCGGGGCCACGACCTCGGCGCCTCCGATCAGGGCAGTCGGCCCGATGCCTGCCTGGAGGCCGTACGCGGTGTCCTGGACGCACCGGCCAGGGCCCGCCTGCACCTGCCCAGGACGGTGTGGGTGGCACCGGTGGACGGGAGGCGGATCGTGGGTGAGGCCCGGCCCGTCGCCGTCGTCCGCGGAGTGCCGACCGGACACGCCGTCGTGGACTTCGACCTGGAGCCGTGGGCGGCCGAGGCACTGGCCGGCGCCGGCTCCGCCGTGCTGGCCGGGACCCCCTCCCGGTACCTCGACGGGCAGACCCGGTCCGCGGAAGCCATCCTGTCCGCCCTGTCGCGGACCTCCGGGGCAGCGCTGCTGCTCGGTGGCGACACGGTGGCCGAACTGCCCTGGGCGGGACCGGTGTCGACGGGCGGAGGCTCGGCGCTGCAACTGCTCGCCACCGGCACCTGCGCGGTGCTCGACGCGCTGCGCGACAACCCCCGCCGCACCGGGGCCCGTACTGAGCCGCCCCGCGGTGTCAAGGATGGAGTGAGCACATGAAGCTGGAACTCGGAGTTCCCACCCACGTGGAGTTCGGCCGCGGTGAGCTGGACCGGGCCGGGACCCACGCGAGGGAGCTGGGCACGCACGCGCTCCTGGTCACCGGGCGGAACGCGGCACGCTCCCACGGTTATCTGGACCGCGTCGTGACGTCCCTGGAATCCGCCGGGGTGCGCGCCACGGTCTTCGACCAGCTGTCGGCCAACCCGCGGTCCGACGAGGTGGACGAGGCGACCGCACTGGCCCGCGCGAAGGGCTGCGACCACGTCGTCGGCCTCGGCGGCGGCAGCGCCCTGGACGCGGCCAAGGGGGTGAGCGTCACCGCGCCCGCCGGCGGCAGCGTGCGGGAGCTCATCGGCGAGACACTCGGCCCGCAGGCGCCCAGGCTGCCACTGCTCGCCGTGCCCACGACGGCGGGCAGCGGATCCGAGGTCACCAAGGGGGCGATCATCACCGACACGGTGCGCCACTTCCGCTCCGGCATCCGCGGTGACGCCGTCTTCCCGCGCACGGCGATCGTCGACCCCGACCTCATCGCGTCGCTGCCGCGCCCGATCATGGCGGAGACGGTCTTCGACTCGTTCGCCCACGCCGTCGAGGGCTGCGTCGCGGCCCGCGCGGACGAGGCGAGCCGGGCCCGCGCGCACCAGGCCATCGAGCTGATCGCCGCGCATCTACCGAAGATGCTGAGAGGAGAGGACTCTCCCGAGGCCCGTGAGGCGCTGTGCCGGGCGTCCCTGCTCGGGGGCGTGAACGTCGCCAACGTCAGCACCTGCCTGCCCCACCGGCTCCAGCAGGCCATGGGCTCGCTGCCCGGGATCGACCTCTCCCACGGCCGGGGCCTGGCGGTGCTGTACCCGAGCTGGCTGCGGTACACCGCACCCCTGGTGCCGGAGGAGTTCGCCGCGGTCGCCGAACTGATGGGCGGCGACACCGTCCACGACGCGGTGGGCGGGCTTCTGGCCTCGGCGGGCCTGGCGGCCCGCCTGCGCGACTGCGGGGTGGCCCGGGGCGACCTCGACCGGCTGGTCGACGGCGTGACGGGCAATCTCGGCAACGACCCGGCGGGCCAGGTGGACCGCGACTATCTGTTCACCCTGTACGCCGAGTCGTTCTGACGGGCACACCCGCCCGCGGACACGCCCTCAGCGGGCGCTCGGCGAGGTGCCGTCCTGGAGGGCCACCGCGTCCGGCGGGCCCCAGTCGGCAGGCGCCCGCCAGTCACGCCACTGCTCCCACCAGCACGCGCCACGCTCGACGAGGTCCACCACGGAGGCGGCCGCCGCCCGCACGGCGTCCGCCTCCTCGGCGTCGAAGCCACCCGTGCGCACTCGCTCTTCGAAGTGCTCGACGTCCTTCCACCGGTACGCGGAGCCGTCGCCGGGGATGACCAGGTCCAACTCGTGGTCCAGGGTGTCGAATCCGAGCTTCGTGCGGACCAGGGGCGCCTGGAAGTTGACGTACCACTCCGACAGGGTCCCGTCGTCCGCCCAGCGGCCCCACACCGAGTAACCGTCCCCCGGGCGTTGCAGTTGCAGGACGCCACTGGACTGCCACACGTGCTCGAACTCGATCCAGGGGTGCAGACCCCAACGGAAGTCGCCGCGCCCGAAGGTGAGCGGAGTGCCCTGCGCCAGGTGGACGGCGAGCACCTGCTCGTCGTCGCCCGCGACCCGCGTCGGATACACCAGCCAGGGGCGGCCGTCCAGGATCTCGCGCCGGACGATGACCTCACCCCTACAGAACCGTGACCTCATGACGGCTCACCCTAATGGGTCGCGCGACAGCCCGGCAGGCCGGTCGTCCGGGGCCTCCGCGACCGCTCCTGATCCACGTACGGCCGGGGCCCCTGCTGCCCGGGGCCCCGGCCGTACACGGGGCGTGCGGCGTCACTCGGTGCGCAGTCCGTCCGGGCGCATCATGCGCCACAGCGGGGGCAGCGACAGCAGGGTCACCAGCACGATCAGCGCGCCCCCGACCCCCGCCATCGGCCAGAACAGCCACCAGTCGGCCACCTGTTTCCCGATCAGCCAGGTGAGCGTCGCGCCCAGCCCCAGGCCGCCCGCGACCGCCACCGCCAGACCGAGCACCACCGGCACGGCGGTCTGCCACAGCACCGACCAGCTGAGGGTGGAGCGCCGGGTGCCGAAGGCGACCAGCACGGACAGCAGCCGCCTGCGCTCACGCAACTGCTCCAGCTGGGAGACCAGCATCGACGCGGCGATCAGCAGCAGTACCGCGGTTGCCCCCACCCGGAGGCCGGTCTGGATGCTGGCGTACTGGCGGTCGCGTTCCACCGAGTCGAGCGTGACGAAGCGCATGCCGGGGTCGATCCTGGCCGCCGTGTTGCGTACGTACTCGGCGACGTCCGGCACGCTTCGGTCGACCCGGATGCGGGTGGTGATCGTCGCCCCGGGCAGCTTGCCCGCGTCGACCGCGCCGGTGGTGGCCATGATCCCGTAGTGGGGGTCGCCCATCGGGTCGACGCGGCCCGTCACGGTCCGGGAACCGGCGGGCAGCGTCCACCGCATCGGCTTCTCCCCGGTGCCGACCTCGAGCACCTCGCCCTTGCGGGCGGTCTCGTCGACCCAGGCGGTCATGTCCTTGTCGCCCTGCGGGTGGACGACGAAGGTGTCGCCGTCCTCGCAGGCGCCGATCCGGGCCAGCTCGCGCAGGGTCTCGCAGGTGCCGACGGTCAGTGAGGTGGTGGGCTGCACGTCTTCCTCGGCGTAGTCGCCCGGCTTGGAGGCGTAGGCCTCCACCGATCCGATGACCACCTCCACGCCCTTGGTGGCGCGGAACTGCTCGATGGCCGCGGTGGCGCCCTCGCGCGTGACGCTCTCGGAGTAGCCGGCGAACTGGGCCCGCGTGGGGTCGTGGCCCGTCATCCGGTTGAAGTCGGCGTTCATCGAGGCGAACAGCATCTGCAGGGCGATCGCTCCCGCCACCGCCACCGTGACCCCGCTGACCGCGCGGGACGCGGCCCCACTGCTCAACTGGAGCCTGCGGGTGGCGAGCTGCCAGGGCACCGGGCCGCCGCGCAGCCGGTTCACGCAGGCCTCGACCAGCCAGGGCAGCAGCAGGGCGAGCCCGAACAGGACCAGCACGGCACCGGCGGTGATCGGAAACGGGTTCACCGGTGCGTACTCCTCGACCCGGCCCCAGAGTCCGAGCACCGCGAGACCCGCCAGCGGTACCGGCAGCCGCCACCACAGGCGGCGTCCCCGCTCGCGGCCCCGGCGTACGACACCGAGCGGCTCGATCACCACCGACCGCATCGCCACCAGGGTGACGAGGACGGCGGTCAGCGGCACGGCCACCCCGATCAGCACCGCCAGCCGGAGGTCGGGCACCAGGTCGGCCGGGAACGCGCTGACGTCCCAGATCTCCACCGCGCCGACGAACTGCCGGCCCACCAGGAAGAGCGCCAGGCCGATCAGCAGCCCGAGCAGCGCGCCGAACAGCGCCTCCCCGGCGGCGATCCGCCGGGTCGTCCGGATGTCCGCGCCGACCAGCCGCAGCGCGGCGAGCCGCCGGTCGCGCCGGTCGCCGCCGAAGCGCACGGCCGTGGCGATGAAGATCGCGACCGGTGCCAGCAGCACGACGCAGACCATGATGACGAGCACGATCAGCAGCGGCGGAAGGGGATCGCCCTGGCGGTCGCCGCCGTACCCGGCGATCCGGTGGCCTCCGGCGGCCGTCGTCAGGGTGTCGCTGCCCGCGTAGTAGAGGAGCTCGCCGGGGGAGCGCAGTCCGGCGTCCCCGATCGTGCCGGTGATCGCGTACGGCAGCCGCTCGCGCAGCAGTTCGTTGCCCGGCTCGGCGAGCAGCTCCCGCAGGGCGGGGGAGACCACCATCTCGTCCGCCCCGGGGAAGCGGGCGACTCCCGGCGGGAGGACGGGAGTCGAGCCGTCCGGGCGCATCAGATATCCCGCGACGGTCCGGTCGCGGTACTCGGTGGTCGTGTTGATCCGCAGCACCGAGCTGTCCGACTTCGTGGAGTTCGCGTCGGGCGAGTCGGAGATCGGGGTCTCGCCGCGGGCCTGCTCGCGCGCGTTCCGTTCGTCGAGCAGGTGCGGTACCGAGGAGGCGAGCAGCAGCACGGCGACGCCGAGGCCGACGCCGACGGCGGTCAGCAGCGTACGGATCCAGCCCTCGCGGCCCCCGGCGGCGGCGAACCGGATGCCGAGGCCGAGGTCGCGGAGGGTCACCGCGCCGCGCGAGGGCGGCACCGGGCGGGGTGCTTCCGCCACCGGGGCCCGGCTCTTGTCGAGCAGTGTCATACGGCGTGCTCCAGATCGCGGGCCCGGCCGTCGCGCACGGTGACGTCACGGTCGGAATAGGCGGCGACCCGGGCCTCATGGGTCACCAGGACCACGGCGACGTTGGCGGAGCGTGCGGCCTCGGTGAGCAGCTCCATCACCCGCTCGCCGTTGAGGGAGTCCAGCGCGCCGGTCGGTTCGTCCGCGAAGATCACCTTCGGTGACGCCGCCAGCGCGCGGGCCACGGCGACCCGCTGACCCTGTCCGCCGGAGACCTCGCCGGGGCGCTTGGCCCCGAGGCCGTCGACCTCCAGGCGCTCCATCCACTCCAGGGCGGTGCGCTCGGCGGCCTTGCGCTTGACGCCGTTCAGCCGCAGCGGCAGGGCGACGTTCTCCACGCAGGTCAGCTCCGGGACGAGCTGGCCGAACTGGAAGACGAAGCCGAAGTCGCTGCGCCGCAGGGCGCTGCGCTCGGCGTCGGACATCGCGGACAGCTCGCGGCCCGCGTAGGTGATGGTGCCGGAGTCGGGCGTGATGATCCCGGCCAGGCAGTGCAGCAGGGTCGACTTGCCGGAGCCGGACGGGCCCATCACGGCGACGACCTCGCCCGGGTGCACGGAGAACGACGCGCCGTCCAGGGCGGGCGTCGCGCCGTAGGTCTTGCGCAGATCGTGCGCGGCAAGCAGGGAGCCTTCGGGAATCACGGAGCCACCACCTTGGCGAGCTGGTCGAGTCGGGCAGCGGTCAGTTCCAGCCAGCGCAGATCGGCTTCCAGATGGAACAGGGCGTGGTCGCAGATCAACTGGTCGGCGAGGTCGCCCTTGCGCTTGCGGTCGGTCAGGATGCGCATCATCCGCAGATGCGCCGAGCGCTGGGAGTCCAGCAGCTCGGCCGCGCTGCGACCGGTCAGGAGCGCGAGGACGACCTTGGTGTAGAGCGTCGACTGGAGGTAGGGCTCCGGCTTCTCGGGCTGCGCCAGCCACTGGGAGACATCGGTGATCCCGGCGTCGGTGATGGCATACCGCTTACGCTCGGGGCCTCCTTCGCTCTCGACGCCGTCGACCTCGACGAGTCCGTTCTTCAGGAGCCGGGACATCGTCGAATAGACCTGGCCGTAGTGCAGCGGGCGGTCCTGGCCGAACTTCTCGTCGAAGGTCCGCTTCAGGTCGTAGCCGTGTCGGGGGCCGGACTCCAGGAGCCCGAGGAGGGTGTGACCGATAGACATGAGCAGCACTCTACACGGTGTGTATACCTGCTGTGTATACCTGCTGTGTGTACGCGTCCGGAAAGCGACCCCGGCCCATGGGACGGGCCGGGGCCGGGGTGCTACGGGTTGTCCAGGGCGTCGGGTCCGGGCGGGGGCTCCGGCTCCTTCGGCGGTTGTTTCGGGGGCCGGCCCCGGCGGGCGATCGGCCGTGCCGCCCCCGGCAGCCGGCCCGCCTCCGCGAGCGCCCGCCGCAGCAGGAACTCGATCTGCGCGTTGGCGCTGCGCAGTTCGTCGGAGGCCCAGCGGGCGAGCGCGTCGTGCACCGCGGGGTCCAGCCGCAGCAGCATCTGCTTGCGCTGCTGCGGCCGGGACGCCGGTGTCCGCCGGGGAGGCGTCGGTTCGCTCACTGGTAGAGGGAGCCCGTGTTGAGGACCGGCTGGGCCGCGCGGTCGCCGCACAGCACCACCATCAGATTGCTGACCATGGCGGCCTTCCGCTCGGAGTCCAGCTCCACGATGTCCTGCTCGGCGATCCGGTGCAGGGCCATCTCGACCATGCCCACCGCGCCCTCGACGATCTGCTGGCGGGCGGCGACGACCGCGCCGGCCTGCTGGCGCTGGAGCATGGCGGAGGCGATCTCGGGGGCGTACGCGAGGTGGCTGAAGCGCGACTCGATGATCAGGACGCCCGCGGCCCTCACCCGGGCCGTCAGCTCGACGGCGAGCTTCTCGGTGATCTCCTCCGCGTTGCCGCGCAGCGAGAGGCCGTCCTCCTCGTGGGCGTCGTACGGGTACTCGATGGCGATGTGCCGCACGGCCGCCTCGGTCTGGGTGGCGACGAACTCCAGGAAGTCGTCGACCTCGAAGAGCGCCTGGGCGGTGTCCTCGACCTTCCACACGACGATCGCGGCCAGCTCGATCGGGTTGCCGTAGGCGTCGTTGACCTTGAGGACGGCGGTCTCGTGGTTGCGGACGCGGGTGGAGATCTTCCGGCTGGAGGTCAGCGGGTTGATCCAGCGCAGTCCGTCGGAGCGGATGGTGCCGACGTACCGGCCGAAGAGCTGGATCACCCGGGCCTCGCCCGGGGCGACCATCTTCACACCGCTCATGCAGAAGAACGAGGTGATCACGAGGAGCACCCCGAAGACGAGGAGCGGGACGCCGACCGCGTTGTTGCCACCCGCCCCGATCACCCCGCCGACGATGGCGAGGCCGACCCCCGCGAACACCCCGAGCACCGTCAGGAGCAGGCCGACGCCACCCGGTATGGAGTGCGCGGTGACCTCCCTGACCTGCGGTGCGGGCATGTCGGGCGCATCGATGGAGAGATCCGCCTCCGGAGCGTCCGGGCGGCGGTCGTGGTGCTGTGCGGTCATGGGATCCCCCGTTCGGAGCGGCTTTCACCGCGCTAGCAATGTGATTACACATTATCGATTCTCGCAACCTTGTCCACCCCTGGGGAGTCGGTTCCTAGGGAGCGGGTGCTGATTCTCACGTCCGTAAAAGGCCGGATCGCTTGTCTTTTGTCCCTGTCGTCGGTGTTAGCTGGCAGGTCTGAGCGAACTGAGGAAACCGAGCGAACCGGTCGAGCAGAGAAGCGGGAGCAACACACCAATGGGTCGAGCGGATGCGCGACGAGCCCAGGCGCAGGATTCGCGCCGGGCCGCGAAGAGCGGCGGCATACGCGGACTCTTCACGTGGAAGAAGCTGCTGGGCACGTTCTTCGGGATCGTCCTGCTGGGCATGGGCGCCTTCGGCGCGCTCTACCTGTACGTCGACGTCCCCGCCGCCAACGCCATGGCGGAGCGGCAGAGCAACGTCTACAAGTACAGCGACGGCACCGTCCTCGCCCGGACCGGCAAGGGCGTCAACCGCCAGATCGTCGACCTGGACGAGGTGCCGAAGAACGTCCAGCACGCCTTCGTCGCCGCCGAGAACAAGACCTTCTACAAGGACCAGGGCGTCGACCTGAAGGGCACCACCCGCGGTCTCCTCAACACGCTCAGCGGCAAGGGCAAGCAGGGTGGCTCGACCATCACCCAGCAGTACGTGAAGAACTTCTACCTGACGCAGGACCCCACCGTGAGCCGCAAGCTCAAGGAGCTGGTGATCTCGCTCAAGGTCGACCAGAAGAAGTCCAAGGACGAGATCCTCGCCGGGTACATCAACACCGCCTACTACGGACGCGGCGCCAGCGGCATCCAGGCCGCCGCCCAGGCCTACTACGGCGTCGACGCCAAGGACCTGGACGTCGCCCAGGGCGCCTACCTCGCCTCCCTCCTCCAGGCGCCCAGCCAGTACGACTGGAACTCCGCCACCGACACCGGAAAGCGCCTGGTCAAGGAGCGCTGGGCCTACACCCTGCGCAACATGGTCGAGATGGACTGGCTCACCGAGTCCGAGAGGGCGAAGCTGAAGTTCGCCTACCCGCAGAAGCCCAAGCCCGCCGCGGGCATGGAGGGCCAGGCGGGCTATCTCGTCGAGGCCGCCAACAAGGAGCTGGACAAGCAGGGCGTCACCGGGGAGGACCGCGAGGCAGGCGGATGGACCTTCACCCTCACCGTCGACAAGAAGCGCCAGCAGGCGCTGGAGAAGTCGGTGGACGACCAGCTGGAGTCCAAGCTCGACCGCGAGGGCAACAAGATCGACGCCACCGTCCAGGCCGGCGCCACCTCCGTCGACCCGAAGACCGGCGAGGTCGTCGCCCTGTACGGCGGCGAGGACTACATCAAGCACTACATCAGCAACGCCACCCGCCAGGACTACCAGCCCGCCTCGACCTTCAAGCCGCTGGTGCTCGCTTCCGCCCTGGAGAACGAGTCGAAGACGCAGGACGGCAGCCTGATCGGGCTCAACACCATCTACGACGGCACCAGCAAGCGGCCCGTCGTCGGCAGCGACACCCCGTTCGCCCCGCAGAACCAGGACGACCGCAGTTACGGTCCGGTCTCCGTCCAGAAGGCCTTGAACAGCTCGGTCAACTCCGTCTTCGCGCAGATGATCGTCGACGTGACGCCCGCCGCCGTGAAGGAGACCGCGCTCGCCCTCGGCGTACCGGACAAGAACTTCCCCGAGCGCCCCGCCGTCACCCTCGGCACCATGAACGCCTCGACCTGGGACATGGCCGGCGTGTACGCCACGCTCGACAACCACGGCCGGAAGGTCACCCCGCACATCCTCCGGTCCGCCGAGCACCGCGACCGCACGGTGAACGCCGAGAAGCCCAAGCGGGAGCAGGTCATCAGCCGCGCATCGGCCGACACCGTGACCAAGGGGCTCACCGGGGTCGTCGACGCTGGTTCCGGGGGCGCGGCCAACAGCCCCGCCTACGACGCGGCGGCCAAGACCGGCACCTCCGAGGACAACAAGTCGGCCTGGTTCGCCGGGTACACCCCGGAACTGGCCACGGTCGTGGCCCTCTTCGGCGAGGGCGACGGCGGCCGCAAGCAGGTCTCCCTGACCGGCACGGCCAACTCCGGCCGCGCCAGCGGCAGCGGCTTCCCGGCCAGGATCTGGGCCGACTACACCCTCGGCGCCCTCGGCGGCGGGTCCGACAAGACGTTCGACCTCCAGGACGTGGAGCGCGGCGAGGTGCCCGCCCCGCCGACGCCGTCCGACACCCCCTCCGAGGACCCCACCCCGTCCGAGGACCCGACCCCGTCGGACACGCCCTCCGAGACGGCGAGCGAGACGCCCAGCGAGACCCCGACCACGCCGGCCCCGCCCACCAGCAGCAGCCCGCCCGTCACCCAGCCCCCCACGAGCCCGGAGATACCGCCGCAGCCCGGGGAGGGCGACGGCCAGCCGGGCGAGCGGCCCGGCGGCGACGGACTGCTCGGACAGTGAGAGCCTGAGCGCACGAGTGAGGGGCGGACCCGTGCGGGTCCGCCCCTCGCCCATGACCGCACCGGCGCGCCTACTGCCCCCGGGTCGCCATCTCGAACCAGACGACCTTGCCCGTCGAGAGGCGCGTCGCGCCCCAGCGCCGGGCCAGCCGGTTGACCAGGAACAGCCCGCGCCCGCCCTCGTCCGTGTCCCGTGCCCGGCGCTGCCGGGGCAGCTGCGGGGAGTCGTCGCCGACCTCGCAGCGCAGGATGTCGGTCCGCAGCAGCCGCAGCGTCACCGGCCGCTCCGCATAGCGCACGGCGTTGGTGACGACCTCGCTGACCAGCAGCTCCACCTCGTCGGCCAGATCGTCCAGACCCCAGCGGCTCAGCGCCCGCCGGGCCAGCCTCCGGGCCCGGCCCGGGGCCGCGTCCTCCGGTTCCAAGGACCAGTACGCCACATCGCTCGGCGCGATCCCGTCGAAGCGGGCGGCGAGCAGCGCGATGTCGTCGTCCCGGTCACCCGGGCCGAGCATGTCCAGCACGTCGTCGCACAGGGCTTCCAGCGGCGGCGCGTGGTCCTGGCCGGTGAGCTGCGCGGTCGCCGCGAGGCGTTCCCGCAGCTGCTCGATGCCCGTCCACACGTCCCGCAGCCGCGACTCCACCAGACCGTCGGTGTAGAGGAGCAGCGTGGCACCGGCCGGCGCGTCCAGCTCGACGGCCTCGAAGTCGACGCCGCCCACCCCGATCGGGGCGCCCGGCGGCACCCGCAGCACCTCGGCCCGCCCGCCCAGGTGCAGCAGCACGGGCGGCGGGTGGCCGGCGTTGGCGATGGTGATCCGGTGCGCGACCGGGTCGTACACCGCGTACAGGCAGGTCGCCATCCGGTCGCTGCCCAGGCGCTGCGCCTGCTCGTCCAGGTGGTGCAGCACCTCCTGCGGCGGCAGATCGAGCTGCGCCAGGGTCTGCGCCGTCGTCCGGAGCTGACCCATGATCGCCGCCGAGGTCATGGAGTGGCCCATCACGTCGCCGACGACCAGCGCGACCCGGCTGCCGGGCAGCGGGATCGCGTCGTACCAGTCGCCGCCGACCCGGGCCGTCTCGGCCGCCGGGAGATAGCGCGAGGCGAGCCGGACGCCGGTGGGCTGGGGGAGCGAGTCGGGCAGCATCGTGCGCTGCAGCTCGTCGGCGATGTAGGCCTCGCGCCCGTACAGCACGGCCTTGTCGATGCCGAGCGCGGTGTGCGTCGCCAGCTGCGCCGCGACCAGCAGATCACTGGCCTCGAACGGAGTGCGCTCGGTGCCGCGCACGAAGACCGCCGCCCCGATGACCCGCCGCCGGCCGCGCAGCGGGGCGAGGATCGCCCGGTGCCCGGTGGGAACGGACCGGCCGGGGCCGAGCAGCTCCGGCAGGGCCGCCCGCGCCGCCGCGGAGTCGCCGAACACCGGCCGCACCCCGCGCAGCACCTCGGCCAGCGCACCGCCCGCCTGTACCTCGCACAGCTCGGCGGCGGGCATCAGGTCGGCCTGCGGGTCCAGAACCAGCGGCCGCAGCCGCTCCGTCTCGGAACCGACCGCCGCCTCGCCGCCCTCCTCGTCGCTGACGCGCAGCCGGTCGCTGCGCCGCAGCCGCAGCACGAACGGGCTCACCGGGCGCTCGTCGCCGACCGGCAGCGGGTCGCGCAGATAGACCAGGATCGCGTCGGAGAACGTCGGCACGCTGGCCCGGCACAGGCCGAGGACGATCTCGTCCAGGTCTATGCCCCGGGCGATCCGCCGGGTCGCCGCGCCGACGAAGCGCAGCCGGTCGCCCTCACGGCGGGTGGCCGCCTGCGCGTCGGCGACGGCGGCCGCTCCGGGACCCGGGTTCGGCGCGGCGGCCGGAGCCGGTACCGCGGCAGCCGCGGCAGCGGCCGCGGCGTCCTGCTGCCGGGGCCGGGTGCGCTCCTGCGGCCGGGCAGCCAGCGGCTGCCGGCCTTCGTGGGAGGTGGGATGCTCCGTCACGCGTGGGATTCCGTCCGTCCGGGCCGGTTGTATGAGGCAGTCACCTCGTGGGGCGCTACTGTGCCCCGGCAAGCGCGGGAAGAACAACGGCTGTCACCGGATGCCCCCGATGAAGGGGCCGAAACCGAGCGCCGCGGAGATGGCCGACAGGCGATCCCTCCGGCGGCGGACGCGGCGAGCGGGCAGCGGACAGCGTGCACGTCTCCACCCCCTCGTAGTGGATCCCGCGACCGAGCGGAACGTCCGGGTCCGTGGCCCGTCGCTCCGCACGACCGGGGTGATGACTTGTGGTCAGTTCCGGTGTGGTGCCCGCTGGTTGCGGCGATCAGCCCTCCGTGCGCCCGGACCTGCCGACCGGACCGCCCGAAGGGGCTCTCCAGGGTCTCACGACGGCATACGGGCAGGGGTGCGGTCCCAGTCATCCGGCAGCGGCGGTACCTGCCACCGCGGATCGGGCCGCCAGTGCTCCCAGCCGTCCCGGAACGGCGGCCCCCACCCGGTGATCACCTCGACCGCCGCGAGGCCCGCCTCCCGGACCCGGCGCGCGGTCCTCCGGTCCATCAGACCGACATGCTGCGCCTGCGCGAACTCGTCCTCGTCGAGCCATTTCCAGCTCCGGTCGGGGTTCACGGAGATGTCGAGAAAGTGATCCTCGGAATCCACCCCTCCGGACCACCGGGTCCGGGGCTCCTCCAGATTCACGTACCAGTTGCGGAACATCCAGCCGCGGTCCCAGAACAGCCACACCGACCACGGGTCCCCGGGCCGGGCCAGCTTCAGCACCCCGGAGCCGAACCAGGTCGAGCGGGCCGTGGTGCGCGGCGCGGTGTAGCGGGTGGCCAGCGGCTCGGCGTGCACCTGGGTGCCGTCGGCCAGCACCGGCCGGACGCATTCGGTGCCGGGCGCCATCCAGGCGGCGAGCAGCTCGTCGGTGTCCTGGACGACGGTCACCGGACGGCAGATGTGCACGGGCGGGGCGCCGGCCGTCCGGTGGGCCCGGCCGTTGTCGCGGTAGCGCCAGAGGATCTGATCCCCCGGCGCCCAGCGTGCGTGCTCTCCCGTACCTGTCATGGAGAGATCCTACGGAGCGCTCCCACCGGCCCGCTGCGACTCAGGTCACCCGGATGTCACCGCACGCCGCCTGCGCGCCTCACGGACGCGTCATCCGCAGCACGTCCAGCGCCTCCTCCAGCTGCTCCGTCGTCAGGTCGCCGCGCTCCACGTAGCCCGAGGCCAGGACCGTCTCGCGGATCGTCGTCCCGTCCTTCAGCGACTTCTTGGCGACCTTCGCCGCCTCCTCGTAGCCGATGTACTTGTTGAGCGGGGTCACCACGGACGGCGAGGACTCGGCGAAGGCGCGGGCCCGCTCCACGTCGGCGGTGATGCCGTCGACCGTACGGTCCGCGAGCAGCCGGGAGGCGCTGGTGAGCAGCCGTACGGACTCCAGCAGGTTCTTCGCGATGACCGGGAGCATCACGTTCAGCTCGAAGTTGCCCGCCGCACCGGCCGTGGCGACCGTCGCGTCGTTGCCGGTGACCTGGGCCGCGACCATCAGGACCGCCTCGGGGATCACCGGGTTGACCTTGCCCGGCATGATCGACGAGCCGGGCTGGAGGTCGGGCAGTGCGATCTCGGCGAGACCGGTGCGCGGGCCCGACGCCATCCACCGCAGATCGTTGCAGATCTTCGTCAGCGAGACGGCGATGGTCCGCAGTTGGCCCGAGGTCTCCACGAGCCCGTCCCGCGCGCCCTGCGCCTCGAAGTGGTCGCGGGCCTCGGTGAGCGGCAGCCCGGTGGCGTCCGCCACCTCCGCGATCACGGCCGCGGAGAAGCCGGGCGGGGTGTTGATGCCGGTGCCCACCGCCGTACCGCCCAGGGGCAGTTCGGCGAGCCGGGGCAGCGAGGCGCGCAACCGCTCCACGCCGTAGCGGATCTGGGCCGCGTAGCCGCCGAACTCCTGGCCGAGGGTGACCGGGGTGGCGTCCATCAGATGCGTACGGCCGGACTTCACGACCTCCGCGAATTCGGCCGATTTCCGCCCCAGGGATTCCGCCAGGTGGTCAAGGGCGGGGATCAGATCGGCGGTGACGGCGGCGGTGGCCGCGATGTGGATGGAGGACGGGAAGACGTCGTTGGACGACTGGGAGGCGTTCACGTGGTCGTTGGGGTGGACCTCGCGGCCGAGGCGCTCGGTGGCGAGGGTGGCGATCACCTCGTTGGTGTTCATGTTGGACGAGGTGCCCGAACCCGTCTGGAACACGTCGACCGGGAAGTGCTCGTCCCAGCGGCCCGACGCGACCTCCGCGGCGGCCTCCTGGATCGCGGCGGAGATGTCCGGATCCAGTACCTTCAGCTCGGCGTTGACCTTGGCGGCCGCACCCTTGATCCGGGCCAGCGCCTCGATGTGCGCCCGCTCCAGACGCTGCCCGGAGACGGGGAAGTTCTCCACGGCCCGCTGGGTCTGGGCGCGCCACTTGGCGTCCGCGGGAACCCGCACCTCACCCATCGAGTCGTGCTCGATCCGGAACCCGTGGTCGCCCGACCTGTCACCTGACGTGTCGTCCATGGTGTTTAAACCTCCTGAAAAAGATGAGCACGTGTCTTGTTCTACGTATTCCCAAGTCGCCTACCGGCCAGTAAATACCGGAGGTAACCACTTACCGGGAGGCGCAATGAGGCGCACCAGCACCAGACTTCGAGGGCTCCGAAGCCTTCGCCGGCTCCGCTCTACGGTCGCCGCCACCGTCGCTCTCGCGGCGGCCGTCGGCGGTATGGCCGCCGCCGGACCCGCGGGCGCGACGGAGTCGGGTACCAGCTCTATCGCATCCACCCCTCTCCCGCCCGCGCTGGAAGCCGTCCGGGCCGCCGAGGCCACCCAGCTGTACGGGAGCCCCGCCGAGCGGCCGCTCGGCGACCGCAAGACCGGGCTGATCTCGCTCGGCGACAGCGAGATCTCCGGCGAGGGCGTCGGCACCTACGACCCCGGCACCAACGGGCCGGACAACTGGTGCCACCGCTCACCGGACGCCGCCATCCACCGCACGGGCATCGCGGCGGACGTCACGTACAACGTCTCGTGCTCCGGCGCCTATACCGGGAACATCAGAATCGGCGGAAACAAGCAGTACGCCGACGAGCTCGTGCAGAGCGACAGCCTCGCGATCAAGGCCCGCAACACCCGGATCAAGATGATCGTCCTGGTCGCCGGGGCCAACGACGACCTCCAGTTCGGCCCGGTCATGACCGACTGCGTGGTCCGCTACATCAGCCTCCAGGGCCCCTGCGAGCCGAAGTACGCGGGCGGCTGGCAGGCCCGGGTGGACGCACTGGTCCCCAAGGTCGAGCAGACCGTCCGCGACCTGCGCACCGTCATGACGGACGCCGGGTACGCGAACAGCGACTACAAGCTCGTCCTGATGGGCTACCCGAGCCCGATCGGCCCGGACTTCCGCGACAACCCGAAGTTCCCCGGCAAGCTGATCTGCGGCGGACTCGGCTACGACTCCGACACCGTCTGGGGCCGCAACACCGCCGTACCCGCCTTCCAGGTCGGCATGCGCAAGGCCGCGGCCGCCACGGGGGCCTCCTACCTCGACAACTCCCGGCTCTTCCACGGTCGCGAGGTCTGCACCGAGAGCCCCTGGGCCCGCGGCCTCTACATCGACCTGAGCAAGCCGGGCCTGCCGGACGAGAACTCCGTCCGGCAGTCCTTCCACCCCAACGCGGCCGGCCACCGGGCCTTCGCGTCCTGCCTCACCCAGCTGTACGGCTCCGGGCTGCGCGAGGCGAGCTGTGCCGACCCGGCGAGCACCGGTAACCCGGTCCTGACGGGAGCGGCCTGGGACGACCTGTTCGCGCCGCTGAAGAACGAGGCGACCGGCTCCTGCGTGGACGTGCCCGCCTCGGTCACCCGTAACGGCACCGCGATCGGCGGCTGGGACTGCCACGGCGGGCGCAACCAGAACTGGTGGTACGACGCCGGTACGCGGACGGCCCGCACCGCGCTGAGCCACGACCGTTGTCTGGACGTGCCGGGCGCCGAGTACAACGCCGGCGCCGCGCTCGTGGTGTGGGACTGCTCGGGCGCGGCCAACCAGAAGTTCGTCCAGCAGGCGGGCACCCTCCGCCCGGCCGCCGCGACCGGCCTGTGTCTGACGCTGGCGGGGGCCAAGGACCCGCTCAGGCTCCAGACGTGTGACGGCAGCGCGAAGCAGCGCTTCGTGTAATCGCGGCAGTCATCAGGGACTGACAGGGGGCGGTCGCCGTGGTGCGGCCGCCCCCTCGTCATGCCTCCTGGGCCAGCGCCTCGGACAGGGCCCCCAGCGTCGGCGTCAGATACAGCTGGCGCAGCGGCACGCCGGGCAGCCCGCGCTCCCGGGCGAGCGTGCCGATCCGGATCGCGTACAGCGAATTGCCGCCCAGGTCCCAGAAATCGTCGTCCGGGCCGACCGCCTCGACGCCGAGCACCTCCTGCCAGATGCCGGCGAGGACGGTGGCGGGGGCGGTCGCGCGGGGCGCCGCGGCAGGGGCCCGGCGGGTTCCGGGCGTGGGCAGCCGGGCCGGGTCCAGCTTGCCGTTCGCGGTGAGGGGGAGGGCCGGCAGCACGGTCACCGTCGCGGGCACCATGTGCGGGGGAAGCAGCCGAGCCGCCCGCTCCCGTACGGGGCCGGGGTCCTCGCCCGCCCCTGGGGCCGGGACCACATAGGCGTCGATCCGCACGGCCGCCGCGTCCCCGCCCTCGCCGCCGGTCACGGTGACGGCCGCCGCCGACACCGCCGGGTCCTCCAGCAGCACGTGCCGGATCTCGCCCGGCTCGATCCGGAAGCCCCGCACCTTCACCTGGTCGTCGATCCGGCCCAGGTGCTCCAGGCTCCCGTCGGCCAGCAGCCGCCCCAGGTCGCCGCTGCGGTAGAGCCGGCCCGCCGGGTCCAGGACATCCGGGACGAAGCGCTCGGCGGTCAGGGCGGGCCGGTTCAGATAGCCGAGCGCCACACCCGCCCCGCCCACGTGGATCTCCCCGGGCGCACCCGGCGGCACCGGCCGCCCGTGCGGATCCAGTACCCGGACCGACCAGCCGGGCAGGGCCCGCCCCACCGACCGGGATCCGGTGAGCGCCTCACGGCGGGTCACCGTGGCCGCCGTGACGTGGACGGTGGTCTCGGTGATCCCGTACATGTTGACCAGCCGGCAGCGGTCCTCCGGGTGCCGGTCGAACCAGTCCAGCAGCGTGCGGGCGTCCAGGGGTTCGCCGCCCAGCACCACCAGCCGGGGGGCCGGCGCGACGTGCGCGGCCCGGTCGGCCGCCGCGAGCTGGGTGAACGCCGACGGGGTCTGGCTCAGCACGCTCACCCGCTCCCGTACCAGCAGGGCGTGGAAGTCCCGCGGTGAGCGCGTGGTCCAGTGGTCCACGACCACCAGCCGCCCGCCCGTGAGCAGCGCGCCCCAGATCTCCCACACCGAGAAGTCGAACGCCGCCGAGTGGAAGCAGGTCCAGGTGTCGTCGGGACAGAGGCCGAAGTCGTCGCGGACGGCGTCGACCAGGGCCGTGACATTGGCGTGCGGCACGAGGACCCCCTTGGGGCGGCCGGTCGAGCCCGAGGTGTGGATGACGTACGCCGGGGCCCCGGCCCCCTGCCGTTCAGCGGCGGGGCGGGGCGGGTGGCCGGTGAGGACGGCCGGGTCCTCGACGGTAAGCCGGACCCCCGCGTCCCGCGCGATGCGCTCCCGCCGGTCCGCCGGATGCTCCGGATCCAGCGGTACGTGGACCGCGTCCGCCTTCAGGATGCCGAGCATCGCCGCCACCAGGTCGGCCGAGCGGGGCAGACAGAGCCCGACGAGGTCACCGGGGCGGACGCCGTGGGCGTACAGCCCGTCGGCCAACTCCTCTGCCCGGGTGTCCAGTTCGGCGTACGAGAGGGTGGTGGGACCGGCGGTGAGCGCGGGGGCGTCCGGGCGGGCGGCGGCCTGGGCGGCGAAGGCCTCGTCGATGCGGAGCGGGGCCGGTGCCTTCGGCGTGACGCCCGGGGCCGGGGCCTTCGGCGTGACCCCCAGCGTCAGTTGTTCCACCGACTCCGACGCGCTCAGGGGATCCAGCGCCGAGAGCGGGGTGTTGGGCGGGAGATCCAGCAACTGCTGCCTTACGCGCCCCACGTGACGGTCCGGTACCGACATGGTGTCCGGGTCGTCCGACAGCGTGACGACACCGCCCTCGTCGCCCTCGGCCGGGGTGAGCGGCTCGGTGGCGAGCAGGTCCGCGACCGTGCGGCCGGGCGACAGGTCCGCCGCGAACACCGCGTACCCGTCGAGCGCCCCCAGTGCGTACGGCGGCCGGTCCCGGGCCGGTACGGGGACGGCGACGCGCACCCAGGCCGCACCTGTGTGCCGCCCGACGGTGACCGCGAGCGCCGAGGCGTGGAGCCGGGTCTCCCCGTCCAGGCGCGGGCTCAGGGGGAGAGGTCCGTCGTGCGGTGTCACCGCGTCCGGGGGCAGTTCGCCCCGCAGCACCCGGGCGACGGTCCGCAACGAGCGGGCGTCCAGCGCGGCTCCGTCGGCGGTCAGGACGAGGTCGGGGCCGAGGTCCGCTCCGGCCCCGTCCGCGTACCGCAGCAGCACCGCGCGCAGCCGGTGGCCGGGGGCGACCGGTCGGCGGGCCTCGGCCTCGCGCCGCCGGGCGGCGGCGTCGGATCCGGCCGGTGCGGCCACGGTCTCCGTCCACAGCCGGGGGAGGCGCTCCCCGGGCCACCACAGCTCCGCCGCCGCCGTGAGGGCGGCGGCGAGGGCGGTGCCGGTGGCGGCCGGCGGCAGGCGGACCGTCAGGGCGTGATGGGCAGGCGGCACGTGCACAACTCCTCGTCCACGGAGGGGATACGGGTAGTACGGCTGTCAGCGGGCGGTGAAGCCGCCGTCCACGGTGACCACGCTTCCGGTCACCTGCCGGGACTCGTCCGAGGCCAGCCAGAGCACCGCGTCCGCCACATCCCCCGGTTCCACCAGCGCGTTCATCGGCTGGTCCCGGACGAAGGCCGTCTCGTGCCCGGCGACCGGCACCTCCAGCGAGCGGGCGATCTCCGCCAGCATCCGGCCCTCCATCGCCTCGTCGTCCCGCACCGAGCCCGGGCACACCGCGTTGACCCGGACCTTGCGGGGCGCGTAGTCCAGGGCCACCGCCTTCGTCAGGCCGACCAGACCGTGCTTGGCCGCGACGTACCCCGCGAAGTGCCGGTAGCCCACCAGGCCCGCCGTCGAGGCGATGTTGACGATCGAACCGGACCCCTGAGCGGCCATCCGGCCGCCCACCGCACGGATCGCCCGCCACGCACCGCCCAGATCCACATCGATCATCAACTGCCATTCGGCCTCGGTGATCTCGTGCGCCGGGCGGCCCGAAGGGGCGGCGATCCCCGCGTTGTTGACCAGTACGTCGATCCGCCCGAAGCGCTCCTCGGCCGCCTCCGCCGCCGACTCCAGCGCCGCCAGATCCCGGACGTCGGCCTGCCGGGTGAGCACGGCGGACCCGGCCTCGCGGCAGAGCCGCCCGGTGTGCGCGAGCTGCGAGGACGAACCGAGCGGATACGGCACCCCGGGCAGCTCGCCCGCCACGTCCAGCAGCAGCAGGTCCGCCCCCTCACGGGCGAAGGCCAGCGCACAGGCCCGGCCGAGACCGCGCGCCGCCCCCGTGATCAGCGCCGTCCGCCCGGCGAGCCGTCCCCCGCCGCCGGCCGCGGGGGCGGCGCTCCCGACCGTCACCGGCCCCTCGCCGCACGCAGCTCGCCGGCCACCAGCTCCAGCAGCTCACCCGGCCGCTCGGTGAGGTACATGTGCCCGCCGGCCGGCTCGGCCACCGTCAGCTTCTTTGTCGTCGCCCGGCCCCACTCGGCCGCCTCAGCCGCCCCGACCAGGGTGTCCTCCCGCCCCCGGACGGATATGACGGGCACGCCCAACGGCCGGTCCGTCGAAGGGACGTACGTCTCGTGGAGCCGGACGTCCGCCCGGAGCGCCGGCAGCAGCAGCTCCCGCATCTCCGGGTTCGCCAGCGCCGGATGGTCGTACCCGGCGAACGCCCCGACCCGGGCGGCGAACTCCTCGTCCGGCAGCCCGTCCGCCCGGTCCGTGCGCGGCGTCCACGGACCGGGCGCGCCGCTGACGACGAGCGCGTCCAGCCGGATCGCTCCGCCCGACCGCTCGATCCGGTGCGCCAGTTCGTACGCGAGCACCGCGCCCATGCTGTGCCCGAACAGCACGACCGGGCCGCCGCCGCCCCCGTCCTGTCCGCCGAGAGCCGCCGTCACCTGCCCGTAGGCGTCGTCGACGGCCGGGGCCGCCGAGGTGTGGGCGGGCTCCGGGAACCGCTTCTCGCGGCCCGGCAGGGACACCGGGAGGATCCGCAGACCCTCCGGCGCCAGTTTCTGCCAGGGCGTGAAGAAGGAGGGGCCCGCCCCGGCGAAGGGCAGGCAGATGAGGACGGTCTCTTCGTCGGCCACGGTCGTTCCTGTTCTCTGTCTGTTCTTCCGGATCCCGTGCTGGTCGGTGAAGCCCGGGAGCGCCTGTCAGTCCCCGACCATGATCGTGGTGAGGATGGCGGCGAGATGGCCCGGGTCGCGCACCCCGCACAGCTCGCGCGCCGAGTGCATCGACAGGCCCGGCACCCCGACGTCCACCGTGGTGACGCCGAGACGGGCCGCCGTGAGCGGGCCGATCGACGTACCGCAGGGCATCGCGTTGTTGGAGACGAACGGCTGCCAGGGGGCCCCGGCCCGCTCGGCCGCCGCCGTGAACACCGCGATGCCGGTGGAGTCGGTGGCGTACCGCTGGTTGACGTTCACCTTGACCGTCGGGCCGCCGTTGGGGAGCGGACGGTGGTCGGGGTCGTGCCGCTCCGCGTAGTTGGGGTGCACCGCGTGCGCCATGTCGGCGGAGACGCAGAACGCGCCCGCCAGCGCCCGCGACCAGTCCTCGTCGCTGCCGCCGCGCGCGGACACGGACCGCGACAGGACCCGCTCCAGCAGCGGGCTCTGCGCACCCGTCTCGGAACCGCTGCCGACCTCCTCGTGGTCGAAGGCGGCCAGCACCGGTACGAAGGAGGGCTGCGTGGCGCCCGTCGCCGCGTCCACCAGCGCGGTCACCCCGGCGTGCACCGAGACCTGGTTGTCCAGCCGCGGCGCCACCACGAACTCCCGCTCCACGCCCAGGTATCCGGGCGGCTGGATGTCGTGCAGCATCAGGTCCCAGCCCAGCACGTCCGCCGGGTCCTCCCCGGCGGCCGCCGCGACCCGGCGCAGCAGCTCGCCCTCCTGCGGGTCGCCCAGCGCCCAGATCGGCGCGATGTGCCGCTGCCGGTCCAGTGCCACCCCCTCGTTCACCGAACGGTCCAGGTGAATGGCCAACTGAGGTACCCGCAGCAGGGGTTCGTCGATCTGCACGAGCCGGCTGCGCGGGACGGAGCCGGGGTCGCGCAGGGCGAGCCGGCCGGAGATGCCCAGGTCCCGGTCGAGCCAGGTGTTCAGCGGGACCCCGCCGTAGATCTCCACCCCGATCTGCCGCCAGCCCGAAGTCCCGCTGTCCGGTGCCGGTTTGATCCGCAGGTTCGGGGAGTCGGTGTGGGTGCCGACGATCCGGAACGGGGTGTGGGCGGGCGCGCCCTCGGGGACGTACCAGGCGATCAGCGCACCGGCCCGGCTGACGAAGCAGCCGCCGGTCGCGCCCGTCCAGTCGTCCGTGCCGCGCAGTTCGCGGAACCCGGCCTTCTCCAGACGCTGGGCCGCACTGGCCACCACGTGGTATGGGGAGGGGCTGGCGGCGATGAAGGAGAGCAGGTCGTCGGTGTGGCTGCGGTGGGGGGCCGGAGTCATTCGGCGTCCGCCTTTCCGGTGTTCGGCAGTGACTGGGAGGGTGACGGTCCGCCGGGCTGGTCGGGCCCGGCGCTGGCGCCCCCGGCGGAACCCCCGGAGCCTTGGCCCGAGGGCCCCTGGGAGGGGCGCCCTCCGAGAAGCTCCCGCACCGGCCGGTCGGGCCGGGCGCAGAACTCCGCGAGCAGGTCGGTGTACGACGAGAGAAGGTCGTGGGCGGTCGTGTGGTCCCACAGGTCGGTGGAGAATTCCAGGAACGTTCGATAACCCTTCGCGGGGTCCCGGCGCGGCGCAAGCCCGAAGCACAGTTCGCTGCGGGAAAGCGGTGGTGCCAGATCGGCCACCTCGACCCGCAGCCCGGGGATCTCGATGTCCGTGTCGACGGAGTTCTGGAACGCCAGGACGTGCGGCACCCGGTCGGGGACGCTGACAGCACCCGCGTCCCGCATCGCCTGCATGATGCGCGCGGTGGGCAGCACGTGCGCCATGGCGCCGAGCGCACCCACGCCCGTACGGACCGCGAGCTCCGCGCAGGTCTCGTCGAGATTGGCTGAATCCAGTCGCACGCGAACCATCACCGCGGTGGACGTCATCGCCACGAGCGACTCCGAAGCGGTGCCCTCGCGGTTGGCGTACGGCACGCTCAACAAGGTGTCCGGCTCCCCCGAAAGACGGGTCAGGAACACCCCGAGAGCCGCCGCCGCGACCGCGAACGGGGTGGTGCGCCGGCCGGCCGCCAGCTCCTCCACCGCCGCCCGCACCGCACCCGGGGCGACCCCGCGCACCGTGTCCCCGTGCCCGCTCAGCTTCTGCGGACGCGGCCGGTCCGTCGGTACGGGGACGGCGGACGGCACCCCGTCCAGGTAGCGGGCGCAGAAAGCGGCCCGATCCGCCTCGGCGCCGGGATCGTGGTGCTCCCGCTGCCACCGGGCGTACCCGGGCGCCTGCATCGCCGGATCGGGCAGCCCGTGCGGGACGCCCGCCGCGGCCGCCGTGTACAGCGCCGCGATCTCCGCGAGCAGCACGGACAGCGACCAGCCGTCGGCGCAGACGTGGTGCAGGACGAACATCAGCTCCCAGCGGTCCTCCTCGACCCGCAGCAGCCGCACCCGGGGCCGCAGTGACCGCCCCAGCTCGAAGGGGGCCGCCGCGTCCGCCCGGCACAGGGCGTCCGCCCGGGGCCGCCGCTCACCGTCCGGCAGCCCGGTCAGATCCTCCACCGGCAACGCCACCGGCCCCGCCGCCAGCACCTCCTGCCACCAGGGCCCCTCCGGCGCGTCCTCCTGGACGAACCGGGTCCGCAGCGCGTCGTGCCGGGCGATCACCTCGGACACGGCGGACCGCAGGGCCGCCGGATCCAGCGCCCCGGTGAACGTGATCCGCGTCGGCACGTTCCACACGGCGGGGTCGGGCATGGCGTGGTGCCCGGCGATCATCCGGGCCTGCTGGTCGCTGACGGGGGCGCGGTCGACGACGACGGCGGGGGCGACCGCGTCCTCCTTCGTCGTGGGGCCGCCGCCCGACAGTTGCCCGGTCATGGCCCGCAGGGTGGCGTCGGCGAAGAAGTCCGCCAGCGGGTAGTCGACGCCGAGCGTGTCCCGGACCCGGTTCACGAGGCGGATCGCGGCGATCGAGTTGCCGCCCAGGTCGAAGAAGTTGTCGTCGGCGTGGACGTCGCGCAGGTCGAGGACGGACTGCCAGACCTCGCGCAGGAGCGCGGCGGTGCCGGGGGCCGCCGCGACCCGCCGATCCGCACCCGGGTCCGTCGACGTGCCCACCCGCGGGGCAGGCGACGCGTCCACCTGCGTGGCAGTCGGCGCGTCCACCCGCGGGGCCGTCAACGCGTCCACCTGCTCGTCCAGCTCCGCGAGATAGCCCTCCGCCGTCGCCGCGTCGAACAGGTCCGCGTCGTAACGCAGCCGTAGCCGCAGGCTGCCGTCCCGGCCGTGGGTGGCCATCAGCGCCAGCTCCAGCGGCGCCGACTCCGTCCCGGCCGCCACCTCCTGCGCCCGCAGCCCGGGCAGCTCGATTCCGGCCAGCGCCGCGCGGTCCAGATCGACCGAAACCGTCACCAGCGGGCGTGGGTTCCCCGGGTCCGGATGGACGGCGGCCAGCAGTGCGTCCAGGTCCACCCCGCTGTGCTCGTCCGCCGCGAACAGGGCCCGGCCGGTGGCCCGTACGGCCTCCGCCGACGGGGTCGCGTCCGTGGCGGACAGCGGCAACGGCAGCAGCGCCACATGGAAGCCGACCGCGTCCGCGGTCTCCGGCCGCCGCCGCCCGAAGGTGGTGCCCAGCAGGAACGCGTCCTGCCCCGACCGCCTGCGCAGCACCAGCTGCCAGGCCGTGCACAGCGTGGCGAACAGGGTCACACCCTGCTGCCCGCTCCACTCCCGCAGCCCCGCCGTCCGCTCCGGGTCCACGGTCCGGGCGACCGCCCCGCCGCGCCCCGCCACCCGGCGGCCGCGCGGCCGGTCGGTCGGCAGCGTCAGCACCGGCGGACCCCCGCCCAGCAGCTCGCGCCACCAGTCCAGGTCGGCCGCGTCGCACGCGGGCTCGGGGGCCCCGACGGTCGTCCCGGCGGGACGCCCGAAGACCGGCGGGC
The DNA here is from genome assembly GCF_000721175.1 of Streptomyces anulatus. Taxonomy (GTDB): domain Bacteria; phylum Actinomycetota; class Actinomycetes; order Streptomycetales; family Streptomycetaceae; genus Streptomyces; species Streptomyces anulatus_C. The sequence goes on from NZ_JOEZ01000007.1 coordinate 77,151, forward strand.
GTCCGGCGCGGGCCGCCGTGTACAGCTCCCGGAGGTCGTCGGCGATCAGCGCGGCCGAGTGCGCGTCCGTGATGATGTGGTGCATGCCGAGGGCCAGGACGTGATCGTCATCGGCCAGTCGGAGCAGCCGGGGCGTGAACAGAGGCCCCCCGGCCAGGTCGTAGGCCCGGCCGCTCTCCTCGGACAGCAGCGCCGCGATCGCCCGCTCGGGGTCCCGTCCTCCGGCGTCGGTGACCGTCAACGGGATCCGGAGCCCTTCCCGGACGACCTGGACGACACCGGCCTCCTGCTCGCCCCGGAACACCGTCCGCAGCCCGGCGTGCCGCTCGACCAGCCCGTCGACCGCCGCCCGCAGCGCCGCCACGTCCAGCGGTCCGCGCAGCCGTACGGCCTGGGTCTCGTTGTACGCCGCCGGGTTCTCCATCAACTGCGCGGCCAGCCACAGCCGCCGCTGCGCCGAGGTGGCGGGCGCGACGGTCTCCTGACTCCGGCGGTCCCGTTCCCGGGCGTCGCGCTCCTGGGTGGCCTGAGCCCGGGTGTCCTGCTCCCGGACGTCCTGCTCCCGGCTGTCCTGCTCCCGGCTGTCCTGAGCCCGCCGGTCCCGTTCCCGGGCGTCCTGAGCCCCGCGGTCCCGCTCTCCGGCGTCCCGCTCCTGTGTCCGGCGGCGCAGCAGGTCCAGGCGCTCCAGCCCCGACCGCAGCCGCTCCCGGTCCATCCCGAAGTCGACCAGCGCGGCGATCTCGTCCACCCCGGCCCCGTGCAGCGCGTCGACGAGCGGGGCGACGCTCGTAGGCGTACCGATCAGGGCCCGCTGGTCGCAGTAGCGGTCGTAGGCCCGGCGGAACAGGTAGTCCAGGTCCTCCTCGCCGGCCGCCGCCACGTCCTCACGCCGCTGCCCCGCCGCCGTGGCCGCCGAGCGCATCAGCAGCGAGGACCGCAGATACCGCATCATCGGCTCCAGCGCCTCGGCCCGGGCGGTGGTGTGGTCGTCGCCGAGATACGTGTGCACCAGCACCGTCACCCGGCCGGCCGCCGGGTCGAGCCCGCACGCCGCTCGCGTACGCCGGTAGTGCGCGATGTTCGCGGCCAGCTCGTCCACGGTCTGGCTCATCAGGTTGGTGACGACCCCGAGGCCGCGCCGGGCCGCCTCCTCGTACGAGGCGCGCTGACCGGAGGTGGCCAGGAAGAACGGCGGCTCCTCCTGCACCGGGCGCGGGCGGATCCTGATCTCCGTGTCCGTGCCCTCGCCGGTGCGCCGCCGCACCGCCTCCCCGCGCCACAGCCGGCGCACCTCGTCGAGGTGGTCGAAGGCGATCCGCCGCCGGTCCGCGAACCGGTCCGGGTGCAGCGCGAAGTCCCGGGCGTGCCAGCCGGTGGCGCAGCCGATGCCGACCCGGCCGCCGGAGAGGTTGTCGGCCACCGACCACTCCTCGGCGACCCGCACCGGATCGTGCAGCGGCAGGACGACCGATCCGGCGTTGATCCGGATGCGCTCGGTCTCCCGGGCCACGGCGGAGGCGAGCACGGCGGGGTTCGGGAAGATCCCGCCGAAGGAGTCGAAGTGCCGCTCGGGCAGCCAGAGCGAGGAGAAGCCGTGCTCGTCGGCGAAGCGCGCGGTCTCGAAGACGGTGTCGTACGCCTCCGGGGTGCCGGTTCCCGCGCCGGCGCCGGTGCCGGGATCGGCGGTCTCCGGGTAGTCGCCGAAGAAGTAGAGGCCGAAGTCGGGTGCCGGGCGCGGGACTTCGGCACGCGGCACGGCGGCCGGGCGGGCGGACCCGGCGGACCGGGGGAAGAACCCCCCGTCGCGCAGCTCCCGCAACGAACCCTCCACCGCCTCCGCGACCCGCCTCACGTCCTCCTCCGTGTGGGCGGTGGAGAGGTAGAAGCTGCGCCACTCCCATACGTACACGCCGCGCAGTTGGAGGTGGTGGTAGAGCAACTCCAGGTCGGCGCGGTGCCTGAACCGGAACATCGACCCGAAGTGGGCCAGCTCCAGCGGGAACTCCTCGTCGTGGAAGAAGGCGTTGAGCCGGTCGGCGAGCGCCTGCGTGCGGGCGTTCAGACCGCTATGGAGCCCGGGCCCCCGCTCGGTGAGGTGGGTGAGCACCGCGCGGGCCGCCGCCATCGACAGCGGGTGCTGCATGTACGTGCCGCCGATGAACGTGGTCTCGCGCGAGGGCCCGCCGGGCTCCCCGTACCGCCAGAACCCGCCGTCCACCCCGTCGAGCAGGTCCGCCCGCCCGGCCACCGCGCCGATCGGGAAGCCTGCCCCGAGCGCCTTGCCGTACGTGGCGAGGTCCGGCACCACCCCGAAGTGCTCCTGGGCGCCACGCGGGTGGGGGCGCAGCCCGGTCAGCATCTCGTCGAAGAGCAGCACGATGCCCCGGCGCGCGGTGAGTTCGCGGAGCGAGCGCACGAACTCCACCGGTCGCAGGGCAGGGTTGCGGCACTGCACGGGCTCGACGAGCACGGCGGCGATCGTGTCGCCGAGGGCGTCGATCGTCTCCAGCGCCTCCTCGCTCCCGTACTCCAGCACGATCAGCTCCGCCACCGCGCTGTCCGGGATGCCCCGTGACACGGGCACGGCGTGCTGACCGGGGCCGCCGGGGCGGCCGAGGACGGAGTCGATGTGCCCGTGGTACGAGCCCCGGAACATGACGACCTTGTCGCGCCCGGTCGCGGCGCGCGCCAGCCGGATCGCCGCCGAGTTCGCCTCCGTACCGGACGAGGCGAAGGCGACCCGCTCCATGCCGGTCAGCGAGGCGAGCAGGGCGGCGGCCTCCCCGGTGTCGGGGGACCGGGGGCCGAAGCGCAGACCGTCGGCGAGGTGGCGGCGCACGGCCTCGGTGACGGGCTCCGCCTCATGGCCGAGGAGCAGCGCACCGAAGCCCATGGTGATGTCGGTGTACGCGTTGCCGTCCACGTCGGTGAGCCGGGAGCCGTGCGCCGAGCGGGCCGCGATCGGGTAGAGCATCTCCTTGGTGGCGTCCCGGAACCCCACGACGGCCCGGCTGTCGGCGAGCACCGAACGGTGCTGCTGGGCCAGCTCCTTGGAGGTGCGGGTCCGTTCGGTGAACCTGCGGATCAGGGCAGCGGTGTGGGACCGCTGGGCCTCGTCGGCCCCCGCCCCGGCCATCCCGCCCGCCGCGTCGACGACGAGACGGGGGCCGTGCGCGGTCTCCCCGGCGGCGGGCTCCGGCTCGTCCGCCTGGGCCTGGCCTCGGGCCGCCGCGAGCTGGTCGGTGAGCCCGCGGGACAGCTCTGCCGCTCGGGCCACGGCGTCGGCGGACGTACGCGTCGTCGCGCTCATCGCGTGTCCGTCCCGGTGCGGGCGGTCAGCAGCGCGACGGCATCGGAGAGCTGGGTGAGCATCACGGCCTGGGTCTCGGCCAGTTGACGTATCTGCTCGGAGAGCGCGGCGACCTCGGCCCGGGTGGCGTATACGGGCTCGTCAAAGGCAGAGGCGGAGGCGGGCGCGGACGCGAGCCCGGCAGCGACGGGCGCGGGCACATGGGCGGCGGGCGCGGGCGCGTCGGCGGGCGTCGGCTCCACGGACACGGATATCCCGGGAGCCCTCCGCCCGGCTATCAGCGCGGCCGTCAGCCGTGGCGTGCCCGCCTCCTCCAGGATCTCCCGCATGCTGATCTCCGTGCCGAACTCGGCCTCCAGCTGCCGCACCATCCCGATGAGCTGGAGCGAGTCCGCGCCGAGGCCGACGAACGTGCGGTCGGCGGCCACCTCGTCGGGACGGTGTCCGAGATGGCGCGCGGTCAGCTCCAGCACCCTGTCCAGTACGGCCTGTTCGGTCATGCGGTCCTCCGAGAGCGGTGTGCGTGGTGTGCGTGGTGTGAGGGACGCCGGGGGTGTGTACGGGGCCGGGCCCCTCCAGTGGGAGCGGCGCTGGAAGGGGTACGTGGGCAGCCGGACGCGCCGGCCGCCGCAGCCGTCGAGCAGCGCGGCCCAGTCCACCCCGGCCCCGGCGCAGTGCAGCGCGGCCACCGCCCGCTCCCACTGCCGCGTCGGCACGCAGACGGCGTCCGGCAGCGACCGGCGGACCATCCCCGTCAGCACGGCCGACGGGCCCAGCTCCAGCAGCAGCGGGGAGCCGGCCAGCGGCGAACCGTCCTCAGGCGACCCGGCCAGCCGGTCCAGGACGGCGGCGAAGTCGGCCGTGCGGCGGGCCTGCGCGACCAGGTACGCGGCGTCCGGGCGCCACCCGGCGGGCCGGACCGTGCCGTCGATGCCGTCGACGAACTCCGTGTGCAGCGGGAGCAGTTCCGCCTTGTCGGCCAGCACCCGGAACTCCTCCAGCGCCGGGTCGAGCAGCGCCGTGTGGAACGCCCGGTCCACCGCCAGCACCTCGTACGCCTCACCCCGCGCCGCCAGCAGGGCACGTGCCGCGTCCACCGCCTCCGGAGGCCCGCCGAGCACATGGTGGGCCCCACCGTTGACCACGGCGAGCTCCAGCCCGGGGACGGCGGCCAGCAGCTCCCGTACCCGGGGCCGGGGGACGAACGCGGAGACCATCGCGCCCGGGGCCGCCCGCTCCTGCATCAGCCGCCCGCGCCCGCACACCAGCCGCATCGCGTCCTCGGTGTCCAGCGCCCCGGCCACGCACAGCGCCGCGTACGCGCCGACGCTGTGCCCGGCGACGCGCACCGGGGCGATCCCGAGCCGCGCCCACAGCCTCGCCTGGGCGATCTGGAGGGCGAACAGGGCGGGCTGCGCGAAGGCGGTGTCCCAGCGCCCGGGGCCCCGCCCGGCGACGATCCGGTCCAGGAAGTCGTCCCTCCCGGTCTCCTCCGCGTACACCCGGGCACAGGTGTCCAGCACCTCGGCCACCACCGGGAAGCGCGCGGCGAGTTCCGCGCCCATGCCCGGATGTCCGCCGCCCTGGCCGCTGAACAGGAACGCGGGCCGCCGCGCTTCGCCCACGACCCCGGTCGTGTACGCCTCGCCCGCCGGCGCCCCGGACAGGAACGCGTCGAGACCGGCCACCGGGTCCGCGGCCGTGACGACCAGCCGGTGCGGCAGGAGCCGCCGCCCGAGTGCGGTCGTGGTCAGCAGGTCGGCGGGGGAGGGGGGCTCCGCACCCGCCAGGCGGCCCCGCAGCGCGGCGGCGGACGCCCGCAGCGCCGCCCCGTCGGCGGCCGAGAGCGGCAGCAGGGCGGGAACGGGCACGGGGACCTCCGCGGCCGTCGGGCTCACGGCCTCCGGCGCCTGTTCCAGGACCACATGCGCGTTCGTACCGCCCATGCCGATGGAGTGCACACCCGCTCGCCGTACCCCCGCCAGCGGCCAGGCCCGCTCCCGTACCGGCAGCAGGAACGGGCTGTCGTCCAACGCCAGCGCCGGGTTGGGCCGGGAGAAGTTCACCAGCGGCGGGACCACCCCGTGCCGCAGCACCTCGACGGCCTTGACCAGCCCCGCGAGCCCCGCCGCGCTGTCCAGATGGCCGATGGCGGGCTTGGTCGAGCCGAGGGCGCAGAAGCCGGTCCGGTCGGTGTGCGCGCGGAACGCCTCGGTCAGGGCGGCGAACTCGATCGGGTCGCCCTTCAGCGTGCCCGTGCCGTGCGCCTCCACATAGCCGATCGAGGCCGCGTCCACGCCCGCCGCGCTCAGCGCCCCGAGCACCGCGTCACGCTGCCCGGAGACCCCGGGAGCGGCGAACCCCCCTCTGCCGGAGCCGTCGTTGGTGGTCTTGTCCGCACCGTCGTTGGTGACCGCCGAGCCCAGGATCACCGCGTGCACGGTGTCGCCGTCGGCCAGCGCCCGCTCCAACGGCTTGAGGAGGACGGCGGCGGCCCCGTTCCCCCCGACCGTGCCGTCCGCGTCCGCGTCGAACGCCCGGACGGTGCCGGTGGGGGAGAGGGTGGAGCCCTTCACCGGGGCCTGGCCGGTGACCTGCGGCAGATGCAGGGCGGCGGAGCCCACCAGCATCAGGTCCGCGTCCCCGGCGCGCAGTGCCTGGCAGGCCAGGTGCACCGAGACCAGGGCGCTGGAACAGGCCGTCGACACGGTGAGCGCGGGCCCGGTCAGGCCGAGCCGGAAGGCGGCCCGGGTGGCGGTGAAGTCGGTGTAGTTGCCGACCTGGACCTGCTTGGCGGTCATCCAGTCGCCCGAGCCGGCCTCCGCCGCCAGGTTCGCCGCCAGATAGCTGTGCAGCGAGTACAGGCGGTAGCCGGAGCTGCCGTACACCCCGATCCGTACGGAGCCGCCGTCGCTGCCCGCGTACCCGTTCTCGCCGCCCGCGTAACCCCCGTCCTCCAGGGCGTGGAAGCAGCACTCCAGGAACAGCCGCTGCTGCGGATCGGTGAGCTCCGCCTCCCGCCCGCCCATCCCGAAGAACGCGGCGTCGAAGCCGTCCACATCCGACAGGAGGGCGCTCGCCCCGCCGAACCCCGGCCGCTCGTACTCCGCCGCCGGGACCCCGGCCGCGGCGAACTCGGCCCGGGTGAAACGGCGTACACGGCTGGTGCCCGTCCGGATGTCGCGCCAGTACGCCTCGGGGGTGTCAGCCCCGGGAAACCTCAGCGCCGTCCCGATCACCGCGATCCGGTCGTCCCTCAACGGCTTCTTCCTTTCGCAGCCCCGCACGCCCCGTTCGCCCCGTACGCTCCGCGCGCCGCAGCGCTGCCACCCTCAGCAGGAACACCACGGCGACGACGATGGCGGCGCCGTGGGACCAGCCCACCACGGCCAGCGGGGAGAACCGGTCGAGGGCCGCCGCCACCAGGATCATGCCGACGCCGAAACCGAGGTTCTCGAACGTGGCCGAAAGACCGAAGGCGTGACCGCGCAACGTGGCCGGAAGTGTCTGGAGATGTGAGGTGTACGAGACCTCGGTGAGACCGTCCGCGGCCCCCGCGATCAGCGCGATCACCGCTGTCACGGCCAGTGGGAACCCGGCGAACGCCGCGATGAACGCCGCCGACATCACCACCGTGCCGTAGCCGAATCCGAGCGCCCCCACGGAGCGTCCGGTGCGCTGCGCGTACCGCTGGATCACCTGCTGGGCCCCGATGTTGCCGAGCGCCCACACGCACCAGAACGCACTGACGAACACCGCGGGGTTCGACGCGTCCAGCGAGGTGGAGTAGACCGGCAGCGCCGCGTTGTGGGACGAGGAACCGAACGCGTCGACCCCGCGCAGGGCCACCATCAGGCCCAGACCGGGTGCGGCGGCGAGCGCGAGGAAGGCCACGGGCCGCCACCGCCTTACGCCCCTGTCCGCAGCCTTGTCCGCCGCGCCGGCGGGCTTCCCGGCCCCGGCGGCTTCCTGGGCGATGCCCGCCCCCTTGCCGCCCGCGATCGGCAGCAGGGCCACCGTCACCGCGCAGACCACGAACGTCGCCATGTCGAGCAGGAAGGCGGCGGTGTACCCGACGAGGGACACCACCACACCCGCCGACGCGAACCCCGCCACCATGGCCAGCGAACGGCCGGTGATCGACAGGGAGTTCGCCCAGGCCCTGCGGTCCTCCCCGACCATCTCCGGGATCGAACTGCGCAACGCCACCATGAACAGCGTCCCGCACGCCCCGATCACCACCGAGACGGCCATCAGCGCCTCGGTCACCAGGCTCTCCGGCGCAAGGATGAGCACCAGCATCACGCCGCCCTGGCCGACATTCGCCCACAGCATGACGCTTTTCGCGCTGAAACGGGCGAGCAGACCGCCCACGACCAGACCGGCGACGAATCCGGAGGCGAGCCGCACCGCCATGAACAGCCCCATGGCCAGCGCCCGGCCCGTCGTCTCGTAGACGAAGAGATTGAGCGCCACCATATTCAGGAATGTGCCGTAGGAAGACACCGAGTATCCGGCGACGAGGAATCGAAAACGGCGCTCGGAGACCGCGGTGTCCCGGTCCTTCCCGTCGCCGCCGTCGGTCTCGTTCACCTTCGGTCCGTCCGCGTCGTCGATTCCAGATGTCACCCGGACATACTCGTCGAGCACGGGTACCGGGCGGAGTACTCCTGATTGCACAAAGGTAATCTGCATCCTTGTGAAGGACGATCATTCCCCCTCACCGGTATGTGATTGCCGTGAATCACCCTCGGACCGGTCGATACCGGAACAACCCTGCGAGGCGGCCCTCGCGGCCTATCGCCGTGCGCTGACGGAAGGCAGCCTCCCGGCCTGCGCGGCGCCCCGCTGCCTGCGGTCCCTGCACCTGATGGTGGCCGACCAGGAGTCGCCCGGCCACCTCGTTCCCGTACCGCCGGAGACCGCCTCGTTCGCCGCCCTCGCCCCGATCGAGGAGGCGATCGTCGAGCAGCGCCGCACCCTGCGCTCCGCCCGCGCCACCCTCGCCGCCTTCGAGGGCCTCTACACCGAGATGCACCGGCACGAACGCCCCGCCCTCACCCGGCTCTCCGGCGAGGCCGTCATCAGCAAGGCCCTGGACGCCGGGGTCAGGGGCTGCCGCGCCGAGGTCCGCACCGCCCACCCCGGCGGCGGACGCCCGGCCCACGTCCTGGAGGAGTCGCTCCCGCGCGATCTGGGCAACCTGCGCCGCGGCATCCGGCAGCGCACCCTCTACCAGCACACCGTCCGCTCGGACCGCACCACGCTCGCCTACATCGAGCAGGTGACCGCCGAGGGCGCCGAGATCAGGACCCTGGCCGAGGTCGTGGACCGGTTCATCGTCTTCGACCAGGACCTCGCCTTCGTCCCGTTCTCCGACGAACCGCACAGCGCCCTGCGGGTCCAGCACCCGTCCCTGGTCCGCTTCCTGGTCCGGCACTTCGACGAAGCGTGGTCCCGCGCGGTCCCGGTCCGCCCCGAACGCGCACCGCTGCGCACCCCCGTCGTCACCTCCGACCTCCAGCGCGCCATCCTCCAAGCCGTCGTCAACGGCGAGACCGACGCCTCCATCGCCCGCCGGATCGGCATGAGCCGCCGCAGCGTCGCCGAGCACATGCGCAAGGTCTCCGAGCAGCTGGGCAGCAACAGCCGGGCGCAGCTGGGATACCTGGTCGCGACATCGGGCCTGCTGGACGGCTGAGAACGCGAGGGAGGGCCCGTCCGCGCGGACGGGCCCTCCCTCGTACGTCTACGGGGCAGGTCAGCCGAGACCCGGCCCCCGCACCGGAATGCTGGTGAACGTCGGAGCCGGGGCGGGCTCGGTGAAGAAGTCGTTGCCCTTGTCGTCGACGACGATGAACGCGGGGAAGTCCTCGACCTCGATGCGCCAGACCGCCTCCATGCCGAGCTCCTCGTACTCGACGACCTCGACCTTCTTGATGCAGTCCTGGGCGAGCCGGGCCGCCGGGCCGCCGATCGAGCCGAGGTAGAAGCCGCCGTGCGCGTCGCAGGCGTCGGTGACCTGCTTGCTGCGGTTGCCCTTGGCGAGCATCACCTTCGAGCCGCCCGCCGCCTGGAACTGCTCCACGTAGGAGTCCATGCGGCCGGCCGTCGTCGGCCCGAAGGAACCGGAGGCGTACCCCTCGGGCGTCTTCGCCGGGCCCGCGTAGTACACCGGGTGGTCCTTGAGGTACTGCGGCATCTCCTCGCCCGCGTCCAGCCGCTCCTTGATCTTGGCGTGCGCGATGTCACGGGCCACGACCAGCGGTCCGGTCAGCGAGAGCCGGGTCTTGACCGGGTACTTCGTCAGCTCGGCCAGCACCTCGTCCATCGGCCGGTTGAGGTCGATCTCCACGACGTCCCCGCCGGCCTCGTCGAGGTGCTCGTCGGTGGTGTCGGGCAGGAAGCGCGCCGGGTCCTTCTCCAGCTGCTCCAGGAAGACGCCCTCGGCGGTGATCTTCGCGGTGGCCTGGCGGTCCGCCGAGCAGGACACGGCGATGGCGACGGGCAGCGAGGCGCCGTGCCGGGGCAGCCGCACCACGCGCACGTCGTGGCAGAAGTACTTGCCGCCGAACTGGGCGCCGATCCCGATCCGCTGCGTCAGCTCGAAGACCTTCTCCTCCAGCTCCTTGTCCCGGAAGCCGTGCCCGGTGGGGGAGCCCTCGGCGGGCAGCTCGTCCAGGTAGTGCGCGGAGGCGTACTTGGCGGTCTTCAGCGCGAACTCCGCCGACGTGCCGCCGACCACGATCGCCAGGTGGTACGGCGGACAGGCCGCGGTCCCCAGCGAGCGGATCTTCTCCTCCAGGAACTTCATCATGGAGGCCTCGTTCAGGACGGCCTTCGTCTCCTGGTAGAGGAACGACTTGTTGGCCGAGCCGCCGCCCTTCGCCATGAAGAGGAACTTGTACGCGCCACCGTCGGTGGCGTACAGCTCGATCTGGGCCGGGAGGTTGGAGCCGGTGTTCTTCTCGTCCCACATGGTCAGCGGGGCCATCTGCGAGTAGCGCAGGTTCAGCTTGGTGTACGCGTCGTAGATCCCGTGCGACAGGGCCTCCTCGTCACCGCCCTCGGTCAGCACGTTCTGCCCGCGCTTGCCCATGACGATCGCCGTACCGGTGTCCTGGCACATCGGCAGGACGCCCGCGGCGGCGATGTTCGCGTTCTTCAGGAGGTCCAGCGCCACGAACTTGTCGTTGGAGGACGCCTCCGGGTCGTCGACGATCCGCCGCAGCTGCGCCAGGTGGGCCGGGCGCAGATAGTGCGAGATGTCGTGCATCGCCTCGGCGGCCAGCGTACGCAGCGCCTCCGGGGCGACCTTGAGGAACGTACGGCCGTCGGCCTCGAAGGTGGAGACACCCTCGGCGGTCACCAGACGGTACGGCGTGGTGTCCTCCCCCAGGGGGAGCAGATCGGAGTACGCAAACTCTGCCATGACGGCCATTTCCTCACTCGGCGACAGCGGCTGACCTCCCTCGGGCAGCGCATCCACCAGGGTAGAGCTCCTCCGTCCGGAGGACGCTGTGAGGTAAGGCTCACCTGGACGTTCGCGCGGAAACGGGGGCCCGGGTGCCGGGGCGCGCCGGTGGGAGGGGTAGTCGCGATCTATCGCGTTTGGGTACGCTGGTTCGGTGGACCTAGAGAAGCAGCCCCAGCAGCCTGTCGCGCCGGCCGTCCCGCCGCCCGCCGAAGTCCTGGACGCCGATGGCATCCGCGCCTCCGACGCCGACCGTGACCGGATCGCGGACGTCCTGCGGGAGGCGATGGCAGAGGGCCGTCTGACGGCGGACGAGCACGCGGAGCGGATCGACCTGGTCTACCGGGCCAAGACCGTCGGCGAACTCCAGCCGCTGGTCCGGGACCTGCCCGCATCCTCCGGCTCCACCGCCGCCCCGCGTCCGGACGCGCAGCCGTACGTCTACGGCCCCGAAGCCCCGAACGGTCCCGCGGAGAACCTGGTCGCGGTCTTCAGCAGCGCCACCCGCAAGGGCCGTTGGCGGGTCGGCGGCCGGACGAACGCCTTCGCGCTCTTCGGCAGCGTGGAGATCGATCTGACCGAAGCGCTTTTCGGCCAACGCTTCACCGTCATCAATGCGACGTCCATCTTCGGCAGTGTCGACATCAGGGTGCCGGAGAACATTTCCCTGCGCGGCAACGGCACGGGTGTCTTCGGCACCTTCGAAGTGCGGACACTCGAATCTCCGGACCAGGAAGCGCCGGTCGTCGTGGTGAACGGCTATTCCGTGTTCGGGACCGTGGAAGCCAGGCCGAAGCGGGGCAAGTTCGTCGCGGACCTTCAGCAGCGGCTGCGCAAACATCTCGGCCACTGAATCGGCCAGGGAATACGGCAGGGCGGACGGCCTCCGGTAATCGGTAATCGGCCAGAATGCCGCAGGGGCGCATTGCGGTGCGTCGCGTGCCGGTGCCACTCAGTGCATAGGCGTACGCACAGCGGGTAGGGAGTGCTGCATCGACTCTCGCTCGCGAAGCCGTAGCCGTCGTCAGGAGTAGACCGTGCTGCAACCGCCGCATCAGCCTCTGCAGGTCGCCGCCGTTCCGGCCCAGCGGACCCCCGCTCGGGAGGACGATGCGGGCCCCTGGCATTCCGAGGCGGCCTGCCGCCGTGACGAGGCGGGCCTGTTCTTCGCCCCGTCGAAGGAACCGACCGCCGCCCGGCTGGCCCGCGAGGAGGCCGCCAAGCGGGTCTGCGCCCGGTGTCCGGTCATGGTGGAGTGCCGGGAGCACGCACTGATGCAGCCCGAGCCGTACGGGGTGTGGGGCGGGCTCACCGCGGCCGAGCGCCGGGTGGCGCTGGCCCGGCGACGACGGCGGGACATCGAGCTCACGGCCGCGTCGACGGCCGAGCACATAGCCGCGGCGGGCTGAACGTACCCGTGTCTGCGGGAGGGGGTGCGGGAGCGGCCGTTCGCTCCCGCACCCCCTCCCCTCCGCTTCTTTCGTACCTTCGTCCCGGACTACCGGCTACTTCGCACGGTCGAAGTCGATGGCGCTGTAGGCGCGCAGCTTCGACAGCCGGTGGGTCGAGGAGATCGTCCGGATGGTGCCGGACTTGGAACGCATCACGATCGACTCGGTGGTCGCCGTCTCCGCGCGGTACCGCACACCGCGCATCAGCTCACCGTCGGTGATCCCCGTCGCCACGAAGAACACGTTGTCGCCGCTGACCAGGTCGTCGGTCGACAGCACCCGGTCCAGATCGTGGCCCGCGTCCAGCGCCCGCTGCCGCTCCGCCTCGTCCTTGGGCCAGAGCTTGCCCTGGATGACGCCGCCGAGGCACTTTATGGCGCACGCCGAGATGATGCCCTCGGGCGTCCCGCCGATGCCCATCAGCAGGTCGACGCCGGTGCCCTCGCGGGCCGCCATGATCGAGCCCGCGACATCGCCGTCGGAGATGAACTTGATCCGCGCGCCGGTCTCCCGGATCTCCTTGACGATGCCCTCGTGCCGGGGGCGGTCGAGGATGACGACGGTGACGTCCTCGGGCGTGGAGTTCTTCGCCCGTGCCACGCGCCGGATGTTCACCGACACGGGCGCGTTGATGTCGACGAAGTCCGCCGCCTCGGGCCCCGTGACCAGCTTGTCCATGTAGAAGACCGCGGACGGGTCGAACATCGCGCCGCGGTCGGCCGCGGCCAGCACCGCGATGGCGTTCGGCATGCCCTTGGCGTTGAGCGTGGTGCCGTCGATCGGGTCGACCGCGATGTCGACCTCGGCGCCGGTGCCGTCGCCGACCCGTTCGCCGTTGAACAGCATGGGGGCCTCGTCCTTCTCGCCCTCGCCGATGACGACGACGCCGTTCATCGAGACGGTCGAGACGAGGGTCCGCATGGCCTTCACGGCGGCGCCGTCGGCGCCGATCTTGTCGCCGCGGCCCACCCAGCGCCCGGCTGCCATGGCGGCGGCCTCGGTGACCCGGACCAATTCCAGGGCCAGGTTGCGGTCGGGGGCCTCCGGGGAGACCTCCAGTTGGGACGGCAGATGATGCTCGGACATCGGAGCGCACCTTTCTGTACGGCGACGACCGGATATGAGGGTGCTGTGACTCTATCGGTAGGTCGATAAAATGAGCAGGGCGGGTCACGCATGAGCGCCCGGCCTCGCGGCCGTGACCAGCACCCTGCGGCCGGGCGTGTCAGGCCGCGTGCCACCATGGATCCCGTGGCAAGCAAGCGAGGCAAGCAGACAGTCCGGGACATGATCCTGTCGACCTTGGTGATCGCCGCCTGCGCGGGCGTCATCTACCTCTTCATCCCGAAGGACGAGCACGCCGATCCGATCAAGGCCGTCGACTTCACCGTGGAGCTGGCGACGGTGCGTACGGCCGCCCCCTACCCGGTGGCCGCGCCGGAGGGCCTGCCGGAGAAGTGGAAGGCGACCTCCGTCAGCTATGACGACGCCGCGGGCGACGCCTGGCACCTGGGCTTCCTCGACCCGGACCGCAGGTACGTCGCGGTCGAGCAGTCCACCGCCGCCGCGGGCACGTACGTCCCCGACGTCAGCCAGAAGGCGAAGGACACCGGCCGGACCGAGACGGTGGCGGGCCGGGAGTGGCAGTACTGGGAGGGTGCGAAGTACAACGCGCTCGTCCTGCCGGAGAAGGGTCACACCACGGTGGTGACCGGCTCGGCGCCGAAGGCGAGCCTGGTCGAGATGGCCGCCGCACTGAAGACGACGCCGCCGCCCGCGAAGCCGGCTTCCTGACCCGCGACCCGCACCGGCGGACCCGCCTGCGCGAGACCGGCGGACCCGCCTGCGCGAAGGGGCCCCGGAACACCTGGTGTTCCGGGGCCCTCGGCATGAGCTGGAGCTGTACGGGCTCACGGACTTACGGGCCCGGCCGTACGGTCTCGGCTCAGACGGTCGTGACGACCTCGTCGAAGGAGAGGCGCGGGCTGCGCGGGAACCAGGCGTCCTCGCCCGGCTTGCCGATGTTGACGACCATCAGCGGGGCGTGGTCGTCGTCCAGGAACTCCTTCTGGATCCCCGCGGCGTCGTAGCCGGTCATCGGGCCGGCGGCCAGGCCGGCGGCGCGGACGCCGATGATGAAGTAGGCGGCCTGCAGCGCGGCGTTGAGGCCGGCGGCCGACTCGCGGACCGGGCGCTCCGCGAAGAACATGTCCTTGGCCTGCGGGAAGTGCGGGAGCAGCGCCGGGAGCTCCTCGTGGAACTCGTTGTCGGCGGCCAGGATCGCGACCAGCGGGGCCGTGGCGGTCTTCGGGCGGTTGCCCTCGGCCATGTGCTGCACCAGACGCTCGCGACCCTCGGCGGAGCGGACCAGGACGACGCGCAGCGGCGACTGGTTGAAGGCGGTCGGGCCGAACTTGACCAGGTCGTAGATCGCCTGGACCTGCTCGTCGGTCACCGGCTCGTCGGTGAAGGTGTTGGCGGTGCGTGCCTCGCGGAAGAGGAGGTCCTGGGCGGCGGGGTCGAGAACGAGGGACATGTGGTGCAAGCCTTCCGAACGAACGCGGTGGGGACAGGTCCCGAAGGTACGCCAGGGATAGGTTAACTTTCAACTAAAACTGACCGTGAGTGATCCATTGCACACTGTATCTGTCCCGTGTGAGGGCTCCCGGTCGTACGGGAACGGGGCGCCGGCCGCCGTCGACGACAGGGCCCCGGCGGGCTTGCTGGTCCGCTCGCCGGTCTCCGCCCTCGTCCTCAGCCCTCGTCGGCGTCCTGCGGACGGGCCAGGGCCGCGTCCAGCCGGGCGCGGGCGCCCTCCAGCCAGTGCCGGCAGACCTTCGCCAGCTCCTCGCCCCGCTCCCACAGGGCCAGCGACTCCTCCAGCGTCGTGCCGCCCGCCTCCAGCCGGCGCACGACCTCGATCAGCTCGTCCCGCGCCTGCTCGTACCCGAGCGTGCCCGTGGCGGCAGCCACCGCCGTACCGTCGTCCGTCATGTGATCCACCCTAGATGTGAGCTGCTATGACATTGCGGGCGCCGCACGCCCGTGTGATGCGCCCGTCCGGCCCCCCCGGTCCCGCGCCCCGGCCTCATCCGTCCCCGTCCACCCGCACCGTGAACTCGCCCTCCGACACCCGCGCCCGCAGCGGCTCTCCGGGCCCGCCGGCCTCGTCGGGAGAGCGCACCACATGGCCGTCGGGCCGCTGGAGCACCGCGTACCCCCGCTCCAGGGTCGCGGCGGGCGACAGCGAGACGACCCGGGCGAGCGTGTGCGACAGCTCCGAGTCGGCCCGGTCCAGCAGGTGGCCCAGCACCCGGCGGCTGCGCCCGAGGAGCGCGTCCACCTCGGCCTCGCGCTCGTCCACCAACCGCTGCGGCCGCTCCATCGCGGGGCGGCCCAGCGCGTGCGCGAGCCCCCGCTCCTCACGGTCCAGCAGCCCCCGTACGGTCCGCAGCGCCCGGTCCCGCAACTGCTGCACCCGCTCCAGCTCCTCGCCCACGTCGGGGACGACCTTCTTGGCCGCGTCCGTCGGTGTGGAGGCACGCAGATCGGCGACCAGGTCCAGCAGTGGTGAGTCGGGCTCGTGGCCGATCGCGGAGACCACCGGCGTACGGCAGGCGGCCACGGTCCGGATCAGCTGCTCGTCGGAGAAGGGCAGCAGATCCTCGACGCTGCCGCCGCCCCGGGCCACCACGATCACGTCGACCTCGTCGAGCGCGTCCAACTCCTCGACCGCCCGCACCACCTGGGCGACCGCGTTCACCCCCTGCACGGCGGTGTTGCGGACCTCGAAGCGCACGGCGGGCCAGCGGCGGCGGGCGTTCTCCAGGACATCGCGCTCGGCGGCGGAGGCACGCCCGCAGACCAGCCCGATGAGCTGCGGGAGGAAGGGCAGCGGTTTCTTGCGGTCCAGGGCGAACAGCCCCTCGGCGGCGAGCGACTTCTTGAGCTGCTCCAGCCGTACGAGCAGCTCGCCGATCCCGACCGGCCGTATGTCCGTCGCCCGCAGCGACAGCTGCCCCCGGGGCGCGTACCACTCGGGCTTGGCCAGCACGACGACGCGCGCGCCCTCCGTCACCACGTCGGCGATCCTGTCGAAGACCTGCCGGAAACAGGTCACGCTCACCGAGACGTCGTGGGACGGATCGCGCAGCGTCAGGAAGACGACCCCGGCCCCCGGCCGCCGCGACAGCTGGGTGATCTGCCCCTCCACCCAGATGGCACCGAGCCGGTCGATCCACCCGCCGATGAGCCGGGAGACCTCACCGACGGGCAGCGGCGCTTCCGCGGACGTGTTGAGAGCCATACGGGCGAGCGTATCGGCAGCCACCGACAGGACCCCCGCCCCGCGCGGAGGACCGCGCCGTACCGGACCCGCCTACCGCGCGCGCCCTCAGCACGACGAACCCCGGGGAACTCACCCTCCGCAGCACGCAGCACGCAGCACGCAGCACGCAGCACGCACCACGGACCCCGGGAACTCACCCCTCCACACCCCCGCCCCGGCGGCCCGTCCCCTGCACCGCCAGCACCACGAGCCCCACCCCGAGCCAGCAGAGGCCCACCAACTGGGAGGACGTCGTCGCCTCCACGATGACCGCGACCAGCGCCCCCGCGCCGACCACCGGGACCAGGACGTGGCGCCACCACACCGGAGGCCCTGCCATGCGGCGTACGGCGAACCAGCCCACGACCGACGCGTGCAGCAGGATGAACGCCGTCAGGGCCCCGATGTCCACGACGGACACCAGATGATCGAGGCCGTCGTCCCGCCGGGCGGCCCACACCGCGGCCACCAGCGTCACGACCGCCGCGCACAGGATCGCCACCCGCGGCACGCCCGACTTCGGGTCGACCTTCGCGAGGAACGGCGGCAGCCGCCGTTCCCGGGCCATCGCGAAGACGAGCCGTCCGGCGGCGGCCTGCCCCGCCAGCGCGGCGAACGCGGCGCCGATCGCCTTGCTGACCGCCACCAGATCGTGCAGCCAGGTCCCCACCGAGGCGTCCACCGCGTCGTAGAACGCCGACCCCTGCGCCGCAGGGTTCGCAGCAAGCTCCGCCGAGCTCACCGGCTCCAGCAGCGCCGCCAGGTACGACTGCGCGACGAACAGGACGCCGGCCAGCACCAGGCAGAACAGCACCGCCCGCGCCACCTTCTGTGAACCGCCCGTCACCTCCTCGGCGAACGAGGCGATGGCGTCGAAGCCCAGATAGGAGAGCACGGCGATCGACACGGCCCCCAGCACCGCCGTCATGGAGAACCCGGTGTCCCCCGTCAGCGGTGTCAGCCAACCGCGCTGCGCCCCGTCCCGCACGAGGACGACCACGGCCGAGACGACGAAGACCAGCAGCACCACGATCTCCATGGCCAGCACCGCGAAACCGACCCGGGCGGCCGCCCGTACGCCCCACAGATTGAGCAGCGTGGTGATCAGGACGGCGATCGCGGTCCACACCCACCGCGACACCTCCGGGACCAGGGCGTTCATCGCGATCCCGGAGAAGAGGTAGGCGACGGCCGGGATCAGCAGGTAGTCCAGCATCGCCATCCACCCCGCGATGAACCCGGGCCCTTCCCCGAGCCCTTTGCGGGCATACGTGAAGACCGAACCGGCGAAGGGGGCGACCCGCACCATCTGGGCGTAACTGAAGGCGGTGAACGCCATGACGACCGTTGCCACCACATAGACGAGCGCGACCGCGCCGTCGGACTTCGCGTCGAGCGTGCCGAACACGCCGACGGGGGCCATCGGGGCGATGAAGAGGAGCCCGTAGACGACCAGATCCCGGAACCCCAGCGTCCGCCGCAGCCTGCCCTGCTCCGTGCTGCTCCCCGAACCGCCACCGGAACCCCTGCCCGGACCGCTCTCCGACACCGACGCCATCGCCCCTCCGTCACCGTCCGTCTTTCACCGCACGCGCACCGCGATCAGTCTCCCGATCCGGCCGTCCTCGCGCCTGTTCGGCACGGCCTTACGATGGGACGCATGACTGCAACGCCTGCCCGCCGTGTCCTGCTCGCCGCACCCCGTGGCTACTGCGCGGGCGTGGACCGTGCCGTGATCGCCGTCGAGAAGGCCCTGGAGCAGTACGGGGCCCCGATCTACGTCCGCCACGAGATCGTGCACAACAAGTACGTCGTGCAGACCCTGGAGAAGAAGGGTGCGATCTTCGTGGACGTCACCGCGGAGGTCCCCGAGGGCTCCATCGTGATGTTCTCCGCGCACGGAGTCGCGCCCACCGTCCACGCGGAAGCCGCCGAGCGCAAGCTCGCCACCATCGACGCGACCTGCCCGCTGGTCACCAAGGTCCACAAGGAAGCCGTCCGGTACGCCAAGGAGGACTACGACATCCTCCTGATCGGCCATGAGGGTCATGAGGAGGTCATCGGCACCTCCGGCGAGGCCCCCGACCACATCACCCTGGTCGACGGCCCCGAGGACGTCGCGAACATCGAGGTCCGCGACGAGTCGAAGGTCGTCTGGCTCTCCCAGACCACCCTGTCCGTCGACGAGACGATGGAAACGGTCGACGCCATCAAGGAGAAGTTCCCCAACCTCCTCTCGCCGCCCAGCGACGACATCTGCTATGCCACGCAGAACCGCCAGATCGCGGTGAAGAAGCTCGCCGAGGACGCCGAGCTGGTCATCGTGGTCGGGTCCAAGAACTCCTCGAACTCCATCCGCATGGTCGAGGTCGCCCTGGACGCCGGAGCGCCCGCCGCCCACCTGGTCGACTTCGCGAGCGAGATCGACGAGGCCTGGCTGGAGGGCGTGACCACGGTCGGCCTGACCTCGGGCGCCTCCGTCCCCGACGTCCTGGTCGACGGGGTCCTGGAATGGCTCGGCGAGCGGGGTTACGCGGACGTGGAGACGGTGAAGACGGCCGACGAGTCGATCACCTTCTCGCTCCCCAAGGAGCTCCGCCGCGACCTGCGCGCCGAGGCCGCCGCCCTTTCCGCCGAGTAACCGCGCAAGGGGCGCGGCCTGCCCGTACCGTGGGCTCCATGGAGATCTTCGGTGTGGACATCGGCGGTTCCGGGATCAAGGGTGCTCCCGTGGACCTGGACCGCGGAGACCTGGCGCAGGAGCGCCACAAAGTACTGACACCGCATCCGGCCACGCCCAAGGGCGTGGCCGATTGCGTGGCCGAGGTCGTCGGCCACTTCGACTGGTCGGGCCCCGTCGGCATCACGTTCCCGGGGGTCGTCACGGACGGGGTCACCCGTACCGCGGCCAATGTCGACAAGGGCTGGATCGACACGGACGCCCGCACGCTGCTGGGCGAACGGATCGGTCAGCCCGTCACCATCCTGAACGACGCGGACGCGGCCGGGGTCGCCGAGATGACCTTCGGCGCGGGCAAGGGCCGCGCGGGCACGGTCATCATGCTGACGTTCGGCACGGGCATCGGCAGCGCGGTCTTCACCGACGGCCGGCTCGTCCCCAACACCGAGCTGGGCCACCTGGAGCTGCACGGCCACGACGCGGAGAAGCACGCCTCCACGAAGGTCAAGGAGGACGAGGACCTCAGCTGGCAGCACTGGGCGCACCGGGTCCAGAAGTACCTGCTGCACGTGGAGATGCTCTTCTCGCCCGAGCTGTTCATCATCGGCGGCGGTGTCAGCCGCAAGGCGGAGAAGTTCCTGCCGCTGATCGAGAAGGTCCGGGCCGAGATGCTCCCGGCCCAGCTCCAGAACAACGCGGGCATCGTGGGAGCGGCGATGGCGGCGGCGGGCACGGGGCAGGGCGGGAGCTGACCGAGCCGACGGGCTCGGCTCACGGGGCGGGGCAGAAGCTGAACGAGCCAGGCGGGGCTCGGCTCACGGGGCCGAGCCCGGGCGGGCGGGACTCAGGGCCGCTGGGGGCGGCGCGCAGCCGCGCCTGCCGCACCCGCCCCGGCCCGTACGGGCTTCGCGGCGGCGGAAGCCCGGGGCGCCCGCTCAGGAGCGGCGGCGCTACGCCCCTGGGGCCCCCGGGCCAGCACGTACCGCCGCCGGGCCCGCATCTGCCGCACCTTGCGTACGGAGGCGATGAGGCCCGCGACCAGCGTCCCGCCGTACAGCCAGCCGGCGTGCACGGCGAGGGCGGTGACCAGGCCCATGATCTGCCCGCCGAAGCCCTCGGACCCCCCGGAGATCGGGAACACCCCGACGGCGAAGGCGATGGGCACGCTGATCGGCGCGGTTACCAGGTCGGCGGGGCGGACCCAGAGGGCGGTGAGAGCGCTGACGGGCAGGAAGAGCAGCCCGTACACGAGCTCCGAGCTGTCGAACAGCAGCCGGTCGACGCAGGCGAGCACGAACATGGTGAGCGCGGCGAACAGCCCGGCCCCGATCCCGGTGAGCCGGGGATTGGGGAACCGCCGCAGCGCGAGGACCACGGGCGGCACACTGCGCACCCGCACCCGGTACACGGCGGAACTCTCACCGGGGGAACCCCCCGGCGCGGGCGGGGCGGGCGCGGCCTGCGAGGGCTGCCGGCGCTGCGGGGGACCTGTCCTGTGCTGCTCCACCCGCACAACGTAGGTCGCGGGGGGCGGGGAATCAGGCGTTGGACACGCGCTTTGGCCGACCTTGGGGATGCGTTCGATGTCACACGGCCGAAAGCAGCACTGTTCGGGCCCGGCGGCCCGGCCCGTAAACTGGAGAATCGGTCCACTTCGGGACCGGCCCGAACAGCCGGGCCGGACCCGGACGCCCCTGACCCCCTCCTCACTCCAGGAAGTCGCCAAAGTGTCGCTCACGATCGGAATCGTCGGTCTGCCGAATGTCGGCAAGTCGACCCTGTTCAACGCCCTGACCAAGAACGACGTGCTGGCGGCCAACTACCCGTTCGCCACCATCGAGCCGAACGTCGGCGTGGTCGGCGTCCCGGACCCGCGCCTGAACAAGCTCGCGGAGATCTTCAACTCCCAGCGGCTCC
Source organism: Streptomyces anulatus (assembly GCF_000721175.1). Taxonomy (GTDB): domain Bacteria; phylum Actinomycetota; class Actinomycetes; order Streptomycetales; family Streptomycetaceae; genus Streptomyces; species Streptomyces anulatus_C. The sequence goes on from NZ_JOEZ01000007.1 coordinate 98,310, forward strand.
TCCCGGCGACGGTGGACTTCGTCGACATCGCCGGCATCGTCCGGGGTGCTTCGGAGGGCGAGGGCCTGGGCAACAAGTTCCTCGCGAACATCCGCGAGTCCGACGCGATCTGCCAGGTCATCCGGGCCTTCAAGGACGAGAACGTCGTCCACGTCGACGGCAAGGTCTCGCCGAAGGACGACATCGAGACGATCAACACCGAGCTGATCCTCGCCGACCTCCAGTCCGTCGAGAAGGCCGTCCCGCGCCTGACGAAGGAGTCCCGCCTCCAGAAGGAGAAGGTCGCGGTCCTCGCCGCGGTCGAGGAGGCCCAGAAGATCCTGGAGTCCGGCCAGACCCTGTTCGCCGCGGGCATCACGGCGTCCACCGAGAAGGGCCGGCTCCTCCACGAGCTGCACCTGCTCACCGTCAAGCCGTTCCTTTACGTCTTCAACGTCGACGAGGACGAACTGGTCGACGAGGACTTCAAGAACGAGCAGCGCACCCTGGTCGCCCCCGCCGAGGCGATCTTCCTGAACGCCAAGATCGAGTCCGAGCTGATCGAGCTCGACGACGACGAGGCCCTCGAACTGCTCCAGTCCATGGGCCAGGAAGAGCCCGGCCTCGCCACCCTCGGCCGCGTCGGCTTCGAGACCCTGGGCCTCCAGACCTACCTCACGGCAGGCCCGAAGGAAGCCCGCGCCTGGACCATCAAGAAGGGCGCCACGGCTCCGGAGGCGGCCGGTGTGATCCACACCGACTTCCAGAAGGGCTTCATCAAGGCGGAGATCATCTCCTTCGGCGACCTGGTGGAGACCGGCTCGGTCGCCGAGGCCCGCGCCAAGGGCAAGGCCCGCATGGAAGGCAAGGACTACGTCATGCAGGACGGGGACGTGGTGGAGTTCCGCTTCAGTCTATGAATTCCACTACGTCGCTGACGTGGTGGAGTTCATGGCCAAAGTAAAAGCAGCTGGCGGGGCCAGGGCGGCCTCGTCCTGGCCCCGCCAGCTACTTCCAGACGCCAGGCTCGCCTGCTGGGGCTGCCGACGCCGATCCCTTCCATGAGGCTGCCGGGATCTGTGTCGGTGCCTTCCAGCCGCTGAAGTTGCCCAGTTCGACAGTTCCGTAACTGACGTCGTCGGTCGTTAGTGAGGCATTCGCGAAGCTATCAGCCATTGCTGCGAGCGCGGAGGCAAGGGCAACACGGAATAGCATTGTCGCCGTCGCTGCAGTAGTGGATGGCAGGCCGAAGTCCTGGGATGTCTGACGCAGGAACCCGCCCCGGGAGTTCGCCCAGAGCGGGTTCAAGGAGGATGTTCAGCTAGGTCAACAGGGCAGCTACTTGCCTGCCCTGCGGCTGACGATCCGTATGGCAGCTCCGGCGGCCATGACCACCAGCCCCACCACGAGGAGGGGGAGGCCGGGGCCCGGGAGGACGTACATCAGGGCTCCGGCCACGGTGATGACAGCGCCGACGGACATCAGCACGACGCCCATGGAGGAATTGTTCACGTGGGTCTCCCGACTGGTGCTGGGGCGTTTCTGCCGACGGCTGCCCGGCCCGGTGAGCCGGGCAGCCTGGGCCGGTCAGTACCCCCAGTAGATCTTCGATGAGTAAACGCAGGTTCTGCGGTGCGTCGTCGTCCACCACGAGGTTTCACTGAACCTGAAGTTGGTGGACGTCTTGCGGTAGGTGATTTTGTCCTGGTATTGGGTTGTGTAGACCGATACCCATTCGGTCAGAACCTTTTCGCTGCGCCAGGACAGCAGGGTGCAGCGGACACCTCGCTGGGTGCGCCCGCGCCACCGCTCCTTCCAGCCGACGATCGCCAGCGGGGTCCAGTCGGCCATCGCGTCCCACCACCACGAGTACTTCTTGTTTCGCCACTTGCTGTAGGACCAGCCGCCCGACCATGTGATCTTGATGTCGCTGCGCCAGCCTGTCCACGCGTACCACGGAATCTTGCATGGCAGGCATCCGGTGGCGTCCTCGGCGTTGACCGAATCGGCCGCGCTGAAGGCAGTCGCGCAGAAACTCGGCATCGGTTCGGCCGAGACGCTGCGGAACTGGGTGAAGCAGGGCGAGGTCGACTCCGGGCGGCTGCCGGGTACGACCACCGAGGAATCCGCCCAGCTCAAGGCGTTGAAGAAGGAGAACGCCGAGGTTCAGGCTGACTACTTCTTCACCGATGGTCCGGCCATCAACGCGATCATCGTTGCCCTTGCGGATGCCTCTACGAAGCAGCAGCCGATCAGCAGGTGGACACTTGAGTGGACGCCGAGGTCAGACGTCCTTGATCTGTATGCGGTCGCCGCACAGTTTCGACCAGTCGTCGCGGTCCGAGGTCAGCACGAGGACAGGTGACGGGGAGCGGAGCGCCATCGCGGCGACGAGGGCGTCGATGGCGTGCTTGTGGCCGTGTAGGCCGCCGGCGTCGCTCAGTAGCTGCACAGCTGTGAGGCTGTCCGCTTGGGTGACGTCTTGGACCTGAAGGCGGGAGAGCAGCCAGCGCAGCCGGGCGGTGTCCGTTTTCCCGTAGACGGCCTCGACCACCGTCAGGGCAGATACGAGGACGGGTACGCCCACGCGTCGAGCGGCCTCGATTCGGGTGATCATCTGGCGATCGTTGCGCAGTAGCAGCGACAGCGCCTGGGAGTCGAGCACCAGGGACCTGGCCGCGGGCTCCTTCATGCGGCGCTGTCTTTCGACGCGTAGGGCGCCAGTGCGTCACCAAACAGTTCGCTCTGCGCAGCCTGGACCTCGGCATCGCTCAGCGGCTCGTGCTCGGCTTCGTAGGCAGCCACGATCTCGGCGAGGCCGTCCATGGCGAGCTGATGCCGGACCGCTGCCGTCACGTATGCGGACACGCCGCGCTTACCGGTACGGGTGCGCAGGGCACCGAGGAGTTCGGAGGGCATCGACACGGAGATGTTCTCCGTGCCGCCGGGGCGGGGTGACTTCATGGCTGCAAGTCTAGTACAGAAGCTATTACAGCGTCTGGAGCGCTGTGCGGTCTGTACCCGGGGCGGGCGTTGATGCGTAGCCTGGCGCTCTGGATCTTCTTGTGCTTTGCAGTGAATCCCGTGCTGGGGCTGTGCTGGGGCTGTGCTGGGATGGGGCGAGGGCGCGCCCGTGCTGGGACGAGCACTGAGCCCTTTCCAACCTCATGCTGAGGCGTGATGAAGGACGAGGACCGTCTGGACGATCCCTGTGATGCGGTTGGTGCTGCGGCGGAGTTTCCGTAGGAGGCGCCGGCTGTGCAGGGTGGCCATGGCCTGTTCGCTGAGGCAGCAAGTCTTGGCGTGGCTGGTCGTGTCGGCGCTTCCATCGCTTGAGGCGGCGGCCCCGGAACAGCAGGGTCCTTTGCAAGATCGACGTTTGTCCGGTTTGCCGGGGTGGGATGGAACTGGGGGCCTGCTTCGAGGGAAACTCGGTGCGGGCACGGCCTCGGTGAGCATGTGGGTGTCTACGTCCCATGATCACTTCGAGAGTCCGTGCCTGCTCCTGCATGTTCTCTCGCGCTCTGCGGTCTGGATGAACCGGCCCTCGCTTCCATGCTGGCGCCGCTTGCCGGACGCGGTCGCGCTGTCCGGGTTTCTGGACCTGATACCTGATCCGCCGGGCCGCGCGGGCGCCGCTATCTGCTGTCCGAGCTGGTGGCCGCCGCGGCGGCCAGTGTGCTGGCAGGCGCCCGCTCGCTGAGCGCGATGGCCAAGTCGATCGCGGATGCTCCGGCGTGGGCCTGCCGGGCGCTCGGCTTCCCCGTTGATCCGCTGACCAAAACCGTGTCCGTGCCGCACCCCCAGGTCCTGCGCCGGCCGTTGGTCCAGCTTGGCTGACGTTGTGTCAGATCGGTGGTGGTTCGTTACTCACTCGATCGGGGCGCGTGCGGCGCTGGTAGTGGCAGTGGCGGGCGACGGCCTGGTGGCGGCGCCAGCTGGACCAGCGGAGGCGGTGTCGGGGTGACGGCACTGACGAAAACCATAGACTAACGTACATGTTACTAACGTAGCCATTAGTAACATGCGTGGAGGTTGGTAGGTGTGGTGGATTTCGTAGGCCGTCGGCAGGAGCTGGCGACGTTGGAGCGGGAACTGCACAAGGTGGCGGCAGGGGTCGGCGGGGAGCGGCCCGGTCGGTGTGTGATGCTGCGTGGGCGGCGCCGGGTGGGCAAGTCGCGACTGGTTGAGCGGTTTGCGGAGCACTCCGGAGCCCCGTTCTTGTTCTACGCGGCGACCGGTGCGTCCCCCAGGGAGGATCTGGCACGGCTGGCCCGTGACGCCCAAGCGTCGACGCTGCCGTTGGCGGGGCTGGTGGCCGCCGCGCGGCCGGAGAGCTGGGACGCCGCGTTCGATGTGCTGGCTGCGGCGCTGCCTGCCGACCGGGCGAGCGTGCTGGTCATCGACGAGGTGCCGTACCTGATGGACGCCGATGGCGCCTTTGAGGGGATGCTGCAAAGGGCCTGGGACCGGGCGCTGGAGACCAAACCGGTGCTGCTGGTCCTCATTGGCTCCGATCTGTCGATGATGGAGGCTCTGAACAGTTATGGACGCCCCTTCCATCAGCGCGGCCGGGAGATGGTGCTGGGGCCGCTGAACCCCGCTGAGGTGGGGAGGATGCTCGGGCTGGAACCGGCGGAAGCCTTCGACGCCGCGCTGGTCACCGGCGGGCTGCCGCTGATCTGCGCGGAGTGGTCGAGAGGGGAGGGGCTTTGGGACCTCCTCGGCGAGGCGCTGAGTGATCCGGTCTCGGCCCTGCTGGTGTCGGCCGAGCGCTCGCTGGCTGCCGAATTCCCTCCGCAGGCCCAGGCGCGTACGGTGCTGGCGGCCATTGGGAGTGGTGAGCGGACCTTCACCAACATCGCCCGGGCAGCCGGCGGAATCGGAGCCACGCCGCTGCAACGAGCGCTGGAACTGCTCACGGACAAGCGGATCGTCGCCGCAGAGCTGCCCGTATCGCTGCGTCCGTCGAAGGATCGCCGCTACCGGGTGACGGATCCCTACCTGCGGTTTTGGCTGCACCTGCTTGGCCCCTCCATGGAGGAGATCGAACGGGGGCGGGGTGATCTGACCTTGGCGCGCATCCGGGAGAACTGGACAAGCTGGCGCGGCCGGGCCGTCGAGCCCCTTGTCCGCGAGGCCCTGGCGCGGGTACTGCCCGACGACCGGCTCCCCGCAGCGCCCGCGGTGGGCGGTTACTGGACCCGCACCAACGACGTCGAAATCGACATCGTCGGGGCGGACCGCGCCCCTATCGCCAAGGAGCTTCTCTTCGTGGGCTCCATCAAGTGGCTGGAGCAGTCACCCTTCGACCGGCACGACCTGGCCGCTCTCCATCGGCACCGGGCCGCCCTCACCGACGAACCCGTTCCTGTCGTGGCGGTCTCGCGCAGCGGCATCGACTCTCCGGGCCTCGATGCCACCTACGGCCCCGGGGACTTGCTTACCGCTTGGCCGCTGTGAGTGGCGAACTGCGGGCGAGGTGCGGGAGTTCGTGAGCGCGACGGGGCCGAGATGGTGCGGAAAAGCTTCTCGGCCCTCGGTCTTCTGTCAGCGCTGTTGTGTAGCGTTGGCGATCCTGAGCCCTCTCGTACTCTGGCGTGAATCCCGTGCGGGGATGGTGCTGGGATGCGCCCGCATATATGCAGGTCAGAGCCTTGTGGGTTAGTTCCGCTTCAACGTGTAACGGGTTGGCTGCCGCAAGCGAGTATTTCGTCAGGAATGCTGGTCAGAGGGGTCGGACCTGCGTAAGTCCGGCCCCACCGCATTGCCGTGCTGATTTGGTGCTGACTCAGCCGCGGCGGGGTGGAGTGAGCTTCTCCAGGTCGAGGTTGATCTCGAAGGGCACCGGACGGTTGAGCGAGCCCTTGAAGATGCCAACGGGTACGTGGGTGGCGGTTGGCTCGTCAAGTTCGTAGACGTGGACGACGGGTGCTCCGTCCTCGTCCTCGATGCGCCAGTAGTGCGGGATGCCGGCCTCTGCGTATTTGTGAAGCTTCACCGTGCGGTCCCCGTGTGCGGACTCGGGGGAGACCACCTCGACGGCGAGTCGTACTTCCTCCGGTGCGAACCAGGTGCGGTCACCTTCGAAGTCGGCCGTCGTCACCAGCAGATCCGGCTCGGGCCGATTGCGTTGATCGAGTTTGATGGTCATCTCCCGTCCGACCCTGACGTCGGCCGGCGCCTGCTCCATGAGAGCCACGGGCTGAACGGAAGTGTGAGGGCGGCGTTTGCGGCGTCGCGGTCTCGTTCTGGACCTCTGGCGAAGGCATGCAGGTGGGGCAGGTCGGCGCTGCGGACCTGGGCGATCCAGTGCGAGAGTGCGTCGGCGTTGTCGGCGTGAGGCGCAAGGAAAACGGCGAGCCCCGCAAGCACTCCCAGGTCAGCTGGGTCCACGCCCGTGCCATCCCGGAAGCGTTCGTCGATGGGGTCCGTCGTCGTCCGATCACCGTTGTTCCTCCTCGGGGGCCGGGGCTGCGGAGTCTCGGCGTGGTCCGGGCGTCCCGCGTCCCGATCGTAGATCGGTCAGGACAAACGATTCCGTTCGGTGTCTGAAGGGTAGGTAGCTGGAGAGGTCCCCTTTGGGAGGCTGATTCGATGCCGTGGTTCGTATGGCTGCTCGCCGCCGCGGCGCTCGGTGCCGCGGAGTTCTTCACTCTTACGCTGGTTTTCGGGTTGCTGGCCGGAGCGGCGTTGGTCGCCGCCGTCGTGGCCGGAGTGGGCGTGGGCCTGCTCGGTCAGCTCGTGGCGCTCGGACTGACGGCGGTCGCGGGTCTCGCTCTCGTACGCCCCGTCGCGCTGCGCCACATGGCGCAGGCGCCCTTGACGCACGAGGGCAGCGATGCGCTGATCGGGAAGCGGGCGGAGGTCATGCAGGAGGTCACCGCGACCCACGGGCTGATCAAGATCTCCGGTGAGGAGTGGACCGCTCGCGCCCTCGACGAAAGCCTTGTGATCCCGGTGGGAGCGCTGGTGGACGTCATGGAGATCGAAGGCGCTACAGCAGTCGTGTATCCCCGCGAGCTCCTTCCGTGAACGACTGAACACGCAGCGAAGGAGGAAGCATGGATCCGATCGTCATCCCGATTCTCGTGGCGGCGATTGTCGTGGTCTTTCTCGTGGCCGCCACCGTACGGATCGTCCCGCAGGCGCGCCGCTACAACATCGAGCGGTTCGGCCGGTACCGCCGGACGCTGCAGCCCGGCCTGAACTTCGTCCTGCCGGTGGCGGACCGGGTCAACACCAAGCTCGACGTACGTGAGCAGGTGTATTCGTCCGACCCCAAGCCGGTGATCACCGAGGACAACCTCGTGGTCAATATCGACACCGTGCTCTACTACCAGATCACCGACCCGCGGGCGGCGGCCTACGAGGTCGCCGACTACCTGCAGGCCATCGATCAGCTCACCGTGACCACGCTGCGCAATGTCATCGGCAGCATGGACCTGGAGGGGACACTCACCTCGCGTGAGGAGATCACTGCCCGGCTCCGCGCCGTGCTCGACGACGCCACCGGGAAGTGGGGCATCCGGGTCAACCGGGTCGAGATCAAGGCCATCGATCCGCCGAACACCATCAAAGAGGCGATGGAGAAGCAGATGCGGGCCGAGCGCGACAAGCGTGCGGCCATCCTGCACGCCGAGGGTGAGCGGCAGGCCAAGATCCTCACCGCGGAGGGCACGAAGCAGAAGGACATCCTGGAGGCGCAGGGCACCCAGCAGGCCATGATCCTGCGGGCGGACGGTGAGTCGAAGGCGGTGGAGCTCGTCTTCCAGGCCGTCCATCGCAACAACGCCGACGCGAAGGTCCTGGCCTACAAGTATCTGGAGACGCTGCCGCACCTCGCGCAGAGCGACAACAACACGTTCTGGGTCATCCCGGGCGAGCTGACCGAGGCGATCCGCACCGTCACCACCGCGTTCGGCGACCAGTCGTCGGCCACGGGACCGTCCCCCTCCGCGCAGCACGAGGGCACCGCCGCCGCCGATGTCGCGGACAGCGACAAGGACAACGTCGGGGTTCCCGAGATCGAGCCGAACTCGACGCTCGCGCTGGATGCCGTCGCCGCCGCCGACGAGGCGGCCAAGGAGGCCGCCGCCGCGGTGAGCGACGCGAAGGCCGAGGCGGAGGCCGCGGGAGAGACACGGCTGCCGGGCAGGGGGCAGACCTCCGGTGGTTGAGCGCACCCATCGGCGCACATTTCTCTACCGGCCGAGCTGCGCGGCACTCGGGCAGGACGATCCGGCGGCGGCCGCCGTCAGTACCCCGGGGGTCAGTACCCCGAGGGGCCGGGCCCGGGGGCCAGTACCCCCGGGCCCGGCCCCGGCTCACACCGACGACGGCACCGCGTGCCTGGTCAGACCGCCAGCGGTACCGCGTGGATCTCGTCCGCCGAGTGGCCCGCGCGTTCGTGGATGCGCTGGACCGCTTCCGCCGAGGGGGCCGTGGACAGGCAGTAGACCGTGCCGGACTGCGGGTCCGCCCAGGCGTGCTCGAAGTGGACTCCCTCTTCCTTCTCGATCGCCACGTCGGCCGCGTGGGCTTCCTCCAGCTGATCGGACGTGATGCCCTTCATGCCCCGGTGGACATCCATGTACATGCCCATGACTCGTACACCTCCGGATGTTCGGTTCTGGCCCCTCTTCCATGCTCCACCCGATGCCGGGTTCGGGCGCGTTCTACCGTCCGCCCGTCTCCACCCGCAGCTCCGCGATCCCCACCGGCTTCTCCGGGTCTTCGGAGCGGACCGTCACACGGACCTTGCGGGCCGTGTCGCCCGCCAGGTAGGGGCGCCAGAAGCGGCCGTCGAGGGACGTCTCCACGGTGTGCGAGGCGGGGGTGACGTCGCTCCAGACCGGGGTCACGGAGGCGAGCCGGAGGGGCCTGGCGCCCAGGTTCACCGTCAGGGACCCCTCCGCGCCGTCCGGGGACCAGGAGGTCGCCGGGGCCCCGTCCACCGCCGCCTCCGCGTACAGGCCCGGGGCCTCGGACGTCGCAGTCACCGGGCGGCAGCGTGCCGCGTCGGCCGTCGGGGTCAGGTCGGGGCGGCGGGTGGGGAGGGTCAGCGTGGAGGCCAGGCGGCGCGGGCCCTCCGCCGTGTGGACCGTGAAAGGGGCGCCGGACGTCAGGCGGACCGTGGTCGTCCGGGGGCCGATCTCGACCTCGTACGCCGCGTCCCGGTACCGCAGGCCCTTCAGCGTGACGCCCTCGCGCAGTTGGGGCGGCAGCGTCGGGTCCAGGCGCACGCCGCCCTCGCGCAGGCGCAGTCCCGTCAGGCCGTGCGTGAACACCTGGAGGAAGCCGCCCTTCCCGGTCAGGAAGTCCTCGGCCGGGAAGCCGGACAGCGGGTCCTGGGCGCCGGACTTCTCGCCGCGCGCCTCGGAGAACAGGTCGTACGGGCCCCGCAGATACGGCCGCACCGCACGCTGGAGATACGTGTACGCCGAGCAGCCCGGCTCCCCGATCTCCGCCGCGTCGATCGCGTGCACCGAGTCCGTCATCGCCGGGCCGTCCGGGTCGGTGCGGGCCGCGTAGTAATCCAGGGTGGCCGCCGCCGCGCCCGGCTCCATCGGCCACTCCAGCGGGTACGTCAGCAGCACCGTGTCCGCCTGCTTGATCGTGGAGCCGTTGTAGCCCGCGTACTGCAGGAACACCTTCTTCTCCGCGTCGTACGGGATGCGCAGGCCGTCCGCCACCCGGTTCCAGCCGGACGGCGGGCGGTGGCCGAGGAGTCGGGCGGCGCGGGTCGCGTTGCGGAGGGCTGTGGCGGCGACCGCGTTGGTGAAGACGCCGTCGTCGACGCCGTTGCTGTACTCGTCGGGCCCGGCCACGTTCTTGATCGAGTAACTGCCGTCGGTGTTCGCCGTGGCGCGCGACTGCCAGAAGTCGGCGATGCCGCGCAGGAGCGGCCAGCCCCTCGCCGCCAGCCAGTCGCGGTCGCCGGTGGCCAGGTAGTACTGCCAGACGGCGAGCGAGACGTCGCCCTGGAGGTGGTTCTGGGTCAGGCAGTGCGGCGGGTCCCAGCTCTGGCACTCGGAGCCGATGCGACCCCGGCTCGCGCTGGTCCACGGGTAGAACAGGCCCTGGTGGCCGTACTTCTCGGCGTTCGCGCGGGCCGCGCCCCGGGTGCGGTAGCGGTACTCGACGACCGAACGCGCCAGTTCGGGGCGGGTGGCCAGCAGGCCCGGGAACATCCACGTCTCGGCGTCCCAGAACACCAAGCCCGCGTAGTTGTCGCTGGTCAGACCGGCTGGGGCGATGCTGTCCGAGGAGCCGCGCCGGGTGCTCGCCAGCAGTCCGTACTGGGCGGAGCGCAGCCAGCGCTGGAGGTCGGGGCTGCCGGGGACCAGCACATCGGCGGACCAGGCCTCGCGCCAGGCGGCCTCGTTCGCGGCGAAGACCCGGCCCCAGCCGCGCCGAGCCGCCCGGTGCGCCGCCTCGCGGGCGTCCTCGGCCGGGGTGCGTGAGGTCAGGGCGGTGTCCACGCCGACGTACTTCTCGAAGGTGTACGTCCGTCCCGCGCGGACCGGGGTCGCCCTCGGGGACGTACGGGCCTCCGGCCGCAGCGTCTCGACCACGCCCGAGCCGCGCCGCATCGCCTGCGCCACGGCCCCCTCGATCCCGGTGCCGAGCGTGCGGAACGTGCCGTCCTCGCGCAGCGTGATCCGGCGTGCGCCCCGGTCGTCGAGCCGCCCGGTGACGGTCGCGGTGCCGCTCCAGCGCGGGGTCATCCGCAGGCGTACGGCACCGGTGTGGACGTCGGAGCGGTCGGCCAGGACGTCGTGGACGAGGTCGGTCGCGCGGCCGTCCGCGGTCGTCCAGCGCAGCGAGGTGCGGACGAGGCCGCAGCTGAGGAAGACCGTCTGGCGGTAGTGCGAGATCCGTCCGGCCGGGGTGTCCGCGCCGAGGGTCTCCTTGCCGACGCCCACGTCGATGCCGGTCCAGCTCGGCAGGGCGGCGATCACCTCGCGGCCCTCGGTGACGGCCTCGTCCCGCGCGTAGAGCCCGGAGACGAACGCGCCGTCGTAGCGCGGGGTGTAGAGCGGCCAGCCGGTCTTCTCGCCGGTGGCCGCGTATCCGGCGCCGGTGGCGGGGACCCGGTGGCCGAGGTAGCCGTTGCCGACGTACGGGTCGTAGCCCTCGGCCTCGCCGAAGCGGGTGGACGTCGGTGACCAGGAGGTCCCCGGAGCGCCCTGACCGTCCGTCCGGCCGCAGGCGGGCACGGCCGGGGACGGGGGCGGGGACGCCGTCGGGCCCGGAGCGGGGGAGGCGGACGGGCGGGCCGGGCCCGGCAGCGGTACGGGGCCGGGGGACTCGGCCGCGCCGGCGGGGTGCGGCAGCGGTGCGATCAGGGCGGCCGCGACCAGGGGCGCGAGGACGGAGATACGCGAGAGGCTCACGGTACGAAGGTAAGGACGCGGCGGTGCGGTCGGCCGTCACGCCGCGCAGGGCCCGCGTACGCACCCCGCACCGGGCGTCCGCCGGACCGCCGGATGGAGCAGATACCGCCCCGGCACCCGGCACAGCCCCCGGGGCCGTGATCAGGCCCAGGGGGTTGTGGCTCGGCGGTGGCGAGGGCCGCGCCGAGGAACAGGGTGCCGTTGCCGACCGGGACCACGAGGGCGTCCGGGACCACGAGGCGGTCCGGGAGCCGGCCGCCCAACTCCTCCCGGAGTTCGTACACGTACGTCTTCGTGCCGTGCGGGAACTACGGGTCGAAGACATGCGAGGCGTAGACGACACCCGGTTCGCCCGCCGCGGCTCGGGCCGCCAGGGCCGTCGCCTCCCGGCCGCCGGGGACGTCACCAGGCGCGCGCCGTGGGCACGGATCTGCTCGGTCTTCTCGGGCGATGTGCCCTCGGGGACGTACACCGTGCATGGCGGCTCCGCCGCGCGCGGTACGCGGCGGCGGACGTGCCCGCGTTGCCGCTGCTGTCGGCCGCCACCCGGCCCGGGTTCAGCCGCCGGGCCGGCTCCGCGAGCATCACGGCGCCCCGGTCCTCGAAGGAGAGCGTCGGCATCAGGTGGTCCGGCTTGGCCGAGCCGGTCTCCGTCAGCGGGACGAGCGCGGGTGTGGCCCTCGCCCAGGGAGAACTCGGGGGCGGAGAGCGGCAGGTTCTCTTCGTAACGCCCAAGTGAATCGGCGCGCCCGGTAAGCACCTCCAGGGTGAGCCCGGGGGCCGGTGGCAAGTCCAGGTCCCAGGGGCCCCGGCAGACCGGACAGCACCAGGTCAGGGCGGAAATGGAGGACCGGGTTCCGCCCTGCGGGCAGTGGTGGATGGTCATGGTCGCCAGGCTGCCGGGCATGGGGCAGGTGAACGGCGCGCGTACGGCGCGGCTCAGGGTGCCCTTGTGTGTTTGCCATGGATAGGTCAATCTTTCGCTGGCAGCAGGGCATGCCGGTCACGTCGACGCAGAAAACGGGGCGTTCGGACGGTCGATTTGTCATGCCCCTGTCGGGAGTCTCGCGCGGCTCCGGCACCACCCCCCACCAGCGCACCGCCTATGAGGAGGACCCCTCACATGTCAGTGATGCGTCACACCCCCCATGCACGTCGAAGACTCGCCACGGCGACCGTCATAGCCACCGCAGCCGCCGTAGCCCTCGCCGCCGCCGGCACCCTCCCGGCGACCGCGGCCGAGCGCGCACCCGAAGGCGTGATTCTCAACGCGGGCGCTCCGGGCGCCGTCGGCGACAGCTACATCGTCACCCTGAAGGACTCGGCCGCCAGGTCCGACTCCGCCCAGGGCAAGGCGCTCGCGAAGAAGTACGGCGCGAGCATCGAACGGACCTACCGCTCGGCCCTCAACGGCTACGCGGTCGAGGCCACCGCCGCGGAGGCGAAGAAGTTCGCCGCCGACCCGGCCGTCGCGTCCGTCTCGCAGAACCGCACCTTCACGGCGTCCGCCACCCAGAACAACCCGCCGTCCTGGGGTCTCGACCGGATCGACCAGCGCAGCCTCCCGCTGGACCAGCGCTACACCTACCCTGACAAGGCCGGCGAGGGCGTCACCGCCTACATCATCGACACCGGGGTGCGGATCAGCCACAGCGACTTCGGCGGCCGGGCGTTCAACGGCTTCGACGCCGTGGACAACGACAACGTCTCGCAGGACGGCAACGGCCACGGCACGCACGTGGCGGGCACCGTGGCGGGTACCGCGTACGGCGTCGCCAAGAAGGCCAAGATCGTCGGCGTCCGGGTGCTGAACAACAGCGGCTCGGGCACCACCGCCGGGGTCGTCGCGGGCATCGACTGGGTGACCGCCAACGCCGTCAAGCCCGCCGTCGCCAACATGAGCCTCGGCGGCGGCGCGGACTCGGTCCTCGACGCGGCCGTCCAGCGCTCCATCGCCTCCGGCATCACCTACGCCGTCGCGGCGGGCAACGAGTCGACCAACGCCTCCACCAAGTCGCCGGCGCGTGTCGCCGAGGCCATCACGGTGGGCTCGACGACCAACACCGACGCCCGCTCCAGCTTCTCCAACTACGGCTCGGTCGTGGACATCTTCGCGCCCGGTTCCTCGATCACCTCGTCGTGGCACACGAGCGACAGCGCCACGAACACCATCTCCGGTACGTCGATGGCCAGCCCGCACGTCGCCGGCGCGGCCGCCGTCTACCTCGCCGACAACCCGGGCTCGACCCCCGCCCAGGTCTCCGCCGGTCTCGTCGCGGCCGCCACCCCCGGGGTCGTCGGCAACCCGGGCTCCGGCTCGCCCAACCGCCTCCTGCACGTGGGCGCGGGCGGCACCATCCCGGACCCGGGCAAGAAGTTCGAGAACACCACCGGATACCCGATCAACGACAACGCCACCGTCGAGTCGCCGGTCACCGTCACGGGGATCACCGGCAACGCCCCGGCCGCGCTGAGCGTCCCGGTCAACATCTCGCACACCTACATCGGTGACCTGAAGATCGACCTGGTCGCACCGAACGGCACGGTCTTCAACCTGAAGGCGTACGGCTCCGGCGGCAGCGCCGACAACGTGGTGACCACGTACACGGTCAACGCCTCGTCCGTCGCCGCCAACGGCACCTGGAAGCTCCGGGTCAGCGACAACGCGAGCTACGACACCGGGCGGATCAACAGCTGGGGTCTGCACTTCTGATCCCCGCGAAGCGGTACTGAACCGGTGACATGACGTCGGGGCGGTCGCATCACGCGACCGCCCCGACCCCGTTACCGCTACCGGCGGTTGAGCCCGCGGTCGACGGCGGTGATTGCCCATCACGAGCTTGTGCCTGGGCGCGCCGCGGCGGACCCGGTCGCGCACGGTCCGGTCGACGCTGAAGTCGTATCTCGCGTACAGGGCGGACTGCTGGGCCGTCTTCTTCTCGCCGGAGACGTGGTAGTCGTAGCCCTGGATGTTGACGAAGTCGAAGTCCTTCATGAGGCGCTTCACGTCGAAGCCCGCGTCGATCGCGGTCGGGATCGAGGTCGACGACGGGGTCGGGGCGGGAGCGGGTCGGGGTGGAGGGTGGCCGGGGCTGGTCCGGTGTCCGTGTGCGAGGTATGCGTGAACCGTCACAGGATCATCACATTGGGTGAAACTCTGGCCTACGCTTGCGGTGTACAACCCACGGTTGCCAGGCTGTCGCAGACTGTCAACCTGTTGGGAGTGGCCTGTGACTTTCGGTGAGCAGCCCGCCTATCTGCGCGTGGCGAGCGATCTCAGGGAGAAGATCGTCAACGGCGCGCTGCCGCCCCATACCCGCCTGCCGTCGCAGGCCCGCATCCGGGAGGAGTACGGGGTCTCGGACACCGTCGCCCTGGAGGCGCGGAAGGTCCTGATGGCGGAGGGGCTGGTCGAGGGGCGCTCCGGCTCCGGCACGTATGTGCGCGAGCGTCCCGTGCCCCGCATGATCGCCCGCTCCGGCTACCGGCCGGACAGGGGGGCCAGTCCGTTCCGGCAGGAGCAGACGGCCGAGGGGGCGCGCGGGACCTGGGAGTCCCGCAGTGAGCAGGAGGGGGCGAGCCCCGAGGTCGCCGGGCGGCTGGGCGTCGAGCCCGGCGACCGGGTGATGCGCACGCATTACGTCTTCCGGGAGGCGGGTGAGCCGATCATGCTCTCCACCTCCTGGGAACCGCTCGCCGTCACCGGCCGGACGCCCGTGATGCTGCCGGAGGAGGGCCCGCTGGGCGGCTGCGGGGTGGTCGACCGGATGGCCGCGATCGACGTCGTCGTGGACAACGTCGTCGAGGAGGTCGGCGCGCGCCCGGGGCTGGCGGAGGAGCTCCTGGCGCTCGGCGGTGTGCCCGGCCACGTGGTCATCGTCATCGGGCGTACGTACTACGCCTCGGGGCGGGCGGTGGAGACGGCCGACGTGGTGGTGCCGGCCGACCGGTACCGCGTCGCCTACCACCTGCCGGTGAGATGAGGTGAGGTGACGCCCCGTCGGACCCGGTGAGGGCTCGCCGGGTGGGGCTGGTGGGGCGCAAGGGGGCGCATTCTGCGGATGCGCCCCCTTCGTGATGGCCGGATGCGTATCTCTTTGTGTAAACCCGCCTGCACTGAGTGAAGGTCAGGCGTACGCTCGGGCATATGCGTACTGCGGTTTCCTGGGGATCCTTAGAGACGTGCACGCCGGCGGGAAGAGGGGCGATATGCGGGGGAGCGACACGATGAGCGACAGTGGCGCCGCGCTCCCTTGGCAGGTGATACGGCAGGACGACGGCGGCAACCGCTACCGCGTGGGCAGGTACGCCACGCAGGCCGAGGCGCAGAAGGTCGCCGACGGCCTCGACGACCGCCATCGCCGCCAGGTCTACCGGGTGGAGCGCGTGGGTCAGGGCAACAGGCCCTGACGCGACGGACGGCCCCGTGGGGCCCCGGGGGGGCGTTCCGCCTCGCCAGGGCCCCACGGCCTTCCTGGATGCCTCCGCGCCCGCGCCCGCGTGCGCTCTGCTCCCGCCTCCGACTCCCGCCCCCGCATTCCGCGCGCCGGCGGTCCGGGCGGTAGGGTCCCGCCCGGACCGGGGTGCGGATGCCGCCGGTGGTGCGGCGAGCGGGGGGAGTGATGACGGTGCTGATCGACACGGTGGCGTGGGTGCGGATCGAGGGCGGCAGGATCCTCTGCGCACGGCCCCGTGGCAAGGACGTCTTCTACATCCCGGGCGGCAAGCGCGAGGGCGCGGAGACCGATCTGCAGACCCTCCTGCGGGAGGTCGAGGAGGAACTGACGGTCGGCCTGATCCGGGAGACCGTCGTCCACGCCGGGACGTACGAGGCCCCCGTCGACGAGCGGCCGGACGCCGCCCTGGTGCGGATGAGCTGCTACTACGGCGATTACCGCGGCACGCTCGTCGCGAGCAGCGAGATCGAGGAGGTCGCGTGGTTCTCCTTCGCCGACCGGGCCCTCGTGCCGCCCGTGGACCAGTTGCTCTTCGACGACCTCAAAGCGGCGGGTGAGCTGATCTGACCCTCGGTACGCCCGTATGCACCAAACGGAAGGGCGCGCGGTAGTAAGCAATAAATGGTGGGTATGGGCTGTTTAGGCCCTATTTACGCGTGGGTGCGCCCGTGGTCGTCCCTGGGAAGTGATCGGCGTGACCGAGACCGAAGGCGACTGTGCCGAGTGGACCTTCCCGGCCGAACCGGGTTCCGTGCGCAATGCCCGGCACGCCGTCCGGGGTGCTCTGGGCTCGTGGGGTCTCGACGCGACGGTCGGTGACCTCGCGGTCCTGCTCGTCAGCGAACTGGTGACCAACTCCCTGCGGTACGCCTCCGGGCCCATCGGCGTGCGGTTGGTCCGCTCGTACCCCGACGGGGACCTTCTGTTCGCCGACCGCCCTCCCACCTCACCGGGACTGCTGGTGGAAGTCTCCGATCCGCTTCCGGATCCACCCACCGAACGCAGTGCGGGACCCGACGACGAAGGCGGCCGGGGACTCCAGCTCGTGGCCTGTTCCGCACGTCGCTGGGGGACCCGTCGCGGAAAGAGCGGCAAGACCGTGTGGTTCGAGCTGGCTCTCCCTGGTTAGGAGAGTGGAGGGAAGCACAGCGATCATCAGAGGTCGGGCAGAACCTGACTGAAAGGGACTGAGACCTTGCTGTGATCGTGAACGCCGTGTCGGTCGGGGCCGTAGTGCTGAATACTGCGGGCAGGACCGGTCCGGTGCGTGAGCTGGAGGGGACGGTCGCGTGAGCGAAATACCTGGGACAACGGGTGATGTCGTCGGGACCACCGGCGATGTCGTGTGGCAGAGCAGCCCACCCGGCTCGATCTATGACTACATCAGGGTCGCGTCCTTCTCGATCGGCCCCGACGGTCTGATCGAGCAGTGGAGCAGCCGGGCCGCCGGTCTCTTCGGCATGACCTCGACCGAGGCGATCGGCCGCGACCCGGTGGAGGCCTTCATGCCCGCCGAGCTGCGTTCCGACGGACATCGGCGGGTCGGCGAGATCCTCGACGGCAAGGAGTGGACGGGCCTCGTCCCGTTCCGGATGCCGGGCGAGGGCGGGGCGCACGGCGTCGCCGAGGTCTATGTGATGCCGAGTCTGACGGGCCAGGGGGAGCGGGCCGCGCTCTGCATCGTCGTGGACGTCCGGGCCCTGCGGCGCATCGAGACGGACCTCGCCGCGTCACAAGCCATATTCGGCCAATCTCCGTTCGGCTTCGTGCTGTTCGGTACGGATTTCGCCGTCGTCCGGGCCAACCAGCGCTTCGCCACGGTCTTCGGCGGCGCCGCCGAGGACCACCGGGGCCGCACGGTGGAGGACTATCTGCCGCGGGCCGAGGCCGACCGGCTGTCCGCCACCCTGAAGCGGGTCCTGGAGACCGGGGAGTCCGTCACCGACCTCCAGCTCGTGGGCACCGCCCCCGGCGGCACCGAGCGCCGCCACTGGTCCATGAACCTCTACCGGGTGCACAGCGGGGCGGGCCGCCCCGTCGGCGTCGCGGGCCTCGCCACCGACGTCACCCGCCGGCACATCGCCGCCCGCGAGGCGGCCAGTGCCCGCCGCAACCTCGCCCTCCTCAACGAGGCCAGCGCCCGCATCGGCAACTCCCTCGACCTGGAGACCACCGCCCGCGAGCTCCTCGACGTGGCCGTCCCCGGCTTCTGCGACCTCGCCGCCGTCGACCTCTACCAGGGGCTGCTCACCGGCGAGGAGGCCGCTCCCGGCAGTTGGGCGCCCGCGCACCGCGAGTCCGCCGGAGGCTCGGCGGAGCTGCGCCGGGTGGCCCACGCCAGCGCGGTCGCCGACGCCCTGCCCACCGCCGTGGCGGGCAGCGGGACTCCGGGCCCGGACGACCTGCCGCCCGCGCTCGGCTCCGTCCACCGCTTCCCGTTCGGCTCGCCCTGTGCCATGGCGCTGCGCTCCGGCCGGGTCGAGGACGTGCCCGGCGACGAGATGGGCTTCGTGCAGTCGACGCTCGCCGTGCCGATGGTCGCGCACGACACCGTCGTCGGCCTCGTCCAGTTCTCCCGTACGAAGGGCAGCGAGCCGTTCGGAGAGCGCGACCGGGCGCTGGCCACCGAACTGGCCGCCCGCGCCGCCGTCTGCATCGACAACGCGCGCCTCTACCGCCGCGAGCACGAACGCGCCCTGATCCTCCAGCGCAGCCTGCTGCCCCCCGGCGACCCCGAGGCCGCCGGTCTCGACATCGCCTGCCGCTACCTGCCCGGCAACACCGCCACCGAGGTCGGCGGCGACTGGTTCGACGTGATCGAGCTGCCCGGTCACCGCACCGCCCTCGTCGTCGGCGACGTCATGGGGCGCGGCCTGCGCGCCGCCGTCGCCATGGGTGAACTGCGCACCGCCGTAAGGACCCTGGCCCTCCTCGACCTGGAGCCGGCCGAAGTGCTCTCCGCCCTCGACGAGGTCGCCCGCGGCCTCGGCTCCCCGGGCGGCGGCGAGCGCAGCGAGGGCCTCGGCGGCAGCGGGGGAGCGCAGTGGCCCTCCCGCGCCGCGCAGAAGTCCCGCGAGGCGGACCTCTCCGAGGTGTACCTCGCGACCTGCGTGTACGCGGTCTACGACCCGGTCACCCGGCGCTGTACGTTCGCCAACGCCGGGCACCTCCCCCCGGCCGTCGTCGAGCCCGGCCGGCCCGCCCGGCTCATCGACGTACCGCCGGGCATGCCGCTCGGCGTCGGCGGTGAGCCGTTCGAGGAGGTCGAGGTCGAGCTCGCCGAGAACGCCCTGCTCACCCTCTACACAGACGGCCTGGTCGAGTCCCGGGACCAGCCGCTGGACCAGGGCCTGAACGCGCTGCGCGCCGTGCTCACCGGCCCGCAGATGGAGCTGGAGGACGCCTGCGACCACGTTCTGAGCACCCTCGACACGCGGCACGGCGAGGACGACATCGCCCTGCTGATGGCCCGTATCCAAGGGCTCCCCGGGGAGGCGGTGGGGGACTGGACCCTGCCGCGCGAACCCCGCTCGGTGGGGCGTGCCCGTGAGCTGGCCCGCTCCCAGCTGGTCGCCTGGGACCTCGACGACCTGGTCGACACCACCGAACTCCTCGTCAGCGAACTGGTCACCAACGCCCTGCGCTACGGCGAGGGCGAGATCCGGCTCCGGCTGCTGCGTGACCGCACCCTGGTCTGCGAGGTGTGGGACGCCGGTCTCGTCCAGCCGCGCCGCCGCCGCGCCCGCGACACCGACGAGGGCGGCCGCGGCCTCCAGCTCGTCGGCCTGCTCAGCGCCGCCTGGGGCTCGCGCCGCACCCCGCGCGGCAAGACCGTCTGGTTCGAACTGGCCCTGCCGGACGGGGCCCCGGCCGCCGAACTCTCCGTGGAGCAGCTCCTGAGCATGTACTGACCCCGGCCCGGCGCACCCGGCGTCACGCGCCCGTCTTCAGGGCCGCGAGCCGGGCCTCGACCTCCGCACTGGCACCCAGGCTGTCCAGCTGCTCGAACTGGGCGTCCAGCGAGGAGGCGGCCAGCTCCTGCTTGCCCAGCGCCTTCGCCTCCTCGCGCCGCACCTTGTCCTCGAAGCGGCTCAGCTCGCTCGTCGGGTCGAGGACGTCGATGCTCTTCACGGCGTCCATCATCTGGTTCTGCGCCTGCGCGGACTTGGCGCGCGCCACCAGTTCGTCGCGCTTGGCCCTCAGCTCGGAGAGCTTGACCTTCATCTGATCGAGCCCCGTCCTCAGCCTGTCCACCACCTCGGACTGCGAAGCGATCGTCGGCTCGGCCGTCCTCGCCTCCTGCTCCGACCGGAGCTGACGGCCCAGCGCCACCTTGGCCAGGTTGTCGAACTTGTCGGCCTCCGCCACCGACCCGGCCCCGCGCAGCTCGTCCGCCTTCCGGCTGGCAGCCAGCGCCTTGCCGCCCCACTCGGCCGCCGCCTCGACGTCCTCCTTGTGGTCCTGCTCCATCAGGCGGAGGTTGCCGATGGTGGACGCGACCGCCTGCTCCGCCTCCGCGATGTTGTTCGTGTAGTCCCGGATCAGCTGGTCCAGCATCTTCTGCGGGTCCTCGGCCTGGTCGAGGAGGGCGTTGACGTTGGCCTTCGCGAGCTGGGTGACGCGGCCGAGGATGGTCTGTTTGGTCATGGCACGGCTCCTTGGGTGTCGAGATGGTGCACGCTGTGGTCCTGCCGGTCGTTCAGAAGCGGCCGCCACCGCCCCGGCGGCCCCGTGTCCCGCCCCCGCCGAAACTGCCCGGCCCGCCGCCGAAGCCGCCGGACCGGCCACCCCCGCCGAACCCGCCGCCCATGCCCCCGCCCCGGCCGCCGCCCCCGAACAGCCCGCCGAGGATGATGCCGCCGAGCACGGCCCCGCCCACGCCGCCGCCCCCGCCCCGCATACCGCCGGGACCCTGCGTCCCGCCGAAGCCGCGGACGTCCTGCTCCGCGAGGCTCATCGCCTGCCCGGCCAGCGCGTCCGCCTGCCGCGCCTCGGCCAGCGCCCCCTGGGCGTCGGTGCCCGACAGCTCCCGGGCCCGCTCCCACCGCCGCTGCGCCTCCGCGAGCCGGGTACGGGCCTGGCTGCCGACCGCACCGCGGTTGGTCGTGATGTAGTCGGCCGCCGCCCCGATCGCGGACCGGGCGGTGAGCATCGCCTGGCCGAGGAGCGACCGGGCCTTCACCTCGCTCCGCTCCTGGTTCCGGGCCCCCGCCAGCGCGTCGTCCAGGGCCGCGTCCGCCTCCTCCACCCGGCGCAGCGCGTCGACCGGGTCGTACGGTCCCGCGGCCATCACACCCCGGACATCGGCGAGTACGGTCTCGGCGCGGGCGATCCGGCCGCGCAGGTCCGCCGTCGACGCGCCTTCGGCGGTCCCTTGGAGCAGCCCGCCCGCATCCGCGAGGTCGGCCTCCGTCTCGGTCAGCGCGGCGGGCAGCTTCCGCGCGGCCTCGCCCAGCTCCGCCGCCCGCCGGTCCACCGAGTCCAGCAGCGTGCCCGCCTGGCCGACCGCGCCCTCGGCGGCCCGGATGTACACCGCGGCCCGGGAGTTCTCGCCGCCCTCGACGGCCGTACCGGCCTGCTCCACGGCCGAGGCGGCGAAGACGAGCCGGTCCTCGGCCTGCCCGACGCCGACCGCCACGGGCGTGGCGGCGCCCTCCCCGTACTGCTCGCGCAGCCCGGCGACGCCCGACTCGGCCGCCGCGACCCGCCCGGCGAGGCCGTGGTGCGTGGCGGCCACGGTGGCCAGGGCCTCGGGTGCGGTGCGTTCCAGGGCGCGCAGCCGGTCGAAGTCCTCGGAGACGGTGTCCAGCCCCTCGTTCGCGGTCGCGCACCGCCGCAGGATCTCCGCCAGCATCCGGCGGCGGGTCGCGTCGTCCTCGGGGAAGGCGTCGTCGAGCTGCTGGCGCAACCGGAACGACCGCGTCAGCTCGTCCTTCGCCCGGACGACCGCCTCGGTGAAGGGCTTCGCCGCCTCCTCGCCGAACTGGGCGGTGGCGAAGCCGAGTTCCTCCTCGCTGGTGCGCACCGCGTCATCCGTGTCCACCAGCACCTCCTTGGCCTGCGCGTCCAGCTCCGGCAGCGGCGTCGGCGGCTCCGGCGCACCGCCCGCCCCCGCGCCCCGGCCCCAGCCGGTCGCCGCCGGGGTGGTGCGGGTCGCCGTGCGCCGTCTGCGCCGGGTGTACGCGTAGAGGCCGACCGCGCCGACGCCGACGGCGACGGCCACCGGCAGGATGAAGTCGCGGACGCCGGTCGAGCCGGAGTCGCCCGTTCCGGGGTCGGCGGGGCCCGGGGTGATGGCGGGGGCGGTCACCGGGCGTCCCGCCCGTACGGAGGCGTAGCCGTCGGCCGCACCGATCGCGGCCCCCGCCCAGTCGTTCTCCCTCAGCGCGGGCTCGATCGCGGTGCCCGCCACGTCCCGCAGCTGAGCGTCGGTGAGCGGAGAGCCCGCATCGACGGAATAGGCGTACTGCCGGTCGTGGGTGGCGACGGAGAGCAGCACGTCGTCCTGGCCCAAACCGTTGCGGTTGGCGGTCTCGTCGCTCCAGGTCTGCCCGGACCGGCCGGAGAAGTCACGTACGTACACCACGAAGAGCTGGATGCGCTCGTTGTCGTACAACCGGTCGAGAGCGTCCTCCACCTGCCCCGCCCGGTCGCCCAGGGCCCCCACCCGGTCGGTGATCTGCCCGTCCCGGGACAGCTCGACGGGGTCGTCGGCGCGGGCGGTCGGGGCGGCGGGGAGCACCAGCCAGCACACGGCGGACAGCACGGTGAGCAGCCCGGTGACCGGACCGGCGGGCCAAGCCCTGCCGGGTGCGGCACGCCGGATCCCTGGCAATCGAGGAGGTGTCACCTTTGCGAGGCTATGTGTGCTTTTTGACCCCCGCGACCCGGCGATCCGCCGGTCCGCGTCGGCCGTTCGCATGAAAGGGCGCGCGAAAGGAGTCCCCCCGCGCGTGTGCGGAAAGGCCGAGGCCGCCGCCCGTCGTCAGATGGGGCGGACGTGGCGCGCTTCGGGCCCGGTGCCGGAGGCCGACGGCGCCGCACCGGTCAGGCCCGGTTCCCGCGAGTGGCCCGAAGTCCGGAGGTGGCGTGTGACTGGCCTTCAGCTGTCGGTCGTCGTGCCGTGTTTCGACGAGGCCGAGGTGATCGAGGCCTTCCACGCCGCCTTGGTCGGCGTCCTGGACCCCCTCGGGGAGAGCTTCGAGATCTGTTACGTGGACGACGGCAGCCGGGACCGCACCCGCCTCCTGCTGAGCGGCCTGGCAGCCCGCGACCCGCGGGTCCACTACACCTCCTTCAGCCGCAACTTCGGCAAGGAGGCCGCCATGCTCGCCGGCCTCCGCATGTCGCGCGGGGCGGCCGTGGTGATCATGGACGCCGACCTCCAGCACCCGCCCGGGCTGATCCCCCGCATGCTGGAACTGCACCGGCACGGCTACGACCAGGTCATCCCGCGCCGCGACCGCACGGGCGAGGGCGTGCTCCGCAGCACCCTCAGCCACACCTACTACGCGCTCGTCCGCCGCTGCATGGACGTGGAGCTCATCGACGGGTCGGGGGACTTCCGGCTGCTGTCGCGGCGGGCCGTGGAGAGCGTCCTGTCCCTCCCCGAGAGCAACCGCTTCTCCAAGGGGATCTTCTCCTGGATCGGCTTCGACACGGTCACCTTCCGCTACCGCAACAGTGAGCGGGTGGCGGGCCGGTCGAAGTGGGGCGGCAAGCGGCTGCTGAACTACGGCATCGACGGACTGCTCTCCTTCAACAACCGGCCGCTCCGCCTCGCGATCTACACCGGCTTCTGGGTCTTCGTCTCGGCCCTGGTCTACGCCCTGTGGACGGTCGTCAGCGTCGTCCTGCACGGCGCGGAGACGCCCGGTTACGCCACCCTGCTCACCGCCGTCGTCGCGCTCAGCGGCATCCAGCTGGTGACGCTCGGGGTCATCGGGGAGTACGTCGGCCGCATCTACCACGAGGCGAAACACCGCCCGCCCTACGTGGTGCGGGAGACCGACGCGACCTGCCGGACGCTGCCGGACGGCCCGCCGCCGCGCCCGCGGCCCACCGGAGTCACAGCGGTCACCAGGGACCCGGCCGAACGCGCCGCCCCCGCCACGGCCGTGCCCACCCGGTCCCGTACCGTCCGCCAGTTCGGCAGCTTCATCCTCATCGGCTGTGTGAACACGGCCGTCTACCTAGGGATCTACGCCTCGCTGAACCGCTGGATCCCCTACCTGACCGCCCATGTCATCGGCTACGGGGTCAGCATCGTGTGCTCGTTCCTGCTCAACTCCTACGTCACCTGCCGGACGAGGCCGACCTGGCACGCGTTCGTCCGCTATCCCCTCTCCAGCCTGGTCAACCTGGTGGCGTCCGGAGCGCTGCTCTACGGCGCGGTCAGCGGCCTCGGGATGGACAAGAACCTCGCGGCGCTGGCGGCCGGCGTCCTCGTCACGCCCGTCTCGTTCCTGCTGGCGCGGTGGGCGATCACCTCGGGCCATACCAAGGCCACCGCGGTACCGGAGGCGGTGGACGTCCCGGCCGAACCGCTGACCGGCGGCCCGGCGCCCGCACCGCTGTCCACCCGTTCGCCCCAGGACCGGTGAGGCCGCCATGTCCGACGACGTTCCCGTGACCGCCGCCCCGGAGGGTCCGCCGAGCGAGGAGGCGGCGCCGGACCGGGCGGCCGACCGCCCCTCCGACCGCCCGTGGACCGCCCTCTGGGTGACCGCCCTCGCGCTCCCTCCCCTCGCCCTGCTCGCCGCCGCGTCCTGGTTCGGGCGGTGGGTGAGGCCCGGCGCGGACGACTGGTGCTTCCTGCCCGTCGTACGGGACGACGGCGTCACCGGCCTCGTCGGGAAGTTCTACTTCGACGACAACGGGCGGGTCGCCAACGCGCTCCTGGTCGGCGCGTACGCGAAGTTCCAGGTCGCGGGCCACCAGTGGTTCCCCTTCGTGAGCGGGGTCCTGGTGCTCGCGGTCCTCTGGACGGTGACCGTCCTGGCGCTGCGCCGGGCCGGCCTGCGCACCCCGCGCGGCCTGCCGCTCCTGCTCGCGGCCATGGCCACCGCGCTCTTCCTGTTCGTCACGCCGAACACGTACAAGACGTTCTACTGGCCCGCCGCGTCCGTCTCGCACACGCTGCCGCCCGTCCTGGCCTGCGCCGCCCTGATCCCGCTCCTGCTCGCCCGCACCCGCCGGGGGCGGGCCCTCGCGCTCGTCGTCGCGGTGCTCACGGGGGCCTTCCTCGCCACGCTGTCGGAGGAGACGGCGATCGTCGTCGTGACGGTGCTCCTCACCGTGCTCCTGCTGTCCGGCCGGGTCGTCCCGGCCACCGACCGGGGGTTCGTCCGCCGGTGGTGCGCGGCGGGAATCGCCGGGACGGCGGCCGGGGCCGTCGTCCTCATCACCTCACCCGGCTCCATGCGCCGCAGGGAGCGGTTCGGCGCGGAGACCACGTCCCTGCTCGCCCCCGACTCCCTCGCGGCGTCGCTGCGCGCGTTCGCCGAGATCACCGTCACCGTGACCACGACCTGGCAGTACACCGGCGCGGTCGCGGCAGGCGCACTGCTGGGATTGCTGTGCCGACGGGCGGACGGGACACCGCCCCGCCCGCCCGCGCGCTGGTCCCTGCTCGCCGCCGCAGGAGTGCTCGCGCTCCTCGTCTCCGGCTACCTCTGCACGGTCATCGCCTATCCGGTGTTCGGCGCCCGGGTGAGCGACCCGGGCGCCAACCGGCTGTGGAACGACTACCTCCTGCTGTACGTGATCCTGCTCGTCGGCGCGGGCGCCCTGCTGGGCCTGGCCCTCCGCCGGCACACCCGTCGCACCGCCCCGGCGAAGGCAGCGTGCGCCGCGCTCTGCGTCCTGGTCTGCCTGGGCCCGGCCGTGGCGCTGAGCAACCTGGACACCGCGATGCGGGCCCGGGCCGAGAAGTGGGACGCCCAGGACCGCAGGCTCCGCGAGGGGGCGGAGGCCGGGAGACGGGTCCTGCCGTACGAGCGCCTGGTGATCAGCAACATGCTGGAGCCGTTCAGCCAGGGCGGGCGTTCGTACTGGCCCGGCGGCTGCGTCGCCGACCTCTACGGACTCGACCGGGTCACGGACGGGGCCAGGGAGCGCGGCCCTCAGTACCCGTAGATCATCTTGTACGCGACCTCCGGCAGGAACTGCCCGGCAACCGAGCCGGCGCCGACTCCGCAGTCGCCGTCGGACTCCCCGGGGGTCTTCAGCCACAGCAGCATCTCGGCCCCGCCGCCCGTCTGGGCGGCCGCCCCCGTCCTGCGCCCGCCCGGGTTGCACCACTCGCCGTTGGAGCCGTTGCCGTTGCGGCTGGTGTCGATGACGTACGGCTTCGTATAGCCGTAGGACGCCGACAGGGACCCGTTGACGGCGTTGCCGTACGCGGAGTTCTCGCCGGTGCCGTAGTAGTTCGAGATGTTCAGCGAGAAGCCGTGCGCCTGCCGGGCTCCCGCGCCGTCGAGGTGCTGCGCCATGGTGGCGGCGCCGATCCAGGCCGGGTTTCCGGCGTCCAGGTAGGTCCAGGTGTTGGGGGCGTGGGCGGCGAACTGGGCGAGCGCGTCCTTGAGCATGCCGTTGCGCTCGTCGATCTGTTGCTGGTTCAGGCAGCTGAAGTCGCCCAGGGAGTCGGGCTCGATGACCACCAGGGCGGGCCGCGCGCCGATGGCCGAGGCGAACGCGGAGATCCAGGCGTGGTACGCGCTCGGGGTGCCCGCGCCGCCGCCGGAGTGCCCGCCGCAGGCGTCGCGGCCGGGAATGTTGTACGCGATCAGGACGGGCAGCTTGTCGGCGGCGTCGGCGGCTCCCACGTAGGAGCCGACCGCTGCCCCGATGTCCCCGCTCCAGGAGCCGAACCACCGGGCCATGGGGCGCGAGGAGATGTTGTCGCGGATGGCGTCGGCCCGCCCGTCTCCGGGGTTCGCCGCGACCCAGGCGGCGGGCGTCGAGCCGGGGTCGGTGTAGAACCCGCTGGTCATGCCGATCGGATCGGCGTGCGCGGTGGCGGCGGCCTGCTGCCCGGCGCCGAGGGGGAGCAGCAGACAGGCGAACGCCGATGCGGCGAGCGTGCGCAGGAGTCTTCTCATGCGTGCGGCCCTTCTGTGGGAGCGCTCCCAGTCGACGACGGCGCGGAGGTGAGGTGGGGTTGGGAGACGCGGGAATGGGGGGGAGGCGCGTGGGGCGGTGGGAAGTGCGTACGACGGACCGGGGGCTTCGGTCCGCTACTGCCGTCGTCAGACGAGACGGTGACAGCGGGGCACTCCGGTGTCAATGAGTCCGGCAGTGCCCCACCCGCGCAAGCGTGATCGAGAGACCTCGCTCCCGTCTCACACGGCGGGCTGGTGGACGCGGGGGATTCCCAGGTCCGGCAGGGCGAGTTGGAAGCCGCGCCCGCGGCCGGTCATGGTGCCGTCGTAGGAGAGGTCGGCCAGGCCGACGCCCAGCTGCCGCAGTTCCTCGACGAGCATGTGGGCGGCCTCCGCCACGCTCCTGGGCCGACAAGGACCCGGCCGCCGCCGCCCGGCTCTCGGCCGCCCGCACCATCCGGCAGACAGCAGTGGTCCGGCCGACGGGGTTCCGCAGGGCCGGTGTTGACGGATCGGTTCCCGGGGGGCGACGCTCACCGCACCAGGGATGAGAGGTGGAACATGGAGGCACGTGCCTCGGAACTCGCTTTCGGACAGAAGGTGTTGGAGGCCCAGCCCTTCAGCGTCCTGCTGGGCGCACGGCTGACGGCCTTCGGCGAGGGAGCGGCGGTCCTGGAGCTGGACGTACGGGACGAGCTGCGCCAGCAGAACGGCTTCGTCCACGGAGGCGTCCTGAGCTACGCCGCCGACAACGCCCTCACCTTCGCGGCGGGCGCGGCCGTCGGTCCGTCCGTCCTGACGGCCGGTTTCACCATCGACTATCTGCGCCCGGCCCGGGGCGAGGTGCTGCGCGCGCGAGCGCAGGTGGTCCGCCCCGGCCGTACCCGGGTCGTCTGCCGCTGCGATCTGCTGATGGTGGATGCCGAAGGGGTGGAAACCCTCTGCGCGGTGGCCCAGGGCACGATCGCCGTCGCCGGGGACTCCGGAAGCTGACCGCCGCCGTCACCCCGCCGGGCAGGCGGGGTGACGGGGAGGGCGCGGACCGCCGGGCCTCAGATGCCGCAGCTGGGCGCGGACCAGAAACGGCCGCTGCCCCCGGCGACGTGGGTGTGGTCGTTGTGGCCGGGGTAGCCCGGGCCGAGGATCTCGGTGAAGCCGTGGTTGCGCGCCGCCTGGGCGAGGGCGCAGAAGCCCTGGGAGCCCGCGCCGAGGTCCGCCGCGTGCCCGTACAGGTGGCGGCTGTTGGCGGCCCCGCCGACCGCGCTGTTGCAGGACACGCTGCGGAAGCCGCCGTTGACGGTGATGGGCCGGTCACCCATCGCGTGCCGCATGGCCTGGAGCTTCCACATGGTCACCAGGGCGTTGGCGCGTGCGGTGGCGGCGCTGACCTTGCCGCCGGACCAGTCGGAGTTGCAGCGGTTCAGCTCGGCGTAGGTGAAGTTGACCGGCGTGCAGTCGTCGTCCTGCAACTCGTAGATCTTGCTGAACGTCTGGGCTCCGGCGATGCCGTCGGCGGCCAGGCCGTACGCGGCCTGGAAGCGCTGCACAGCCGCCTTCGTGGCCGGTCCGAACACCCCGTCGATGGCGATCTGGTTGCCGGTGCCGGGATAGCCCGCGACGCGGATCTGGAGCTGACGTACCGCCTCGCCGCTGGAGCCCTCCTGGAGAGTGCCGCTCCAGGTGTAACAGGCGTCGGCCGTACCGATGTTCCCGGCCGGCGCGGAGCCGGGGGCCGGGGTCGCGGGCGGCGTCGCGGAGGCGGCCGCGGTTCCGCCGAACGCGAGGGCCGCGCCCGCGAGGGTCGAGAGGAGGAATCCGATGGGGCGTGATCGCATGGGGCTGCACCTCATTGTCGTCAAACTGTCCATGGGGGATTCCGAGCCTCGGGCGCAGGGCCGATAGTGTCAAGGTCATGTCAACATACTGTCAGGGGTGCGGCCTCGTGGCGGGGTGACAGGATGAGGGTATGGCGATCAATCGACCGTGGGCGGGGCTTCACGGTGACCTGCGGGCGGCGAAGTCATCGGTGTACGACCCGGGTGGTTTCACCTGCTCGCAGCCGGTGCCCGAACCGGAGAGCGCCGACTACGCGGCTCACGGGTTCACGCTGGACGGGCGGGCGGTGGCTTTTCGCGTGGCCAGGACCACCCCGACCAAGGCCGGTCAGTTCGTCACCGTGTGGCAGCGGTCCGCGGAAGGTCCGATCCGGCCGTACGACGCCGATGACGGGGTTGATCTCTTTGTCATCGGCAGCCGCGACAACGGCCACTTCGGGCAGTTCGTCTTCCCGCGGGACGTGCTGTGCGAGCGCGGCGTCGTGTCCCGGAACGGCGTGGGCGGGAAGCGGGGCTTCCGTGTCTACCCGCCGGGTGCGATCACGACCAGCCGCCAGGCGCGCGGCACCCAGACGTGGCAGGTGAAGCACTTCCTGGACCTCGGGGAGGACGGGCACGGGCCCGTCGACCTGGTGCGCGCCCGCGCTCTCTACCACCCGTAGGGCGCCGTCGGTCGGGAAGCCTTTCGGTACCGATGAGTGCCGATGATTGCCCGTGGGTGCCGATGGGTGCGTCGAGCCCCTTCACCGTGGTCGGTGGAAGGTACTCACCGATTCCAGACCAACGTGTAGCGCCAGAAGAGCCGTCGGCGCAGCCGCGCGCCGGGCAGCACGCGTCGGGCGTCGCGAACGATGTCCGGAAAGGCCGTGGACGCCGGCCGGGTCGGTGCGGTCATGGCGGCGGGGCGCGGCGCTCTGCGGCCCTTGTTCTTGATCCAGGCCATGGCGATGTTCGACGGAACGGCGACGGCGTCGATCAGGTGGTCGCTCCGGGACTGCGGGCGGTAGAGGCCGACGACGATCAGGGTTCCCCCGGGAGCCAGGTGCTCGCGGAAGCGGGTGAGCGCGTCGGTCAACGGCAGGTGGTGGATGGCGGCGACGCAGGTGATGACGTCGTACAGCCCGGACGGTACGTCCTCCAGCGCGTCCCCGACGGAGAAAGTCACCGGGGCCCCGGGAGCGGTGCGTTCCCGCGCGCGTTCGACGATGGCGGGGTCGGCGTCGATGCCGTGCACCGCCTCGGCCCGGGAGGCCAGCAGCCGCACGAGGTCGCCACTGCCCGATCCGACGTCCAGGGCGGCGGCGAAACGTCCGGGGAGCCGGCGCAGGATCCACCGGTGGTAGTGGGCGTTGTGATCCCACGGGTGGGTGGCGTGGAACTGTTCGAGCGCTCGCAGGATGCGGGGCAGTAACGCTGTCATGAGGTGAGTCCATCAGAGCGGCTGGGCAGCCGTCGTCCGTGGCACGGGAGGGCCGTCAGCCGCTCGGCCGGGGTGTCCGGCCGAGCGGCGTCGGCAGGCGGGTCAGACGGTGTCGAAGTCCCCGGCCTTGACGCCTGCCACGAAGGCGGCGAACGCGGTGGCGGGGACGCCGAGGGCGGGGCCGCTCGGGTTCTTCGAGTCGCGTACGGGGATGATGCCGGTGGTGGCCGCGGTGCGCGGGGCCCACTCGACGCACGAACCGCCGTTGTCGCTGTAGGAGGACTTGACCCACTGCTGGGTCGTGGATTCGGTCGTCACGGGGTGCCCTTTCGATGCTGGTGGATCATGTCCACGGTATCTGTCTGCGACAGAGACACGGCCTGCAACTGATGGTAGGCCCTCACCATCGGGATGACGGAGCTGAGTTCGCGGTCCAGATGCCCCTGCGTCTCGGACTCGACGTAGGAGACCACGGACCGGTCCTGGAGCGTCAGCAGGTTCACCAGCCGATTGAAGGGCCGCTGCTCACCGACGAGACGGCCGAGCACGCCGCGCACCTGTGGACGGCGGGCCACCCCCGGAGCACGTAGTCCGGCTCGCCGTCCACGGGCAGCCTCCGGAAGCCGGACACGTACTCTGCGAACTCGCCGACGACCACATCGGGTTACACGCCACGATGCTCTGGGACGACGACGCGAACCGTGAGGCCGTCTGGGTCCGTTGGGACCGGAACGGCGCCCGGCTCGCCGCACTGCCCTGGTGCGGCGAGCCCGACGCCCGGGGAGAGGACGCGTGCGGACTCTTCGCCGGCCATCCCGACGCACACGACTGGGACGTCGTCGATCCGACGCTCGCGGCGGTGGACGCGGTCCTCGCGGGCGAGCGCCCGGGGGAGCCCGCCGAGTGAACGCCACCGTCCCTCGCGAAGGGCTCAGCCAGTCAACCGCCTTTCCTTCCGTGCGCCCCCCCGGGGCTCCTTGACGGCCGTCATATCACGGAGCGAGGCTTGTGCATGCGGGTGCAACCCCTCGACAGTGGGAGCGGACCATGGCTTTACGGTTTCTCGGTATCAACCCCAACTCGCCGACCGACGAGTCACCCACGGTCTGGATTCATGAGGAGACGGGAGACCTTCTGATTCAGTCGTACAAAGCGACTGAGGCAGAAGTGAGGGAGTGCAAGGACGTCGGTTCGGTCCCTGGACATTCCACCGACGTCCCGGACCACGAGACGATCATCAGGCTTCCTGCGGCCATGCTGAACTACATTCCCGTTCGTCGGGGCGAGGACGGAGAGACAGAAAGTGCAACCCCCTGCGCGTAGTGGTCTGGCCCGGGCACAGCATTCGGCCGTGCACCTTGAATTGCGTGATTCGTACATGCTCGACGACCCCGCGTACATCGCATGGCAGCGAGGCGAGCGGCTGGATCGAGCCGAGCGGACGGCATGGTGGGGCGGCTGGCACGATGCGGTTCACGGTGCCACCAGCCGGGGCGTCACGGTCCGGCGCGCTCGGGTCGTCTCCGAGCCGATCAGCGACTACGTGAGATACGAGTACGACAACACGTTCACGAACATCGCCGCGGGCGAAGAGGTTCGTTGGCTGCCCAGGCGCAAGGCGACCGGTCTCACGCTGCCCAGCACGGACTTCTGGGTGTTCGACGGGGAGCAGGCTCTCTTCCACCACTTCGCCGGTGACGGGCAGTTGGACGAAGACGGGCGGGAGTACACGGATGATCCAACGCTGGTGAAGCTCTGCACGGAGATCTTCGAGACAGTGTGGGAACACGCTACGCCACATGAGAACTATCGACCCCGCTGATCCCGCGTAGCCATGGCCCTCTCCCCCTCCTCCAGTGCTCAGCAAGCCCGACAGGTTCTTGCGGAGCGTCTGGCCGGCCTGTGCCGGGACGCTGGGCTGACCGGGCGCGAGATCGCCGCGCGCTGCGGCTGGCATCCGTCCAAGTCGTCCCGGATCATGAACGCGCGCACGCCTCCATCAGCCAGTGACATCCGGGCGTGGTGTCGTGCGTGCGATGCGGAGGATCAGACGGTCGACCTCCTCGCGTCGCTCCGCTACGCCGAAGGCATGTGGATCGGCTGGAGGCGGATGGAACAAGCCGGACTCAAGCAGGCGCAGGAAGCACGGTTGCCGCTGTTCGAGCGCACCCGCCGCTTCCGTTCGTACTCCTCCTGGCTCGTGCCGGGCCTGATCCAGACACGTGGATACACCGAAGCGGTGCTGCGTGCTGTGCAGCGACGACGGGTCGAGGTCGACGACGTGCCCGGGGCGGTGGCCGCTCGCATGGAGCGTCAGAGCGTGTTGTACGAGGGCGGTCGCCGATTCGCTTTCCTTATGGAGGAGTCGGTACTGCGGAACGGCATTGGTGGAGCCGACGTCCTTGTCGGACAGCTCGGCCATCTCCTCACTGTGGGTTCCCTGCCCCATGTCAGCCTGGGTGTGGTCCCCATGAGGGCAGACCGTTCCAGGATGCCCGTGGAAGGGTTCTGGATCTTCGATACCGCACAAGCCAACGTCGAGTTGGTCTCCGGGTACCTCACGATCACGCAGCCCAGCGAAATCGCGATGTATGCCGACACCTTCGCCGAGCTGGCGGAGAGCGCTGTTTACGGCGTAAACGCCCGTGCTCTGGTCACGGCTGCTCTGGATGCCCTCCGGTGAATCCGTGCAACCGTATGCAACAACGTGGCTCCCCCGCTCCTCCCCTCCTTACGGTCATTTCATCGAGCCGAAGCGCTGGGGCGGGCCCTGAGGTACGGCCCTGGACGTTCACAACGAGTCGAGAGTGAGGGGCTGTTATGGGATGGGGAACGGGCAAGGGCGGCGGCGGTGGGGACGGGAAGCACTCGGGCGGCAAGGATCCGGGTACGGCCAAGCCCTCATCCGACACCGCGAAGCCGGCACCTGAGCCGAAGCACAAGGGAAAGTAGGTGTGCGGCAGATGGAGCCCGTCGGAGCGGACGAGCGGGCAGCCATGAGCTGCCTGCTCCACGTCGTGGAGGAGAGTCTCGGCGTGCCCATCGACCCGGCCTGGGAAGCCGCCTTCCGGGACGTACACCGGCATGCCTTCCTTCCTGAGAAGGTTTGGGTGGGCGACAACCTGACGGAGTGCTCTCGGAAGGCGGCCCCTGAGGACTGGTTGCGTCACGCATACGCCGACACCGCTGTCGTGACGCAGATCAACGACGGCAGGGCCGTGGAGCAGGACGAACGCTGGGCCTCGTGCTCGGCCTCCGCCCCGTCCATCGTCCTCCGGATGCTCGACATGCTGGATGTGCGGGCGGGCCACCGCGTCCTGGAGATCGGCAGCGGCACCGGGTGGAACGCGGCGCTGCTCGCGCACCGGCTCGGGCCGGGCCGGGTGGTCACGGTCGAGGTGGACCCGGCGCTCGCGGTCCGGGCGACAAGGAGCCTTGAGGGCGCGGGGCTGGACGCCCGGGTGATCCACGGCGACGGGGCCCGGGGTCATGCGGCCGGCGGCCCCTACGACCGGGTGATCGCGACCTGTTCCGTGCGGACCGTTCCTCCGGCGTGGATCACGCAGACCAAGCCCGGCGGCGTGGTCCTCGTCCCGTGGGAGTCGCCCTGGTTCTGCTACGGGCTGCTGAGGCTCACCGTGGACGGGTACGGCGGTGCTTCGGGCTTCTTCTCCCCGCACTCGGCGTTCATGCTGATGCGGGGCCAGCGTACGGAACTGCGGATCTACCGCGATGTGGTGCGTGACAGCCACGTACCGGAGGAGTCCGCGACCCGGTTGTCCTCCTGGGCGGTCGCCGGTGGGGATTGGGCCGCACAGTTCGCGGTCGGCCTTCTGCTCCGCGACGTATGGCGGGCCTGGCACGAGAATCCCGATGTGGAAGGAGTCACGGACCGCTTGTGGCTCGCCACCACCGACGCGACCTCCTGGGCAGCCGTGGACCGGGACGGGCGGACCACCGACCGCTTCACCGTGTGGGAGCACGGACCCCGTCGGTTGTGGGGGACGGTCGAGGCCGCCTACGACTGGTGGTGCGGCGCAGGCTGCCCCAGGCCGGAGCGATTCGGTCTGACCGTTGTTCCTGACGGCACACATGTGGTGTGGCTGGACACTCCGGACAACCCGGTGCCTGACCTGACCTGACCTGAGATGAATGGTCCCGGTGGGGGCCGGACCGCCGGGTGTGGCTCGAACAGCGCGTCGCTCGGGCCCCGCAGGCCGGCAGGCGGCCTCCGTGACGCGGTAGTGCGCTGTCCTTCGACGCCGTCACCCGGCATGTCCTCCGCACGAAGAACGGGCTGACCGGAGCCTCAGATCGAGAACCGCTCCCGCTCCAGCAGCGGCCGCACCCGGGACCGGAAGCCGCCGGTGCGGAACGGCCGCTGGAGCAGGCCCGGCCGCAGCTCCTGGGCGAGCGCTGCGACGATCATGCCCTGGTCCAGGGCGAGCGTGAAGTCGCTGACCCGGCCCGTGGACACGTTCACCGAGTCCCGGAAGCCGAGCCCGTCCTCGTACGCGCCGAAGTCCCGCTCCAGCGCCCGCAGGTTGGCCACCGCCTCCCGGCCCGCGTACGGCAGGGCCAGGAACGAGGCGTGCGGGGTGACGACGCCGTTGGTGAACGCCGAGGGCGGCGGCAGGGGTTCGCCGTCCGTGGTGTGCGTGCGGTCGGTGTTGGAGGCGTACCCGTCGACCGCCATGCCGAGCGCGTCGACCCCGTACTCCTGGTAGCCGTCCTCGGGGACGTTGGAGGGGGAGAAGCCCCAGTAGCCGTACTCCGCCTCCCGCAGACCGTGGTCGATCTGACCGCGTACGTAGCGGTGGTGAGTCACGCCCCACGCGCGCGGCGACCACTGCTGCTCCGGCACGAACAGCGGCACCATCAGCGCCTCGAACATCGAGCCGCCCCAGGTGGGGATCAGTTTCCGGTTGCGGTGGGTGTAGTGGCCGTTCCACACCCGTATGCCGTCGACCGTGACGTACTCGCCGCCAGGCTTCTGCTCCTGCTCGTGCTCCGGCAGCATCGTCCGCAGCAGATGCCAGTAGTGGTCGCCGGGGAGTGAGCCGTCGGCTATTCCCAGGTAACTGGCCATGCGGGGCTCGGTGTTGAGAGCGCCGTAGTGGTGCGGGGTCGGCTCGTCCGTGTCGGTCCAGACGCCGCCGCGCAGCTGGCCGGGGCCCGCGACCGGGTCGGCCGGGTCGTAGGGGGTGTAGAAGTACGACCAGTCCGCCGTGGCCAGGACGCGGCGGACGCGGGGGCGCAGCGAGGGCGCGGCGTCGGCGGCTATCCGCAGGCCCGTCACCAGCCAGGCGTTGTCGACGGAGGACAGGAACGGGCGCACCGGGTCGCCGGTGCCCGGCCACCGGGTGAGCACCGAACCGTCGTGCGCGTCGTACCAGTTGAGCCAGAATCCGTGGTGGCGCTCCAGCTTCTCGATGGCGGCGACGGTACGGGTCAGGGCGCGGATCATCGTGCTCTCGCCGATCACGCCCAGGCCCGCGGCGGCGACCGCCGACCAGAGGCCGCAGCCGATGTTGGTCGGCGAGGTCTGGGCGGACTGGGCAGGGGCTCCGGGGCCGCTGAGGTCGATCTTGTCGGTGACGAGGCCGAAGTCGGTCGTCATCGCCTCGATCGAGCGGTACGTGTCGCGGAACCAGGTCCTGAGAAGGCGTGGGTCCGCGGGGGCGGCGACAGCCGCCGGGGCGGTTACGGCTCCGAGCGACAGGGCCGCGGCCCCGGTCCCTGCGGCGGTGAGAAACGTGCGACGGTCCATCGTTCCGGCTCCTGGTGGCAGAAGGGGGAGGGGGAGGGCAAGTCGTGGTGTTCGGGCGTGCGAGGTCGTGCGGGCGCGTGGGAGGCCGCGCCGGGCGTGCGAGGTCGTGCGGGGGGTTGGTGCCGGGGGGCGGGGCCGGCGGTCGTCAGGATCCGCCGGCCCCGGCCCACCCGAGGGAGCCGTCAGGTGGCTCCCGGTATCGGGGATGCGGCCTCAGCGGTGAATCAGGCTGCCGTGCGCGGGAGTTCGCGAGTGCGGCCGAGCGAGCCCAGCCACTTCGCCGAGTCCCGCGGGGTGCGCTCGAAGGTCTCCCAGTCGATGGCGATCAGGCCGAACGTGGCCCTGTACGTGCCCCACTCGTAGTTGTCCAGGGCGCTCCACGCCAGGTAGCCCCGGATGTCGATGCCGTCCGCCAGCGCGGACGCGACCTCGTCCAGCGCGCCCGCGTAGTAGTCGACGCGGCGGCCGTCGTCGGCGGTGGCGATGCCGTTCTCCGTGACGATCAGCGGGACGTCGCCCACCACCTCGGCCGTGTGGCGCAGTGCCTCGCCGACCGCGCTCGGGTAGTACTCCCACGACGTCAGCGTCCGCTCGACGTCGTCGGCCGCCGGGATCGGTCCTCCGGGGCCGATCCGTGTACGGGTGTAGGACTGCACGCCGATCCAGTCGTCGCCGCGCGCCGCCTCGATGAAGACGTCCTCGCGCGGGTGGCGGTAGGCGGCGGTGACGTCCTCCGCGCCGGGGAGGGCCTGGTAGACCTGGTTGGCGATGGTCCAGCCGACCTGGATGCCCGCGTCCAGGGCCCGGACCTCCTTGACGGCCGCGTGATGGGCGGCGATGACGGCCTCGGTCGTCTCGTCGTCGGGGGTGGGCAGGCCGGCGGGCGGGAAGCCGTTGTCGCCGCGCTTGGCCTGGCCCGCCATCACGGCGATCATGTTCGGTTCGTTGATCGTGCAGACGTGGCTGACGCCCTCGGAGATCACGGGGGCGCAGGCCGCCACGTACCGGGCGAACAGCTCCACCGCGCCCTCGGCCGTCCAGCCGCCGCGCGCCTCGAACCACTGCGGGACGGTGAAGTGGTGCAGGGTCACCATCGGGCGCAGGCCGCGCTCGATCGCTCCCTCCACCATTCGCCGGTAGTGGGCGAGCTGGGCGCGGGAGAAGCGGCCCTCGACCGGCTCGATGCGGGCCCACTCGATGGAGAAGCGGTAGTCGGTGAAGCCGAGCGAGGCCAGCAGGTCCATGTCCTCGGGCCAGCGGTGGTAGCTGTCGCAGGCGTCCAGGCTCGGCTCCTGGATGTGGGTGCCGGCGGCGTGCTCCTTGACCCACCAGTCGCTGTCGGTGTTGTTGCCCTCGATCTGGTGGGCGGCCGTGGAGGCCCCCCAGAGGAAGCCCTCCGGGAACGGGACGGGCGTCTTCGGGTTCGGAGCAGGGGTGTGTGTCATCGCGACATGTCTTTCTGGTGGTGGTGAGGGGTGTGGCCGCGCTCTGTTACGGGGTGGGGTGCGGCCTCGTACGTGAAGTGCCCCGGCGGACGCCCTACTTCATGCCCGCCGTGGCGATGCCCTGCGTGAAGTGCCTTTGCAGCGCGATGAAGACGACCAGCACCGGCAGCACGATCAGGAAGGCCCCGGCCATCAGCATCCCGTTGGAGCCGCCGGCCTTGTTGGGATCGGTGGCGAAGGTCGCCAGCGCCACCGGGAGGGTGTACTTGTCGGGGTCGTTGGTCGCGATCAGCGGCCAGACGAAGTTGTTCCAGGAACCCAGGAACGTGAAGATCGACAGGGTCGCGAGGGCGGGCTTCACCAGCGGCATCACGATCCGCCAGAAGATGTACCACTCGCTCGCGCCGTCCATCCGGGCCGCTTCCAGCAGCTCGTCCGGGATCGACTGCATGAACTGGCGCATCAGGAAGACCCCGAACGCCCCGGCGGCGAAAGGCAGTACCAGACCCGCGTAGCTGTCGATCAGCTGGAGCTTGCTCATCAGCACGAACAGCGGCAGCAGCATCAGGTTGCCGGGCACCATCAGTGCGCCGAGCACCAGGCCGAAGATCTTGTCGCGGCCGACGAAGTTCAGCTTGGCCAGGGCGTAGCCGAGCATCGAGCAGAAGACCAGGTTCGAGACGGTCACCAGGACCGCCACGATCACCGAGTTCATGAAGTACAGCGGCAGGTCCAGCTTGTCGAGCAGCTGCCGGAAGTTCTCCAGGGTCCACTCGGTGGGGATCCACACCGGCGGGCCGGCCGACAGCTCGCTCTGCGTCTTGAAGGCGGAGAGCCCCATCCAGAGGAAGGGCGCCGACATGACCAGCAGCCCGAGCGAGAGCAGGACGTGGACCAGGGGGCGGGAGATGTTCCGCTTTCCGGCGTTGTGCTTCAGGGGCTTGACCGCCGCGTTGCTGCTGTTGGCGCTCATTTCGTGTTGTCCTTCAGCAGTCGGAGCTGGAGCACCGTGATGCCCATGATCACCACGAAGAGGACGTACGCCATGGCGCTCGCGTAGCCCATGTGGAAGAAGTTGAACCCTTCGCGGTACATGTTCAGCGAGACCGTGAGGGTCGAGTCGGACGGGCCGCCCTGGGTCATCACGAACGGCTCCTCGAACACGTTGAGGTAGCCGATCGTCGTGATCACCGTGGCGTAGAGGACCGTCGGGCGCAGGAGGGGGACCGTGATGCCCCGGAACTCCTGCCACACGCTCGCGCCGTCGAGCTTCGCGGCCTCCCGCACCTCGGTGGGGATCGCCTGGAGGCCCGCGATGAACAGCACCATCACCGTGCCGACGTTCCGCCAGACCGCCATCACGATCAGCGAGGGCATCGCCAGTGTCTCGGAGCCGAGGAAGTCCGGTGCCGTCCAGCCCACTTCGGAGAAGAGACCCGCGATCAGCCCGTCGCTCGGATCGAGTACGAACCGCCAGACGACGGCCACCGCGACGATGGTCGTGACCACCGGGGCGTAGAAGCCGACGCGGAAGAGGGTCCGCGCCCGGTCGATGCCGTTGTTCAGCAGAACGGCGACGACCAGCCCGGTCCCGATGGTCAGCGGTACGCCGACGACCACGAAGTACCCCGTGTTGAAAAGGGACTTCAGGAACTTCTCGTCGCCGAAGAGGTTGACGTAGTTCTCGAGTCCGATGAACTCCGCTTCCCACGGGCGCGTCACGTTGCGCAGCCCGAAGTCCGTGAAGCTCATCACCAGCGTGGCGAGGATCGGGAACGCCATGAAGACGGTGAACAGGACGAGGAACGGGGTGGAGAACAGCCAGCCCGCGGCGTTCTGCACGCCCATCGACGGCTTGCGGCCTCGGCTGCCCGTGGGGGCGGGGGACGGCGCGCCCCCCGCCTTCCCGGGCCGTGCGGCCTTCTCGGTCGTGGTGCTCATGGCTACTGCTTCACGAGGCCTTCGATCTCGGACTGCGCCGTCTTCAGCGCGTCCTCGGCGGAAGCCTTGCCCTGCGTCACCTTGGCGATGGCCTGGTCCACCTTGTCGGTGATCTCGGTCCAGTTGGCCAGGGACGGCGAGGACTTGGCGGTGTCCATCTGCTTCTTGAAGGTCCGCAGGTCGGCGTCGTCGGCGAGCGTCCCGGACTCCCACGCGGAGGTGTTGGCGGGCAGGTCCCTCGTCCGCTCGTACCAGTCGGACTGGCCCTTCGTGTCGGTCAGGTACTTGATGAACTCCGTGGCCGCGGCCTTGTGCTCGCTGTCCTTGGAGACGACGAGCGAGGATCCGCCGGCCATGGAGGTGGAGGAGGCGTCCGCCGGAACGGATCCGATGGCCCACTTGCCCTTGATCTGCGGCTGGCCCTCGTCGAGGAGCGTCACGTGCCAGGGGCCGCCGAAGAACATCGGGACCCGGCCGTTGCCGAAGTCCTTCACCACGTCGTACCCGGGCGGCACGGACTTGTTGGCGAGGCCCTTGTCGAAGTAGGAGCCGTACTCCTTCAGCGCCCTGACGGCCTCCGGGCTGTCGACGACGGCCTCGCCCTTGTCATTGACGATCTCGCCGCCCGCCGAGTACAGGAAGGAGTAGAAGTTCTGCACGGTGTCCAGGCCGCTGGGCTGGATGGACAGCCCCCACTTCGTACCGGCCTTCTCCTGGTACGCGGTGGCCAGGTCCCGGAGCTCCTTCCAGTTCGCCGGAGCCTTGCTCACGCCCGCCTTCTCGGCCAGGTCCGTGCGGTAGTAGAGGACCCGGGTGTCGACGTACCACGGCACGCCGTAGGCGGTGCCGTCCACCTCGCCCTGCTCCCAGCCCGCCGGGAAGAAGTCCTTCTTGTCGAAGACCTCGGTGTCCACCGGCTCCAGCACGCCGAGTTCGGAGAACTCGCCCAGGTAACTGCCGCCCATCTGCGCCACGTCGGGCAGGGTGCCCGCCGCCGCTGCCGAGACGAGCTTCTGGTGGGCGACGTCCCAGCCGATCGGGGTCACCTTGACGGTGATGTTCGGGTTGGCCTTCTCGTACACCTCGGCCACGTCGGCGAGCTTCTCACCCTCGGCCCCCATGGCCCACACGGTGAGCGTCTGCTTCTCGTCCGCCGCGACGTCGCCGCCGGAGGAGCCGCAGGCGGAGAGGGTCACGGCGAGCGCGAGCGCTATGCCGGCGGGAGCGGTTCTGGCGATGCGGGACATGGGAGGGCTCCTCCTTGAGCAATCCGGATGCTGCGCGATGTATGCGCTGCCTGTAAGCGCATACATCACTGTGCGCCAGGCGCTCGGGAATCCGCAAGAGGGTGCTGGGTCACACTCGTGCAACGTGCTCGACACGCCGGCGCCTTGTTGTCGAACCGTAAACGCGCCGTTTGTGGAACAACAGGCGATGTGACCGATTCGTCGTCCAGAGGTCCGGGCGTCCGCCGGTGAGCCGGCGTCTACCCTCGCGGCATGGCTCCACCCGTCGCGTTCTCCCACGGCTTCCCGTTCGACCCGGCCTACGGGTACGGCGCGCCGGACGCCCTGCTGAGCGTCCCCGCCCCGCCCGCCCCCGACGGCTTCGACGCGTTCTGGCGGGGCCGGTACGCGCGGGCCCGCGCGGTCGACCCGCGGCCGGTCATCGGCCCGGTGGAGGAGGAGCGCGACGGCGTGACGATCCACGGCGTGGGCTACACCTCCGCGGGCGGCGTCCGGCTCGGCGGCTGGCTCGCCCTGCCCGTCGAGGGGCCCGTACGGTACGGATTCGTCGTCGGGCACGGCTACGGCGGCCGCCAGGGGCCCGGCCGCGACCTTCCGGCGCCGCTGCCCGGGGCCGCCGCGATCCTGCCGTGCGTACGGGGCATGGGGGAGCGGGGCCGGGTCGAGGGCATCCCGGACCTGGCCGACGAACACGTCCTGCACGGCATCGGCTCCCGCGACACCTATGTCATCGGTGGCTGCGTGGCCGACCTGTGGTGCGCCGCCTCCGCCCTCACCGCCCTCGTCCCGGAACTGGCGGGGGCCGGCCTCCCCGGCGGGCCCCGCCTCGGCTACCTCGGCGAGAGCTTCGGCGGCGGGCTCGGGGCCCTCGCGCTGCCCTGGGACGACCGTTTCGGCGCGGCCCAGCTCACGGTCCCCACCTTCGGCAACCACCCGCTGCGCCTGACCCTGCCCTGCGCGGGCAGCGGCGAGGCGGTCCGGGCGCACCACCGGGAACACCCCGAGGTCACGGACGTCCTCGGCTACTTCGACGCGGCGACGGCGGCGACCCGGCTGACGCTGCCCACGCTGGTCGCGGCCGCACTGTTCGACCCCTCCGTGCCGCCGCCGGGACAGTTCGCCGTGCACAACGCGCTGGCCGGCGAGCGGGAGCTCCAGGTGCTGACGGCGGGGCACTTCGCGTACCGGGGGATGACGGCCGAGGCGGCGGAGCTGGACGCGAACCGGACGCGGTTCTTCGGGGAGCGGCTGGGCACTGCGGTCTGATTCCGGCCCGAGGGCTGCCAGGCTCCGGCCGACGTCCGTCAGGCTCTGGCCGAGGGCTGCCAGGCTCTGGCCGACGTCAGCCAGGCTTCGGCCGGCTCACCCGCAGCCGCAGCTGGCCCGCCGCGTCACCGAGACCGGCAGCTCCAGGGAGACCGGGGCGCGGCCCG
The DNA here is from genome assembly GCF_000721175.1 of Streptomyces anulatus. Lineage (GTDB taxonomy): Bacteria > Actinomycetota > Actinomycetes > Streptomycetales > Streptomycetaceae > Streptomyces > Streptomyces anulatus_C. The sequence continues at coordinate 140,338 of NZ_JOEZ01000007.1, forward strand.
GGTCCGCCAGGCGCTGCACCAGCAGCTCCACCGCCTGCTCGCCCAGCCGCCGGATCGGCTGCCGGACGGTCGTCAGGGGCGGGCGGACGATCCGGCTCAGCGGGATGCCGTCGAACCCGGTCACGGCGATGTCCTCGGGCACCCGCACCCCGCGTCGCTCCAGCGCCTGGAGCGCGCCGACCGCCATCTGGTCGTTGGCGAACAGCATCGCCTCCGGCCGCTCCACCCCCGTACCCACCGACCGGTCCAGCAGGGTGCCCGCCGCCAGCGCGCCCTCGGCCTGCGTCATCATCCCGGCGCGCAGCTCCGGCCGGGAGGGCACCGGAAGCCCCGCGTCCCGGCACGCCTCCTGGAAGCCCCGGAACCGGGCCTCGGCGTCCGGGGCGTGCTCCTCTCCGCCGATGAACGCCAGCCGGCGCAGCCCGTGGTCCTCGATCAGGTGACGGGTCAGTTCGCGCTCGCCCTCGGCGTTGGCCACCACGATGTGGTCCAGGTGGTCGATCTCGCGCGGTCCGGCGAGCATCACCACGGGCAGCCGGCGCGATATCACTTCCAGGTCCTCGGTCGGCACGGTCCGCGCCAGTACGGCGAACCCGTCGACCCGCCCCGCGACCTTCGCCACCAGGCTCTCCGGCCCGCCGTCCAGCGAGGCGGCGATCAGCAGGGCGTAGCCGTGCCGCCGGGCCGCCCGTTCCATGCCCCGGATGATCTGGTCGGAGTAGAGCATGACGGCCTGGTCGTCGTCCGCGTCGCTCGCGACCGCGGCGGTCTCGGCGTCCTGGTCCGCGAAGTCGGGGAAGCACAGCCCGAGCACGCCCGTGGTCCGGCTGGCCAGGCCCCGGGCGCTGCCGCTCGGCACGTACCCCAGCTCGCGGGCCGCCTCCATGACCTTCTCGCGGGTCTGGGCGCGTACGGAATCGGGGTTCCGGTAGACCCGGGAGACCGTGGCAATGGAGACGCCCGACCGCTCGGCGACGTCGTACACCGTGGGGGCGCTCACTCGACCGACCGTCCGTCCGCTTCATCTTCCGCGGCACCCCGCCGGGGCGCGGGTGCCGTCACCGGGCCGGCGGCTGTTCGCCGGCCGATGCGATCACGAGGCTCGTGAAAGCGCATTCACCCTAAATCCTGGGCCGCGGGAGGAGCAAGGTCACCCGGTGTCACGCGCGCCGCGTCGGGTGAAACGTTCCTCCGGCCGGGTGAGCTTGCGGCTCCCGCCCGTCGTGTCTGCACCCCCTCGCGCGAGGGGGCGCTTTCAGTGGACGGAAGGAACCAGTGTGATCAACTGCAAATGCCACCACATACGCACTATCCGGTCCATTCCGGTACGGGGTGGTCCGGGCCGGCCCCGGAGGTATCAGCCATGTCCCACGTCGGCGTCCCGCGCGGGACGGTTCGAAAGCGCCGATCGCTCGCGCTCCTCACGACGGGGGTGCTCACGATCCCGGTGCTGGCGGGCTGCAGCTCCGGCAGCGAGGAGACCTCCCGGGGCGTACCCCAGGACATCGCGCCCGCCGCCCGCGAGACGGTCGCCGACGGTTCGACGGTGAACTGGGCGGTCGACGCGCTGCCCGCCACCTTCAACGCCTTCCAGGCGGACGCGGACAGCGCCACCACCCGGATCACCGGAGCCCTGCTCCCGGCCCTCTTCCCGATGGACAAGTCCGGGCAGCCGAAGCTCAACCCGGACTACCTGGAGTCCGCGAAGGTCATCGAGCGCGAACCGAAGCAGGTCGTGCTCTACAAGCTCAACCAGCAGGCGGTGTGGAGCGACGGGCGGGAGATCGGGGCCCCCGACTTCGTCGCCCAGTGGCGGGCGCTCAGCGGCAAGGACTCCGCGTTCTGGACCGCCCGCAACTCCGGTTACGAGCGGATCGAGAAGATCGAGCGCGGCGCGGACGACCTTCAGGTGCGGGTCACGTTCGCCAAGCCGTACGCGGACTGGCGCTCGCTGTTCTCGCCGCTCTACCCGAAGGAGATCACCGGCTCTCCGGACGCCTTCAACGACGGCGCGCGCACCGCCCTGAAGAACACCGCCGGACCCTTCGTCCTGCGCGGCGTCAGCAAGTCCAAGGGCACCGTGACCCTGGCCCGCAACCCGCGCTGGTGGGGCGACAAGGCCAAGCTGGACACCCTCGTCTTCCGGGCGGTCGCCGCCGAGGACCGTACCCAGGCACTCGCCGACGGCACGGTGGACGTCGCCGACATCGACGCGGCCACCGCCGACCGCATCACCCTCGCCCACCGCGACCGGGGCGACAACGGCCAACCGCTCGCCCACGGCCCGGGCGCCGGGACCACGCCCGCCGAGGCCCTGCGCTCCTGGGCCCAGGCGCACGGCTCCGACGAGGAGGCCGCCCAGATCGCGCAGGCCGCCCGGGAGAAGAACCGCAAGGCCGTCATCGCGTACACCGCGGAACAGAAGGCCCTGCGCGACTTCGCCGTCCGCAAGTCCCTGGAGCCCGCCTACACCCAGCTCGCGCTGAACGGCGAGTCCGGCCCGCTCGCCGACGACCGGGTCCGCCGGGCGGTGGCCCGTGCCCTGGACCGCCAGGAGCTGGCCCAGTCGGTGCTGGGCCCGCTGGGCCTCCCGGCCAAGCCGCTCGGCAGCCACCTCGCCCTCGCCGGGCAGCCCGGCTACAAGGACGGCAGCGGGGCGCTCGGCGAACAGGACACCAAGGAGGCCCAGGCCCTGCTGGCGGACGCCGGCTGGACCCGGGGCGGTGCCGCTCAGTCACCCAAGGACACCAAGGCGGGCAGCGAGGCGGAGAAGAAGGGCGACAAGGACGACAAGGACGACGCCGAGGCGGAGAAGAAGACCGCCGAGGACGCGAAGGAAGACAAGGAAGCCGCGGAGGAGAAGGCCGGGAAGACCGAGAAGAAGAGCGAGGAGGAGAAGGCCGACGAGGACAGCGAGGACTCCGCAGCCGAGCGCAAGAAGGCCGACCAGGCCTCCGAGGACAGCGCCGCCTCCCGCGACGAGGGCCTCTACGTCGTCGGCGAGGACAACAAGCCCGGCGCCCCCGCACCCGGGCAGGCTCCCGCCGCCACCGGCGCCGCTTCCGCCCGCCACGCCCTCGCCCCCGCCCCGTGGGCCGCCGCCCAGGGCGCCGCCCTGCTCCGCCAGGCCGGCGCCCTCGGTGAGGACGGCGCCGTCGCCGCCCAGGACAAGCAGCCCGGGGGAGCCGCCGGAGCCTACGCCCCCGCCGGCACCGCCGCCCCGGCGCCCGCCGCGGCCAAGGGGCAGCTCGGCAAGGACGGCAAGACGCTGACCCTGCGCTTCGTGCTCCCCTCCGGGCCCGGTTCCCAGGCACTGCGCAGCGTCGGCGACAGGATCGCGGCGATGCTGGAGAAGATCGGCATCGGCACGGAGATCACCAAGGTCCCCGACGAGAGCTACTTCAAGGACCACATCGCCTCCGGCGAGTACGACCTGGCGCTCTACTCCTGGCCCGCCACCGCCTACCCGGCCACCGACGGGCGCCCGATCTACGCCAAGCCGGAGCCGGCCACCGACGGATCGCTCCTGGTGGAGCAGAACTACACCCGGGTCGGCACCGATCACATCGACCAGCTGTTCGACCAGGCCGCAGCCGAGCTCGACGAGAAGGCCGCGCGGGAGCTGATGAAGCAGGCGGACGCCCGGATCTGGGCCGCCGCCGGATCGATTCCGCTCTTCCAGCGCCCGCAGCTCGTCGCGGTCGACAAGAAGCTCGCGAACGTCGGGGCGTTCGGCTTCGCGGCCCCCCGGTATCAGGACATCGGGTTCAAGAACCGGCAAGCGGCAGGTTCCCCCGCAGACCGCAAGAAGTAGCGGCCAAGCACCACCGACTCCCGCCGCCAAGCTCAGATGCACCTCAAAACCCTTGCCCGCCGGTTCATCCGGCGGGCAGTGTGGTGTCTGCCCTGACCCGGGCCGTTCATCGCTTCACCACTCCTCACCCCCCCCGCAGCTCCGCCCGCGTTCCGGCCACGCACATGGCCCGGCTGTACCTTGACACCGGCTGAATATCGCCTGAATCACACGGGAAGACCGCCTCCGCGGATCGGCCCGGGAAGCCCGGCGGGCCCAAGGCCCGTACCATGGGACGAGCCGTGGCGTGCCGCCCGGCGGGCGTACGAGGACTCGAAGACCGACTGAGACGCCTGATCCCACGATCCGAGAGAAGCTCAAGCCACCCATGCCCACGCGCCACGACATCCGTAACGTAGCCATCGTCGCCCACGTCGACCACGGCAAGACCACGCTGGTCGACGCCATGCTCAAGCAGGCCGGAGCGTTCGCCGCCCACGCCGCCGAGCACCTCGACGACCGCATGATGGACTCGAACGACCTGGAGCGTGAGAAGGGCATCACGATCCTCGCCAAGAACACGGCGGTGAAGTACCACCCCAAGGACGGCGGGGACCCGATCACGATCAACATCATCGACACCCCCGGCCACGCCGACTTCGGTGGCGAGGTCGAGCGCGGTCTCTCGATGGTGGACGCGGTCGTGCTGCTCGTCGACGCCTCCGAGGGCCCGCTGCCCCAGACCCGCTTCGTGCTGCGCAAGGCGCTGGCCGCGAAGATGCCGGTCATCCTGTGCATCAACAAGACGGACCGCCCCGACTCCCGGATCGCCGAGGTCGTCGACGAGACGTACGACCTGTTCCTGGACCTGGACGCGGACGAGGACCAGATCGAGTTCCCGATCGTCTACGCCTGTGCCCGTGACGGCGTCGCCTCGCTGACCAAGCCCGAGGACGGCACCGTCCCGCCGGACAGCGACAACCTGGAGCCGTTCTTCAACACGATCCTGTCGCACGTCCCGGCCCCGGAGTTCGACGCGGACGCGCCGCTCCAGGCCCACGTCACCAACCTGGACGCCGACAACTTCCTCGGCCGTATCGCGCTCTGCCGCGTCGAGCAGGGCGAGCTGCGCAAGGGCCAGACCGTCACCTGGATCAAGCGTGACGGCACCATGTCCAACGTCCGCATCACCGAGCTGATGATGACCGAGGCGCTCACCCGCAAGCCGGCCGAGGTGGCGGGCCCGGGCGACATCTGCGCCGTCGCCGGATTCCCGGACATCATGATCGGCGAGACGCTGGCCGACCCCGAGAACCCGATCGCGCTGCCGCTGATCACGGTCGACGAGCCGGCCATCTCGATGACCATCGGCACCAACACCTCGCCGCTCGTCGGCAAGGGCGGCAAGGGCCACAAGGTCACCGCCCGTCAGGTGAAGGACCGCCTCGACCGCGAGCTGATCGGTAACGTCTCGCTCCGCGTCCTGGACACCGAGCGCCCCGACGCCTGGGAGGTCCAGGGCCGTGGTGAGCTCGCGCTCGCCATCCTGGTCGAGCAGATGCGCCGCGAGGGCTTCGAGCTGACCGTCGGCAAGCCCGAGGTCGTCACCAAGCAGATCGACGGCAAGACGCACGAGCCGATCGAGCGCATGACGATCGACTCGCCCGAGGAGCACCTCGGCGCCATCACCCAGCTCATGGCGACCCGCAAGGGCCGCATGGAGACCATGACGAACCACGGTTCGGGCTGGGTCCGCATGGAGTGGATCGTTCCGTCCCGCGGCCTCATCGGCTTCCGTACGGAGTTCCTGACCCAGACCCGCGGCACCGGCATCGCGCACTCGATCTTCGAGGGCCACGAGCCGTGGTTCGGCGAGCTGCGCACCCGTCACAACGGCTCGCTGGTGGCCGACCGCTCGGGCTCCGTCACGCCGTTCGCGATGGTCAACCTCCAGGAGCGCGGTGTCATCTTCACCGAGGCCGGCACCGAGGTCTACGAGGGCATGATCGTCGGCGAGAACTCCCGCGCCGACGACATGGACGTGAACATCACCAAGGAGAAGAAGCTCACCAACATGCGTGCGGCCTCCGCGGACACCACGGAGAACGTGGTCCCGGCCCGGAAGCTGTCGCTGGAGCAGTCCCTGGAGTTCTGCCGCGAGGACGAGTGCATCGAGGTGACCCCGGAGACCGTGCGTATCCGCAAGGTCGTCCTGGACGCCAAGCAGCGCGGCCGCACGGCCTCGCGCGCCAAGCACGGCTGATCAACCCCGGCCCAACGGCCTGAGGTCCGCCCGGACGCCCCTGAGGGCCTCCGGGCGGACCTGTGCGCGGCTCCGGTACCCCGGAGCCGCGCACTCCGTATGCGAAGACCGGACGGCCCTTCAGGGGCCCGTCCGGACGGACCGTCAGTACGGGCGTTGACAGAAGGCCCGGCCCACCACGGACACTGTGGTGGGCTGGGCCTTCGTCAATCGTTTTTTGTGACCGGGGTGTCCGGATATCGGGGGTCGCTCTCCGGAACATGTGTCAACAGTCCGTTTCGGGCGTGTCTGTCTGGGATCACTTTGTCCGGATTTCGGGCACGCTGAGGGTGCTGATGTTGTCAAACCGAGACCCTTTAAGTGTGGTTTACAGCCCGGCCGTACCCAATAGTTGGCTCCATTGAGCTCGGGTCAATGGGTCACGCACTGTGGGGAGTGCCGACTCACGAGCACACTCGGGGCACTGAACGATCACCGTCAGGGGTGTCGGTGAATCTCTCCAGTGCCCCTCTTGTAGTCAAAAGTGGACTCATGAGGAGGAAACCCATGCGCGGTGCCAAGAGCGCCAAGTGGGTCGCGGGAGCGGCCGTCATCGCCCTGGCCGCGACTGCCTGTGGCGGAAGCGACAGCAGCGACGAAGGCAAGAAGAACACGTCGGGCCAGCCCGCCGGTTACGTCTCGATCGACGTCGGCGAGCCCCAGAAGCCTCTGATGCCGGCGGACACGAACGAGAGCAACGGCTCCTACGTCATCCAGTCGCTGTTCACCCAGCTGCTGGACTTCGACGACAAGGGCGAGATCGTTCTCACGAACGCCGAGTCCGTCGAGACCGAGGACTCCAAGACGTGGACCGTCAAGCTCAAGGCCGGCTGGAAGTTCCACAACGGTGAGGCCGTGACCGCGCAGTCGTACATCGACGCGTGGAACTGGTACGCCAACGTCGAGAACAAGCAGCAGAACGCGTTCTGGTTCTCCGACATCAAGGGCTACGAGGACGTCCACCCCGAGAAGGGTGCGCCCAAGGCCAAGGAGATGTCCGGCCTGAAGGCCGTGGACGACACCACGTTCACGATCGAGCTGGCGGAGAAGGTTCCGTACTTCAACTACAAGCTCGGCTACGCGACGTTCGCGCCGCTGCCCAAGGTCTTCTACGACGACCCGAAGGCGTTCGGCCAGAAGCCGATCGGCAACGGCCCGTACACGTTCGAGAAGTGGGACCACAAGAAGCTCATCCAGGTCAAGGCCTGGGACGAGTACCAGGGCCCGAACAAGGCTGCCAACAAGGGCATCCAGTTCAAGAACTACTCGACCGTCGAGGCCGCGTACTCGGACGTCATCTCCGGCAACCTGGACATGATCCGTCAGGTCGGCCCGCGTGACCTCCCGAAGTACAAGACGGACCTCGGTGACGGCGCCATCGCGCAGCCGTACGCCGCGATCCAGACGCTGGTCCCGGCGTTCTACTCCAAGACGTTCAAGGACATCGACCCCAAGGTCCTCCAGGGTCTGTCCATGGCGGTCGACCGTGACACCATCACGAAGACCGTCCTGAACGGCACCCGTACCCCGGCGACGAGCTTCACGCCCCCGCAGGTCAAGGGCAACCAGACGCTCGAATCGGACATCCTGAAGTTCAACCCGGCCAAGGCCAAGGAGCTCATCAAGGAGGGCGGCGGTGTTCCGGAGAACAAGATCTTCATCCAGTACAACGCCGACGGTGGGCACAAGGAGTGGGTGACCGCTGTCTGCGAGTCGATCCGCAACGCCACCGGGGTCGACTGCGTCGGCGACGCCAAGCCGGACTTCCCGACCGACCTCGAGGCTCGTGACAACGACGAGGTCAAGAGCATGTACCGCGGTGGCTGGGTCGCCGACTACCCCGTCAACGTGAACTTCCTCAAGGAGCTCTACCACTCCAAGGCGGAGTCGAACAACGGTCGCTTCGCCGACAAGGAGATCGACGAGCTGATGGCGAAGGGTGACAAGGCCGACTCGCTCGAGGCCTCCGTCGCCGCCTACCAGGAGGTCGAGAAGGCCCTGGTGGAGAAGATGCCCGCCATCCCGCTCTGGTACTACGCCATCAACGGCGGCCACGGCAAGAACGTCGACAACGTCAAGGTCGACTTCCACGGTGACCTCGAACTGACCGGCGTCACCACCAAGTAACGCCTGCGGGTCATTCCCCAACTGGCCGTCATCCGCCCGCGCTGCCCCTCAGCGCGGCCGGAGGCGCGGGGGTCGTCTCTGAAGAGGCGGCCCCCGCGCCGCAGTTATCCCCACACGGAGGCACCCATGGGGCGCTATGTCGCACGACGACTGCTCCAGATGATCCCGGTCTTCATCGGGTCGACCCTGCTGGTCTTCCTGATGATGTACGCACTGCCCGGCGACCCCGTCAGAGCACTTGCCGGTGAACAGCACGTAGACGCTGCGCAGATTGCCGCCATGAAGGCGGATCTGGGTCTGGACCAGCCGATCTGGCAGCAGTATTTGAACTACCTGGGCAATCTGTTCCAGGGTGACCTCGGCAATCAGATCGGGACGCAGCGTCCGGTCGCCGAAGTCATCGCCGATGCCTATCCGATCACCGTCAGACTGGCGATCTTCGCCTTCGTCTTCACGGTCGTCGCCGGGATCTCGCTCGGCATCATCGCGGGTCTGAAGGCCGAGTCCCTCAGGGACCGCGGTCTGCTCGGCCTGACGCTGGTGCTGATCTCCATGCCGTCCTTCGTGCTGGGCTTCCTCGTCCAGTACTTCTTCGCGTTCCAGCTCGGCATCGCCAAGCCGAACGTGAGCCTCGAACCGACGAACACCGAGTTGATCATGCCGGCCATCGTGCTGGCGTCCCTGTCACTCGCCTACGTGGCCCGCCTCACCCGTACCTCGGTCGCCGAGAACATGCGCGCCGACTACATGCGTACGGCTGTCGCCAAGGGCCTGCCGCGCCGCCGCATCATCGGCGTCCACCTGATGCGCAACTCGCTCATCCCGGTCGTCACCTTCCTCGGCACCGACATCGGCGCCCTGATGGGCGGCGCGATCGTGACCGAGGGCATCTTCAACATCAAGGGCGTCGGATCGCTCGTCTTCGAGGCTCTCGCCAAGCGTGAGGGTGCCACCGTCGTCGGCGTCGTGACGCTGCTCGTCATCGTCTATCTCGCCTGCAGCCTGCTCGTCGACCTGCTCTACGCGGTCCTGGACCCGAGGATCCGGTATGCCTGACACCACCGCACTCAAGGGCACCGACGCTCCGGCCACGGCCGTCGACGCGCCTCCCGCCACGGACGCGGGTCCCGCGCCCGGCAAGCCGCGCAGCCTCTGGTCGGACGCCTGGCACGACCTGCGCCGCAACCCGCTCTTCCTCATATCGATGGCGCTGATCCTGCTGCTCGCCGTCATGTCGATCTTCCCGGGGTTGTTCACCAGCGCATCGCCGAGGGACGCCAACCTGGCCGAGCACTACCTCCAGCACCCGAACTGGGGCCACTTCTTCGCCCCCGACTGGCTCGGGTACGACGGCCAGGGACGCTCGATCTACGCGCGTGTCGTCTACGGGGCCCGCGCCTCGATCACCGTCGGCGTGGTCGTGACCATCGCGGTCACCATCACCGGACTGGTGATCGGCATGCTCGCCGGCTACTTCGGCGGCTGGATCGACACGATCCTGTCCCGGATCACCGACGTCTTCTTCGGCGTCCCCTTCATCGTCGGCGCCATGGTCATCCTGACCAGCTTCGAGCAGCGCTCCGTCTGGGTCGTCATCCTGTCGATGGCCTTCCTCGGCTGGACCTCGATCGCCCGTGTCGCCCGTGGCTCGGTCATCACGATCAAGCAGGCCGACTACGTGGTCGCCGCCAGGGCGCTCGGCGCCTCCACCACCCGGATCCTGACGCGGCACATCCTGCCGAACGCCATCGCTCCGGTGATCGTGGTCGCCACCATCGCGCTCGGCGGCTACATCGCCGCCGAGGCCACCCTGTCGTTCCTCGGTATCGGCCTCGCCGAGCCGACGGTCTCGTGGGGTATCGATGTGTCCGCTGCGAAGGACCAGCTCCGCAACGCTCCGTACGTCCTGGTCATCCCCTCGGTGATGGTCTCGATCACGGTGCTGTCCTTCCTGATGTTCGGCGATGCGGTCCGCAACGCCCTCGACCCCAAGATGCGCTGAGGGAGGCGTTCGTGACCACCATCGACAAGACGGCTCACGTCCCCGCACCGCGGGAGTCCGTGAGTGGCGACGGTCCACTGCTCGACGTCCGTGACCTGCACGTGGAGTTCCACACCCGCGACGGGGTGGCCAAGGCCGTCAACGGTGTGAACTACACCGTCAGCGCCGGCGAGACGCTCGCGGTGCTCGGCGAGTCCGGTTCCGGCAAGTCCGTGACCGCGCAGACCATCATGGGCATCCTCGACATGCCGCCCGGGAAGATCACGCAGGGCGAGATCCTCTTCCGCGGCCAGGACATGCTGAAGATGTCCAACGAGGAGCGCCGGAAGATCCGCGGCCGCAAGATCGCGATGATCTTCCAGGACGCGCTGTCCTCGCTGAACCCGGTCCTCTCCGTCGGCTACCAGCTCGGCGAGATGTTCCGGGTGCACCAGGGCCTGTCCAAGAAGGCGGCCCGCGCCAAGTCCATCGAGCTGATGGACCAGGTCAAGATCCCGGCGGCGGCGGCCCGTATCTCGGACTTCCCGCACCAGTTCTCCGGCGGTATGCGCCAGCGCATCATGATCGCCATGGCGCTGGCCCTGGAGCCGGACCTGATCATCGCGGACGAGCCGACCACCGCGCTCGACGTGACGGTGCAGGCCCAGGTCATGGACCTGCTCGCCGAGCTCCAGCGCGAGTACAACATGGGTCTGATCCTGATCACCCACGACCTCGGCGTCGTCGCCGACGTCGCGGACAAGATCGCCGTGATGTACGCGGGCCGGATCGTGGAGACGGCACCGGTCGGCGAGCTGTACAGCCGCCCGGCCCACCCGTACACCAAGGGTCTGCTGGACTCGATCCCGCGCCTGGACCAGAAGGGCCAGGAGCTCTACGCGATCAAGGGCCTGCCGCCCAACCTCACGCGTATCCCCGCGGGCTGTGCCTTCAGCCCGCGCTGCCCCAAGGCACAGGACATCTGCCGCACCGACGTCCCGCCGCTCGCCCCGGTGACCGAGCAGGACGGCCTCGAGCTGGTCGGCCGCGGCAGCGCGTGCCACTTCTGGAAGGAGACGATCCATGGCTGAGCTCAAGAAGGAGCCCGTGGACGCCACCCCGAACGTCTCCGACGTGGAGACCGTGGACGCCGCGACCGAGGCGGCGGCCGTAGCCGCCGTCGACGCGCCCGTCAGCCAGGGCGAGCCGATCCTCCAGGTGCGGAACCTCGTCAAGCACTTCCCGCTGACGCAGGGCATTCTCTTCAAGAAGCAGATCGGCGCGGTCAAGGCCGTCGACGGGATCTCCTTCGACCTGTACGCCGGTGAGACCCTGGGCATCGTCGGCGAGTCCGGCTGTGGCAAGTCCACGGTCGCCCGGCTCCTGATGACGCTGGAGCGGGCCACCGCCGGCGAGGTCTTCTACAAGGGCCAGGACATCACCAAGCTGTCCGGGCGTGCGCTGAAGGCCGTCCGCCGCAACATCCAGATGGTGTTCCAGGACCCCTACACCTCGCTGAACCCGCGGATGACGGTCGGCGACATCATCGGGGAGACCTTCGAGATCCACCCCGAGGTGGCCCCGAAGGGCGACCGGCGCCGCCGCGTCCAGGACCTCCTGGACGTCGTCGGGCTGAACCCGGAGTACATCAACCGGTACCCGCACCAGTTCTCCGGCGGTCAGCGCCAGCGCATCGGCATCGCCCGCGGCCTCGCGCTCAACCCGGAGATCATCATCTGCGACGAGCCGGTCTCCGCGCTCGACGTGTCGGTGCAGGCCCAGGTCATCAACCTGATGGAGAAGCTCCAGGACGAGTTCAACCTGTCCTACCTCTTCATCGCGCACGACCTGTCCATCGTCCGGCACATCTCCGACCGGGTCGGCGTGATGTACCTCGGCAAGATGGCCGAGATCGGCACGGACACGCAGATCTACGACCACCCGACGCACCCCTACACCCAGGCGCTGCTGTCGGCGGTCCCGGTCCCCGACCCGGCGGCCCGTGAGGGACGCGACCGGATCATCCTGACCGGTGACGTTCCGTCACCGGCGAACCCGCCGTCGGGCTGCCGCTTCCGCACCCGGTGCTGGAAGGCGGAGGAGCGCTGCGCGACGGAGGAGCCCCTGCTGGCGATCCCCGAGCGCTTCGTCGCGGGCGCTACGCCCGCCACGCACGAGTCGGCGTGCCACTTCGCAGAGGAGCGGGACGTCGTGCACGCGGCGTAACCGCTTCCGGTTCGTGAACGGCAGATGCCCGGTTCCCCCCACAGGGGGACCGGGCATCGTCGCGTTTCCCCGGTGCCCGCCCGTACGGGGTAAGCCCGCATGCGATACATGGCGTTATGAGGTGATATGAGGCATTGAGCTACTCGATGACTCTAGGAGGCACTTCATGCGCGGAGCCACACAGGTCAGGTGGGCCGCATGTGCGGTGGCCGTCGCCCTGGCAGCGACGGCCTGCGGAGGCGGTGACGGTGACGGCGGCGGCAGCAGCGGCGCCGACGGCATCGTCAGCTCCTCCTGGGGAGACCCGCAGAACCCACTGGAACCCGCCAACACCAACGAGGTCCAGGGCGGCAAGGTCCTCGACATGGTCTTCCGCGGACTGATCCGCTACGACCCGAAGACCGGCGAGGCCCAGAACATGGTCGCCGAGTCCATCGAGTCGACGGACTCCCAGAACTTCACGATCAAGCTGAAGGACGGCTGGACGTTCTCCAACGGCGAGAAGGTCACCGCCAAGTCCTTCGTCGACGCCTGGAACTACGGCGCCGCGCTGAAGAACAACCAGAAGAACGCCTACTTCTTCCAGTACATCGAGGGCTACGACAAGGTCCACCCGGAGTCCGGCTCCGCCTCCGCCGAGACCCTGTCCGGCCTGAAGGTCGTCGACGACCTGACCTTCACCACCAAGCTCACCCAGAAGTTCTCCCTGTGGCCCGACACCCTCGGCTACTCCGCCTTCGTCCCCCTGCCCAAGGCGTTCTACGACGACCACGACGCCTGGCTCTCCAAGCCCGTCGGGAACGGCCCGTACACCATCGAGTCGTACGCCAAGGGCTCCTCGATGAACCTGCGCAAGTGGGACGACTACCCGGGCGACGACAAGGCGAAGAACGGCGGCGTCGACCTCAAGGTCTTCACCGACAACAACACCGCCTACACCGACCTGACGTCGGGCAACCTCGACCTCGTCGACGACGTGCCCGCCTCCCAGCTCCGCAACGTCGAGACGGACCTCGGCGACCGGTACATCAACACCCCCGCCGGCATCATCCAGACCCTGTCCTTCCCCTTCTACGACAAGGAGTGGGACACCGACGACGCCCGCAAGGTCCGCCAGGGCCTCTCGATGGCGATCAACCGGCCGCAGATCACCGACCAGATCTTCCAGAAGACCCGCACCCCCGCCTCCGACTGGACCTCCCCGGTCCTCGGGGAGGACGGCGGCTTCAAGGAAGGGCTCTGCGGCAAGGAGTGCACGTACGACAAGGCCGCGGCCAAGAAGCTGATCGACGAGGGCGGCGGCATCCCGGGCGGCCAGCTGAAGATCTCGTACAACGCGGACACCGGCTCCCACAAGGAATGGGTCGACGCCGTCTGCAACAGCATCAACAACGTCATGGGCAACAACAAGGCCTGCGTCGGCGGCCCCGTCGGCACCTTCGCCGACTTCCGCGCCCAGGTCTCCACGCAGAAGCTGACCAGCTCATGGCGTGCGGGCTGGCAGATGGACTACCCGCTGATCCAGAACTTCCTCCAGCCGCTCTACTACACCAACGCCCCGTCCAACGACGGCAAGTGGAGCAACCAGGAGTTCGACGACCTGGTCGACAAGGCCAACGCCGAGAGCGACAGGGCGAAGGCCGTCACCACCTTCCAGGACGCGGAGAAGATCCTCGTCGAGGAGATGCCGGCCATCCCGCTCTGGTACCAGAACGGCAGCGCCGGCTACTCGGACCGGGTCGACAACGTCGCGCTGAACCCGTTCAGCGTTCCGGTCTACGAAGAGATCACCGTCAAGTGACGCGCTGAGACGCGGACGGCCGGGACGCCCGAAACGCGCCCCGGCCGTCCGCGCACCCGCACCGCCGTCGCCGGGCCCGCCCCGCCCGGCCGTCCGCCCGTTCACCCCGACCCCCGGAGCCCCTCATGGGACGTTATGTGATCCGGCGGCTGCTGCAGATGATCCCCGTCTTCTTCGGCACCACGCTGTTGATCTTCCTCATGGTGAACGTGATGGGCGACCCCATCGCGGGCCTCTGCGGCGACCGCCAGTGCGACCCGGCCACCGCCGCCCAGCTGCGCTCCGAGTTCGGCCTCGACAAGCCGGTCTGGCAGCAGTACCTCACCTACATGGGCAACGTGTTCACCGGCGACTTCGGCACCGCGTTCAACGGGCAGAAGGTCACCGAGCTGATGGCCACGGCCTTCCCCATCACGATCCGGCTCACCATCGTCGCGATCGTCTTCGAGGTCGTCATCGGCATCAGCCTCGGCGTCGTCACCGGCCTGCGGCGCGGCCGCCCCGTCGACACCACCGTCCTCATCCTGACGCTCGTCGTCATCGCCGTCCCGACCTTCGTCACCGGTCTGCTGCTCCAGCTCCTCCTGGGCGTCAAGTGGGGCATCATCAAGCCCTCGGTCTCCGCGGACCCCGCCTTCGACGAACTGCTCGTCCCCGGACTGGTCCTCGCCTCGGTCTCGCTCGCCTACGTCACCCGGCTCACCCGGACCTCGATCGCCGAGAACGCCCGCGCCGACTACGTACGCACCGCCGTCGCCAAGGGCCTGCCCCGCCGCCGGGTCGTCGTACGGCACCTGCTGCGCAACTCGCTGATCCCCGTCGTCACCTTCATCGGCACCGACGTGGGAGCCCTGATGGGCGGGGCCATCGTCACCGAGCGGATCTTCAACATCCACGGGGTCGGCTACCAGCTCTACCAGGGGATCCTGCGCCAGAACTCCCAGACCGTCGTCGGGTTCGTCACGATCCTCGTCCTCGTCTTCCTGGCCGCCAACCTGATCGTCGACCTGCTGTACGCCGTACTCGACCCGAGGATCCGCTATGCCTGAGCCGCAGTCATCGGACGGAGCGATCTCCCCGGCGGGAGCCGGCGGCGCGATGGACCTCGCCATGGAGGAGGGCGCCAGCCTGGAGAAGAACCCGGCCGGCCCCGACGGCACCGGGCCTGCCGGAAAGCCGCGCAGCCTCTGGTCGGACGCCTGGCGCGACCTGCGGAGCAACCCGGTCTTCATCATCTCCGCGCTGGTCATCCTCTTCCTGGTGATCATCTCGATCTGGCCCTCGCTCATCGCGAGCGGCGACCCCCTCCAGGCCAACCTGGACGACGCCCAGAAGGGTTCCGAGCCCGGCCACCCCTTCGGCTTCGACCCGCAGGGCCGCGACGTCTACACCCGGGTCGTGTACGGCACCCGGACCTCGGTGACCGTCGGCGTCTGCGCCACCCTCGGCGTCGCGATCCTCGGCAGTGTCTTCGGCGGACTCGCCGGCTTCTTCGGCGGCTGGTGGGACTCGATCCTCTCCCGCCTCACCGACGTCTTCTTCGGCATCCCCGTCGTCCTCGGCGGCCTGGTCTTCCTGTCCGTCGTCACCAGCTCCACCGTCTGGCCCGTCGTCGGCTTCATCGTCCTGCTCGGCTGGCCCCAGATCGCCCGCATCGCCCGCGGCTCGGTCATCACCGCCAAACAGAACGACTACGTCCAGGCGGCCCGCGCGCTCGGCGCCTCCAACTCCCGCATGATGCTGCGCCACATCACCCCGAACGCCATCGCCCCGGTCATCGTCGTGGCGACCATCGCGCTCGGCACGTACATCTCGCTGGAGGCGACCCTCTCCTTCCTCGGCGTCGGCCTGAAGGACCCGGCCGTCTCCTGGGGCATCGACATCTCCGCGGCCGCCAACTACATCCGCAACGCCCCGCACATGCTGCTCTGGCCCGCCGGAGCGCTGGCGATCACCGTGCTCGCGTTCATCATGCTCGGCGACGCGGTGCGCGACGCCCTCGACCCCAAGCTGCGCTGAGGAGCCGGTTGCCATGTTGCTCGAAGTGCGCGATCTGCACGTGGAGTTCCACACCCGCGAAGGCGTCGCCAAGGCCGTCAACGGGGTCAACTACTCGGTGGCCGAGGGCGAGACGCTCGCCGTCCTCGGCGAGTCCGGCTCCGGCAAGTCCGTCACCGCCCAGGCGATCATGGGCATCCTCGACATGCCGCCCGGGAAGATCACCGGCGGGGAGATCCTCTTCAAGGACCAGGACCTGCTGAAGCTCAAGCCGGAGGAGCGGCGCAGGATCCGCGGCCAGGAGATGGCCATGATCTTCCAGGACGCCCTCTCCTCGCTGAACCCGGTCCTCACCGTCGGCGATCAGCTCGGCGAGATGTTCGTCGTGCACCGCGGAATGTCCCGCAAGGACGCGAAGGCCAGGTCGGTCGAGCTGATGGACCGGGTCCGCATCCCGGCCGCCAAGGAACGGGTCGGCAACTACCCGCACCAGTTCTCCGGAGGCATGCGCCAGCGCATCATGATCGCCATGGCGATGGCCCTGGAACCGTCCCTGATCATCGCCGACGAGCCGACCACCGCCCTCGACGTCACCGTTCAGGCCCAGGTCATGGAACTGCTCGCCGAGCTCCAGCGCGAGCTGAACATGGGCCTCATCCTGATCACCCACGACCTCGGCGTGGTCGCCGACGTCGCCGACAAGATCGCCGTCATGTACGCGGGCCGCATCGTCGAGACCGCCCCCGTGCACGAGATCTACCGGGCCCCCGCCCACCCCTACACCAAGGGCCTCCTCCAGTCGATCCCGCGCCTGGACCAGAAGGGCCGGGAGCTCTACGCGATCAAGGGCCTGCCGCCCAACCTCACCCGCATCCCGCCGGGCTGCGCCTTCAACCCCCGCTGCCCGATGGCCCAGGACGTGTGCCGCAGCGACGTGCCGCCGCTCTACGAGGTGGACGAGCAGCGCCGGAGCGCCTGCCACTTCTGGAAGGAGACGCTCGATGCACGCTGACCGCGACGGGAGTGCGCGAACCGGCGGTGGCGCGGCCGGCTCCACCCTGCTGTCCACGGCGCGGGAGGACGCCGTCACGCCGTACACGGAGGGCGACCCGATCCTGCAGGTCCGCGACCTCGCCAAGCACTACCCGCTGACCCGGGGCGTCCTCTTCAAGCGGCAGATCGGCGCGGTCAGGGCCGTCGACGGCGTCGACTTCGACCTGTACGCGGGCGAGACGCTGGGCATCGTGGGGGAGTCGGGCTGCGGCAAGTCGACCGTCGCCAAGATGCTCGTCCACCTGGAACGCCCCACCGCCGGCGCGATCCGCTACAAGGGCGAGGACATCGCGAAGCTGTCCGGCCGGGCGCTCAAGGCCGTCCGCCGCAACATCCAGATGGTCTTCCAGGACCCGTACACCTCGCTGAACCCGCGGATGACGGTCGGCGACATCATCGGGGAGCCGTACGAGATCCACCCCGAGGTCGCCCCCAAGGGCAGCCGGCGGCGACGCGTGCAGGACCTGCTGGACGTCGTCGGGCTCAACCCGGAGTACATCAACCGCTATCCGCACCAGTTCTCCGGCGGCCAGCGCCAGCGCATCGGCATCGCCCGCGGCCTCGCCCTCAACCCGGAGATCATCGTCGCCGACGAACCCGTCTCCGCGCTCGACGTCTCCGTACAGGCCCAGGTCGTCAACCTGCTGGACCGGCTCCAGGCGGAGTTCAGCCTCAGCTTCGTCTTCATCGCCCACGACCTCTCGATCGTCCGGCACATCTCCGACCGGGTCGGCGTGATGTACCTCGGCCGGATCGTGGAGATCGGCTCCGACGCGGAGATCTACGACCACCCCACCCACCCGTACACCCAGGCGCTGTTGTCCGCCGTGCCCGTACCGGACCCGACGGCCCGCGCCCACCGGGAACGGATCATCCTGCACGGCGACGTCCCCTCGCCCGCCAACATCCCCTCGGGCTGCCGGTTCCGCACCCGGTGCTGGAAGGCGCAGGAGCGGTGCGAACTGGAGGTCCCGCTGCTGGCGGTCCCCGCGGAGTTCCGGCTCGTCGACACTCCGGCCCGGCACGACTCCGCGTGCCACTTCGCGGAGGAGAAGCGCGTGGTGCCGACGGAGGACGGGCCGGAGGGCCCCGGGTCGGAGGTCCACGGGCCGAAGGGGGACGAAACGCCATGAACCGGCGTCAGATTCGTTAACAAGCAGGCAACTTCACCGTCGCCGCACCGATATACGGACGCTCCATGCTGAACAGCGTACGGCCGTGCGGGTGCCGTGGACCGGCCGGAGCGTCGTCTTGTCGCTCCGGCCGGTCGCCCGGCGCTTCTGGCCCCGCCCCCGAGCGCACTTGCGGC
Organism: Streptomyces anulatus; assembly: GCF_000721175.1. GTDB lineage: Bacteria > Actinomycetota > Actinomycetes > Streptomycetales > Streptomycetaceae > Streptomyces > Streptomyces anulatus_C. The sequence continues at coordinate 158,928 of NZ_JOEZ01000007.1, forward strand.
CGTGACCGCCGTCCTCGCGCGCCCGGGTGCCGAACGCGCCGCCCGGGTGCCGAGCGCGCCTCGGGCGGCCTCCCGGGCCCGTGGGGCGGCGCGGGCCCCTGGGGCGTCCCGCCTCCCGGCCACCCGCCGTACGGGCCCCCGGCGGCCGTTCCAGGCCCCTGGTCAGCCGCCCGCCCCCGCCCCCGTCACCGGTTTCGGGCCTGCGCAGGGCGGCGGCTTCGGGCCCCGCCCTCGTCCCCGCCGCCCGACAGGCTCTCAGGCTCCGGTCAGCCCCAGCGACCGCTTGAGGAAGTCCACCTGGAGCAGGAGCAGGTTCTCCGCGACCTGCTCCTGCGGCGTCATGTGCGTCACCCCGCTCAGCGGCAGCACCTCGTGCGGACGCCCGGCAGCCAGCAGCGCCGAGGACAGCCGCAGGGCGTGCGCGACCACCACGTTGTCGTCGGCCAGGCCGTGCACGATCATCATCGGCCGGACCTCGGCGGCGGGCTCGGAGAGACCGTCGTCGGTGAGCAGCGAGTTGTACGCGTACACCTCGGGCTGCTCGGCCGGGTCGCCGAGATAGCGCTCGGTGTAGTGGGTGTCGTACAGCCGCTGGTCCGTGACCGGCGCCCCCACGACCGCCGCGTGGAAGACGTCGGGCCGCCGCAGCACCGCGAGCCCCGCCAGATAGCCGCCGAAGGACCAGCCGCGGATCGCCACCCGGGACAGGTCGAGCGGGAACCGGTCCGCGAGCCCGTGCAAGGCCTCGACCTGGTCCTCCATGGTCAGCACGAGGTTGTCCCGTACCGCCTTCTCCCAGCCCGGCGAGCGGCCCGGCGCGCCCCGCCCGTCCGCCACGACCACCGCGAAGCCCTGGTCCGCGAACCACTGCGAGGTCAGGTGCGCGTTGTGGGCGGCGACCACCCGACGGCCGTGCGGTCCGCCGTACGGATCCATCAGGACCGGAAGGGGACCATCCGCCTCCTGGTAGTCCGAGGGGAGCAGCACGGCGCACGGAATCCGTCGTGCGCCCCCCTCGGTGAGCGTCACGCGGGCGGAGACCGCCGGCACCTGGGCGAAGCTCGGGATCCGGGCCAGCCGCTTGCCGTCCCGCACCACCCACGCGGTGGCTCCGGGCTCCTCGGGGACGGCCGAGACCACGACCGAGAGACCGCCCGAGCGGACCGCGGAGTGCACACCCACCCCTTCGGAAACCCGCTCGATTCCGAGCTCGTTGACCCGGTACACGTGGATCTGCCCGATCTCCGGCTCGACCGCGTCCTCACCGGCCACCGCCGAGACCAGGATGTCGGACTCCCCGACGTCCAGCACCGACTGGACGTGCAGCTGTGACCCGGTGAGCGGCCGGTCCCCGACCGCCAGCACCCGTGCGCCGCCCTCGTCGACGATCCGCACCAGCCGCCCGTCCGGCGCCCACGCGGGCACCCCGGGGAAAAGGTCCAGCCACACCGGGTCCTCGTCGACATGGACGATCCGGGTCGCACCGCTCTCCGGGTCCACCGCAAGGTACCGCTGACTGCGCTGGTCACGGGCCTGCACCAGCAGCAGCGGAGCACCCGCCGATGACCAGTGCACCTGGGCCAGGTACGGGAACGCCGCCCGGTCCCAGACCACTTCCCGGCGGGCTCCCTCCAGGTCCATCACGAAGAGCCGCACCTCGGCGTTGGGCGTGCCCGCCGCCGGATAGGCGACCTCGGCCGGCCTGCGCTCCGGGTTCGCCGGATCGGCGATGTACCACCGCTGTACGGGGCTGTCGTCGGCCCGCGCGACCAGCAGCCGGTCCGACTCCGGCGACCACCAGAATCCCCGGTAGCGGTGCATCTCCTCAGCCGCGATGAACTCGGCCAGACCGTAGGTGACATGGGAGTCCTCCGGCTCGGCCAGCGCCCGGTCGTCCTCGCCCCCCGCGCCCACGACCCGCAGCGCGCCCTTGGCCACGTACGCGATGTGCCGGCCGTCGGGGGAGGGGCGCGGGTCGATCACCGGGCCCGGTACCGGCAGCGCCCGCGCGGTCCCGGCCCGCAGCTCGGCCACGTACACCTTTCCGGACAGGGCGAACGCCGCCAACTCCGCCGCCGCGTCCACCGCGTAGGCGACGATGCCCGACGAACCCTCCCGGGTCCGCTCGCGCCGGGCCCGCTCCTGCGCCGACAGCTTCTCCTGTGAACCGCCCAGCAGGACTTCGGGATCGGCGGCGACGCGCTCCTCCCCGGTCGCCGGGTCGAGCACCCAGAGCCGGTTGGTCCGGTCCGTTCCGGACGTGGACCGGAGGAAGATCACGCGCGTCTCATCAGGTGAGACGGTGAAGGCGCGAGGAGCGCCGAGAGTGAAGCGCTGGGTCCGTGCTTGCTGGCGGGGAAAGGACAGCTTCTTCGAGGTCATGGCAACGAACCTAGCTCCGAACTCGGCCGTGCGGCGCGGTTCGTGCGCCCCTCGTGCTGCTGTGCCCCGATCAATGCCCTGGAACGGAAAGTTATGATCCGTAGCGCTCGGTGGGTAGGAACCTGCTGACTCCGCGTGTGCTCCCGTCCCGACCGTACTGATGGAGGTGAACCGCCGTGGCGCTCTCGATTTCGGCGGTAGTGCTGCTGGCGATCATCGTCTTCCTGCTGATCCGGAAGTCCGGACTGAAGGGAGGGCACGCGGTGGTCTGCATGCTGCTCGGGTTCTACATCGCGAGCTCGTCCATCGCACCGACCATCTCCGATCTGACGACCAACGTGGCGGGGATGATCAGCAGCATCAAGTTCTGACCGCCCACCCGGCCGCCCGCCGGGGGCCGAGGAGACGCGGGGCACGGGGGCGCGGGGGCACGGGGGGCCTCCGGGGCTCGTAGGGTGGTCCCCATGAAGGACCTCCCCGCCCGCCGTCTGCTGCTGGTGCACGCGCACCCCGACGACGAGTCGATCAACAACGGCGCCACCATGGCCAGGTATGCGGCCGAGGGTGCCCACGTCACCTTGGTGACGTGCACGCTCGGCGAGGAGGGCGAGGTCATCCCGCCCCTGCTCGCCCGCCTCACCGCCGACCGGGACGACGCGCTGGGCCCCCACCGCGTCGGCGAGCTGGCCGCGGCGATGAAGGAGCTCGGCGTCACCGACCACCGCTTCCTCGGCGGAGCGGGCCGCTACCGGGACTCCGGAATGATGGGCACCGAGCAGAACGCCCGCCCCGGCTCCTTCTGGTCCACCCCGGTGGACCAGGCGGCGGCCCACCTCGTCGAGGTGATCCGCGAGGTCCGCCCCCAGGTCCTGGTCACCTACGACCCGGACGGCGGCTACGGCCACCCCGACCACATCCAGGCCCACCGCGTCGCGATGCGCGCCGCCGACCTGGCAGCCGACCCGTCGTTCGGCACCGACGCACCGCACACCATCGCCAAGATCTACTGGAACCGGGTGGAGCGGACCGTGGTCGAGGCCGCCTTCGACCGGCTGCGCACCACCGCCCCCGGGGCCTTCTCCGGCGTCGCCGCCGTGGACGACGTCCCGGGCGTGACCGGCGCGGAGCAGATCACCGCGGAGATCGACGGATCAGCGTACGCCGGGGCGAAGTCGGCGGCGATGCGGGCCCACGCCACCCAGATCACGGTCGACGGCCCCTGCTTCGCCCTCTCCAACGGCCTCGGCCAGCCCCTGCTTACGGCCGAGTGCTACCAACTGGTGCGGGGCGCACCGGGAGTGATCGAGGGGGCACGTGAGAGCGACCTGTTCGCGGGCCTGCCGGACGCCGCAGGAGGTGCGGAATGAGCGGGAACCCCGGCAAGGGGCGCGGCCGCGCGCAGTCCTCCCGCCCCTTCGACGCCACCCACGCGCCGCGGCGGAACGCGCCGCCCAGGCCGCCCGGGCCCATCGGCCTCGCCGCGCGTCCGAACCCGGCCCGGATCGCGGCCTACTCGGGCCTCGCCGTGCTCGGCGCGTTCGTCGGGATCGCCGGAACCCTCGTCCAAGCCGCCTGGTTCCCGGGCGGGTTGGTCATCGCCCTGGCGGGCTCCGCCGGCCTCTTCTACGGCGGCCGGATCCTGACCCGCACCCAGATCGGCGCGCTCGCCCCGGCGGCGGGCTGGTTCATCACGGTGTTCCTGCTCCTGAGCGGCCGGCCGGAGGGCGACTACGTCTTCGGCGACGAACTCGGTCTGGTGCTCTTCGTCGTCGGCGGGACCGCCGCCGCTGTGATGTGCGCCACCACCTCCAAAGTGCCGCAATCAGCCATCCGCAGCGGCCGGTCCGGTACGTGAAGTGCCAAGTCCGGGTCCGGAACGACCCCCACAGGTGTGATGCGGGGGTGGAGGTTTGCCCCGGTCGCGGAGTGTCCGGCGGCGGCGGCCAGTATGGTGGTGCGCGCGCCGAGCCGTCCCCTGGCCTGCGGCATGGGGGAAGTACGGGCGGCGGAGCCAATCGGGAGAACCTGCTTTGAGTCGTGAAACTGACAGTTCGTCCTCCGGGCCCCAGGGCCGCGGCGGAGCCGCGTACCCGTCGGGTACGCCGCCGTACGGATCCCGCCAGTATCCGTCGCTGCACCCGTCACAGGACGGCTCCGACGAGACCCCGGAATCCGTGGATCCGCCCCGGCCCGAGGAACCGAAGACCGAGACGACGCTGACGACGCGCATCCGGATCAACATCCCCGGGTCGCGTCCGATCCCGCCGGTCGTGATGCGTACGCCGATGGCGGAGAGCGACATCGCCGGCGGCCGTTCCGACGCGGAGCGCACCGGCGCCACCCCGCGCCCCGGTACGCCGCCGTCCGCGCCCGGAGCCGGGTCCGGCCCCTCGTCCGCCCGTTCCGCTGGCCCGGACGGCGGAGCGCCCGCGGACCGGTCCCGGGACGGCGGCCCGGCCGCCGACCCGACGCCCGCGGAGAAGCCGGCCCGGGAGAAGAGCGGCAGCGACTGGTTCGCCCCGCGCAAGGCCCCGGCCGCCGGGCCGGGAGCAGCCGCCCAGGGCCCCGGTGCGTCCGGCGCTCCCGCCGGGGCTCCTTCCGGCCCCGGCGGCGCCTCGGGCCCGGGTGGCCCTGGCGGTCCCGGTGCCGGCGGTCCTGGCGGTCCTGGAGCGGGCGGCCTCGGCGGCCCCGGTACCGGCGGCCCCGGCAGCACCAGCGGCCCCCGCAGCACCACCGGCCCCGGTGGCGCGTCCGACGGCGGTGCGGGCCGCTCGTCGCGCCCCGACCTGCCGTACTTCTCGGACGCCCCGCAGCCTGGCGGCACTCCGGGCGCGCCCGGCACCGGCCGCAGCGCGCTCGACGCCTACGGCACCGAGCCCCCCGGCGGAGGCCCGCGTTCAACCCCCGGCCCCGGGGTGCGTACGCCCGGCCCGTCCGGCCCCACCACGGGACCGGTCACCGGTAGCTCCTCGCTGACTCCGAACCTCGACGGTGTCCCCGGCCTCGGCGGACCCGGCCCGATGGTCCCGGGCATCCCCGGCGGCGTACCGCCCCGGATGTCCGACGACACCGCGATCCTCACGCCGCAGGCCCCGGCGCCCGAGCCCGGCCCCGGCGGCCATGTCTCGGGCGACACGCTGACCAGCGGCATCCCCGTGGTGCCCAGCGAGCCCCGCGCCACGTTCCCGGGCGGGCCGGGCACCCCCGGCGGCCCGGTGGCGGGCGGACCCGGTGGTCCGGGGGGACCCGGTGCTCCCACGCCCGGCCCCGCCGCCCCGCGTCCGGCGCAGCAGAGCACCCCCGCCCCGGCCCCCGCGAAGAAGGGCCGCTCCAAGCTGGTCCTGCTCGGGGTGGCCGCCGCCGTGCTGCTCGGCATCGCGTACGGGGCGGGTCTCCTGCTGAACCACTCCGAGGTCCCCAAGGGCACCACGGTGCTCGGCGTCGACATCGGCGGCGGCACGAAGGAGGAGGCGGTCACCAAGCTCGAGGCCGCCCTCGGCGAGCGGGCCAAGACACCCCTCCAGCTGTCGGTGGACGGCAAGGAGGAGAAGCTCGACCCTGCGAAGGCCGGCCTCACCCTGGACAGCCAGGAGACCGTGCGCGGCGCGGCGGGCAGCGACTACAACCCCGTCTCGGTGATCGGTTCGCTGTTCGGCGGGGAGCGCCCCGCCGACCCGGTGATCCCGGTCGACGAGGAGAAGCTCGGCGTGGCGCTGACCGACCTGGCGGGCGCATCCGGCTCGGCCAACGACGGCACGATCCGCTTCGAGCCGAACAAGGCCGTGGCGGTGCCGGGCAAGCCGGGCAAGACGCTGGACGCCGGCCAGTCCCTGATCTCGGTCCGGGACGCCTACCGCGCCCAGGTGCAGACCGGGCAGGCCCGGCTGGTCGAACTCCCCGTCACCACCACCCAACCCACCATCACCAAGACCGAACTGGACCGGGCGATGAAGGAGTTCGCCGAGCCCGCGATGTCCGGTCTGATCACCATCAAGGCCGGTCCCAAGCAGATCCAGTTCGGCCCGGCCAGGTCGCTGCCGCAGATCCTCTCCATGAAGGCCGTGGACGGCCGGCTGGTCGACGTCTACGACAAGAAGGCGATCGACACGCTCCTGGACGGCGTCTTCGACGGCATCATGGCGGTCAAGGGCGACGGCAAGAAGCACCAGGTCGGCCCGGACGACGTGGCCCAGGCGATGAAGACCGCCCTGGCCGGGAAGACCGAGGCCGAGCGGACGGTCACCATCGACCTGACCGGCCAGGGCTGAGCCTCCCGGCCGGACGCACCCCTGACAGCCCCCGCCCGGACCTCCGGGCGGGGGCTGCGCCGTACGCGATCCGGACCCCGAGCAGCCCGTGTCGCCCCGGCCCCGAACAGACCGTGTCGCCGAACGTGCCCGGAAGTCCGTCGAGCGCACCCCCCGGCCTGGTGAAGTGCCGCCACCAGGTGACGACCCTTCACCAGGCCCTCCCTCACCGCTCAGGGAGCGGTGGGGGAGGGTTCCGGAGTCGGGTCCTCATCAGGCTCCTCGGTCGGCTCCGGAGCAGGCGGCGCGGTGGAGAGGTCGTTCTGGTTCTGCACCGCTGCCACCCACCGGTCGGACATGGTGGCCTGTCCGTCCCCGTTCGCGTCCGGGATTCCCGGCGCGGGGGCTTCACCGTTCGGAATCGGCTGGTCTCCGTGAACGGGGATCACGGTGTGGAATTTGCGGTCCGGATTATATTTCGTCGCGAACAAATACCGCGAGCCGGCCTGGAGCAGAGTGTCGTCCTCCGGGAGGTCGACGACGTTACCGTCCGCGTCCCTGCCGCCCTGCTGGTTGACGACGATGACGCCGGTCACCGTGCCCTTGAAGACACGCTGGACCTCCACAGCATACTGAGTCTCGATTCCGATACCCAGGTCCTTCTGGCCCTTTACCACGGTGACCTTGCCGTAGAAGAGGTTGTCGGCTCCACCGGCGAGGTTGGCGTCGTCGGAGAAGTCGGCTTCGTAGGTCAGTGCCAGCTGAGAACCCGAACTTTCCACGCGATCGGTGACCTGCTGATAGATGGCGGCTGTGCCCAGTCCGGCGGCTACCAGGACGGCCGCACCGGAAAGGACGAAGACATTCTTCCGCTTCACAGTCATCAACCCCAGAGCTTGTTGTAGCCGGCGCGGTCGTTCGAAGTGGGGCGAGCGTTCGAAGGAATGCCGCCCATCGTCTTCGCCAGAAGATTACCGTCGGACCTGTGGCCGAGCCCGAGCGCATGCCCCATCTCGTGTGCCGCAGCCTTGCGTCGCCACGCCTTGGTGCCGTATTTCTTCCCGTCGTCCAGATAGGCCTTGTTCATGACGATGGCATCCGCGCCGGCCTTTCCACGCCACTGTGCGACCCAGGAGACGTCCCTGCGGTTCTCATCCTTCCATTCCAGATCGGTGATGGTGTTCCATGCGTCCGGAGCGATTTTGATCTTTGTCAGCTTGTATTTGCTGTTGTACCAGGCAGTGGCGGCCCATTTCCGTGCGTCGTCGAATTTGGTTTCGTCCTCCCAGCGAATCTCGCCGGAGTCGACGGATGACCTGCCTCGTGAATCCGCCGCGAATGCCGCGGGTGCCGTGACTCCGGCGAGAACGGAAAGGATTACTGCCAGTACGGAGGCGGAAATCCCGTACCGGCCTATGGGCTGCTGGTTTCTCATGTTGAATCCCCCTCATTCTGTGGAATCACGCGGGCGTGCCGAAAGGGGTGCTGCTGTCCGTTTCGGGAATGTCACGTGATCGACCAGGCAGGAAATCTTACACCAGAGGTTCACCGGAATTCAGGATTCCCTTTTCTGAGCGATGTGAGGTGTGAGGCCCCTTCGTCGCTGGCGCGTGTGAGGGCGCGTCCGTACGCGGCGAAGCGGGACCCGGCGCTCAACAGCAGCCGGGCCCCGCTCCTGTACGACCCCGTGGCGTCAACTACGGGAAGCCGACCATGAGTTCCCCCGCCGGTCCCAAGCGCCCGCCCCGCGAAGCCGATCGGATCAAGGTCTGGTTCCGCTGCGTCCCGCGCGAGGACTGGCTGCCGTACGACACCGAGGGGTTGTGGGCGACGCGGCTCGGCGCGGACACCGCGCGGGCGAACAACGTGCCCTTCCTCCAGGACGGGGTCGCCGAGGGCGAGACCGTACGGTTTCGTACGGACGACGACGGGGTGCACTGGGCCGCCGGCCGGGCGGCGGACTCGGGCAACTGCACCGTACGGGTGCTGCCCGTGCCGGACGGTCCGCTCGGGCGCGACGCACGGGCCGTGCACAAGCGGCTCGCCGCCTTCGGGCTCACGGGCGAGGTCTACAGCGCGGAGTTCCCGCTGGTCGCCCTGACCGTGCCGGGCGGTGCGGACCTGCGTGGGGTCAAGGCGCTGCTCATCCGGGGCCGGGACGAGGGCTGGTGGAACTTCGAGGTCTCGTGCGTCACCGATGCCTGGCGGGCCGCGTAGCACCCGGGGCGGCGACGCGGCCCGCCGGGCGTCGCACCGGAGGCCTCACGCCTCCTCCTCGCCGATCTTCCGGATCACCCGGGCCGGGTTGCCGACCGCCACCACGTTCGCGGGCAGGTCCTTCGTGACGACCGCCCCCGCGCCGACCACCGTGTTCCCGCCGATGGTCACCCCGGGGCAGACGATCACCCCGCCGCCCAGCCACACGTTGTCGCCGATGGTGATCGGCTGCGCGGCCTCCCACTCGGCGCGGCGCGGCTCGGGGTCCACGGGGTGGGTCGGGGTGAGCAGCTGGACGTTCGGGCCCATCTGGACGTCCGCGCCGATGGTGATGCGGGCTACGTCCAGGAGGACCGCGCCGAAGTTGATGAACGTCCGGGGGCCGATGGTGGTCCGGTAGCCGTAGTCGACCCGCAGCGGCGGCCGTACCTCCACGCCCTCGCCCAGTTCGCCGAGGAGTTCGGCCAGGACGGCGCGCCTGGCCTCGGGGTCGGCGGCGGAGGTGGCGTTGTAGCGCTCGCTCAGCACGGCCGCGTGCAGCGCCTCCGCCGCCAGCTCCGGATCGTCGGCGATGTACAGCTCGCCGGAGAGCATGGCTTCCTTCTGGCTGCGCCTGGTCTCGTCGCTCATGTGGTCTCTTCCGTGCGGGGTGTACGGGACGCTCGCGGTGATCCGCCCGCTACTGGCAGTCTGCCCCCGACGGCCCCGGACCGGTCACGCAGCCCCGGGGCCAGCGCCAGCGTCACCGCCACCGAGACCCCCGCCACGGCCGCCATGCCCGTCGCGGGGGAGGTCAGCTGGGCGATGCCGCCCGCCACGGCCGCCCCCACCCCCTGCATCGCGAGCATCCCCGAGGAGCTCAGCCCGAGCGCCTGGCCGCTCAGCTCTGACGGGGTGAGGGCCATCAGCCGTTCCTGGAGCAGCAGACTCGCGGCGAAGCCCACGCTCGCCAGGACGACCAGCGCCAGCGCGAGCGGCAGCCCCGGCCGCAGCGCGAAGAGGAGGTACGGCGCGGCCAGCAGCAGCCGGAGCGGTGCCCCGAGCCGCGCCCGCCATCGTGCCCTGACGAACCGTCCGACCAGCGTGTCCCCGACCAGCATCCCCAGGGCCCCGCAGGCGAAGAGGAGCCCGGCGTGCCCGGGCGCGTACGCGACGTACAGGGACTCGCAGCCGACGACGAGGCCGTTGGGCACCCACAGCGCCAGGAACACGTACCGGCGCGGCACCGAGGACCAGAGCAGCGCGTTCGTCCGCAGGGTCTCGCGGACCGAAGGCCGGCCGGTGGCCCTCGGCGGCCGGGCGGTCAGCCCGAACCGGGTCACGGCCGCCGCGACCCCGTACAGGGCCGCCCCGATCAGCAGTGTGCCGCGCGCCGAGAACACCGTCACCAGCAGCCCGCCGACCGCGAACCCGCAGATCTGCATCGCGCCGCCCGTCATGTTGAACACGGAGCGGCCGAGCAGGAATCCCTCGCGCGGAACGATCTCGTTGAGCAGCCCGTACCGTACGCCCCCGCCCGGTGACGCGACCACGCCCAGCGCCAGCAGGACGGCGAAAGCGGCCCACAGCGGCAGTCCGGGAGCGGCCTGGACGCAGGCGGCGCCCGCGGACAGCAGGGCCAGGGTGGTCAGCGCGGCGCGCGGCGGCAGCCGGTCGGCCGCCGACAGCAGGGTGAGCGCCCCGGCGACCTGGGCCAGCGACGGGCCGAACATCGCCAGCGCCGACAGCAGGGGCGAGCCCGTCCGCGCGTACACGAGGGTGCCCAGGGCCAGGCCGGTCGCGGTCTGGGCGGCCGTCTGCACGGAGACGGCCGCGAAGAAGGGGGCGAACTCCGGGGTCCGGAACAGCTCGCGGTAGGTGCGCATGGGGTGGAGTCTCCGGACGTCGTCGCCGGGGCCGTTACTGTTTCGCGCGGATGCGAAAGCCCGAAGCCCGGCCGGACCGCGTGCGCCGCTCCTCCTTCCGGCCGGACGGGAAACGCGTAAGAGGAAGCGCGTAAGTGGAAGCTCGTACGGGAACAGGGAGGCGGGTCCGCGTGGGCTGGTGGCAGGTCGGTGCGGACACGCTCGCGGACAGCAGGTTCGTCGTCTCGCCGCTCGCCGAGACCGTCGCGAGCCTGATGCTCCTGGAGCGGGCCTCCGCCGCGCACCCGGGGGAGCGCGCCTGGCTGGAGACCCACCTGTCCGCGTACCGGCAGCGGGCGGCCGACGATCCGCTCTCCGCGCTGGTGATCCGCTCCGCCCTCGCGCCTCATTGGACCGCCGACTTCCTCACCCCCGCGCCCGTCCCCGCCCCGCCCGGCCAGGCCCCGCCCTCCTTCGCCGAGGAGATCGCGCGGATCCGGGCCACCCCGCCCGTCCGGGCCCGCGCCGAACTGGCCGAGACGCTGCGCGGGCCGCTGCCCGCCGCACTGGACCGGGACGACCTGGCCGAGCGCGCGGCCGACACCGTGGAATGGGTCTGGACGCACACCGTGCTGCCCGACTGGCCGAGGCGGCGGCGGGTCCTGGAGGCCGATGTGATCGCCCGCGCGGCCCAGTTGGGGCGTGGCGGCTGGGCCGAGGCGCTCAACGGGATGTGCCCCGGCGTCCGCTGGCTGGGCGACAGCCGACTCCAGATCAACACCCACGACAACCCGCCCCGCGAACTGGGCAGCGCCCAACTGCTGTTCATTCCCGTCACGCCGTACCAGTGCTGGGTCTGCTGGGACATCCCGCGCCGGTACGGGGTGGTGTACCCGTGCTCAGGCGCGCTCGCCGAGGCCGGCCGCGTCCCCGTTCCCGCGGCCCTGGGCGCGCTGATCGGACCGGCGCGGGCGGCCGTCCTCCTGCTGCTGGCCTCCCCGCTCAGCACGACGCAGCTCGTCGCGCTGACCGGCCAGGGGCTGGGCTCGGTGGGCCGCCATCTGCGGATCCTGCTGGACGCCGGGCTGGTCCGCCGCCGCCGGGCGGGCCGCTCCGTGCTCTATTTCCGTACTGAGGCGGGGGACGTGCTGGTGCACGGAGCGGGCTGAGGGTAGGGGGAGAGCGCCCCGCGCGCGCCCCCGTACGCCCCCGGCCCGCACCCGCCCGCAGCAGGGCGACGGGCACGAGCGCACCGGTGCGCGGTGCGCTCCGCATGGGTGGCGCGCATGTACGAGTCGTGACAACAGTGACTATGGGCGCCCCTCGTCGTTGTGGCAATTTCTCTCTCGCCACGAAAGAACCGAGCGAGGGGACCGTGCGTGAATCCGGAGTACGCCGCGTACTGCCAGGCGGACCGCCGCTTCTACGACGCACCCCACCGTTCCCCCGGACCGGGCGGAGCCGCCGACGAGGAGCGCTCGTCCTACGCGCCGCTCCGTGGCGCCGCACCCCGGGGATGGACACGCTCCCGGCGCGGCGACTGGCTCTCCTACACCCCCGACGGGCTGCGGCTGCCGCCCCAGGGCTGGAAGATCCACGTCTCCGCCGCCCTCGACAACGCGGCCTCCGTGCTGGACCGGGTCCTCGCCCACTGTCTGGAACACCGGCTGGCCTTCAAGTGCATACCGAATCCAGGGCTGTTGGCCCTGCGGAACGCCAAGTACGCGGACCGGGCGGGCAGCGGCAAGTTCATCACCGTCTACCCGCCGTCCGACGAGGCGTTCCCCGAGGTGTGCACCGCGCTGATGCAGCTCCTCGACGGCGAGCACGGCCCGTACATCCTGAGCGACCTGCGGTGCGGTAACGGGCCCGTGCACACCCGGTACGGGGCGTTCGCCGCCCGCTTCTGCGCCGGTCCCGACGGGCGGCCCGTGCCCGCCGTCGCCGATCCGCAGGGCCGGCTCGTCCCGGACGACCGGGGCCCGTCCTTTCGCGTCCCCTCCTGGGTGACCCCGCCCGGCTTCCTCAGGCCGCACCTCGAAGCCCGCGCCGCCGTGGGGCTCGCGGACCTCCCGTACACCGTGGAGAAGGCGCTGCACTTCTCCAACGGCGGCGGGGTCTACCTCGGCCGCGACACCCGTACCGGCGAGCAGGTCGTCCTCAAGGAGGCCCGCCCGTACGCCGGGCTGGCCGCCGACGGGGCGGACGCCGTGGCCCGGCTGGAACGCGAACGGGCCGCCCTGGAGCAACTGGCCGGGCTGGACTGCGTACCGGCCGTCCGGGACGTCTTCGAGGTCGGCGACCACCACTTCCTGGTCCTCCAGTACATCCCCGGCACCACCCTCAACACCGTCTTCGCCCGCCGCTTCCCGCTCGCCCGGCAGCACCCGTCACCCGAACTGCTCGCCGGACACGCGGCCTGGGCCGAGGAGTTGTACGGGCAGGTCGAGCGCGCCGTCAAGGCGGTGCACGCCCGGGGCATCGTCATCAGCGACCTGCACATGAGCAACGTCATGGTCGACGAGGAGGCCGCGCGGATCGTCCTGCTCGACTTCGAGGCCGCCTCCCCGGCCGCCGAGCGCCGCCGCCAGATCGTCGCCAACCCGGCCTTCGTCGCCCCGCCCGACCGGCGCGGCGCCGACATCGACCGCTACGCGCTCGCCTGTCTGCGGCTCGCCCTGTACCTGCCGCTCACCACACTGTTCGGCATCGACCGCACGAAGGCCACCGGTCTCGCCCGGGACATCGCCCGCGTCTTCCCGGTCACCGAGGAGGCGCTGCGGCCCGCGGTCGCGGAGATCCTGCGCGACACGGGGGAGGACGCGCCCCGGACCGCTGCCGCCGGTCGGGATGCCGCCGTGGTTGCGGCTCCGGCTTCCGTCACCGACCCCGGCGACTGGCCGCGCAGCCGTGACGCGATGGTCCGGGCCATCACCGCCTCCTGCACACCGGAGCGCGAGGACCGTTGCTTCCCCGGGGACATCGCCCAGTTCGCCACGGCCACCGGCGGCCAGTCCTTCGCGTACGGGGCGGCCGGCGTGCTCTACGCCCTCCATGAGACGGGCGCCGGGCCGTGCGAGCCGGCCGAGGACTGGCTCCTGCGGCACGCCAAGGACCCGGCCTCCGGCAGCCCGCTCGGCTTCTACGACGGACTCACCGGCATCGCCTGGACCCTGAACCGGATCGGCCGCACCGCCGAGGCCGCCGACCTCCTCCGGATCATCCTCGACCAGCCGCTGGAGGGCCTCGCGCCCGGCCTCCACAACGGGTACGCGGGCATCGGCCTCGCCCTCGACGACCTGGCCCGCACCGCCTGTGCCGCCGACGCCCCGGCGCTGTCCGCCGCCGCGGCCCGCTGCACAGCCCTCGCCGTCCGCGCGCTCGTCGACGGTCCGCCGTCGTCCCGCACCGGACTGCTGCACGGCGCGAGCGGCATCGCCCTGCTGCTGATACGCCGGTACGCGACCACCGGTGACGCCGCCCTGCTCGGCCTGGCGGCCACCGCAATCCGCCGCGACCTGGAGCGGTGCCGGGCCGGGGACGACGGCGAACTCCTCGTCGTCGAGGGCAAGCGGCTGATGCCGTACCTCGGTTCGGGCAGCGCCGGCATCGCGGCCGTCATCGACGCCTACCTGGCCCACCGTCCGGACCCGGCGCTCGAAGCGGCGGGCCGCGCCCTCCTGCCGGCCGCGCTCTCCGCCTTCTACGTCCAGTCCGGACTGCTCCGCGGCTCGGCCGGGCTCCTGACGCACCTCGCGGCCACCCCGCTGTGCGAGGCGGCCGACCGGGAGCGCGGCATCGCCCGCCACACCGACCTGCTGGGCAGCCACGCCGTGGCGTACGGAGGCGGACTCGCCTTCCCCGGCGAGCAGCTGATGCGCCTGTCGATGGACCTGGCCACCGGGACCGCCGGCGCTCTCCTCGCCCTGGGCGCCGCGCTCGGCGGTTCCACCGGACTTCCCTTCCTGCCCGCCGCTCCGGCGGCACACCCCGGCCGCGCGAGCGGCCCCATGAACCGGCCCCGCCAGGGGTCGTCGTAGCACCACCGTCCAGCACCACTACCGTCCCGAAAGGACACATCATGGCGCTTCTCGACCTTCAGGCAATGGAGACCCCGGCCGAGGACTCCTTCGGCGAGCTCGCCACGGGCAGCCAGGTCTCGCTGCTGGTCTGTGAGTACAGCTCCCTCAGCGTGGTCCTCTGCACCCCGTGACCCGCACCGGCCGGCCCCCCTGTGATCCTCACAGGGGGGCCGGCCGGCCACGTGCCCGCAGGAACAGGAGAGGCGCCCCCGTGCGGCTGCAACCACGCCGAGGCCCCAGCCCACCACGTCCGGGCCCGGGCGCGGCGTCCGGCATCCGGCGGCTCGCCCGGCAGCACCCGGCCGCCCTGAGCCTGCTCCTTCTCTGCTCCACCGGCGGGGCGCTCGCCGCCCTCGCCCTGCCCGCCGCCCTGGGCCACACCGTCGACCGGCTCGTCGCCGGCGGCCCCGTGCCCTGGTCCTGGCTGCTGCTCTGCGCCGCCCTGACCCTCGCCGAGACCGGGTTCGACGCGGCGGCCGCCGTGACCGGCACGACCACCACCGCCCGGCTCACCGCGTCCCTGCGTACCCGCACCGCCGCCCGGGTCCTGGCCGCCGAACCCCGCAGGGCCCTCGCCCTGCCCACCGGCGACCTCACCGCCCGGCTCACCGCCCGCACCGCCGACGCCGCGTCCGCACCCGTCACCGCCGCCGGAGCCGTCGCGGGCGTCCTGCTCCCGCTCGGCGCGGTCGTCGGCCTCCTCCTCATCGACGTGTGGACGGCCGCCGCCCTCCTCCTGGGCGCACCCCTCCTCGTCGCGCTGCTGCGCACCTTCACCCGCCGGACCGCCGACGCCGGGGCCGACTACCAGCGCGCCCAGTCGCTCATCGCCCACCGGCTCACCGAGGCCCTGGAGGGCGCCGACACCATCCGCGCCGCCCGCACCGGGGCACGGGAACACCGCCGTGTCCTTCAACCCCTGCCCACCCTCGCCGAGCACGGCAGGCGCACCTGGGCGGTTTACGGGCGGGCCGTCGGCCGCAGCGGGCTCCTGCTGCCCCTGCTCATGCTGCTGGTCCTCGCGGTCGCCGGACTCCGGCTCGGCGCGGGCGCGATCGGCGTCGGCGACCTGGTCGCCGCCTCCCGCTACGCCGGCCTCGCCGTCGGCATCGGCGCCCTGACCGGCGCCCTGGGCGCCCTCGCCCGCAGCCGCGCCGCCGCCCGGAGCCTGGAGCCCCTCCTCACCCTCGAACCGCTGCCGCACCGCGGTCTGGGCCCGGCGCCCGACGCCCCCGGACACCTCGAACTCCGCGACGTCGGCGTGGAACAGGACGGCGGCCCGCTGCTGACCGGCGTCCACCTGACCGTCCCCGGCGGCACGTCCCTGGCCGTCGTCGGACGCTCCGGCTCCGGCAAGTCGGTGCTCGCCGCGGTCGCCGGACGGCTCCTCGACCCGGACACCGGCAGCGTGCTGCTGGACGGCGTCCCGATGGACGGCATGGAACCGGCCCGGCTGCGCCGCGAGGTGGCGTACGCCTTCGCCCGCCCCGCCCTCCCCGGGGCCACCGTCGAGGACACGATCGCCTACGGGCCCTGGACCGCATCACCCGAAGCCGTACGCGACGCCGCCCGCGCGGCCCGCGCGGACGGGTTCCTCGCGTTGCTCCCGTACGGCTACGCGACCCCGGTCGCCGACGCCCCGCTCTCCGGCGGCGAACGCCAACGCCTCGGCCTGGCGCGCGCGTTCGCCCACCCGGGTCGTCTGGTGATCCTCGACGACGCACTGTCCAGCCTCGACACCGTGACCGAGCACCACGTCCGGCGCGCCCTGGACGCTCGGGCCGGCCGCTGTACCCGGATCATCGTCGCCCACCGGCTGTCCTCGGCCGCGCGGGCGGACCGGGTCGCCTGGCTGGAGGACGGCCGGCTCCGTGCGACGGGCCGCCACGACGACCTGTGGGCGGACCCGGACTACCGGGCGGTCTTCCGCACGGACGCACCCGTCGAGCGCGCTGTTCCCGCGAGCCGCACACCCGTGACGCCGGTCGCCGGAACGCAGAACGCGGGAGCGGAGACCCGGTGAAGGACGACGAGTCCCAGCCCCGGCGCACCGTGCCGCGCGAGACGGATGCCCGGCCCGCCGTGCCGCGCGAGACCGATCCCGAGCGCACCGTGCCGCGCGAGACGGATGCCCGGCCCGCCGTGCCGCGCGAGACCGATCCCGAGCGCACCGTGCCGCGCGAGACCGACCCCCGGCGCACCGCACCGCGCGAGACCGACCCCCCGACCCCCGGCGCACCGCACCGCGCGAGACCGACCCCCGGCGCGACGGCTCGCTGCGCAGGGTCGGCCACGAGGCCCGGCCCTTCCTGCCTCGCCGGACGTCCGCTGACCGGCCTCCTCTGGCTGGCCGTCGCCGCGGTCGCCGTACTGCCCGCCGTGCTCGCCGCCCGCGGCGTGTTCGGCCGGCTCGCGGACCTGGTGGAGCCGCTGCGCGACGGGCTGGTCCGGCGCGCCGTGTCCCGGGCGCTGTCCGGCGCGCTCGCCCACTCCGCCGGCGACGCCGGCACCCGGTCCCTGTCACAGGTCACCCATCAGAGTGAGATAGCCCGGGACGGCTGGGCCGGGCTCGTCCTGACGCTGCGCTCGTTCGTGTTCACGGCCGCCGGGGCCGTCGCCGGCCTGCTGGCCCTCTCGCCCGTTCTCCTCCTGATCGTGCTGCCCCCGCTGGTCCTGGGGGCCGCGCTGTTCCTCGGCACCCTGCCGCCGATGGCCGCCCGTCAACGCGACTACCTCGCCGCCGACGAGGCGTACGCCGCCCACGCGGGCCGGCTCGCCGCCTCCGTACGCGACATCGCCGCCGCCGGAGCCGCGGAGCGGACGGTGGCCGAGTCCCGGACCCTCGCCGGGGCCCAGCTCGCCGCCTCCCGTTCGCTGGCCCGCTGGTCGGGCGTGCGGGTGCTGGCCCTCGCCGTCTGCGGCCGGTTCCCACCGCTCCTGCTGCTCCTGGGCGCGCCCTGGCTGCTGCGGAACGGGCTCACGCCGGGCGCGCTGGTCGGCGCGCTGACCTACCTCACCCAGGCGCTCGCCCCCGCCGTCCAGGCGCTGATGACCATGCTGGGCACCGCCGGGGGCCGGCTCGTCGTGGTCCTGGACCGGTTCACGGACGCGCCGCCCCCGCCCGCCGAGGACCCGCCGCCCGCCCGGGACGCCGAACCGCCGCCGCGCGGCACCCCGGTCGCCGAACTCCACGAGGTCAGCTTCGCGTACGGACCCGGCGCCCAGCCCGTACTGGACCGGCTCTCCCTGACGATCGAAGCCGGCGAGCACCTCGCGGTCGTCGGGCCGAGCGGCAGCGGCAAGTCGACCCTGGCCGCCGTCCTCGCCGGGACCGAGCGGCCCACCGGGGGAGCGGTGCGGTGGCGGGGGCGGCCGGCGCGCCCGGCCGACGCCACCTCCGTACGCGTCCTGCTGCCCCAGCACGCCTACGTGTTCAGCGGCTCGCTGCGGGAGAACCTCCGCTACCTCCGCCCCGACGCCCGCGACCGGGAGATCGCGGCCATGGCGGACGCGCTCGGCCTGGACGCGCTGCTCTCCCGGCTCGGCTCCCTGGACGCGGACGTCGAACCGGACCGGCTCTCCCAGGGCGAACGGCAGCTGATCGCCCTGGGCCGGGCCTACCTCGCCGCCCCGCCGCTGCTGATCCTCGACGAGGCCACCAGCCGGCTCGACCCGGCCGCCGAGACCCGCGCCGAGCTGGCGTTCGCCGCCCTGCCGGGCGCGCTGGTCGTCGTCGCCCACCGGCTCAGCTCGGCCCGCCGCGCCGGGCGGACCCTGGTGATGGACGGCCCGCGCACCCAGTGCGGCACGCCGGACGAACTCCTGCGCTCCTGCGCCCTCTACCGGGACCTGGCGGGCCGCTGGGAGCCGGAACAGCCGGACCAGCGGGAAGAGGAAGGACGCGGCGAGGAGCGCGGCATCAGATCCACCCCGCCTCCTTCGCCCGTCTGATCGCGTCCAGCCGATTGCGCGCCCCGGACTTCCGTATGGCGGCGGCCAGATAATTGCGGACCGTCCCCGGCGTCAGGTGCAGTCGGGCGGCTATCCCGGCCACGGTGTCACCCCCCTCGGCCATCGAGAGCACACTCAACTCCCTCGGCGATAACGGCATGTCGGCCACCTGGAGGAGGCTGAACGCCAGCGACTCGTCGATGTGCCGTCCGCCGTCCGCCAGTTTGTGCATCACCTCGGACAGGTCGTCCACCGGGCGGTACTTGTCGATGTAGCCGAGCGCTCCCGCCTCGTACGCCCGCCGCAGACCGCGCGGCCGGTCGCTCCGGGTGAGCACGGCGAGCGGAAACGGCTCGCCGTGCGGTGCGGCCATCGTCTTCACCTCGTCGAGGACGTCCAGCGCGCCCGGACAGTCGAGGTCGGTGAGGATCACGTCGGGGCCCGGCTCGTTCAACGCGGCGCGTATCGCACCGTGTTCGGCGGTGCGGACCTCCATTCCCCGCCCCGTGCCGAGGAGCGAGGCCAACGATGCGCGCCACAACGGCACGGTGTGGACCAACAGCACGGTTGTCATCAATCTGCCCTCAACTCTTCTCTTCCGGCCCCCGCCCGACGCGGAACGCGACGGACTGTACGCACCCGGTGACGGGTTTCCAGTTGAACGCATGGGCATTCGCGTACGCCGACGAACGGGCCGAATAACGCTCCCGTTGGGCGCGGAAGGGGGCGTTCGGATGCAAAACGGGAGCGCACGTCGCTCACGGATCGACCGTCTCGCCGCCACAAGGGCGTCAGGAGGGGCGACGCGGCGCGGATGTTGTGGATTCCCCGCCGGAGGGCCGGTTCAGTTCAGCAGGGCGCGTGCGGCGTGGGCCTTGCGCCGGATGTTCTCGGCCGTCGTCGGCTCGATTCCGTCGAGGACCTCCGCATACTCCTCCATCTCCGCCGCCCCGCGCAGGAACTCACCGCGCTGGACGAGGAGCTGGGCCCGCTCGTAGCGGAGCCTGGCCGGATGCGAGGGCAGGAGCAGCGACAGCTCCACCGCCCACAGGGCCACGTCCGTGCGCTCGGGCCGGGCCGCCGCCCACGCCCGGACGTTGTTCAGGATCCGCAGCACGATCTCCAGCGGTCGCGCGGGCACCGTCATCGACGGTTCCAGCGCCGCCCCGGTCACCCCCGCCACCAGCCGCTCCGCGTCCTGACCGGTCAGCGGCGCGCCCCCGGCGAACGGATCGGCCAGCACCGGGTGCTCCTGCTCTCCGAAGCCGACCACGAAGTGGCCGGGCAGCGCCACGCCGTACACCGGGGCGCCCGCCCGTCTGGCGACCTCGATCCAGACGACCGACAGCAGGATCGGCAGGCCCCGGCGGCGACGCAGCACCTGCTGGAGGAGCGAGGAGTCCAGCCGCTGGTAGTCGACCGAGGAGCCGCCGAACCCGCAGCGCCCGCCCAGCAGTTCGGCCAGCGCCGAGGCCCAGGCGGCGGGGGAGCGGGAGCCGTGGGGCAGCAGCCCCGCCAGCCGGTCCAGCTCGATCTGCGCGGCGTCGATGCCGTACGGGTCGGGGTCGGCCTCCCCCGGGACCACCGGGCGGACCTCGGCCGGGCCCACCGGTCCGGCCTCCGCGCCCAGCAGGAGACAGAGGAGGGCGAGGTCCGGCCGCTCGGACCGGGCCTCCTCGGCGAACTGCCGCCGCCGCTCGGCCGTCCCGGAATCCAGCGCACTCATATGCGACCCACGTCCCTGTCCCCGCGGCCCACGTCCCCGCGGCCCACGGTCCTGTGCCCGACGCCCCTGCGGCCCACCGCGTGGTCCCTCACACCGAGCGGTGGTGGCGGTAGTGGTGGTAGCGGTGGTGGGCCGCGAAGCCCATGCCGTCGTACAACCCCCGCGCCCCTTCATTGTGCTCCTCCACCTGGAGCCAGGCCGCCGAGGCACCCTCGTCCAGCGCCCGGCGCGCCAGCGCGGTCATCACGGTGGTGGCGAGCCCGCGCCGGCGCTGCTCCGGAGCGACCTCGACGGCCATGAAGCCCGCCCACCGCCCGTCCACGACACACCGTCCGATCGCGTCCGGCGCGCCGGCGTCCCCGGGCACCGTGGCGAACCAGACCGAAGGGCCGCTGCCCAGCACCCGCAGCACGTGGCGGCCGGGAGTGGAGAAGCGCTGGTAGCGGGAGAGCCAGGCCGCGTCCGGCTCACGGGTCAGGCGGACCGCCGACACCTCCGCGTCCCGGTCACCGACCGGTGCCAGTGCGGCGATCCGCACCTCCGCCGAGACCTCGCGCCGCCAGCCGTGCCGCTCCAGCTCCGCGCACAGGATCTCCTGCGTGCCCTCGGCCCCGGTCGCCGTCTGGACGTACGCGGGCAGGCCCCGCTCCGCGTACCAGTCGCGGACCCGCCCGAGGGCCTCGTCGATCGGCAGGCCCGGATCGCCGAGCGGCAGCGCGGAGTTGGCGCGCCGGGTGAAGCCCCCGGCGGCGCGCAGCCGCCAGTCGCCCATCGCCTCGCTCTCCACGGGCTGCCAGGCACGCGCGGCGTGGGCGGCCAGCTCCTCGAAGGAGGCGGCGGGTCCCCGCCGGCGGGCCGGGGCGGCGGGCACGACCTTCCCCGCCACCAGGGACGACTCCACGATGTGGACGGTTTCCCCGCTCTTTCGTGTGACCGAGAGCACACCGCTGTTCCATGATGTGAGCACGCCGACCGCGTCGGTGAACTCCGCGCCGGTGCCCCCGCCCTCCGTCCGGAGCCGCACGGAAACGCGTTTGCCCACGTCAGCGGGTGTGATGCGGACTTCCAGCCGTCCGCCGACGGTGAATTCCACAGCTCTGTCCGCCCCTCCTGTTCGGATCGTGCCCGAGAACGGAGATACTAGGGGGCGGGGCATCGACGACGCCGCGCTCCCGCGCGAGAGCCAACGCCCTACCGAGGAGGAACGACAGCGTGACCTACGTCATCGCGCAGCCTTGTGTCGACGTGAAGGACAAGGCCTGCATCGAAGAGTGCCCCGTCGACTGCATCTACGAGGGCCAACGGTCCTTGTACATCCACCCGGACGAATGCGTCGACTGCGGAGCCTGTGAGCCGGTGTGCCCGGTCGAGGCCATCTTCTACGAGGACGACACTCCGGAGGAGTGGAAGGACTACTACAAGGCGAACGTCGAGTTCTTCGACGACCTCGGCTCGCCGGGCGGTGCTTCCAAGCTCGGTCTCATCGAGCGCGACCACGCGTTCATCGCCGGACTGCCGCCGCAGAACCAGTAACCGGCGGCACCACGCGCGCGGCCCGGTCCCGTACGGCTTGTCACCGTGCGGGACCGAGGCGTTTCCCCGTACGCCGGGCCGTGCCGCACGCCCCGGACAGCAGGGCCGTCACCGTGCGCCCGTTCCGCCGCCGCCCGTACGAGAACATCCGAGAAAGCAGAACGCCGTGTCCGCAGTCTCCTCCCGTCTCCCGGTCTTCCCCTGGGACAAGCTCGCGCCCTACAAGTCGACGGCGCAGGCCCACCCGGACGGCATCGTGGACCTGTCCGTCGGCACCCCGGTCGACCCGGTCCCCGAGCTGATCCGGCGGGCGCTGGTCGCCGCGGCGGACAGCCCCGGCTATCCGACGGTGTGGGGCACCGAGGCCCTGCGGGACGCGCTCACCGGCTGGGTGGAGCGCCGCCTCGGCGCGGTCGGCGTGACCCACGCCAACGTGCTGCCCGTCGTCGGTTCCAAGGAACTGGTGGCCTGGCTGCCGACGCAGCTCGGACTCGGCGCGGGCGACAAGGTGGCCTACCCCCGGCTCGCGTACCCGACGTACGAGGTCGGCGCCCGGCTCTGCGGCGCGGAGCCCGTCGTGTACGACGACCCGACCGAGCTGGACCCGGCGGGGCTGAAGCTGCTCTGGCTCAACTCGCCGTCCAACCCGACCGGGAAGGTGCTGCCCAAGGACGAGCTGACCCGGATCGTCGCCTGGGCGCGCGAGCACGGGATCCTGGTCTTCAGCGACGAGTGCTACCTGGAGCTGGGCTGGGACGCCGAGCCGGTCTCGGTGCTCCACCCGGACGTCTGCGGCGGTCACTACGACGGCATCGTCGCGGTCCACTCGCTCTCCAAGCGCTCCAACCTGGCCGGGTACCGGGCCGCCTTCATCGCGGGTGACGCGGCCGTCCTCGGCGAGCTGCTGCTGATCCGCAAGCACGGCGGGATGATGACGCCCGCCCCGGTCCAGGCCGCCGCCGTCGCCGCCCTCGGCGACGACGTGCACGTGTCCGAGCAGCGCGCCCGTTACGCGGACCGGCGCCTGGCCCTGCGCGCGGCCCTGGAGGCGCACGGCTTCCGGATCGAGCACAGCGAGGCGAGCCTCTACCTGTGGGTGACCCGCGACGAGCCGTGCTGGGACACCGTGGCCTACCTCGCGGAGCTGGGCATCCTGGTGGCGCCCGGCGACTTCTACGGCCCCGCGGGCGCGAGCTTCGTCCGGGTGGCGTTCACCGCGACCGACGAGCGGGTGGCGGCGGCGGTCAAGCGCCTGTCCTGACCGGAGCCGCCACCGCACGGCGACGCAACGCGCCGAGGGCCTCGGGAGTGCGCACTCCCGAGGCCCTCGGCGCGTTCCTGGTGCGGCGGTGGATCAGCCGCCGATCGGCAGACCGCCCAGCGGCAGGCCGCCCTGCGTGAGGCCGTCGGTGGGCAGACCGCCACCGAGCGCGTCGGTGGGCAGACCGCCCTGGGTGAGGGCCTCGGTCGGCAGGCCGCCACCGGCGGCGTCGGCCACACCGCCCAAGGCCTGGCCCGCGTTGCCCGCGGCCTGGCCGGCCGTCTCCTGGGCGGCCGGGACGGCGACCGCGGCGGACGTGCCAAGGGTCTGGCCCGCGGCGGGAACCGCCGTGCCGACGAGCCGGCCACCGGTCTCGCCCGCCGCCTTGGTGCCCTGCTGGGCGGCGCTGTCCACGGTGTCGCCGAGGCCGGCACCGTCCAGCGCGGTCAGGCCGCCCAGGTCCGGGCTCGCCGGGAGATCTGCGGCGCTCGCGGCGCCGGCCGCACCGACCACGGGGGCCGCGCCTGCGGCGATCAGCAGCGCGGCACGAGCGATCCGACGGGTCAGGGGGAGGGACATGATGCTCCTTCAGCGGGTTGTGCACGAGGTCGTCCGTCCGGTGATCGGACGCACTGACAACCGCTTCGGGGGAGGGGAAAGTTGCGGTGGGCAAAGGTAAAGACTGAGTAATGCGTCCGATTATCCGCAGCGGAAGAACCCGGGCAAACGATCCAAACCGCCGGATCCCGATGAACCGTCACTTCCCTTGTGGGGCAAGGGAATCGGAGGAGGCTGACGACCTCGTGGGAAGCCGTGCGGAAAAGGTCCGAGGCCTTGGCCCCCAGGGTCCGAACGGGTGACGGGCCGTACTACTGAGCGACCCGGATCCTGACCGTCGACGTGCCCGTTTCGCTGCCCTTCGCACGTTCCGTCCGCCAGCCCGTACCGGCGTCCCAGACCCGGTCCGCGTAGCTCACGCGCTCGATCCGCAGCGCCTCGGACTGCGCCACGGCCCAGTGCGCCAGCTCCCAGCCCCGCCGCGGCGGGGACGCGTCCCCGGCCCGCGCCGCGGCCGCCGGGACGGGCACCGACACGGTCGAGGCGGCGGACGAGCCCGCGGCCTTCGCGGCGGGCAGCACGTCCTTGCCGAAGGCCCGCACCAGCTCGGCCCGCACCTGCCCGGCATCCCCCGGGCCGTCCGCCGTGGCCGTCGACGGGGTGCAGTTCAGCGAGGCCGGCCTGCGCCCGGTCAGCGCGGCGGCCAGCAGCGCGGCATCCGGCTCGTGCTTCGCGTACGCCTGCGGGAAACCACTGCGCTGCACGCGCTGCGCGGCCACCGTCAGCGGCAGCCGCGAGTAACCCGGGACCTCGGCGAGATGGTCGTAGAACTCACCGGACGAATAGACCGGGTCCATGATCTGCGCCGGAGTGCCCCAGCCCTGCGACGGCCGCTGCTGGAACAGTCCCAGCGAGTCCCGGTCCCCGTAGTCGATGTTGCGGAGCGTGGACTCCTGGAGCGCGGTGGCCAGTGCGATCGTCACCGCCCGCTCGGGCATGCCCCGGGTGGTGCCGACCGCGGAGATCGTCGCCGCGTTCACCGCCTGGGCCAGGCTCATCTCGTACGTGTGCGACGCCCCGCCGTCCCCGTCGGAGGCCTCCACGACGCAGCGGGGCAGGCTCTTCGAGCCGGAGGAGTCGTACTGCACCGCCAGATATCCGCCCAGGGCCGCGAGCACGGCGAAGGCGGCCGCGAATCGGATGAGGCGGCTGCGGCGGGCGGGGCTGGCTGTCCGGGGCACAGGCCCACCGTACTGGAGGGTCAGGCCGGGGCCGATACCCAAGTCCCTTAGGGTCGGGGCCATGGCCGACAGCACCCTTGACCTCACCCTGGACGGACCGGCGCTCACCGCCCGGCTCGTCGACCTCCCTTCGGTCAGCGGGGAGGAGAAGGCCCTCGCCGACGCGATCGAATCGGCCCTGCGCGCCCTGCCCCACCTCACCGTCGACCGCCACGGCGACAACGTCGTCGCCCGGACGAACCTGGGCCGCGCCGAGCGCGTCGTCCTCGCCGGGCACATCGACACCGTGCCGATCGCCGACAACGTCCCCTCCCGCCTCGACGGGAACGGGATCCTCTGGGGCTGCGGGACCTCCGACATGAAGTCCGGCGTCGCCGTCCAGCTCCGGATCGCCGCGACGGTCCCCGAGCCCAACCGCGACCTGACCTTCATCTTCTACGACAATGAAGAGGTCGCCGCGCACCTCAACGGCCTCGGCCACATCGCCGACGCCCACCCCGAGTGGCTCGCCGGAGACTTCGCCGTCCTCCTTGAGCCCTCCGACGGCGAGGTCGAGGGCGGCTGCCAGGGCACCCTGCGGGTCCACCTGCGTACAGCAGGGGAGCGGGCGCACTCCGCGCGCAGCTGGAAGGGCTCCAACGCCGTGCACGCCGCGGCCCCGATCCTCGCGAGGCTCGCCGCGTACGAGCCCCGCCGCCCGGTGATCGAGGGCCTCGAATACCACGAGGGCCTCAACGCCGTCGGCATCGAGGGCGGCGTCGCCACCAACGTCATCCCGGACGCCTGCACCGTCGTCGTCAACTACCGCTACGCCCCCGACCGCAGTGAGGAGGAGGCGGTCGCCCACGTCCGCGAGGTCTTCGCCGACTGCGGCGTGGCCGAGATCGTCATCGACGACCACTCCGGCGCCGCCATGCCCGGCCTCTCGCACCCCGCCGCCCAGGCGTTCATGACCGCCGTCGGCGGCACCGCCCGGCCCAAGTTCGGCTGGACCGACGTCTCCCGCTTCGGCGCGCTCGGCGTCCCCGCGGTGAACTACGGTCCCGGCGACCCGATGTACGCCCACAAGCGCGACGAGCACGTGGCGGTCGCGAAGATCACCCACTGCGAGGAACGGCTGCGCTCCTGGCTGACCAGCTGACGCACGGCATTCCCCCGTACGTAACCTCCGCCGATCTACGCTGGCCGGACGCAGCACGACACAGCCCGGCCCAGGACGACGCAGGTCGGTGGAGGGAGCGGAACATGGGCAACGCCGAGGACGCACGAATCCCCGAAGGTGCGGAGGTCCCCGAGGGCGCGGTCGGCCCCGAGGAACAGTGGCTGGGCCCGGTCCTGCGCCGCAGGGAGCAGGTCCAGCCCGGCACGACCGACCAGAGGCTGCTGGACTCCGAGGGCGATTCCGAGTGGGTGCACACCGACCCCTGGCGGGTGATGCGCATCCAGTCGGAGTTCGTCGAGGGCTTCGGCGCGCTCGCCGAACTGCCGAGCGCGATCAGCGTCTTCGGCTCGGCCCGCACCCCGGCCGGATCTCCGGAGTACGAGGCCGGGGTGGCGATCGGCAAGGCACTGGTCGACGCGGGCTTCGCGGTGATCACCGGCGGCGGCCCGGGCGCGATGGAGGCCGCGAACAAGGGCGCCCGGGAGGCGAAGGGCGTCTCGGTCGGCCTCGGCATCGAACTGCCCTTCGAGTCGGGCCTCAACCCGCACGTCGACATCGGCGTCAACTTCCGCTACTTCTTCGTCCGCAAGACGATGTTCGTGAAGTACGCCCAGGGCTTCGTGGTCCTGCCCGGCGGCCTCGGCACCCTGGACGAACTCTTCGAGGCGCTGACCCTCGTCCAGACCGGCAAGGTCACCCGCTTCCCGATCGTCCTGTTCGGCACGGCCTACTGGGGCGGCCTGATCGACTGGCTCCGCGACACGGTGGTGGCCCAGGGCAAGGCCTCGGAGAAGGACCTGCTGCTCTTCCACGTGACGGACGACGTGGAGGAAGCGGTGATGCTGGTCACGAAGGAGGTCGCCGGTGAAATCGAGCCCGGCCACCTCAAGCCCGCCCGGCGTTCGAGGGTTTCTGTTCAGGCAGATCCGGCCCGATCGAGCCGGCCCGGCGACTGAAGGCATCGGTACCAGCCCCTCCGGCGCTTGAGGAGCGGGGTCCGGGGGCAGCGCCCCGGACCTCACCCGCCGGGCAGGCGGCAGGCCCCTACGCCAGCCCCCGCCGGGCAACGGCAGGAGCCCGATGCCCGGCGATGGACGCCACCATGTCCAGGACCTGCCGCGTCTCCGCCACCTCATGCACCCGATACACCTGCGCCCCCAGCCACGCCGAAACCGCCGTCGTGGCGAGCGTGCCGATGACACGTTCCTTCACCGGCCGGTCCAGCGTCTCCCCGACGAAGTCCTTGTTGGACAGGGACACCAGCACCGGCCACCCGGTCTCCGTCATCTCACCGAGCCGCCGCGTCGCCTCCAGCGAGTGCCGGGTGTTCTTCCCGAAGTCGTGACCCGGGTCGATCATGATCCCGTCCGCCCGCACCCCGAGCTCCACCGCCCGCTCGGCCAGCCCCACCGTCACCCGCAGGATGTCCGCCATGACGTCGTCGTACGCGATCCGGTGCGGCCGGGTCCGCGGCTCCGCACCGCCCGCGTGCGTGCACACCAGACCCGCCCCGTACCGCGCGGCGACCTCCGCCAGCTTCGGGTCCACCCCGCCCCACGCGTCGTTCAGCAGGTCCGCCCCGGCCTCGCAGACCGCCTCGCCCACGTCGTGCCGCCAGGTGTCCACGCTGATCACCACGTCCGGGTGACGGCGGCGGACCTCGGCGACGAACCCGACCGTGCGGCGCGCCTCCTCCGCGGCGCTCACCTCCTCGCCGGGGCCCGCCTTCACCCCGCCGATGTCGATGATCGCGGCGCCCTCGGCCACCGCCTCCTCGACCCGGGCGAGCGCCGGCTCGTCCCTGAACGTGGCGCCCTGGTCGTAGAACGAGTCCGGGGTCCGGTTCACGATCGCCATGATCACCGGCTCGTGCGGACCGAATTCCCGCCGCCCCAGCCTGAGTGCGCCGCTTCGCATCCCGATCTTCCTCCCAGATAGCCCGCCTGCGACCCTAACGGTCGGCCCTGACTGTCCGTGCCGCATGGCACGATCGGAGCCGGACGAGGTTTCCGCCCCCGGGGAGATGCGCGTGTTCTGGTTCTTGCTGCTCACGATGGTCGTGGTCGTCACCGCGGTCACCCTCGCGGTGGTCGGCGGCGGGGGGAGCGCGGTGCTCAGGGACGTCCCGCCCGAGCGGTTCACCGACCCCCTGCCCGCGACCCGCCCGGTCGGCCGGGCGGACGTCGAGGCGCTGCGCCTGCCGATGGCCCCCCGCGGCTACCGGATGGCGGACGTCGACGAGGCCCTGTCCCGGCTCGGCGCCGAACTGGCCGAGCGCGACGCCCGGATCGCGGAGCTGGAGTCCACCCTGGCCGGGGCGCAGGCGACCGCGGTGACGACGGGCACCGACCTCTTCGAGCAGCCGGGCGACGAGCAGACCGGCGGCCCGGACCGCGCCGAGGAGGACGGGCGATGAGCGGCGGCGCCCTGGCCGCCCCCGACGGCGGGCTGCGCTGCCCGTGGGGCCTGTCCACCGAGGACTACCTCGGCTACCACGACACCGAGTGGGGCCGGGCGGTCCACGGGGACGACGCCCTGTTCGAACGGCTCTGCCTGGAGGCCTTCCAGTCCGGGCTCTCCTGGCTCACGATCCTGCGCCGCCGCGAGACCTTCCGTACCGCGTTCGAGGGATTCCGGATCGAGGCGGTCGCGAAGTTCACCGATGCCGACCGGGAGCGGCTCCTGGCCGACCCGGGGATCATCCGCAACAAGGCCAAGGTCGACGCGACCCTCGCCAACGCCAAGGTGCTCGCCGACTGGCCGGCCGGGGAGCTGGACGAGCTGATCTGGTCCTACGCCCCCGACCCGGCCGGCCGGCCCACCCCGCGCACGCTGTCGGACGTCCCGGCCGTCACGCCGGAGTCCACCGCGCTGGCCAAGGCGCTCAAGAAGCGCTCGATCCGCTTCGTCGGCCCCACCACCGCCTACGCGCTGATGCAGGCCTGCGGACTGGTCGACGACCACCTCGCGGACTGCGTGGCGCGCGGCGGCGGCAGCGCACCGCGCTGAGCCGCGGCTACTTCCCGCGGTAGACCGGCTTCTCCTTGGCCAGGAACGCCTCCACCGCGATGGTGTGGTCCTGCGACGCGCCCGCCCGGGTCTGGAGTTCGTCCTCCTTCTCCAGCGCCTCGGCGAGCGTGTGCCCGGCGCCGTACGCCATCGACTCCTTCAGCGCCGCGTACGCCACCGTGGGGCCGTCGGCGAGGGTGCGGGCGACCGCGGCGGCCTGCTCGGCAAGCTCGGCCGCCGGGACGACCCGGTTGACGAGGCCCAGCTCCAAGGCGTCCTGCGCGGAGATCGAACGCGGGAAGAACAGCAGATCGGCGGCGCGGCTCGGCCCGATCAGCCGGGGCAGGGTCCAGGACACGCCCGAGTCGGCGGTGAGTGCGACGCCCGCGAACGAGGTGTTGAAGGAGGCGGTGTCGGCGACCACCCGGTAGTCGGCCGCGAGCGCGAAGCCGAACCCGGCCCCGGCCGCGACGCCGTTCACCCCGGCGACGACCGGCTTCGCCATCTCCGTGATCGCCCGCACGATCGGGTTGTAGTGCTCCTGCACCGTGCTCAGCGCGTTCCCGCCGCCCGCCTCGCGGGTGGCCGAGAGCGTGGCGACGTGCTCCTTGAGGTCCTGGCCGACGCAGAAGGCGCGCCCGGTGGCCGTGAGCAGCACCGCCCGGACGCCCGTGTCCGCCGACGCCGCCAGCAGGGCGTCCCGCAGCGCGACCTTCGCCGCGGTGTTCATGGCGTTCATCGCGCCGGGTCGGTTGATCGTGATCGTCGCGAGACCCTCGCTCACGTCGTACAGGACGGTGTTCGCCGGCTCGTCGGCCATTCCGGTATCCCCTCGCTGCTCGGGCATCGTTGCCACTTCAGGCAAGCATGGCCGATCCGGAGCTGGGCAGAGATGTGACCTGCGTCTAACAATTGGCTCTCACCTGGGGGTCCGGGGCGGCGCAGTATCGCAGCCGGATCGCCGAATTGGGTGGTTTTGCGAGAGCGCGTTGCGCAAGCGATGCAGACCGATGTTGGTCATCGGGGTCCTTGATGCGGGATAATGGCGAAGAAGCAATGTGTTCGATGCCGGTGAGGCAGCGCCTGTCATGGGGCCGCCGGTTGCGATGAGCTGGTTTCAGGAAGGGGAACGAGCATGGCGGCCATGAAGCCGCGGACGGGCGACGGCCCGCTCGAGGTGACAAAGGAGGGGCGGGGCATCGTCATGCGCGTTCCGCTCGAAGGCGGCGGTCGGCTTGTTGTCGAGCTGACTCCGGACGAGGCCGATGCCCTCGGCGACGCGCTGAAGAAGGTCGTCGGCTGACGCGGAACGCCCATCACCTTCACCACTGCCCGGTACGGATTCCGTGCCGGGCAGTGGTGCGTCCTGATGAGGATCTACGTGCTCACCATGAGGATCTACGTGTTCAGCCGCGCCGGACCGCGCAGAGCAGGCCGTCGCCGACCGGCAGCAGGGTCGACATCATCTCCTGGCTCTCGCGCACCGCCCGCAGCAGGTCCCGCAGCCGCAGCACCTCGGGCGGCTGGGCCGCGGAGTCGACGGTGCGGCCGTCCGCGAAGACGCCCTCGAAGCAGACCAGGCCGCCGGGCCGCAGCAGGCGCAACGATTCGGCGAGCACGTCGAGGCTCTCCAGCCGGTCGCCGTCGCAGAAGACGAGGTCGTAACCGCCGTCCGCGAGCCGGGGCAGGACGTCCAGGGCGCGGCCGGGGATGAACCGGGCCCGGTTGGTGGCGAAGCCCGCCTCGCGGAACGCCTCCCGGGCGAACTGCTGACGCTCGGGCTCGGGATCCACCGTGGTCAGGACCCCGTCCGGCCGCATTCCGTGCAGGAGATAGATGCCGGACACGCCGGTGCCCGTGCCGATCTCCGCCACCGCCTTGGCGTCCGCGGCGGCGGCCAGCAGGCGCAGCGCAGCGCCGGTGCCCGGTGACACCGAGCGAAGCCCCAGCTCGCGAGCCCGTTCCCGGGCCACGTGCAGTGCTTCGTCCTCGGCGACAAAGGCGTCGGCGAACGCCCAGCTCGTCTGCCGGTTGGCGGTAATGACCCTCTCCTGTCCCCGTAGTTGGCGCAACGGTGACTGTATCCGCTGGAGCCGGGAACCCGCAGATGGGACCGGGCGTTGTGCAAGGAGTGGGGAAAGCGCAGCGACCAGGTCCGCGGATCGGACCCGCGAGCTGCGGGGAAGTTCCGGGCGACGCCCGGCCCCATCAGGGAAAAAAGGCTTATCCGGAGCTAACGGGCGAGGTGGCTATGGTAGGGGCTCCGCTGGACACCACCAGAGCCGATAGGGGAGGTGCGGCTGCGCCTGTGGACCGGAGAGGGGTGCTGCGGCGCCTGCTCAGGTCGGCCGGCGAGCCGAAATCCGTGACCGACATCGCTGACCGTTCTTCCGAAGACTCCGCACCGACCGCGACCTTCGCCTCTGATGCGGATTCTCAGGCGTGGACCCCGCCCTCATGGGAAGAGATCGTCAGCACGCACAGCGGTCGCGTGTACCGCCTTGCCTACCGGCTGACGGGAAACCAGCACGACGCCGAGGACCTGACCCAGGAGGTCTTCGTCCGGGTGTTCCGCTCGCTGTCGACGTACACGCCCGGCACCTTCGAGGGCTGGCTGCACCGCATCACCACCAATCTCTTCCTGGACATGGTCCGGCGCAAGCAGCGCATCCGGTTCGACTCCCTGGGCGACGACGCGGCCGAGCGGCTGCCCAGCCGTGAGCCGTCCCCCCAGCAGGCCTTCAACGACACCCACTTCGACGCCGACGTGCAGCAGGCGCTGGACACCCTCGCGCCCGAGTTCCGTGCGGCCGTGGTCCTCTGTGACATCGAGGGCCTCAGCTACGAGGAGATCGCCGCCACCCTCGGGGTGAAGCTCGGCACCGTCCGCAGCCGTATCCACCGCGGTCGCTCGCATCTGCGCAAGGCGCTCAAGCACCGTTCGCCCGAGGCCCGCGCCGAGCAGCGCTCCCTGGCGGACGCGGTCCTGGCGGGGGAGGGCGGAACGGCGTGAGCGGCACAGGACCCACCCCTACGGAAGCGCACCTGGGGGACCGCCTCGCCGCGCTGGTCGACGGCGAGCTGAAACACGACGCCCGCGAGCGGGTCCTGGCCCACCTGGCGACCTGTGCCAGGTGCAAGGCTGAGGCCGATGCCCAGCGTCGCCTCAAGAGCGCTTTCGCCATGTCCGCCTCGCCCTCGCCCTCCGAGGGGTTCCTGGCCCGCCTGCAGGGCCTTCCCGGGGGTCCTGGCGGCGACGACACCAGCTCCGGCGGGCCGTTCGGCGGCCGGAGGCCCTTCGCCGACGAGTTCTTCCCCGGGCTGCGGACCTCCGGCGCCGGCACCCGCGCCGACACCGCGCCCTCTCCCCTGGACGGCTTCGGATACCTCCCCGCCACCCACGGCTCCACCGCCGTGCTCCCCGGCGGCTCGGCATCCGGTTCGGTCTTCCGCATACACGAGGTGGCCCGCGACGCGGACCGCTCGCCCTGGCGTGGGCGGCGCTTCGCTTTCGCCGCGGCCAGCGCCGTCTCCATCGCGGCCATCGCGCTGGGCGGCACCCTGCCGCTGGACTCCGGCCCCGAATTCTCCCTGCGCGCCGAGGGCACCGGGAACAACGTCACCCCGCTCGACGCCGAGACCCGCGCCGAGAGCGGCGCCACAGCGGTCAGCCGCCGGAGCGGCGGCGCCCTCGCGGTGGCCGGCGGCGGCCGGGCGACCGAGCGGCCGGTGTCCGGCACGGTCCCGGCCGGGACGAACGGGCTGCCTCCGTCGTTCACCGGGAGGACCCCGGCGGTTCCGGCCGTCAGTCCTCCGGCGAACCGGCAGGGGCTGCCTACCGCTCCGCCGCTGTTGGGCGTCCCGCACTCGGGCGCGCAGCCCTTCACGCTCCCCGTGCTGAACGTGTCCGTCTCCCCGTTGATACGCCCGACGACCTCCGGCGCCCCGCTGCTGGCTGCTGCGCTCGGCAATGTGGCGCCGCCGAAGGCGATCCCCTCCGCAGTCCCCCCGGGGCCGCCCCCGGGCCCGCCCGCCAACGATCTGGCGAGCCCGCTTTCCCCTCGGCCCTGACCGGACCCTGCGGGACGATTCGCAAACCTGGTTGAATTCCGGTGAGGGACGCCTCTGTGGGGCGTGCAGAGGCCAGTTGCGGGGAGAACATGGACGACGGGAAGCCCACCGGGCCGCAGGCGAAGTGGTGGAGCCGCCCTGCGGCGGACGGCACGGGCCGGGCGCCCGGCGCCGCGGACCGGGCGGACGACGCCCGGCCGCCGGCATCAACACCTACCCCGTCGGACACTCCGATGGCCGCGGACCGCGAGCCGGCCGCCCAGGTACCGGACGCGGTCCCGTCCCAGGCCCCGGCCGGGCCGTCCGAGGCCTCCGGCGGGCCGGACGAGCACGGCGGCCAGGAGATCCCGGGCCCCCGCCCGTCCGGACCCCCGCTGCACGAGCCCGACGAGTACAGCACCCCGCCCTACGGCGGCCCCGGCCCCTGGGCGCCGGCCCCGCCGGTGCAGCGGCCGACCCCGGCCCACGGCACCGTCGTACCGCCGGGGGCCGGAGGACCGCCCCCGCAGTACGCCGCGACGAACGGCGCCGGAATCCCGGCCCCCGCGCCGGCCCCGCAGCCCGCGCCCGCCGACGCCGACGGCTTCCCGCTCTCGCCCCCGCAGCCCCGGACGCCCGCCCAGCACCCGGCGCCGGCCGTCCACCCGCCGCACGCACCGCAGCCGCCGCAGGGGTCCCCCGAGCATCAGGGGCCGCACCCCTCACCGGCGCCCCAGCGGCACTCGCAGTGGCTCCAGTACGACCCGTGGGGCGCGCCGGGGCAGCCGCTGACCCGGCCGGGGCCCCCCGAGGGCGTCGAGCCCGGCCGCAGGAAGAAGCGCCGGGGCGGGGCTTTCATGGGGGTGCTCCTGCTGGCCCTGGTCGCCGGCGGCATCGGCGGCGGTGTCGGCGCGTACATCGAGCGCAACGGCGGGCTGACCACCGTCGAGCTGCCGCAGGCGGGCCGCGACAACGGGGACCGGGCCCCCGAGAGCGTCGCGGGCATCGCCGCCAGCGCCCTGCCCAGCGTGGTCACCCTGCACGTCAGCGGCACCGCCGAGTCCGGCACGGGCACCGGCTTCGTCCTCGACGGCCAGGGCCACATCCTCACCAACAACCACGTCGTCGCCCCGGCCGGGTCCAGCGGCGACATCACCGTGACGTTCAGCAGCGGCGAGACGGCCTCCGCCGAGCTCGTCGGCAAGGACAGTGGCTACGACCTCGCGGTCGTCCGGGTCCGCGGGGTCTCCGGCCTCAAGCCCCTGCCCCTGGGCAACTCCGACAACGTCCAGGTGGGAGACCCGGTGGTGGCCATCGGTGCCCCCTTCGACCTGTCCAACACGGTGACCTCGGGCATCATCAGCGCCAAGCAGCGGCCGATCACCGCGGGCGGCGAGAAGGGCGACGGCAGCGACATCAGCTACGTCGACGCCCTCCAGACCGACGCCCCGATCAACCCGGGCAACTCCGGCGGGCCGCTGGTCGACAACCAGGCCCATGTCATCGGCATCAACAGCGCCATCCGTGCGGCCGACAGTGCCCGGGGCCCCGAGGCGGGCGGCCAGTCCGGCTCCATCGGCCTCGGCTTCGCGATACCCATCAACCAGGGCAAGCGCGTCGCCGAGGAGCTGATCAGCACCGGCAAGGCGACCCACCCGGTCATCGGCGTCACGCTGGACATGAAGTACGCCGGCGACGGGGCCAAGGTCGGCACGAAGGGCGCCGACGGCACTCCCGCCGTCGCGAAGGACGGGCCCGCGGCCAAGGCGGGCATCAAGTCCGGCGACGTCATCACCCAGGTCGAGGGCCAGCGCGTGCACAGCGGCGAGGAGCTGATCGTGAAGATCCGGGCCCACCGGCCGGGCGACGACCTCGACCTCAAGCTGACCCGCGGCGGCGAGGAGCGGACCGTGACCCTGACGCTCGGCTCGGCGAGCGGCGGCTGAGAGGCTGTCGGGTGTCGTCGCACGACCGTCCGCCCGGCGGCACCGCGAGGTACCGCCCGGACACCTTCGACAGGTACCTTTGAGCGGTCCGGGCAGCGGGGAGCCCCGGGCCGCGATCGCACGGAGAACACGCGGAGAACACGAGGAGCAGCAAGGTGTTCAATGACATAGGCGCACTGGAGCTGTTGACGCTCGGGGTGCTGGCCGTGCTGGTCTTCGGCCCCGACAAGCTGCCCAAGCTGATCCAGGACGTCACGCGCACCATCCGTAAGATCCGCGAGTTCTCGGACAGCGCCAAGGAAGACATCCGCTCCGAGCTGGGCCCGCAGTTCAAGGACTTCGAGTTCGAGGACCTCAACCCCAAGACGTTCGTCCGCAAGCAGCTGATGGACGGCAACGACGACCTGGGGCTGAAGGAGATCCGCGAGAGCTTCGACCTGCGCAAGGAGATGGCCGACGTCACCGACGTGGTCAACGGGCGCACCCCGGCCGCGTCCGATACCGCCAACAGTGCGGCGAACGGCTCGGCGGGCGCGTCGTCGGGCGGTTCCACCACCAGCCTCACCAAGACCGGCGACACCGCTCCTGACCTGCTGAAGAAGACTCCGCCGCAGACGCAGCCCGAGCGCCCGCCGTTCGACGCAGACGCCACCTGACCCCGGTCAATCCCGGCTCGTCCGGACGGTATGGCTATTCTCCATCTGTCCGGTTGCGAGGATGCCCAAGCCCGCGGGGGGCGGGCCGCTCCGGATCATGACTGATCGAGGAGGCGGCCGCGCAGATGGAGACGACGAGTCGGATTGATACGGACGGTGTCCCGGGCACGGCCACGGCGGAGGAGGTGCCGGCGGCCCGGCGTACCGTCGACGGCTACCGGGAAGCGACCTTCCCCTGGTACGGGCTGGACGAGGCCTTCACCGGCCCCCGCTGGCTGATGCAGGTCGGCACCGCGGCGGACGGCACGGTGCAGCACGGTGCGACGGGCCACGGTGACGAGCCGTCGCTGAAGTCGGACGGCTCCGCCGACAAGGAGCGCTTCGCGGCGGTGATCACCGTGGCCGCGAGCCCGGTGAGACGCAGCGGTGACGGTACGGGCGTGCTGGACGCCACCACGGTGTCCTCGGCGGCCTGGCTCGCGGGCTCCGGGCTGCTGGCGTACACCTGGCCGCCGCAGATGGACCACACCCTGCGCGACGACTGGCTGGACCAGCAGACCGAGACGGCGTTCACCCTCGCCGACGACCTCGGCAACGCGCCCTGGTCGACGCTCTCCCTGCCGGTGGACGGCGTGCCGGTGGAGTTCCACTACCGCGAGTCCGAGTTCGGCTGGGTGCTCGCCGGATCCGCCCACGAGGGCGTGCACATCGGGGCGTACGGGCGGGGGATGAGCGCGTACGGGCTCGGCTTCGCGGCCATCAAGGACATCGAGACGTACGCGTAGCGACGTCAGGTACGCGCAGCGACACCGACAGGGCGGGCCGGATGACCACCGGCCCGCCCTGTCCGCCGTGACCGGCGTCAGAACTTGTTGCGCGGGGTGATCCCCAGCGACATGCCCGACAGACCGCGCTGACGGCCGCCCAGCTTCTCCGCGATCGAGCGCAGCGCGCTGCCGGCCGGGGAGTCGGGGTCGGACAGGACGACCGGCTTGCCCTCGTCGCCGCCCTCGCGCAGCCGTACGTCGATCGGGATCGAGCCGAGCACCGGCACCTCGGCGCCGACCGTGCGCGTCAGCCCCTCGGCGACCCGCGCGCCGCCGCCCGAGCCGAAGACGTCGACCATCTCGTCGCAGTGCGGGCACGGCATGCCCGACATGTTCTCCACGACGCCGACGATCTTCTGGTGGGTCTGCACGGCGATCGAGCCGGCCCGCTCGGCCACCTCGGCCGCCGCCTGCTGCGGGGTCGTGACGACCAGGATCTCCGCGTTCGGCACGAGCTGTGCCACCGAGATCGCGATGTCACCGGTGCCCGGCGGCAGGTCGAGCAGCAGGACGTCCAGGTCGCCCCAGTACACATCGGCGAGGAACTGCTGGAGCGCCCGGTGCAGCATCGGACCGCGCCAGACCACGGGCGCGTTGCCCGGGGTGAACATGCCGATGGAGATGACCTTCACGCCGTGTGCGGACGGCGGCATGATCATGTTCTCGACCTGGGTGGGCTTGCCGTCCGCGCCCAGCATCCGGGGCACGCTGTGCCCGTAGATGTCCGCGTCCACGACTCCGACCTTCAGCCCGTCGGCCGCCATCGCCGCGGCGAGGTTCACCGTCACCGAGGACTTGCCGACGCCGCCCTTGCCGGAGGCGACCGCGTACACCCGGGTCAGCGAGCCGGGCTGGGCGAAGGGCACCTCCCGCTCGGCGGTGCCGCCGCGCAGCGAGCTCGCCAGGTCCTTGCGCTGTTCGTCGCTCATGACGTCGAGGGTCACCTCGACCCGCGAGACGCCCTCGACCCGGGCGACCGCCTCGGTCACGTTCCGGGTGATCGTCTCGCGCATAGGACAGCCGGAGACCGTGAGATACACCGTGACAGCGACTACACCGTCAGGATCGATCTCGACCGATTTCACCATGCCCAGCTCGGTGATCGGGCGGTGGATCTCCGGGTCGTTCACTGTCGACAGTGCCTCAAGCACCGCGTCTTCCGTAGCCATACCGACGATGTTACGGCGCTGGGGCCTACGGGCGGGTAGCCCGTCAGCGGTCGCCTTCGTCACTCTCGGATGTGAGGAGGATCTGCCGGTCCTCCATGTCTCTCACCATGTCCTGGAGTTCCGAGCGGATCCAGTCGCGGGTGGCGACCTCGCCGAGGCCCATCCGCAGTGCCGCGATCTCCCGGCTGAGGTACTCGGTGTCGGCGATGGAGCGCTCGTTCTGCTTGCGGTCCTGCTCGTGGGTGACCCGGTCCCGGTCGTCCTGCCGGTTCTGCGCGAGCAGGATCAGCGGGGCCGCGTACGAGGCCTGGAGCGAGAGCACCAGGGTCAGGAAGATGAACGGGTACTCGTCCCACCGCAGGTCCTTGGGCGCGAGGATGTTCCACGCCAGCCAGACGATGATGATCAGTGTCATCCAGACGATGAACCGCCCGGTCCCCAGGAAACGCGCGATCCGCTCGGAGAACCGGCCGAACGCCTCGGGGTCGTACTCCGGCACGATCCTGCGCCGCGGCGACCTCGGCAGGTCGAGCCGGGTACGCGGCGGGCGCACGATGCCGGATGCGCCGGTGGAGGCGGCCTTGGACCGCTCCTCACCGGCCATGGTGGATCCCCTCCTCGCCGTGGAAGTCGGTCTCGCGCCAGTCCTCGGGCAGCAGGTGGTCCAGGACGTCGTCCACGGTCACCGCGCCCAGCAGCGAACCGCTCTCGTCCACGACCGGCGCCGAGACCAGGTTGTACGCGGCCAGATAGCTGGTCACCGTCGGCAGCGGGGTGTCCGGGGGCAGCGGCACCAGGTCGCTGTCGACGATCGAACTGACCAGGGTGAACGGCGGGTCGCGCAGCAGCCGCTGGAAGTGCACGGTGCCCAGGTACTTCCCGGTCGGCGTCTCGTCGGGGGAGCGGCAGACGTACACCTGTGCGGCGAGGGCCGGCGACAGGTCCGCCTGCCGGACCCGGGCGAGCGCGTCGGCCACCGTGGCGTCCGGGCGCAGCACGATCGGCTCGGTCGTCATCAGACCGCCCGCCGTGCGCTCCTCGTAGGCCATCAGGCGGCGGACGTCGGCGGCGTCGTCCGGACGCATCAGGGTCAGCAGCCGCTCCTTGTCCTCCTCGGGCAGCTCCGAGAGCAGGTCGGCCGCGTCGTCGGGGTCCATCGCCTCCAGGACGTCGGCGGCCCGCTCCTCCTTGAGCTTGCCGAGGATCTCCACCTGGTCGTCCTCGGGCAGCTCCTCCAGGACGTCGGCGAGCCGGTCGTCGTCCAGTGCGGCGGCCACCTCGGCCCGGCGCTTGGGGGAGAGGTGGTGCAGGGCGTTGGCCACATCGGCGGGGCGCAGCCGTTCGAACGTGGCGACCAGGTTCTCGGCGCCCTGCCCGTGCTCCTCCAGCGAGAAGCCGCTGACCGCCGACCACTCCACCGTGAGCGTCTCGCCCTTGCGGCGCAGCGCCCCGCCGCGTCCCTTGCGGACGAAGTACTTGTCGATCTCCCAGTCCCGGCGGGCGGGCAGCTGCTGGATGGCCACGTCCAGGACGGTGACCTCCTCGTCGGTCTCGACCAGCCGTACCCGGCGGTCGAGGAACTCGCCGAGGACGAGCCGTTCGGTGGGCCGCTGTTCGAAGCGGCGCATGTTGACCACACCGGTGGTGATGACCTGGCCGGACTCGACGCCGGTCACCCGGGTCATCGGCAGGAAGATCCGCCGCCGGCTGACCACCTCGACGACGAGGCCCAGGATGCGCGGCGGCCGTCCGCCGACCCGCAACATCGCCACCAGGTCGCGGACCCGGCCGACCTGGTCCCCGTTCGGATCGAACACGGGCACCCCGGAGAGATGTGAGACGAAGACCCTGGGGGCTCCTGCCGCCATGCTCCGCCTCCTTCTCCGTGACCAGCGCGTTTCACC
The DNA here is from genome assembly GCF_000721175.1 of Streptomyces anulatus. GTDB lineage: Bacteria > Actinomycetota > Actinomycetes > Streptomycetales > Streptomycetaceae > Streptomyces > Streptomyces anulatus_C. The sequence continues at coordinate 198,693 of NZ_JOEZ01000007.1, forward strand.
TGCCCGGACAGTCGTACGCGGGATCAGGCTAGCCCGTACCGCCGCACCGTGCCCCGGCGGACCCGTCCGTACGGCTGGCTGCCGGACGGCGCCCGCCTCCCGGGTACGCTGCCGTCTGCCACCCCCGATCGCAGTTGAGAGGCAGTGCGCCCGTGACCTCTTTTGCCCCGGCCGTGCGGAACCATCGCCGGACCGCCCTCGCTCTTGTGCTGTGCGGAGGGCTCACCGTGGCCCTGGCCGCCTGCGGCACGGAGGAGGACCCGGACAAGGGGACCAACGGCGTCGCCAGACTCTCCGCCGCCGAGATCGACAAGAAGGCCAGGGCGGCGGCCGGCGCCGCGACCGCGGTGCGGCTGTCGGGCACGCTCGTCAGCAAGGGCGGTACCTACCGGCTGGAGATGCGGCTCAACGCGAAGGGCGGCATGGGCTCGGTGACCTCGAAGCAGCAGAGCTTCGCCCTGCTGCGGGTCGAGGACGAGCTCTTCCTCAAGGCGCCCGCCGAGTTCTGGGCCCTCGAGGGGAGCGGCGGCGGCGAGGGCGGGTCCGCCGACGTGGCGGCCGCCGACAAGCTGGGCGGCAAGTACGTCAAGGTCCCCGAGGGCGACCCCAGCTACCGTCAGCTGCGCGGCTTCACCGACAAGAAGGTCCTGCTCGACGGGGTGCTCGCGCTGCACGGAAAGATCAACAAGGGCGGCCGGGACACGGTCGCCGGGCAACGCACCATCCAGATTCTGGGCGGCAAGGGCGAGGGCGGGGCCTTCGACGTCTCCCTGGAGGGCCGGCCGTATCCGGTACGGGTGGCCCGGGGCGGCGGCGGAGGCACGGTCACGCTGGCCGACTGGGGGCAGGCCTTCCCCCTGGACGCCCCCGAGGAGGACGACACCGTCGACTACGGAGGCCAGCTCCCCAAGTCCTCGGGCTGAGCCCCGGGCCGGCTCAGCGCTTACCGCGCCGCTTCAGCAGCAGCCGGGGGAGCGCGGCCGGTGCCGGCTGCCGGGTGGTGGCGCCGGTCGGCAGCGGGACGGCCGCCAGCGAGGCGTCCGGCAGCGCGGTGCTCACGGTCTCGGGCGTCAGCCGCACCACCGTGCATTCCCTGGCCCACCGCTCCGTCATCGACTCGGCGTCCGGCGCGTTCAGCCGCTTGCCCTTCAGCTCGGCGACCGCCGCCTCCCACTCCCCGGAGTGCGGCGGGAGGAAACGAGACGTCGCGGTCCAGGCGACGATCCGGCCGCCCTTGTCCTTGCTGCGTACGGTCACCTCGGCGCGGCCGCCGTCGGCCAGCCCCTCGGGCAGCGGCTGCTCGCCGGGGCCGCCGACCAGGTGCACCGCGCCCTCGTGCCAGATGTGCCAGACGGCACGGGCCGGCCCGGTGCCCCGTACCCAGATGAGCCCGGACTTCTTCGTGGCCTCCTCGACGAGGGCCCTGTCCAGCAGGTCGGCGGCGGCAGCGGGCGCGGCGGCGTCAGTCATGGGCGCGAGCTTACTCAGCGATCCGGCGCGGGGCTCAGAGCCTGTCGGGTGGCCTTCGACCGGAAAGCGGACGCGGTCCGGTGCGTTGCGGCTCCAAGGGCGCCGGGATGTCCTCGTAGCGGAGCTGCCAGGACGTCTCGGCAACGCCGGAAGCGTGCGTGCCAGGGCGTGGCCGCCGGGTCAGAGGTCACCCGACAGGCTCTCAGAGCCAGCCGTTGCGCTTGAGGATGCGGTGGATGGAGAAACAGACCACCCCGATGACGCCCAGCACGATCGGATAGCCGTACTTCCAGTCGGTCTCGGGCATGTAGTCGAAGTTCATGCCGTAGACACCGCAGATCATCGTCGGCACGGCGATGATCGCCGCCCAGGAGGTGATCTTGCGCATGTCCTCGTTCTGCGTGACGGTCGCCTGCGCCAGGTTCGCCTGGAGGATCGAGTTCAGCAGTTCGTCGAAGCCGAGGACCTCCTCCTGAACCCGGGCGAGGTGGTCGGCGACGTCGCGGAAGTACTTCTGGATGTCGGGGTCGATCAGCCGCATCGGACGCTCGCTCAGCAGCTGCATGGGCCGCAGCAGCGGCGAGACGGCCCGCTTGAACTCCAGCACCTCACGCTTGAGCTGGTAGATCCGGCCCGCGTCCGACCCGCGCGGGCTGCCCTTGGCCGGAGTGGAGAAGACACCGATCTCCACCTCGTCGATATCGTCCTGCACCGCCTCGGCCACCGCGATGTACCCGTCGACCACATGGTCGGCGATGGCGTGCAGCACGGCGGAGGGGCCCTTGGCGAGCAGCTCCGGGTCGTCCTGGAGGCGGTGGCGCAGGGCCCGCAGGGAGCCCTGGCCGCCGTGCCGGACGGTGATGACGAAGTCCCGGCCGGTGAAGCACATCACCTCACCGGTCTCCACGACCTCGCTGGTCGCGGTCAGTTCGGCGTGTTCCACGTAGTGGATCGTCTTGAAGACGGTGAACAGCGTGTCGTCGTACCGCTCCAGCTTGGGCCGCTGGTGGGCGTGGACGGCGTCCTCGACGGCCAGCGGGTGCAGCCCGAACTCCCGGGCGATACCCGCGAATTCGGCCTCGGTCGGCTCGTGCAGGCCGATCCACGCGAAGCCGCCCTCCTCCCGCACCTGGAGCATCGCCTCGTGCGGCGTCGGGGTGGCGGGGGTCACCAGCCGGCGGCCGTCGCGGTACACGGCGCAGTCGACGACGGCGCTGGAGGCGGACGGGTCGCGGGTGGTGTCGTACGCACTGTAGGGGGCGCTGTTCTTACGGAGGGACGGGCGCAGGGTCGGGCGCACGGCGGCGCGCAGGTCACGGATCATCGACATGGCTGGCTCCTTCACGGAGGGCCGTCGGCGAGGGCGTGGAACAGCCCGGAATGAGGACGTGCGCTCACGTCCGCAAAGCGGGCGGCACCGCGCGGGCGCGATGACGGCGTTCGCTACAGACAGGCAAAAACGAAGGGCTCTTCCGTCGCGCGAACGGCTCTCGGGGAGTCGTCCGGACGCGACGGCGATGTCGGCCCGGAACGACCGACGAGGCGTCGGATCAACGGGAAATGCGAGGCGCGGAAGAGCGGTCGGTACTGCACGGTCGACTTGGATCCATGGCAGTCCCCACCTCCTCCGGCCGGTCCCCCGTGGGGGACGACGTGTCGTCGGGACGAAGAAGAGCGACGCTTCTGCGTGCTGTCCCGACCGGCGGCCAGGCTATCAGCCGCCCAAGGCCCAATCCCGTACTTTGCCCATTCCCTATGCGATCTATGCTCGCGGCATGGCAGAAATTCTCGCTCTGGTCGAGGCCCGGCTCATCTCGGCCCTCGGGGAACCGGACGCCCGCGCCGATGTGACGTTCCTCGGCACGGACCGCATCGAGGTGCTCCGCTTCCTCGACGGCGACGTGGTGCGCTACGCGACGCTCGGCATGTCCGGGCAGCCGATGGCCGACCCCACCTCCCCGCTCGCCGACCCGGTGAAGGGCCCCCGCGCCGAGCTGATCCTCTCCGTACGGGGCGGCCTCGCCGACACCGACCAGGTGCTGCGCCCGCTCGCGGTGCTGGCCGCGTCCCCGCAGGTCGAGGGGTTGATCGTGGCGGCCGGCGCCTCACTGGACCTGGGCGAGCCGCTTTGGACCGGTGCGCCGTTCACCTCGGTGCTGGTCGCGGAGTCCGGCGGCCTGGTGGAGGACCTGGAGCTGGACGAGCCGATGGACCCGGTGCGCTTCCTGCCGCTGCTGCCGATGACCCGCAACGAGGCCGCCTGGAAGCGGGTGCGCGGCGCGCAGGAGCTCCAGGAGCAGTGGCTGACGCACGGCACGGACCTGCGCGACCCGCTGCGCACGTCCGTACCGCTGGACTGACGATCCCCGGGGCCTGTCAGCCGGCGAAGACCGGCACGCCGTCCTCCTGCGCGTGGACCTGCTCTTGGTTCCTCGGCCTCGTGGGCCAGGACCGTACGCCGTACGCCCACGACGGCCGCTCCGGCGAGGGCGGCGAACGCCGCGAGCACAACGGGATGTGGACGTCGGTCCACTCCTCGGTCTTCGGGGCGAGGGAAGGGGGCGGCCGCCGCGGCGAACCAGCGGACGAAGTTGTACCCGGCCGTGCACGGACTCCCTCCCCGACTTCCTCCGGAACGCCCTCCGGACCGATGCGTTATGCACAGAATGAGTTAGGCGATCTAATAAGTGTCAATGACATTTATTTTCCCCGGTGAGGGCCACGCTCCGGACGGGTGATCGTCCTTGACGCGAGGACCGGCGGGGAGGACGGTTGGTCCTTATGAGGGGCGAACCCAGTTGCCCGAAGTGCGGTGGCCGGGTCAGGGCGCCCGGTCTCTTCGCCGACGCCTGGCAGTGCTCCGTGCACGGCCAGGTCCACCCGATGCAGCCGGTCATCCCGCCGAGCGTCGAAGGGCTCGGCGTCGTGGTGCACCGTGCGCAGGTCCCCGTCTGGATGCCCTGGCCGCTCCCCGTGGGCTGGCTGTTCACCGGCGTGGCCAGCGTGGGCGACGACCGCAGCGGCGGACGCGCGAGCGCCGTGGCCTGCTCCGGACCCGGTCCGCTGGGCGGGATGGGCGAGCTGCTGCTCGTCGCCGAGGAGCTCGGCGTCGGACTCGGCGCCCGGTACGCCGGAATCGAGGGCCCGGACCCCGGCCGTCATCTGAACGTCGACTCCGCCCCCGACGCCAAGGTCCACGCCGCCGGCCGCCCCACCCCGCTCTGGCATGTCAGGGACGTCCCGGAGGACCGCGCCGTCTTCGCGGGCGAGGCGCGGGGGCTGTGGCTCTGGGCGATCCTGTGGCCCGAGCAGTCGGGGCTCCTGATGTACGACGAGCTGGTGCTGACCGACCTGCGGGACGCCGGGGGGGAGGTGGACCTCGTCCCCTGCGGCGCGCTCACCCCCCGCCTGCTCACCGTCCCCGAGGGGCCGCCCCGACAGGCGACGGGCGAGCGGTAGATCACGCCGGACCGGGGGCGGTCACGACCGGACGCGCGGTGTGCGGCGGTTATCCTTGAGCGGTCCCCCGTCCGCCCGCGAGCCCCGGAGTCAAGCGTCGTGCGCATCGATCTGCACACCCACTCCACCGCGTCGGACGGCACGGACACCCCCGCCGAGCTGGTCGCGAACGCCGCCGCCGCGGGGCTGGACGTCGTCGCGCTCACCGACCACGACACCGTGGGCGGCCACCAGCAGGCCATCGACGCGCTGCCCGCGGGGCTCACCCTCGTCACCGGCGCCGAACTCTCCTGCCGCGTCGACGGCGTGGGCATGCATTTGCTGGCGTACCTCTTCGACCCCGCCGACGCCGAGCTGGAGCGCGCGCGCGAACTCGTGCGCGACGACCGGGTGCCGCGCGCCCAGGAGATGGTCCGCAAGCTGCGCGCCCTCGACGTCCCCATCACCTGGGAGCAGGTCGCCCGCATCGCCGGGGACGGCTCGGTCGGCCGGCCGCACGTCGCCGCCGCCCTCGTCGAACTCGGCGTCGTGCCCACCGTCTCCGACGCCTTCACGCCCGACTGGCTGGGCAACGGCGGCCGGGCGTACGCCGAGAAGCACGAGTTCGACCCCTTCGAGGCCGTCCGCCTGGTGAAGGCGGCGGGCGGGGTCACCGTCTTCGCCCACCCGGCCGCCGTGAAACGCGGCGCGGTCGTCCCCGAGTCCACGATCGCCGCGCTCGCCGACGCCGGCCTCGACGGCGTCGAGGTCGACCACGTGGACCACGACGAGCCGGCCCGGGCCCGGCTGCGCGGCCTCGCCCGCGAACTGGGGCTGCTCACGACGGGCTCCAGCGACTACCACGGCAGCCGGAAGTCCGTCCAGCTCGGCGCGTGCACCACCGACCCCGAGATCTACGGTGAGATCACCCGGCGCGCCACGGGAGCCTTCCCGGTGCCGGGCGCCGGCGGAGCCGCCCGCAGCTAGGGCGTGTTTCGAAAGTCCCGCCTGCTCGGCGACGCCTGGCACGCACGCTCGCCGCGTTGTCGGGATCACCCCGGTACATCCAGTATCGGGGCGACCCTCGACGTCGCTGTCTTCGGATCCCTTTTCCTCACCCTATTTGTGATCATGGACCCGCCCGGGATCACGCCGATCTTCCTCGCCCTCACCGCGGGCCGCCCCGCCAAGGTGCAGCGCAAGATGGCGCTCCAGGCGGTCACGGTCGCCTTCGGTGTGATCGCCGTCTTCGGTCTGCTCGGTCAGCAGATCCTCGACTATCTGCATGTCTCCGTGCCCGCGCTGATGATCGCGGGCGGACTCCTGCTGCTGCTCATCGCGCTCGACCTGCTGACCGGCAAGACGGACGAGCCGACGCAGACCAAGGACGTCAACGTGGCGCTCGTACCCCTGGGCATGCCGCTGCTGGCCGGCCCCGGCGCGATCGTCTCGGTCATCCTCGCGGTGCAGCACGCCGACGGTCTCGGCGGCCGGCTCTCGGTGTGGTCCGCGATCGTCGCCATGCACGTGGTGCTCTGGCTGACCATGCGCTACTCGCTGGTCATCATCCGCGTGATCAAGGACGGCGGCGTGGTCCTGGTGACCCGGCTCGCGGGCATGATGCTCTCCGCCATCGCCGTCCAGCAGATCATCAACGGCGTCACCCAGGTCATCCAGGACTCCTGAGACCCCCGCGGCTCGCGCCCAGGCACCACAGCGCCCCCGCACGGACGTTCCGTGCGGGGGCGCTTCGTCTCTGGCGGCGCAATGCGGTGAGGTCCTTCAGGACCTCATCAGGCGTCATGAGCCCATGGAGCGTTACGAAGCCGAGCTGTCGGCCGGCCGGATGTAGATGCGCCGGCCCACAGATGCGGCCTGCTGCACGATCCGGTTGACGGAGGCCGCGTCCACGACGGTGCTGTCCACGGCGGTACCGTCGACGTCGTCGAGTCGCATGATCTCGAAGCGCATAGGGCTTCCCTTCGTCCGATCCTCCTGCTGGAGAACTACTGGCGCCGGTGGGGCGTCCCACCGGCAAGACTAGGAACGCGAGGCTTCCCTCGCGTTCCACGGGGGTTACAACGGCTTGCCCCCTGCAAACATTCCCTACGCTAAGGAAATTTTTTGGATGTCTAAGTACCCTTCGGTAGCCACACCATCACAGACCATGAGGTCCGCATGAACGAGGCGGACCCGCAGGCCATCGGCGGAGCCGGCCTCGCCGCCCGCCTGGACCGCACCAACGAGCTGCTCCAGCGCATGCTCATCGAGGTCTCCAAGACCCCGTCGACGCACGCCATCTTCGTCGACGCCGGCTATGTGTACGCCGCGGCCGGGCTGCTCGTCACCGGCACCGAGGACCGGCGCTCCTTCGACCTCGACGCCGAAGGGCTGATCGAGGCCTTCATCGACAAGGCCCGCACGATCTTCGCGGACAGCAGGCTGCTGCGCGTCTACTGGTACGACGGGGCCCGGCGCCGCATCCACACCACCGAGCAGCAGGCCATCGCCGAACTCCCCGACGTCAAGGTGCGGCTCGGCAACCTCAACGCCAACAACCAGCAGAAGGGCGTCGACTCGCTCATCCGCACCGACCTCGAATCCCTCGCCCGGCACCGCGCCATCAGCGACGCGGCGCTCGTCGGCGGCGACGAGGACCTGGTCTCGGCGGTCGAGGCGGCCCAGGGCTACGGGGCGCGCGTGCACCTCTGGGGCATCGAGGCCGCCGAAGGGCGCAACCAGGCCGAGCCGCTGCTGTGGGAGGTCGACAGCCAGCGCACCTTCGAACTCGACTTCTGCCGCCCCTACGTCACCCGGCGGCCCGTCACCACCTACGAGGACGACTCCCCGGCCCCCTCCCGGGAGGACGTCCGCTTCGTCGGCGCGCAGATCGCGGCCGCCTGGCTCGCCGCCCGGGGCCGGGAATCCCTCGCCGACCTGCTGCCAGGACACCCCTACCTGCCGGGCTCCGTCGACCAGGACCTGCTGGTGGAGGCGGAACGCCTGCTCCAGCACTCGCTGCGGGGCCACGCGCATCTGCGGCGGGCGCTCCGCGACGGCTTCTGGCAGCACCTGCAGTCGCAGTACTGACGGGACGGGAGGTGGGAGGCCGAGCCCGGCGGGCCGCCGGGGGTGCGTCAGACGGTCTGCAGTCCGTCCCAGAACGCGGCCAGCGCCTTCGCGGTCTCGTGCGGGCGGGCGGTGTTGGGGGAGTGCTCGGCGCCGGCGATCGTGGTGCGGCGGGCGCCTAGCCGCCGCGCCATGGAGTCGAACAGCTCCACCGGCCAGACGTCGTCGCGCTCCCCGGACAGGACGTGGACGGGCAGCCCGACGGCGGCCAGCTCGTCCACCCGGTCCGGTTCGGCGGTCAGCTGGGCCCCGGTGGCGATCAACTGGGCCGGGTGGTGGGCGAGCCAGCGCCGGCGCATGTCCGCACCGTCGCCGGTGTCCGCGTCCTGCGGGGGATCCAGCGCCTGCATCGCCTGCCACACCTCGTCCATGGACAGCACGGCCAGCGCGTCGCTCAGCATCTTCACCTTGTCCCGCTGGGCCGCGACGACCATGGCGGGACCCGAGGACATCAGCGTCAGCGAGCGGAACGGGGTGGCGTCCAGCAGGACGGCGGCGCGGGCGATCTGGCCGCCGAGCGAGTGCCCGAGCAGGTGCAGCTCTCCGTCGCCGCCGCCCAGGGCGGCCACCTGGGCCAGCACGTCACGGGCCAACTCGACCTGGGCGTAACCCTCCTGACGGTCCGTCCCCTGGGACTCGTACTGCCCCCGGCCGTCCACGGCGACCACCCGGTAGCCCGCCGCGCACAGCGGTTCCAGCAGGGCGATGAAGTCCTCCTTGCTGCCGGTGTATCCGGGCAGCAGCAGGGCGGTGGCCCGTGCCGGGGTACGCGGTACGGCGTCCAGGACGGCGAAGTCGCCGCGCTCGGTGCCAAGGACACGGGCGACGGCGCAGGGCGGCGGGGTGAAGGTGGGCGGGCGGCTCATACGGCGAGGCTATCGCCGTCGCCCCCGTCCTGACGTCACCGGGCGGCTCTCCCGGCGGCACCCGGGCAGGTCCGGGCAGCTCCGGGCAGCGAAACGGCCCCGGCCCCCGCGTGTGCGGGGGCCGGGGCCGTTCGTGCTGCGGTGTCGCCGGGAGCGTCAGCTCTCGGTCGTCGTCGCCGACGCCTTGCCCGCCGGGCGGGTGGCACGGCGGCGGCGCGGCTTCGTCTCGGCGGCGGCCTCGCTCACCACGGCCTCGGCCTCGGAGACCACGGCGGCCTCCTGGCTCGCGGTCGAGGTGACGCTGCGGGTGGCACGGCGGCGGCGCGGCTTGGCGTCCGCCTCGGCGGCCGGGGCCTCGACGACGGGCTGCTCGGTGGCGACGGCCTTGGAGGGGGCCTTCTCGGCGGCCTTCTCCGCGGTCTCCGCCGTGTCCGCCTTCGCCCGGGACTTCGTCGTCCTGGTCGCCCGGGCCTTCGGCTCGGCCGACGTGGCCGCGGCCTTCGGCTCGGACTTCGCCTTCGTCGTGGCGTGGGCCGGACGACGACGCGTCTTCATCTCGGGCTCCGGCTCGGCGGCCGGGGCGATCTGGAAGTCGACCTCGTCGGCCGGCTTCACGATCCGGGTGCGGCGGCGCGGCTTGACGGCCTTCGGCTCGGCGACCGGCTCCGCGATGCCCGCGGCGCCCGCCACGGTCTGGAACTCGGCCGGGGCCGGGGCGGCGGCCGGAGCCGCGGCGGCGGGCGAAGCCGTCTCCTCGGTCACCGGCTTCACCGCGGCACGGCTGCGACGACGGCGCGGCTTGGTCTCCGCCACGGTCTCCGCGACCGGCTCGGCCACGGGTGCGGCCTCGGCCACGGGTGCGGCCTCGGCCACCGGGGCGGGAACCACGGGGGCCTCGGCGACCGCCACGGCCGCCTCGGCGACAGCCTCGGTGGCGCTGAGGCGGGTACGGCGGCGGCGGCGCGGCGTACGCGGCGCGTCGGAGGCCTCGTCACCTGCCGGGGTGACCGGGGCGGCCTCCTTGGCGGGTGCGGGCACCGTCGCGGCGCCCTCCTCCGCGGCGGACCCGCCACGGGTGCGGCGGCGCTGACGCGGCGTACGGGTGCGCGGCTCGCGCTCCTCACGGGCGGCCGGGGCCGGGGCGGCGGCCTTGCGGCCACGGCCGCCGGTCTCGCCGAGGTCCTCGACCTCCTCCGCGCGCAGACCGGCACGGGTCCGCTCGGCGCGCGGCAGCACACCCTTGGTGCCCGCCGGGATGCCGAGCTCCTCGAAGAGGTGCGGCGAGGTGGAGTACGTCTCCGGCGGGTCCGGGAACTTCAGGTCGAGGGCCTTGTTGATCAGCTGCCAGCGCGGGATGTCGTCCCAGTCGACCAGCGTGATCGCGATGCCCTTGGCGCCCGCGCGGCCGGTGCGGCCGATGCGGTGGAGGTAGGTCTTCTCGTCCTCCGGCGACTGGTAGTTGATGACGTGGGTCACACCCTCGACATCGATACCGCGCGCGGCGACGTCGGTGCAGACCAGGACGTCGACCTTGCCGTTGCGGAAGGCGCGCAGCGCCTGCTCGCGGGCGCCCTGGCCGAGGTCGCCGTGGACGGCGCCGGAGGCGAAGCCGCGCTTCTCCAGCTGCTCGGCGATGTCGGCGGCCGTGCGCTTCGTACGACAGAAGATCATCGCGAGCCCGCGGCCGTCGGCCTGGAGGATGCGGGAGAGCATCTCCGGCTTGTCCATGTTGTGCGCGCGGTAGACGTGCTGGACCGTGTTCTTCACGGTCGTGCCCTCGTCGTCGGGCGACGTGGCGTTGATGTGCGTCGGCTGCGACATGTAGCGGCGCGCGAGGCTGATGACGGCACCGGGCATGGTGGCCGAGAACAGCATCGTCTGACGCTTGGGCGGCAGCATCGTGATGATGCGCTCGACGTCGGGCAGGAAGCCCAGGTCCAGCATCTCGTCGGCCTCGTCGAGGACGAGCCCGCGGATGTGGGAGAGGTCGAGCTTGCGCTGGCCCGCCAGGTCCAGCAGACGGCCCGGGGTGCCGACGATCACGTCGACGCCCTTCTTGAGGGCCTCGACCTGGGGCTCGTACGCCCGGCCGCCGTAGATCGCGAGAACGCGGACGTTACGGACCTTGCCGGCCGTGAGCAGGTCGTTGGTGACCTGCTGGCACAGCTCGCGGGTGGGGACGACGACGAGTGCCTGCGGCGCGTCGGTCAGCTGCTCGGGGGTGGCGCGGCCCGCCTCGACGTCGGCGGGGACGGTCACGCGCTCCAGGAGCGGGAGACCGAAGCCGAGCGTCTTGCCGGTGCCGGTCTTGGCCTGGCCGATGACGTCGGAGCCGGAGAGGGCTACGGGGAGCGTCAGCTCCTGGATGGGGAAGGGGGACATGATGCCGACTGCCTCGAGGGCTTCGGCCGTCTCGGAAAGAACACCGAGGTCGCGGAACGTAGTCAGGGTGCTGCCTCTTCTGTGAGACGCGGTCCGAGGCGAACGCTGGGGGTCGTACCGTGCCGGGGTTGGTCATCCGGCCGTGGATGGGCCGGGTGGCGCGGGACCACTGCCGTCGCTCGAGCGCTCGTGCCGCTGAGGGGGCCCCTCATCTGCAGTCGTACGTGTCGTACGCACCGCGTGGAGGGCTGTCGGGTCGGAGCCGATCGGGCCACCGACCGGGCATCCTCATTCAAAGGGCGCGCCTCTGACACAGCACAGTGCTCAGTAGGCGCATTACCACTGTACCCCGGATTCGCGCATGTGTGTCGGACGAATTCATCGGAACGGTATGAGGTCCCCGGCTGACCAGGCCCTTCGGCCCGGTGCGGAGCGGGCTATCGTTCCGTTCATGGAGACGCCTGACCACGCCACTGAGACCCCCGCCGAAGCTTCCGGAGCCACCGGGATCGCCGCCCAGGACTGGGCCACCGCGGCCGCCGACCCGCAGTACCGCGCCGCGGTCGTGGACCTGCTCGGCGCGCTCGCCTACGGAGAGCTGGCGGCCTTCGAGCGGCTGGCCGAGGACGCGAAGCTCGCGCCGACCCTCGGGGACAAGGCGGAACTGGCGAAGATGGCCGCCGCCGAGTTCCACCACTTCGAGCAGCTCAACCAGCGGCTCACCGCCGTGGACGAGGACCCGACCGCCGCGATGGAGCCGTTCGCCAAGGCGCTCGACGACTTCCACCGCCAGACGGCGCCGTCCGACTGGCTGGAGGGCCTGGTCAAGGCGTACGTCGGCGACTCGATCGCGAGCGACTTCTACCGCGAGGTCGCGGCCCGGCTGGACACCGACACCCGGTCCCTGGTCCTGTCCGTGCTCGACGACACGGGCCACGGGAACTTCGCCGTGGAGAAGGTGCGCGCCGCGATCGAGGCCGACCCGCGGCTCGGCGGGCGGCTCGCGCTGTGGGCGCGCCGGCTGATGGGCGAGGCGCTGTCGCAGGCCCAGCGGGTGGTCGCCGACCGTGACGCCCTCTCGACGATGCTGGTGGGCGGCGTCGCGGACGGCTTCGACCTGGCCGAGGTGGGCCGGATGTTCTCCCGGATCACCGAGGCCCACACCAAGCGGATGGCCGCACTGGGCCTGGCCGCGTAACACCGCGCCGCCGCCCGACACCGCGCTACCGGGCCGCCGCCGCTGACCGGCCGAGGCGGCCGCCGCGTGGTCGGATCAGGAGCGACAGCGTCACCGCCCCGACGGACACGGCTCCGATCAGCGTCGCCAGGGCATGGCCGGGACCGAGCGCGGCCTGCGTCAGATACGCGCCGAACAGGGCACCCAGGGCACCGGTGAGATATACCGCACGGCCGGACGGCAGGCGGTCGGCCAGTGATCGGATCGCCGCCCAGGACAGGGCGAGTCCGAGCACGGCGGCGCCGAAGGATTCCCAGATCACAGATCACCTCGCGGGGGTGTGCGGGGCGGGCAAATCGGTCGTAGGCGGTACTACCCCCTGCCTGCGGAGAGCAACCCTCCAGCGGCCCGTTCCGACCCGTCCGTTCACCTCACGCCGTGGGAGCGGCCCCGTACACGACGCAGGAGCGGCCCGGCGGGGAAAACCCCGCCGGGCCGCTCCTGCGATCAACGCGTCCGGTGGACTACAGCGTCCCGAACCCCACCCGCCGGGTGGTCGGCTCACCGATCTCCACATACGCGATCCGGTCGGCCGGCACCAGGACCTTGCGGCCCTTCTCGTCCGTGAGGCTGAGCAGCTCAGCCTTGCCGCCCAGTGCCGCGGCGACCGCGCTCTCGACGTCCTCGGCGGAAAGCCCGCTCTCCAGCACGATCTCGCGGGGCGTGTGCTGCACCCCGATCTTGACCTCCACGGCTATGTCCCTCCGACGGTCAGTCCCTGCGCGGCGAACCGCGCCGTACGCAGCCACATTAGCCCGGCGGGAGCGGCCCTCAGGGCCCGACCGGCAACGCCCGCAGCGAACACGGCGTCACCCGTCCCGTCACGGAGGGCTCAGTGCTGCTCGACGCCGTGCAGCGGGAAGCCCGCGATGCCCCGCCAGGCCAGCGAGGTGAGGAGCTGCACAGCGGTGTCGCGGGGGATGGCGGACCGGCTGGAGAGCCAGTAGCGCGCCACCACCTGGGAGACGCCGCCGAGCCCCACCGCCAGCAGCATGGACTCGTCCTTGGACAGGCCCGTGTCCCCGGCGATCACGTCGGAGATGGCCTCGGCGCACTGGAGGGACACCCGGTCGACCCGCTCGCGCACGGCGGGCTCGTTGGTCAGGTCGGACTCGAAGACCAGCCGGAACGCGCCGCCCTCGTCCTCCACGTACGCGAAGTAGGCGTCCATCGTCGCCTCGACACGCAGCTTGTTGTCCGTCGTCGAGGCCAGAGCCGTACGCACGGCCTGGAGCAGCGACTCGCAGTGCTGGTCGAGCAGGGCCAGGTAGAGCTCCAGCTTTCCGGGGAAGTGCTGGTAGAGAACCGGCTTGCTGACCCCGGCCCGCTCGGCGATGTCGTCCATCGCGGCGGAGTGGTAGCCCTGCGCGACGAAGACCTCCTGTGCGGCGCCCAGCAGCTGATTGCGTCGGGCGCGGCGGGGCAGCCGTGTGCCCCGCGGGCGCGCCGCCTCTGTCTGCTCGATGGCTGTCACGCCGCCTCCCAAATATGTGTTCCAGCACAGCCGGTCCGTGCACGCTGCGCCGTACAGCCATCGTACTTTTGGGTAACCCGGGTATGCGCGGCGCGGACGCAGAATTTCACGGACCGGACGGCTGTGGAAGCCGCAGTTCTTCCTGGTCGCGAGCAAACCGGGGCGTACTACCGGTAATCGTCCTCGTCCAAGGGGATAACCCTGCGCTGTTCCGCCACATCGGCCTCATTGGCGGTGGCCGGGTCGATGTTCTCCGGCCGTTCGTCGTCCTCGGGCCGGACGTCCGCCCGCTGTTCGGCGGCGTCCGCCTCGGGGGCTTCGGGCCCCGCCTCTTCCGGTTCGGCGTCCTCGAAGGTGTCCGGGTCGCTCGGGTCGACCGTCATGTGCAGCTCCCTTCCTTCCCACGAAGCCTAGGGGGTGCCTGCCCATTCCGCGTGGGCGGACGACGCCCGGCACAGCCCTTCGCGGAATGGGCCGGCGCGCCCTGGAGCTACCCGTCCACCCCGCGATGCGGCCTGTGACGGCGAACACATGAATGAGGGCGTGATCGTCTCGTAACATTGCCGCATGTCTCCGACCGAGCTGCCGGGTGTCCAGGCCGCCGCTGCCGCGGTGGCCCCCACGGTCAGTGCCGTCCGGGTCGCCGACGGCGAACGGCTGCGCTCCGTGTCGTTGCCGGGGGTCGGTCTGAACGTCCGCTGCCGTCCGGGCGACCGGACCGGACTTCCCCCCGCGCTGTACGTGCACGGGCTCGGCGGATCGTCGCAGAACTGGTCCGCGCTGATGCCGCTGCTGTCCGACCTGGTCGACGGAGAGGCGGTCGACCTGCCCGGATTCGGGGACTCGCCGCCGCCGGACGACGGCAATTACTCGGTGACCGGACACGCCCGTGCGGTGATCCGGCTGCTGGACGCGGAAGAGCGGGGGCCCGTTCACCTGTTCGGGAATTCGCTGGGCGGCGCGGTCGCCACCCGGGTCGCCGCCGTCCGCCCCGACCTGGTGTGCACCCTCACCCTGATCTCGCCCGCCCTGCCGGAGTGGCGGGTGCAGAGACCCGCCGTCCCGACCGGTCTCCTCGCGGTGCCGGGAGTCGCTTCCCTGTTCGCCCGGCTCACGAAGGACTGGACGGCGGAGCAGCGGACGCGCGGAGTCATGGCACTCTGTTACGGCGATCCGGCACGGGTCTCCGACGAGGCCTTCCGTCATGCGGTGGCCGAGATGGAGCGGCGGCTGGAGCTGCCGTACTTCTGGGACGCGATGACGCGTTCGGCCCGGGGCATCGTCGATGCGTACACCCTGGGCGGCCAGCACGGACTGTGGCGCCAGGCCGAGCGGGTGCTCGCGCCGACCCAGCTCGTGTACGGCGGACGGGACCAGCTCGTCTCGTACCGGATGGCACGCAGGGCGTCGGCGGCCTTCCGCGGCGCCCGGCTGCTGACCCTGCCCGACGCGGGGCACGTGGCGATGATGGAGTACCCGGAGGCGGTCGCCCAGGCGTTCCGGGAACTGCTGGACGATAGCGGCGGGAGCTGATCCGGGGCGTGGGACGACACAGTCGAAAGAGCTCCGCGGCGATCCGCCCGGACGCTGCGGCGGAACCGGGCGGCGAGCGTGCCGCGGCGAGGCCCGCGTCCGGCGGCGGCCGGCGCAGGCGGACCGCGCCCGCGCAGACCGGTGACGAGCGGGCCCCGTTCTCCTCCGACGCCCCGCAGGTGCGCGGCGGCCACCCCGAACAGCGTGAGCAGGGCGGCGGCTGGGGGACCGGACCGGTGCCCCGTCACGGCCAGGGATACGACGCCCGCGCACCCCACGGCGCCCCTCAGCCGCATCCGCCCCACCAGCACCCCGGTCCGGGCAACCGCCCCGCCGATGCCCGGCCGTATCCCGCCGGGCCCCAGGACACCGCTGCCCGGGAGCAGGCCGTGGCCCGGCAGGTGTCCGCCCAGCGCGCGGCCCAGCGTGCCGCGGACGGCCGGGCGGCCCAGCAGCCGACGTTCGACGGCCCCCCGGTGCCGGGCCCGCGCCGGGAGTTCGTGGACGCCTTCGACGCGGAGGCCCCGGACGCCGCCCCCGTCGCGCCGCCGGCCGGGCCCTCCGAGGGCGCGGCCGACACCGAGGCCGGGGAGCCGGACGAACGCCCCGCGCCCCGGGTCTCCAAGGGGCGGACGTTCACCGGGATCGCCGCCGCCGCGGTGACCACCGTGCTCGCGGTCGTGGTGGCCGGACAGGTCGCCGAGGACTCCGGCGACCGTGCCGCCGCCGCGGGCGCCGCCGACGCGGAGCGGCAGGGCCCGGGCGAGGAGGCCTCCCGCTCCGATGCCCGCCCGACCCCGAAGCAGCCCTCGGTCAAGCCCGAGGTCAAGCCCCTGTCGTACGCGGACAAGATGGCGCAGCCTTATCCGCTCGCCGCGGACCTGAAGGCGAGCGGCACGTTCGAGGCGGTGCCCGGTCTGGCGAAGGCCCCCGGAAAGGGGCAGAAGCACCGCTACCGGATCGATGTCGAGAAGGGCCTCGGCCTCGACGCCGGCCTTTTCGCCGAAGCCGTGCAGAAGACCCTCAACGACGACCGGAGTTGGGCGCACAACGGCGCGATGACCTTCGAGCGCATCTCGTCGGGGACTCCGGACTTCGTGATCACGCTCGCCAGTCCCGGGACCACCGGTGACTGGTGTGCCAAATCCGGTCTGGACACCACGATCGACAATGTCTCCTGCGATTCCGCCGCGACCGACCGCGTCATGATCAACGCCTATCGCTGGGCGCAGGGCGCCGCCACCTTCGGCCCGGACCAGTTGCTGTCCTACCGTCAGATGCTGATCAATCACGAGGTCGGCCACCGCCTGGGCTACAACCACGTGAGCTGCCGCACTCCCGGCGCCCTGGCTCCGGTCATGCAGCAGCAGACCAAGACCCTTGAGATCGAAGGCGTCAAGTGCAAGGCCAACCCCTGGGTGCACCCCACCGGTTGACCCCCCGCGCGTCCGCATCATGAGGCGGCGTCTCGTTCCGCTTCGGCGGCCCGGGTGCTCGGCGCGCCCGCGAGCCGTACACCAAGGAGCTGCCGGCCGCCGTGCCGCGCGTGGAGGCCCGCCGGGTCGTGCCGGTGCCCCCGCCGTGTGCCGCGGAGGCCGCGGACTCGCGTACGCCCGCAGGACGGCCCGCAAGGAGCTGGCCCGGGCCTGACCCTCCGTAACAAGTGAGCGCTGTATCGCGACGGAACGCGACCGGGGCCGGAAAGTTACGGCGGTTCACCCCTTTCGGTGGCGCGACGGACAACCGTCCGTCGCGCCACCGGCGTATCCGCTTACGGTCGTCCCGCTGCGAGTCGCCGTTTCAACGGCGGCCGCCCACAAGGGAGATCGGGGGTGTACTCGTGCGGATCGGACTGCTCACCGACGGTGGTTATCCGTATGCGACCGGTGAGTCCAGACTCTGGTGCGACCGACTGGTGCGCGGGCTGCCGCAGCACGAGTTCGACCTGTTCGCCCTGAGCCGCTCCGCCCACCAGGAGGACCAGGGCTGGGTCCGGCTGCCGCACCAGGTCAGCCGGGTGCGCACCGCGCCGCTGTGGACCCCCGAGGACGGCACCCTGCGCGGCAGCGGCGAACGCGGCCTGCTGGCCCGGCTGGTGACCGGCGGCGAACAGTCCTACGGACGACGCGACCGCAATCGCTTCACCGAGGGCCTCACCGCCCTCGCCACCGCGATCTGCACCCCCGACGAGGCCGGTACCGCAGCGGGCACGGGCCCCGGCGCGGAGCTCTTCACCGAAGGGCTCTACGGCCTCGCCGAGCTCGCCCGCGAACGCGGCGGACTCCACCTCGCCCTGCGCTCCGAGACCACCGTACGGATCCTGGAGGCCGCCTCCCGCGCCCGCGGCACCGGCCGCACCGTGCAGGGCGCCACCGTCCCCGACCACCTCGCCTCCGCCGCCGAGCTGGAACGCGCACTGCGGCCGCTCTCGCTGGACTGGTACGACCAGGAGAGCCTCGGCGCGGTCGACCTCTGCCACGCGGCCTCCGGCGGGGCGGCCGCCCTCCCGGGACTCCTGGCCAAACGCTTCTTCGGGGTGCCGCTGCTGGTCACCGAGCACGGCGTCCCGCTGCGCGCGCACTTCCTGGCCGCCTCCGACGCCTCGTACGGAACCCCCGTGCGCGCCCTCCTCGCAGGATTCCACGGCCGCCTCGCCACCGAGGTCTACCGGCAGGCCGCGATCGTCACCCCCGGCAACACCCACGTCCGCCGCTGGCAGCAGCGCTGCGGCGCCGACCCCGCCAAGCAGCGCACGGTCTACCCGGGCATGGCCGCCGAGCGGTTCGGCCCGGTCGGCGAGGACGCCGAACGCTTCGGCACGGCGGGCGAGGGCGACGGGGCGGGCGGCCCCGACACCCTGGTCTGGGTCGGCCGGATCGAGCCCGCCAAGGACCTGATCGCCCTCCTCCACGCCTTCGCCGAGGTCCGCCGCACCGAGCCTGGCGGCCAGCTGCGCATCTTCGGCGCCCCGGCCGAGGGCGATGAGGCCGCCACGTACCTCGCCCACTGCAAGGCCCTGGCCGCCCAGCTCTTCCCGGGCGAGGCCACCGGCGCCCACGCCGGGGGCGTCAGCCCGGTCACCTTCGAGGAGATCGGCGGCCCTGAGGGCCCCGACCTCGCCGAGGCCTACGGCGCGGGCGGCGTGATCGTGCTCTCCAGCGTCGTCGAGGGCTTCCCGGTCAGCCTCGTCGAAGCCATGTTCTGCGGCCGGGCCACCGTCTCCACCGACGTGGGCGCGGTCGTCGAAGTCATCGGCGGCACCGGCCTGGTCGTGCCCCCGCGCAACCCCAAGGCGCTCGCCGACGCCTGCGTCGCGCTGCTGCGCGACCCCGAGCGCCGGGCCCGCCTGGGAGCCGCCGCGCGGGCACGCGCGCTCGAACTCTTCACCGTCGAACAGAACCTCGCGGCATTTGGCGGCATCTACCTGGAGTTGATCTCGCACACCCCGGTGCGCCGGGAGGCCGACACGGTGGACGCCCACGGCGACCCCCTGCCCTTCGCCACCCCGCCGGAAGCCCGCCTCCTCGGCCACTGGACCCAGCCCGGGCCACACCTTCGCCCACCGCCGGGCCCGGGGCAGCCGGTGGGCGTCGCCGCCGTGCCGAGCCGGGCCGCCGTGTCCGGGGGCCGGCTGCCGGACCGGCCCGGCGAGCCCGAACCGCAGCACATGCGGGAGCCGGAACCCGAGCCCGAGGGCGTCTGCGCGGTCGCGGCAGGACCGGCGGGGGGCGGCGATGCGTGACCACCCGACCTCCGACCGGCGGGGGGCGGCGATGCGTGACCACCCGACCTCCGACCGGCGGGGGATGGCGACGCATGACCACCCGACCCCGGCCCTCCACGACCACGGAGACCACCCGATGACCCGTCCGGACGACCCGGCGACCCCCGCTGCCGCCCCGGAGCGCCCGGTATCCGCCTCGAAGCGCCCCGCATCCGCTCCGGAACGCCCCGCGGAGATCCCGCCCCGCACCACGGCGCGCCGGGCCCCGGGCGGCAGCGCCCGGCGGGGCCCGGCCGACCCGGTGAAGTCCTTGCTGCACCACCACCGCGACCTGTGTGAACGCGCCGTGGATCCCCTGGAGATCGCCGCCGGTCTGGAGGCGCACGGCCTCACCGACCGCACTGCCGCCCGCTACCGCCACCGGGACGTCTTCGCCCTCGCCGAGGAGCTGTACGCCCGTATGCCGCCCCGTGCGCGAGAGCCCGTCGGGGCCGGCCCGCCCGGCCCCGGTCCGGACACCGAGGCGCGCGCCGCCTGGACGCTTCTCGCCCTGCTCCCCGGCGCCGCCTGCCTGGCGACCGCCGGAGTGCTCCGGGTCACCGAGGGCCTCCTCGGCGACGGGACGCGGGCCCTGGTCACCGTCGTCGGGGCCGTCCTGGCCTGCCTGGCGCTCCGGGCGTGCCTGGGCCGCGGGCCGCTGCGCGCCCCCGAAGGAGCGGGCCGCGCCGGGATGTACGGCTGCTGGCTGCTGAGTTACGCGGTGTACGGCGAGGAGCTGCTCGCCCAGGTCATGACCGGCGGCCCGGACGGCCCGTGGGACGGCACCCCCGCTCCTCTCCTCGGCCTCACCGCCGCCGTCGCGCCGGCCGCCTGGTGCGCCCACCTCTTCACCGTCCAGGCCCACCGCAGACTGTCCGGCAGCCGCGCCCTGGAGGAGTTCGGCGCGGGCGTGCGCCCCCTGCTCCTGGCGGCCGTCACCCTCTTCCTCGGCGCGCTGCTGCCCCTGCTGCACCTGGCCGGCCTCGGCCTCGGCGGGGGCGGCACACCCGTCGGGGCGGTCGCCCTCGGGGTCCTGTTCTTCGTGGCCCGGCTGCTCGCCGCCCACGGGCTGCCCGAGCCGGGCACCGTCGCGCTGGCCGCCGCGTGCGCCGTCGAGGCGGGCGCCCCGGCCCTCGTCCTCGCCGCCCGGCTCCCCGGGCTCGAACCCCTCGCCCGACCCGTGGACGCCCTCGTCTCAGCAGGCGGGACCGGGGCCGTCTCCGCCCTCGCCTGCGGCGGGGCCGCACTCGGGCTGCTGCTGCACGCCGCCCTCGCGCTCTCCCGGGCCTCCGCCCACACCCGGACCTGAGGGACCCGGGGATCGAGCCGCCCCACCGACGTACCACCGCACCACTCCCGCGGAGCCGACGCCGCGGGCCCTGCCCGGCACCGTACGACCGACCGACTGACCTAGGAGAAACCCGCCATGACCCCCCAATCCCCCGCACCGGCAGTGAGCCGTCGGCACCGAGGCGGTGCGCGATGAGGGTGCTGCTGCTCGGAGCCAACGGATTCCTCGGCCGCTTCGTCGCCGACCGTCTCCTCGCCGACCCCGCCGTTCACCTGACGGCCCTCGGGCGCGGTGACGACGCCGACGTCCGGTTCGACCTCGCGGGCGGCAGCCCCGGGGCACTCACCCGCTTCCTGGACGCCGTCCACCCCGGCGTCGTCGTCAACTGCGCGGGTGCCACGCGCGGCGGCGCCCGGGACCTCACCCGCCACAACACCGTCGCCGTCGCCACCGTCTGCGAGGCGCTGCGCCGCAGCGGCTGCGGGGCCCGGCTCGTCCAGGTCGGCTGTGCCTCGGAGTACGGGCCCTCGCAGCCCGGGTCCTCCACCGCCGAGGACGCCGTCCCGCGCCCCGGCGGCCCGTACGGCGTCAGCAAGCTCGCCGCCACCGAACTGGTCCTCGGCTCCGGCCTCGACGCCGTCGTGCTGCGGGTCTTCTCGCCCGTCGGCCCCGGCACCCCCGCCGGCTCCCCGCTCGGCCGGCTCGCCGAGGCGATGCGCCGGGCCATGCAGTCCGGCGACGGCGAGCTGAAGCTCAGCGGCCTCGGCGTGCAGCGGGACTTCGTCGACGTACGGGATGTGGCGCGGGCCGTCCACGCCGCCTCGCTCTCCGCCGCCCAGGGCGTCGTCAACATCGGCACCGGGCGGGCCGTCCGCCTCCGCGACGCCGCCGCCGTCCTGGCCAGGGTCGCCGGGTACGCGGGCGCGCTCCACGAGCTGGACACGCCCCCCGCGCGCCTGCCCATCGGCGCCCCGCGCACCTCCGCCGAGTCCGTGATGGAACACCTCTCCGCCACCCCGTCCCCGTATCCGGACGGCTGCGGGGCCTGGCAGCAGGCCGACGTCCGCACGGCGAGGGACCGGCTCGGCTGGCGGCCCCGGATCAATCTGGAGGAGTCCCTCGCGGACATCTGGATGGAGGCGGCGTGCCGTATCTGACCGCCCCCGCCGACGCCCGCCGGACCGCGGGCGGCGAACAGCTCGGCTTCGGCGTCCCGGGCTACGCCCACCCGCTGCTGGCACCCGCCGAATGGGCCGAGCTGGCCCGCCCCGGCACCCCGCTGCACTGGGCCGTCCTCAACATCGCCGAGGGCCCCGGCTCCCGGCCCGACCCGCACTGCCTGGAGGCGGCGGGCCGGCTGCGCAACGCCCGCGAACGCGCCCTGCGCGGCCAGGCCCCGGACGACACCGTCCGGGCCTCCGGCGGCCGGCTGCTCGGCCACCTCGACCTGGCCCGCGGCGAGCGGCCGTTCGACGAGCTGATCGCGGACGCCCGGTCCTTCATCGACTGGTACCGGATCGGCGGCTTCTACCTCGCCCGCTGCCCCGCCGACCGGGCCGGGCTGCCCGCCGTCCGCCGTCTGACCGGCACGCTCCACGCGCTGCTGGCGGAGAGCGACAGCGAGGACGACGGGGGCCGCCTGGTGCTGGGGCACGGCACCCACCCGTATCCCGGGTACGCGGAGGCGGCCGACCAGCTGGTCACCTTCCAGGGCCCCTGGACCGACTACCGCTGGTCGCAGGTGGCCGAATGGACGGCCGGCCATCCGCCGGACCGGTTCGCCCACTTCGTCCACGGGGTCCCGCGCACCCACCTGGAGGAGGCCATGCGCATCGCCCGCTGGCAGGGCGCCAGGACGATCTTCTTCACCGACCGGGATGACCGAAGCGGACAAAGCGACCCATTCGCGGCGCTGCCCAGGTACTGGGACGAAATCGTCTCGCGGGTCGGACCGGGTATCTCGGAATGAGAAGGGGCGTGGCAGTGTTACGGGGAGAGCAACCGTACGTAGTCGACCCTGAGAAGCCGGTCTACGTAGAATCCGACCACCTGCATTGTTGAGGTTCCTGTGTCGCTGCCACCCCTGGTCGAGCCAGCTGCTGAGCTCACCGTCGACGAGGTCCGCAGGTACTCCCGCCACCTGATCATCCCGGATGTCGGGATGGACGGACAGAAGCGCCTGAAGAACGCCAAGGTGCTGTGTGTCGGCGCCGGCGGCCTCGGCTCGCCGGCCCTGATGTACCTGGCCGCGGCCGGTGTCGGCACGCTCGGCATCGTGGAGTTCGACGAGGTCGACGAGTCGAACCTGCAGCGCCAGATCATCCACAGCCAGGCCGACATCGGCCGCTCCAAGGCCGAGTCCGCCAAGGACTCGGTGCTGGGCATCAACCCGTACGTCAACGTGGTCCTTCACGAAGAGCGGCTCGAAGCCGAGAACGTGATGGAGATCTTCGCGCAGTACGACCTGATCGTGGACGGCACGGACAACTTCGCCACCCGCTATCTCGTCAACGACGCCGCGGTGCTGCTGAACAAGCCGTACGTGTGGGGTTCGATCTACCGCTTCGACGGCCAGGCCTCCGTGTTCTGGTCCGAGCACGGGCCCTGCTACCGCTGCCTCTACCCGGAGCCGCCGCCGCCGGGCATGGTCCCCTCCTGCGCCGAGGGCGGCGTGCTGGGCGTGCTCTGCGCGTCCGTGGGCTCCATCCAGGTCACCGAGGCCATCAAGCTGCTCGCCGGTATCGGCGACCCGCTGGTCGGCCGGCTGATGATCTACGACGCCCTGGAGATGCAGTACCGCCAGGTCAAGGTCCGCAAGGACCCTGACTGCGCGGTCTGCGGCGAGAACCCCACCGTCACCGAACTCATCGACTACGAGGCCTTCTGCGGCGTCGTGTCCGAGGAGGCGCAGGAGGCGGCGCTCGGCGCGACGATCACTCCCAAGCAGCTCAAGGAGTGGATCGACGGCGACGAGAAGATCGAGATCATCGACGTCCGCGAGCCGAACGAGTACGAGATCGTCTCGATCCCCGGCGCGAAGCTGATCCCGAAGAACGAGTTCCTCATGGGCACCGCCCTCCAGGACCTCCCGCAGGACAAGCGCATCGTCCTGCACTGCAAGACGGGCGTCCGCAGCGCCGAGGTGCTCGCGGTCCTCAAGTCGGCGGGCTTCGCCGACGCGGTGCACGTGGGCGGCGGAGTGATCGGCTGGGTCAACCAGATAGAGCCCGAGAAGCCGGTGTACTAGGTGTATTGATCAAGTAGCGCCGTCCGCCCGGAGGGCGGGCTCGGCGGCGTCTGGTGCGTGCGATCGCAAGGCGGAGGGTCGCCCCGATACTGGATGTACCGGGGTGATCCCCGCCGGGACCTTCCCCTCCAGGAAGTAGTCGTCGATCGTCGAGGTCACGCAGTCGTTGCCGCCGTAGGCCCCGTGTCCCTCACCCTTGTTGGTCAGCATGATGCCGACGCCCTCGCCCAGTTCGTCCGCCATCCGCCGCGCCCCCTCGTACGGGGTCGCCGGGTCGCCGGTCGTCCCGACGACCAGGATCGGCCCCGCGCCCGGCGCACTGGTCTCCGGCGTCTCGCGCTCCCCCTCGACCGGCCACTGGGCACACCAGCCCGCCGTGTCCCAGACCAGGAACGGGCCGAAGACCGGCGACAGCTCCCGGAACTCCGGCAGCAGCGCACGGGCCTCGTCCACGGAGGGCCGGAACGTCGAGTCGGCGCAGGAGATCGCCCGCTGGGAATGGCTCTGGGTGTCGTAACGACCCTGCTCGTCACGGCCGTTGTACGAGTCGGCGAGCCGGAGCAGACCATTGCCCGTGCCGTTGTTCTCCGCCTCGTCGAGCGCGGCCGTCAGGGCGGGCCAGTCCGACGCGGAGTACAGCGGGTTGACGATGCCGGTGATGGCGAGCGACTCGCTCAGCTCGCGGCCCGAGTCGGTCGGCAGCGGGCTCCGGTCGATACGGGCCAGCAGCCGGGCGATGCGCTCGGAGGCCGTCCTCGGGTCCTGGCCGCGGTCCTTGAGGTAGTTCTCCAGGGCGCGCTGGAAGCCCCTGGTCTGGTTGCGTGCGTGCCCGATCCCGTCGGCCGTCGGGTCGACGGCCGCGTCCAGCACGGTGCGCCCCACCTTGTGCGGGAAGATGTGCGCGTACGTCCCGCCCAGCTCCGTACCGTAACTGAAGCCGAAGTAGGACAGCTTCTCGTCGCCCAGGACCTGGCGGATCAGGTCCAGGTCGCGGGCGGCGCTCGTCGTGCCGACGTGCGGGAGGACCGCGCCGGAGCGGCGTTCGCAGCCGGCGCCGAAGTCCGCGGCGTCCTCGATGAACGCCTCCTCCTCCGCCGCCGTGTCCGGGGTCATGTCGATGTTGCGGTGGGCCTGCTCCTGCTCCTTGTCGGTGCGGCAGCGCACCCCGGAGCTGGCGGCGACCCCGCGTGGATCGAAACTCACCAGGTCGTAGCGGGAGTTCAGCTTCGCGTACGCCCGGGCCGCGCGCGGCAGCGTCTCGACGCCGGACCCGCCGGGGCCGCCGAAGTTGAACAGCAGTGAGCCGAGCCGCTGCCCCCGGTCGCGGGCCTGCTTGCGGACCAGTGCGATGGAGAGCGTCTCCCCGGACGGCTCCGCGTAGTCCAGCGGTACGTCCACGCTCGCGCAACGCCACGCGGAACCGGGGGCGTTGCCGCCGCGCGGGGCAGTGCAGCGCTTCCAGTCGAGGTGCTGGGAGGTGAGGACGGAGGGCAGTTCCGGCGTCTTGGGGGAGTCCTTCAGCCCGGTCGGCGCGGGGGAGGCGGAGGCGCCGCCGGGGCGGCCGTCGGCGAGCTCGCTGACATCCGGCTCCGAGCTCAACAGCCCGCAGCCGGCGAGCAGTCCCGCCGCCAGAAGGGCCGCTCCTGTCCGTAAGGCGGCCCGCTGGGCACGGCCGTGCGCACGCATGTTCCGGCTTCCCTCCCCGAGGCCCGAAGCCGGTGGTGACGCATCGGGCGGCTGTGGTGTGCGGACATGCTAACCGCCCTGTGCGGTAGGGGAGTCGGGGCGCGGGATCAACCGCAGACCGTGCCGGACCGGGGCACCTTTCCGTTCAACAGATAGCCTTCCACCGTCCGTTGCACACACGCGTCCTTGCTGTTGTACGCCCCGTGTCCCTCGCCCTTGTAGGTCAGCTCGACGCCGACGCCCTTGCCCAGCTCCTCCACCATCGCCTTCGCGCCCGCGTAAGGGGTCGCCGGGTCGCCGGTGTTGCCGATGACCAGGATCGGGGCGGCGCCCGGGGCGCTGACGTCCGGGGTCCGCCAGGCGCCCGCGACCGGCCAGCCGGTGCAGCCCATCAGGCCCCAGCCCAGATAGTCCCCGAACAGCGGGGACGCCTTGCGGAACGCGGGCAGGGCCGCCTTCGTCTGCTCCAGGGAGAACCGCTGCTTGCTGTCGGCGCAGTTGATGGAGATGTTGGCGGCGTTGGAGTTGTCGTACCGCCCGTCCTCCGAGCGGCCGTTGAGCGAGTCGGCCAGCGCGAGCAGCAGCCCGCCGTTCCCGCCGCCCGCCTCGTCCAGGCCCTGCTCCAGCAGCGGCCAGGTCTCCTTGGAGTAGAGCGCGGACGCGATCCCGGTGGTGGCCAGCGTCTGCGTCAGCGTCCGGTCGCCGAGCCCGTCGATGGGCTCCTCCTCCAGCTCGGCCAGCAGGTCGGCGATGCCCTGCTCGACCTCCTGCTGGGTAGCCCCGGACAGTGCGCAGTCGTCGCGCTCCGCGCAGTCCTTCGTGAAGTTGTCCAGGGCGAGCTGGAACCCCTCGGCCTGGCCGATGGAGGACTGCTCGGCGTCCTTCGTGGGGTCGACCACCGCGTCGAAGACCGCGCGGCCGACCTTGTCCGGGAAGAGATGGGCGTACACGCCGCCCAGTTCGGTGCCGTACGAGATGCCGAAGTAGTGCAGCTTGTCGTCGCCGAGGACCGTGCGCATCAGGTCCATGTCGCGGGCGGCGTTCGTCGTGCCCACGAAGGGGAGCTCGGGGCCGGAGTTCTCCTCGCAGTCCGCGATGAAGTCCTTCTGCCCCTGGACGAACTCCTTCTCCTCGGCCGCGTCGTCCGGGGTGGAGTCCTCCTGGTAGAACGCGTCCAGCTGGGCGTCGTCCGCGCACTGGACGCCCTCGCTGCGGCCCACCCCGCGCGGGTCGAAGCTCACCAGGTCGTACCGGGTGCGGAGCTTGTCGTACTCGGTGCCGAACGCGGGCAGCGTCGCGACACCGGACGCCCCGGGCCCGCCGAAGTTGAACACCAGCGAGCCGATCCGCCGCTTCTGGTCCTTGGCCTTCGCCCGCACCAGTGCCAGCTCGATCGTGCGGCCGTCCGGTTCCGCGTAGTCGAGTGGTACGTCCATGAAGGAGCACTCCCACACCACGCCGCCGGGAAGCGGGGACGGTGACTCGCCGCCGCCCTGGGCGGTGTTCGGGGGCGGACACGGGGACCATTCGAGCTGCTGCGACGCCAGGTCGTCGGCGGTGGAGGTCGGCGAGGCGGTCGAGGCCCCGGTGGGTGTCGAGGACCCGTCCCCGTCGCCGTCGTCCGAGCAGGCGGCCAGCGGCAGCAGCACGGTGGCGGTGGCGGCGAGGGCGGCGGCACGCAGGGCGGGGGAAGTCCTCATGACCCCATCGTGCGGCGGGGCGCCGAGGAGCGCGGCCGGGCGCGGTCCATGCGGGTGGCCGGGGTCGGCCCACCGTTGCCGGACCTCCGGCTACAGCTCGCCCTTGCGGGTCAGCTGGTTGAAGGCGATCCACCCCGGCAGCACCGGCAGCCACAGCGTCATCACGCGGTACAGCACCACCGCGGGCGCCGCGACCTCCTTCGGCAGCCCGACCGCGATCAGCCCCAGTGTCAGGGCCCCCTCGACCGCGCCCATACCGCCCGGCGTCGGGGCGGCCGAGCCGAGCGCGTTCCCGGCGAGGAAGACCACCGCGATGCTCGCGTAGCTCAGCTGGGGCACGTCCGGACCGCTGAACGCCCGGATCGAGGCGTCCAGGCAGAGCACGAACAGGCCGGTCAGCAGAAGCATGCCGCCGATGCCGGTGAGCAGCTTCTGCGGCCGCTGCGCCACGTCCAGCATGCGCGGCACGACCCCGGCGAACAGCGAGCGCACCCGGGTCACCACGAACTTCCGCAGGAACGGGACCGCCGTCACCACCAGCACCAGCACCGCGACCGTGAGCAGACCGGCGATCACCGTCCGGGACGGGGTGATCGAGTCCGGGGTCCTCTCCGTACCGGTCAGATAGCCGAACAGCGCCAGCAGCAGGATGTGGCAGCCGAGCCCGAACAGCTGCGAGGCCCCGACACTCGCCACCGCGAGACCGGGGCGCACCCCGGCCCGCTGGAGGAAGCGGGTGTTCAGCGCCACGCCCCCGACCGCGGCCGGCGCGACGATCTTCACGAACGAGCCGGCCACCTGCGCCTGCACGGTCTTCAGGAACGGCACCCGCTCCGGCACGAAGCCAAGCAGGCTCATCGCCGCCGCCACATAGCTCAGGGCCGAGAAGCCGAGGGCCGCCGCCACCCAGCCCCACTCCGCCTGCTCCACGACCGCCCCGAAGTCGGCCTGGGTGACCTGCGAGATCAGGAAGTACGCGGCGATGGCCCCGGCGATGAAGCTGAACAGGGTGCGCGGCTTGATGCGCTCCAGACGGACCGGTTCGACCGGGGCCTGCGGGCGGATCAGCAGCACCTGGCGGCGGATCTGGGCGAGCAGATCCTCCTCGCGGGCCTCCTCCAGCGCGTCGTCGATGGCGCGTTTCTCGGCCTGCTTCTCGGTGCGCAGCGACTTGCGCTCCGCCTTGAGGTCCGCCTTGCCGTCCGTACCGGGGCCCGCGGTGAGTCCGGCCTTCGCCTGCTTGGCCGCCAGCGAGGCCTCCACGACCGCCTCCCGCTCGCGCTGCGAACGCTCGCGGGCGATCCGGCGCAGCGCCGCCCGGGTGGAACGGCTCAGCGCGATCGGCTGGAGCAGCGGCAGACAGTCCGCCACCGCGTCCGGGCCGAGCACGGCCAGCGCCCCGGTGACCGACCGCTCGGCCCCCACCCGCAGCCCCAGCGTGGTCAGCAACTGGGCCACGTCCATCCGCAGCACCAGATCACCGGCGGCGATCTCGCCGCCGCGCAGATCCGTCACGAACGCACTGCCGGACCGATCCACCAGGAGGGCGTCGCCGGTCAGCCTGCGGTGCGCGATCCGCCGCGACTGGAGGGCCTTCACCTGACGCCAGGCGCTGCGCACCAGGTCGTCGGTGATCTCCTCGTCCTCCATCGAGTCCAGCGACCGGCCGCCGATGTGCTCGTAGACGAGCATCACCGCGTCGGGTCCCAGCTCCGAGGTGGCGATCAGCTTGGGCGCGTTCGCCCCGGCGGCGATGGCCGCGTACGCGAGCAGCGCCTCCTGCTCCAGCGCCTGGCGCAACGACTGGATGGAGCGCCGCTGGGTGATCCCGCGCAGGGTGAGGCGCCGCCAGGCCCGGTAGAAGAACCCCTGGGCCTGCTGTTCCCGGTCGACCACGGTGACGTCGAGCGGCGGGCCGTCCTCCAGTGTGACCAGATAGCGCCGCCCCCGGTCGTTCTGATCGGTGTTGTCCGGGAAGTCCTCGGTGCGCATCGCCGCGAGCGGGCGGAAGCCCACGTGCCGCAGACCCGCCATCAGGTGCTGGCCGGTGGGGCGGACGTTCGGCGAGCCGACCGCGTACAGCGTCCCGTACGCCACCGTCCAGCCGATCAGCACGGTGAGGATGATCGAGAACGGGGTGGTGTACCCGCCGACGAGCATCGCGAACGCGTCCAGCAGCAGCACCACCCACAGCACCACGCGCCAGCGCGGCCGCCGCGCCATCCCGACCGCCGTCATGTACGCGATGACCGGTGCGAGATAGCCGTGCACCGGGTCGGTCAGTCCGCCGGCCGTCTGCGGCTGGGTCAGCGCGTCCTGGATCGTGCCGGGAGCGGTCCGCGACACCCACAGGTCGGTGGCGAGCGTCACTCCGTGGGCGAGTACGGCGGCGAGCACACCGTCCGCGATGCGCAGCCCGTCACGTTTGATGAGGCGTTCGATGGCGAAGGCGACCGGCACCAGCAGCACGGCGATGCTGGACACCAGGCCCGCGATCTTGATCAGCAGATCGGGCGCCTGCTCGGTGCCCTTGGAGATGTCGTCCTCGAGACCGGTGGTGGTGCCCTGGGCGAACGCGGCGACCGAGAACAGGACCGCGATCGCGAGCACCCCGATGAGCAGCCGCATCAGGTCGGAGGGGCGGTGCACCCGGGCGGGGAGCAGCGGCTCGTCCCCGGAGACACGGTCGCTCAGGGCGGCGTCCGCGGAGGCCAGGGTCGAGCCGGCCAGATGTCCCGTGGTGGACGTCGTGAGGCCGTCGGCGCGGGGTGCGCCGGAGGAGGCGGGGGCTGTTCCCGAGGACTCGGGACCGCCCTGCGGGCGCTCCCCGGCATCGGAGGCGTCCGCCGCCTTCGGTGGCTGCACGCCCTGCTCCTTCGTCGCCTCTGGTTCGTCTTCGTGTTCTGGTATCACCGGTCACCGCCCGCATGATGGTGGCACGGCCCGTAGACAGAGGGGGGCATCAGGGTGCATTGCACGGGCGCGGGAAGCGCAACATACGCTCCTTTGCACCTGCGTGCACGCTGTGTGCCCGGACGCACACCGTTTCGGCCGGGCTGTCGGTGGCGTACGGCAGGATGGGGCGGATGAGCCAGGACCAGACGGACGGGGGCGGCTCCGGCACCGTCCCGGCCGGCGCCGAGCTGCCGGACCACGCGGAGCTCCCCGCATACGCCGAGCGCGTTCTCGATGTGGCCGATCTGATCCCGCCCGGCCGGGTGATGACGTACGGCGACATCGCGGAGTGGCTGGGCGAGGGAGGACCCCGCCAGGTCGGCCGGGTCATGGCGCTGTACGGATCGGCCGTGCCGTGGTGGCGCGTCGTCCGCGCCGACGGGACGCTGCTCCCCGCGCACGAGCTGCGGGCGCTGGACCACTACCGCGCCGAGGGCACCCCGCTGCGGGAGGCGTCGCGCCAGGCGGAGGGGCACATCCCGCGGATCGACATGCGAAGAGCCCGCTGGGACGGAGGCGCTGAGCCGGGAGGTCCCGGCGGCGGGGACGGCCAGGGTGGTCCGGGAGGTCCCGGCGGCGGGGACGGCCAGGGCTGTACGGGCGCTCCGCGCGCTTCGGGCGAGAAAGCTCACATCTGACAGCTTCCGCCATCGGCCTCCGGCAGCAGCGGCCCGACGCGGCAGCGCACGTGACGAGGGACGCAGCGCGGTCGCCGCCCTCCGCGCCGTCGCTGGCGTAGCGTCGTCATCGCGCGGCACGCTCCGCCCCTTTCCTCTTCCTCTGCTGCACCGACCCCGTTCCTCATCACCAGTACACCCACGCACATCCACCAGGACCGGCGATCCACGTGAGTTCCTCCTCCACCCGGCACAGTCCGCTCCGTGAGTCACGGCCGCGGACCACGGGTGCGTACCGTCTGGTGCGCACTCCGCCGGGTTCGGTGGATCCTCCTCTCCTTGACGCAGGCCAGCGCGCGGTGGTTGACCACCCCGGCGGCCCGCTGCTGGTCCTCGCCGGGCCCGGCACCGGCAAGACCACCACCCTCGTCGAATCCGTCGCCGCGCGGGTGAACCGGGGTGCCGACCCGGCCCGCATCCTCGTCCTCACCTTCAGCCGCAAGGCCGCCGTCGAACTGCGGGACCGGATGGCCGCCCGCCTCGGGGCGGCCCGGGGCCCGCAGGCCACCACGTTCCACTCGTACTGCTACGCCCTGGTCCGGGCGCACCAGGACGCCGATCTGTTCGCCGATCCGCTGCGCCTGCTGTCCGGGCCCGAGCAGGACGTCACCGTCCGCGAACTGCTCGCGGGCCAGCTCGACCTGGAGAAGGAGGGCCTTGCCCACGTCCGCTGGCCGGACGAGCTGCGGTCCTGCCTGACCACCCGCGGCTTCGCCGACGAGGTGCGCGCCGTGCTGGCCCGCAGCCGCGAACTGGGCCTCGGACCGGACGCGCTGGCCGCCTTCGCACGCCGCACCGGCCGCCCGGACTGGGCGGCGGCGGCCCAGTTCCTCGCCGAGTACCTCGACATCCTCGACGCCCAGGGCGTCCTGGACTACGCGGAGCTGGTGCACCGCGCGGTCCTGCTCGCCGAGCGCCCCGAGGTGGCGGAGCAGCTCGCGGGGACCTACGACGCGGTGTACGTCGACGAGTACCAGGACACCGACCCCGCCCAGGTGCGCCTGCTGCACGCGCTGGCGGGCAACCGGGGGCGCGCGCCGGAGTCCGCCCGGGAGCGCGGGGCGGAGGAGGCAGGGGCCGGGCGGACACTGATCGCCTTCGGCGACCCCGACCAGTCGATCTACACGTTCCGGGGCGCCGATGTGAACGGCATCCTCGACTTCCCGGACACCTTCCGCCGGGCGGACGGCGGCCCCGCACCCGTAAGCGTCCTCACCACCTCCCGCCGCTCCGGGGCCGGACTGCTGGCCGCGACCCGGCTGCTCACCCGCCGGATGCCGCTGACCCGGCTTCCCGGGGACACGGTCCGCGCCCACCGCGAGCTGCACGCCGTCCGGGACGGCGGCCGCGTGGAGACGTACACCTACCCCACCGCGTCCACGGAGCTGGAGAACATCGCGGACCTGCTGCGCCGCGCCCACCTGGAGGACGGGGTGCCGTGGCAGGAGATGGCCGTGCTGGTACGGGCCGGAGGCCGCTCACTGCCCGCCGTCCGCCGCGCCCTCACCTCCGCCGGCGTCCCCCTGGAGGTCGACGGCGACGACCTGCCGCTGCGCCACGAACCGGCCGTCGCCCCGCTACTGACGGCCCTGCGGACGGTGGCCGCGGCGGCGCTGCACCACGCTCCCGCGGAGACCGACGAGCAGGCGGAAGCCGCGGTCACGGCCCCCTGGCTCGACACCGAGACCGCCCTCACCCTCCTCGCCTCCCCGCTCGGCTCCATGGACGCCGCCGACCTGCGCCGCCTCGGCCGGGCCCTGCGCGACGAGGAGCGCGCCGCCGGAATCCGGGTCCCCGCCCCCTCCGACACCCTGCTGGCCCGCGCCCTGGCCGAGCCCGAGCGGCTCGTCACGCACGACCCGGCGTACGCCCACGGCGCGCAGCGCCTCGGCGCGCTCCTGCGTAAGGCGCGCGAACTCCTCGAAGGCGGCGGCACCGCCGAGGAGGCCCTGTGGACCCTGTGGAACGGCACCCCCTGGCCGGGCAGGCTGGAGCGGGCCGTGCTGCGCGGCGGGGCGGGCGGGCGCAACGCCGACCGCGATCTCGACGCGGTGTGCGCCCTGTTCGACACGGCCGCCCGCGCCGAGGAGCGCACCGGTGGGCGCGGAGCCCTCAACTTCCTCGAAGAGGTCGACGCCCAGGACATCGCCGCCGACACCCTCTCCCGGCGGACCGCCCGCCCCGACGCCGTACGCCTGATGACCGCCCACCGCTCCAAGGGCCTTCAGTGGCGGATCGTCGTCGTCGCCGGGGTCCAGGAGGGGCTCTGGCCCGACCTGCGCCGCCGGGGCTCCCTCCTGGAGGCGGACCGGATCGGCCGCGACGGACTCGCCGAACCCCTCACACCCGGGGCCCTCCTCGCCGAGGAGCGGCGGCTCTTCTACGTCGCAGCCACCCGGGCCCGCGAGCGCCTGATCGTCACGGCCGTGAAGGCCCCCGCCGACGACGGCGACCAGCCCTCCCGCTTCCTGACCGAGCTGGGCGTCGAACCCCGCGACGTCACCGGCCGCCCGCGCCGCCCCCTCGCCGTCGCCGCGCTCGTCGCCGAGCTGCGGGCCACCACCGTCGACCCGGCCGCCTCCGACGCCCTGCGCGAGGCCGCCGCCCACCGCCTCGCCCGGCTCGCCGCGCTCACCGACGACGAGGGGCAGCCGCTGGTGCCCGCGGCCCACCCGTACCGCTGGTGGGGCTTGGAGGAGCCGACCCGCTCCGCCGTCCCGCTCCGTGACCGCGACCAGCCCGTCACCCTCTCCGGCAGCGCCCTGGACCAGCTCGCCAACACCTGCGCCCTCCAGTGGTTCCTGGGCCGCGAGGTGAAGGCCGACGCCCCGGCCACCGCCGCCCAGGGGTTCGGCAACGTCGTCCACGTACTCGCCGACGAGGTCGCCTCCAGCCGTACGCCCGCCGACCTCGACGTCCTCATGGAACGCCTGGACTCCGTGTGGAACGGCCTCGCCTTCGACGCCCCCTGGAAGTCCGAGCAGGAGAAGGACCAGGCCCGCGCGGCCCTGGAACGCTTCCTGCACTGGCACGTCCTGGACCGCGGCGGCCGCACCCCCACCGCCTGCGAGCACGACTTCGACGTGACCCTGGAGGCGGGGGAGTACGCCGTCCGTATCCGGGGCTCCATGGACCGGGTCGAACAGGACGCCGAGGGCCGGGCGTACGTCGTGGACTTCAAGACAGGCAAGGGCGCGCCGACCAAGGACGAGGTCGCCGCCCACCCCCAGCTCGCGGTCTACCAGCTCGCGGTCCGCGAGGGCGCCGTCGACGACGTCTTCGACGGAAAGCGCCCCGAGCCGGGCGGCGCCGAACTGGTCCAGCTCCGTCAGCCGGCCCCCAAGAAGGAAGGCGGCGACGCCTTCCCCAAGGTCCAGGCCCAGGAACCACTGGCCGGGGAGTGGGTCTCCGACCTGCTCGCCACCGCCGCCGGAAAGGTCCTGGACGAACGCTTCACGCCCACCACCGGCACCCACTGCACCCACTGCGCCTTCCGCGCCTCGTGCAGCGCGCAGCCGGAGGGGCGGCAGGTGGTGGAGTAGCGCCTCTCGTGGGCATCGGCGTGGGTTGTCGGTGGGCCCGGTTACCGTTGACCGGGTGTCCTCACGCATCACCGATCCGGAGCAGCTCAAGGAGCTCCTCGGGATCCCGTTCACCCCGGAGCAGACGGCCTGCATCACCGCGCCGCCCGCCCCGCAGGTGATCGTGGCCGGAGCCGGGTCGGGCAAGACCACGGTGATGGCCGCTCGCGTGGTCTGGCTGGTGGGCACCGGACAGGTCGCCCCCGAGCAGGTCCTCGGCCTCACCTTCACCAACAAGGCGGCGGGCGAGCTGGCCGAGCGCGTCCGCAAGGCGCTGATCGCCGCCGGGGTCACCGACCCCGACGTCATCGACCCGGACAACCCCCCCGGCGAACCCACCATCTCCACCTACCACGCCTTCGCCGGCCGCCTCCTCACCGAGCACGGCCTGCGCATCGGCCTGGAGCCCACCACCCGCCTCCTCGCCGACGCCACCCGCTACCAGCTCGCGGCCAAGGTGCTGCGCGAGGCCCCGGGCCCGTATCCGGCGCTCACCCGCTCCTTCCCCACCCTGGTCAGCGATCTCCTGGCGCTCGACGGGGAGCTGTCCGAACACCTCGTACGCCCCGGGGCGCTGGACGCGTACGACACCGAGCTGCTGCGGGAGCTGGAGACGGCCAAGCTCAGCAACGCGGACCTGCGCAGGATCCCCGAGACCGCCGAGGCCCGCCGCTCCCTCCTCGGCCTCACCGAGCGCTACCGGTCCGCCAAGCGGAGCCGGGACCTCCTGGACTTCGGCGACCAGATCGCCCTCTCCGCCGAGCTGGCCCTGACCCGGCCCGAGGTGGGGGAGATCCTGCGGAACGAGTTCCGGGTCGTGCTGCTGGACGAGTACCAGGACACGTCGGTGGCCCAGCGGCTGCTGCTGTCGGCGCTGTTCGGCAGCGGTACGGAGCCGGGAGCGGCCGGCCACGCGGTGACCGCCGTGGGCGACCCCTGCCAGGCGATCTACGGCTGGCGCGGCGCCTCCGTCGCCAACCTGGACGACTTCCCCGAGCACTTCCCGCACGCCGACGGCACCCCCGCCACCCGTTACAGCCTCAGCGAGAACCGGCGCAGCGGCGGCCGCCTCCTCCAGCTCGCCAACGGCCTCGCCGAACCGCTGCGCGCGATGCACGAGGGCGTCGAGGCGCTGCGCCCCGCGCCGGGCGCCGAGCGGGACGGCACGGTCCGCTGCGCCCTGCTGAACACCCACACCGAGGAGATCGACTGGCTCGCCGACTCCCTCGCCCACCTCGTGCGCACCGGCACCCCGCCCGGCGAGATCGCCGTCCTGTGCCGCACCGCCGGGGACTTCCCGCAGATCCAGGCGGCCCTGGTCGCCCGGGACATCCCGGTCGAGGTCGTCGGCCTCGCCGGACTGCTGCACCTGCCCGAGGTGGCCGACCTGGTCGCCGTCTGCGAGGTCCTCCAGGACCCGGGGGCCAACGCCTCCCTGGTCCGCCTCCTCACCGGACCGCGCTGGCGCATCGGCCCCCGTGACCTCGCGCTCCTGGGCCGCCGCGCCCGCCTCCTCGTGCACCGGGCGGGCCAGGCGGACGACACCGACGCGGACCAGCGGCTCGCGGACGCGGTCGAGGGGACGGACCCGGCCGAGGTGATATCGCTCGCGGACGCGCTGGACACCTTCCTGGTCGCGGGGGACGCGGCGGACGACGGGCTGCCGTTCTCGGCGGAGGCCCGCATCCGCTTCGCCCGGCTGGCCCGTGAGCTGCGCGATCTGCGCCGCTCGCTCGCGGACCCCCTGATGGACGTCCTGCACCGCGTCCTGGCGACCACGGGCCTGGAGGTCGAGCTGTCGGCATCGCCGCAGGCGCTGGCCGCCCGCCGACGCGAGACCCTCGCCAACTTCCTCGACACGGCGGCCCGTTTCGCCTCCCTCGACGGGGAGGCGTCGCTGCTCGCCTTCCTCGGCTTCCTGCGGACCGCCGCGCAGTACGAGAAGGGCCTCGACAACGCGCTGCCCGGCGGCGAGAACACCGTGAAGGTCCTCACCGCCCACAAGTCCAAGGGCCTGGAGTGGGACGTCGTCGCCGTGCCCGGACTGGTCACCGGCCAGTTCCCCAGCGGCCGGTCCCGGGACGCGTGGACCGCCCAGGCCAAGGTGCTCCCGCACGCCCTGCGCGGCGACGCGGCGACGCTCCCGGCCGTCGACAGCTTCGACGCCAAGGGGCTGAAGGCGTTCAAGGAGGAGATGAAGGAGCACCAGCACACGGAGGAACTGCGCCTTGGCTACGTCACCTTCACCCGCCCCCGCTCCCTCCTCCTCGGCTCCGGCCACTGGTGGGGCCCGTCCCAGAAGAGGACGCGCGGCCCGTCCGCCTTCCTGGAGGCGCTGTACGAGCACTGCGCGGCGGGCCACGGCGAGATCGAGGCCTGGGCGGACGAGCCCGCCGAGGACGAGGAGAACCCGGCCCTCGCGGCGCCCGACACCGACCTGGCCTGGCCGCTCCCGCTCGACGCCGACGCCCTCGCCCGCCGCCGCGCCGCCCGGGACACGGTGCTGGCCCACCTGGAGCGGCTGGCCACGGGCCACCAGGAAGAGGACGACGTACCGGCGTACGAGGACGAGCCACCGGCCGACGAGCTCTGGGACGACCGGGACGAGCTCCCCACCGAACGCCCCCCGGGGGCACCGGACACGGCGCCGGAGCCCGTACGGGAGTCCGCACCGCACATCCCCGCCGCACGTCACCCGCAGGAGGACCCGGCGGAGCGGTTCACCCCCGAGGAGGCCCGCACCCTCGCCTCCTGGGACCGCGACCTGGAATCGCTGGCGGGGGAGCTGCGCCGCGCCCGCGCCACCGTGCGTGAGGTCCTCGTGCCCGCATCGCTCTCCGCCACCCAGCTGCTGCGGCTGGCCGAGGACCCCGACGCCTTCGCCCAGGAGCTGGCCCGGCCCATGCCCCGCCCGCCGGGGCCCGCCGCCCGCCGGGGGACCAGGTTCCACGCCTGGGTGGAATCGCGGTACGAGGAACTGCCGCTGCCCATGCTCGGCCCCGACGAACTGCCCGGGGGCGACGAGAGCGACGCGGAGATCGCCGACGAGCGGGACCTCGCCGAGCTCAAGGAGGCGTTCGAGCGCACCGCGTACGCCCGGCGCACGCCGTACCGGGTCGAGACCCCGTTCCAGATCACCCTCGCGGGCCGGGTGATCCGGGGCCGGATCGACGCCGTGTACCGCACGGGTGACCGCTACGAGATCGTCGACTGGAAGACCACCCGCCACCGCACCGCCGACCCGCTCCAGCTCGCCGTCTACCGGCTGGCCTGGGCCGAGCTGCACGATCTGCCGCTCGACGCCGTCACCGCCACCTTCCTCTACGTACGCAGCGGGGAGACCGTCCATCCGCGGGGGCTGCCCGGCCGGGCCGAGCTGGAGCGGATCCTGCTGGACGAGCCCGCCCCGGAGGACGGATAGGCTCAAGAGCATGAGCGAGACCCCGGACAGCGCCGTCCGTACGTACACCGAACAGCACCGCGCAGCCTTCCTCGACGACCTCGCCGAGTGGCTGCGCATCCCGTCCGTATCCGCGCAGCCGGAGCACGACGGGGACGTACGGCGCAGTGCCGAGTGGCTGAGCGCGAAGCTCAAGGAGACCGGCTTCCCGGTCACCGAGATCTGGGAGACCCCCGGCGCCCCGGCGGTCTTCGCCGAGTGGCCCAGCGACGACCCGGACGCCCCGGCGGTCCTCGTCTACGGCCACCACGACGTGCAGCCCGCCGCCCGCGAGGACGGCTGGGCGACCGACCCGTTCGAGCCGGTGATCCGGGACGGCCGGATGTACGCACGCGGCGCGGCCGACGACAAGGGCCAGGTGTTCTTCCACACCCTCGGGGTCCGCGCCCACCTGGCAGCGACCGGCCGCACCACCCCGGCCGTCCACCTCAAGCTGCTCATCGAGGGCGAGGAGGAGTCCGGCTCCCCGAACTTCCGCGCCCTCGCCGAGCAGCACGCGGACCGGCTCGCCGCCGACGCGGTGATCGTCTCGGACACCGGTATGTGGGACGAGGACACCCCGACCGTCTGCACCGGCATGCGCGGCCTCGCGGAGTGCGAGATCGAGCTGTACGGCCCCGCCCAGGACATCCACTCCGGATCGTTCGGCGGAGCCGTCCCCAACCCCGCCACCGAGATCGCCCGCCTGGTCGCCGCCCTTCACGACGCGGACGGCAAGGTCGCGATCCCCGGCTTCTACGACGGGGTCACCGACCTCACCGGCACCGAGCGGGCCCTCTTCGCCGAGCTGCCCTTCGACGAGGCCACCTGGCTGCGCACCGCGAAGTCGGGAGCCGCCTCCGGCGAGGCCGGGTACTCCACGCTGGAGCGTGTCTGGGCCCGCCCCACCGCCGAGGTCAACGGCATCGGCGGCGGCTACCAGGGCGCCGGCAGCAAGACGATCATCCCCTCCTCCGCCCTGGTGAAGATCAGCTTCCGGCTGGTCGACGGCCAGGACCCCGACCACGTACAGCGGGCGGT
Source organism: Streptomyces anulatus (assembly GCF_000721175.1). GTDB lineage: Bacteria > Actinomycetota > Actinomycetes > Streptomycetales > Streptomycetaceae > Streptomyces > Streptomyces anulatus_C. Next base: position 237,602 of record NZ_JOEZ01000007.1, read on the forward strand.
CCAGGCCTGGACCGAGGCCCGCATTCCGGCGGGCGTCCGCCACCGGATCGCCTTCCAGCCCGCCACCCGCCCCTGCCTGACCCCGCTGGACCACCCCGCCCTGCAGGCCGTGGCCCGCGCGATGGGCCGGGCCTTCGGGAAGAAGATCCTCTTCACCCGCGAAGGAGGCTCGGGGCCCGCCGCCGACCTCAGGGACGTCCTCGGCGCCCCCGTCCTCTTCCTCGGCGTCTCCGTCCCCTCCGACGGCTGGCACGCCCCCGACGAGAAGGTCGAACTGGACCTCCTCCTCAAGGGCGTGGAGACGACCGCCCACCTGTGGGGCGAGCTGGCCACGGCACTGAGCTGAATGCCCGGAACTCCGCTGAATCCTCTGCACACCTCCACGTACCTGTGCACACCCGATCCACCCAGGGGGAGTAGGAAGCACCTGTGAGCACCTTCGACAACGCCACCGCAGACCGTCCGATCGGCCTCACCGCGCCGAGCGGCATCGACCGCGCGGCACACCACCGCCTCGACGAGGCGTGGCTGGCCGTGGCGTGGAGCCACCCGACGACCCGCGTCTTCGTCGTCTCCGGCGGGCAGGTGCTGATCGACGACACCCCCGACGGGGGCACCGAGATCGTCATGACCCAGGCCTTCGAGGCCCCGGTCACCGAGACCCACCGGTACTTCCTCGGCACCGACGAGGACAGCGTCAGCTACTTCGCGCTCCAGAAGGACTCGCTGCCCGGCCGCATGGACCAGTCGGCCCGGCCCGCCGGACTCCGCGAAGCGGGCCTTCTCCTCGGCCCCCGCGACGCGGGCCTGCTGGTGCACGCCGTCGCCCTGGAGAACTGGCAGCGCCTGCACCGCTTCTGCTCCCGCTGCGGCGAGCGCACCGTCATCGCGGCGGCCGGTCACATCCGCCGCTGCCAGGCCTGCGGGGCCGAGCACTACCCGCGCACCGACCCGGCGGTCATCATGCTGGTCACCGACGACCAGGACCGGGCCCTGCTGGGCCGCCAGGTGCACTGGCCGGAGGGCCGCTTCTCCACGCTCGCCGGATTCGTCGAGCCGGGGGAGTCGATCGAGCAGTCCGTGGCCCGCGAGGTGCACGAGGAAGCCGGCATCACCGTCGGCGAGGTCGAGTACATCGCCAGCCAGCCGTGGCCCTTCCCCTCCAGCCTGATGCTCGGCTTCATGGCGCGCGCGACCTCCTTCGACATCACCGTCGACGGCGAGGAGATCGAGGAGGCCCGCTGGTTCTCCCGCGAGGACCTCACCGCCGCCTTCGAGTCCGGCGAGGTCATGCCCCCGTTCGGCATCTCGATCGCGGCCCGGCTGATCGAGCTCTGGTACGGCAAGCCGCTCCCGAGGCCCGGCGGCGCGAAGCGGACCGGCTGAGCGCCCCCCCGGACACACGTATGCCCCCGGCATCGCCGGGGGCATACGTGTGTCCGGGGGGGCGTTCCACCGGCCGGATCAGGCGGCGAGCGCCTGCTTCACCTGGGCGAGCGACGGGTTCGTCATGACCGACTCGGTGCCCGAGGGGGCCACGACCAGCAGCGTGGGGACCGTCTGGTTTCCGCCATTCGCCTTCTCGACGAACGCGGCCGACTCCGGGTCGTGCTCGATGTTGACCTCGTTGTACGCGATGCCCTCGCGGTCCATCTGGCTCTTCAGCCGGCGGCAGTAGCCGCACCAGGTGGTGCTGTACATCGTCACAGTGCCCGCCATGTCGCTGGCGCTCCTTCGTCTCGTCCGTACCGCTGCGCGGCCGGCAGCGTCACCTACGGTCCGGCCACTGTCCGCAGCCGTCCCGCACGGTTGAGGAACGTACGGGAGACCTTCACCATTCCCGTGGCGGCGGTGCCGGCCCCGCCCAGGGCCCCGCACCGCCGGGTCCCGGTACGACGAATGCCTCACCCCTGTGGACAACCGCCGCGTCCGCCCCCTGGGACCTGGCAGCATGGCGGGGTGACAGCAGCAACGCACTCCACCCTCTTCCCCCAGGTTCCCGAGACCCCGGACGCCGTGCTCGACGGGCTCGACCCCGAGCAGCGCGAGGTGGCTCTCGCCCTGCACGGACCGGTGTGCGTGCTGGCCGGAGCCGGTACGGGCAAGACCCGCGCGATCACCCACCGCATCGCGTACGGGGTGCGCGCTGGCATCCTCCAGCCGGCCACCGTGCTCGCCGTCACCTTCACCAACCGGGCCGCCGGCGAGATGCGCGGCCGCCTCAGGCAGCTCGGCGCGACCGGCGTCCAGGCGCGGACCTTCCACTCCGCCGCCCTCCGGCAGCTCCAGTACTTCTGGCCGAAAGCAGTCGGTGGCGAGCTGCCCCGGCTGCTGGAGCGGAAGGTGCAGCTGGTCGCCGAGGCCGCCGCCCGCTGCGAACTCCGGCTCGACCGCAACGAGCTGCGGGACGTCACCAGCGAGATCGAGTGGGCCAAGGTCACCCAGACCGTGCCCGCCGACTATCCGGCGGCGGTCGCCAAGACCCAGCGGGACGCCCCCCGGGACCCGGCGGTCCTCTCCCAGGTCTACTCCATGTACGAGCAGCTCAAGCGCGACCGCTCGGTGATCGACTTCGAGGACGTGCTGCTGCTCACCGTCGGCATCCTCCAGGACCGCGGCGACATCGCCGAGCACGTGCGCGGCCAGTACCAGCACTTCGTCGTCGACGAGTACCAGGACGTGAGCCCGCTCCAGCAGCGGCTGCTCGACCTCTGGGTCGGCGACCGGGACGACCTCTGCGTCGTCGGCGACGCCAGCCAGACGATCTACTCCTTCACCGGAGCCACCCCCGACCACCTGCTGAACTTCCGCACCCGCCACCCCGGGGCGACCGTGGTCAAGCTGGTTCGGGACTACCGCTCCACGCCCCAGGTCGTGCACCTCGCCAACGGCCTGCTGAGCCAGGCCCACGGCAAGGCCGCCGACCACCGGCTGGAGCTGGTCTCCCAGCGCGACAAGGGCCCCGAGCCCGGCTACACGGAGTATCCCGACGAGCCCACCGAGGCCGAGGGCACCGCCCGGCGCATCCGCGACCTCATCGCCGCGGGCGTGCCGGCCGGCGAGATCGCCGTGCTCTACCGCGTCAACTCCCAGTCCGAGGTCTATGAACAGGCCCTCGCGGACGCCGGGGTGCCCTACCAGCTGCGCGGCGCCGAGCGGTTCTTCGAGCGGGCCGAGGTCCGCGAGGCGGGCACCGCCCTGCGCGGCGCGGCCCGCGCCGGGCGCAACGACTCCCTGCTCGACGAGGCTGAGGGACTGCCGTCCCAGGTGCGGGCGGTGCTCTCCACCAAGGGCTGGACCAGCCGTCCGCCCGCCGGGTCGGGGGCCGTGCGCGACCGCTGGGAGTCGCTGGCCGCGCTGGTGCGCCTGGCGGAGGACTTCGAGACGGCGAAACCCGGGGCGACCCTGACCGACCTGGTCCGCGAGCTGGACGAGCGGGCGGCCGCCCAGCACGCCCCGACGGTCCAGGGGGTGACCCTGGCGTCGCTGCACTCGGCGAAGGGCCTGGAGTGGGACGCCGTCTTCCTGGTCGGCCTTACCGAGGGCATGATGCCGATCGCCTACGCCAGGACCGACGAGCAGGTCGAGGAGGAGCGGCGCCTGATGTACGTCGGGATCACCCGCGCCCGCGTCCACCTCTCGCTCTCCTGGGCGCTGTCCCGGTCACCGGGCGGCCGCGCGAGCCGACGGCCGACCCGCTTCCTGAACGGGCTGCGGCCGGGCTCGGCCGCTTCGGGCGCGCGGAGCGGGGCCGGCGGCGGAGGAGGTATCGACCGGGGCACCGGCCGGGCCGCGGCGGCGAACCGGACCCCGGTGGTCGAGCGGAAGCACCGGGGGCCGGTGCGGTGCCGGGTCTGCGGACGCACGCTCACCGACGCGGGCGAGATGAAGCTGATGCGTTGCGAGGAGTGCCCATCGGACATGGACGAGGGGCTGTACGAGCGGCTGTACGACTGGCGTGCCGCCCAGGCGGCCCTGCTGGGCCAGCCGGACTTCTGCGTGTTCACCGAGAAGACCCTCATGGCGATCGCCGAGGCCGTGCCGTCCACCGCGGGCGAGCTGGTCGTCATCGCCGGTGTCGGCAACCGTAAGTTGAGCCGCTTCGGCACCGATGTTCTGGCCATCTGCGCAGGTGAGGCGATTGATGGCGAGCCCGAGGAGGGCGTGGACGAGACCTGAGGAAAACTCGTCCAGAAAATAGTTTGCGCCCGCCCCAGTCGTCACCATAGGTTCTTAACCACGGGAACAGCGACTTCTCTGAAGCCCTGATTCCGTGCTGTACTTATCCGAATACGCAGGACCGGCCCCGGCCGGTCCCCCTGAGACGCCGAGAGGAGGCGATTGAAGTGATCAGCATCATCGAAACCCAGAAAATGACCGATCTCTCGGTCGTCTCCGCCTGTTCGCTCGGCCTCACCCGCTCCTCGGTCGCCTCGCTTCGCGCCACCGGTCTGTCCGGCATCTCCGCCGCCCGTCCGCTGTCCCTGGTGAGCCTCCCCGTGACGCGGGAGCTCAATGAGCGACCGATCGAGGCACCGGCGGCAGCAGTAGCGAAGGCAGCACAGGCTCAGGCCTATGCCTTTGCGGCAGCCGGTGCCGGAGCCAAGAAGCAGACGCAGCAGCACCACACGATGTGGGCCTTCCGTGGGCCTGAACCCTGGAGCGATCCAGTCTGATCCAGCATCAGGCCGGCGCCTTCAGGGCCGCGGAACCCCACTCGGGATCCGCGGCCCTTTTGTTTTGTCCGAACGGACGAGACGGAACGAAGGAGCCTCGGGACAAGCAGGACCTGGTACCAGCAGCCGCCAACCGGCCAACAGGCCGGCACGACCAGACGAGGACACCACCCACCGTGCACACCGAAACGCACGCCCCGTCAGTACCGCTCTCCACCCCGATCTCGCCGCCCGGCTCCACGGAGGACTCCGCCTTGACCCCGCTCACCACGCTCACCGCGCTCGACGACGCCATCGAGAACCTCGGTGTACCCGTCCCCTGCCGTTCCTACGACCCGGAGGTCTTCTTCGCCGAGTCGCCCGCCGACGTCGAGTACGCCAAGTCTCTCTGCCGCACCTGCCCGCTCGTCGAGGCCTGCCTCGCCGGGGCGAAGGACCGCCGCGAGCCGTGGGGTGTCTGGGGCGGCGAGCTCTTCGTCCAGGGCGTCGTCGTGGCCCGCAAGCGTCCGCGTGGCCGTCCGCGCAAGAACCCGGTCGCAGCGTGACCGCGACCTGTGGGGTCCCCGCCCCCACACGCAGGCTGCGCCTCGGAACGATCGACCGTCCCTACACCCATGACCCCCGGAATCAGGCACCAATGATCACCCCCACGAAGGAGCCCGTCGGCTCCGCAACCCCAGACGTCACCATCATCGGCGCGAACGACTCGCGTCAGAACAGGACCCGCGAAATGCAACTCATCCCAGAAGCCCTGGCTCGTGCGCATATGCACGACCGCCTGCGGGAGGCCCAGGGGGACCGCCAGTCGGTCCGTCTGATCGCCGCCCGCCGGATGCAGCGCCGGGCAGAGCGCGCCTCGCTGCGCGCCCGCCGCGCGCTGGCCATGGCGGTCATGCACTGACCGTGCAGCCATCACCCCACCGCGGGGCCGTCCGTATCCGGGCGGCCCCGCGGTGCGTTGTGCCGTCGCCCGTCCGGTCACGGGGATATCGTCAGGAGGTGGACGAGGAGACGCATCCCCCCGAGAAGCCCGCCGCGGGAGGCGTGGTGTGCGCCCGCTGTGGCACCGCCGCCGAAGGCGACACGGCACCTGCGACCTGGGTCCGCGCCGTGGAGGACGGACGCCGGCTCCACTTCTGCGAGGACTGTGCGCGCCTCCACATCCGCGCGATCGAGAGCCGCCTCGACTCCCTCTGGTGGTGACCCCCCCACCCGGCCCGAGCCGAAGCTCCGACTCCGGCCCGGGCCGCGACTCCGGTTCAGGCCCCTGCCTACGCCTCGACGGTTTCGCCCTCCGGCTCCGGCTCGCTCTCCCCCTCGGCGTACTCCGTCTCCTCCGCCTCCAGGTCCTCCGCGAGGAACCCCGGCAGCCACGCTTCGAGCTCGTCGCGCAGCCGGACCGTCGCGCCGAGCTGGCACAGCACCCCGATCGTGCTGAGCGTCACCCGGTGTATCAGGACGTAGGACGGAGGAAGGTTCAGCTGCCTGCCGAGCTGATGGGCGGGGGAGCGCGGATCGGCTATCCGGGCCGCCTGTTCACGGATCCAGCCCCGGCCGAAGGCGAACTCCTCCACCTGCGTGGGCTCGATGATCGGGAGCAGGTAGTCGAGCACCTCGTCCGGGTCCAGGTCGATCGACTCCTTCACGAAGCCCTCCGCGCGCAGCAGCCCGTACACCCCCGCCGCGTCGCCCTCCAGCGTCAGCCGCAAGGAGTCGCCGATGGTCCGAGGCAGCCCGCCCGGAAGCCGGTCGACCGTGCCGAAGTCCAGCACCCCCAGCCGCCACGAGTCAACCGGACCATCTTCCTCCTCCGCGTGTTCCGCGTCGTCCGCAGCCGGGGGCAGCAGCCGGAAATTACCCGGGTGCGGGTCGGCGTGCAGCAGACCGGTTCGGGCCGGACCGGAGAAGAGGAAGCGGGCCAGCAACTGCCCCGCACGATCGCGCTGTTCCGCCGTGCCCTCCGCGATGATCTCGGACAGCGGGATCCCGTCGATCCACTCCGTCACCAGCACCTGGTCGGACTGGTGCACCACCTGAGGGATCACCACATCCGGGTCGCCGGCGAACTCCGCCCCGTGCTCCCGCTGCGCCTGCGCCTCCAGCTCGTAGTCCAGCTCCTCCGACACCCGGTCGCGCAGTTCCTTGATCAGGGGCTTGACGTCCACCCCCGGTACCAGCGGGCCGAGCAGCCGGGCGAAACGGCTGAGTTGGGCGAGGTCTGAGAGCAACGCCTCTCCGGCGCCGGGGTACTGCACCTTCACGGCGACCTCGCGGCCGTCGTGCCACACCGCACGGTGCACCTGGCCGATCGAGGCGGCGGCCGCCGGTGTGTCCTCGAACTCCAGGAAGTACTCCCGCCAGTCCTCCCCGATCCGCTCGGCGAGAACCCCGTGGACCGTGCGCGCGGGCAGCGGCGGCGCGGCCTCCTGGAGCTTGGTCAGCGCGGCCCGGTAGGGTCCGGCTACCTCCTCGGGCAGAGCCGACTCGAAGACGGAGAGGGCCTGGCCCAGCTTCATGGCCCCGCCCTTCAGCTCGCCCAGGGTCTTGAACAACTGGTCCGCCGTGCGCTGCTGCACCTCACGGGCGACCAGCTCGGCCGACTTTCCGCCGATCCGCTTGCCCAGCCCCCAGGTGGCACGGCCGGCGAAGCCGAGCGGAAGCGCGGCCAGCTTGGCCGTACGCGTAACCGCCTTCCGGGGAAGATCAGACATGTGCCCCTCCAGTTCCCAGACTGCCGTGCCGCTCGGGCCTCCGGTGTCACTCCGGCGACGGCGGTCACCTCGCCATTGTGTCCTGTGCCGGAACACCACCGGAGGCCCGTTCCCCTCCCGCGCCCCCGGCCGCCCCGCAGGAACATTCCGTGTGCGGGCCGATCGGCTCGGAACGCCAGTCCAGCAGCGGCAGAGCGGCCTCCCAGCGAGTTCCGGTACTTGCCGGGAGGTCTCCGTCCAGAAACGCCAGGGCATGTGCAGCGGCGAGACCGGCGACCGCCGTCGCGAGCCCCAGGTCGCAGGCGGGCACCGCGCCCCGACGCCCGGAACGCCACTGCGCCAGCATCCGGGGCCACTGCGAATCCCGGTCCGCGCGGTGCAGTTCCAGGCAGCCCGCGCAGCCGGTGCCCCCGGGCAGGACGAGAGGCCCGACCACCCCCGTGGCCTCGATCACCCCCGCGTAGAGATGAGGAGTGCCCGACGCGATCCAGGGACCGGCCGTGTCCACGACGGGTGCGTACACCGCGAGGCCGTCCCGGGGGGCGACGACGATCAGGGACAGACCGGGCTGTCCGGCGCTCCCCACCAGGTCAGCCCCCGCCCCCGCCACCGCCGGGTCCCCTCCCTTGCGACCCGGTCCCGTTCCGTTCGGCCCCGTGCGGCCCGCTCCCGCCCCGTCCGCTCCCGATCGCCGGGGAGCGGGCCCGGGGGCGGACCGGCGGACGAGCCGGCGGGCCGCCACATCGCGCCGTTCCCCCACGGATGCCGGAGGGAGGCCCCCGGGCGCCACGTCCCAGGGCTCGGTCCGGCCCCCGTCGAGCACTTCCACGTGCCCCACTCCCGCACCGGACAGCACCGAGGCGATGGACGCCCCGACCCGGCCCGCTCCCCGCACCTGGACCCGCATCGCGCGCCGGGCCGCCATCCGGCACAGGCCGCCACCCGGTTCGGGGCGGACGACCGACAGCGATGCGACATCGGGACGTTGGCGGTCCATCACTTCGACGTTCCTGCGCAGGGCATCGGCCCCCGGGCCGGCCGACCTCGGGTCGTCCAGGAGACCGGCCTCCGTCAACCGCCGCAGCAGAATCTCCACATGACGTTCCGGCAGGTCCAGCGCACGGGCCTCCTCGCGCAGGAGCGGCAGACCGCGCGTGCCGTCGAGCAGTTCCAGAAAGCTCCCCGTGGCGATGTCCACCGGTCCGAGTGTCACGGCATGTGCGGGTGTCACACCGAACTGCACGGTGTTCCGTCCGCGCCAGGCGCGACGCAGTGCGGGCTTCAGCATCGGATACATGACCTCTCCCCCCGAGCGGTGTCGCGGGCACGGGTGCGCTCGCGGACCAGTGATCCGCAGAGCCTTTCCGCAGGACCTCCGCCAGAATGCGGGGCCGCGTCGAACCGTGCGCGGAGTTTTCCACAGGCGCGGTGCATGAGTCGTTCAAGCCCTTAATCGTTCAAATGGTGCACGCTCGTAAAGTGGATCGCCGCAGATCCGCTCGCGGGGCGGGACTTCCCCCACGGGCAGCGGGTAACGTCGTGGCGTGCCCGCCGACCCGTCGTCCGGCTTCGCCGGGGAGACCCCCGCGCGCAGCGCCGGAAGCCATCAGCGCAGCGCGGCAGCCCGTCCGCCCCGCGCTTCGGCGACGAGCGCGGTCGAGGTCCGCAGGAGCACCCGGCGCAGGAGAACGGTCTCGGCGTACCGGGAGGGCGACCGCACGATCGTGCTCATCCCCGCCCGGATGTCGGAGGCGGAGGAGCGGCGCTGGGTGGGCGTGATGCTGGACAAGCTCGCGGCCCAGGAGAGCAAGCGCGTCTTGGGCGACACTGAGCTCGCGGAGCGAGCCGTACGGCTGTCCGACCAGTATTTCGACGGTCGCGCCCGGCCCGTCTCGGTGCGCTGGGTGACCAACCAGAACACCCGCTGGGGCTCGTGCACGCCGGCCGAGGGCAGCATCAGGCTCTCGCACCGGCTGCAGGGCATGCCGGAGTACGTCGTCGACTACGTACTCCTCCACGAGCTGGCGCATCTGCTCGTTCCCGGACACGGTCCGGGGTTCTGGCGGCTGCTGGAGGCGTACCCGCGGACCGAGCGCGCCCGGGGGTATCTGGAGGGCGTGGTGGCGGCCGAGCAACTGCCCCACCTGCCCGCCGCCCGCGAGGAGTAACCGGGGCCCGTCGCGTTCGCCGATTCTGTACCGGGTGTGTACCGGCTTGGTCCGACGTCCTTGTTTGCGGTTAGCCTGACGCGACGCATTTACCTTCGGGATGGGGGACGGTCGTTACGCATGGCCAGGGAATTCCAACGCGGCCACAAGGCCAAGATCAGTGATCTCACGCCAGGGACGGATCTGTACGTCGGCGTGCAGATCGCAGCCCCGGGGCTGACTTTCGACATCAGCTGCTTCGGCCTCGACGCCGACGAGCAGCTCTCCGACGACCGGTACTTCATCTTCTTCAATCAGCCGAAATCGCCCGAGGAGTCCATCCAGCTCCTCGGCGCGCAGTCCGGTGACACCGAGTCCTTCCGCGTCACGCTCGACCGCATTCCGGCAGCCATCCAGAAGCTCTCCTTCACCGCGACGCTCGACGGTTCCGGGCAGATGTCCCAGATCGGTCCGGGGTACATCCGGATCGTCGCGGGCGGCGAGGAAGTGGTGAGGTACGCCTTCACCGGATCGGAGTTCACCACCGAGCGCGCGGTGATGCTCGGCGACTTCTACCTGAAGGACGTCTGGCGCTTCGCCGCCGTCGGCCAGGGCTTCGACGGCGGTCTCGACGCGCTCCTGAAGAACTTCGGCGGTGAGGTCGCGGAGGAAGAGGCACCGCCCGCCGCCGCACCGGCCGCCGTCCCGGGCTTCGCTCCGCCGGCCCAGGCCGCCGCACCACCGGCCTTCGGCGCGCCGCCCGCACCCCAGGCCCCGCAGCCCGCACCGTCCTTCGGCGCCCCGTCCGCTCCCACGCCGCCGCCCGCGCCGCAGCAGCCGATGCACGCGGCTCCGACGATCGCGGCCCCGCTGGCACCCCAGGCGCCGCACGCCCCCGCAGCTCCGCAGGCGCCCCAGGCCCCGTCCCCGTACGGCCAGCCGCAGCAGCCGCAATTCGGCCAGATCCCGGGTCAGGGCGTCCCGCCCGCCGCTCCCTTCGGTCAGCAGGCTCCCGCGCCCTACGGTCAGCCCGCACCGGCCCCGTACGGTCAGCAGCCCCCCGTCTCCATGCCTCCGGGCGTCCCGCAGGGCGTGCCCCAGGGAGTTCCGGCCGCGGGTGCGGGCCTCCAGGCGGCCCTGCAGCCGTACAAGGAGACCGCGACCGGCCAGCGCTGGACCCCGCAGAACCAGCAGCTCATGCGGGTCGACCTGACCATGGGCGGATCCGGGGTCCTGGCCCGCCAGGGCAGCATGGTGATGTATCAGGGCAAGGTGGACTTCGGCCACAAGAGCGCCGGCTTCGTCGGCCGCGCCGTGGGCAACGCCACCGGCCAGGAGATGCAGCTGATGCGCTGTACCGGCCGCGGCCAGGTCTTCCTCGCCGAGGAGGGCTCACACCTGCACCCGATCGAACTGCAAGGTGACGGCATCTGCGTCTCCGCCGAGAGCGTCCTCGCCTTCGACGAGTCCCTCCAGTACGAGGTCCGCAGGGTCGAGGGGCACGGCATCCCCGGCGGCGCCCTGTTCACCATGCTGTTCCAGGGCACCGGCACCGTGGTCGTGAAGACCCACGGCACCCCGGTCGTCCTGCCGGTCACGCCCACCACGTTCGCCGACTGCAACGCCGTCGTCGCCTGGTCAGCCGCCTCCCAGGTGATCGTCTCCAGCCAGGTCCGGCTGCGCCGCAACGCGTATCCCGGACACAGCGGGGAGACCGTGAACCTCCAGTTCCGGGGCGCCCCCGGCAACTTCATCGTCGTCCAGCCCTACGAGGTCTGAGGGAGCCCGTTATGAACCAGCAACTCGCGGGCTACGCCCCGACCCCTGTCACGGCCCGTATGGAGAACCACGGCAAGACCATGCTCAAGGTCGCCATGGCCTCCGGGCAGGACCTCTACGCACGCACCGGCTCGATGGTGGCGTACGAGGGCTTCATCCAGTACGAGCCCAACCCGCCCGCCGTCCGGCAGACCGCCTCCCAGTGGATCGCGGGCGAGGGCGCACCCGTCATGAAGTGCTCCGGCGACGGGCTGCTCTACCTCGCCGACTACGGCGCCGACGTCGTCGTCATCAACCTCGACAACGACTCCCTCTCCGTCAACGGCACCAACCTCCTCGCCTTCGACGCCCACCTCACCTGGGGCGTCGAGAAGGTCAAGGGGATGGCCAAGTTCGCCGGGCAGGGCCTGTGGAACGTCGTCGTCCAGGGCACCGGATGGGTCGCCATCACCTCCCGGGGCACCCCGATCGTGGTCGATTGCGGACGCGGCGAGGACGAGACGTACGTCGACCCGGACGCGCTCGTCGCCTGGTCCCCGAACCTCAAGGTGAAGGGCAAGCGCAGCTTCAAGGCCGGCTCGCTGATCGGCCGCGGCAGCGGCGAGGCGTACCAGATGGCCTTCTCCGGCCAGGGCATCGTCGTCGTCCAGCCGAGCGAGGACAGCACGGACCGCCTGCGGATCCGGAACTGAGGGGAAGGGGGAACACATCATGCAGAGTCCGCTTTTCAGCCACACCGAGCAGCAGACCCAGGACCGGTACGCGATCCAGAACCCGCAGCTCCTGCGGGTCTCGCTGACCGGCCAGGACGACGTCCTCGCCCGCAAGGGCGCGATGGTCGCCTACCAGGGGCTGATGGACTTCGACGGGGAATACCAGTCCCAGGGCCAGCGGCGCGCCCGCGCACGTACCGGCGAGGGCCTCGACCTGATGCGCGTGTCCGGCCAGGGCACCGTCTACCTCGCCAACCTCGCGCAGTACATCCACGTCGTGGACGTCGACCGCGAGGGGATGACCGTGGACAGCTCGTACGTCCTCGCGCTCGATTCCTCGCTGCACACCGAGGTCATCGCGGTGGACAGCCAGTACGGGATCTCCGGCAGCGGCAAGTACCAGCTCAACATCTCCGGCACCGGCAAGGTCGCCCTCATGACCTCCGGCCAGCCGCTGATGATGCAGGTCACGCCCGACAAGTACGTCAACGCCGACGCCGACGCGATCGTCGCCTGGTCCAGCTCCCTGCGCGTGCAGATGCAGGCCCAGACGCACTCCACCGGTGTCTTCCGGCGGCGCGGCAACACCGGCGAGGGCTGGGAGCTGAGCTTCCTCGGCCAGGGCTTCGCGCTGGTCCAGCCGAGCGAGGTCCTGCCTCCGCAGAACGCCCAGATCGGCCAGGGCGCCGCCGCCCGGTTCGGCATGGGCCAGCAGGGCGCGCACGGCCAGAACCAGAACAACGCCTGGAACTGACCGGCACCCGCGGAGCACAGCGGTAAGGGGGCGGCCTCGATGGAGGCCGCCCCTCAGAGCCTGTCGACCTCTGACCGGGCGGCCACGCCCTGGCACGCACGCTTCCGGCGTTGCCGAAAGGCCCTGGCAGCTCCGCTACGAGGACCTTTCGGCGCCTTGGAACCGCCCACTCCCGATACGTCCTCGTACCCGAACCAGCGCAGCTCCAGGGACTCCTCGCTGATCCGCTCCGCCGCTCCGGCCGGAGCCAGGGCGGCGTACTGAACATCGAGGTGCCGGTTGCAGGGAGAGGGAATCGGGTGCCGGTCCAGCCGGACCGGTCCGCCGCGCAGCAGGGTGAGCCCAGTGATGCCGGACTCCTCCGTCGCCTCACGGAGCGCCGCCGACTCCAGAGTGGCGTCCTGCTCCTCGCAGTGGCCGCCCATCTGGAGCCACATCCGGAGCTTCCGGTGCAGGGTCAGCAGAACCCTCTCCCGCTCCGGATCGATCACCAGCGCACTGGCCGTCACATGCCCGGCCCCGCACGCCTTCCACATGCCGTCGTCGTGCTGTGCCAGGTGATCCAGGTAGACCCGGCGCAGCTCCGCCTGGTCGCCGGCCTCGTCCGCGGGGGCGTAACCCTTCAGTACGAGGGTGGCGTCGTCGTGCAGGGTCACCGGTCGCGGCCGTCCTTGCCGTCCTCGTCGCCCTCGGCCTCGCCCTCGCCCTCGCCCTGATCGTCTGCCTCGGCCTCGGGGGCCTTCGGCTTGCCGGAGCCCTTCGCCGCCTCGCCGAGCATCTTGTCCAGCTCGGAGAAGTCGGCCTGCTCGTGATGGACGAAGCCGTCCGGGTCGTCCAGGTCGTGCGCCGTCGGCAGCATGTCCGGGTGCGACCAGAGCGCGTCCCGGCCCTCCAGGCCCCGGGCGTCCGTGAGCGAGGCCCACAGGCGCGAGGCGTCCCGCAGCCGGCGCGGACGCAGCTGGAGACCGATGAGCGTGGCGAACGTCTGCTCGGCCGGGCCGCCGGAGGCACGGCGCCTGCGCATCGTCTCGCGCAGCGCGTCGGCCGAGGTCAGCCGGGACTTCGCGGCCTCGTGGACCACCGCGTCCACCCAGCCCTCCACCAGCGCGAGAGCCGTCTCCAGCCGGGCCAGGGACGCCTTCTGCTCGGGCGTGTCCTCGGGCTGGAACATGCCCTGCTGAAGGGCGTCCTGCAGCTGCTCCGGCTGCGAGGGGTCGAACTGGCCGACGACGTCCTCCAGCTTGCTGGTGTCGACCTTGATGCCTCGGGCGTACGCCTCGACGGCACCGAACAGATGCGACCTCAGCCACGGCACATGGGCGAAGAGCCGCTGGTGAGCGGTCTCGCGCAGGGCCAGATACAGCCGGACCTCGTCCTGCGGGACGCTGAGGTCCTTGCCGAACTTCTCCACGTTCAGCGGGAGCAGCGCGGCCTTGCCCGCCGGCCCCAGCGGCAGCCCGATGTCGGTGGAACCCACCACCTCACCGGCCAGCACGCCCACGGCCTGCCCGATCTGCTGGCCGAACATGGCGCCGCCCATGGAGCGCATCATGCCGATCAGCGGGCCCGCCATGGCCTGCATCTCCTCGGGGAGCACATCGCCCATCGCCAGGCCCACCCGCTCGGCCACCGGGTCGACCAGCTGCTGCCAGGCCGGCAGCGAGGCCTCGACCCACTCCGCGCGGCTCCACGCCACGGTGGAGACCGAACCGGAGGGCATCGACGTGACGCCGTCGAGCCAGAGGTCCGCCAGCCGCAGCGCATCGTCGACCGCCGTGCGCTCGGACGGTCCGACGCTGGCGTCCTTGGTGCCGTCCGGGGTGCCCTGCGAGACGGTCTGGCGGGCGATCTGCTTGGCCATGTCCCAGTTCACGGGACCGCCCTCGTAGCTCAGCATCTGGCCGAGCTGCTGGAAGGCCGCGCCGAGATCGTTAGGATTCATCGAGCCGAACATTGCGGCGAACGGGTTGTCCCCGCCCGCCCCCGGCCCGAATCCGAACGGGCCTGCGGGCCCGCCCGCGCTCTGCCCACCTTCGGTGGGGTCCTTCTTCTTGCCCTCGTCGCCGTTCTCCGGCTCCTCCGGCGGAAGGCCGAATCCGAATGGGGTGTCACTCACGGGTTTCCTCGGCTCGTAGGGCCGTCGGCTCGAACCGACGGCGACTGCCCGACATCACCATCCAGCGTAGACACCACGCCCGCTTCGGGCCTCAGTGCTCCGCCGACTCCCGGCCTGCGGCAGGATGGACGCCACCTGGTACGTACGCGTCATTCGGGTACGCACTGAAGACAACCGCTGGAGACGCCCGGTGAGTTCCCCAGATCCGCAGGTTCGCGCAGCGCGAAACCTGACCGACCCGTCACCCGAGAGCACGCCCGAGAAGAAACGCCCCAGGCCCCCCAGAAACCGGGGCCCCGTCGTCGCGGTCACCGGTGCCGCCACCGGCATCGGCGAACTGCTGACCGCCCACCTCGCCGCATCCGACGCGATCAAGCAGGTCATCGCGATCGACGAGCGCCGTGGCGAGGTGTCCGAGGCGACCTGGCACATCCTGGACGTACGGGACCCGGCCATCGCCGAGAAGCTGCGCGGCGCCGACGTCGTCGTGCACCTGGCCCTCGATCTCGACCTGGAGACCGACCCCGCCGCCCGCACCGCGTACAACGTACGCGGCACCCAGACCGTGCTCACCGCCGCGGCCGCCGTCGGGGTCCACCGGGTCGTGCTGTGCACCTCGGCGATGGTCTACGGGGCGCTCGCCGACAACGACGTGCCGCTGTCCGAGGACGCCGAGCTGCGCGCCACCGCGGAGGCCACCGGCGTCGGCGACCTCCTGGAGATCGAGCGGCTCGGCCGCCGGGCCCCGCGCGCCCACCCCGGGCTCAACGTCACCGTCGTGCGCCCCACCGTCCTGATCGGCGGCACCGACACAGCCCTGACCCGCTACTTCGAGTCCCCGCGCCTCCTGGTCGTCGCCGGATCCCGCCCCACCTGGCAGTTCTGCCATGTGGAGGACCTGGTGACGGCCCTGGAGTACGCCGCCCTTGAGAAGATCGACGGCGAGTTCGCGGTCGGCTGCGACGGCTGGCTGGAGCAGGAGGAGGTCGAGGAGCTCAGCGGCGTACGCAGGATGGAGCTGCCCTCCGCCGTCGCGCTCGGGGCCGCCGCCCGGCTGCACCGGATCGGCCTCACCCCGTCCCCGGCGGGCGACCTGGCGTACACGATGCACCCCTGGGTGGTCAGCGTCAGCCGGCTGCACGACGTGGGATGGCGGCCGAAGTGGACGAACGAGGAAGTGCTCGGCGCCCTCCTCGAAGAGGTCGAGGGCCGCCACACGCTCGCCGGACGCCGCCTCGGCCGTAAGGACGCCACCGCCGCCGGAGCCGCCGGAGCCACGGTCGCCCTGCTCGGCGCCGCCGCCGTGGTCCGCCGCGCCCGCAAGGCCCGCCGCCGCATCTGAGCGCCCACCGCGCCCGCGGGCCTGTAGGAGGCTCCAAACCGGCCGGCCGGCCGCCGGTGGAAGAGGCAGTTCCGGGATGTCGGTGCCGTACGGCACGATGGGGGCATGGCACGCAACCACGACCACCCCGGCGAGCACGCGGCAGCGGATCCCATCCGGCTGCTGGCGATCCGGGACACCCCGCTCTCCGTCGACGAGGTCTTCATGGCCGTCGGCGACGACGCGGCGGGCGGCATCGCGCTCTTCGTCGGCACCGTGCGCAACCACGACTCCGGACAGGACGTCGGGGCGCTCGGCTATTCCTGTCACCCTTCGGCCGGGGACGAGCTGCGCCGGGTGGCGGAGAAGGTCGTCGCCGACTTCCCGGTCCGTGCCCTGGCGGCCGTCCACCGAGTGGGTGAACTGGAGGTGGGCGATCTGGCCGTGGTCGTCGCCGTCGCCTGCCCGCACCGCGCCGAGGCCTTCGAGGCCTGCCGCAGGCTCATCGACGACCTCAAGCACGAGGTTCCGATCTGGAAGCACCAGCGCTTCTCGGACGGCACGGAGGAGTGGGTCGGAGCCTGCTGAGCGCAAACCGCACGGGGGCGCATCAGCCCCGATTTGCGTAACGGCACCCCCGCCACGAGCGTTGGTCTTCCGGATCGTTAATCTGCTGATCGGGCATCCGGTCGCTCATGGGGTAGGGAGGTCGTGATGGCGGCACTCGCTTGGCTGTTGATTCCACTTTTCGCTGCCGTCGGCGGTGCGATATGGGCGAGTTGGGCTGCCCGCAATCGCACGACCGGCGATGTCACCGAACTCGCCGGGTACGCCAGGTTCCGTGACGCGATGGAGAAATCGCACTCCGGTTCCGAGGCTCTCTGAGACCGCCGCACGCCGCGTGACCACCTTCCGCCGCGTTCCGGCCGCCTCGTACGAACCGGCCCCGACAGTGCACTGACAGGCCCTTCCCGTACTGTCGTTCCATGCCACGCCGCACCGCGACGATGCTCGCCTCCACCCTCATCCTCATCGCGCTGCTCTGCGCAGGCGTGCTGATCAAAGTGCCGTATGCGGAGATGTCTCCCGGACCGACGGTCAACACCCTCGGTGAAGCGCGTGGCGAGCCCGTTCTGCAGATCTCCGGTCGCAAGACGTACCCGGCCTCCGGTCATCTCAACATGACGACGGTCCGCGTCACCGGAGCGGACTACCGGATGAACATCGTCGAGGCCGTCTACGGCTGGCTGGCGCACGACAGCGTCGTGGTGCCGCACGACACGCTCTACCCGGACGGCAAGACCGAGGAGCAGTCCACCCAGGAGAACGCCGAGGAGTTCAGCCAGTCCCAGGAGAGCGCCAAGGTGGCCGCCCTGAAGGAGCTGGACATCCCGGTCTCCACGCAGGTCGTGGTCTCCACGGTGGTCAAGGGCAGCCCCTCCGAGGACAAGCTGCACGCGGGGGACGTGATCAAGGCCGTCGACGGCACGGCGGTGAAGGAGCCCGGCGACGTCGCGGAGCTCGTCACCAAGCACCAGCCGGGCGAGGACGTCACTTTCACCATCGTCCCGGCGAAGGAGGCCGCCGCGGCCGAGAAGGCCGGCCGTGACCCCGAGGGCAGCGAGAAGATCACCATCAGGACCGTGAAGGCTCCCGCCGCCGAGGACGGTGGCGAGGAGGAGGGGAAGGACCGGGCGATCGTCGGGATCAGGGCCGGGACGGACCACACGTTCCCGTTCGAGATCGACATCAAGCTCGCGGACGTCGGCGGGCCGAGCGCCGGGCTGATGTTCTCCCTGGGCATCATCGACAAGCTCACCCGGGGCGATCTGACCGGCGGCAAGTTCGTCGCCGGCACCGGCACCATCGACGACGCGGGCAAGGTCGGCCCGATCGGTGGCATCAACATGAAGCTGGTCGGCGCCCGCGGCGCCGGTGCCCGCTACTTCCTCACGCCCGACGACAACTGCGCGTCGGCAGCGGCCGACACCCCCAGCGGCCTCACGCTGGTGCGGGTCAGGACCATCGAGGACGCCACGAAGTCGCTTGAGCAGATCCGCGCGGGGAAGACCGCCGGCCTGCCGAGCTGCTCGACCGGCTGACGGCCGCGCCGCCCGGGAACCGTACGAAGGCCCCGGGCAGCGGCCGGATCAGGACTCGAACGTCGCCGCGAGCGCCTCGGCGAGGCCGGGCACCAGACCGGCGCCGGTCAGCACCTCGGTGGGGGAGTCCTTCTCGCGCAGCCGTACGGCGGACTCGCGTGCCCCGTCCCGCAGGACCGCCACGGTCATCCGCACCTCCTGCCGGTCGGGGTGCTTGGCCACCCACTGGGTCAGCTGCTTGTCGCTGAGACCATCCGGCACGGAGGCCTCGGCGGACGGCGGCAGCATCAGCCGCTCCACCGTCATGGCGCAGCCGACCACGGCGTCGGGCCAGGCGATCGTGCCGAGGAAGTCGTCGAGCGCGGTGCCCGGGGGAAGTTCGTCCTGCTCGATCGGGGTGAGCGCGGCGACGGACGAGCTGGGGTCCTCAAGGCCCAGCTGAGCGGCGAGACCGGGTTCCTGGACCCTTAGCCGGGCGGTGTCGACCAAGGCGAACAGCCGGGCGGGCTGGTCCCAGCCGAGGTTGGAGGCATAGGCGTCGATTTCGAGGACGGCGACGGTGAGCGGACTCGCGGCCATCGGGGGTCCTGAGGGGGAAACGTTGGGCATGGGCAATATCCTGCCTCCTTCCGCCCCGGGAACGGGAACTAGGTAAAGCTTCAGTAAGTTGCATAGGTGGGCTCCAGGATCGCTGGGCCTGTCCACACGACCGCGAACTTCGAGGTGCGCACGTTGGCTTTCCAGATGCCGGACCGCGGCGGAGGCCCGACCGGGCCACGGATCAGAGTCGGCCGCCCGTCCCGGCGCGCCCGTACCCTGCTCATGACGTTGGGTGTCCTGGCGGTTCTCGCCATGGCCTTCGTCATGTTCGCCGGGTTCTGGACGGACTGGCTCTGGTACAGGTCGGTCGCGTATTCATCCGTCTTCACCACCACCCTGTGGACCAAGATCGGGCTGTTCCTCGTCTTCGGACTGCTGATGGCGATCGCCATCGGTGTGAACATCTGGCTCGCACACCGGCTCAGGCCGCCGCTGAGCGCGATGTCGCTGGAACAGCAGAGCCTGGACCGCTACCGCATGAGCATCGCCCCCTACAAGAAGTGGGTGCTGCTCGCCGCCACGGCGCTCGTCGGGCTGATCGCCGGAGCCTCCGCCTCCGGCCAGTGGCGTACGTGGCTGATGTACGTCAACGGCGTTGCGTTCGGGCAGAAGGACCCCCAGTTCCAGCTGGACGTCTCCTTCTTCGCCTTCGACCTGCCGTGGTACCGCTTCCTGCTGGGCTTCGGCTTCGCGGCGACCGTGCTCGCGCTGATCGCCGCCGCGCTGACCCACTATCTGTACGGCGGGCTGCGCATCACCAGCCCCGGCGCCCGCGCCACCGGGGCGGCCACCGGCCACCTCTCGGTGCTGCTCGGCATCTTCGTCTCCCTGAAGGCCGTGGCGTACTGGCTCGACCGGTACGGGCTGGCAGTGAAGTCCAGTGACTTCAAGGCCACCGACAACTGGACGGGTCTGCGGTACGTCGACGCCAACGCCTATCTCCCGGCGAAGACCATCCTGTTCTGCATCGCCGCGATCTGCGCGGTGCTGTTCTTCGCGACGCTGTGGCGCCGCACCTGGCAGCTGCCGGTCATCGGCTTCGGCCTGATGGTGCTCTCGGCGATCCTGATCGGCGGGCTCTACCCGGCGATCGTGCAGAAGTTCCAGGTCCAGCCGAACGAGCAGGCCAAGGAAGCGCCGTTCATCCAGAAGAACATCAATGCCACGCGCGACGCGTACGACATCGATGACGCCAAGGTGGACGACTACGACGGTCAGGCGAGCACGAACGACGACACCAAGCTGCGGGCCGCGGCAAACACCGCTGCCAGCTACCGGGTGATGGACCCCAACGTCGTCTCCCCGGCCTTCCAGCAGCTCCAGCAGCGGAGGAACTACTACCAGTTCCCCAAGACGCTGGACGTCGACCGCTACAAGGGCAAGGACGGCAAGGAGCAGGACACCGTCATCGGCCTGCGTGAGCTGAACATCCAGGGCCTGCCCAAGCGGAACTGGATCAACGACCACTTCACGTACACCCACGGTTACGGCGCCATCGCGGCCCGCGGCACCACCACCGGCACCAACCCGACGGGGTCTCCGGACTTCACCGAGTCGGGTCTGCCCTCCACCGGTGAGTTCGGGAAGTACGAGCAGCGGATCTACTACGGCGAGAAGACCGAGCAGTACTCCATCGTCGGCGGGCCCCAGAAGGAGCTCGACTACGAGGAGGACGGCGAGAAGACCACGAGCTACGAGGGCGACAGCGGGGTCAGTCTCTCCAACGCCTTCAACCGTGCCGCGTACGCGGTCTCCTTCAGCGAGCCGCAGATCATGTACTCGGGAGCCATCGGTGACGGCTCGCGGATCCTGTACAACCGCACGCCCAAGGAGCGCGTCGAGGCGGTCGCCCCCTGGCTGACCATCGACGGCGACGCCTACCCGGCGGTCGTCGACGGCCGGATCCAGTGGATCGTCGACGCGTACACCACGAGCAACGGCTACCCGTACGCGTCCCGGACGACGCTCGGCGACACCACGGCCGACTCGCTGACCACCAACCAGCGCGCGGTCGTCGCCCAGCAGAACCAGGTCAACTACATCCGCAACTCGGTGAAGGCCACCGTCGACGCGTACGACGGCAAGGTCAAGCTCTACGAGTGGGACACCGAGGACCCGGTCCTCAAGACCTGGCGCAAGGCGTTCCCGGGGACGGTCGAGCCCCGCGGTGACATCCCGCAGGACCTCATGGACCACCTGCGGTATCCGCAGGACCTCTTCAAGGTCCAGCGCGAGCTGCTCACCCGCTACCACGTCGAGGACCCCGCGCAGTTCTACAGCGGCTCCGACGCGTGGCAGGTGCCGGACGACCCGACCAACAAGGAGCCGGGCTCCGTTCCGCCGTACTACCTGAGCATGAAGATGCCGGGCCAGAACGAGCAGCAGTTCTCGCTGACCACCACGTTCACTCCCAGAGGGCGCCCCAACCTGGGGGCCTTCATGGCGGTGAACGCGGACGCGGCCAGCAAGGACTACGGCACGATGCGGCTGCTGCGGGTCACCTCCACGGTGAAGGGCCCGGGCCAGGTGCAGAGTGAGCTCAACGGCAACGACGACGTCGCCGAGTTCGTGAGGAACCTCAAGGGCACCGACTCGGACATCGAGTACGGCAACCTCCTGACGGTTCCGCTGGAGGGCGGGTTCCTCTACATCGAGCCGGTCTACACGCGCGGTGGCAACCAGAACTACCCGCTGCTGCGCAAGGTGGCCGCCTCGTACGGTTCGAAGATCGTCTTCGAGAACAACCTCGCGGACGCGCTCAACGCCGTCTTCGGGGCCGAGGACGACGGGACCACGACACCGCCGGAGTCCGATGATCCGCCGGGCGAGACCGATGAGCCCCCGGCCACCGGCAGCGCCGCGCTCAAGAAGGCCATCGCGGACGCCCAGAAGGCGTACTCCGACGGTGAGAAGGCGCTGAAGGAGCAGGACTGGCCGGCTTACGGCAAGGCCCAGGAGGCTCTCCAGGAGGCGCTTGAACGAGCCGCCGCCGCGCAGCCCAAGGCGGGCAGCGAGGGGGACAAGGCCGACAACGCCGAGAAGCCGGCGGGTGATGCCAAGCCGGACAGCTCGGCCGAGCCCGCGAGCGCGGTCGAGCCGGCGGACGCGGACAAGTCGGATCCGGCGAGGAAGCCCGATGCGGCCGACGGAGCCGACAAGGGCTCCGACCAGGGCAGCTGAGAAAAGTCCACCCCGCGTCGTGGTACGGTTTGAACACAACGACGCGGGGTGGAGCAGCTCGGTAGCTCGCTGGGCTCATAACCCAGAGGTCGCAGGTTCAAATCCTGTCCCCGCTACCAAAAGGCCAAGGCCCGGATCCCAAGGGATCCGGGCCTTCGTCATGTCCGTAGTGCGTGAGGCCGTGTCGATCCCAGGCTGTGGGCGTGAAGTGCGTTTCGCTGGGCAGCAGTTGCTTCCGGACGTGTTTGACTTGTCTCCCTGTGGGCATGTCGACAAAACGCTGTAGTGACCTCACTGGCCGCGATATACCAGGTGTACGCGGGTTACAGGTGGTGCGACGATGGTATTTATGGGGGACAGGGCAACTCTGTTGGAGACAGGGCGGTTTGTGCAGCAGCGCGGCCAAGATGCTGAAAGCGCGGTAGACGCGGCTTTCGTTGCTGCCATCGCAGGGGCGGGCGCACCGGTCCAGCGGACCGGCGCCACTGACCCGGCCGCCGCCGCGAGCCCGTCCGGCGAGGACACCACGGACGCGGTCGACGCCGCGGACAGCGCCGAGAGCGAGGCGCGCCACCGGCGCGCCGCCGACGCGGGGGACACCGCGTCCATGAGCGTCCTGGGTGCGCTGCTGCTGCGCCGGGGCGAGCTGGACAGTGCCGAGCGGTATC
Organism: Streptomyces anulatus; assembly: GCF_000721175.1. GTDB lineage: Bacteria > Actinomycetota > Actinomycetes > Streptomycetales > Streptomycetaceae > Streptomyces > Streptomyces anulatus_C. The sequence goes on from NZ_JOEZ01000007.1 coordinate 260,369, forward strand.
TGCGCGCCGCCACCGCCGACGGGGACCGGGCCGCCGCGAACAACCTGGGCGTCCTGCTGCACCAGCGCGGCTACCCGGACGAGGCCGCGGGCTGGTGGCGCATCGCCGCCGTGGCCGGCTCCGCCGCCGCCGCGCACGCGCTCGGCCGGCACTTCCGCGAGCGCGGCGACGAGCCCGGCGCGGAGTACTGGCTGCGCCAGTCCGCCGAGCAGGGCCACGCGCTGGGCGCGTACGCGCTGGCCGACCTCCTGGAGCACCGCAGCGACGTCGGCGCCGAGCGCTGGCTGCGCGCCGCCGCCGAGCAGGGGCACCGCGAGGCCGCCTACCGGCTGGCCCGCGCCCTGGAGCGGAAGGCCGTCGAGGACCCGCACGACGCCTTCGGCCTGGGCCGGGGCACCGTATCCGGGCGGACCGGGTCGGGCCTGGGGCTGCCCGGCGGCCCGTCCGCGCCCGCCGTCCCGGGCCTGCTGGCGACGGACTCGGCGGCCGCCAGGAGCGCGAGTGCCAGGGGCGTGGCTGCCAGGAGCGCGGCCGACGGCGACAGCCCCGTGGCGGGCCCCACCGCCGGCCGGGTCGGCGAGGCCGAGCAGTGGTACCGCCAGGCCGCCGCCCGGGGCCACCGGCGTGCCGCCCTGCACCTCGGCGCGATCCTGGAGCAGCGCGGCGAGCTCAAGGAGGCCGGGCGCTGGTACCTCAACTCCGCCAAGGACGGCGAGCCGCGCGCCGCCTGCGCGCTGGGCTTCCTGCTGCGTGACGCCGGCGACGAGGAGAGCGCCGCCGTGTGGTGGCTGCGCGCCGCCCAGGACGGCGACGGCAACGCCGCCAACGCGCTCGGCGCGCTGCACGCCGCACGCGGTGAGCAGCAGACCGCCGAGCGCTGGTACCGGGCCGCCATGGACGCCGGTGACGTCAACGGGGCGTACAACCTCGGGCTGCTCTGCGCCGCCCAGGACCGCACCCCGCAGGCCGAGCAGTGGTACCGCCGCGCCGCGTACGCCGGACACCGCGAGGCCGCCAACGCGCTCGCGGTGCTGCTCCTCCAGGCGGGCGACCACACCGGGGCCGAGCCCTGGTTCTCCAAGGCGGCCGAGGCGGGCAGCGTCGACGCGGCCTTCAACCTCGGCATCCTGCACGCCGGGCGCGACGAGGACCGTACGGCGCTGGGCTGGTACGAGCGTGCCGCGGCGGCCGGGCACACGGACGCGGCGCTCCAGGTCGGCATGGCCCTGCTGCGCGACGGCGACGACCGGGAGGCCGAGCGACACCTGCGCTGTGCGGCGGGCGGTGGCAGCGCCGAGGCCGCGTTCCGGCTGGCCGGGGTGCTGGACGCGCGCCAGCCGCCGCCGGGTCCGCCCGCGCTGGGCGAGCCGATGCCGGAGAAGACCGAGTGCGAGGAGTGGTACGAGCGGGCCGCTCAGCAGGGCCACCGCCGCGCCCAGGTCCGGGTCGGCATGCTCGCCGCCGCCCGTGGGGACGTGGAGAGCGCCGCCCACTGGTACCGGGAGGCGGCCGAGGCGGGCAGCCGCAACGGGGCCTTCAACCTCGGGCTGCTGCTGGCCCGTGAGGGCAGTGAGCGGGAGGCTGCCCTGTGGTGGAGCCGTGCCGCCGGCGCCGGACACGGCCGTGCCGCGCTGCGCCTGGCGCTCCTCGCCGCCCGGCGGGGCGAGCTGACCGAGGGGCAGCGCTGGTGCGCGCGGGCGGTGGAGCTGGGCCCGGCCGAGGTGGCCGAGCGGGCCGCGCGGCTGCGCGAGGCGCTGCACCAGGAGCTGACCGCTTAGCGCCGCACGGCAACGCTGCACGGCCCGCGCGGGCCGTGCCCGGGGCCGGTGTGAATGAATTTGCGCCGTTCGACCTGCTGGCGTAACGTTGCATTCACCGACGCGGGGTGGAGCAGCTCGGTAGCTCGCTGGGCTCATAACCCAGAGGTCGCAGGTTCAAATCCTGTCCCCGCTACTGAAGGACGAAGGCCCGGATCTCATCGAGATCCGGGCCTTCGTCATGTCCGGCGACCGTAGAAGCCCGGCCCGCCCGTCGAACGGACGGGCCGGGCTTCGGGTTCGGCTCAGGCGGCGCAGTTCGGACAGATGCCGCGGTACGTCACCTCGACGCCGGAGACCGTGAAGCCGTAGCGCTCGCCCGCGGGCAGGTCCGCCAGTGGGTTGCCCGCGGGGTGGACGTCCCTGATGGCGCCGCACCGCGCACACACCAGGTGGTGGTGCGGGCGGTGTGCGTTCGGGTCGTAGCGCTTGGCCCGGCGGTCGGTGGAGACCTCCAGCACCTCGCCGAGGGACACCATCTCCCCGAGGGTGTTGTAGACGGTGGCGCGCGAGATCTCGGGGAGCCGGGAAACGGCCCTCGCGTGGACCTCGTCCGCCGTCAGGTGCACGTGGTCCCCGTCGAGGACCTCGGCCACGACACGCCGCTGCGCCGTCATGCGCCAGCCGCGTCCACGAAGTCGTTCCAGCAGGTCGCTCATGGGGTCAGCCTAACAGTGGCGGGATCGAGTCCCGATCGAGTGTGACTTTGGATGTTCGCTTGACTTAGACATTGTCCATTGTAGGATCGAGTTCGGCATACGCCAAGGGACAGGCTGTGCGGAACATCGGCCCGGCGAACGAGGCCGGCCGATCACCGAAGTGCAGGACATGACGCAGGAGGCGCACGTGACGCAGGGACCGCTCACCACGGAGGCCGGAGCTCCGGTCGCGGACAACCAGAACAGCGAGACCGCGGGCGTCGGCGGTCCGGTTCTCGTCCAGGACCAGGCGCTGCTGGAGAAGCTCGCCCACTTCAACCGTGAGCGCATTCCGGAGCGCATCGTGCACGCCCGCGGCGCCGGTGCGTACGGCACGTTCACGCTGACCCAGGACGTCTCGCGGTGGACCCGGGCGAAGTTCCTCTCCGAGGTCGGCAAGCAGACCGAGACCTTCCTGCGCTTCTCCACCGTCGCGGGCAACCTCGGCTCCGCCGACGCCGTCCGCGACCCCCGCGGCTTCGCGCTGAAGTTCTACACCGAAGAGGGCAACTACGATCTCGTCGGCAACAACACCCCGGTGTTCTTCATCAAGGACGCCATCAAGTTCCCCGACTTCATCCACACCCAGAAGCGCGACCCGTACACCGGCTCGCAGGAGGCGGACAACGTCTGGGACTTCTGGGGGCTGTCGCCGGAGTCGACGCACCAGGTGACCTGGCTCTTCGGCGACCGCGGCATCCCGGCCACGCTGCGCCACATGAACGGGTACGGCTCGCACACCTACCAGTGGAACAACGAGGCCGGCGAGGTCTTCTGGGTCAAGTACCACTTCAAGACCGACCAGGGCATCAAGAACCTCACCCAGGACGAGGCCAACAAGCTCGCCGGCGAGGACCCCGACAGCCACCAGCGCGATCTGCGCGAGGCGATCGAGCGCGGTGACTTCCCGTCCTGGACGGTGCAGGTCCAGATCATGCCCGCGGCCGACGCGGCCACGTACCGCTTCAACCCGTTCGACCTCACCAAGGTGTGGCCGCACGCGGACTACCCGCCGATCGAGATCGGCGAGCTGGAGCTTAACCGCAACCCGGAGAACATCTTCGCCGAGGTCGAGCAGTCGATCTTCAGCCCCGCGCACTTCGTGCCGGGCATCGGCCCGTCCCCGGACAAGATGCTCCAGGGCCGCCTCTTCGCGTACGGCGACGCCCACCGCTACCGCGTCGGCATCAACGCCGACCACCTGCCGGTGAACCGCCCGCACGCCACCGAGGCGCGGACCAACAGCAGGGACGGCTTCCTCTACGACGGCCGTCACAAGGGCGCCAAGAACTACGAGCCGAACAGCTTCGGCGGCCCGTTCCAGACCGACCGGCCGCTGTGGCAGCCGCTCCCGCTCACCGGCACCACCGGTAACACCGAGGCCCCCAGCCACGCCGAGGACAACGACTTCGTCCAGGCCGGCGACCTCTACCGGCTCTTCTCCGAGGACGAGAAGGTCCGGCTGGTCGAGAACCTCGCCGGGTTCATCGCCAAGGTCTCGCGCGACGACATCGCCGAGCGCGCGATCAACAACTTCCGCCAGGCGGACGGCGACTTCGGCAAGCGGCTGGAAGCCGCGGTCCAGGCCCTTCGCGGCTGACCGGACGCCTGTCGTCGGCCGGTGTCAGCCGGTGGCCGCGGCCGTACGGCGCGCGGGCGCCCAGCAACGGATGATGTCGCGCACCGACACGATGCCCACCGGGCCGTCGCCGTCGAGCACGATCAGATGCCGGAACCCGCCGTGCGTCATGGCTTCCGCGGCCTCCTCCAGGGTCCAGGCCGGGGCGGCGAACACCACGTCGGTGGTGGTGTGGGCGGACGCGGTCTCCCGGTCGGGGTCCATCCCCGATCCGATCGCGTCGAGGATGTCGCGCTCGGTGATGATGCCGAGCCCGCAGGTGTCCGGGTCGTGGACGACAGCTGCCCCGATGCGACGGGCCGACATCAGCCGGGCCGCCTGGCGGAGCGTATGGGTGGGGCCGATGGTGAGGACCACCGTGCTCATGGCGTCACGGACGAGCATGAAACGAGCCACCTCCTCGGTGAGCCGACTCTGTGAGTCGATTCACAAGTTCACAAGTGGGGGGACTCTCAGAGTTGCACCCTTGAGGCGGGTCGACAAGGGGTGGATCGGTGCGAACCGGGGGAGTGCGCACGCATGTGCCGCACCCCCCGGCGCCCCGTGACACACGCCCTGGGGCGTGTTTCGAAAGTCCCGCCTGCTCGGCGACGCCTGGCACGCACGCTCGCCGCGTTGTCGGGATCACCCCGGTACATCCGGTATCGGGGCGACCCTCGCTCCGCGCAGATGTCCACGGAACCCTCCGCGACCATCATGTACGGCCAGAAGTCGCCGTATCCCCGCGTCCGCCAGCAGGCCCGGGTGAGGTCCAGGAGGCCGTCCAGACGGCCCTGCGCCTCCCAGCCGGACAATGAGGAGAAGGCGAACGAGGCGTCGGCGATCCGCTCCACCTGCGACACCTGCATCCTGGTCGCGGAGGTGAGGCTGCGGCCGGTGAACGCGCCCGCGCCCTTCGCCGCCCACCAGCGCCGGTTCAGCGCGGGCGCGGAGACCACGCCCATCACCGGCTGGAAGCCTCCCCCACTCTCGTCTTCGCTCGAACGCGAGGTGCCTCCTCCGTCCGCCACCATCAGCGAGATCAGCGTCGCCCACACCGGCACGCCGCGCACGTAGTTCTTGGTGCCGTCGATCGGGTCGATCACCCAGCGCCGCGGTCCGCTGCCCTCGACCCCGTACTCCTCGCCCAGGATCGCGTCCCTCGGGCGGGCCCGCTGCAGGTGGCCGCGGATCAGCTCCTCGGCGGCCTTGTCGGCCTCGCTCACCGGCGTCATGTCCGGCTTGGTCTCCACCTTCAGGTCGAGGGCCTTGAACCGGTCCATCGTCGCGGCGTCGGCTGCGTCCGCCAGCACGTGGGCGAGGCGCAGATCATCGTGGTAGTCGGGCATGCCGTCACAGTATCCAGCGCCGCCGGGCGCGGGCTACAGCGCCCCCGCCGCCGCCCGGGGCCCTTGACAGCCGCTGGGAGCGCGTCAACTCTGAACCGCAGGTCCCGGGGCGGGGGAGGCGACGATGCCGACAGCGCGGCAGGCACTGCTGGACGCCGCCCTCCGGGCGCTGGCCGACCGGCCCTGGCGCGCCGTGCGCATGGTCGACGTCGCCGCGCTGGCGTGCGTCTCGCGACAGACCCTCTACAACGAGTTCGGCAGCAAGGGCGGACTGGCCGGGGCCCTGCTGCACCGGGCCGCCGACGGCTATCTCGCCGGGGTGGACCGCGCCCTGACCGCCCCCGCGCCCGACCGACCGGCCGCCGTCGCGCTGTGGACGGTACGGGCCGCCCGCCAGGACGCGCTGGTCAAGGCGCTGCTCACCGGGCACTGGGCCGAGGGGCTGCCCCGTCCGGACCGTCGGCCGGGCTCCCAGGGGCGTACGGGTGGGAGACCGCCGCCGGCCCCCGGGGAGCTGTTCGCGCTGGTCCGGGAACGGCTTGCGGCCGCGTCGCCCGAGGCCGCCGGGCGCTGCGAGATCGCGTTACGCCTCGCGCTGTCCTGTGTGATCGTCCCGGTGCCGGGCGACGACGCCGCGGACAGCCGCGCGCGCTCCGCCTCGTCCGGGAGGCGGCCCGGCCGGCGTCCCGCCCGGGGGGTGGAGGGCCGGCCGGGGGCGGGGCAGGCGGGCGGGCGGTCTCAGTGGGCGGAGCCGGACAGCTGGAGGCCGATCACACCGATGATCACCAGTGAGATCGACACCAGCTTCAGCGTGGAGACCACGTCACCGAGGAAGACCATGCCGTAGATCGCGGTCCCGGCCGCCCCGATCCCGGTCCACACCGCGTACGCCGGACCGACGTCCAGCTTCCGCAGAGCCAGGGTCAGCAGACCGAAACTGCCGAGCGCGAACGCGGCGAACGCGATCGTCGGCCAGAGCCGGGTGAATCCGTGGGAGAGCTTCAGACACACGGCGAAGCCGGTCTCCAGCAGTCCTGCGACCACGACCAGCAGCCACGCCATCGTCAGTTGCCTCCCGCGTAGGTGACGGCTACGTCCCACTCGGTGTGATTATGCCTTCACCAGTGGTTGAAGGCGGCAAACTTGTCCGCATGGCCAGGGCTGATTCCGGCCGCATGTGGCCGTCAGTCGCCCTCGCGCCGTTCCCGGGTCGCGAGCAGCCTGCGCAGGGAGTCCAGCCGAGCCGGGTCGGCGTGCCCCTCGGCCACCCAGGCGTCCAGCGCGCATTCGGGCTGGTTCTCGTCGTGGGTGCAGCCGCGCGGGCAGTTCTCGGTGCCCGGCTGCAGGTCGGGGAAGGCGTTGATGACGCGCGACGGGTCGACGTGGTGCAGTCCGAAGGACCGGACGCCCGGGGTGTCGACGACCCAGCCGCGGTCGCCGGGCAGCGGCAGCGCGAGGGCCGAGGTGGTGGTGTGCCGCCCTCGGCCGGTGACCGCGTTGACGATGCCCGTGGTCCGCCGCCGGTCCTTCGGCACCAGGGCGTTGACCAGCGTCGTCTTGCCGACCCCGGAGTGCCCGACGAAGGCGGTGACGCGGTCGTTCAGGAACTCGCGCACCTGGGCCGCCGCGTCCCCGCTCTCCAGCTCCTCACGGCTGGTCACGATGTACGGGACACCGAGCGGCGTGTACGCCTCCAGCAGCTTGTCCGGCGACGCGAGGTCGGACTTGGTCAGCACCAGGAGCGGGGTGAGCCCTCCGTCGTACGCCGCCACCAGACAGCGGTCGATCATGCGCGGTCGGGGTTCGGGGTCGGCCAGCGCGGTGACGATCGCCAACTGGTCCGCGTTGGCGACGACCACGCGCTCGTACGGATCGTCGTCGTCCGCCGTGCGGCGCAGCACCGTACGGCGCGGGGAGATGCGCACGATCCGGGCCAGGGTGTCCTTCTCGCCGGAGAGGTCGCCGACGATGGAGACGGTGTCGCCCACCACGGCGGCCTTGCGCCCCAGCTCACGGGCCTTCATCGCCACCACGGTCCGGCCCTCGACCAGGCAGGTGAGCCGGCCCCGGTCGACGGTGAGGACCATGCCGTCCTCGGCGTCCTCGTGCTTGGGCCGGATGTGCGTACGCGGCCGGTTGCCCTTGCGGTTGGGGCGGACGCGGATGTCGTCCTCGTCGGGGTTCTTCCCGTAACGGCGCATCTTCTAGGCCCCGAGCATCCCGGTCCACATGTCCGGGAAGTCCGGCAGGGTCTTGGCGGTCGTGCCCACGTTCTCGATCTCCACGCCCTTCACCGCCAGGCCGATGATCGCCCCGGCGGTGGCCATGCGGTGGTCGTCGTACGTGTGGAAGACACCGCCGTGCAGCGGGCGCGGGCGGATGTGCAGCCCGTCGGCCGTCTCGGTGACATCACCGCCCAGCTCGTTGATCTCCTTGGTGAGCGCGGCCAGCCGGTCCGTCTCGTGCAGCCGCAGATGGGCGACGCCGCTCAGCGTGGAGGGGGAGTCGGCCAGCGCCGCGACCGCCGCGATGCCCGGGGTCAGCTCGCCGACCTCGCCGAGGTCCACGTCGATGCCGTGAACACGGCCCGTACCGGTGAAGGTCAGCCCGCGCTCGGTCAGCTCGCAGCTGCCGCCCATCGCGGTGAAGATCTCCCGCAGCGCGTCACCCGGCTGGGTGGTGCGCTCGGGCCAGTCGGGGATCGTGACCCGGCCGCCGGTCACCAGGGCCGCGGCCAGGAACGGCTGGGCGTTGGACAGGTCCGGCTCGATCGTCAGGTCCCGGCCGAGCAGGGCGGAGGGGGAGACCCGCCACACGTCTCGCTCGCCGCCCGTCTCCGGCTCGTCCACCTGGGCGCCGACGGCCCGCAGCATGTCGACGGTCATCCGGATGTGCGGCATCGAGGGGAGCGTGGATCCGGTGTGCCGGACCTCCACCCCCTGGTTGAAACGCGGCCCCGACAGCAGCAGCGCCGAGACGAACTGCGAGGAGGACGAGGCGTCGATCGACACCGGGCCGCCCTCCAGCGCCCCGCCGCCGTGCACGGTCAGCGGCAGCGCCCCGCGCCCGTCGTCGTCGATCCGCGCGCCGAGCGCCCGCAGTCCCTCGATCACGCCGGTCAGCGGGCGCTCGTAGGACCGGGGGTCGCCGTCGAAGCGGACCGGGCCGTCGGCGAGCGTGGCGACGGGCGGCAGGAAGCGCATGACCGTGCCCGCGTTGCCGACGTCGACCGTGGCCGGGCCGTGGAGCCCCGCCGGAATGACCCGCCAGGCCTCGCCGGAGCTGTCCGGGGAGGCCGCGGCGGACGGGCTGGTCGCGGACGAGGAGGAGACGGTCTCCTCGATGCCGACGCCCATCGCGCGCAGCGCGTCGGCCATCAGCAGGGTGTCGCGGGAGCGCAGCGGGCGGCGCAGCCAGCCCGGCTCGGCGGCCAGCGAGGCCAGCACGAGCGCGCGGTTGGTGACCGATTTGGATCCGGGCACGGTGACGGTCGCGTCGACGGCGCCGCTCGCGTGGGGGGCGGGCCAGAGGGCGGGGTGCACGGAACTCTCGGTCATGGCCATCACTTTAGTGGTTCCGCGCCGACCCCGATCCTGCCCAGAAGGGCGGAAACCAGCTCGTAACGAGAGAGTGGTACGGGCCGGAGGGCGCGCCGGGGCCCCGGCGCGCCCTCACCACCCCAGCAGCCACCGCCCGCCGCCGATCAGCGAGCACAGCGACACCGCGTGGAAGAGGAACAGCCACAGCACTGCCGGGGCGTGGGTCAGCCGGGCCAGCTGGTCCGCGTCGGAGTCCGGGGCGCCTCCGTGGCGCCGCTTGGACTGGAGCTCGAACGGCGGCCGCACCCCGCCCAGCAGCAGGAACCACACCACCGCGTACGCGAACGCCGACTGGACGTCCGAGGAGGCCAGCCAGGACACCAGCAGGAAGGCCGTGCCGGTCAGGATGACGGTGAGGGCCCCGTACACATTGCGGATCATCACCAGCATCACCGCGAGCAGCGCCGTCGCCACCCACAGCAGCAGGGTGATCCTGCCGTTCGTCAGCAGCCAGGCGCCGCCGAGGCCCAGCAGCGAGGGGGCCGTGTAGCCGGCCGCCGCCGTGAGAATCATGCCGATCCCGGTCGGCTTGCCGCGGCTCACTGTCAGTCCGCTGGTGTCCGAGTGCAGCCGGATGCCGGAGAGCTGCCGCCCGGTGAGCAGGGCCACCAGCCCGTGGCCGCCCTCGTGGGCGATGGTGATGGTGTTGCGCGCCAGCCGCCATATCGGGTTCGGCACGACGGCGATGAGCGCCAGCGCGGCCGTCACCACCACCAGCCACTGCTCGGGAGCGGACTGGGTTCCGGTGACGCGATCCCACAGATCGCCCAGTTCGGTGCTGTTCATCGGCGGGCGACTCCTTGCGGTGGGGGTGGGCGGTCGTGGCAGTCTGGCATCCATGTGCGGACGGTTTGCAGCCAGTCGGGCACCCGAGGACCTGACCGGGCTCTTCGGTGTCGAGAAGTGGGAACCCACCGAGACCCTGGAGCCGGACTGGAACGTGGCGCCGACCAAAGAGGTCTACGCGGTTCTGGAGCGTCCTGTTAAGGACGCCGACGACCAGCGTCCGGTTCGCCAGCTGCGCGCCCTGAGATGGGGACTCGTGCCGTCCTGGTCGAAGAGCCCCGAGGGCGCCGCCCGGATGATCAACGCCCGCGCGGAGACCGTGCACGAGAAGCCCTCCTTCCGGCGCGCCTTCGCGCAGCGCCGCTGCATCCTGCCCGCCGACGGCTACTACGAGTGGGTCACCGGCTCGGAGGAACGGCAGCTGGAGGAGAAGAAGGGCAAGAAGCGGGCCCGGAAGCAGCCGTACTTCGTGACCCCCGCCGACGGGTCGGTCTTCGCGATGGCCGGGCTGTACGAGTTCTGGCGCGACGCGACGCTGCCCGGCGACCACGAGAACGCCTGGTGGGTGACCTGCTCGGTGATCACCACCGAGGCCGAGACCACCCCGCTGGCCGTCGCCCCCGCCGAGGGGCCCGGCACCCTCGCCGACATCCACCCCCGGATGCCGCTGATGCTCACGCCCGACCGCTGGGACACCTGGCTGGACCCCACGCACACGGGCCTCGACGAGCTGCGCGCGCTCCTGGAGCCGCCGCCCGGCGGGCTGATGCGCGCCTACCCGGTCGCCACCGCCGTCAGCAACGTCCGCAACAACGGCCCCGAACTGCTGGAGGAGCTGGCCGCGCCGGAGGAGTCCACGCTGTTCTGAACGGGCCTCGGGGGAGGATGGCCCGGTGAGCCGTCAACGCAGTACGCAGAACGTCACCACCGACGCCGGTGAGGCCAGGATCACCTGGGTCCCCGCGTCCGCACCCCGCCTCGTGCTGGCTGTGAGCCACGGCGCGGGCGGCGGTATCGAGGCCCGCGACCTCAAGGCCCTGGCCGCCGTCCTGCCCGGGCACGGTGTCACCGTCGCCCTGGTGGAGCAGCCCTGGCGGGTGGCCGGCAAGAAGGTGGCCCCCGCCCCGAAGACCCTGGACACCGGCTGGCGCGGTCTGTGGCCCGCCCTGGCCGCTCCCGGGCTCCCCGTCGTCGCCGGAGGCCGCAGCGCCGGGGCCCGGGTCGCCTGCCGGACGGCGACCGAACTGGGCGCGGCGGCCGTCCTCGCGCTCAGCTTCCCGCTGCACCCGCCCGGCAAGCCCGAGAAGTCCCGGGCGGACGAACTCCTCGGCGCGGGCGTGCCCACCCTGGTCGTGCAGGGCGGCAACGACCCGTTCGGCCGGCCCGAGGAGTTCCCGCCCGGCCCGTACGAGCTGACCGAAGTGCCCCACGGCGACCACGGGTTCGCGGTGCCGAAGAGGTCCGGGACGACCGAGGAGCAGACGATGGGCCTCCTCACCGACGCGGTCGCCGGGTGGCTCGCGTCACTCGGATGACATGGGTGGCCCGGGCCTCTCGCGCGTGGCACAGGCCCCGGGAATGCTCCGCGCGAGGGCGCTGTTGTTCGGGACGTCGGTACAACATCGTCGTACGTGGAGAGGGAGTCCGTCGCATGGGTTCGACCATCTGCCCCAGCCGCTCGAACGCCGCTGACCTGGAGTGGAGCGTGCTGCCTGCTGCGAGGACCACCCCCGAGCGGCCCCTGGGCGGAGGAAATCGACAGGCCGTGTCGAAGCAAGGTCGACTATTCTCCGAGGCGAGCGGGTCCGGTTTCGGCTCCGCCACATCGTTGGAGGAGGTGGGTCCGGTCACTGGGACCGACACAGGGACCGACGACGGCCGTGCACCGGAGACGTCAGCCGAGCGCAACGCGCGCTTCGAGCGCGACGCCCTCGGCTTTCTCGACCAGATGTACTCGGCCGCGCTGCGCATGACGCGCAACCCCGCCGATGCCGAGGACCTGGTCCAGGAGACCTACGCCAAGGCGTACGGCTCCTTCCACCAGTTCCGTGAGGGCACCAACCTCAAGGCGTGGATGTACCGCATTCTCACCAACACCTTCATCAACTCGTACCGCAAGAAGCAGCGGGAGCCCCAGCGCAGCGCCGCCGAGGAGATCGAGGACTGGCAGCTGGCCCGGGCCGAGTCGCACATGTCGACCGGTCTGCGCTCGGCGGAGTCCCAGGCGCTCGACCATCTCCCGGACTCCGACGTGAAGTCGGCGCTCCAGGCGATTCCCGAGGAGTTCCGTATCGCCGTGTATCTCGCCGATGTCGAGGGCTTTGCCTACAAGGAGATCGCGGACATCATGGGGACTCCCATCGGTACGGTGATGTCCCGGCTGCACCGCGGCCGCCGCCAGTTGCGCGGCATGCTGGAGGACTACGCCCGTGAGCGCGGGCTCGTCGCGGCCGGTGCCGGTGACTCGGACGATCGGAAGGGCTCGGCCTCATGAGCTGCGGAGAGCCGCACGAGACGGATTGCTCGGAGGTCCTCGACCATCTCTACGAGTTTCTCGACCGGGAGATGCCCGAGGGCGAGTGCACCAAGTTCGAGGTGCACTTCGAGGAGTGCTCCCCGTGCCTGGAGAAGTACGGCCTCGAACAGGCCGTGAAGAAGCTGGTCAAGCGCTGCTGCGGACAGGACGAGGTCCCGACCGACCTGCGCTCCAAGGTGATGGGCCGGATCGACCTGATCCGGGCCGGGGAGGCCGTGCCCGATCACGACGTGACGGTGCACGACACGGACCGGTCGGCGACCGCCGCCGAATAGTCACCCGAATGTGCTCATCGGGCCCGTAGCGGCTCGGTGAGCCGCTCAACTCGCCAGCGTGGCGCGTCCGCCGACCATGCTGCGGGCGTGAGGGGCACACCTGCGGCGGCGCGTGCCCGCATCCTGGCCGCCGTCCTCGGCGCGACCTGGTGCGCGCTCCCCGCCTGCGCCCTCGCGACGACCTGCTGACCGTCCTCCTGGCGCGTTCGGAAGTCCCCGCCCCGACGGGCCCGGCGCCCCACTGCCGTACGGTCCGCTCCTGGCGGACGAGGTGCGCGCGCTCGCCGGGATCGGGATCGCGATCGGCGCGACCCGGGTGGTGCTGGGGGTCGCGGTCGCGGGGCCATGGGCGCCGGCGGGTTGCGCGGGCCGCTGCTGCTCACGCAGGTCTCCGTCCGCCGGTACGCGGCCGTCCGCACGACTTGCCGGCGGATGATCGCCTCGCTCGCCCGCGCCACCGAGATCGCCGGGTACACCCCACCCGGCCATGCCCACCGGGTCGCCGCGCTCGCCGTCGCCGTGGGGCGGGAGCTGGGGCCGGCCGGGCCGCAGCTGACCGATCCGTACCGGGCGCAACTGCCGCCGCCAGGGTCGTCAGGACGGTCAACGCATACGACGACGTGCGCGGGGAAGGCGTGGGCGGACCGCTCGGCGCGCTGGAGCAGCTCAGGCTCGGCACGGGGCACGACCACCGGCCGCAGGTGGTCAAGGCGCTGGGGCGCGTCCTCGCGGGGGCGGTCTGACCCCGGCCGGAGCTGGGTAACCCATGGGTAATGAGCGGGCGTCCGGCCGGGCATGGTTGGATGCGAAAGCAGAGCGGATGACGAGGGTGTCCAGTCGGGACAGGCGGGAATCGTGAGGATCTTCGGGAAGGTACGGCATCGGCCGTCCGCCTCTTGGCGGCAGGCCACGGACCGCGCGTTCACGCTGATCGGCGACGGCCGGTACGAGGACGCGGGGGCGCTGCTGACGCGCGCGGCGGATCTGGAGCCCTGGCTCTCGGAGTCCTGGTTCAATCTGGCGCTGCTGCACAAGTTCCGGCACGACTGGGAGCAGGCGAGGGCGGCGGGCCTGCGGGCCGTCGCACTGCTCGACCGGGAGCCTGGCGCCCCGGACTGGTGGAACGTCGGGATCGCGGCCACCGCGCTCCAGGACTGGCCGCTGGCGAGGCGGGCCTGGCAGGCGTACGGCCTGAAGGTTCCCGGAGGCGGCCAGCACAGCGCGGCCACCACCGAGCCGACCGGCATGGAGCTGGGCAGTGCCGCGGTGCGGCTCTCGCCGGAGGGCGAGGCCGAGGTGGTCTGGGGCCGCCGGCTCGACCCGGCCCGGATCGAGGTGCTCTCGATCCCGCTGCCGTCCTCCGGGCGACGCTGGGGCGAGGTCGTCCTGCACGACGGGGTGCCCAACGGCGAGCGGGTCACCGCGGCCGGGCCCTCGTACCCGGTGTTCGACGAGATCGAGCTGTGGGCGCCGTCCCCGGTGCCGACCTGGGTGGTGCTGCTGGAGGCGGCCACCGAGGACGACCGGGACGCGCTGGAGAAGCTGGCGTCGGACGCCGGGTTCGCCGCCGAGGACTGGTCCTCGTCCGTGCGGCTGCTGTGCCGGGCGTGTTCGGAGAGCCGGATGGAGAGCGACGAGGGCGACGGGGAGCACCTGGACCCGCACGACCACAGCGAACCGGGCCATCCCGGTCCGCTGGGTCACCGCACCGCGGGCGGCGGCGATCTGTGGGTCCCGGAGCGCGAGTGCGGTCTCGCGGCCCCGGCCGGTCTGGTGCGCGGGCTGCTGGACGGCTGGGTCGCCGACAGCCCGGACAGCCGCGGGTGGCGGGATCTCGAAGAAGTCTGCTGACCTGTGCCCGTAGGCTGTACGCGCACCGATCGCGGTGCTGTTCCACTCGCGGTTCCCGGGCTCTGACGGGATGCGGCGGGGTCACCGAGTTCAGGTTTTGCAGGAAGGCGTACGGCGGACATGTCGCAGCAGGAGACGGACGGGCGGATCGGCGTGGACGAGGAGGGGTTCCTCGTCGACACGGAGGACTGCGAGGAGCGTGAGGCGGCCTATCGCGCGCGCGGTACCTCCCGTCCGATCACGGTCGTGGGCAACCCGGTGCTGCACAAGGAGTGCAAGGACGTCACCGCGTTCGACGACGAGCTGGCGCAGCTGATCGACGACATGTTCGCCAGCCAGAAGACGGCCGAGGGCGTCGGCCTGGCCGCCAACCAGATCGGCGTGGACCTGAAGGTCTTCGTCTACGACTGCCCCGACGACGACGGCAAGCGGCACACCGGCGTCATCTGCAACCCGGTCCTGGAGGAGCTGGCTCCCGAGGCGCGGGTGCTGGACGACTCCAACGAGGGCTGCCTCTCGGTCCCGACCGCGTACGCCTCGCTCGCCCGCCCCGACTACGCGGTGGTGCGCGGGCAGGACGCGAAGGGCAACCCGATCAAGGTCCGGGGCAGCGGTTACTTCGCGCGCTGCCTCCAGCACGAGACGGACCACCTCTACGGCTACCTGTACATCGACCGGCTCTCCAAGCGGGAGCGCAAGGACGCGCTGCGGCAGATGGACGAGGGCACGCCGCGCTACGAGGTCGTCCCGAACGACTGAGGACGTCCCCGCAGGGACCCGGTACCGGTTCGCCGGTGTCGGGTGCCCGCCGGTTTTCGAACTCCACCCCCGGCAGACAACTGCATTTTCCCCAGAGGTAGTTGACGCGCGTAGCTGACCGGGGCAGGCTCACGGGCACATCGACCGTGACGTTCAGAGGGAGACCCCTGTGCTGAGACGCACCGCACGCGTTCTGCTCGGACTTGTCATGACCATTACGTTTGCTTTGGGTGGTGCGGTGCTGACCGCCGGCACCGCGCAGGCCGACGGCTGCTACACCTGGACCCGCACCCTGAAGGCCGGCGCCACCGGCAGCGATGTCACCCAGCTCCAGATCCGGGTGGCCGGCTACCCGGGCTACAACGCGGTCCTCGCCATCGACGGCTCCTACGGCCCCGCCACCACCGCCGCCGTCAAGCGGTTCCAGGCGGCCTACGGCCTGGCCGCCGACGGGGTCGCCGGGCCCGCCACCCAGGCCAAGCTCTACGAACTCCAGGACAACGACTGCACGCCGATCCACTTCACGTACCCCGAGCTCAACAAGTGCAACAGCACCTGGGCCGGCGGCGCGGTCGCGGCGGGTACGGCCAAGGCCAACGCGCTGAGCAGCATGTGGAAGCTGGAGGCGCTGCGCCACGCGCTCGGTGACCAGTCGATCCGTGTCACCAGCGGTTTCCGCTCCTACTCCTGCAACTCGGCCGTCGGCGGGGCGAGCAACAGCCGTCATCTGTACGGCGACGCGGTCGACCTCGGCGCCTCGCCCCACTCCCTGTGCACGCTGGCCAAGCAGGCCCGCTACCACGGCTTCCGGGGAATCCTCGGCCCCGGCTACTCCGGCCACAACGACCACGTGCACGTCAACCAGGGGGGCAACCACTTCTGGTCGGCGCCCAGCTGCGGCATCTGACCCTTCCCGCGGCCGCGCCCGGCGGCGCTCAGGCGACGTCGGGCACGGCCGTGGCCGCCGGGCCCCGGAACGTGCGGCGGTAGGCGTTCGGCGTGGTGCCCAGTGACCGCACGAACTGGTGCCGCAGCGTCGCCGCCGTGCTGAAGCCCGTCTGCCCCGCGATCGTGTCGATCGTCCGGTCGGAGGTCTCCAGCAGATGCTGGGCCAGCAGCACCCGCTGCCGCAGCAGCCAGCGGTAGGGCGTGGTCCCGGTCTCCTGCTGGAACCGCCGGGCGAAGGTGCGCGGCGACATGTGCGCCAGTGCGGCCAGCTGTTCCACGCTCATCTCCTGGTCGAGGTGCTGTTCCATCCAGGCCAGGGTCGAGCCGACCGTGTCACAGGCGTTCCGGGGCAGCGGGCGGCTGATGTACTGCGCCTGCCCGCCGTCCCGGTGCGGCGGCACCACCATGCGCCGGGCCAGGGTGTTGGCCGCCTCCTGGCCGTACTCCTGCCGGATCAGGTGCAGACACGCGTCGATCCCGGCGGCGGTGCCCGCGGAACTGATCACCGGGCCCTCGTCCACGTACAGCACGTCCGGCTCGACGATCGCCTTCGGGTGGCGCCGGGCCAGCTCCTCCGCGTGCCGCCAGTGCGTGGTGCAGCGGCGGCCGTCCAGCAGCCCGGCCGCGCCGAGGACGTACGCCCCCGAGCAGACGCTCAGCACCCGCGAGCCGCGCTCCACGGCCCGGCGCAGTGCGTCGAGGACCTCCTCGGGATACTCCCGCCGCACGAAGTTGCTGCCCGCCGGTACGGCGATGAGGTCGGCCTCCTCCAGCCGTTCCAGGCCGTGCGGCGTGGTGATGGTGAAGCCCGCGTGGGTGTTCAGGACGGGGCCCTCGGCGGAGACCACCGCGAAGTCGTGCACCGGCAGGCCCTCGTCGCTGCGGTCCAGACCGAACACCTCGCACAGGACGCCGAGTTCGAAGGGGTGGACCTCGTCGAGGAGAAGGGCGGCGACATTGGTCAGCATGGACCCAGTGTGGCAGCTATTTGATGCCCCATGGCAGTCCTGCCACTGATGATTCTCGTCCGGGCGGTCCAGAGTAGAGGCATGAACACATTCCTGAACTACCTGTTCGTAGCGGCACTTTTCGCCCTCGTCCTCGCGCCCGTCGCCCTCGGCGTCGTCCGCGAACGCCGCGTCGACCGCCAGCTGCGGGAGGCGGAACGGGGGCGGCGCCCGGCCGGGCCCCCGGAAACGCGGAGCGCCGCGCGACCGGTGACGGCTGCGCGGCGCCCCTACCTCAGAAGCTGGGCCAGGGTCTGAGAAACCCCTCCGGTCTAGGGCGTGTTTCGAAAGTCCCGCCTGCTCGGCGACGCCTGGCACGCACGCTCGCCGCGTTGTCGGGATCACCTCGATACATCCAGTATCGGGGCGACCCTCCGCCTTGCGATCGCACGCACCAGACGCCGCCGAGCCCGCCCTCCGGGCGGACGGCGCTACTTTCGAAACACGGTGACCTGCTGCTCCAGCGCGTCGTCGAAGAGCTCCGGCTCCTCCTTGCGGACGGTGTCCACGACCTCGAACGCGAAGTTCATGTGCATCGTCTCGTCACGGAAAACCCAGTTGGTGCCCGTGGCGAGACCGTGCAGCAGACCGCGCGAGCGGAACCAGTACACGTACGCGAAGGCGCCGTAGAAGAACAGCCCCTCGATGCACGCCGCGAAGCAGATCAGGTTCAGCAGGAAGCGGCGGCGGTCCGCCTTCGTCTCCAGCCGGTCGATCTTCTCGACCGAGTCCATCCACTTGAAGCAGAACTGGGCCTTCTCACGGATCGAGGGGATCTCCTCGACCGCGTCGAACGCCGCCGCCCGGTCGTCCGGGTCGGGCAGGTAGGTGTCGAGCAGCGTCAGATAGAACTGGACGTGCACGGCCTCCTCGAAGAGCTGCCGCGACAGATACAGCCGCGCCTCGGGGGAGTTGATGTGCTTGTACAGCGTCAGCACGAGGTTGTTGGAGACGATCGAGTCACCGGTCGCGAAGAACGCCACCAGCCGGCCGATCATGTGCTGCTCACCCGGCGACAGCTTGGCGAGGTCGGAGACGTCCGAGTGGAGGTCGACCTCCTCCACGGTCCAGGTG
The DNA here is from genome assembly GCF_000721175.1 of Streptomyces anulatus. Classification (GTDB taxonomy): domain Bacteria; phylum Actinomycetota; class Actinomycetes; order Streptomycetales; family Streptomycetaceae; genus Streptomyces; species Streptomyces anulatus_C. The sequence continues at coordinate 278,686 of NZ_JOEZ01000007.1, forward strand.
TTCTTGATCGCGTCCCGGTAGCGCTCGTAGAAGTCCGGGTAGCGCATGGGGCGCAGGGTCAGCTCGAAGCCCGGGTCGAGCAGGTTCTTCTCGTCGTTGGTGCTCATTACTGACAGGCCTCGCAGGACTCGGGGTTTTCGAGGGAGCAGGCGATGGCGTCCGCGTCGGGAGCCGTTGCCTGCTGTACGGGAATGAGGGCGGCGGCCGACGCCTGACCGGACGCGGCACGGGCGATCCGGGTCGCCGGGCGCGAACGCAGGTAGTACGTCGTCTTCAGCCCTTGCTTCCAGGCGTACGCGTACATCGAGGAGAGCTTGCCGATCGTCGGCGTCTCCAGGAACAGGTTGAGCGACTGGCTCTGGTCGAGGAACGGCGTACGGGCCGCCGCCATGTCGATCAGGCCGCGCTGCGGGATCTCCCACGCGGTGCGGTACAGCGCCCGCACGTCCTCGGGGATCCAGGCGAAGCCCTGCACGGAGCCGCTCGCCTCGCGCAGCGCCTCACGGGTGCGGGCGTCCCACACGCCGAGCTTCTTCAGCTCGTCCACCAGGTAGGCGTTGACCTGGAGGAACTCACCGCTGAGCGTCTCGCGCTTGAACAGGTTGGAGACCTGCGGCTCGATGCACTCGTACACCCCGGCGATCGAGGCGATCGTGGCGGTCGGTGCGATCGCCAGCAGGAGCGAGTTGCGCATGCCGGTCTTCGCGACCCGGGCGCGCAGCGCGTCCCAGCGCTCCGGCCAGTTCAGCTCGGTGTCGTAGTGGTCGGGGTGCAGCACACCGCGTGCGGCCCGCGTCTCGGACCAGGCGGGCAGCGGACCCGACCGCTCCGCGAGGTCGCAGGAAGCCTCGTACGCGGCGAGCATGATCCGCTCGGAGATCCGCGTGGAGAGCGCGCGGGCCTCGGGGGAGTCGAAGGGCAGACGCAGTTGGAAGAAGACGTCCTGGAGGCCCATCGCACCCAGACCGACCGGCCGCCAGCGGGAGTTGGAGCGCCCGGCCTGCTCGGTCGGGTAGAAGTTGATGTCGACGACCCGGTCCAGGAAGGTCACGGCGGTGCGCACGGTGGCGTCCAGCCGCTCCCAGTCGATCGAGCCGTTGGCCACGAAGGCGCCCAGGTTGACCGAACCCAGGTTGCAGACGGCCGTCTCGCCGTCGTCGGTGACTTCGAGGATCTCGGTGCACAGGTTCGAGGAGTGCACGACCCGGCCCGGCTCGGCGGTCTGGTTCGCGGTCCGGTTGGAGGCGTCCTTGAACGTCATCCAGCCCTGGCCGGTCTGCGCGAGGGTCCGCATCATCCGGCCGTACAGCTCACGCGCCGGAATCGTCCTGCGGGCCAGCCCCTTGGCCTCGGCCGCCCGGTAGGCCGCGTCGAAGGCGTCGCCCCACAGGTCGACCAGCTCGGGCACGTCGGCGGGGGAGAACAGCGACCACTCGGTGTCCGCGTCGACCCGGCGCATGAACTCGTCCGGGATCCAGTGCGCCAGGTTCAGGTTGTGCGTACGCCGCTGGTCCTCACCGGTGTTGTCGCGGAGCTCCAGGAACTCCTCGATGTCCGCGTGCCAGGTCTCCAGGTAGACCGCCGCCGCACCCTTGCGCCGGCCGCCCTGGTTCACCGCCGCGACCGAGGCGTCCAGCGTCTTGAGGAACGGCACGATGCCGTTGGAGTGCCCGTTGGTGCCCCGGATCAGCGAACCCCTGGCGCGGATGCGGGAGTACGACAGACCGATGCCGCCCGCGTGCTTGGAGAGCCGCGCCACCTGGTGGTAGCGGTCGTAGATCGAGTCCAGCTCGTCCTTCGGCGAGTCCAGCAGATAGCAGGAGGACATCTGCGGGTGCCGGGTGCCGGAGTTGAACAGCGTGGGGGAGGAGGGGAGGTAGTCCAGCCGGCTCATCAGCCCGTACAGCGCGGCGACCTCGTCCAGCGCCCGCACCGAGTCGTCCTCGGCGAGGCCGGCGGCCACGCGCAGCATGAAGTGCTGCGGGGTCTCGATGACCTGGCGGGTGATCGGGTGGCGCAGCAGGTAACGGCTGTGCAGCGTACGGAGACCGAAGTAGCCGAAGCGGTCGTCGGCGCCGTCCGCCATGGCCTGCTCGACGAGCCGGTCGAGCGCGGCCGCGTGGAGCTCCACGAACGCGGCGGTGCGGTCGGCGATCAGGCCCTCGCGGTGCCCGACGGCGACCGAGGCGGAGAAGGAGGTCGCGCCCTGCCCCGCGGCCTCGTCCGCGATCGTGCGGGTCAGCAGCCGGGCGGCGAGCCGGGAGTACGCCGGGTCCTCGGAGATCAGCCCCGCGGCGGCCTCGGTGGCCAGCGAGCGCAGCTCGGCCTCGTCGGAACGGGCGTTGCGCCCGCGCAGCGCGGCGGCGGCGACCCGGCCGGGGTCGGTGTCGGTCAGATCGACGGTGAGGTCGGTCAGGGTCCGCAGCAAGGCGGTCCCGGGTCCGTCGTTCGGGACTTTCCCGGCCGTGGTCGACACTGCGGACTCGGCGGATTCGGTGGCTGAAACCGGATCGGCGGGCGCGATGGTCACTGGGCTTTACCTCGCTCGGCAGGGGCCGGCGGAAGGCGGGGAAGCCGGGCAGCGCGAAACCCGGGGCAGGGCAGCACAGCTGACGGCGTCCACCGGCCCATCCGCGAGGCCCGGACGTCTGGCGTCCGGTTCGGTCGAGCCGGACGCGCTGTCGACAGGTCTTCGGACTCGGCGGTGCGCAAAAGCACACTGATCACACCGTTGCGGGACAGTTCCGGATTCGCACCGGATTCCCCTGCGACGACAGCGAGGTCGAGCATACATGTGGGGGCCGCCAGATACTGCGGCCCCCACATGTTGTGTCGCGGCGATGTGGTGCGCCCCTCGGGAGGCCGTCTGCAGATCCAGCCGGAAGGTCATGAGCCGTAGGCCCGGCGCCGGTTCCCAGCCCCGTTCGGGAGTCCGAGGAAAGCCGAGCCGACGGTAGATCCTATGGGCTCCGAGCATGGCCGGCTGCATCGACAGCACCAGCCCCCGGACGCCCTCGGCGGACCGGGCGCGCTCGACGCACGCCCGCACGAGGGCCTCCCCCGCGCCCTGCCCACGCCCCGTCCGCGCCCGGCGTGGGCCACGGCCGGTATCCGGAATTCGGCCTCGTCCGGACCGGCGATGTCGCGCCACGGAGTGCCGGGAGCGGCATACGTCACACCCCCGAGCACCGCCCCGTCCGCATCGAGCGCGACGAGCACCTCGGCCTCGGCCGCCCGCTGCTCCACCGCCCGCAGCTTGAGCGGATACGGGTCCTGCGGGCCGTCCGGCAGATCGTCGCCGTGATCAGGCCCCGGCGACGATGTCGCCGGGTGCGGCCACTCGCCGGGCTCCGCCGCTCTGATCGTCAGATCCGTCAGCCACTCGCTCCCACATCGTTGTTCGGGGCGCCGTCACCCATTGGTGGCAGGTCGCCGCGCTCGACCGGCTGCCGCCCGGAGGCATCCCCGGCCGGCGGCAGCACCTGGTCCAGCTCGTGGTCGTCGGCGCGGTGGGCGGCCCGCGCCGCCGACCGCAGCGTCGCCCGGTCCACCTTCTCGCGCGCCCCGCTCACCGTGATCACGAGTTCGCCCTGTTCCCGGGCGTACGCGTGGCCCGACTCCGTGGCCCGGTACCACTGTTCGCCGTCCCGCTCGCACGTCACCAGGGGCTCCGAGCCGCCGGCGGCCGCGGAGCCGTCCGTACAGTCGGCCTCGGCGTGCGGGCGGCGCTCCACCGACAACTGGAGCATTCCGCCGTCCGGTGCGGTGTAGGAGCTGCCGAACCCGTCGTCACCGAGCACCCCGACCGACTGGCGCGCCAGGGCGTAGCCCGCGGCCTCGGTCACCCACACATGCTCCGCGACGATCTGCGTGGCGCTCGCCCGCGCCTCCAACTCCGCCCGGTCGGGCGCCGGATCGCCCGAGGAGCTCCGGCCCGCCACCCGGTCGGGCGCCGGCTCGGTGCCGCAGCCCGCCGCCGCCAGGGCCAGTGCCAGCGTCACGGTCAGGAGCAGGGGCCGGAGCCGGGGCGGCCGGGAGCGCGATGTCATGGGCACATCCTTTCGTACGGCGAGGGCTCCGCGCACCGGGAAAACGAACGGCCGGGCCCGTACGGGGCGCGAAAAGGGGCCGCCGGGTCCCCGGAGGGATGCGGCGGCCCCGATCGGCCGGTGGTGCTCAGCAGCAGCGGAAGCCCTCGCGCGGATCCGCCTCGCGGGCGTCCGTGCGGCTGCGCTCGAAGGCGCGGCGGGTCATCACCGGCGTGTCCGGATCGTGGACACGCGCATGCTCCACATAGCGGTCGTACGCCGACTCGCCGGTCAGCTCACGGACGTACCAGCGGATCCGTCCCGCCACCCGCCGTACGTCCGCGACGGTCATGTCGGGCTCCCCGTTCCCGCCGCCTCCTTGCGGGCACCGCCCTCGGGGCCGACGCCGGCGGCGACCAGTTCGGCCTTCTCCTCCTTGGTCGCGATGAGCGAGGCCGGGGCGACGAGCGTGGACTCGACGTACGGCGCCTCGTGGAGCTTCACGCTCTCCGGGTCGCGGATGGCGTTGAAGCAGACCCGGCCGGCGTCGACGAGCACCACGATGATGAGGAGCGCGAAGAGCGCGCACAGCACCCCGTCGACGGTGGAGTTGGTGACGACGGTCTGCATGTCGTCCATGGACTTGGCGGGCGGCAGCACCTCGCCCGCGTCGATGCCCGCCTGGTACTTGTCGCGCTGGGCGAAGAAGCCGATCTTCACGTCCGGCGAGAATATCTTCTGCCAGCTCGCGGTGAGGGTGACCGCCACGTCCCAGGCGAGGGGGACCGCGGTGACCCACGCCCACTTCAGGCGGCCGGACTTGACGAGCAGCGTGGTGCAGACGGCCAGCGCCACGGCTGCCAGCAGCTGGTTGGCGATGCCGAAGAGCGGGAAGAGCTGGTTGATGCCGCCCAGCGGGTCGTGCACGCCGACCCAGAGGAAGTAGCCCCAGCCGCCGACCACGACGGCGCTGGCGAACCAGACGCCCGGCTTCCAGCTGACCTCGCGGAACGGCTTGTAGGCGTTGCCCAGCATGTCCTGGAGCATGAAGCGCCCGACCCGGGTGCCGGCGTCCACGGTGGTCAGGATGAAGAGTGCCTCGAACATGATGGCGAAGTGGTACCAGAACGCCTTCATGGCGGTCCCGCCGACCACCGCGGAGAAGATCTCCGACATGCCGAGCGCGAACGTCGGCGCGCCGCCGGTCCGGGAGAGCAGGCTCGCCTCCTCCACGTCCTTCGCGGCCTGGGCCAGGGCGTCCGGGGTGATGGTGAAGCCGAAGTTGGCCACGGCCTGGGAGGCGGACTGGACGCTGTCGCCGATCACGCCGGCGGGCGCGTTGATGGCGAAGTACAGACCCGGGTCGATGATGCAGGCCGCGATCATCGCCATGATGGCCACGAACGACTCGACCAGCATGGCGCCGTAGCCGATCATCCTGATCTGCGTCTCCTTCTGGACCATCTTCGGCGTGGTGCCGGAGGAGACCAGGGAGTGGAAGCCGGAGAGCGCGCCGCAGGCGATGGTGATGAAGACGAAGGGGAACATCGAGCCGGCGAAGACAGGGCCCGAGCCGCTGGAGGCGAAGTCGGTGACCGCGGGCATCTTCAGGGTCGGCAGGGCGACGACCACGCCCAGGGCCAGCAGCCCGATCGTGCCGACCTTCATGAAGGTGGAGAGGTAGTCGCGCGGGGCCAGCAGCAGCCACACGGGGAGCACGGAGGCGAGGAACCCGTACACGATCATCCAGATGACCAGCGTGCCCGGCTCCAGCGTGAAGAAGTCCGCCCACGACGACTCGGCGACCCAGCCGCCCGAGACGATCGCGAGGAGCAGCAGCGCGACGCCTATGAGGGAGACCTCGCTGACCTTGCCGGGCCGCAGGGTGCGCAGGTAGACGCCCATGAAGAGGGCGATCGGGATCGTCATGCCGATGGAGAAGACGCCCCACGGCGAGTGGGCGAGCGCGTTCACGATGACCAGCGCGAGGACCGCGAGCAGGATGATCATGATGATGAAGACCGCGACCAGGGCGGCGATCCCGCCGACCGGCCCTATCTCGTCGCGTGCCATCTGGCCGAGCGAACGGCCGTTGCGGCGGGTGGAGAAGAAGAGCGTCACCATGTCCTGGACGGCGCCGGCGAAGATGACGCCGACGACGAGCCAGATCGTGCCCGGCAGGTAGCCCATCTGCGCGGCGAGCACGGGGCCGACCAGGGGTCCCGCCCCCGCGATGGCGGCGAAGTGGTGGCCGAACAGCACCCGGCGGTCGGTGGGATGGAAGTCGACGCCGTTGTCCAGCCGTTCGGCGGGGGTCGCGCGGTTCTTGTCGACCTTCAGGACCCGGTTGGCGATGAACCGGGAGTAGAAGCGGTACGCGATGGCGTACGAGCCGAGGGCCGCTGCCAGCATCCAGGCGGCGGAGACCTCTTCACCCCGCGAGAGCGCGAGGGTGGCCCAGCCGATGGCGCCGGCAAGGGCCACCAGGCTCCAGACGGCTATGGACTTCGGGGTCGGCGCTCGCCGCCCCGGTGCTGGTGGAACCGGTGGTGCTGATGTGGGCGATTCCGGCATATCGATCCGTCCCCTCGCGCGATCACTGTCGTAACGTGCGCGAAATCTAGGTGGTGCGGCCGCCCTCCGGAACCCCTGTCCGCATACCGGTCGCGCATCGCAGATGTCTCCACCGAGGTTCCGCAGTAACGACACGGACGGTAGGGGGGATCGGTTCACGCGATCCGGCTCCACCCGTGGATGGCCGGAAAAAGGCGGTGGCCCGGGGAGGGGATCCCCGGGCCACCGCCTGCTCGCGCGCTGCTGGTCCTCAGTCCGCCGGACGCTTCAGGCGGGCCACGAACTTGTAGCGGTCGCCCCGGTAGACCGAGCGCACCCACTCCACCGGTTCGCCCTGGCCGTCCACCGAATGACGGGACAGCATGAGCATCGGCAGACCCACGTCGGTGCCCAGCAGACCCGCCTCGCGCGGGGTGGCGAGCGAGGTCTCGATGGTCTCCTCCGCCTCGGCGAGGCGGACGTCGTACACCTCGGCGAGCGCGGTGTAGAGCGAGGTGTACTTCACCAGCGAACGGCGCAGCGCCGGGAAGCGTTTGGCCGAAAGATGGGTGGTCTCGATCGCCATGGGCTCCCCGCTGGCGAGCCGGAGCCGCTCGATGCGCAGCACCCGGCCGCCCGTCGAGATGTCCAGCAGGCCGGCGAGCGTGTCGTCCGCCGTGACATAGCCGATGTCCAGCAGTTGGGACGTCGGCTCCAGTCCCTGGGCTCGCATGTCCTCGGTGTACGAGGTGAGCTGGAGCGCCTGGGAGACCTTCGGCTTGGCGACGAAGGTCCCCTTGCCCTGGATGCGCTCCAGCCGGCCCTCGACGACCAGCTCCTGGAGCGCCTGGCGCACGGTGGTGCGCGAGGTGTCGAACTCTGCCGCCAGAGTGCGTTCGGGCGGCACCGGGGTGCCGGGCGGCAGGGTGTCCGTCATGTCGAGGAGATGCCGCTTGAGCCGGTAGTACTTCGGTACGCGCGCCGTGCGCGTACCGGTACCGGTCTCGTTCCCCGAACTGCCCCCGTCGGCACCCATGGCCCGCCTTCCCGACTGCTGCGTTGCTGCCGTCACCGGCTCCTCCGTCTGTCGCGGCTCACATGGTGGCACGGTCCGGTCACGGGTCGTCGCCCTCCCTTAGGTGTCGGTCCTATAACGGACGCGAGTGCACTTCTTATACACCCTTGACACCCCTAAAGGTCTAGGCCAAGCTCCCGGTACTGGTCTAAACCATTAAAGACCAGGTCCAGCCCCAGCAGAACTCGTCGAATGTCTTCGCGGTGGGTGGGGTTGCAGCATCCCTGAGGAGGGTTTGACGTGAAGCGCAAGCTCATCGCGGCTATCGGTGTCGCGGGCATGTTGGTTTCGGTCGCGGCGTGTGGTTCGGACGACAAGAACTCGTCGGCGGACCCGAAGGACCGCAAGGAAAACCTGACCGTCTGGCTCATGGGCGAGGCCCAGTCCACCTGGCCCGAGCTGGTCAAGGACGTCAACGCCGAGTTCAACAAGAAGTACCCGGGTGTCACCGTCAAGGTTCAGTACCAGCAGTGGGCCGACAAGGTCAAGAAGCTGGACACCTCCCTCGGTGGCGACAAATTCCCGGATGTCGTGGAACTCGGCAATACCGAGACCATGCAGTACATCCTCAATGGTGCGCTCGGAGAAATCGACCCCAAGAAGTACGAGAACTCGGACACCTGGATCAAGGGTCTTAAGGACACGTGCTCCTTCGAGGGCAAGACCTACTGCGTTCCCTACTACGCCAGCGCCCGTCTGGCCGTGTACAACAAGGACATGCTGAAGGCCGGCACCGGCAGCGACGCCCTCCCGCAGACCGAGGACGAGTTCCTCGCCGCGATGGACAAGGTCGACGCCGAGCTGGGCAAGAAGGACAAGCGCGCCTCGTCCCTCTACTACCCGGGCCGCTACTGGTACGCCGCGATGTCCTACGTCGCCGCCTTCGGTGGCCAGATAGCCGAGTACGACGAGGGCAGCAAGGAGTGGAAGGCCGCGCTCTCCACCCCGGAGGCCCAGAAGGGCATCCAGCACTACGTCGACCTGGTCAAGAAGTACAACAAGGCCGACGTGACGAAGGACGAGCAGGACCACGCCAACGTCATGGCCAACGAGAAGGCCGCGGTCATCTACGGCCAGGCCTGGGAGGCCGGCAGCGTCACCACGGGCGAGAACGGCAACCCGAAGCTCGAGGGCAAGATCGCCACAGCCGGTATGCCCGGCCCCGAGGGCAAGGCCCTCCCGTCCTTCATCGGCGGCTCCGACCTCGCGACGATCTCCAAGTCCAAGGTCCAGGACCTCGGCCAGGAGTGGATCTCCCTCTTCACCAACGCGAAGTCCATGGAGGTCCTCGCGTCGAAGAACATCCTTCCCAACAACGAGAAGCAGCTCGAGCCGCTGAAGGCCAAGCCGGAGACCGCCGCCATCGCCAACGCGGTGCCGGACGCCTGGTTCACGCCGATCGCGCCGGGCTGGGCCTCCATCGAGAAGGAAGAGATCCTCCAGAACATGCTCCTGGAGATCGTCAAGGGCGCCTCCGTCGCCGACGCCTCCAAGAAGGCCGACGACAAGATCAACGTGCTGATCAACAAGGAAGCCTGACCTTCCGGTCGCCAGGCGGGGGCCCGGCGCCAGCGCCGGGCCCCCGCTCCTTTCCCACAGTGAACGCCGTGAATTCCGGGGCCCGCCCCGGACCCGCGATGGAAGGTCAGCCACGTGTCTGCCGCTGATACCAAGGCCGCCGGGCCGCCGGTCCCCGTACCACCCGACCCGAAGGCGACCGGCGAGTCGTCCTTCGACGACGATGCGCCCCGGGTGCAGAAGAGGAAGCGGAAGAAGGGTGAACTCCTCCCCTACTTCCTGATCCTCCCGGCGATCGTGGCGATCGCCGCCGTCTACCTCTACCCGCTCGGCAAGACGGTCGTCATGTCCTTCCAGGACATGGGCCGGCGTGAGCTGTGGTCCGGAGAGCCGGCGCCATGGGTCGGCTTCGAGCAGTTCACCAACATCCTCGGCGACTCCGAGTTCTGGTGGGTCACCTTCCGCACGGTCGTCTTCATGGCCATCTGCGTGACGCTGACGATGGGCATCGGGCTGCTGGTCGCGCTGCTCATGCGCAAGCTCTCCACCTGGGTCCGGCTGGTGCTCACCGCCTGCCTCATCGCCGCCTGGTCGATGCCGCTGATGGTCGCCGCCTCGATCTTCCGCTTCATGGCCGACTCCGACTACGGCCTGATCAACACCCTGATCGCCAAGGTCGTCGGCGAGGACTGGCTCGGACACAACTGGTACCTCGACCCGATCCAGGGCTTCGGCATCATCACCCTGCTGGTCGTCTGGGGCGCCATCCCGTTCGTCGTCGTCACCCTGTACGCCGCCCTCACCCAGGTCCCCCAGGAGCTGGAGGAGGCCGCCGCCCTCGACGGCGCCAGCGCCTTCGGCATCTACAAGTTCGTCACCTGGCCGGTCATCAAGCCGGTCTTCACCATGGTCGCCACCCTCTCGGTGATCTGGGACTTCAACGTCTTCGGCCAGATCTGGCTGCTGCGCGGCAACAAGCCCGAGCCGGAGTACGAGACCCTCGGCCTTTACTCCTACTCCAAGGCGTTCGAGTCCACCTCCTTCAGCCAGGGCACCGCGATCGCCCTGATCACGGTGCTGCTGCTGTCCGGCGTGGCCGTGTACTACCTGCGCCAGCTCATGAAGACGGGAGAGGTCGAATGAGCAGCTCGACCCACACACAGGTGCTGCGCCCCGACCGCAAGAAGAGCCGGCTGCACTTCGACCTCGTCGGCCTCGGCATCGCCCTGGTCATGGTCTTCCCGGTCTACTGGCTGGTCATCAGCGCCCTGCGGCCCAACCGGGAGATCCGCAGCTACGACCAGACCCTGTGGCCCACGTCGATCACCTTCGACAACTTCGTCCGGGCCACCGAGCAGCCGAACTTCACCACCGCCATCCAGTCCAGCCTGATCGTCGCCGTCACCGCGGTGGTCGGCGGCATGATCATCGCGACGCTGGCGGCCCTGGCGATCGGCCGGTTCCGGTTCTTCGGCCGCAAGGCCCTGGTCCTGATCATGATCCTGGTCCAGATGCTGCCGCCGACGGCCATGCTCATCCCGATCTACGCCCAGCTCAACGCCATGGGCGGGATCGACGAGTACTGGGGCCTGATCGTCGTCTACCTGGTCTCCACGCTGCCCTTCGCCACCATCATGATCCGCGGCTTCGTCGTGAACATCCCGGTGGAGCTGGAGGAGTCCGCGATGGTGGACGGCTGCACGCGCTTCCAGGCCTTCCGCCGGGTGATCTTCCCGCTGCTCGCCCCCGGGCTCGCCGCCGCGTCGATCTTCGCCCTGGTGAACGCGTGGAACGAGTACCTCTTCGCGTACATCCTGATCAACGACAACTCCAAGTACACGCTGAACGTATGGCTGATGACGTTCACGACCGAGCGCGGAACGGACTACGGCGCCCTCATGGCGGCGTCGACCATGATCGCCATCCCTGTCGTCGTGTTCTTCATGATCATCCAGAAGAAGATGGCCGCTGGCCTCACTTCCGGCGCTGTGAAGGGATAGTGCGGGCTCATGACCACCCTCGTTTCCACCACGGACACCGTGACGCGCGACGCGCTCGCCGTACTCCAGCCCGGGTTCACCGGCACCACCGCGCCGGACTGGCTGCTGCGCCGCGTCGGTGAAGGCCTTTCCTCCGTCGGCCTGTTCGGCCGCAACATCACCTCGCCCGAACAGCTCACCGCCCTCACCGAGCGGTTGCGCTCCGAGCGGGACGACGTCCTCGTCGCCATCGACGAGGAGGGCGGCGACGTGACCCGCCTGGAGGTCACGCACGGCTCCTCCTTCCCCGGCAACTTCGCCCTCGGCTCGGTGGACGACGTCCACCTCACCCGGGCCGTCGCCCAGGAGCTCGGCCGCCGGCTCGCCGAGTGCGGCGTCAACCTCAACTGGGCGCCGTCCGCCGACGTCAACTCCAACCCGGGCAACCCGGTCATCGGTGTGCGCTCCTTCGGCGCCGACACCCGGCTGGCCGCCCGGCACACCGCCGCGTACATCGAGGGGCTCCAGGCCGCCGGCGTAGCCGCCTGCACCAAGCACTTCCCCGGGCACGGCGACACCGCGGTCGACTCGCACCTGGCGATGCCCCGCATCGATGTGGATCTCGACACCCTGCACGCCCGTGAGCTGGTGCCCTTCCGGGCGGCCATCGCCGCGGGTTCCAAATCGGTGATGAGCGCGCATATCCTGCTTCCCGCACTCGACCCGGAACGCCCGGCGACCCTGAGCCCGCAGATCCTCACCGGTCTGCTGCGCCAGGAGCTGGGTTACGACGGCCTGATCGTCACCGACGCCGTGGAGATGGACGCCATCGCCGGTACGTACGGCATCGAGCGCGGGTCCGTCCTCGCCCTCGCGGCGGGCGCCGACGCCATCTGTGTGGGCGGCGGCCTGGCCGACGAGGAGACGGTGCTGCGGCTGCGTGACGCCCTCGTCGCGGCCGTGCGCAGCGGGGAACTGACCGAGGAGCGGCTCGCCGACGCGGCCGCCCGTGTACGAGCCCTCGCGTCCTGGACGCAGAGGGCCCGGGGGGACGTCCGGGAGCCGGGCGCGGCAGTGCAGGAGGGGACCGCGCCCGGCACCGGAATCAGCTCCGACATCGGCCTGGTGGCCGCCCGTCGCGCCGTCCGGCTGAGCGGCTCCGGCGACCGGCTGACCGATCCGGCGTACGTCGCCTCGTTCAGCGCGGAGGCGAACATCGCGGTCGGCGGCGAGACTCCGTGGGGCATCGCCGCCGAGCTGGACAGGATCCTGCCCGGCACCGGGACGGGCACCTACGGCGTGGACTCCGACGCCCCGGCGGCCGCGATCCTGGCGGCGGCGGGGGAGCGGCGCATCGTCGCCGTGGTCCGCGACGAGCACCGGCACACCTGGATGAGCGAGGCGCTCGACGCCCTGCTGGCGGCCCGCCCGGACACGATCGTGGTCGAGATGGGCCTGCCCCAGTCCGACCCGAGGGGCTCGCTGTACATAGCCACCCACGGAGCGGCCCGAGTCTGCGGCCTGGCGGCAGCAGAAGCGGTGACGGGCACGAAGGCCTGACCCGTCACGGGGCCTGCGGATCAAGCTCTGGGCCGGCCTGTTCGGTCCGACCGGGGCCCGCGGATCAGGCCCTGGGCCGGCCCATTCAAGCCCGTCCGGCGATTGAGGGCAACGCCTCTCGCCGGACGGGCGGCACCACGGCGAAGGGCCGGGACACCGTAAAGGCGTCCCGGCCCTCAGCCGCGCAGGGGCGAGCCCTACAGCCCCTGCCACCCCGGCTTCGCCGCATACGTGGCGCGGAAGTAGTCCGCCAGCTTCAGCTTCGACGCCGCCGCCTCGTCCACGACAACCGTCGCGTGCGGATGCAGCTGGAGCGCCGAGGCCGGCACGATCGAGGCGACCGGCCCCTCCACCGTCTGGGCGACGGCCTCCGCCTTGCCCTCACCGGTGGCCAGCAGGATCGGGTGACGGGAATCCAGGATCGTCCCGATGCCCTGCGTGATCACGTGGTGCGGCACCTGCTCGATGTCGTCGTCGAAGAAGCGCGCGTTGTCCACCCGGGTCTGCTGCGTCAGCGTCTTGATCCGGGTGCGCGAGGCGAGCGAGGAGCACGGCTCGTTGAAGCCGATGTGCCCGTCCGTGCCGATGCCCAGGAGCTGGAGGTCGACGCCGCCCGCCTCCGCCAGCGCCCGGTCGTAGGCCTCGCAGGCCGCCTGGACGTCCTCGGCCGAACCGTCAGGGCCCATGAAGGAGGCCTCGGAGAGCCCGAGCGGCTCGACGACCTCGCGCAGCACCACGGAGCGGTACGACTCCGGGTGGCCCGCGGGCAGCCCCACGTACTCGTCGAGCTGGCAGATCCGGGCGCGCGACGCGTCGACCGCACCGGAGGCGACCTTCGCCGCGAGCGCACGGTAGACGGGCAGCGGGGTCGAGCCGGTGGCAACGCCGAGCAGGGCGTCGGGCTTGCGGGTGAGCAGCGCGGCGATGGCCTCCGCGATCAGTTCGCCGCCTGCCGTGGCGTCCGGGACGATGACAACTTCCACGCTGTGCCTGCCGATCTGACTAGGGGAGCCGGTGGTATAGACCAATCAAGGTCCCAATTTAGCAGAATCCAGCAGCCGAACGGTGGACAGTCCGCCCATCGGCCGCGCAGCCCGGCCCGCCCCCCGGCCCCGCAGCCCGGCCCGCTGGCGGGTCAACGCATTGCCTGGTCGACTTGTCCGGTACGACGCGCACCCCGCACCCCGCATCCGGCGGACCGTGCCGTCCCGTCTGCCGATGCCGACAGCCCAGGGAGGCCCCCACATGTCCGCCACCCCTCCGGCCGACCGGAGCGGCCAGGGCGACGAGCCCGGCCGCATCATGTCCGGCGAAATGGCCGAGCAGCCCGCGATGCTGCGCCGGATCCTCGAACAGGGTGCGCCCCGCATCCAGGAGGTCGCCGCCGAGATCGCCGCCCGGAAGCCCCGGTTCGTGCTGCTCACCGCCCGGGGTACGTCGGACAACGCGGCGCTGTACGCGAAGTACCTGCTGGAGATCCGCCTCGGACTGCCCTGCGGGCTGGCCTCGATGTCCACCACGACGGCCTACGGCGCCAAGCCGGACCTGCGGGACGTCCTGGTGGTCATCGTCAGCCAGTCGGGCGGCTCGCCGGACCTGGTGGCCTCCACGAGGGCCGCCCGGGAGGCCGGGGCCGTCACGCTCGCCGTCACCAACAACCCGGACTCCGCACTCGCCGCCGTATCCGAGTACCACATCGACATCCTGGCGGGCCCGGAGAGGGCGCTCCCGGCCACCAAGACGTACACCGCCTCCCTGCTCTCCCTCTACCTCTTCGTGGAGGGCCTGGGCGGCAACGACGGTACGGCGGCCGCCGCGGGCCTGGCCGACCTCGCGGGCGCGATCCTGGGCCGCCGGGCCGAGGTCAAGGCGCTGGCCTCCCGCTACCGCTTCGCCGAACGCATGGTGATCACCTCGCGCGGCTACGGCTACCCGACGGCCAAGGAAGCGGCCCTGAAGCTCATGGAGACCAGCTACATCCCCGCTCTCTCCTACTCCGGCGCGGATCTGCTGCACGGCCCGCTGGCGATGGTCGACAACATCTCCCCGGTGATCGCCGTGGTCACCGACGGCCGGGGCGGCGAGGCCCTCCAGCCGGTGCTGGACCGGCTGCGCGGACGCGGCGCGGATCTCTTCGTGGTCGGCCCCAAGGCGCAGGTGGAGGCGGCATCGGCCGGCTTCTCGCTGCCGACCTCGGGCGTCCCGGAGGAGTTGCAGCCGATCCTGGAGATCCTGCCGCTGCAGATGCTGGCGTACGAGGTGACGATCGCCCGGGGTCAGGACCCCGACGCGCCCCGGGCCCTGGCGAAGGTCACCGAGACCCGCTGAGCGCGTCCTGTCCGAGAGGGCCCGGAAACACCCGCGGGCCACGGCGCCAGGACGGGACCCTCAGCCCGTCCGGCACCGCAGCCCGGAGCTGCGGGCCTGCCTTTCGGAACAGGCCGGGCTCGCGTGCCCCGGCACGCGCATCTGCGGCGTTGTCGTCGGTAGCCGACGCTCGCTCCGCGTCGACTCCCTCCTCCGTCTTGCAGCTGCACGCACCGGACCCCGCTCGCTGATCCGGCCTGTTCCAAAAGGCAGGCCCTACCTGGCCGGCGGTGTGCGGTGCCTCCGGCCACTGGAGGCACCGGCGCAGTCAGGGCAGAGAGTGCCGGAGCCTCGGTCCGCTCTCCTGTGCGGGGAGAGCGGAGGTCGTGATGAACTCATTGTGGACTAGACCAATTGCCCGTGTCCATCCATGTGCACGACATTCTCCGGCCGGGTGCCGGGCCTGTCCGTCGTGCTGCCCATGGCACGGCCCGGCGGGCCGATCGGTTCGAACGCCTCCGGTAACCCCAGGTACGCTCCACACGTGCCCTCCATGAACGACCTCGTCCGCCAGCACACCGCTCTGAGCGACACCGACCTCGAGTGGCTCCATCTGCTGGTCTCGGAGTGGCAACTGCTCTCCGACCTCTCCTTCGCCGACCTCGTGCTGTGGGTCCCGACCCGCGACGGCACGCGGTACGTCTCCGTCGCCCAGATGCGCCCCAACACCGGGCCCACCTCCTACCAGGACGACATGGTCGGCCACCTGGTGCCGCGCGGCCGCCGCCCGCTGCTGGACGCGGCCCTGGACGAGGGCCGGATCGTGCGCGAGGGCGACCCGGAGTGGCGCGAGGAGGTGCCCGTACGGGTCGAGTCCATCCCCGTACGCCGCGAGGGCCGGGTGCTCGGCGTCATCGCCCGCAACACCAACCTCCTCACCGTTCGCACCCCCTCCCGGCTGGAGCTCACCTACCTCCAGTCCGCCTCCGACCTGGCCCAGATGATCGCCGCCGGGGCCTTCCCCTTTCCCGGCCAGCAGGTCGACATGGACGCCTCCCCGCGCGTGGGCGACGGCCTGATCCGGCTCGACGCCGACGGGATCGTGCAGTACGCCAGCCCCAACGGCCTCTCCGCGTACCACCGCCTCGGCCTCGCCTCCGACCTGGTCGGCCACCACCTCGGCACCACCACCGCGGAACTGGCCCCGTCCAAGGGGCCGGTGGACGAGGCCCTGGTCAAGGTGGCCAGCGGTTACGCGCCCCGCGAGTTCGAGGTCGAGTGCGCGGGCGGGGTGATCCAGCTGCGGGCCATCCCGCTCAAGCCCAAGGGCGTCCGCATCGGCTCCCTGGTCCTGCTCCGGGACGTCACCGAACTGCGCCGCCGCGAACGCGAGTTGATCACGAAGGACGCCACCATCCGGGAGATCCACCACCGGGTGAAGAACAACCTCCAGACGGTGGCCGCCCTGTTGCGCCTCCAGGCTCGCCGGATGGACTCCGAGCAGGGCCGTGAGGCGCTCAACGAGGCGGTCCGGCGCGTCGGTTCGATCGCCATCGTCCACGAGACGCTGTCCCAGAATCTGGACGAGCGGGTCGAGTTCGACGAGATCGCCGACCGGGTCATCGCGATGGTCTCGGAGATCTCCCCGGGCAAGGTGACCTGCCGGCGCACCGGACGCTTCGGCGTCCTCGACGCCGAGGTCGCCACCCCGCTCTCCATGGTGCTGACCGAGGTTCTGCAGAACGCCCTGGAACACGCGTTCGCCGTGGCCGACCACGGGACGGTGGAGGTCTCCGCAGTGCGCGGCGGATCGCCCACCGAGGGGCGGCTGCTGATCACCGTCACCGACGACGGGCGCGGGCTGCCCGAGGGGTTCGACCCGAAGCGGGCCGGCAACCTCGGGCTCCAGATCGTACGGACGCTGGTGGAGGGGGAGTTGGGCGGCACGTTCGGCATGGTCCCGGCCCCCGAACGCGGCACCCAGGTGGTGCTGGACCTCCCGGTCCAGGGCGACAGGTAGGGATACGGAAGCGCACACAGCGGAGCGGGCCCGGACCGTGGTGACGGTCCGGGCCCGCTCCGTGGTGCTCACGTTGCGATGCGCTTCGGGGTACTGCGCGCTGCGACTCGAAGGCGGGGCTGTGCGTACGCTCTGTACGCGCCGCCGGGCTGAGGCTTGGTACGGCTCTCGCTCAGGCGCTTGCGTTGCGCGCCCGGTTGCGAGCGGCGCGGCGCTTCATCGCGCGGCGCTCGTCCTCGCTGAGTCCACCCCAGACGCCGGAGTCCTGGCCGGACTCGAGCGCCCACTGCAGGCACTGCTCCATGACGGGGCAGCGGCGGCAGACGGCCTTGGCTTCCTCGATCTGCAGCAGCGCAGGACCGGTGTTGCCGATGGGGAAGAACAGCTCGGGGTCTTCCTCACGACAAACGGCGTTGTGACGCCAGTCCATGGCTGCTACCTCTCCTTGGTATTACACGCTGTTGCTTGTGAATGTGAACGCTTTCACGAATCCCCCCGCAGATGACGGGCCGACCCCCAGAAGGACTGGGTGTGGTCTGTGATGGTGAGGAGGGGTTCTGGCTCTCAGTGGAGGCCGGTGTTGCGGGCCGTCCCGATCGCCATGTAGAGATTCGCAAACCTCGGCGGCGGATACAACCCCTTCTGGAAAGTTTTTTTTGATTCCTCGGTGTCGACTAGGTCACAGCCGCACTTCTTAGGGGTGGGGGCCAGTCCAAACGTTCGAGTTAAAGGGCTTTAGGCCCTTCCACTCACACAATCACACGCAGTGCACGGCGTACGCCTGTGAACGTCACGCTCGTACGCAGTCCTAGGTGGTCGCCGTCCATCTGGAAGGGCAGTGGGACCTTTGAATGCAAGGTGAAGTCCGTGAGGTCGTGCCGTGAAACGGCGTGCTTGCCGCGCGGCCCCTTCTCGGGGCTCGACGTGAGCAGCTGGGTGCCGTAGAGGGCCACCGCCGGGGCGGACAGACGCTTCAGTCCGAGGACGTCCAGCGCGGTGTCGAAGGAGGCCTTCGGTGAGGCGTACATCGGACGATTGCCCAGGTAGGTCCAGGGGGCGGTGTTGCAGATTATGGAGAGTGCGAGGTCGGTCACCGGGTCCTGGCCGGGTACGTCGAGCGTGATCTGGCCGTGCCTGCGGTGGGCCTCGTTCAGGAACTGCCGCACCACCTGGCGCACGTACAGGGCGTGGGTCGAACGCTTTCCGTGCTCGCGCTTCTGTTCGACCCGGCCGATGACTCCGGCGTCGAATCCGAGACCGGCGCAGAAAGTGAACCAGCGTTCGGGGACCGATTCGTCCTCGGTCCCGGGAGTGCCGGCGGCCAGGCCGAGCCCGACCGTGCGTTCGGTCCGGTTCTCCAGGGCGTCCAGGATCGCGCCGGTCGCCTCCACCGCGTCGTTCGGCAGCCCCAGGGCGCGCGCGAAGACATTGGTGGACCCGCCGGGGACCACGGCGAGCTTCGGGAGGCCGTCCACGTCCGGGCCGCGGTGCAGCAGCCCGTTCACGACCTCGTTCACCGTGCCGTCGCCGCCGAGGGCGACCACCAGATCGATGTCGTCGCTGTCCGCGGCCCGCCGTCCCAGGTCCCGTGCGTGCCCCCGGTACTCGGTGGTCACCGCCTCCAGCTTCATCTCGCTGGCCAGCGCGTGGATGAGCACATCACGGGTGCGGGCACTGGTGGTGGTAGCAGCTGGGTTGACCACGAGGAGTGCGCGCATGACGGTCAGCCTACCTACCGGGCGGTTCGGGCCTGTAGTCCCGGTTCGCTGCGCTCGGGGCCGGTGACGGAACGTGACCGGCCCGCGCGCCGTGCGCCCGAACGGGGGATGCTCCTCCGCACCCCGGCTTCACTTCCGGACCCCGGGGATGCCAACCTGAAAGGCGTGAGCACTCAAGCGACACCCTCCACCCCGTCGCCCTCCGCAGCGGAGCGCCCGATCAGGATCACCGTCCTCGCCGGGGTCAACGCCCTCGAAGGCGTGGCGCTCGCCGTCGGTGGCGTCTATCTGCTGATCATGGGAGTGCTCGGGAACCTGGAGAGCACGCAGCAGGCGGAGACGGTCGGGATCACGCTGATCGCGCTGGGCGCGATCCCGCTGACCGCCGCCCGCGGACTGCTGCTGCTGCGCGGCTGGAGCCGCGGGCCCGCGCTGATCACCCAGATCATGGCGCTGCCCGTGGCCTGGACGCTGCTGCGCTCGCAGGGCGCGCTGATCCCCACCGGGATCGTTCTGGCGGCGGTCGCCGTCACCGGCCTCGTGCTCGTACTGAACCCGGCGACCACCCGGATCCTGGGCATCCGCCGGGGCCCCAGGGCGACCCCCGGGGCCTGAGGACGCCTTCGGGCTACTCCTCGACGAGCAGCCGCTCGCGCAGCTGCGCGAGGGTGCGGGCCAGCAGCCGTGAGACGTGCATCTGCGAGATGCCGACCTCCTGGGCGATCTGCGACTGGGTCATGTTCCCGAAGAAGCGCAGCAGCAGGATGCGCTTCTCGCGCGGTGGCAGATCCTCCAGGAGCGGCTTGAGCGACTCCCGGTACTCCACGCCCTCCAGCGCCTCGTCCTCCGAGCCCAGCGTGTCCGCGACCGCGGGCGACTCGTCGTCCGTGTCCGGCACGTCCAGCGAGAGCGTGCTGTACGCGTTGGCCGACTCCAGGCCCTCCAGCACCTCCTCCTCGGAGATGCCGAGCCGCTCGGCCAGCTCGTGCACCGTCGGCGAGCGGCCGTGCTGCTGGGAGAGCTCCGCGGTGGCCGTGGTCAGCGAAAGACGCAGCTCCTGGAGGCGGCGCGGCACCCGCACCGCCCAGCCCTTGTCCCGGAAGTGGCGCTTGATCTCGCCGACCACCGTGGGGGTGGCGTACGTCGAGAACTCCACGCCCCGGTCCGGGTCGAACCGGTCCACGGACTTGATCAGCCCGATCGTGGCGACCTGGGTCAGGTCGTCCAGCGGCTCACCGCGATTGCGGAAGCGGCGGGCCAGATGCTCAACCAGCGGCAGATGCATCCGCACCAGCCGGTTGCGCAGTTCGGCCTTCTCCGCCGAACCGTCGGGCAGCGCCCGCAGCGCGAAGAACAGGGCCCGGGCCCCGCTGCGGTCGTGTGGATCGTGGTGCCCGTGCTCGCTCATCTGGCCCGCCCGCTCTGCCTGCGACTGCTGCTCCACCGCGACGTTGAGGCTCTCGGGCCCGTCCGCTCCGTCCACCGGATGCGGCCGGGCCTGTTGCTCCGGGATGCCTGCTGGGCGCACCACCCCGGGTCGGATCGTCTCGTCCCGCACAGGACCGTCCCCGTTCCCGTCGCTCACGCCGGCCCGGGGCCCGCGCCGCGCTGTTTGTAGAGGCTGATGCTGACCGTACGGTCGTCGGCGACCGTGGAGTCGACCTTGCCGGCCAGTGCGGAGAGCACCGTCCAGGCGAAGGTGTCGCGCTCGGGCGCCCGGCCGTCCGTGGTGGGCGCCGACACCGTCACTTCGAGGGAGTCGTCGACGAGACGGAAGACGCAGCTGAGGACGGAACCCGGCACGGCCTGCTGGAGCAGGATGGCGCAGGCCTCGTCGACCGCGATGCGAAGATCCTCGATCTCGTCGAGAGTGAAGTCCAAGCGCGCTGCGAGACCGGCCGTGGCCGTTCGCAGCACCGACAGGTAGGCACCCGCAGCGGGCAGTCGGACCTCTACGAAGTCCTGATTCCCGGGCTCGCCTGCGATCTGGGACACCCTCACCTCCAAGGTGGCACAAACTCTTTCGAGGTTCCGGGAAGGGGGGCCCGGAGCCATGCGGTCCGTCGACGGTTCTTCGGCTCGGCGACGTTATCGGATCCATGATGCCGTGTCGTACGGACCCCATACCCCGTCCGTCACTCATGGTAAGCCCATGAGTACACACAGTGGCTAGGGGTCTGCGGCGTCCAATTACGAAGAACCAGCGCCGCATTGACGTACCCAGACGTCAGACGATCGAACCGTCCTCGAAGCACCGGCGCCGGCTCTCGCCCGGCTCGAAGCTCCGCATCACGGGGCGACCGGTCGCCCGGAAGTGTCCGGTGGCGTGCCGCAGCGGCGACGAATCGCAGCACCCGACGTGCCCACGGGTCATGCAGAGCCGCAGCTGCACGGGGTGGGTGCCCGCCTCCAGGCACTCGGGAAAGGTCTCGCCGATCGGCACGGGCTCGGGGCGTGACAGATCCGCTGCATGCGCACACTCGCTCATGATGGGCAGGTTACGACGGATCCGAGGACGGTGGGATCGACGCGCTGCCGCTGGCGGCCCTGGTCGCGGCCGGTGCCGCGGTCGCCGGCGCGGCCCGCCGCACCCCGGTGCCCGCCCCGCTCGTGCCGGTCGTCGCCGTGGGGCTCGTGGCGGGCTGTCTGCCGGGCGTCCCGACGTACCACCTGGACGCGCACGTGGTGCTTCCGCCGTTGCTCCACACGGCGGCCTTGGACAGCTCCTACCGGGACCTGCGGGCCGACGTCCGGCCGGTCACCCTGCTCTCCGTGGGGTACACGCCCTAGGCCGAGCGCGAGGTCTTCGTCCGGCTTCGGGACGAGCGGCGGATCGGCGACGAGATGATGCGTACGCCGCTGCGCCGGCTGGATCTGGAGGAGGCCGCCTACCGGGAGGCGGACGACTCCTGAGGCGGCGGCGCGTCCGGGGTTCCGGTGATCACGGCGGCCACCCGGGCACCCGGCTCGAACGCCCCCTCCTCGGCCAGTGCGGTCAGCGCGAACAGCAGCTTGGCGACGTAGACGCGCTCCACGGGCAGCCCGTGCCGGTCCTCGAAGTCCGTGGCGAAGGCCTCCAGCTCCGGGGTGGAGCGGGCGTAGCCGCCGAAGGTGAAGCGCTCCTCCAGTGACCAGTTGCCGGACGGGGCGCCGAACGCCTCGTGTTGGAGCCGCTCCACGGCCGGTCCGAGGAAGCCGCCGCGCAGCACCGGGACGCCCAGCGCCCGCTGCCCGGGGGCCAGGCCGCCGGCGAGCCCGGCCAGGGTGCCGCCGGTCCCGCAGGCCACGGCCGCCACATCGCTCTCCCCGCCGAGCTCGCGTCCCAGCGCCGTACAGCCCTGTGCGGCCAGCGCGTTGCTGCCGCCCTCCGGTATGACCTCCACGTCCCCGTACAGGCTCAGCAGCCCCTCCAGGACCTCGGGGGAGGCCTTCGCCCGGTACGTCGTGCGGTCCAGGAAGTGCAGGCGCATGCCGTCGGCCGCGCACCGGGCGAGCGACGGGTTGAGCGGCCGGCGGGCCAGCTCGTCGCCGCGGACGACGCCGATGGTGGGAAACCCGAGCAGCCGCCCGGCCGCCGCGGTGGCCCGGAGGTGGTTGGAGTACGCGCCGCCGAACGTGAGCACGGTGCGTCCGGCGGCGGCCTCCAGGTTGAGGACGAGCTTGCGCCATTTGTTGCCCGGCAGGTCGGGGTGGATCAGGTCGTCCCGCTTGAGGAGCAGCCGAACGCCCCGCCGTGCGAAGCGCTCGTCCTGAACCTCGTGCAACAAAGACGGCACGTCGGGCTTCAGGAGGGCGTCGAGGCGGGGCGGGCGGTTCACCCGGCCATTGTCGCCTCCCCGGGCCCATGCCTCTTCAGGAAGCTGCCAGCCAGAGGTCCGGGCCGAACACCTCGTAGTGGATGTCGGCCGGCCGGACCCCCGCCTCCAGCAGCCGGGTCCTGACGGCCCGCATGAAGGGGAGCGGGCCGCACAGATAGGCGTGCGTGCCCGGCCGTACGGTGATGCCGTCCAGGTCGACGAGGCCGGTGCGGTTCACGGGGTGCCCGGCCTCCGGGGTCTCGTACCAGAAGTGCGCCTCGGCGTCCGGGAGCTTCTCCGTCAGGCGGAGGTGGTCGGTGCGCAGGGCGTGGTCGGCCGGTGAGCGGTCGCCGTGCACCACGGTGACCGGACCCCCGTGGCCCTCCTGTGCGAGGTACTCCAGCATCGACAGCATGGGGGTGCAGCCGATGCCCGCCGACGCCAGCAGCAGGGGCGCGTCCAGGTGGTCGAGCACCAGGTCCCCGTAGGGGACGGAGACGCGCAGCAGGTCGCCCGCGCGGGTGTGCTCGTGCAGGTGCCGGGAGACCTCGCCGTCGGGGGTGTCCTGGCCGCGTACGTGCTTCACGGTGATCGACCGCAGCCGGGAGCCGGGGGCGCAGGAGAGGCTGTACTGGCGTATCTGGCGGGCCCCGTCCGGGAGTTCGACCTGTACGGAGACGTACTGGCCGGGCCGGAAGGCGGGCGGGGGCGTGTCATCGGCGGGGCGCAGCAGGAAGGTGGCGACGTCCTCGGTCTCCTCGACCCGGGCGGTGACCTCCCAGCTGTGCCACACATCGCCCGCCAGGACGCCCTGCTGCGCGTAGAGGCGCTCCTCGATGGCGATCAGGGAGCCCGCCATCAGCCAGTAGACCTCGTCCCAGGCGGCGGCGACCTCCGGGGTGACCGCGTCGCCCAGGACGTCGGCGATGGCCGCGAACAGATGGGTGTGCACCACCTTGTACTGCTCCGGGGTCACTCCGAGCGAGGCGTGCTTGTGGGCGATCCGGTCCAGCATCACGTCGGGCCGGGTGCCGGGCCGCTCCACCAGTTGGGTCGCGAAGGCGGCGATGGACCCGGCGAGCGCCTGACGCTGACCGCCGGAGGCCTGGTTGCCCCGGTTGAACAGGTCCCGCAGCAGCTCGGGGTGGGCGGCGAAGAGCTTCTCGTAGAAGAGGTCGGCGATGTCCCCGATGGCCGCGCCGACGGCGGGGAGGGTGGCGCGGACGGTGGCGGTGGACCGGTCGGAGAGCATGAAAAGGCTCCTTATTGGAGTGCTGGATGCGTATTTACGGGCGAAGGGCGGCCCGTCGGTGCGCGCGGGTGTGTCCGGGCGGCAGAGGCGGGCGGAGGGGTGAGCCGTGGGCGGGTTCAGTCGGGCGGGGGGCCGCTGCCGATGCCCAGCAGGAGCGGGCCGGTGGGGGAGGCGACGAGGTCGGTGACGGTGATCGGGTCCAGTGCCGCGTAGAAGGCCTCCTGGGCTCCGCGCAGGGCCCCGCGCAGCCGGCAGGCGGAGCGGAGCGGGCAGGGGGTGTCGCCCTCGCACTCGACGACCTCCTCCGGCCCCTCCAGCTCCCGCACCAGCGAGCCGATCGGCACGGAGCGGCCGGCGGAGGTGAGGGTGAGCCCGCCGCCCCGGCCGCGACGGGCGTCGAGGAGGCCGAGGTGCTGGAGCCGGGCGACGACCTTCGCGGTGTGCGTGTACGGGACCCGCATGGTGGCCGCCACCTCGCGGGTGGTCGGCGGCTCCTGGCCCTCGGCGACCGCCAGTCGCATGAGGACGCGGAGTGCCACGTCGGTGAATCTCGTCAACCGCATGGGCTCAGGGTAGATAAGTGGCATGAAAGATGCAAATTAAGCGGTCCGCCCGGCGACGGGGGTCAACGTGCCCCACTCGAAGGCGGATCAGTCGCACTCTTTTGTGTAATAGCGGGCACGTCCTCCTGCTGAAAGGCTTCTGCATGCAGGTCAGCCCATGATCGAAAGGACGTCGGATGTCCGTTGGTGAAGAGGTTCGGGACACGCAGGCGCCGCCGCAGCAGAGTCTGGGGACGGAAGCTGCGCGGAACCTCGCGACGATCACCAAGACCGCGCCGCAGATGCAGGAGATCACCTCACGGTGGCTGCTGAAGATGCTGCCGTGGGTGCAGGTGCAGGGCGGTACGTACCGGGTGAACCGTCGGCTCAGCTATGCGGTCGGTGACGGCCGGGTGACGTTCGTCCAGACCGGGGACCGGGTGGCCGTGATCCCCGCCGAGCTGGGGGAACTGCCCGCTCTGCGTGATTTCGGGGACGAGGAGGTCCTCGCCGAGCTCGCCCGCAGGTGCGAGCAGCGGGACGTGGCCGCGGGGGAGGTGCTCGCCGCCTCGGGGGACGCGGCGGACCGGGTCTTCCTGCTGGCGCACGGAAAGGTCGAGAAGATCGGAGCCGGACCCTACGGCGACGAGACGGAGCTCGGAGTCCTCGCCGACGGCGCGTACTTCGGCGACCAGAGCCTGGTCGACGGCGGCGCCACCTGGGAGTACACCGCCCGCGCGGTCACCCCGTGCACGCTCCTCAGCCTGAGCCGTGCCGATGTGTACAACCTCGCGGAGCGCGCCGAATCGCTGCGCGGCCATCTCGCGGGTCTGCTCTCCATCCCGCATCAGCGGACCAACCACTTCGGCGAGGCGGCGATCGACGTCTCCGCCGGCCATGTGGGGGAGGCGGTCGTCCCGCACACCTTCGTCGACTACGACGCGGCCCCGCGCGAGTACGAACTGAGCGTCGCGCAGACGGTGCTGAAGGTGCACAGCAGGGTCGCCGATCTCTACAACCAGCCGATGAACCAGACCGAGCAGCAGTTGCGGCTCACGGTCGAGGCGCTGCGCGAGCGTCAGGAGCACGAGCTGATCAACAACAGGGAGTTCGGGCTGCTCAACAACTGCGACTACGGGCAGCGGATCCAGCCGCACGACGGGGCGCCCAGCCCGGACGACATGGACGAACTGCTCTCGCGCCGCCGCGGATCGAAGCTGTTCCTGGCCCACCCGAAGGCCATCGCCGCCTTCGGCCGCGAGTGCAACCGGCGCGGACTCCTCCCGGAGAGCGTCGACATCGGCGGCCACCACGTGCCCGCCTGGCGTGGGGTGCCGATCTTCCCGTCCAACAAGATCCCCGTCACCGACGCCCGCACCACGTCCATCATCTGCATGCGGACCGGCGAGGCCGAGCAGGGCGTCGTCGGCCTCCAGCAGACCGGCATCCCTGACGAGATCGAGCCGAGCCTCTCGGTCCGCTTCATGGGCATCGACGAGCAGGCGATCATCTCCTACCTCGTGACGGCGTACTACTCCGCCGCCATCCTGGTACCGGACGCCCTCGGAGTGCTGGAGAACGTCGAGGTCAGCCGCTGGCGCTGACCCCGAGTCACCCCGGGGGCCCGCATCCATCACCTCGCCCCAGGGAGTGACCGTGACCATGACCAGTACGGACGCAACGACGGAAGGGCACGAGGCCGCGGCGCTCCTGGAGCGCACCCGTGCGGTCGTCGACCCGCAGCTGCGATCGGCCGTGGAGTCGCTGCCCGGCGGCATACGCCGGATCGCGATGTACCACTTCGGCTGGGAGAACGCCGACGGAACCCCTGCCGCCGGCCAGGCCGGCAAGGCCATCAGGCCGGCCCTCGTGCTGGCCGCCGCCCGTGCGCTGGGCGGCGATCCGGAGCGCGCGGTCCGGGCCGCCGTCGCCGTCGAGCTCGCCCACAACTTCACCCTGCTCCACGACGACGTCATCGACGAGGACACCACCCGCAGGCACCGGCCCACCGCCTGGGCGGTCTTCGGCATCCCGGACGCCATCATCACCGGCGACGCCATGCTCGCCCTCGCCCAGCGGCTGCTCGCCGAGGACCCGCACCCGGCCGCAGCCCGCGCCACCGCCCGCCTCTCCTCCTGCGTCATCGAGCTGTGCGCGGGCCAGCAGGCGGACTGCGCCTTCGAGGAGCGCGGCCCCGACGAGGTCACCCTCGACGAATGCCTCGCCATGGCGACCGCCAAGACCGGCGCCCTGCTCGGCTGCGCCTGTGCGCTCGGCGCCCTCTACGCCGGGGCGGCGGACCGGGCCGTCCGCGCGATGGACGGGTTCGGACGGGAGGCGGGGCTCTCGTTCCAGCTCATCGACGACCTGATCGGCATCTGGGGCGACCCGGACCGCACCGGCAAACCCGTCGGGGCCGACCTGGCCGCCCACAAGAAGTCGCTGCCCGTGGTCGCCGCCCTCACCTCGGGCACCCCGGCCGCCACGGAGCTCGCGGCGCTCTACCGGGGGCCCATGACCACTTCCGGTGAGGTGAACCGGGCGGCCGACGCGGTGGACCGGGCCGGCGGCCGGGACTGGGCCCAGGTCTGCGCGGCCGACCGGATGGCCCGCGCGGTCCACCACCTATCCCGGGCGGTTCCCGATCCGAGCGCGGCGGGGGACCTGCTGGCGCTGGCCGAATTCGTCACCCGCCGGACCAGCTGACCCACCTCGCGTGACCAGTGCCGCCTTCTCAACTCTAGTATTCCGCGAGTCGGTTGAGGGAAAGCGGAACGGAAGGGCGGCAGCCGGTCATGGGCATACGGATTCAGCGGGCGCGGCAGCAGGACCGGGAGCTGGTCGTCTCGGTCATGGAAGAGGCGTTCCACGACGACCCGGTCAGCGGCTGGGTGTTCCCCGAGGAGGCGCACCGACGCGCGGTGCACGGCGCGTTCCTCGGCGTCTTCGTCGACGTCGCCCTCGCCGAGGGTCGTGTCGACATCGCCGAGGACGGGGCCGCGGTGGCCCTGTGGCTGCCGGTGCCCGCCGGGGCCCCCGAGGAGGAGGACCCCACGCCCGCGCTGATGCGGCGGACCGCCGACCCCGACAACGAGCGCTGTGAACTGGTGGGCAGGCTCACCGGCGCCGTACACCCGCACGACCGTGCGCACGCATACCTGCTGATGATCGGCGTCTCCCCCGACCGCCAGGGGGAGGGCATCGGCGCGGAGCTGATCGGAGCGGAGCTTGAGCGCTGCGACCGGGAAGGGCTGCCGGCGTATCTGGAGGCGAGCAGCGGCCGGAGCCGGGCGCTGTACGAGCGGCTCGGATTCCGCTTCCTCGGCCGCACCGTCGACCTGCCGGACGGCCCGCCCATGTATCCCATGTGGCGCGAACCCCAGGCCAGTTGAACGACAACGGAGGGTGGTACGGAGTCCCTCCGGGGCAGGGGCTACAGTCCCTGCTCATGACAGATGAGTCGTGGGCCGGCTGGTACCGGGACAACAAGGGTTCCGACGCCGTCGTTCTCACCACGGACGGACAGCGGCTCCGGATCCGGATCAGGGGCGTCGACTTCGAGGGTGAGAGCTTCGACGACCTGGGGCCGGTCGCCGGCACGCCGCCGGAGAGCGGGATGTTCGCCCTCGCGGACGGTGCGCTCACCGACTGCGTACTGGAGTGGGACCTGCCGCTGCCCGTCGTCGTCGCGGGCACGCTCCGCCACGCCACGCTCAGCTGCCTGCTCTCCCTGCGCCGGGTCGACCCGGACCTCCACCTCGCCCTCCACCTGGACGGTGCGGTGTACGAATCGGCCCGCGCCGAGCGGGACTTCGCCGTGGCCCTGGCCGCCGTCCAGCGGATCCTCCCGGACGAGGTCCGGATCCAGGCCTGCATAGCCTGCGCCTTCTCCGACTACTTCCCGGCCCCCGGCAGGGGCCTTTCCGGCGGTCTCGCCTGCTTCCGGGGGGCCAAGGACGCCTACCGGGACTCGGCGGGCGAGGACGACGTCCTGGACCTGTGGGACCGGCGGTCCGGGTTCGTCCAGGAGATCTGGAGCTGCCGCGAGTTCGAGGTGCGCCCGGCCGACGGCGCGGGCACCGGACATCGGGGAGCCTTCCCGCTGGAACACGCCTGACCGGTCCGGGACCTCCCGCCACGGCCGAAACCGCTCGCGTCCGCCCCGTACCGCATGCCGGTACGGGGCGGACGCGCGTCATCCCGTTGCCTCCGCCTCATTGTTCTACTAACATGCGAACAACGGAGGTTTTCCATGACAAGCAAGAACCTTGGCCGCGCAACGCTCGCCGCCCTGCCCTTTGTGCTCGCTCTCCTCATCGACCTCACCCTCTACGCCGCAGTCGAGGACCGCCTGCCCGACCGGCTGGCCGTCCACTTCGACGCCGGTGGCACCGCCGACGGGTACACGGGCTCCACCGCCTATCTGCTCTACGCGGTCCTGGCGCTGCTCGCGCTCGGCGCCCTGTGGGCCTTCATCGCGGTCAGCGGCAAGCTCCACGGCCGCGCCCACCGCTGGTTCACCGGCGGAGGCTTCGGCGTCGCCGCGTTCCTCGGCTATCTGCTGGTCGCCGTCCTGTTCGTCAACGTGGACGCCCCCGAGGGCGGCCCGGCCGACGGCTTTCCGCTCCGGCACATCGCCGTGGCCCTCGGGGCGGCCGCCGTCGCCGGAGCCCTCGGCCTGCTGCTGACCCGGCTCGTCCCCGTCCCCGAGGATCCACGCGACGGCGACTCGGCCGTCCGGGAGCGGATCACGCTCGCCGACGGCGAAGTGGCCAGCTGGGCGCGCGGGGTCGGCGCGTGGTGGGCGCCGATCGCCGTGCTGGTGTTCCTGGCGGCCGGCGTCACCGTCGGCCGGGAGCAGAGCTGGTTCGTCGGGGCGCCGCTGCTGCTCCTCGCCCTGGTGACGGCCACCTTCTGCCGCCCCCACGTGACCGTGGACCGGCGTGGCCTCACCGTCTCCGGTTTGCTGCCCCGGCCCCGGGTGCGGGTGCCGCTGGAGCGGATGGAGGGGGCGGACAGCCGCCCCGTCAACGCCCTCGCGGAGTTCGGCGGATGGGGCTACCGCATCCGCCCCGAGCGCAGCGGTGTCATCACCCGCTCGGGCGAGGCCATCGTCATCAGCCTGAGGAACGGGCGCGAGTTCGCCGTCACCGTGCGCGACTCGGCCACCGGCGCGGCCCTGCTCAACACGCTGCTCGACCGGCAGCGGGCGGGGGGCTGACCATGCTCTTCCGGGTCGATCCGACGTCCACCGTTCCGCTCGGGGACCAGATCGCCGCCTCGGTCCGGCGTGCGGTCGCCGAGGGCGCGGTGGCCCCGGGCGAGCGGCTGCCCGCCGCCCGGGTGCTCGCCGAGTCCCTCGGCGTGAACGTCCACACAGTGCTGCGCGGCTACCAGCGGCTGCGTGAGGAAGGGCTCATCGAACTGCGGCGCGGCCGGGGCGCGGCGATCACCGCGGGCGCCTCGCCGCAGCGGGCCCGGCTGCTGGAGCGGGTCCGCGAGGCGGTCGCGGACGCCCGGGACCTGGGCATGACCGAGGACGAACTGCTGGCCCTCGTCCGTGGCGAACTCGACGCCTGACAGGGGGAGGCGTCGGGTGGGCACGCAGAGGACCGTTCCGCGAGCGGAACGGCCCTCTGTCGTGTGGGGGGTGCCGGCCGGTCGCGGGACACGGGACCGGCCGGCCACAGCTGCTGGTGCGTCCCGGTGTCAGGAGGCGGAGCGGGCGAGCGCGGCCAGGCCGTTCTGCCACAGCTGGTTCACCCGGGCACGCTCGGCGGCGTCCGGGTTGGCGTTGGTGCAGGACGGGCCGGGGCCGCCGCCGGACATCAACTCGCTGCACGGCCCGGAGTAGTTGTCCGGCAGGCCGAGCACATGACCGGTCTCGTGCGTGGTGACGCGGGTCGAGTCGTACTGCTGGTTCTGGGCGTAGTCCAGGAAGATGTACCCGCGGCCGTGGCCGTCGGTGCTCGCGTAGGAGCCGCGCGGGTCGTTGCCCTCGCGGTACGTGAAGTCGGCGCTGGAGCCTTCCTGGAGCCGGACGTTGGAGACCGAGCTGTTCCAGATCCGCGTGCTGTTGGCTATCTGGCCGCGGAAGGACGGCGCGTTCGACGCGTTGTAGGTCACCGTGACGGCCTTGGCGCCCGGGTTGGCGGCGCGCTTCTCGGCGACGGACTTCATGACCGCGTCGAGGAACGCGCGGTTCGCGGCGGCGTTCTCGCCCGAGCCGTTGTACGCGGCGATGGTGGTGGTGGAGGCGGCAGGGGCCGGAGCGGCGGCGACGACGGGTGCGGTGCCCAGCGCGGCGACGAGGCCGAGCCCGGCGGCGGCGGTGGCGACGGCGGTCCTGAGGTGTCTCATGGGGGGATTTCTCCTACCTGTCCGATCGAACCCGCGCCGTGGGGGTGTCCGTTGTGCGGACAAGGCGTGGGGCGGTACGGGGAAGAGTGTGGTGCAGCGCACAGTCGCCGGGGATGATGCCGAACGGCGATAGCGCCGCGCTATCCCCGCCCCGTTCCACTCTTCGCGCACGTCAGCAGCCCGTCGGCATGCCATGTGCACGTCACGTCCACGGCATCGTCACATGATCCTGAACCCAACACTCCCTGAATTGCCGTCGTTTGGTGGGGTTGCGACGTCTGGTGCGCGGCGGCCGGCGGTCATAGTCTCCGCTGCATGGAGCTGGAGGTGAGGCACCTCAGGGCGCTGTGCGCCATCGCCGACGCGGGCAGCCTGCATCAGGCGGCCCGTCGCCTCGGCGTGAGCCAGCCCTCCCTGACCACCCAGCTCCGGCGGATCGAGAACGTGCTCGGCGCCGAACTCTTCCGACGCGAACGCACCGGCTGTCGGCCGACCTCCCTGGGGCGGGCCGTCCTGAGCCGGGCCCGCCCTCTCGTCGACGGCATGAGCGACCTG
The DNA here is from genome assembly GCF_000721175.1 of Streptomyces anulatus. GTDB lineage: Bacteria > Actinomycetota > Actinomycetes > Streptomycetales > Streptomycetaceae > Streptomyces > Streptomyces anulatus_C. The sequence goes on from NZ_JOEZ01000007.1 coordinate 309,950, forward strand.
GTCGCCGAGGCGCTGGCGGAGGCCGAGGCCGCCCGGCCCCGCGGCTCCCGGCTGCGCATCGGCTCCACCGCGAGCCGGGTCATCGGCGGCTGGCTGCGCCGGCTGCGGGTCGCCCTGCCCGGCACCGACATCTCCCTGCGGGTCGACGTCTCCGCCCACGCGCTGCTGCGCTCGGTCGAGGCGGGCCGCCTGGACGTCGCCTTCGTGCACGAGGTGGAGGGCTGCCCGCTCGCACTGCCGGAGGGCCTGGACCGGCGCGTCCTCGTGGACCGGGAACCGCAGTTCATCTCGCTCTCCCGGGACCACCCGGCCGCCCGCCGCCGAGTGGTGGAACTCGGGGACCTGGCGGGCGACCCGTGGATGGTCGACCCGACGGTGGACGGCGAGTGGGACGGGGTGCGCCGGGTGCTCGGCGCCGCCGGACTGAACCCGCCGGTCCTGCACGGCGACTACCTCACCGCCGCCACCCTCGTCGTGCTCGGCGAGGCCGTCGCCCCCTGCCAGCCGACGTCGGGCCCGCGCGATGACATGGTGATCCGCCCGCTGCTGGGTGACCCGCTCGCGGTACGGCTGATCCTGGTGTCCCGGCCCGGCACGGACATCGAGGTGGTGTACGCGCAGTTGGAGGACGCCTACCGGGACGCGGCGCGACGGGCGAGCGGCTACCACGAGTGGCTGCTGCGCCACCGCTCCCCACTGGCCCGCACGCCCTGACCCCTTGGCCCTTCCGCCCGCGCCGGGAAGTTCCCCGTTCTGCTGACAGCGTGCGGGCGTTCCCCCGCCCCCTTCCGGTGGGCAGGGTGATCCCATGAGGCTTCTGATGCTGGGCGGTACGGAGTTCGTCGGACGGGCGGTCACCGACGCGGGGCTGGAGCGGGGCTGGGACGTCACGGTGTTCCACCGCGGCCACCACGCACCCCCGCCCGGCGTGAGCGCGCTGACCGGGGACCGGACCGCGGGCGCGGCCGGACTCGCGCCGCTGGCGGAGCGGCACCGGACCTGGGACCTGGTCGTCGACACCTGGAGTGGTGCGCCGTCCGCCGTCCGGGACGCCGCCCGGCTGCTGTCCGGCCGCGCCGGGCACTTCACCTACGTGTCCAGCCGCTCGGTGTACGCCTACCCGGCCGCCGCCGGGCTCGACGAGGACGGCCCACTGGTGACCGGCGCCTCACCCGACGACGGCGGGGACGTGCCGTACGACCGGGCCAAGCGCGGCGGCGAGCTGGCCGCCCTCGACGCCTTCGGGGACCGGGCCCTGCTGGCGCGGGCCGGGCTGATCATCGGCCCCGGGGAGAACATCGGCCGGCTGCCCTGGTGGCTGTCCAGGATCGCCCGGGGCGGACCGGTGATCGCCCCAGGCCGGCCCGAAGCGGAGCTCCAGTACATCGACGCCCGGGACCTGGCGGAGTGGCTCCTGGACGCGGCGGCGGGCGGGCTGCACGGCGCGTACAACACCGTCAGCCGCCCCGGCCACACGACCATGGGAGAGCTGCTGGCGGCCTGCGTGGCGGCCACCGGGGCCGACGCCGAGCTGCGCTGGACCGATCCGGAGGTCCTGCTGGCCGCCGGGGTCGAGCCCTGGAGCGACCTGCCGGTCTGGCTGCCGCCGGGCGAGCTGTACGACACGCTCCACCGGGGTGACCACACCAGGGCGTACGCGGCGGGGCTGCGCTGCCGCCCGGTCGGGGAGACCGTCGCGGACACCTGGGCCTGGCTGTGCGCCCGGGGCGGCTCGGCACCCCAGCGCCCCGACCGGCCGCCCGTCGGCCTCGACCCCCGGCTGGAGGCGAAGCTGCTGGCTCTCGACCCGTCGCTTTCCGGTGCGTGTCGCACCGAATGAACCTCCTATAGGCCTACGCAACAGGACAAGGGCGGCGTGTCATGCGAACTGACTAAGTGTTAACCATGCATATTGCGCGGCATGGAACAGAAGGCGCGCAGGCGCGGCAACGCAGTCCGGGCGGCAGTGACAGTGGCCACGGCCGCGGCGATGGTGGGCGTGCTGGCCCCGGCCGCGGGTGCCGATCCGCTGCCGGGCGGCTCCCGGGGCGGCGAATAGGTCATCGGGTCCATCCCGGCAGCGCTGGTGGCCGCCGGCGGCACGGTCCTCCTGGCCACGCGCAGGGCTCGTCGCCGCACCTTCCAGCAGACCCGGAGCAACGCCCGCTAGCGTGGTTCGATGAACGAACCGCCGACCGAACCGCTGCTCCACCTCGCCGAAGCACCTCTGTGGGAGGCGGCCCGCGGGACAGGGACGTACGAGATGTCCACCCGCGGCCGCACCCTCCAGGAGGAGGGCTTCATCCACCTCTCGCTGCCCCACCAGCTCCCTGGTGTGGCCCGGATGCTGTACGGGGACGGCGACCGGGACCTCGTGGTCCTGGTCGTCGACCCCGCCCGGCTCGTCGACCCCGTCCGGTACGAGGCGATGGAGCCGGGCGGCGAGGAGTTCCCGCACCTCTACGGACCGCTCCCGGTGGGCGCGGTCGTGGAGGTGCGGCCCTGGCGCGGAGAACCCCTGGCACGGTGAACTACGAGAGGAAGAGGAACCCAGTGATCGGCCCCCTCACCGCGGTGACCGGAGCGACCGGAGCGGTCGGCGGCCGGGTCGCCCGGCGGCTCGCCCGGACCGGCGTACCCGTACGGCTCCTCGGCCGCGACCCCGACCGGCTGCCCGACCTGCCCGGCGCCGACCACGCGCCCGCCGCCCGCTACGGCGACGGGGAGGCCATGCGCCGGGCCCTCGACGGGGCCCACACCCTGTTCCTGGTCTCCGCCCACGAGAGCCCCTACCGGGTCCGCGAGCACACCACGGCGATCGACGCCGCCGTGGCGGTGGGCGTGGAGCGGATCGTGTACGTGTCCTTCCAAGGGGCCGCCCCCGACGCCACGTTCACCTTCGCCCGCGACCACTGGGACACCGAGGCCCACATCCGTACCGCCGAGGTGCGCCACACCTTCCTGCGCGACAACTGGTACCTGGCGGGGCTGCCCGCGATGGCCGGCACCGACGGCCTGCTGCGCGGGCCGGGCGGCGACGGACGGGTGGCGGCCGTCGCCCACGACGACATCGCCGACGCGGCGGCGGCCGTGCTGCTGGACGAGGGAACGGACCACGACGACCGGGTCTACGACCTCACCGGACCCGAGGCGTTCACCCTCGCCGAGGCGGCCGAGGAGCTGAGCCGGGTCACCGGACGCCCCGTGGCCTACGTCCCCGAGACCTGCGAGGAGGCCTACGCGTCCCGGGCCGGCTACGGGGCCGAGGACTGGGAGGTGGCCGGCTGGGTCACCTCGTACGAGGCGATCGCGAACGGGGAACTGGCCGCCGTCTCCGACGCGGTGCCCACGCTCACCGGCCACCCGGCGAAGAGCTTCGCCCAGTTCCTGGTGGAGAACCCGGACAGCTACCGGCACCTGCTGCCCGGCGGCTGACCGGGAGGCCTCGCCTCACCGCCACGGGATGTGACGCCACGGGCTGCCCTCGCTCTCCGCCAGCAGACGGTGGGCGAGGACGTTCTTCTCGTAGAACGGCCCGTACTCCTCCTCGTCGAACCGCAGTACCCGCCCCAGCGAGTAGCCCGCCGAGAACTCCTCCCAGGAGCGGTGGGCCGACTTGCTCAGCGCCCCGGCGTAGACGATCGCCTGCTCAGCGTCGGCGGGGGCGCAGTAGCGCGCCGCCAGCCCCCAGCGCGCCAGGTTCACCGCCCGCCCGTAGTCGTAGGCGACCGTCGTGTGCACCCGGCCGTCCGGCGGCAGCAGCCCGTCCGCGCGGAACCGGGCCTCGTAGCGCATGATCCGGCGCACGAGCTCCTCGATGCCCTTGACCGTGCCGGAGTCCGCCCCCAGGTCCTGGGCGTGGCCCGCCGCGGTCTCGCGCCACAGATCGGCCGAGGGCAACTCGCCCAGCGCGGACGCCAGCTGGTCGCGGGTGCGCAGCACGAAGTCCGGCTCCGGCGGGCTGTTGCGGGCGTCCAGCAGGGCGTCCACCTGCTTGCGCCACTCGGCATGGCCGGTGATGCCCCAGGACTCGCGCAGCAGATCCCGCTCGGTGGTGTACTCGCGGTAGACCGTGCCGACCTCGTTCCACGGCACCGCGTTCCCGATCGCCAGGTGTGCCCCGCAGGCGAGCCCGTACGCCAACGGCCCGTGCAGCGCTCCGTGGCGCAGTGCGAGCAGCCGGTTCTCGGGGAGACGGTCGTTCTCCGCGTACGCGCGCTGCCACAGCGCCAGGTCCGTCGGGCCCGTGGGCAGCAGCAGCTGGCCGGGCGTCCCGACGTTCACCCCGAGGAGCACGCGCGGGTCGGACCAGCCGAACTCGGCGGCCCACCGCAGCGAGACCCCGTGGAAGACCCAGTCCGGATGCCACGCGGGCAGCATGCCCCGGGTGAGCACCGGCCGGCAGACGAAGCCGGCCGGGTCGTGGTGCGCGCGCCAGGTGATGGTGTCCGGCTTAGCGTCCACCTCGGCGCGCGGTGCCGGGATGTACAGCTCGGCCCCGGCCAGCGCCGCCAGTTGGGCCCGTACGTCGCCGCGCAGCGCCGCCTCGTGGAGGAGCTGCTCGGTCTCGGACGGCGGGACCCAGGGGGCGGGGGTCCAGGGGGCCGGGGGCGCGGGGGGAAGGTTCGGGTTCATGACCAGGGGATGTTCCGGTAAGGGCTGGTGGGGTCCTGGGTCAGCACGCGGTGCTCGGCGAGCGACTGCCGGTACGTGGGCTCCGCCGCCTCCGGGCCGTCGTCCTCGGCCCGGTGGACCACCCTGGCCATGAGGTAGCCGAGGGAGAAGTCCGCCCACGAGGAGTAGGCCGCCCTGGCGAGTTCGCCGACCCGCAGGACGTCCTGCTCGGCCTCGTGCGGATCGCCGTACCGGGCGCCGAGCGCGAGCCGTACGACGTTGACCGCCCGGCCGAGGTCGAAGGCGGCCAGGGTGTCGACGCGACCGTCCGGGGCGAGCACGCCGTCGGCCCGGAACTTCTCCTCGAACAGGGCGACGTACCGCAGCGCCCGGTCCGCCACCGCGCGGTCGTCGGCGTCGCGCGCGGCGAAGGCACGGGTCACCGCCTCCGACCACTCCTCGCGCGTCGGCGTGCGTCCCAGCCGGTTCGCCAGGGTGTGCCGGGTGCGCAGGACGGCTTCCTGGACGCGCCCGACCAGCTGGTTCTTCATCAGTGACGCGAGGCGGTCGCGGTACTCGGCGCGGTGCGGGATGCCCCACGGGCTGCGCAGCCGGGCCCGGTCGGTCGCGTAGTTCTCGTAGACGGCACCGAGCCGGTTCCAGATCAGGCCGTTGGTGACGGCCAGATGGGCGCCGAGCGCCAGCCCGTGGGCGAGCGGCCCGTGCAGCGGCCCGCCGGTGTCGGTGAGCAGGACACTCCGCTGGGCCCCGCCGGAGTGCTCGTCGGCCTTCAGCCACGCCTTCAGGTGCTTGGGCCGGGCTTCGACCATCGCCGCGAACGGGGTGCCGTGGTTCACCGCGAGCCGGCGCACGTCGTACGGCCAGGTCCGGGCCAGCTCGCCGAGGCTCACCTCGCGGAACACCCACTCCGGGTGCCAGGGCGGCAGCACCCCCTGGGTCAGGACCGGGACGCAGGCCCGCCGGGTGGCCTCGTCGCGGATCGTGGGCAGCGGGGCCGTCCAGCCCGGGATGTCCGCGTGCAGCCGGGCGACGAGCACGTACAGCCGGGTCCGCGCGAGCACCTCCACCACCGCGTCGACGCTGCCGCCGGCGACCGCCGCGGACAGCGCGCGCTCGATCTCGGTGGGCGCCACCGCTCCGCCGCTCTCTGTTCCTGCCCCGTTCCCCGTCGTCACGGAGCCGATCCTACGAAACGCGCCGGGCGCCGGGCCCGGGCGGTCAGATCCCGCCCGGGCGCACCAGCCCCGACTCGTACGCGAACACCGCCGCCTGGGTCCGGTCGCGGACCCCCAACTTGACCAGGATCCGGCCCACATGGGTCTTCACCGTCTGCTCCGCCACGATGAGCTGCCGGGAGATCTCCGCGTTCGACAGGCCGCCCGCGATCAGCGTCAGCACCTCCGTCTCGCGCTCCGTCAGTTCCCCGATCCGCTCCTTGAGCGGCGGGCGCGGGGCCCCGGCCGTCCGGGAGAACTCCACGATCAGCCGCTTGGTGATGTTCGGCGAGAGCAGCGCGTCGCCCGCCGCCACCACCCGCACCGCATGGGCGAGTTCATCGGCGGAGGCGTCCTTCAGCAGGAAGCCGGACGCCCCCGCGCGCAGCGCCTCGTAGACGTACTCGTCGAGGTCGAAAGTGGTCAGGACGAGCACCTTCACCGTCGAGCCCTCGGGGGAGGTGATCCGCCGGGTCGCCTCGATGCCGCCCAGCTCCGGCATCCGGATGTCCATCAGCACGACGTCCGGGGCGAGTTCGTCGACCTTGGCGACGGCGTCGAGCCCGTTGACGGCCTGCCCGACGACCTCGATGTCCGGCTCGGCGTTCAGCAGGACCGTGAAGCCCTGGCGGACCATCATCTGGTCGTCGGCGATCACGGCGCGGATGGGCGGTGTCATGGAAGGTCCTCGGTGGTTCCGGTGGCGGGCAGGATGGCGGTGACTTCCCAGCCGCCGTCGGGAGTAGGCCCGGTGGCGAGCTCGCCGCCGAGCATCGCGGTGCGCTCGCGCATCCCGAGCAGACCGTGACGCGCCCCGGGGGAGGGGGCGGCCGGGCGGTCCGGCGGGGTGTTGACGACCCGGACGGTCACCCCGGCGGACCGGTGACCGATCGCCACCTCGGCGCTCGCACCGGGCGCGTGGCGCATCACGTTGCTCAGCGCCTCCTGCGCGATGCGGTACGCGGACAGCTCGACGCCCGGCGACAGGGGGCGGGGTTCGCCGGTGGTGGAGACGGTGACGGCGAGACCGGCCGAGCGCACGGTGGCGACCAGCTCGCCCAGCCGGTCGAGGCCGGGCTGCGGGGCGTGACGCGTGCTCTGCGCCGGCGCGTCCTCCGACCGCAGGACGCCCAGCACCTGGCGCAGTTCGGCGAGGGCTTCGAGGGCGTTCTCGCGGATGCCGGTCAGGTTCTCCCGCAGCTCCTCGGTGGGGTGCTCCACCAGGTGCGGGGCGACCTGTGCCTGGATGGAGATCACCGACATGTGATGGGCGACCACGTCGTGCAGCTCCCGGGCGATCCGGTTGCGCTCCTCCAGCAGGGTGCGCCGGGCCCGCTCCTCGACGGTCAGCTCGGCCTGGACGACGAGGTCCTTACGGGCCAGGCGCAGGCTGCGCAGTGCCGCGCCGAGGACCAGGGCGACGACGAACACCGGTGCGGAGCGGTCGAGGTCCATGTTGTGCCGCTGGGTGGTGTGCAGGGTGAGCGCCACCCCCGCCAGCAGGGTGAGGGCCAGCGCTCCCGTCGCGCGGCGCAGCGGGACGCGCAGCGCCAGCAAGAACAGCGCCCCGCCCTGGAACACCATCCCCATGACGCTCCAGGGGAACAGCCGGTCCGGGCTCATCACGGACTCGGTGACCAGGACGGTGGTCACCGACAGCGCCGTCGCCGCCCACCAGGCCCCCACCGGCCGGATCATCCCGGCCACCAGCGCCGCGGACTGCGCCAGGGCGGCCAGCACCGCCCACCCGCTGATCCCGCTGGCCGGGTCCACGGTCAGTTCGTTGGTGCGCGGCACGGCGAAGCAGGCGGCCGCGATGATCAGCAGCACCAGCAACGACGGCCGCCACACCGGCGCGTCCGGCTCGCCCATGCGGGGCACCCGGTCGGCGGGCGCCGCCCACAGCTCCTCGTACAGGGCACGCGGCGCACGGCGCACCGCCGCCCGCAGGCGCACCGCCCTCGATGACGTCACCGCCCCCACCGCCCCCTCGGCTCCACTCGCCCTCAGACTAGGCACGACGCGCGTGTCCCTTCCGCTCGGGTGCGGACGCCCGTACGACGAGGGAGCCCCCGCCGCCGCGCCGCCCGCCCTGCTCGTAACCCCGGAACGCGGCCCAGCACACCAGCAGTGCCAGGGCGAACACCGGCACCCAGAGCACCCGGGCGACCACCCAGCCGGCGCCGTCGGGCACGGTGTGCAGCCCAGGCAGCGGGCCGTCCGCGATCAGCAGCGCGCTCGTCGTGACGACGATCATCGCGGTCTGGTGCCAGAGGAACACGGTCATCGCCGACAGGTTCACCACCGCCACCACCGCCCAGGCGGCCGGCCTGCGCAGCGCCCGGCGCAGTGGCCCGAGCAGCAGCAGCGCCGCCCCGCACTGCGCCAGGCCGAACGCCACGGCGGCCAGGCTCGGCGGGTCCAGATTGGAGATCCGGCCGCCCGGAACGCCGACCATGGAGGCCGGATACCCGGCCCACAGCACCAGTGCGACGGCCGCCGAGCCCCCGCCGAACAGCAACACCCAACGGTTCCACCGGCCGCGCAGCCCGCCCCGGGCCACCAGCGCCCCCAGGCAGTACGGCACCAGCCAGCCCGCGACCACGTTGATCCACCCCAGCTCCGGCGGACCGCCGAGGCCGAACCGTACGAGGTCGACGTGCAGAACCACCACGAGCGGCCACAGCGGGTGCAGCCGGGCCACCAGCGGTGTCAGCGCGGTCAGCGCGGCGAAGACGAGCAGGAACCACAGCGGCGACCAGACCAGCTTGGCCAGCGCCCGGACCGTCGGTTCGCCCACCCCGGCCATCAGCATGACGGCCGCCGCGAGCGTCCACACCATGAGCACCGCCGCCACCGGCCGGAACAGCCGCGCCAGCCGACCGCCCACCCACGGCCCGTACGGCACACCCCGCTTCCGAGCCGAGGCCCAACTCCCCGCCGCCACCTGCCCGCCCACCAGGAAGAACACCGCGAGTGTCTGGAACACCCAGGAGACCGGCGTGAGTTCGGGCAGATACGTCAGCGGGCTCGCCCCGCGTACGGTGCCGCTGTCCGCGACCAGCGCGGTCACCAGCCAGTGCCCGCCCACCACGCCGAGGATCGCCAGGGCCCGCAGGGCGTCCACGGCCCGGTCGCGGCCGGGCGGGGTGGCGGCCTCGATACGCGCGACGAGACCGCGCAGGTCCTTGCGTTCGCGCACGTCCTTACGCACGGGAGGCCTCCAGCGGTTCGGCGCCCGCCACGATCCGGCCCAGGTTCGTCAGGGACCGCGACCCGGGCAGCAGATAGTCGCTGTGGCCCCCGTCGCCCGCGTCGAACACCTCGGCCCCGAACCGTTCCGCCACCGGATCGGTCCCGAACCCCACCGTCGCGACGAACGGCACCCGCACCCGGACATGCGGCACCCGGGCGATCCAGTCCCCGCCGCTCCGGCCCGCCCACACCCGCCCACCGGTGCGCAGCGAGGCCACGTCCTCGACCCCGACTCCGGGACTGCCGTAGAGGACGAGGGCGTCGGCCGAGGTCCCCGGCGCGGACCGGGCGCAGATCACCGAACCGTAGGAGTGGCAGAGCAGGCTGATCCGGGCGGCGGGCCGCACCGCGCGCAGCCCGGCCACCAGCGCACGCAGCCCCGGCGCGGCCCTGTCCGCCCGGCCGGTGGTCAGGGCGGCCGGGCTGACGGTGGCGGGCGAGCGGTACCCCAGCCAGACGACCACGGCCGCGCCCTCGCCCAACTGGCGCTGCAACGCCACCGCCCCGCGCCGCAGCCGCCCGTACGCGTCCAGGCCGACGCCGGCCCCGGGCACCAGCACCGCGATCCGCCGGGCCGTGACCAGCTCCCCGACGACCTCCGTACCGCGGCCGCCGTCGCGCCCGTCGAAGGACAGGAACTGCCGCCCCGGCGCGGCCATCGCCCGCAGCGAGGCCGCCCGCTTCAGGTCCCCGTGCGCCTCCGCCGCCCGCCCGGCCGCCCGGATGTCCCGCCGGCTCACCGCGTACCGCTCCGCCAACCCCGCCGGGCCCGTCTCGCGCAGCGGCCCGAGGGCGGTCGGCGCGGGTGCGGGCACGGCGGCGGGCCGGGCTGCTCCGGACACCGGCACGGCCACGGCAAAGGTGACGAGGGCGGCGAGCAGAGCGCGGCGCAGACGGGGTCTGCGCGGGCGGTCGGGCATGGGGCGAGGTCCTTCCGTACCGGGGCCTTGGGGTGCTTCCGGTACAGAAGTTATGGACGAGGGGCGGTAGCCGACGTCCCGCTCAGGAGTGCACCTGAGGGGTGGCTCTCAGGTATGACGCGGGTGACGCGGGCCCGGGGTTTCAGCTCCGGCCGGTGTGCCCCAGGATCGCGGCGGCGAGCGGGGCGTGCACCTCGCGGGGGAGGGCGTGGCCCATGCCGGGGATCTCCACGAGCCGGGCACCGCGGATCGCCTGGGCGAGGTGCTCGGCGTGCGGCGGCGGGGCGACCGGTTCGGCGGGGGCCGAGACGACCAGGGTGGGCACGTGGGTCCGGGCGAGCTGCTCGGTGCGCTCCATGCCGGAGTAGTCGGCGCGGGCGTGCGCGGTGCCGGCGCGGTGGTGCCCGGTGTGCTCGATGATCCGGCGCTCCGATGCGCGGGCGTAGTCGGCGTCGAACGGGATCCGGCCGCCGCCGAGCGCCCGCCAGTGTTCGACCCGGCGCTCCAACTCGCCCTCCGGGCCGTGGTCCTCGACGGGCCGCGACCACAGCTCCATCAGCTCCGGGGCGACGCCGGGGAGCTGCTCGGGCGGGATCCGGGTGCCGTCCGGGGCGGTGTACGGGACGTAGCTGAGAGCGTTCGTCCCGATCACCGTGGCGCTCAGCAGCCGCTCGGGGTGATCGGCGATCAGCAACTGCGTGAGCATCCCGCCCAGCGACATCCCCACGACGTGCGCCCGCTCCACCTCGAACGCGTCCAGCACCGCCACGGCGTCCTCGGCCAGCGCCGTGAGCGGATAGGGCTCGTCGTCGAAGGCCCACGTGGAGCGGCCGGTGTCCCGGTGGTCGTACCGGATCACGCGGTGCCGGGCGGCGAGCAACTCCACCAGCTCGTCGGGCCAGCCGAGCCCGGACGCCTGCGCGCCCATGACGAGCAGCAGGGCGGGGGCGTCGGGAGCGCCGTGGTCCTGCGCCCAGAGGCGCACGCCGGGGGCGACGTCGACGAAGCGTTCCATGGGGGACCTCGCTGTTCTGGTGAGCAACTGATTAGACGATACGTATCGTCTCGTCTCTCCGGCTCTTCGACTGGGACACGCCCGGCCCGCCTGTCGAGTACGGCACTCGCGCGTTCGAACAGGAATCTGACCGCTTCAGTTAGCACCGTTCCGGCAAGCACCGGAAACGCCAGCGGATCCCTGATGTGTCCCCTCCCCGTTCCCCATTACACCCTGACGTGGCACGGGAGCGCGCGGCGCCAGATCAAACGCAAAGCATGACTCAACGTATGGACTTGATTACCGAGGCGAAAGAATCAATCACGCCAGCATCGAGCCGCTGGAAGGGGCAAGTGTCCGAATTGTGGCATCGGTATCTCCTTGGTGCTCTTGCCGAGCCGGTAGTCAGCCCCAACCGTCCAGGGATACCTGGGGCCCATCGGCCAGGTAACGACGGAGGGCGCTTGCGGTGGTCTCCACGAATTCCTCGGGGATGGCGTCTGCGTCGACCCAGCGGACCTGGGAGTGCTTGCGGGGTTCACGGTTTTCGGGTTCGCCGGTCCATTCGTGGGCGGCGAAGACGACCGTGAGGAAGCCGTTGGGGGCCTCGATGCCCCAGGCGCCGTGGATGATGTGAGCGACCTTGAGGGACTCGGGCTTCACCGTGAGGCCCGTCTCCTCGTAAAGCTCACGGACCGCCGTCTCGGTGATGGGCTCGCCCGGCTCGCTCTTGCCGACCGGCAGGTCCCACATTCCCTGGGCGAACTTGGCGTTCTCGCTGCGCTGGAGAAGGACGACGCGGTTGGTGGCCTCGTCGTGGACGATGACGGCCGCGACCAGCAGGGTCATGGATTCGAGCGCCGGTTTGAGGGCCTTCGGCTGATCGTCGGTCTGCTGGGTCACGATGTTCCCTTCGTCAGGCGGGTTGTTGGGCATGTTAGGCGAGGGACTCGCGGGCTCGGCTGGCGAGATCTGCGGCTCCGGGGACGCGGCGGCGCTGGTAGATCCCGAGCGTCGAGCGGATCGAGGTGATCGCCTTCCGGGTGCGATCGGAGGTCATGCCCTCCATGAGGACCAGGGCCTGGGTCCAGGCGGCGACCGCTTCGTCGGCGCGGGCCTGGGTGGCGAGGCTGTCGCCGAGGTCGGCGTGGGTGAGGGCGTGGACGCGCTTGTACTTCTCCGGGTGCCAGCGGGTGAGCGCGTCGCGGTGCTGTTGTTCCGTTCCGATGTGGTCGGCGAGGTCGGTCAGTGTGCGTGCGGTGTGGCTGGCCACAGTGCCTGCGGCGGGGCCACTCACGCGGGAGAAACTGGGCTGGGGACCGTCCTCGCGCAGGAGGGCGTCTTCGGCGGCGAGGAGAGCGCGGGCGGCCAATGGGTTCTCGCCAACGGCTGCGTAGGCGCGGGCGTGCGTGATGTGGAGGAGCGCTTCGGTCTGGCCGTCCACATGGCCGAGGCCGCGGGCGAGGGCGCCTTTGACGAGGTCCACGCAGTGATGGGGTTGCTTGAGGCTGAGGGACTGGTGGGCGAGGGCACGCATCATCCAGGCGGCATGGCCGTGGGGGTCGGCTTCGCAGGCGAGCTGGTAGCCGACCTGGTAGTAGCGCTGGGCAGCGCCTTCTTGTCCAAGGTCGTGGTGCTTCCACCCTGTTGTCGCCGCAGAGACTGTGTCCCATCCAGGTCGTGTCGTTTTAGGACAGCAGCTGCGCCTGGAGCCGTGTCCCGCGAGGGGCACGGGAAGTGTCTCGTTTCGTGGAGCAAACGAATCTAGCGGTGTGGTGCACGTCACCACCAGGGGATCTTGGTGGTGACGCCATTCCCCTGATCTCGGACTCGTCAGTGGTTGGCGCTCACGAGGTCTGATCATCGCTGGCGGGTTGCAACCAGTCACTGTCGGGGCGAGCAAGCAACCTCGCATTGCTGTACGCCATCGCGGTCGTGAGCACCGTGTGCCCGCGGTAGAACTCCCCCTGACGTGACACGACCAAGGCCAGGTCGACCATGCTCGCGTCGAGAAGGGACAGGGGAAGCAGCAGTTGGACGGTGTCCTGTGCTGGGTACCAAGTCGGCACTGCCGCCTTGTAGTTACGGCGGACTCGGTCCTCCGCTCCATCTACGGCACCCCTCAGCGCCATGCGAGCCAGGTGCGGGTTACCTCGAAGAGGTACAGGGAAGCGATCAAGGTTTCCCTGGTCGTCGAGAATATGGTCCACGCTCACGACCAGCTCCCGGCGCCAGTCATAGATGTACTCTGCCGGGTCCTCGGTGTACGTCACAAAGTCAGGCCGCAAAGACGGTGGGAAGTTGTCCATGAAGTCGCGGCTGCTGGCCAGTCGCCAACCGACGAAGACCCATGGCTGGCTATCAAGTCGGTCATTGCGGCGAAATAGGCCATAGATCGTCTCCTGTCGCGCAGTTGCCAGTCCTGTGTTGAACGCGGTGAACCCGCCGTCGGCGGTGGTCGAAATCTTGCTCTGCTGGCTCGCGCGCTCGAAAGTCCACCGGATGTAGTTACGAAGGATGCGGTTGCCTCCCTGCGCTTCGGGACCTCGGCCATCCCAGCTCTCGGGCTCGGCCATTTCCTCCAAGCGGTCGAAGAGGTCAGGGTCACCATCGCCGTCGCGGAGACTGGCAGCAGATCGCACGTAGCCCATGTGCGCGTAGTCGTAGAGGGCATTTCCCGATGGCCGAGACGGCCGGACTGCGGGTGGCGGCACGGTGCCGTCGAAGTGCTGCTTCAAGCGAGCAATGTCTGCTGGCGTCGCCGACTGATTCTGGGCTGTCACGAAAACCTTCTCAAGGGCTCGATATGGGAAGTACTTGGATCACAGTCCAGGGCCGTCACTGCCGCGGGCTGGTGACTCGTTGAGCGGCTGGCCTGACACGCCTACTCGTACGCCCACGCGCGCCCGGTCTGGCGGTACTCCTCCACGGGGATTGGGTCGACGCCGGTCCTCATGCGGGCCGTGTACAGCAGGCCGTCGAGGTGGTCGATCTCGTGGTGGATGAGGCGAGCGAGACCGCGGTCGTACCCAGTGGTCACGGTCTCGCCGGTCAGGGCCGTGGTCTCGACGGTGATCTCCAGTGGGCGGGGTACGAGGCCGCGGACGTCGAAAAAGCTCAGACAGCCTTCGTACTGCTCGTCCATCTCCTCGGCGCGGGTAGTGACCCGCGGGTTGAGCAGGATGATGGCGGGGGCGTCGCCGGGCGGCTGGACGACGGCGGCGGCCCGTGCGATGCCGATCTGTGGAGCCGCGATGCCCATGCCCTTTGCGAAGGGGTGGACTTGGCCGATCCGCTCCATCGCGGCGAACAGCTCGTCCGCGACGCGCTCGGCCTCGTCGCGCTCGGCGGGCAGATCGAAGGCGCGGGCCGGGTCGGCGAGGATACCGGCGCCGTGCTGGACGACTCCGAGGTCTCGCATCTGCTGGCTGGGCCGCACGTCAATCACCTGAAGTCCCCTTGTTCCGTGTTGTGTTCGGGCCGTGCCCGGAACCTCCATTCAAGACGGTACCGAGCGTGGAGGGCGGGTGTGGTCGTGATCCATGTGAATTGCCGGAGTTCACCTTCGTCACTGCGGACGGGCGGGGTCCGCAGTGGGGAGGCTTCGGCGGTCATGGAGGTCTCGGTGCCCCACACGACGGGGTCGAGGCCGGCGGGGAAGGCAAGCTGTACTTCGAGTTGTTCGGTGGGCAGGCGGACGGCCCGCTGGAACCAGTTGCCCCACTTCTCGTCGCCGACGGTGTAGGCGTATTCGATCCACACGGATTCGCCCGGGTAGAGCGGGAAGCGACCGTGTTCGTTATCGAACAGCAGCCAGACTTCCTTGAAAGCGTCGCGGTCATGTTTGGCCTGCCAGCGCATCGCCTCGCCGCGGCAGGTGGCGGTGAGGTCGAGTTCGTCCCAGGTCAGCGGGTGGGCCCGGTAGTGGGCGTTGGACCGCTCGGGGTCGCCGGGGTAGCGGTCGACGGAGATGCGGATCAGGTAGCGGGTCACCGGTTCGGTGCCGGTATTCCGCAGCAGCCGGCGCATGGTGAGCCGGTAGGAGCAGCCGTCGTAGACCAGGCGGGCGGCGTCGTGTTCGACGACGAGGGCGGAGCCGGTGGCGTACGGCTGCTCGTGCCTGCGCTGGGCTGGCGGGGCCGTAGGTGGGCGCCGGGCCTTGGTCCGGGCCTGCTCGTAGTCGCCCCAGCGCCGCCAGATGGCCTTCCCGGCGTTCAGGTGCTCGTCGGCGAGCCGGGCGAACTCCTCGCTGGGCTTGTGCCGACCGGACTCGACGTGGCTGACGTACGACGGGTCGAATCCCATGGCCAGCGCTAACGCCCGCTTGGACATGCCACGTACTTCCCGCCAGTGGGCCACCTCGGCCGCGAAGTCCTCGGCCGCCTGCTCGACGGTGATCTCCTCGCCCTGCGCGTCCATCGAAGGCCAGCCCCCGCGTCATGGGTCAGTGAGCATGAATGAACCGTGAGTGATCCAAGTTCATCATCCCGTCACGGCTCGCGTCACCGTTTTCCTTCCCTCAGAGGCCCGGATCGACCCCCGGGCGGATGAGGGAGGCGACGCATCATGCGCGTGCTGTACCTGTTGAACATCTCCAACCCCGACCGGTTGTCTGCGGACTCCGGCTGGATCTTCGCGGACCTGCTCGCCCCGGCCCTGGCCGACGCCGGGGCTGAGGTGACCGTCGCGGCCCCGGCTGCGGCCGGGGATACCCGCTGCGGCTTCCACCGAACGAAGGTGCCCGGAACGAAGTACCGGGCCCGGTTCTCGGCAGACATCGACGAGTTGGTGACACTGATCCGGGCGGAGAAGCCGGATGTGGTCGTGGCCAACCAGATCGAGGAGGCCCCGGCGGTCCGCACGGCCCTGCTGGAGGCCGGATCGGGCGCCCTTCTGGCCGGGTACTGCCACTACCTGCCGTTCTCGTTCGCCGGCGGCGGGCAGCTGCTGGTCGACCCGTCCCTGGACGACGCGGGGCTCGGGCGGCCGGTGCTGCTGTCGTTCGCCGCCGGGCTGGCGGCCTGTGACCGGGTGATGGTCCACTCCTCCACGGCCGCCTCCTGGGTGTCGGCCGCCGCCGCCCGGATGACGGTGGACCTGGGCGACCGGCTGCGGGTGGTGCCCGCGCCGCGTGACGAGCGCCTGGTCCGCGACCCCGACACAACCCTGCCCGCCTCCGGCGGCGGGGCCATCGGGATCTACAACCACCGGCTGTACGCGCACTACGGCACCGGGGAGTTCGTGAACCTGGCCCGCGAACTCAGCGACTCGGGCACGGTGCGGCTTCGGGTGATGGACCTGTTCGGCCAGCGCCGGGCCGAGCGGAAGGGGCTGGACGACAGCCCCGAGAAGATGCGGGACCAGCTCGCCGCCCTGCCGCACGTCCAGGTCGTCTCCGACCGGGGAGACCGCGTCCGCTACAAGAACCTGCTGGCCGGCGCCCGTTTCGGCATCGCCCCGTTCAGGCCCGGCTGCCCCTGGTCGATGAGCGTGATCGACTGCCAGGGCATGGGCCTGCCGGTCATCTCGCCCCGGCTGGGCTGGCTGGCCGAGCACATCGACTCCGAGCTGTGCTTCACCACTGCCGCCGAGGCCGTCGCCCTGGCCGAACGACTGGCCACGGACGACGAGTTCCACGCCCTGCACGCCAAGCGGGCCCACGCCTCCACCGCCGACTTCACCCCTGCCCTGGTCGCCGCCCGCTACCTGGAGGCCCTCTCATGACCAACTTCGACGCGGTCTTCCTGTCGTACGACGAGCCGATGGCCAACTCCCTGCACTCCCGCCTTCAGCGGACGCTCGGCGGCACAGTCAAGCGCCTGCACGGTGTGCACGGGATGCGCCGGGCCTACCGGCTGGGCGCCGAGGTCGTCGAGCGCGAGCAGTTCTTCCTCGCCGATGGTGACTTCGCCATCGGCACCGACTTCGACCCGGCGGCCGTCGAGCCGCTGGACGAGGGCATCTCCATGCGGGTGTGGCGTGCGGTCAACCCGGTCAACGGCCTGACCTACGGCTACGGCGGGCTGAAGCTGATCCGCCGTAGTGCCCTGCGGGAGATGGGCGAGGTCGTGGACGTGCTGGCCGCCCTGCCGGGCCGGATCGAGTTCGCCCCGCAGACCGCCGGGATCACACGGTTCAATCAGAGCCCCTTCCACGCCTGGAAGGCCGGGTTCCGCGAGTGCGCGATGCTCTCCCGCGGCAGCGAGTACGGCATGGGTGACGACGACGCCCACCAGCGCGTCGAGGCATGGACCCTCAGCCGCAGCGGCGAGTTCGCCGCCTACGCCGCCGCCGGGGCCCGGGAGGGCGTCACCTTCGCCCGCCAGACCGCGCGCGACCCGCAGCAATTCGATCACCTCAACAACCCCACCTGGCTGCGGGAGAGGTTCACCGCCGCCCACGGGGACCAGGCGGTCTCGGGATGACCGGTCCGCTCGTGCTCATCGAGCCGTACGCCGCCCGCCTGGGCGGGCACCACCAGCGCACGCTGGTGGCCCTCGCCCACGCCCGACCCGGCAGCCTCGTCATCGCCCCGCACGGAATCACCCGCGAGACGGTGGCGGCCCTGCGGGAGGCGGGTGCCCCACTGGTGACCGCACCGACCGGGCTCCCGGCTGCCGTCCTGCTGGCCACCTCCCGTCTCGCAGCCGGGCTGTCGGCGGCCGGGCAGCGGGCCTTCCGGTCGCGCCGCTGGCCCCGCCTCGTGCGGCGACTGCCGCACCAGATCACCCTGATCGCCCGCTGCTTCACGGAGGCGTCCGCGCTGCGGTGTGCCCGCCGCCTGGAACCGCATGACCCGGTGGTGATCCTGACCGCGAGCGAGGCCCTGCACGGGGCCGCCGCACTCCTCGGCGGCCAGAGGCACCTTCGGTTCATCCACGAGGCCGTGACCACCGAGGACACCGTCGTGCGGCTGCTCGGTCGGCTTGCCCGCCGGGGTGAGCAACGGGTGATCGCGGTGTATCCGACCCAGGCCGTCGGGGATCAGTTCGCCGCGGCATTCCCCCACCTGCCCGCGGTGGTGCGGGCCTTCTCGGTCGACGATGGCTGCCGCCTGACTGACGCTGAACGAGACGGCGGCCGCACTGCGTTCGACATTCCCGCCGCCGATGCGGCGGTGTGCCTGGTGGGCGGCTGGTGGCCGTACAAGGACATCGACGTCATCGACGCCGCCCTGGCCCGGCTGCAGGAGCCCCTGCACCTGCTGGTGGTGGGCGAACCGCTCGACGAAGCCGTACTCGAGCGGTGGCGGGCCCGGCCCCAGCTCCGCCTGCACACCGTGCCCGGTCCTGTCGCCGAGAGCCTGCTGCGGCTGGTCTACGGCGCCGCCGACGCTGCCCTGGTCGCCCGCCGGCCCGGGGTCGGTAAGGAGTCCGGGCTCGTGATGGACGCCGCCCGCCTCGGCGTCTCCCTGATCGTCTCCGACCACGACCCCGCCCTCACCAGCCGTCTGCACGGTCGGCCCTGGGCCCTGACCTTCACCGCTGGCGATCCGGACGGGCTTGCCGCCGCCCTGCACGCCCTCATCCGCCAGCCGCTCAAGTCACCCGGACCCGAGGCGCCCGGCCTGGTGGGGATGTGGACCGCCGACGAGCAGGCCGACTTCCTCACCCGAACCTTTAGCTCGTTCACGGCCAAGGAGTCCCGATGCTGAGCATGCCTCCCGTCCTGATCGCCGTCATCGGCCCGGTCGAGCCTGCGATCCTGGCCGCCTGGGTCCGCCACTACCGGTGGTTGGGCGTCGAGCGGTTCCTGATCGCCTTCCACTTCCCCGACCATGTCCCCGACGCCCAGCGGCACGAGCTCCAGGCCGCCTGCCGCGAACTCGGCATAGTCCCCACCGGCACCAGCAGCGGCCCGTGGCACGAACACACCAACACCCAACTCCGCGACGCCCTGCGTCACCGGGCCGGTCCCGGCTGGCACCTGCTCGCCGACGCCGACGAGTTCCAGCAGTACCCCGCCCCACTCTCCGAAGTGATCGCCCAGGCCGAGAAGTCCGGAAACCGTGTGGTGGGCGGGCTGATGCTCGATCGGGTCGCCGCGAGCGGACGCCTCACCGTTTGGCGGCCCGAAGGCGGCCTCGACCTGGCCTATCCCCTCGGCGGCCACCTCACCCACCGGCTTCTGCACGGCGACCCGAGAAAGATCGTCCTCGCCCGGCACGACGTCACCGTGTCCTCCGGCAACCACCGCTCTCCCGGCCACCGGCCGGACGCGGACCGCATCTGCGCGGTTCACCATTTCAAGTGGCGCTCAGGCGTCCTGGACGACCTCCGCCGCCGCATCCAGCACTTCACCTCAGGCGCCTGGCAGGAACACACCCCGGCCGTCCGCGACGAGGCCAGCCGTCTGCTGACCCACGTCGGCCAGCACGGAGGCGTGATCAACACCAGCGATCCACGGTTCGCCTTCCGCCGGGTGAGCCTGGACCGGATGCCCTTCGGCTGGCCGGCCGAGGCCCGCAACGTCTTCACCACCTGGCGTCCGCACGCCCACAGCGGCCAGGATTGACAGGCAGCCCCCGCGCTCGCGGACAGCACGTCGCGGAAGGATGACCACATGCCCCTCGCCGTACTCCTGGCCGGCCTCACCGGCTCCGGGAAGACCACCGTCGCCCAGGCCCTAGCCGACCGCGGCTACACCCGCCTGTCCGTCGACGAGGAGGTCCACCGCCTCCACGGCCGGTACGGCGTGGACTACCCCGAGCACACCTACTTCGAGCGCGAACGGCCCGTGGTCGATGCGATCCGAGAACGGTTCACCAAGGAGATCGAAGCCGGGAACGACGTCGTCCTGGACCACGGCCTGTGGCGCCTCAGCGAGCGCGACGCCTGGCGGCAGGCCGCCCGCGAGGCGGGCGGCCTGCCTGTCGTGGTCTACCTCCCCACCGACCGCGAAGAGCTCCTACGGCGCCTGGTCGAGCGCAACCAGCGTGAGGACGCCAACGCCCTGACCGTCACCCCCGAAGCCCTCGACGACTTCTTCGCCCGCTTCGACCCCCCGGCCGACGACGAAGATGTGATCCCCTACACCGGGGACCTGGACGCGCTCGTGACGGCACTCACCGCCGCCCGGGGGCGGTAAGACGGGGCCTCGGTGCCGGAGCCGTCAGCTGCACGAACCGTACGGGGCCGTACCGCTGCGGGCGGCGGGCAGGCTGCGGACACTTCCGGCGCCAGCAGCCTGCTCCCGCAGGCGCTCGATCTCCTCGTGCTGGGCGGCCAGCCGGGAAATCGCGAGGGTCTTGAAGGCCGTGAGCTCGGCGAGATCCGCGTCCCGTTCGGCGACCCGTTCCTTCAGCTCGGCGACCCGGGCCTTCAGTCGCTCGATCTGGGATGTCCTGGGGTCCGTGACGGTCCCGGCCGCCTGGGCGTCCTTCACCCGCCGTTCGAACTCCTCCGCGAGGTGTTGGTAAGGGCCGGGTCGTTCTCCCTTCGGGTAGAAGCCGGTGCGAGTCACACCGGCCTCGACTGCCAAAGTCTTGAGGTCACACCCGCCGCCCGGCGGGATCGCTCCGGCCAGCAGCCGGTCCATCGCCGCCCGGATCGCTGCTTCGTTCCGGGCGCGGGTCTCTGTTGTCAGACGTCCCATCTCAGCCCTCCGTCCCGGCCGCGGCTGTCGGGCCCCCGCTGGCGGCGTCGATGTCCGTGAGGACCTTCTCCGCGCGGGCCAGCTCCGCCTCCAGCCGAGCGCGTTCGGCCTTCTGCCCGCGTCCCAGCATCCCGATGAACACCTTGTTCTGCTCGACGGTCTTCTCCCAGACCGGGCGATGGCGGGGGTGATGGGTGGCCTGCGGGCAGCGAGCCGAGTCGCACATGCCGATCAGCGGCCGGTCTGCGGTTGGTGTCCCCGCGAGTTTCAGACACAGAGCCTTGGCGGGGTCGGCGAACCAGCAGTAGTTCGCGGTCCCCAGGTGCAGGGTCTTGGCCCGTTTCGTGAGCATGCCACGGACCTGCTGATCGTTGGTGATCACGTTCGGTGCTGTCTGGAGCGCGTCGTCGAGCTTGCCGTCCACGCTCCGGAAGAACCCCACCAGGTCACGGGCCCCAGGACCGGACGGCTTGATCCCTGCGCGGGCGTTCTCCCACTCCTCGGTGACGATAGCGAGGTTCCGCTCCTCCTCCTCCTCCTTGCCGCCCTCCGCGAGGAATCGCGACTGCGATCCGCCGGGACGGTTCGCGTAGCCCTCGGTGGTGACGACCGACACATGCTTCAGGTGGATCTTCGCCCCCAGATCACCACCAGCCACCCCGACGGCTACCTCTGGAAACCGACCACGTCGACACGTGGCTCGGCAGAGCCACCGCTGTCTGGATCGACGACGACTTCAGCACCCTCGACCACGCCTGGGCGGCGGAGCGCACCGCCAGGGGAATGCCGACCCTCATCGTTCAGCCCGACCCACATCTCGGGCTGCAGCCCGAGCACCTGACCGAGCTCACGACATGGGTCTCGCAGTTACCCACAGCCCGCGCCGTCTGACGACTGATGCCAACGCTGCCACGAGCAGCGAGGGCATCAGAGTGTTGCTCGAGCGTGAGCCGTCTACGGTCTGTGGCAGGGATCGGCACTCCTGAATGTCGGAGTCGGCTGGAACACTGCGGCCGTGATCAACGAAACAACCCCGAACCTTCCCTATGCTCCCGCCGACTCCCTGCCACCCGCAGCACAGGCCGAGCTCGCCGACACCGCCTGGGAGGAGCTGCCGCACGTCTGTACGGGCCAGCACAGTGTGCGGGACACACCGGACATCCTCGGCGCTGTGCTCGCCACCGACCCGGCCCGCCGGGTGCGGGCTGTGGAAGACCTGTATCGGCTGCTCCTCAATCGGGAGCAGGTTTTTTCGGCGTCCGCTCCGGCGGCCTTGGTCCTCGCTCGTCTTCTTGACGATCCGCGCACCCTCGCCGAAGACCGGTGGGAGCGCAGGGCCGACCGGCGGTCGCTTCGCGCCGAACTGCTGAACTGGCTTGCTTCGTTCGCCGACATCACCCGCCTGGACGTCGAAGACGGCGTCGGCACGGCGCAAGATCTGGCTGCCGCCCGTGCGGCAAGGCCAATACTCCACGACCGCATCGCGGATTTCTGCGACGACGACGATCCACTGGTGAGGGAGGCCGCGCTTGCGGCTACAGCCCTGCTCCTGGCCGACCCCGCCCTCACCTCGTCCGTACCTCGATACGCCCCCGCCATCCGCGAGGTCCTTGCCGTGAGCGCGGACTCGTACTACCGGTGGATCGCCCGGGAACGGCTGGCCGCCTGGGGAGAGGATGTCACCGATCTCGTCACTGCGGAGGAGGAGCGCCGCGCAGCCCTGGACCGGGCAGGCGAGTTGGCGGATGACCCATTCGGCCGAGACCAGGAGCAGGCGATCCGCTGGCTGGAAGAGCAACCCGGGGACACCGCGGCTCCGGGACGACTCGGCCGCCAGCGTGAGGACCGGACCGCGCCCACACAGGCTCCGCACGAGTCGGCACCCGAGCCGCCCGTGGCCACTTCGGGGAGCGAGGCGGGGTACCGGGGCCCGTGGCGAATCGCCAGGGAGGAGGAGCGCGCCGAGTGGACGTTCACGCCGTATGTAGGAGTCGGCCCCCTGCACTTCGGGATGACCTTGGAGGAGATCACCAATGCCCTCGGCGAAGGACCGGTCGTCCCGTCCTACTCCCATCACGGCGAAGGCCAACAGCTCAACTACGCTGATTTCGTCGAGATTGGGATTAGAGCCCTTTTCCAGGCAGGCCGCCTGGGGTGTGTCGCCGTGGACGCCCTCACCGGCCCCCAGGTGAGACTGGACGCAGCCCCGCTGACCGGCTGCGCGCCTTCCCACGTGGAGGACTGGCTCGTCCACCGCACGACACTGCGGCCCGGCAGCCTGACGTACAGCCCCGCCGCCGATCCGGTCTTCGCCGACCTCGGCCTGGCGATCCGGTCCCAGCGGGCCGGCGACGTCGTCCTGACCCGACCGCTCTTCCTGCTCCATGACTGGCTTGACCTGTGGCATTCGCTGCCCAGCGAGGAGTGGAACTGCGCCTAAAAGGCGTGGCGAGAGCACTGACCAGGCCGTCAGCGGTGCCGACTGCGCTCTTCGGGCCTGATGGCGGGCCCGCTACCGTGACCTTGACGGCAAGGAGCACGCCCGCCACTTCGACCGGAAGCTCGACGCACAGCGCTGGCTCGACGAAGTCACGACCAGCGTGGTCACCGGTCAGTACGTCGACCCGCGCGCCGGCCGCATCACGTTTCAGAAGTACGCCGAGAGGTGGCAGGGCTCGCTCATCGCGAACGAGGCGGGTGAGCGCATCACCGACAACGCGCTCCGGCTCCACCTCGTACCGGCGTTGGGCGCCCGCTCACTGGCGGCGATCCGCCGCAACGACATACAGGTGCTCTTCAAGCACCTGTCCGACCAACTCGGCCCCGGCAGCGTCCGGAACATCCACGACGTGCCCGTGCGCCTCCTGACGGCGGCCGTGGACGACAAGGTCATCGCCTCCAGTCCGTGCCGCCGGATCACCCTTCCGGTCATGCCGGACGAGGAGGTCACCCCGCCCACCGTCGCCCAGGTCGAGGCGATGGCGCGCGTGATGCCGCCCTACATCCGCGCGGCCGTCGTCGTGCTCGCCGGTTCAGGCTTGCGCATAGGTGAGTTGCTGGGCCTGAAGGTGTCGGACATCGACTTCAAGGCCGGCAGCATTCGCGTGGAGCGGCAGCGGCTCCAGTGAGGGAAGGTCGGTCCGCCGAAGACCGCCAAGTCCCGGCGGACGGTTCCGGTGGGAGAGGTCGTCACCGACGCGCTCCTCGGGCACCTCGCCACGCGCCCGTCCGCGGAGTAGCTGTTCACGATGGAGGAGGGGGAACCGCTCAACTACCGGGCTTCTACGCGTCCGCGCTCATCGCAGGCGGGGCGAGCGTGAAGCAGGTCCAGATGGTCCTCGGCCACGCGTCCGCCGTCATCACGCTGCGGATCTACGTGCACCTGTGGCCGGGGGAAGAAGACCGCACCCGGTCCGTGATGGACGCCGTTTTCGGCGGCCTGCGGACCGGGTGCGGACCGGTAGGCGAAACGACCAGCGAAACCGCAGGTCAGACCGCCTAGCCGTAGGTCAGGCCTTCTTGGTCTCCCAGAAGATCCGGTCAACCTCAGCAATGAGGTCCAGAGCCTTCTGGCCCGTCTTCGGGTCGTTCGAGCCCTTGGCCGCGGAGAGCGCCTTCAGGGTGTCGTTGATCAGCTGGTGCAGCTCCGGGTACTTCTCGAAGTGCGGGGGCTTGAAGTAGTCGCTCCAGAGCACCGACACGTGGTGCTTCGCGAGCTCGGCGCGCTGCTCCTTGATCAGGACGGCGCGGGTGCGGAAGTCCGCGTCCTCGTTGGCCTGGTACTTCTCCTGGACGGCCTTGACCGACTCGGCCTCGATGCGGGCCTGGGCCGGGTCGTACACGCCGCAGGGCAGGTCGCAGTGGGCGCTGACCTTCACCTTGGGGGCAAACAGGCGGGAAAGCATGGAGCTGTCCTCCTCGTGATCGTCTTCTCAGGTGGGACATTACTCCGTGGAGCGCCGCTTTCCGTGGCTGCCCCGGGGGCTTAGGTCAAAAGTCCGGTGTGAGAATCGGGCCGTCGGCCG
Source organism: Streptomyces anulatus (assembly GCF_000721175.1). Classification (GTDB taxonomy): domain Bacteria; phylum Actinomycetota; class Actinomycetes; order Streptomycetales; family Streptomycetaceae; genus Streptomyces; species Streptomyces anulatus_C. The sequence goes on from NZ_JOEZ01000007.1 coordinate 334,587, forward strand.
AATGTACGGAGCCGCCCACGCGGCGGTGTGCTGACGATGTGCTGGAGGAGGGACCGGGAGGTGCCGGAGATGCCGGAGCGGCGACAGGTTTCCGGAGGCGGGCGGGTGACGCGGCGTCCGCTGCGGGTGGTGGAGGTGACGGGCCCCTCGATGGTGCCCACGCTCTACCACGGCGACCTGCTGCTCGTGCAGTACGGGGCGCCCGTGCGTCCCGGTGACGTGGTGATCCTGCGGCACCCCTTCCAGCAGGACCTGCTGGTGGTCAAACGGGCCACCGAGCGGCGGCCCGGCGGCTGGTGGGTGCGGGGCGACAACACCTTCGCGGGCGGGGACAGTACGGATTACGGGACCGTGCCGGAGGAGCTGGTGCTGGCCCGGGTGCGGGCCCGCTACCGGCCCCTGGCGAAGGGTCAGCGGTCGGTGACGGCCGTGCTGGGCTGGGCGGTCTCCGCGCTGCGGCCCGTGCGCTCGGCCTCCTCGCGCTTGCGGGCCCGGTAGGCGGCCACGTTGGCCCGGGTCGCGCAGCGGTCCGAGCAGTAGCGCCTGGACCGGTTGGTGGAGGTGTCCAGGTAGGCGTTGCGGCACGGCAGCGCCTCGCACAGGCCGAGCCGGTCCACGCCGTGCCCGGTCAGGTGGAAGGCCAGGCCCATCGCCGCGATGGCCGCGTAACCGGCGGTCACGTTCGACGGATGGTCGGCCAGGTGCATGTGCCAGTCCGGCCTGCCGTCCTCGTCCCGTACGTCGTGTCCCGAGATCTGCGGACTCACCGGGAACTCCAGCAGCAGTGAGTTCAGCAGGTCGACCGCGAGCGTCTCGTCGCCGCCGTCGGCCGCCTCGAAGACCGCGCGCAGCCGCGCCCGTACGGAACGGAACCGGGTCACGTCCGCGTCCGTCGTCCGCCGCGCCGCCTGCTGATTTGCGCCGAACAGCTCCCGGACCGCGTCGACGGAGGTGAGAGCGTCCTTGTTGCGGGCCGGCTCCTCGGTGTTGACCAGGCGCACGGCGTAGTCCGAGTAATAGGCCAGTTCCACTTGTAGTCCTTACGGCGTCGGTCTAGAGTCGGGGCATCGGCCAGTGTAATGGTCGGTTGACCGGAACGGGCATTACGTGGAGGTTGACGTGACGGAGACGGCTACGGGCACCGACTGGCAGTCCTGGCAGGAGAGCTGGGACCGGCAGCAGGAGTGGTACATGCCTGACCGCGAGGAGCGGTTCCGGGTGATGCTGGACATGGTCGAGGCGGTCGTCGGACCGGAACCACGGGTGCTGGACCTCGCGTGCGGTACGGGAAGTATTACGGACCGGCTCCTCAAGCGGTTCCCGAAGGCCACGAGCACCGGAGTCGACCTCGACCCCGCGCTGCTGGCCATCGCCCGCGGCACCTTCGAGGGCGACGGCCGGGTCACCTTCGTCACCGCCGACCTCAAGGACCCGGACTGGACCGCCCGGCTGCCCCACACCTCGTACGACGCCGTCCTCACCGCCACCGCCCTGCACTGGCTGCACAGTGAGCCGCTCGCCACGCTGTACGGGCAGATCGGCGGCCTCGTGCGGGACGGCGGTGTGTTCATGAACGCCGATCACATGATCGACACCGGCACGCCCCGGATCAACGCCGCCGAACGCGCCCACCGGCACGCCGCGATGGACCGCGCCAAGGCCGCCGGGGCGCTGGACTGGGCGCAGTGGTGGGCCGTCGCCGCGAAGGACCCGGTCCTCGCCGCACCCACCGCCGAACGGTTCGCGATCTACGGTGAGCACGCGGACGGCGACATGCCCTCCGCCGGCTGGCACGCCCGCACCCTGCTGGCCGCCGGCTTCGCCGAGGCCCGCGCGGTCTGGGCGTCCCCCTCGGACACCCTGGTCCTCGCCGTGAAGTAGGCGAAGCAGGCGAAGTAGGTGAGGTGGGCCTCAGCCGCGCAGCGGTGACGAGGGGCGGTACGGCCATCAGGCCCGTACCGACTGCGTCACCGGCTTCGGGGCTCCGGCACCCAGGGGCCCCTGTTTCCGGAGCCGCCGCTCTCCCGGCAGCAGGTGAAGGACCTGGTCACCGGCCCGGAGGTGCTGCCGAAGGGCTGAGGGGCGTGGACGCACGGGAGGGCGGTACGGACCGGAGTCCGTACCGCCCTCCCGTGCGCGACGGGGCCGTGTGCGACGGGCCCCGAAGAGCTACAGCACCTTCGACAGGAACGACTTCGTCCGGTCGTGCTGCGGGTTGGTCAGCACGTCGCGCGGGTGGCCCGACTCGACCACCACACCGTCGTCCATGAAGACCAGCGCGTCGCCTACCTCGCGGGCGAAGCCCATCTCGTGGGTGACGACGATCATCGTCATGCCGTCCTCGGCCAGGCCGCGCATGACGTCCAGGACGTCACCCACCAGCTCCGGGTCGAGCGCCGAGGTCGGCTCGTCGAAGAGCATCAGCTTCGGCTCCATCGCCAGCGCGCGGGCGATGGCCACGCGCTGCTGCTGACCGCCGGAGAGCTGGGTGGGGTAGTTCTTCTTCTTGTCGGCGAGGCCCACCCGGTCCAGCAGCTTCTCCGCCCGGGCCCGGGCCACGGCCTTGGCCTCGCCCTTGACCTGGATCGGAGCCTCCATGACGTTCTCGATGGCCGTCATGTGCGGGAACAGGTTGAACCGCTGGAACACCATGCCGATGTCCCGGCGCTGGAAGGCGACCTCGCTGTCCTTGAGCTCGTAGAGCTTGTCGCCCTTCTGCCGGTAGCCGACCAGCTCGCCGTCGACCGAGAGCCGGCCGGCGTTGATCTGCTCCAGGTGGTTGATGCACCGCAGGAAGGTCGACTTGCCGGAACCGGACGGCCCGACGAGGCAGAACACCTCGCGCGGGGCGACCTCCAGGTCGATGCCCTTGAGGATGTGGGCTGCGCCGAAGGACTTGTGGACGCCCTCGGCCTTCACCATGGGGGTGGTCATGCGGAGACACCTCCGGAGGGCCGGTTGCTGAACGAGGCGAGGCTGACCTTGACGCGCTGCAGCGGCGTGAGGGGCAGCGAGCGCAGCGAGCCGCGGGCGTAACGGCGCTCCAGGTAGTACTGGCCGACGCTGAACACGCTGGTCATCACGATGTACCAGATGGACGCGACGAACAGCATCTCCATCACCGCGTACGACGTGGAGCCGATCTGGGAAGTGGAGCGGAGCAGCTCGTTGTACGTGACCGCGTAGACCAGCGAGGAGGTCTTGAGCATGTTGATGAACTCGTTGCCGGTCGGCGGGATGATCACCCGCAGCGCCTGCGGGAGGACCACGCGGCGCATGGTCTTGGCCTGGGTCATGCCCAGCGCGTGCGAGGCCTCGGTCTGGCCCTCGTCGACCGACTGGATGCCGGCGCGGCAGATCTCCGCCATGTAGGCGGCCTCGTTCAGGGCGAGCCCCAGCAGGGCGCACATGAACGGAGTCATGACGTCCGTCATCTCGTCCTTGTAGATGAACGGGATGTTCAGGACCGGGAAGATCAGCGCCAGGTTGAACCAGAGCAGCAGCTGTACGTAGACCGGGGTGCCGCGGAAGAACCAGATGTACAGCCAGGCCACCCAGCTGGTGACCGGGTTCTTCGACAGCCGCATCACGGCCAGCACGACGCCGAGGATCACGCCGAGCACCATCGCGAGGACGCTGATCAGCAGGGTGCGGCCCGCACCGGCGACGACGGTGCTGTCGAACAGCTTGTCGCCGACGGCCTGCCACTGGATGTTGCCCTGCGAGAAGGCGTACCCGAGGGCGACGAGGAGGCCGATGACCACGGCGCCGCTGACCCAGCGGCCGACATGGCGGACGGGAATGGCCTTGATGTTCTCCGGGGCCGTGGTGGCGGCCTTGGAGACGTGCACCTGGCCGGCCGGTGAGCCGGCGGGTGTCTTGTCGAACTTGTCAGTCATCGTGACTGCCCTTCGGTGAAGCGTCCGGTCACTTGCCGCCGTTGATGGCGGCCTTGTCGATCGCTCCCGTGCCGGCGCCCCACTTGTCGAGCACCTTCTGGTACGAACCGTCGGCGATGATCGCGTCGACGGCCTCCTTCAGGGCGTCGCGCAGCCCGGTGTTGGTCTTCTTGACGGCGATGCCGAAGGGGCCGGCGTCGACCTGCTCGCCCACGACCTCGAACGCCTTGCCGCCGTCGGCCTTGCGGGCCAGGTCGACCGCGACCGGGTAGTCGTTGACACCGGCGACCGAACCGCCGGACTTGACGCGGGTCTGCGCCTCCGTGTCGTTCTCGAACGACTCGATCTTGATGGCCTTCTTGCCGCCGTCCGTGCAGGCCTTCGACTGCTTCTTGAGGGCCTCCTCGTACGTGGTGCCGCGCTGCACAGCCGCGGGCTTTCCGCAGAGGTCCTCGATGGAGTTGATGTTCTGCGGGTTGCCCTTCTTCGTGTACACGGCGGTACCCGCGAGGAAGTAGTCGACGAAGTCGACGCCTTCGCCGAGCTTCTTGCCGGAGTCGTCCAGGCCCTCCTGGCGCTGCTTGTTGTCCGTGATGGACGACATCGCGATGTCGTGGCGCCCGCTGTTCAGGGCGGTGATCAGGCCGTCGAAGGAGCCCGAGGTGAACTCGAACTTCACGCCGAGCTGCTTGCCGAGGGCGTCGGCCAGATCAGGGTCGACGCCCACGATCTTTCCGTTCTCGACGGACTCCATCGGGGCGTACTCGGCGTTCGTGCCGACCTTGATCACACCGGACTTCTGGTACTTCTCCGGCAGCTTGGAGAAGAGCGGCGCGCCGCTCTTGGTCTCCTTGCCGCTGCCGCTCTCCTGGGAGGAGCTGTCGGTCTGGTCGCCACAGGCGGTGAGGAGCAGCGAGCCGGCGACCGCGATGGCGCCGACCGCCGAGATCCGGGTCCTGGCGGTCGTGCGACGCGTGATGCTTGCGGTCATGTCGGGATCCTCCGGCAGGTGAGGGTGAGGTGCAGGTGGGCGGCTTGGCACGCACCTTCGGGTGTCGCCACCTTGTGTGATGACGGCATCCTGCCACTCGGACTGGCTCATTCAGGGGTCCAGCCATGTCAAAATCGGATAACGGGCGACCCCCGAACATCAATGGCCGGTACCTCGGGACCGGATCATCTGCGGGAATTCGTTCCCCTCGCCGGAGAATCTTCGGTGCGTCTCGACTGGTGGACGGCATTTATGTCGGTTTGCCGACTTGTCCAGATATTCGACTATGAGTCACGTCACCGCATCGATATGGACTCGTCCGTAACACCGTTCGTCCGGTAAGAAAGACGTTTACACCCCTCATCCGGGGCTCAGGGCGCGTGTGCGGCGCGCCCGCGCGTATGTACCTCATCCCTGCCAGGGCGGGCCAACCGCTCGGTGCGGGGCACGTACGCGGTGCCCGCCCACCCCTCCTCAACCAGGAGTGGCCACCCTCAAACGATGAAGACTTAAGGGGTCAACACCATGGCAGCGGAGATCGTCAATCCTCGCAGCGACAGCACTACTGACAGTGGCATCCAGCGCACGAGCGCAGCGGACACCGGGGCCGACGAGCCCTTCGATCCGGCCTTCGCCCTCCACCGGGGCGGGAAGATGGCCGTGCAGGCCACCGTCCCGATCCGGGACAAGGACGACCTTTCCCTGGCGTACACGCCCGGTGTGGCGAAAGTGTGCAGCGCCATCGCCGACAACCCCGAGCTCGTCCACGACTACACCTGGAAGTCCCAGGTCGTGGCCGTCGTGACGGACGGCACCGCCGTGCTCGGGCTCGGCGACATCGGACCCGAGGCGTCCCTCCCCGTCATGGAGGGCAAGGCCATCCTCTTCAAGCAGTTCGGCGGCGTCGACGCGGTGCCGATCGCACTCGCGACCACCGACGCCGACGAGATCGTCGACACCGTCGTCCGGCTCGCTCCGTCCTTCGGCGGCGTGAACCTGGAGGACATCTCGGCGCCCCGGTGCTTCGAGATCGAGCGCAAGCTCCAGGAGCGCCTGGACATCCCGGTCTTCCACGACGACCAGCACGGCACCGCCGTCGTCACCCTCGCCGCCCTGCGCAACGCCGCGAAGCTCTCCGGGCGGACGCTCGGCGACCTGCGCGGCGTCATCTCCGGCGCGGGCGCGGCGGGCGTGGCCATCGCCAAGTTCCTGCTGGAGGCCGGCATCGGCGACATCGCGGTGGCTGACCGCAAGGGCATCGTCAGCCGCGACCGCGACGACCTCACCGAGGTCAAGCGCGAGCTGGCCGAGCTCACCAACCGGGCCGGCCTCTCCGGTTCGCTGGACACGGCGCTCGCCGGTGCGGACGTCTTCATCGGCGTCTCCGGCGGTACGGTCCCGGAGGCGGCGGTGGCCTCCATGGCGCCCGGTGCGTACGTCTTCGCGATGGCCAACCCGAACCCGGAGGTCCACCCGGACGTCGCGCACAAGTACGCGGCCGTCGTGGCGACCGGCCGTTCGGACTTCCCGAACCAGATCAACAACGTGCTGGCGTTCCCGGGCATCTTCGCGGGCGCGCTCCAGGTCCGGGCCTCCCGGATCACCGAGGGCATGAAGATCGCGGCGGCGAACGCACTGGCCGACGTGGTCGGCGATGAGCTGGCGGCGGACTACGTGATCCCGTCGCCGTTCGACGAGCGGGTCGCTCCGGCGGTCACCGCGGCGGTGGCGGCGGCGGCCCGTGCGGAGGGTGTGGCCCGGCGCTGAGTCCGCGGTTGAGCGGTTGTGTGGTGGGCGGGGCCTGTGGGTGGGGCCCCGCCCGTTCGCCTTTCCGCGTACCCGGCGAGGGGGCCGGTCACCTGTCAGCGCTTCCGGCTTGAACCGGGCACCTTTCAGCCTTCCCAGAGCCCTCGGGTCAGCGCCCCCGGGGGCTCCGCCCCTGGACCCCCGCTCCTCAAACGTCGGAGGGGCTGGGTGTGTGGTCCCTGGCTCGTCAAGTGTCGGAGGGGCTGGGTGTGTGGTCTCCCGCTCCTCCAGCGCTGGAGGGGCTGGGTGTGTGGTCCCTGGCTCCTCAAGCGCGGAGGGCTGGGTGTGCGGCCCTTGGCTCCTCCAGCGCCGGAGGGCCCGGCCGGCTCGGCAGGGCCGGTTGGCGTGCGTCACACGCGCAGGCGGTTTCGTTGGCGCCCCGCCCCGCCTATCGTCGAGCCATGTTCGCCGCCTACGCAGCCCGCATCGACCCCGACCGGCCCCTCGACGGCCTGGAACTGGGTGATCGCCCGGCACCCGAGACGCGTCCCGGATGGACCACCGTCACCGTCCGGGCCGCTTCCCTGAACCACCACGACCTCTGGTCCCTGCGTGGAGTGGGCCTCCCGCAGGACCGGCTGCCGATCATCCTCGGCTGCGATGCCGCAGGCGTCGACCAGGACGGCAACGAGGTCGTCCTGCACTCCGTCGTCGGGCAGTCGGGGCACGGCGTCGGGCCGAAGGAGCCGCGCTCCATCCTCACCGAGCGCTACCAGGGCACCTTCGCCGAGCAGGTCACCGTCCCGGCCTGGAACGTGCTGCCCAAGCCGAAGGAGCTCAGCTTCGAGGAGGCGGCCTGTCTGCCGACCGCCTGGCTCACCGCGTACCGGATGCTGTTCACCAACGCCGGGGTGCGCCCCGGCGATTCCGTGCTCGTCCAGGGCGCGGGCGGCGGGGTCGCCACCGCAGCGATCGTGCTCGGGAAGGCCGCCGGGCTGCGGGTCTTCGCCACCAGCCGGGACAAGGCCAAGCGCGAGCGGGCGGTCGAGCTCGGCGCGCTGGAGGCGTACGAGCCCGGCGCCCGGCTGCCGCAGCGGGTGGACGCCGTCATCGAGACCGTGGGGGCCGCCACCTGGTCCCACTCCGTGAAGTCACTGCGCCCGGGCGGCACCCTCGTCATCTCCGGGGCCACCAGCGGCGACCGGCCCGCGCACGCCGAGCTGACCCGGATCTTCTTCCTGGAGCTGAAGGTCGTCGGCTCCACCATGGGGTCCAAGGACGAGCTGGAGGACCTGCTCGCGTTCTGCGCCACCACCGGGGTGCGCCCGGTCATCGACGAGGTGCTGCCGCTGGACCGGGCCCGCGAGGGGTTCCAGCGGCTGGAGTCGGGCGACCTCTTCGGGAAGATCGTACTCACGCCGACCTCCTAGGTCTGCCAGAAACTCTTCGGTGACAGATACTTGAGGGTTGCTCATCTTTGCTGATGTGCTCTGCCCATGCGAATGGGCAGAGCACTCATGGCAGTTGTCGTCGCGTCCGTGCTCGCGGCCGGGGCCCTCGCCCCCGCCGCCTCGGCGCGCCCCGCACCCGCACCCGTACAGCCCTCCGGGCACGGCATCCCGCCACTGACCGACGACCGGGGGCGCACCCTCACCCTGCGCGGCTGGAACGTCGAGGACAAGACGAACCGGGGCGAGGCCGCCCTCACCGCCATCACCGAACGGCACTTCCGCGACCTGCGCGCGAACGGCTTCAACTTCGCCCGACTGCTGGTCTTCTGGGACGACCTGGAGCCCACGCGCGGCCGGTACAGCGAGCGCTACCTCCGGCGCGTCGAACGCATCCTGGACTGGGCGCGCAAGCATCGTGTCCATGTCCTCATCGACGCCCACCAGGACGTCTTCGGACCCGCGTTCGGGCACCGGGGCATCCCGGAATGGGCCACCAGGACCGACGGGCTGCCGTTCACCCCGAACCCCGACGACTGGTTCTCCGAGTACTTCGAACCGGCCGTCCAGCGGGCCTTCACCCACCTCTACGAGGACCCCGACCTCCAGCGCGCCCAGGCCGCCATGTGGCAGGTCCTCGCCGAACGCTTCGGCCGCCACCCGGCCGTCCTCGGCTACGACCTGATCAACGAGCCGATGGGGGAGCTGCGCGCCGGCGAGGACCTGCCCACCGCCGCCCGCCGCATCGAAGCCCAGCACCTCACGCCGATGTACAACCGGCTCGCCCGCGCCGTCCGGGCGAAGGACCGCGACACCTGGCTCTTCGTCGAACCGACGCCCATCGTCGGCGAGGGCGTCCCCACCGGACTCGGCAGGATCGAGGACCGCCGGGCCGTGTACGCCCCGCACTTCTACAACACCGCCATGGAGGCGGGCGCGGACTACGACCCCTCGGCCGGCTGGATCGAGGCGTACGAGGCCGCCGTCACCGCCTATCCGGCCCGCCACCGGATGCCGGTCGTCGTCGGCGAGTGGGGGCCGCTGAACAACTCCCTCCCCAACATGGGCCGCTTCTACCGCGAGGCCGTCGCCTCCCTGAACCGCTACAGCTCCGGCTGGGCGGGGTACGTCTGGTGCTACGGCAGCGGCTACTGCGCGGTCGACGAGCACGGCCGCTTCCGTACGAACAAGGAGCGGACGGCCACTCCGTACGCCCCGGCCGTCGCGGGAACCGTCAGCTCCGAGGCGTACGACGCGGGCACCCGCACCTACCGCCTCGCCTACCGGGCGGCCAACCGCCCCGGGGTGACGGAACTGTCCCTCCCACCCTCGCCCCGGGGCTGGCGTGTCACCGTCACCGGACCTGCCCATGTCATCGGCACGCCGTCGCGCGGGGGATGGCCGGTCGTTCCGGCATGGCGCGGCGGCGAGGTGGTGGTGACCGTGCGGGAAGCTGGCCCGTATGGACGAACTGACCACCCCTGAAGGGTTTCTGCTGCGCCCCTGGGAGCCCGCCGACGCGTCGGCAGTGCTCCGCGCCTTCGCCCCGGCCGAGATGGACCGCCAGACCGACCGGCCCGTGTTCGACCGGCCCGGGGCGCTGGCCTGGATCGCGGACCGCACGCGCGAACGGGGAGCGCGCACCGGCTACTCCTGGGCCGTCGTGGGGGAGGAGGGCGAGGCCCTCGGCTGTGTCGCCCTCGGCGCCGTCAACCGGACCCATGACACCGGCTGGGTCTCCTACTGGACCACGAAGGGGGCGCGCGGCCGGGGCGTCGCCGCGGCCGGAGTGCGGGCCCTGGCGCGCTGGGCCTTCGACGAGCTCGGGCTGTACCGGCTGGAGCTGGGCCACCGCACCGACAACCCGGCCTCCTGCCGGGTCGCGACCCGGTCGGGATTCGCGCCCGAGGGAATCGACCGGGCGAAACTGCGGTACGGCGACGTCCGGTACGACGTCGAGCGGCACGCGCGGCTTGCCGACGATGATGTCAACTTTGATTGACAGGGGCACGCTGAGGCCGGATGAGCGGTGGGGTGGGGCGGCAGGCGCCCCACCCCACCCTCAGGCCTTCCCGCCGTCCTCGTCCTGAGCCGTCAGCAGCGCCTCGATCCGGGCCGTCGCCGCGCCCAGGTGGCGGCGGGCCTCAGCGAGCTGGGCCTCCGTCACCCCGTGATCGCGGGCCGCGTCCCGGATGCCGTCGCGGAAACGGTCCAGCAGCCGGTCCAGGTCACGCACCGGGTCGCCGGCCGACGGCACGTCCTGCCCCCAGTCCGCACCGGGGGCCGGGTCCCGGACGGGCGGGGCGGCGTCCGGCTCGGGCCTGCCGAACGGCGGCCAGGCGCCGGACCGGGCGAAGCCACCGAGCTGGCCGGTGATCTCCGCGAGACCCTCCCGTACGCCGGAGGGCCAGTCACCCCGCGCGAAGTGCTCCTGCACCTGGCGGGCGGCGGTCTGCATCTGCTCGCGCGCCTTCTCCTGGGCCTCCCTGGCCTGACGGCGGGCCTGCTGGGCGTCCTCGCGGGCGCGCCGGGACTCGTCCTTCGCCCGGCGGGCCTGCTCCTTCCACTCCTGCTTGGCCCGGCGCAGCTCCTCCTTCGCCGTGCGCCATGCCTCGCTGTCGCCGAGGTCGCCCAGATTGCCGAAGTCGCCGAAGTCGCCGAACGGGGAGGAAGCATCTCTCTTTCCCGCCCCCTTGCCGCTGCCGGCTCCCGCCTTCGTTCCATGCCGGGATTCCGACGCGGCCGCCCGCATGTCGCTGCGGAGCCGGCCCGCAGCGCCCCGTACGTCGTCGCGTATCTCGGCGGCCAGCTCGGCGACCGAGTCGCGGATCTCCAGCTCCAGGTCGGCCAGTTCGCCGCTGCGGCCCGCCAGTTCCTCGCGGCCGCCGTCGGTGATCGAGTAGACCTTGCGGCCGCCTTCGGTGGCGTGGGTGACCAGGCCCTCGGCCTCCAACTTGGCCAGCCGCGGGTAGACCGTGCCGGCGGACGGGGCGTACAGGCCCTGGAAGCGCTCCTCCAGCAGGCGGATGACCTCGTATCCGTGGCGGGGGGCCTCGTCCAGGAGCTTGAGGAGATACAGCCGCAGACGGCCGTGGGCGAATACGGGGGGCATGTCAGAGAACCTTTCCGGTCGGCTCGGCGGCGTACGCGTCGTCCTCGGCGGGCGGCCTGCGCAGGAGGGCGATCGAACCGGACACGGTCGTCGCCCGCAGGGTCCCCGTCCCGGCGCCCAGCGTGCCGGTGACCTTCTTCGCCCCCCACTGCCCGCCGACCCGCAGGTCCTCGAAGGCGTTGGAGACGTCCCCGCTCGCGGTGTTCGCCTCGACCCTGGCGTCGGCCGGGTGCGGCAGCCGGATCGCGATCTCGCCGGACACCGTGGTCAGCCGGATGTCCGTTGGCTTCCCGGACGGGTCGACGTCCAGCACCATGTCCCCGCTGACGGACTCGGCCCGGACCGAGGCGCCCGCCCCGTCGACCACCGTCAGATCACCGGACACGGAGTGGAAGCGCAGGTCCCCCGTGACGCTCTGCGCCTCCAGGCTGCCCGACACGGACTCCCCGCGCACCGCGCCGGTCAGCCCGACGAGCGTGGAGTCCCCGGTGATGCCGCGGACCTCGGTGCGGCCGCTGATGCCGGAGACGACGGCCCCGGCGCCGATCACGCCGACCTCGACCGAGGAACCGGCCGGCACGACGAGCGAGACGACGGCACTGCGGCGGCGGCCTTTGGGGTCGAACCAGCGCAGGAAGTCCTGCCAGGGCAGGTCCTCGTAGGCCACGGTGAGCCGGTCGTCCTCCTGGGTCACGATCAGCGGCGGGCCCTCGATCGCGGAGATCTCCAGCCGGGCGTCCGGCTCGTCGGTCCCCACCACGTTGACCGTGCCGTCGACGATGCGCACGTGGAGCGCCGCCACCGGATCGTCGAAGGCGAGCTTCCGCGGCTCGGCGATGGTCCATGTCGACACGGGCATGGATGTGACCTCCCGGAAAGCGTGGTGACGCAACATATCGCGTCTCGTTCAGAACACGATATATCGCGGATGGGGGAAGTCAAGGGAAGTCGACGGGGTGCGAAGTGCATACAACAGCATCAAAAATGGGCATATTGCCCTAGCGTGTGAGCCATGAACGCGACATCCACCGGGGCCCTCCTGCTGTGCCGGGCCGACCCCGAGACCGTACGGCCGCTCGCCCACCTGCTGCGCGAGCAGATGCTGCTGGCCCGCGCGGGCGAGGAGTGGAGCGTGCTCGTCCCGGAGGGGAAGCCCTGGCGGACCGGGGGCGCGGAGCCGGACGCGGAGCCGGTCGACCGGGTCCTCGGCGGCTGGGCCACCGCGCTCGCCGTCGGCTCCACCTGGCCGGTGCTCGCCCTGTGGTGGGACGCCGACCGGGCCGGATACACCCTCGCCGCCGGATTCCGGCGTCCCGTCGGCTACATCTGGCTGACCGACGGCACCCCGGTGGGCGAGGACGAGGCCATGCGCACCTTCGCGGTCCGGCTCGGCCTCGACCCGGTGCTGGACGTAGAGGCGCTGGAAGCACTCACCCGCCCCGATCCGGACGCGGGCGCGGACGCCCGGCTGCGCGGACTGCTCGCCGTCCTCACCCGTACCGGGCTGGCGGTGCCCGCCGGACTCTCCCCGGGCGAGAGCGCCGACCGGCTGCGCAGCGTCGCCGCTGTGCAGCGCGGGGTGGAGCGCGTCGAATGGGCCGGCTGGCGTGATGCCGTACGCGTCGAACTGGACGCGGTCGAGAGCAGCCGGGTCGGCCCGTGGGTACGCGGCCCCCGCGCGCGGGCCGTCGCCGCCGTCCAGCTCGCGGCCGGGCTCCCGCTCCTGCTGTGGGGCGCCCGCCGCCGCAGCGGTGGCTGGGCGGCGGCCGGCGCGGTGCTCCTGGCGCAGGGCGCGCTGGGACTCGCGTACGAACGGGCCAGGGCGGGCGCGGACGCCTACTAGCTAGAACGCGCGGGTCACGCGTCCTCGTCGTCCTCGTCGTCCAGCCGGGCCAGCCAGGTCGCGAGGCGCTCGACGGGCACCTCGAAGTCGGGGTTGAGATCGACGAACGTCCGCAGCTGCTCGGCGAGCCACTCGAAGGTGACCTCCTCCTCGCCGCGCCGCTTCTCCAGTTCCTCGATGCCACGGTCCGTGAAGTACATGGGAAAAGGATAGCGAGGCCCGCCGGCCCCCAGAACGCCGGAGACCCGGCCCCGCGACAAGCGCGGAGCCGGGTCACCGGAGTGTTCGGCAGTGCGGTCCTCAGGCCTCGAAGACCTCGTCGACCAGCTGCGTCTGCTCCGCCTGGTGACGCTTGGCCGAGCCGACCGCCGGGGACGAGCCGTGCGGCCGCGAGATGCGGCGCAGGCGCTCGCCGTGCGGCACGTCCGAGCCGACCGCGAGGTCCAGGTGGTCGATCAGGTTGAGCGCGATGAACGGCCACGCACCCTGGTTCGCCGGCTCCTCCTGGGCCCACAGGTACTTCTCGGCGTTCGGGTACTTCGCGATCTCGGCCTGGATCTCCGCACCCGGCAGCGGGTACAGGCGCTCCAGCCGGATGATCGCCGTCTCCCTGTCGCCGCGCTTCTCCCGCTCGGCGTCCAGGTCGTAGTAGAGCTTGCCCGCGCAGAAGACGACCTTGCGGACGTCCTCGGCCTTGACCGACGCGTCGCCGATCACCGGGCGGAAGCCGCCGGTGGTGAACTCCTCGATCGTCGAGGCCGCGGCCTTCAGACGCAGCATCGACTTCGGGGTGAAGACGATGAGCGGCTTGTGGTGCGGGTTGTGCACCTGCCAGCGCAGCAGGTGGAAGTAGTTCGACGGGAGGGTCGGCATCGCGACCGTCATGTTGTCCTGCGCGCACATCTGGAGGAAGCGCTCGGGGCGGGCGGAGCTGTGGTCCGGGCCCTGGCCCTCGTAGCCGTGCGGCAGCAGCAGCGTGACGCCGGAGGTCTGGCCCCACTTCTGCTCGGCCGAGGAGATGAACTCGTCCACGACGGTCTGCGCGCCGTTGACGAAGTCACCGAACTGGGCCTCCCAGATGACCAGCGACTCCGGACGGGCCAGCGAGTAGCCGTACTCGAAGCCCATCGCCGCGTACTCCGAGAGCAGCGAGTCGTAGACGTTGTACCGGGCCTGGTCGTCGGCCAGGTACAGCAGCGGGGTGTAGTCCTCGCCGGTGACCTGGTCGACCAGGACCGCGTGGCGCTGGCCGAACGTGCCGCGGCGGGTGTCCTGGCCGGCGAGCCGGACCGGGGTGCCCTCCATCAGCAGCGAACCGATGGCCAGGGTCTCGCCCATGCCCCAGTCGATCGTGCCGTTCTCCACCGAGGCCGCGCGACGCTGCATCTGCGGCATCAGGCGGGGGTGGACGGTGATCGACTCGGGGATGTTGACCTGCGACTCGGCGATCCGCTTGACGACCTCGGTGGAGACCGCGGTCTCCACGGCCACCGGGAACGCCGCCTGCGGCTCCGGGACGTGCGGGGCGGCGGGCTGCGAGGTGGCCTCGCGGACCTCCGCGAAGACCTTCTCCAGCTGACCCTGGAAGTCCTGGAGCGCCTGCTCCGCCTCTTCCAGCGTGATGTCGCCGCGACCGATGAGGGACTCGGTGTAGAGCTTGCGCACCGAGCGCTTCTTGTCGATCAGGGTGTACATCTGCGGGTTGGTGAACTCCGGGTTGTCGCCCTCGTTGTGACCGCGGCGGCGGTAGCAGATGAGGTCGATCACGACGTCCTTGTTGAACGCCTGCCGGAACTCGAAGGCCAGCCGCGCGACGCGGACCACGGCCTCCGGGTCGTCGCCGTTGACGTGGATGATCGGCGCCTCGATCATGCGCGCCACGTCGGTGGCGTACATCGAGGAGCGCGAGGACTCCGGGGCGGCGGTGAAGCCGACCTGGTTGTTGATCACCACGTGCACGGTGCCGCCGGTGCGGTAGCCGCGCAGCTGCGACATGTTGAGCGTCTCGGCGACGACGCCCTGGCCCGCGAAGGCCGCGTCGCCGTGGAGCGCGACGGGCAGGACCGTGAAGTCCGTGCCGCCCTTGTTGATGATGTCCTGCTTGGCGCGGGCGATGCCCTCCAGGACCGGGTCGACCGCCTCCAGGTGCGAGGGGTTGGCGGCCAGCGAGACCTTGATCTGCTCGCCGTCCAGACCGGTGAAGGTGCCCTCGGCGCCCAGGTGGTACTTGACGTCGCCGGAGCCGTGCATCGAGCGCGGGTCGAGGTTGCCCTCGAACTCGCGGAAGATCTGCGCGTACGACTTGCCGACGATGTTCGCCAGGACGTTCAGCCGGCCGCGGTGGGCCATGCCGATGACGACCTCGTCGAGGCGGGCCTCGGCGGCGGAGTCCAGCACCGCGTCGAGCAGCGGGATGACGGACTCGCCGCCCTCCAGCGAGAACCGCTTCTGGCCGACGTACTTCGTCTGCAGGAACGTCTCGAACGCCTCCGCGGCGTTCAGCCGGCGCAGGATGCGCAGCTGCTCCTCGCGCTCGGGCTTCGGGCGCGGGCGCTCGACCCGGTCCTGGAGCCACTTGCGCTGCTTCGGGTCCTGGATGTGCATGAACTCGATGCCGGTGGTGCGGCAGTACGACTCGCGGAGCACACCGAGGATGTCGCGGAGCTTCATCATCGTCTTGCCGGCGAACCCGCCGACCGCGAAGTCCCGCTCCAGGTCCCACAGGGTGAGGCCGTGCTCGGTGATGTCCAGGTCGGGGTGCTTGCGCTGGTGGTACTCCAGCGGGTCGGTGTCGGCCATGACGTGGCCGCGGACCCGGTAGGAGTGGATCAGCTCGAAGACCCGCGCGGCCTTGGTGACGTCGTCGTCGTGCGAGGCGTCGATGTCCTTGAGCCAGCGGACCGGCTCGTAGGGGATGCGCAGCGCCTTGAAGATCTCGTCGTAGAACTCGTTCTCGCCGAGCAGCAGCTGGGAGAGGACCCGCAGGAACTCGCCGGAGGCGGCGCCCTGGATGACCCGGTGGTCGTAGGTCGAGGTCAGCGTCATGACCTTCGAGATACCGAGCTTGTTCAGGGTGTCCTGCGAAGTGCCCTGGAACTCCGCCGGGTAGTCCATCGCGCCGACGCCCATGATGAGGCCCTGACCGGGCATCAGGCGGGGCACCGAGTGAACGGTGCCGATGCCGCCGGGGTTGGTCAGCGAGGCGGTGACGCCGGAGAAGTCGTCCATGCCGAGCTTGCCGATGCGGGCGCGCCGGACGATGTCCTCGTACGCCTGCCAGAACTCGAAGAAGTTGAGCGTCTCGGCCTTCTTGATGGCCGCGACGACCAGCTGGCGGTCGCCGTTCGGCTTCACCAGGTCGATGGCCAGACCCAGGTTGATGTGCTCCGGCTTGACCAGGGTCGGCTTGCCGTCCTTCGTGGCGAAGGAGTAGTTCATCGACGGCATGGCCTTGAGGGCCTGCACCATCGCGTACCCGATGAGGTGCGTGAAGGAGATCTTCCCGCCGCGGGCGCGCTTGAGGTGGTTGTTGATGACGATGCGGTTGTCGAAGAGCAGCTTCACCGGGACCGCGCGGACGGATGTGGCCGTCGGCAGCTCCAGCGAGGCGTTCATGTTCTTCGCGACGGCGGCCGAAGGGCCGCGCAGCGTCACGTACTCCGGGCCGGCCGGGGCCTCGGTGGCCTCGTCCGCCTTGGCGGGTGCGGCGGCGGGCTTCGCCGTCGCGGGCTTCGCCGGAGCCGGAGCGGCTGCCGGGGCGGCCTTGGCCGGGGCCGGCTGCGCGGGAGCCGCCGGGGCGGCTGCGGGCGCGGGCTTCGCCGGAGCGGGCGCGGCCGGAGCGGGCGCGGCCGGGGCGGCGGATGCCGGGGCCTCGGTCACCGGGGCCCCGTCGCCGGGAACGGGCTTGTCCGCCGTGCCGGAGGCACCCGGCTTGTAGTCGGCGAAGAAGTCCCACCAGGCGCGATCGACCGAACTGGGATCCTGGAGGTACTGCTGGTAGATCTCGTCGACGAGCCATTCATTGGCGCCGAACGCCGCGGCCGGGTTGGTGCCCGGTCCGGCTTGGTCGGTCGAGATGCTCGAGTTACTGGGGGACTGAGACGACACGGCGGCAACCGCCCTCTTCCGCTTCACAAGGTGATGGACAGCGGAAATCAAGGCTACGCCCCCCGAACCGTTCCTTGCAGGCCGGGCCGGTGCTTCGTCGTGCACATCACATCGGAAGGCGGGTTTCGGCGAAGGAAATGGCGGGAAACAAGCGAGGTTCCACTGCACTTCGGGTACGCAGGACCGTGGATACGGTCATCCGACCGTATCCCCTTGAAGTCCTCTGCTGGCAGGACGCGGATGAACGCGCCCTTCCGCTTCGACCCTATGTCAACGGCGCCGTCAACCGCGCGGCTCGGAGATTCCCGGGAGGGTGACCTGGATGCGGCAGCCCCGTGCGGATTCGGCCACCCCGATCCTGCCGCCGTGCAGATCGACCGCCCAACGGGCGATGGCCAGCCCCAGTCCCGTGCCGCCGTCGCTCCCCGGACCGTGCGGGGACGGCGCCTGGCCCCGGTTGAAGCGCTCGAACACCCGGTGGCGCTCCGCCTCCGGGATGCCGGGCCCCTCGTCGATGACTTCCAGCTCCAGCGACTCGGGGTGGGCCCCGCGCCGCGCGAGCACCGTCACCCGGCCGTGCGGCGGGCTGTGCCTGACCGCGTTGTCGATGAGGTTCGCGACCACCTGGTGCAGCCGCTCGGCGTCCGCGTGCGCGGTGAGCTCCGGCGGCGAGACGTCCAGGTGCAGATGGACGTCCGTACGGGAGTGGTTGCCCGAACCCGACGACAGGCCTCGCCGGGAGGTGGCGAGATTGGCCTCTTTCAGTACGCCCGAGAGATACGGCCACACCTCGAAACGGCGTGCCTTGAGCGCCACCACCCCGTTGTCCAGCCGCGACAGGTCCAGCAGCGTCTCGACCAGCCGGCCGAGCCGTTCCGTCTGCTTCAGCGCCGTGCGCATCGTCTCCGGATCGGCGGCGGACACCCCGTCCACCACGTTCTCCAGCACGGCTCTCAGCGCCGCGATGGGGGTGCGCAGTTCATGGCTGACATTGGCGACCAGCTCTTTTCGATGCCGGTCCTCCGCCTCCAGATCGTCCGCCATGCGGTTGATCGTCCGCGCCAGGTCGCCCAGCTCGTCCCGCCGCGCCGCGCCGCTCACCCGGCGCGTGTAGTCGCCGTGCGAGATGGACCGGGCCACCGCTCTCATCTCGTCCAGCGGCGCCGTCAGACCGTGCGCCACGAACTGGGTGATCAGCAGCGTCGCGATCACCGAGAACACCGTGATGAAGCGGAACTCCGTACGGGTCCGCAACGCGACGATCAGCAGGCCCGTGGTGATGAACACCGAGACCACGACGAGGGTGCCGAGCTTGGCCTTGATCGAGAAGGGCCGCAGCCCGGACCCTGGCCGCGTCATGGCGCGGGAGTCTCCAGGGCGTAGCCCACGCCGTGCACGGTACGGATCCGCTCCGCGCCGATCTTCCGGCGCAGCGCCTTGATGTGGCTGTCGACCGTGCGGGTGCCCGAGGCGTCCGCCCAGTCCCACACCTCGGCCAGCAGCTGCTCCCGGGAGAGCACCGCGCGCGGGGTGTTGGCGAGGCAGACCAGCAGGTCGAACTCGGTCGGCGTGAGGTGGACGTCCTCGGCGCGCACCCGGACCCGGCGCTGCGAGTGGTCGATCTCCAGCTCACCCAGACGCAGTATCCCGCTGCGCGGGGTGACGGCGGCCAGTGCGGCCCGCTCCACCCGCCGCAGCAGCACGTGCACCCGGGCGGCCAGCTCCCGCATGGAGAACGGCTTGGTCATGTAGTCGTCGGCGCCGACCCCGAGCCCGACCAGCATGTCGGTCTCGTCGTCGCGTGCGGTGAGCATCAGCACCGGCACCGGGCGCTGCGCCTGCACCCGGCGGCAGACCTCCAGGCCGTCGAAGCCGGGAAGCATGATGTCGAGCACCATCAGATCGGGCTGCCAGGCCTCGGCCGCGTCCACGGCCGCAGGGCCGTCCAGCGCGGTCTGCACCAGGAAGCCCTCCGCCCGCAGCCGGGCGGAAATGGCGTCGACGATCGTGGGGTCGTCCTCGACCACCAGCACCCGGCGCTGAGCCCCTGGGGTGGCCGCGACGCCGTTGTGGGTGGTGTGTGTCTGTTCCATCGCCCCGCCCCTGCCCGTTCTCGCGGGAGCCATTCCCCCGGAGGCACGGTATTCGCTCGTGAATTTCGTGGGTGATCCCGTGTGCCGGTCAGCAGCGTAAAGGCAGCGGAGGGCTCCCGGCTACGCAGGGTGTTGCCCCGGTGGTGCGAGTTACCAGCCACCGGGCAACCGGATCGTCGCCCGTGTGCCGGTTGTCCCGTGCCACCGCCGGGCCGCGCATACCGGGAGGAGGGGTCAGGCCGCCCGGAGTGCGAGATGGACCACGTCGGGCACACCTCGGGCAACGGCCACTTCTTCCGTCCTAACCCCGCTGAACCCGGCATTCCGCAACGCCTGTTCGAAGGCCGCCGACGGCTGCGCGGACCAGACGGCGAGCACGCCGCCCGGCGTCAGCCGGTCGTGGCAGTGCGCGAGCCCGGCAGCGGAGTAGAGGCTCCCGTTGTCCTCCGTGACGGTCCAGTCGGGCCCGTTGTCGATGTCCAGGCAGAGCGCGTCGTAACGCTCCGTGGCCGTACGGAGGTGGGCGACCAGATCGGTGTGCAGGATCCCGGTCCGCGGGTCGGCCAGGGCCGGCCCGGTGATCCGGTCCAGCGGCCCGGCCCGGTGCCAGTCCACGATCGCCTGCTCCCGCTCCACGACCACGATCCGCCCCCAGCGCTCCTCCTCGGCGGCCCGCACCAGGGAGAACCCGACGCCCAGACCGCCGATCAGCACCGAAGGGCCGGTCCGCCCGGCCGGCAGCGCGGCCAGCGCGGCGTCGATCAGCAGCCGCTCGGAGCGCCCGTCGGAGGTGTCCATCAGGAAGCAGCCGTTGGCGATGATCTCGAAGTGCTCCCCGCGCTCCCGCAGCACGACCTCGCCGAAGGGGCCCTCGCGCCGGTCGAGGACGACGGGGGTGTCGGGGAGGCGCGTCGGCATCGGGTCGGGGGCGTGCGGTGCGGACATCGCGGACATCGTGTGGCTCTCCGGTCTCCGGTCGTAGCGGTCGGTGTCCGCCATCCTGTCCCGACGCCCGGGCCGAGGGCCAGCGGGTTCGGCGCTCCGGGCGGGTCGCCGGGCGGGGAACAACCGCCGGTCCGGCGGTGCTCCCGTACACGGAGGGCCTGCCCCGGCGGGCGGGCGTGTCGACCCGGAACACCTGATCGCTCAGAGCGAACAAAGAGTGGGGAACATTCGGCGGCTCAGGAGCATTGAGTCCGTGTAGCTCAACTTGCCTGCCGAAGGGGAGATCATGACTAACGAGTCCCAGGCGTTCACGCCGATCGACCTGCCCGTGCTGCCGCTCGACGACGAGGTCGTCCTGCCCGGCATGGTGGTGCCGCTCGACCTGTCCGACACCGAGGTGCGCGCCGCCGTCGAGGCCGCGCAGGCCGCCGCCCGCCCCGGCGGCGGCAAGCCCGAGGTGCTGCTGGTCCCGCGGATCGACGGGACGTACACCGGGACCGGTGTCCTCGGCACCGTCGAGCAGGTCGGACGCCTGTCGGACGGCGATCCGGGCGCACTCATCCGGGCCCGCGACCGGGTCCGCATCGGCGCCGGGACCAGCGGGCCCGGCCGGGCGCTCTGGGTCGAGGGAACCGTGCTCGACACCAGCGCCCCCGACCCGCTGCCCGGATCCGCCGCCGAGCTCGTCAAGGAGTACAAGGCGCTCGCCACCAGCTGGCTGAAGAAGCGCGGCGCCTGGCAGGTCGTGGACCGGGTCCAGCAGATCGACGACATCTCCGCGCTCGCCGACAACTCCGGATACTCGCCGTTCCTCACCACCGCCCAGAAGGTCCAGCTCCTGGAGACCGTGGACCCGATCGCGCGGCTGAAGCTCGCCATCCAGTGGCTGGGCGAGCACCTCGCCGAGCAGGACGTGGCCGAGTCCATCGCCAAGGACGTCCAGAACGGCGTCGACAAGCAGCAGCGCGAGTTCCTGCTGCGCCGCCAGCTGGACGCCGTGCGCAAGGAGCTCTCCCAGCTCAACGGCGACCCGGAGGACGAGTCCGACGACTACCGGACCCGCGTCGAGTCCGCCGACCTGCCCGAGCACGTCCGCGAGGCCGCGCTCAAGGAGGTCGAGAAGCTGGAGCGCTCCAGCGACCAGTCGCCCGAGGGCTCCTGGATCCGCACCTGGCTGGACACCGTCCTCGAACTGCCCTGGACCGAGCGGACCGAGGACGCCTACGACATCCGCGGCGCCCAGGAGGTCCTGGACGCCGAGCACGCCGGCCTCGCCGACGTGAAGGAGCGCATCACCGAGTACCTCGCGGTGCGCAAGCGCCGCGCCGACCGGGGCCTCGGCGTCGTCGGCGGCCGCCGCGGCGGCGCCGTCCTCGCCCTCGTCGGCCCGCCCGGCGTCGGCAAGACCTCGCTCGGCGAGTCCGTCGCGCACGCCATGGGCCGCAAGTTCGTCCGCGTCGCGCTCGGCGGTGTCCGGGACGAGGCGGAGATCCGCGGCCACCGGCGTACGTACGTGGGCGCCCTCCCCGGACGCATCGTGCGGGCCGTCAAGGAGGCCGGTTCGATGAACCCGGTCGTCCTGCTCGACGAGATCGACAAGGTCGGCTCCGACTTCCGGGGCGACCCGGCCGCCGCTCTCCTCGAAGTCCTCGACCCGGCCCAGAACCACACCTTCCGCGACCACTACCTGGAGGTCGAGCTCGACCTCAGCGACGTCGTCTTCCTCGCCACGGCCAACGTGCTCGAAGCCATCCCCGAGGCCCTGCTCGACCGCATGGAGCTGGTCCGCCTCGACGGCTACACCGAGGACGAGAAGGTCGTCATCGCCCGGGACCACCTGCTCCCGCGCCAGCTGGAGCGGGCCGGCCTGGAGAAGGACGAGGTCGCCCTTGAGGAGTCGGCGCTGCGCAAGCTGGCCGGCGAGTACACCCGCGAGGCGGGCGTACGGAATCTGGAGCGGGCGGTGGCCCGGCTGCTCCGCAAGGTCGCGGCCCAGCACGAGCTGGGCGACCGCGAACTGCCGTTCACGGTGACCGACGCAGACCTGCGCGGCCTCATCGGCCGTCCGCACCACGTGCCCGAGTCCGCCCAGGACCCGGCCGGGCGCCGCACCGCGGTGCCGGGCGTGGCCACCGGACTCGCGGTGACCGGGGCGGGCGGTGACGTCCTCTTCGTCGAGGCGTCGCTCGCCGACCCGGAGACCGGGGCGTCCGGACTGACCCTGACCGGTCAGCTCGGGGACGTCATGAAGGAGTCGGCGCAGATCGCGCTGAGCTTCCTGCGGTCGCACGGCGCGGAGCTGGAGCTGCCGGTCGCGGACCTCAAGGACCGGGGTGTGCACATCCACTTCCCGGCGGGCGCGGTCCCGAAGGACGGCCCGAGCGCAGGTATCACCCTGACGACCGCCCTGGCCTCGCTGCTCTCCGGGCGCCTCGTCCGTACGGATGTGGCGATGACCGGTGAGGTGTCGCTGACCGGACGGGTGCTGCCGATCGGCGGCCTCAAGCAGAAGCTGCTGGCGGCCCACCGCGCGGGCGTCACCACCGTGGTGATCCCGCAGCGCAACGAGGCCGACCTGGACGACGTCCCGGCCGAGGTGCTGGACAAGCTGGACGTCCACCCGGTCACCGACGTCCGCCAGGTCCTGGAGATCGCCCTCGCCCCGGCTTCGGCCAGGACCGAGGACAGGATCCCGGCCGCGGCCTGACCGCCACGCGGTGACGGGCGCGGTATCAGGTGCGCGACCGGTACGGACGGCCCGCTTCCCGAGTCGACGGGGGCGGGCCGTTCCGTGTGCCGTCCGGACCGGTCAGGGGCGGTAGACCGTGCCCGGCTCCGGCTCGGCGGGGGCCATCAGTTCGGGGACGGTCACGAAGGTGTAGCCGTCCTTGTGGAGCGCGTCGATGATCCCGGGCACGGCGGGCACGGTGCCCTTGTAGATGTCGTGCAGCAGGATGATGCCGTCCTTGCTCGCCTGGTCCAGGATCCGCTTCTTGATCAGCGCGGAGTCGTTCGTGGAGTAGTCCTTGGCGGTGGCGCTCCACAGGACCTGGGAGAGCCCCAGGTCCTTGCTGATCTCCGAGACCGTGTCGTCGGTGCGGCCCTGCGGCGGTCGCATCAGGCGGGGCTTCTTGCCGGTGATCTTCTCGATGGCCAGCTGCGTCTTCTCCAGCTCGGCCCGTATCCCGTCCGGCTTCTGGTCGGTCAGGACTTTGTGCGTCCAGGTGTGGTTGGCGACCTCGTGACCCTCGTCCTCGATGCGCTGCACCGTGTCGGGGTGCTTGACGACGTGGTGCTTGCCCAGCAGGAAGAAGGTGGCGTGGACCTTCTTCTCCTTGAGGATGTCCAGCAGCCTCGGTGTGTCCTTGCCCGGACCCGCGTCGAAGGTCAGGGCTATGCACTTGGCCTTGCGGCAGTCCACCGGCCCGAACGAGCCCTTTGCGTCCGAGGCCGCCTCGCCGCGCGCCGAGCCCGGCGCCGTCGTGTCCATCGAGCAGCCGCTCGACGTCAGTGTGAGCGCCGTCACCAGTGCTGCGGTCAACCCCATCGTGGACAACGGCATCTTTCCGGGCACGACACATCACTCCTCTGTGCGGGAAATCCCGCACAGGTGTGCGGTACGCCGAGGACTATACATAGTGTGTATACATGGGGTGCATAGTAGGGCCCGGTGAGCGAAAGCCCCGGTGGCCTGGGTGCGGAAGAGCTCCGAGGGGCCGCCGTTGGTCTACTCCTGCGAAATACTGGCCGAACCGCGGCGTCGACCGGTCGCGGAAGAGACTTTCATCGGCAGAGAACCGTACGAGGGGTGCTGACGTGCGCGGGAACGACATCCGGCCGGAGCCGGGCACGCCGGACGAAAGCGGTGTGGACCACGAGTTTCTGGCGCTGGAGCGGGAGCTGGCCGTGTTCCTGCGCCGGGCGCGCGCCAGCTCGGGCGAGATGGCCCGGGAGGTCCACCCCGAACTGGAGCCCGCCGCCTACGGCCTGCTCGTCCGCCTGGAGGCGGCGGGCCGGCAGCGGGCGACCGAGCTGGCCGCCTACTTCGGCGTCGGCAAGGCCACGATGAGCCGCCAGCTGCACTCGCTGGAGAACCTCGGGCTGGTGGCCCGCGAACCCGACCCGGCCGACGGGCGCGCCTGGCTCGTCCATCTCACCGGCGACGGCCTGGCCCGCTTCCGCAGCGTCCGGGACGCCCGCCGCGGGCGCTATGTGCGCAAGCTGGCCGACTGGGACCGGGCCGAGATCGCCGAGCTGGCCCGGCTGCTGCACCAGCTCAACACCCGCGCCGAGAGCTGACCCGACGCCGACGCGCTCGCCGGAAGCCGCGCCGGAAGCGCCGCTGAGAGCTGACCCGGCGTCGTCGCTCTCACTCCAGCTCCACCAGGAGCGCGGTGGCGTCGTCGTGCGTCTTGCCGCGCCGCAGCCGCACGCGCCCGGCCTCCGCGTCGGCGACCTCCAGCTCCCGCACCCGGTCGATCAGCCCCTGCGGCCCCGCCTTCCGCAGCAGCCCCAGCGTGTCCGCCCAGTCGCCTTCGCCGAACACCTCCGTCCAGCGGGCCGCCCCGTCCGTGAGTGCGGCGAGGGCCCGGACGTCGGCCGCCGGGGTGCTGCCGGTCACCGCGCGCGAGGCCACCGACGGATCGGCGGCGGCCGTGAAGAAGCCGCCCTCCTTGTTGCGCACCGTGGAATCGGCGATCTCGTTCGAGGCGAGCGAGCCCGGCGGCAGCCGGTCCAGCCGGTCGTCGAGGACCACCCGGACCGTGCCGTCGCGGGACTCCAGCAGCAGGGCCGAGTCCGAGAGCACCAGGTGCTCGATCGCGCGTTCGTTCCAACGTGCCAGGACCACGGTCGCCTGAGGCGTGCGTACGTGAGAAAGGTCACAGGTGGCCCGATGGGTGTCGGCCGTACGGGAGATGGCCGCGGCCAGGATCCCGGTCAGGGTCAGGTCGGGGCGGGAACCGGACAGTTCCACCAGCGCGCCGCCCAACTGCGCGGTGAACCACGGGACCGAGTGCACACAACCGTCGTCCCCGGCCGGCGGGGTGACGCCGTCGAGCAGGACCAGCACACCGCCCTGGCCGGACGCGGGAAGGGCCGCGGAGACCCAGTCCTCGTTGGGGCGTTCGGGACTGCCGGGCGCGGTGGCGAGTTCGATGCGCATGCCGCCAGTCTGCACGAGCCCTTCACCGTCTCCGCACGCGACCGGATATGGCCTGTACCAGCAGGTCAACGCGGGAGCGCGGGGTGGAAGGAGTGACTCCGGACCGATTGCGGGCGGGCATCCTGCCAAAGGCGGAGCGGAAGTTCCACCCCACGGTCGATGCATGGTCAGGGGCACACCAGGGGAGACTTGTTCGCCAACTCCAGAGTGATGTTCACTCCTTCGAGTGGCGGAGCGGTTGATGAGCGCCTCCCTCTCATAAGCGCTGGAATGGTCAGAAGCCGTACCAGGAGCGGGGCGCCCTTCCATGTGACCGTGCGTCACCTCTGCTTCAAGGGTGGACGAGTCAAGATTGCGAGCACCGGTGCAGAAGAAGCGGCCGCGGAGCAAGGGCACGACGCGCGACGGTTCCGGGGCGACGCCTCCGGCATCCGGCGCGGACAAGCGGACCGTGCGGGTACGCAGCCGACTGGTCGCCGGTGTCGCGGTCGTCGGCGTCATCGTCCTGGCCGCGGGCGCTCCCGCCGTGCTCGGGGCCTCCGCCGATCTGAGCGAGTCCCAGCGGCTGGTCACGCTCGCCGAGCTCAATCAGCAGGCGGTCACCCTCGGGCACTCCCTGGCCGACGAGCGTGACGCGATCACCGCGTACATCGCCGACGGCCGCGACGAGGAGGCCGACGACAGCGCCGGCGCGAAGAACCGCACCGCCCGCACCACCCGCGTCGACCAGCAGATCGACGAGATCCACGAGGCGGCCTCCGCCGCCCTGCGCCGCGACCTCTCGACGGTCGCCTCCCTGCGCCGCGACGCGCTGACCGGCAAGGGCTCGGCCCTGGAGGCGCATCAGGCGTACTCCGACATCATCGCCAAGCTGCACGGCATCGCCGCCGAACTGGCGGAGAAGACCCCGCCGCGCGCCGCCGACGCCACCCGGGCCCCGCTCACCCTCGGCGGCGCGTCCGAACAGGCCTCCGCCACCCGCGGGCTCCTGCTCGCCGCGCTCGCCGTGCCGAGCCCCGAGCCGACGGCCCGGACCGACCCCTTCACCGGGCTGCCCGTGCAGACCCAGGACGAGAGCGACACCCGGGCCGGCCGCGAACGCGACGAGCTGAGCGCCGCCGCCCAGCAGGCCCGCGTCCGGGAGCTGGCCGCGCTCGCCGACTTCGACCAGGCGGCGGACCCGGAGGCCCGCGACAAGCTCTCCGCCACCGTCACCGGACCCGAGGTGAA
Organism: Streptomyces anulatus; assembly: GCF_000721175.1. Lineage (GTDB taxonomy): Bacteria > Actinomycetota > Actinomycetes > Streptomycetales > Streptomycetaceae > Streptomyces > Streptomyces anulatus_C. Next base: position 361,165 of record NZ_JOEZ01000007.1, read on the forward strand.
CGACGCGGAGAAGTACCTCACCCGCCTCACCGACCGCCCCGAGCTGTCGGAGGCGGAGCGCCGGACCAGCCCCAGGAAGCTGGAGGCGGCGCTCTCCGCCCGCGTCGACCGGATGCGCAGCGTCGAGTCCGCCCTGACCACCGGCCAGGTCCGGGACCTGGAGGGCCTCCGCGACGACGACGTCACCGCCCTCGAACTGAGCATCGCCCTGCTCGGCGGCTGCTTCCTGCTCGCCGTCGGCGTCTCCACCGCCGTCGCCCGCACCCTCACCCAGCCGCTCGCCGTCCTGCGCATCGGCGCCGCGCGCCTCGCCGAGGACCCCGAGAACGCCGAGCCGGTCCGCTACACCGGCCGTAACGACGAGTTCGCCCAGGTCGTACGGTCGATGAACACCCTGCACGGCAGGCTCACCACCCTGCACCAGGACTACACCGGACGCTTCGACGGCCTCACCGGCGAACGGTCCAAGCTGATCGCGGGCCGCGAGACCCTCGTCGCCGAGCGGGCCGAACTCCGGACCCGGGCCGCCGAGCTGGCCACGCAGCTGGAGCAGCTGAAGGGCACGGTCGACCACACCTTCGTCAACCTCTCCCTGCGCACCCTCGGACTGATCGAGCGGCAGCTCGGCGTCATCGAGGGCCTGGAGGAGCGCGAGCAGGACCCGGAGCGCCTGGCGACCCTGTTCAAGCTCGACCACATGGCCACGGTCATGCGCCGCCACAGCGAGAACATGCTCGTCCTCGCGGGCGCCGAGCACGGCCACGGCCACGCCGGGCCGATCCCACTGGTCGACGTGGCGCGCGCGGCCGTCAGCGAGATCGAGCGGTACGAGCGGGTGACCATCCAGTCCCTGCCGCCGCACGCCCAGATCGCCGGGTTCGCCGCCGACGACCTCAGCCACCTCCTCGCCGAACTCCTGGAGAACGCGACCTCCTTCTCGCCGCCCGACTCCCATGTCGAGCTGTCCGGCTGGCTGCTGGAGAGCGGCGAGGTGATGCTCTCCGTGTCGGACGAGGGCATCGGCATGTCGACGGTCCGGATGGGCGAACTCAATGCCAGGCTGGCCGACCCGGGCTCGTTCGAGCCGAAGGAGCGGCACACCGACGTGACCGGGGCCGGACTCGGCCTCCAGGTCACGTCGCTGCTGGCCGCCCGGCACGGAGTGCGGGTCCAGCTGCGCGAGCAGAAGGGGAGTGGTGTGACGGCCGTCGTCGTCCTGCCGGAAGCCCTGCTGCCCAACTCGCTGCCCGCCGCCTCGCCGCCCGCCGTGCAGCTGCCCGGTGACGCGCCCACGCTCAACCTGCCGGGCTCGGTCGCGGAGGCCAACTCCAACGCCCTGCCGAGCCGTTCATCGCTCCCGCCCAGGGACGCCGAGCCAGGGACGCCCGCCGACGCCGCCGAGCCGACGCCGACGCCGGAATCGGCTCCGGAGCCCGAGCCGACGTCAGCGGCCGACGCGGTCGCCGAGCCGGTCACCGAGGCGGCCGCGGACCTCGACGCGGAGAACGCCTCCGATCCGGCCGTCGAGCCCCTGCCCGCCGTGGACCCCATGATCGCCGCCGCCGAGCGGACGATCCGCGAGAACGCCGCCGCCGAGAGCGCCGCCCGCGACGAGAGCCCGGAAGCCAGCGCCGTACCGCAGCAGGAGCAGGAGCAAGAGCAGGAGCAGGACGCGCAGGAGCCGTTCACGGAAGCCGAAGTGGCCGAAGAGGCCGAGGCCGGGTCGGACTCCGAGATCACCCTGCAGGTCCGGCTGCCGAAGCCCCCGTCGGACCCCGCGGCCCCGGAGAGCGCAGCCCCGGCGACCACCGGCCCGTACGCGATCGGCCCCGACCGCCACGAGCGCCCGGCCGAGTCCGGCCCGGGGGACCAGGACCCGGACGGGCCCGCCTTCCACCCCGTGCCCCACGCCGAGGCCGCCGCCGGCACCGCGCCCGCCGACACCGTCCCCGGCCCCCGCCGCCCCGAGGCCGGGCGGATCACCGACAAGGGGCTGCCGAAGCGCACCCCGAAGGTGGTCCGGCCCGACTCGACCCCCGCCCCCGGACGCACCGGCAGCCTGGACCGGGACGCACTGCGCCGCAGGCTCGGCAGCTTCCACCAGGCGGCGAAGGAGGGGCGGCGCGACGTCGAGGCGGAGATCGCCGAGACCGGCGGCATCGCCCTCGCCGACCTCGGGGGCGTACCCACCGACCGCACCGGGCACCAGAGCACCACCGCACCCACCACGGGCACCGCAGAGGCAGAGGACGCACGGAACGCAAGGACCGCACAGGCCCCCGAGACCGGTGCCCGGGCGGATGGCCGGAACGAAGAGACGGGGGACACAGTCGAGGAGGCACGCAGTTGACTGCGCCCAGCACATTCGGGCTGAGCACCGAGGCCCGGAACCTTCACTGGTTGCTGAGCAATCTCGTGGAGGAGGTGCCAGGGGTCCACTCGGTCACCGTCGTCTCGTCCGACGGCCTGATGCTGCTCTCCTCCGACCCCGGTCACCTGACCGCGAAGGCGGCCGCACCGGCCGCCGGGACGTCGGACGGGCCCAAGGGGTCCAGCGCCGACCTGGCCACGATCGTCTCCGGCATCGGTTCGCTGACCGTCGGAGCCGCGAAGCTGATGGACGGCGGCGGCGTCAAACAGACGATGGTCGCCATGGAAGAGGGCAGCGTCTTCGTCATGTCGATCAGCGACGGCTCCCTCCTCGGCGTCCATGCCACCCCGGACTGCGACATGAGCGTCGTCGCGTACCACATGGCCCTCTTCGTCGGCCGGGCCGGACACGTACTCACCCCCGAACTCCGCAGCGAGCTGCGCACATCGTTGGAGAGCGCCCAGTGACCACCGCCGCCGCAGAACCCGCCCCCCGGCTCCCCGTCCGCGGGGCCGACAAGCGCCCCGCCCGGGTCCGCCCGTACTCCCTCACCGGCGGCCGCACCCGGTTCGGGCACGTCCTGCTCGTCGAGACGTTCGTCGCGGCCCTCGAAGCACCCGACGAGCGCCGCGAGCTCACGAACGGCAACCTCGCATCGCGGGTCATGCCGGAGCTCCGGGCCATCGTCGAACTCTGCCGCCGGATGCGTACGGTCGCGGAGATCTCGGCCCTGTTGCAGATGCCGCTCGGAGTCGTCCGGGTGCTGCTCAGCGACCTGGCCGACCAAGGAAAGATCCGCGTGTACGGGACCGGTCACGGCACCGGCCAGCCCGACCGCGCACTGCTCGAAAGGGTGCTCAATGGACTCCGCCGTCTCTGAGGTGCCGCTCTTCGCCCCGCGCCAGCCGGGGCCCCGCGCACAGGCCGAGGAGTCTCCCCAGGCCTGGCAGCTGGACCACACCCGGGCACCCACCGCCACCAAGATCGTGGTGGCGGGCGGCTTCGGCGTCGGCAAGACGACGTTCGTCGGATCGGTCTCCGAGATCACGCCGCTGCAGACCGAAGCGCTGATGACCCAGGCCAGCGAGGAGACCGACGACCTCACCGCGACGCCCGACAAGACCACCACCACCGTGGCCATGGACTTCGGCCGGCTCACGCTCGAGGACGACCTCGTCCTGTACGTCTTCGGCACGCCGGGCCAGCAGCGCTTCTGGTTCATGTGGGACGACCTGGTGCGTGGGGCGATCGGCGCGGTCGTCCTCGCCGACACCCGGCGGCTGGAGGACTGCTTCCCGGCGCTCGACTACTTCGAGAGCTGCGGGCTGCCGTACATCGTGGCGGTCAACCACTTCGAGGGGACACCCGGTTACGAGGCGGAGGACGTCAGGGAGGCCCTGACCGTACCGCCGCAGGTGCCGATAGTGATCATGGATGCGCGTAACAGGATCACCGTCGTCGAGTCGCTGCTGGCCCTGGTGGGCCACGCCCTCGACGCCACCCCCGCCTAGGGCGTGTTTCGAAAGTCCCGCCTGCCCGCCCTCCGGGCGGACGGCGCTACTTTCGAAACACGCCCTAGTTCGCCTCGAATCAGAGACAACGGAGAGCCGCGATGCGGAAGATACTCATAGTCGGAGCCGGCCAGTCGGGGCTCCAGCTGGCCCTGGGACTGCAGTCCAGAGGCTACGAAGTCACCCTGATGTCCAACCGCACCGCCGACGAGATCCGCACCGGCCGGGTCATGTCGACGCAGTGCATGTTCCACACCGCGCTCCAGTACGAGCGGGACTACCAGCTGAACTTCTGGGAGTCCCAGGCCCCGAAGATCGAGGGCCTCGGCCTCTCCGTCGCCGCCCCCGACTCCTCCCGCGCCATCGACTGGGTCGGCAGGCTGGACGGCTTCGCCCAGTCCGTCGACCAGCGCGTGAAGATGGCCGGCTGGATGGAGACCTTCGCCCAGCGCGGCGGCCAGCTGGTCATCCACGGGGCGGCCGTCTCCGACCTGGACTACTTCTCCCGCACCTACGACCTGGTGATGGTCTCGGCCGGCAAGGGCGAGCTGGTCTCCATGTTCGGCCGGGACGCGGCCCGTTCGCCGTTCGACGCCCCGCAGCGCGCGCTGGCCGTGGCGTACGTCCACGGCATGGGCCCCCGCCCCGAGCACCCGGAGTTCGACGCGGTCCGCTGCAACCTGGTCCCGGGTGTCGGCGAACTGTTCGTGATGCCGACGCTCACCACCAGCGGCCGCGCCGACATCCTCTTCTGGGAAGGCGTCCCGGGCGGCCCGCTGGACGCCTTCCAGGGCATCAAGGACCCCTCCGAGCACCTTGCGAAGACGCTGGAGCTCATGGAGAAGTTCACGCCGTGGGAGTACGCCCGCGCCACCAAGGTCGAGCTGACCGACGCCAACGGCACCCTCGCCGGCCGCTACGCCCCCACGGTCCGCAAGCCGATCGGCCGGCTGCCCGGCGGCGGCCTGGTCCTCGGCGTCGCGGACGTCGTCGTGGCCAACGACCCGATCACCGGTCAGGGCTCCAACTCGGCCTCCAAGTGCGCGAACGCGTACCTCGACTCGATCATCGAGCACGGCGGGAAGGAGTTCGACGCGGCGTGGATGCAGTCCACGTTCGACCGTTACTGGGAGACCGCGCAGCACGTCACGAAGTGGACCAACGCGATGCTCGGCGCCCCGCCGGAGCACGTGCTGAACCTGATCGGCGCGGCCGGCCGGCTCCAGCCGGTCGCGGACCGCTTCGCCAACGGGTTCAACGACCCGGCGGACTTCGAGAACTTCTTCTTCGAGCCGGAGAAGACGAACGCGTACCTGGCCTCGGTCTCCGGCGCCTGAGCGCCCCGCCCACCGCTTCGGCGGCCGGACCCGCACCGCCGGTCCGGCCGCCGAAGTCCTTCCGTAGCGGTCTACGGGGTGGCGTCCGGGGCCGCTTCCGTGCCGTACCCGGTGTCCGCGCCGTCACGTGCGCCCTCGGGCAGCTCCGGGAGCTCGTACGTGGACAGGGGGGTGCCGCCCGGGTCGGGGCGGACGGCCCCCAGCAGCGGGTTCGACGCCAGCGGTGAGACCTTGACCTTCGTGCCGGGGCGGGGCGCCTGCACCACCAGGCCGTTGCCGATGTACAGCGCCACGTGGGTCGCCTTCGGGAAGTAGACCACCAGGTCCCCGGGGCGCAGTGCGGAGACCGGCACCTTCGGGAGCTGCTTCCACTGTTCCTGCGAGGTGCGCGGGATCGCCCGCCCCGCCGCCGACCAGGCCTGGGACGTGAGCCCGGAGCAGTCGAAGGAACCGGGGCCCTCGGCCCCCCACACGTACGGCTTGCCGATCTGCCGGACCGCGTACGCGACGGCGTCGCCGCCCCGGCGGGTGGGCGGCCGGGTGGAGCTGAGCGCTCCGGAGGCCACCAGCTCGCGCTGGGCCTTGTCCACGCCCTGCTGTTCGAGACCGGCGAGCTGGGCCATCTGCTCCTCGGAGAGCGTGGCCAGCAGCCCCTCGACCTCCTTGAGCCTGCCGCGCACGGTGTCGCGCTGCTTCCTCTGCCGGTCGGCCAGCTTCTTCTGCTGGTCCAGCGCCTTGCGGGAGGCGGCGGCCAGGGTGTCGGCCCGCCGGGCGGCGTCGGTCAGCCGCTCCACCGTCGCCGCCCGGTTCGCGGCCAGCCGCCCCACGACATGGCTCTGGTCCAGGGCGCGCAGCGGGTCGCGGGCCAGCAGCAGCCGGAGGTACGCGGAGAACTCGGTATGCCCCTGGTACTGCTCCCGGGCCAGCCGGCCGGCGTCTCCGCGGCTGAGCTCCAGCGCGGCCCGCGCCTTCGCCAGGTCCGCGTTCACCTTCTTCACCTGCGCGGTCCGCTGCTTCAGCTTCTCGGCGGTGGCGTTGTAGGTCTCGCTCGCCTCCTCCGCCGCCTGGTAGCGGGTCTGCAGCTCGCGCAGCAGGGTGACGACGCTCCTGGGCGCCTCGGGCGCACCGAGGGCGGTCTCGGCGTCGACCTCCGGCGCATCGGTCTCGCCGGCGCCCTCCTCCGCGTCCTCCGCGTCCTCCGCGTCCTCCGTGTCCTCCGTGTCCTCCGTGTCCGTGCCGGCCGTCCCCCCGGCCTCCTCGGCGAGCGGTACGGATTCCTCGGACGGTACGGGGCCCGGCTCGGCCGACGCGGCCGTGGGGGAGACCGTGAGCGCCGCGGCCAGCACGGTCGTCCACACCGCGCGCAGGAGTCCGCCTGACACGACATCACCTCCGTGACGGAGACGCAGCCCGGCAACGGGCTCGTCCATAAATGGGCGAATCCGTTAATCAGGTCACTCGATGTCAGGTGACGCAAGCACCGCGCGGCGCGCCGTCCAGGAGATCCCCTGGACGGCGGCGGCGGTGGAGGGGCCTGGGGCCTCAGGCCACCGGGAAGGCGTAGAAGGACCTGTCCCGCTGGATGACTACGGTCTCGCCGACGGCGAGCGCCCGGTACGACGCGCTCACGGTCGCTCCCTTCGGATCGGCCGACCCGATGTCCTGGAACTTCCACAGCCGCTCGCCGTCGGCCGCCGAGAACGCCGTGACCTGGACGGCGTCGGCGGCGATCAGGGTCTTCCCGCCGGCGCTCAGCGTGAGCGACGGGGCGTTCCCGATGCCCGGCACCTCCGTGGAGCGCCGCCACACGAGCCGGCCGCTCTCCCGTTCCACCGCGCCGACCAGCCGGCTGCGTTCGGTGGTGTGGATCAGCGGCCCGGCGACCAGCGGGGTGCCGAACCACGACCCGTCGCTGCCCTCGACGCGCCACAGCGGCTTCGTCGTGTCCGTCTCGAACGCCTGGAGGTCCTTGCCGACCGCCGCGTACAGCGTCCCGTCCTCGTCGCCCGTGGTGGCCGCCTCCAGGGAGGCCGCGCCGTACTGCTTGGTCCACAGCAGCTTGCCGGTCTTCCGGTCGAACGAGCGGACCGACCCCTTCCCCTTGGCCGCCTTGACCTCGGCCGCCGTCAGGCTGGCCGCGTCCTGCCGTACGAGGACGTCGGCGGAACGCTCCGCGACCACCCGGTAGGCCGGAGTGCCCGGGGCGCGGCCCGCGGGCACGGGGGTCCGCCACAGCTCCTTGCGCTGCACGATGTCGTACGCGAAGAAGTGGGCCTGGACGACTTCCTTGTCCTTCTCCTTCTTCTTGCCCTTCTTCGGCTTGGGGGCCTTCACGGTGACCGTGTGCGATCCGGTGAACCAGATGACCGGCCCGGAGCTGCCGGCCAGCCGCCCGACGGTGAGGCCCGGCAGGTCGGCGAAGGCGTCCGTGTAGCGCACGCGGTGCACGACCTTGCCGTTCTTCGGTGACAGCCACAGGAACTCCGTCGGGCTCGCCACGAAGACCAGGTCGTCCCCCGCCGCCAGTGCGGCCTGTCCCTTCGCGGCGTCCGCACGCTGCCACAGCCGCTTGCCGGTGCGCAGGTCCACGGCGCTGGCCTGGCTCTCGCTGGTCACCACGAGCAGCTTGTCCCGCCATACGGCGGTGGTGAGGGGGGACGACTCGGAGTCCGGGTGCGCGTAGCTCCAGCGCGGCTCGGGGGCCTGCCCGGGAAGCGTACGGCGGGGCTTCGGGGCGGGCTTGTCGTCGGTCGCCGCCGCGGTGTCCCCGGACCCGAGCGCGGCGACCGAACCGCCGCCCACGATCAGCCCGCCGACACCCGCCGCCGCGATGGTCAGCAGGGTCCGGCGGCTCGCTGCGGGGTCCGGCGCCGGGGCCGGCGCGGGAGGCAGCGGCAATGAGACCATCGGCCCCCCGCCGGGGCCGCCGGGACCTGCGGGCCCGGCCGGGAGCGCGGCGGCGGGGTACGGGGCGGGGCCGCCGTGGGTGTGGCCCGGCTGCTGCGGGGCACCGGCGGCGGGTGCGGCGGGCAGCGCGGGCGGCACCGGGCCGGCCGCCGGGGCGAGGGCGGCGCCCGGGGGTGCGGTGAGTTCGTGGGGGAGCGCGAGCTGGGTCGTCGGGCGGTCGTTCTGCGGTGGCCGGGGCCCGGTGTCGAGGAACCGGGTGGTGCCCCGGTCCTCACCGATGTCCCCGTCGCCCGCGGCCACCGGCGCGGCGATGGGCTCCTGGGGCGTGGCGGCGTCCGCCGGCCGTGCGGGGGCGTTGAACGACGCGTCCACCGGTGCCGCGGGCAGCGGCCGGGCGTCCTCGGGCTCCGGGGCTGTACGTGCGTCCTTCGGCTCAGGGTTCGTGCGGGGGTCCTCGGGCAGGGCGTCGTTCGTGCGGGGGCTCTCGGACCGTGCGCCTTCGGGCCGGGCGTCCTCGGGCTCCGGGGACGCCTCCGGCACGGGCGCCGGGGCTCCCTCCGCCGCAGGCGCCGACGTCTCCTCCGACGCGGGTTCCGGGGTCTCCTCCGCCGCAGCCGCCCCGGTCCCCTCCCCCTCCTCCGGCACCTCCAGCGCCAGGACCCGCGCCTCCTGGTCCGCGACCGCCGCCGCGAGCCGTTCGGGGAGCCAGCCGCCCCGGGCGAGGCCCGCCGCGCCCTCCAGGGCCAGCTCGGCGGCGACCGTGCCGGCGGTGGGCCGCTCGGCCGGGTCCTTGGCCAGGCAGCTCGCGATCAGCTCGCGCAACGGCTCGGGTACGGCGTCGAGTCCGGGCTCGTCCTCGGCGATCCGGCGGGCGGCCTCCTCGGCCGGGCCCTCCGCGAACGGGGTCGTCCCGGTCGCCGCGTACGCCAGCAGCAGCCCCAGTACGAACAGGTCGGAGGCGGCGGAGACCTCCTTGCCCTCGATCTGCTCGGGCGTCAGATAGCCCAGCCGCACCGAGAGCTGGCCGCCCGGCCCGGCCTCCGCCGACGCGGCGGCGCCCAGCGGGCCGAAGGCGGTGAGGCGGGGGCCGTCGACGGCCAGCAGGACCGTGCCCGGGGCCAGCCCCTGGAGCACGGACCCGGCGGCGTGCACCCGGGAGAGGATCTCGGCGATGCCCGCGCCCAGTATCCGCAGGGCCCGCTCGGGCAGCGGACCGGCGATCCCGATCGCCTCGGCCAGCGGCAGCGCGGGGACGTAAGCCGCCGCCGTCCACAGGGGTTGCGGCCCGTCCGCGGGGGCCTCCGCCGTACCACCGGTGTCCAGGGGCGGGGCCACCCAGCCGCCGGCGAGGCGTTCGGCGGTGCGGGCCTCGGCCTGGAAGCGGCGGCTGAAGACCGGTACGGCGGCCAGCTCGGGGCGCGCGGCGGTGATGAGGGCCATCTCGCCGGAGCCGGTGTCCCGGGCCACGTACCGCACGGCGCTCGCGCCTTCGTGGAAGCGGGCCAGCGCGGTGAAGCGGCCGAAGCGGCGTGGATCGTCCTGACGCAGCGCCTCCATGGCGCACCCCCCTTGTGACCGTCCTTCGGCGACCGAGTGACCCGTCCTTCGGCACCTGACCGTCGATCTTAGGGCCTGTGCCCCGCGGGAGGCCCGCCCGCCGTCGCTCAGTCGCGGCCTGAGGGTTTGGACCAGGGCCACTTGAGGGTGCGGTGCTCGCGGCCCCCGGGGGCGTACTCGTACACCCAGCCGCGCTGCAGCCCGAGCCGCTTGGTGTGACCGGCCGGGACCCGCTGGTAGGCGTACACGGTGGCGGGACCGCCGTCGGGGGAGGGCACCGGGACCTCGTACCACTTCGGTGGATGGCCGGTCGGGCCCAGCAGGATCGGCAGGACCCGGCCGTCCAGGGGGCCGCCGCGGAAACGGGTGTTCTCGCTCTTCACCCGGTCAGTCTGACGCAGGGGACGCGGGCAGCAGGTGTGCCGCCTCCGCAAGGACCGGAATCACCCGCTCCGCGAGTCGTCCGGCCGGGCCGTCGGCCCGCTCCAGGGCCAGCAGGTCGCTCACCACCGCCGCGGTCTCCGGGTCGGTGGCGGCGGTCGCGGCGAGCAGGGCGATCAGGTGGTCGACCAGCCAGCCGCGCAGTTCGGCCGCATCCGGCCGCTTCCCGTCGTCCAGCCAGATCAGCGAGGCCGCCTCGACGGCCGCGATCCAACTGCGCACCATCATCCGCAGCCTCGGCCCGGCCGGCTGCTCCTCGGCCTCGCCGATCCGCCCGAGATGGCGCAGGATCTCGTCGGCCGCCGCCCGTCGCACCCCGTCCACGATCGTCGTCGTACGGGAGGTCTCCACGACGCTGCCGCCGCGCAGCAGGGCGCTGAACCCGGTGTCGTGCTCGTCGACGAAACGCAGATAGCGGTCCAGTACCCGGGCGACCCGCTCGGTGGGCGGGCCCACCGGCGGTTCGGTGAAGCACAGTGTCAGCTCGTCGGCCGCCGAGCCGAGCGCGGCCTCGTACAACTGCTGCCGCCCGCCCGGGAAGTAGCGGTAGACGAGCGGCCGGGACACCCCGGCCGCCACCGCCACCTCGTCGAGCGAGACCTCGTCGGGCGCCCGGTGGGCGAAGAGGCCGAGCGCGGCGAGCAGCAGCTGGGAGCGGCGCTCCTCGACGCTGAGCCTGCGGTACGTCGCCCGGGGCGGCGGGACTGCGGCGGTGGAGGTCATGCCACCGAGCCTAAGCGCTGACCCGCGGTACACGTCAGGCCAGCAGACCGGAGCTGCGCCACAGCCGGCGGCCGACGCCGTTCAGCAGTCCGATGTCGTCGAAGAAGTCGGTGAGCCGTTTCGCGCCGGACTGCATGACCTCGGCGCGGTGCCCGCTCGCCTTCACCTGGGCGACGGCCTCGCGGCGGTCCAGGCCGACGTTCTCGTACACCTGCGGGTTCACGAAGCAGACGGAGAAGACCCGGGCCGCCTCGCCGCAGCTGACCTTGGTGAGCTCCCGCTCCCAGCGCGGGGCGGTCACCATCTGGCGGCGCAGCTCCTCCCGGGCGTACCGCACGTGCCGGGCCTCCTCGATCACATGGATCCGGGTCACGCCGCGCACCAGGGTCTGCACCCGCTCGTCCGGGAAGGTGAGCCGCTGCATCCAGTCGAGGATCTCCTCGCCCAGCAGGGTCGCCGCGAACGAACCGGGGGTGGTGGAGACGGTCTTCAGGACCCGCGCGAGGTTGTGGTAGACGCGCGGCACCGGGTACGTCGGGGCGCCGCCCCAGTCGATCATGCGGCCGAACATCATCGAGTGCCGGCACTCGTCGGCTATCTCCGTGAGCGCGTAGCGGACGTGGTTGCTGGTCACCGGCTTGTCGTAGACGTGCCGGACCAGCAGCTGCATCAGGATGATCTCGAACCAGATGCCGAGCGAGGCCAGCGCGGCCGCCTCGTGCCGGGAGAGGTCGAGGCGCTGCTCCTCGGACATGCGGTCCCACATCGGGGTCCCGTACAGCGAGACCAGCTCCGGCGGCCAGAACCACTTGCCCTCCTCGACGGCCGCGTCCCAGTCGAGTTCGGCGTCGGGGTCGAAGGAGTGCTTGGCCGAGGATTCGAGCAGCCGCAGGGCGATCTGCTCGCGGTCGCGGAGCGGCCCGAGCGCGTCGCGGAGCACGGTCACGTCGCCGGCGGTGACGGTCGTCATGGCGGGAGCACCTCACACAGGGGTTGCCGGGAACAGGAGTTACCGGCGGTCACTCCTTATGAGACTACCTGTCAGCAAGGCCGTCAATCCCTTGCGCGCGATCCCGTACGACTTGTTGACCCGCTGTCTACCAAGGTGTGAACCTGTCAGGGAGGCGGTCGGCGCTCACGCTCAACCGCCCTGGGTGTGACGGAATTTGTCGAGCGGATCGAGCAGGTCGAGCAGGTCGAGTCAGTCGAGGCGAAGGAGTCGTCCGTGTCCACACATGACCTCTACACCACCCCGCCCGCCGAACCGATCTGGCAGGTCCCCGCCACCGGAGCCGCCCGGTTCAGCTGGGACTACGACGACGGACGCGAACGCCTCCTCGCCCTCTACCAGAAGGGCAAGGACAAGCAGTGGGACGGCAACAAGCGCATCGACTGGTCCCTGGAGGTCGACCCCACCGACCCGCTCGGCACCCCCGACGAGGCACTCACGCTGTACGGCACCCCGCACTGGGCGAAGATGACGGAGACGGACCGGGGCGAGCTGCGCAAGCACTACACCTCCTGGCAGTTCAGCCAGTTCCTGCACGGCGAGCAGGGCGCGATGGTGTGCGCGGCCAGGATCGTGGAGTCCGTCCCCGACCTGGACGCCAAGTTCTACTCCGCGACGCAGACCATGGACGAGGCCCGGCACGCCGAGATCTACGGCCGCTTCCTGCACGAGAAGATCGGCATGCTCTACCCGGTCAACGACAACCTCCAGGGGCTGCTGGGCGACACCCTGCGCGACTCCCGCTGGGACATGCCCTACCTCGGGATGCAGGTCCTCATAGAAGGCCTGGCGCTGGCCGCCTTCGGGATGATCCGCGACACCACGACCAAGCCGCTGCCCAAGCAGATCCTCGCGTACGTCATGCAGGACGAGGCCCGGCACGTCGCCTTCGGGCGGATGGCACTGCGCGACTACTACCAGCAGCTGAGCGACGCCGAACTCCGCGAGCGCGAGGAGTTCGTCATCGACGGCTGCTACCTGATGCGCGACCGGCTCAGCGGCGTCGAGGTCCTGGAGAACTTCGGCTTCGGCAGACAGGAGGCGCAGGAGCTCTCCGAGCACTCCGAGTACCTGCAGCTCTTCCGCAAGCTCCTGTTCAGCCGGATCGTCCCGTGCGTCAAGGACATCGGCCTGTGGGGTCCGCGGCTCCAGAAGGCGTACGTCGACATGGGCGTCCTCGAACTCGGCGACTCCAGCCTCGACCTGCTGATGTCCCAGGACGAGGAGATAGCCGAGGAGCTGGACCGCGAACGCTTCGCCGCCGAGGAACAGGCCCGGGTGGCGGAGGTCGCGGAGGCGATCGACGAGGGTGCGGCGGACGCCGCCTGAGCGGCCCCGGTGCGGGGGCGGTGGACCGACAGGGGGTCTTCGCGGCCCCGGCGCGGAGGCGGTGGACCGATAAGGGGTGTACGCGGCCGGGTCGCGGCAGCCACGATGCAGGCATGACGACGCACCCGCCCGCAGCCACCGCCGCCGGTCACGCGGCCGCCCGCCGCAGTCTCGAAGCCCTCGCGCTCGGCGACGCGTTCGGGGAGCGCTGGTTCCCCCTCTTCCGTGAACCCCGGCAGGCCGTGAACGAGATCCGGGCCCGCCGCACCCCGTCGGAGCCCCGCTGGCACTGGACCGACGACACGGCCCTCGCGCTCGCCCTGAACCGCAGCCTCGACGAGCACGGCCACGTCGACCAGGACCACCTGGCGCTCTGCTACGCGCTGGCCTTCGACGCCGACCAGGCCCGCGGATACGGCCACGGCATGCACCTCCTGCTGCCCCGGCTGCTCACATCCCCGGCCGACTGGCGCACCCTGGCCCCCGAACTCTTCGACGGCGGCAGCCTCGGCAACGGCGCGGCCATGCGGGTCGCGCCGCTCGGCGCCCGCTTCCACGAGGACCTGGACCGGGTCGTGGAGCAGGCCGCGCTCTCCGCCGCCGTCACGCACGCCCACCCGGACGGCATCGCGGGCGCGGTGGCCGTCGCGGTGGCGGCGGCGCTCTCGGCCCGCGGCGAACTGACGCTGGACGCGGTCGCCGACCGGACGCCCGAGGGACCGCTGCGCGACGGCGTGCGGCACGCGGCCCGGACCCCGTTCACCCTGGAACCGTGGAAGGCCGCGGACCTCCTAGGCAACGGGCAGCGCATCCGGGCCGACGACACCGTGCCCTTCGCCCTGTGGACCGCGGCCCGCCACGGGGGCGACCTGGAGGCGGCGCTCTGGGCGACCGCGGAGGGCCTCGGCGACGTCGACACCACGTGCGCGATCACCGGGGGCGTGGTCGGGGCGGCGACCGGGACGGCCGGGGCGCCGGAGGAATGGCTGCGCAGGCGCGAGCCGTTGGGGTGAGGCGCGGCGGGCGCGCCCGGCCGGTCCCGACAGCGGCCGCGTCGAAATTCCGTTCGCAAACGTGTCGTACCGTGAGCGCATGACCACCCCGCCGCACCCGCCGCAGGGCCCGTACGGGCCGCCCCCGCCCCCGCAGAACCCCTACGGCCCGCCGGCCGCCGCTCCCGGAGCACCGCCGCAACAGCCCTACGGCCACCCGCAGCAGCCCCCGGCCCCGCCCCAGCAGGGCGGCGGCTGGGGCCGACCCGGCTGGGGACAGCAGCCCGGCATACCCGGCGGGGGCGGCCCCTTCGCGGCCGGCCGGCCGCCCCAGGGGCCGCCCCCGCCTCGGAAGAAGCGGCCCGTGCTGATCGTCGGGATCGTGGCCGGCGCGGTCCTGGCGGCGGGCGGCATCACCTACGGGGTCTCCCAGCTGGTCGGGAAGGCCACCGACGCGGCGTTCCCGGAGGCCGAGTACCAGCTCGTCCTGCAGCAGAAGCTGCTGGACGGCGAGTTCACCCTGGCCCAGGACCTGTCGTCGTCCGAGGGCAGGAAGATCGAGGAGATGTACGACCCCACCGTCCGGGACGCGAAGGCCGTCGTCGGCCAGTACAGCTCGGCACAGGGCGGAGCCCTGGTGGTCTCCGGGATGTACGGGCGGTTCACCGGGCCGGAGGCCATGACCGGCAAGATGATGGAGGGCGGCGCCGAGGGGCAGGGCGCGACGGTCGCCGTCCCCCCGAAGGAGTTCACCCCCGCCGGTCACGACATCACGCTGAAGTGCCAGGTGCTCCAGTCGAATCAGAGCGGCGTCAGGGCGAACATCCCGATGTGCGCCTGGGGCGACGACAACACCGGGGCGTCCGTGGGCATCATCCGTCCCGGTACGGCCCTCGAGGACGCCACGGCGATCGACCTGGAGGCGGCCGCGCTCGAGACCGCCGAGATCCGCGAGGAGCTCCGCCGGCCGATCGGCTGACCTGGTGCGGCCCGGGCGGGGGCCGGAGCCCCGCCCGTCCGCCCTGTCGTCGATCAGCGCACTCCGGCCGGTACCGGAAAGCGGGTGCGCAGGGGAACGCCCGCCCGGTCGGGCCGTGTTCACGCGGGCACAGCAGCCGCTTCTCGGCGTCCGCCGGCGGGCGCCCCCCGGAGGTCACGGCCGCAGTGCGGGCAAGGCGTTCTCCACCGCGCGGGCCGCGGCGAGCAGAGGCACGTCCCCGCCGCGCGCCGCCACCACCTGGAGCCCCACCGGGCAGCCGTCCCCGGTGAATCCGGCGGGCAGGCTGGCCGCCGGCTGGCCGCTCAGGTTGAACGCCCAGGTCAGGGCGGTGGAGTAGCGATCGCCGGGGCCCTCGTGCCCATGCGGCCGGTTCGGCGTGGCCGGGGTCAGCAACAGGGGCGCGGCGGCGAAGAGATCATCGAGCCGGTCGTCGTTCGCCCGCCGGACCGCCACCGCCTCCGGGTCGTCCGGCGCCCCTCCCCGTACCGCCTGCCAGGCCCGCCCCGGGTCGAGCAGAGCGCAGTCGGCGTCCAGCAGGCGTACGGTCCCCGTCGCGACGAGCCGGTCCACCGCCCTGGCGACGACGGCGGCCACCTCCGGATCCACGTCCGCGAAGCCGAGGTCCTCGCTGTAGACGGCGGGAAGCGGGAGGGACGGGGCGACGGGCGGCTCGTACCCGTCCAGTACATGGCGGAGATACCGCTCGGCACCCGCAGCCGTCCGGGCCAGCACCCCCGCCGACGCGAGCCCGGACCGGTCGGGCGAGGGGAGCAGCCCGTTCGTCGTCTTCAGCCCGAACACCCCGCACCAGGCGGCCGGGATGCGGACCGAACCGGCCCCGTCGCTGCCCGTCGCCAGCTCCACCATCCCCGCCGCCACCGCGACCGCCGAGCCCGCCGAGGAGCCGCCGGGTGTACGGTCCGCCCGCCACGGGTTGACCGTACGGCCGTGGGCGCCCTGGCCCCAGGTCTGCCAGTAGGTACCGGGGCCGGGCACCGACGTCGCGCCGACCGGGACCCCGCCCGCCGCGGTCAGCCGGCGGGCCGCGTACGAGCGGATGCCGGTGGGGCCCTTCACCGCGAACGGCAGCCCGCCCAGCGGGAGTCGCCGCGCCACGGCCTCCCGTTCCCGGGCGAGCGCCTCGTCGGGCCAGACCTCGGTGAACGCGTTGAGCGCCGGGTCCAGCAGGCCGATCCGCTCCAGGGCCCGCGCCACCGCGGTCGTCGTACGAGTCATGGGCCCAGTCTGCCCATGCCGGATGCCCATGCCGGATGCCCGCCCCGCCCCGCCTCTTCAGCGGTCCTCCTCCGCCAACGCCGCCTCCATCACCGCCCGGGCGATCGGGGCCGCGCTGCCGCCGCCGCTGATGTCGGCCCGGTCGGCGGAGGCGTCCTCCACGACCACCGCCACCGCGACCGCCGGGCGGCCGGCGTCGGGGGCCTGGGCCCAGGAGATGAACCAGGCGTACGGCAGACCGGAGTTGTCGACGCCGTGCTGGGCGGTGCCGGTCTTGCCGCCGACCTTCACCCCGTCGATCGCCGCGTTCGACCCGGTGCCGTTCTCCACCACGTCGACCATCATCCGCTGGAGCTGCACGGCCGTCGACGGGCTCATCGCCCGCTCGTAGGAAGGGGACCCCTCCTGCCGGACCGTGTCCCCGTCGTTCGTGGTCACCCGGTCCACCAGGTGCGGACGGCGCAGATCCCCGCCGTTGGCGACCGCCGCGGCGACCATCGCCATCTGGAGCGGGGTGGCGGTCGTGTTGAACTGCCCGATCGAGGAGAGCGCGAGCTGGTCGTCGCTCATGCCGGTGTCGAAGTTGCTCCTGGCCACCCCGGACGGGATACGCAGCCCGGTGTCGTTGAAGCCGAACCTCTCCGCCGCCTCCACCATCCCGTCCAGTCCGACCTCCACCCCCAGGTGGGCCATCACCGTGTTGCAGGAGACCCGGATCGCATCCGCCAGGGACGCCTCCTCGCAGCCGCTCGACTCGTTCGGCAGGGTCGTCCTCGTGCCGGGCAGGACGTACGGCGACGGCGTGTCCGTGGCGGCGTCGGGGTCCGTCACCACCCGGGCGTCCAGGGCAGCCGCCGCCGTCACGATCTTGAAGGTGGAGCCCGGCGGATAGGTCTGCCGGATGGCCCGGTTGAGCATCGGCAGGCTCTTGGCCGCGTTCAGCCGGGCCCAGGCGTCGGTCACCGCGGAACCGGTCCCCGACAGCCGCTCGGGGTCGTACGACGGGGTCGAGACCAGGGCCAGGATCCCGCCCGTCGACGGATCCAGGGCCGCGACCGCGCCCCGCCGCCCGCTCAGCCCGTCGTACGCGGCCTGCTGCATCGACGCCCTGACCGTGGTGACGACATCGCCGCCCGGCTGCCGTCCCCGCGTGAACTCGTTCCAGAACGGCAGCGGCGCCAGCAGCGAGGCCGTACCGGACAGGACGGCGTCCTCGGCGTTCTCGATGAGCGTGGTGCCGTACGTCTGCGAGGCGTATCCGGTCACCGGGGCGTACAGCGGGCCGTGCAGATAGGTGCGCTCGAAGCTGAGCTGCTCGCCGGTCTCCTTGTTGCCGGTCACGGGCCGGTCGCCGACCAGGATGTTGCCGCGCGGCTGGTCGTAGCGGGTGATGGTGTTGCGGCGGTTGGCCGGGTTGTCGTCCAGTTCGTCGGCCTGGAAGAGCTGGACGCGGGCCGCGTTGACGAGCAGCGCCACGAGCAGCAGCAGACAGAAGGCGGCGGCCCGCCGGATGTAACGGATCACCGGTCCTCCTCCACGTCCGCCGCGATGACCCCGGTCTCCACCTGTTCCGGACGGGGTCTGCGCGAGACGTCGCTGACCCGGATCAGCAGCGCCACGATGACCCAGTTGGTGACGACGGACGAGCCGCCCTGGGCGAGGAACGGCATCGCCATCCCGGTCAGCGGGATCAGCCCCATCACCCCGCCCGCGATCACGAACACCTGGAGCGCCAGGATCGACGCCAGGCCGATGGCCAGCAGCCGCCCGAACGGGTCGCGCAGGGCGAGCCCGGCCCGGTAGCCGCGCGCCACGAGCAGCGCGTAGAGCAGGAAGATCGCGGTCAGGCCGCTCAGCCCCAGCTCCTCGCCCGCCGTCGCCAGGATGAAGTCGGACTTCGCGGCGAAGCCGATCAGGATGGAGTGGCCCGCGCCGAGCCCGGTCCCGAGCATCCCGCCCGCCGCGAACGCGAACAGCGACTGGGCGAGCTGGCCGGGGCCCTGGCCGGCGTCGATCGAGGCGAACGGGTCCAGCCAGTCCTGCACCCGGCTGTGGACATGCGGCTCGAAGGAGCCCACGACGAAGGCCCCGACGGCGGCCAGGAGCAGACCGACCGCGATCCAGCCGGTCCGGCCGGTCGCCACGTACAGCATGATGACGAAGAGCCCGAAGAACAGCAGCGAGGTGCCGAGGTCGCGCTCCAGCACCAGCACCCCGACGCTCAGCAGCCAGATGGCCACGATCGGCCCGAGGACCCGCCCGGCGGGCAGTTGCAGCTTCCACACCGTGCGGCCGGTGTACGCGAGCGCGTTGCGGTTCGCGGCCAGATAGGCGGCGAAGAACACCGCGAGCAGGATCTTGGCGAACTCGCCGGGCTGGAAGGAGAGTCCGCCGATCCGGATCCAGATCTTCGCCCCGTTCACCGCCGGGAAGAAGATCGGCACGATCATGAGCGCGAGCGCCGCGGCCACCGAGAGGTACGCGTACCGCTGGAGCACCCGGTGGTCGCGCAGCAGCACCACCACGGCGGTGAACAGCGCGACGCCGAGCGTGGACCAGATCAGCTGGGTGGGCGCGGCCTGGTCCCTCGGGGTCTCCAGGTCGAGCCGGTAGATCAGCACCAGGCCGAGACCGTTGAGCAGGACCGCGATCGGCAGCAGCAGCGGATCGGCGTAGGGGGCCCGGAAGCGGACCGCGACGTGGGCGAGCAGCGCGAGCGTGCCGAGCCCGGCGCCGTACCCGGCGACGTCGGGGGGCACGGCGCCGTCATGGGCGAGGCCGACCGCCGCGTAGCCGAAGACGGAGATCAGGACGCCGCCGACGAGGAGGGCGAGCTCCACCCCGCGCCGCTTGGGCAGGCGTAGCTCGGGCGGTGGAGCGTCCGCCGTCGTTGCGGTCATGCTCCGCAACGTAGCAAGAGGCAGGCGGTATTTCCCTTATGTCGCACCTCTGCTCATGTCACCTTCTCTCATGTCGCCTTCGCTCGTCCCGGCGCCCGCCGGCGCGCGCGTGTCATGCGTCCGCCCGCGGAACCGGCCGACAGGGCCGGGTTCCACGGGCGGACGCGTATGCGGGTGTGCGGGTGCCGAGAGGTCAGCACCACTTCGGCGCGGAGCCGATGTTCTCGATGTAGCGGGCCGAACCCCAGGCCCACGTGCCGTTGGTCAGCAGGTACCAGCGGTTGTTGCCGTCGACGTTGTCGCCCGTGGTCTTGCAGAAGATGTTGACGACCGAGCCGTACGTGACCGAGCCGACGATGCGGCTGCTGCGGGTCGGCTTGTCACGGAGCAGCAGGTACGGCTTGGCGATGACCCGTCCCTTGTAGGTCTTCTTGGGCGCCTGGGGCTTTGCCTGGCCCTGCTTCTGCGCCTCCTGGCGGGCCTCCTTCTGCTGCGCCTCGTGCTCGCGCTGCAGGGCCGAGGCGGAGAGCTCGTCGGACGTCGGGTCCAGGGCGGTGGCCTCCGCACGCTGCCCGACGGGCTGGGGGTCGGCCGCCAGAGCGGCGGGGGCTGCGGCCGTGAGCGCCGCGAGCGTGCCGGTGGCGACGCAGAGACCGAGCCGGCGGAGCCGTGAGGGGCGGGACAGGGGGGACATGCTGCCTCCATGCGATGAGGAAAAGGACCGTGGGGGACACGAGCTGGGCTCGTGCTGGTCACGCTAGGTTCACCACTCACGGTCCGCAACGCGTCACGATGCGTGAGGGTGGTCCTCCGTTGGGCCGTCCGGGGTGTCCGTCCCCTCCGGGCCCCCGTCCTGGCCCGGATTCCCGCCGGAGTCCCACTCGTCGAGGCGTACGTACTCCGGCAGGGTCAACCGGGCGAGCGCCCCGCCGTCCGGCGGATTGCCGAAGTCCAGCCGGGCGCCGATGACCTGGGCCTGGCCGAGAGCGATCGTCAGCCCCAGTCCGTGCCCCTTGCCCGCGCCGTCCGTGCGGAACCGCTGCGGCCCGCCGTCCAGCGGGTACGCCGGGAATCCCGGGCCGTGATCGCGTACGGAGACCACCGCGCCGTCCACGCTCAGCACCACCGGAGGGCCCCGTGCCGATGGGCGTTGGCCACCAGACTGCCGATCACCCGCTCCAGGCGCCGCCGGTCGGTCTCCACCCGGGCCGCGCTCGTCACCCGCACCTCGGTGTCGGTGCCCGACGCCCGGACGACCCGCTCCGCCACCGGCGCGAGATCGTGCGCGGCGAGGTCGACCTGCTCGGTACGGGCGTCCAGCCGGGAGATCTCCAGCAGATCCTCGGTCGGCGCCCGCATCGCCCGGACCCGGTCGCGCACCAGCTCCGCCGGGCGGCCAGGCGGCAGCAGTTCGGCGGCGGCCGACAGGCCGGTCAGCCGGGTGCGCAGCTCGTGCGCCACGTCGGCGGTGAACCGCTGCTCGGTCTGGAGCTTGCGCTGGAGGGTCGAGGCCATGGCGTCGAGCGCGCCCGCCACGATGGCCACCTCGTCCTGGGCGCGGACCGGCCGCGCGGCCCGGGGGTCGTCCACCCGGGCGTCGAGGTCGCCCGCGCTGATCCGGCGGGCCACCCGGGCGCTCTGGTGGAGCCTGCGGGCGACAGCACGGCGGTACGGGTCGCCGCCGGGACGCGGTGCGGGCGCACGGCTCGCCTCCTCTCCGACGACAGCGGTCTCACACTCTGGTCCGACGGCCGTGCGCTATGCCGGCTTCATGCCCTTGTGTGACGTTACGTGACTCCAAGGGGAGCCCCGGAGCGCCGCCGGGTCAGCGCTGGTACGGGTTCTGTCCCGGCGGGGTGAAGCCGGGCTGCTGCGGGGCCTGGCCGTGGGCGTTGCCGTCCTGCCCGGCCGCGGCCTGGGCGAGCAGTCGGTCCGCCTCCTCCTTGGGGATCTGCCGCTCCCCGCCGCAGAAGGTGCACTGCGTGGCGTACTTCGTCGAGAACGGGAACAGCGGCACGAAGAACAGCGTGAACTTCGTGACCCGCTTGCGCAGGGTGTGGGCCGCCGGATTGCCGCACCAACCGCACACCATCGTCAGGACGGCCAGCTGGTAGAGGTAGCCCTTGGTGCCGAAAATGATCATGTCGTGGTCCCTTTCCCCGTCCCCCGGAGTGCCCGTCGGCACAGCGCCAGGAGCTTTTCGTCCTCGTGGATGTCATGACTGCCGTACCCGCCGTCCATCGCGTTGTGACGGCGTACGGAGGCGAGTTCGCTCCGCAGGACGTGTGCTGCGGCCGACCCCGCCGGGACCGGCCCCATCCGTGCCACGCATTCTGCCACCCGGACCCGGACGTGGCGGCTCTGCTCCCAGCCGGCGAGCAGCGCCTCGGTGGTCTCCTGCGACCTGCCGGAAACCTCCCACAGCGCGATCGCCGCGTCCACCCGCAGCCACAGCTCCTCGTGCGCCAGCAGCCCGCGCAGCCGGGGCGCGACCACCGCGGCGCGCGGCCCGAGCGCCCCCAGCGCCACCACCGCCGCCCGCCGGTCGTGCACCTGGTCCGACCGGAGGCCCTCGATCAGCACCGGCAGCACCGCGTCGGTGTCCCCGGAGATCGCCCACAGCGCCTCGGCCGCCTCCGTCGCGGAGGCCGTCCCCGGGCGGCGGATCAGCGCCCGCAGTTCCGGGACGGCCTCCCGCGCGGCGGGGCCGAACGAGCCCAGCGCCCGCAGTGCCGCCGTACGCAGCCACTCGCCCCGGTACTCCGGCGCCCCGCGCAGCACCCGCAGCACCTCGGGGGCCGCCTCGCCCGCCCGCAGCCCGGTCAGCCCGGCCAGCAGCGGGCTGGCCCGGTCGTAGGCCCCCTCGTCCAGCTCCACCTCGGCGAGCCTGCGCCGCAGCGTCCCGGCGAGCGGCCGGGCCGCCGCCCCCAGGTGGCCCACCGCGAACCCCACGTCGTGCGCCACCTGCGGCAGCTCCAGCGCCGCCGCGAGCGCGGGCAGCACCCGGGCGTCGCCGAGGCGCGCCAGGGCCTTCACGGTGGAGCCGAGGCCGGGCGGGCCACTCGCCCAGGTCCTCACCCAGTCCCCGGGTTCGGCGGCCAGCCGGGCGGCCAGGGCGTCCGCGGCGGGCGCGGCGAGGGAGAACAACTCCTCCAGCACATGGGACGCGGCCTCGGCCAGCCGGGGCTCGGGATCGGCGAGCTGATCGCCGACGAGCGCCACCAACTCCTCGTACGGACCGCGCCAGGCCCGTATCAGCCCGCCGCTCATCCGGACCGCGTCGATGCGCTGCCGGCGGTCGGGGCTGCGCAACTGGTCGGCGAGCAGCGCCGTGCGGTCGCCCACCCGGTCGTCGAGGCCGACATGCAGGGTGCGCAGCAGATCCGCGGCCCAGGGGGTGCCGCGCCCGGCGTTCTCCTGGGCGGACAGCGACCGCAGCTGCCCCACGAGCGTGGGTGTCACGACCTGCTCGCCCCGGGAGGTCTCCGCCGCTGCCACCGGCTCCGCGTCCACCGGCTCGGAGTCGACCGGCTCGGCGTCCGGGTCCGGCTCGTCCCCCTCCGGGGCCGCGTCCCCCTCCGGCGCCGAACGCATCTCGCGCAGCAGCCCCGAGACCACCGGCACCACATCGCCGGGCAGCCCGTCGGGCGAACAGCGCGCCAACTGGGCCAGGGCCGCGAGCCGCAGCCCCGGGGAGGGCGCCCGGGACGCCAGCCGGCCCAGCCACTCCGCGACCCGCCCCGCCAGCGGCCGGTGCCGCAGCGCGACCCGCCCGGCCGCCTCCACGAGAGCGAACCGCACCTCCTCGTCGGGCTCCACCGGCAGCCGCTCCCGCAGCAGCGCGAGCACCCGCACGGGGTGCCGGTGCAGTGTGGCGAGCGCCAGCGGGGCCGCGAGCCGCACCCCGGGGTCCTCGTCGGCGATCAGCTCGAAGAACACCCCCGCGCCCGCGGTGACCGCCGCCGCCGCCATCGCGTAGTTCGCGGCGCCCTCGATCTCGTCCTCGTCGATCTCCGCCTCGTCGTCCTCGTCGAGGTCGAAGCCGCCGATGCTGGTGAGCAGTTCCACCACGCTGCCCCGGTCCTGCACCCCGGGATCCACGACCAGCTCGAACAGGAACGGGATGCACGCGAGCGTGCACGCGTACACATCGCCCTGGTGGTGCACCGCGCCGTACATGCCGTCGAGCGCGGCCTCCCGCTCCGCCGGATCGTCGGAGGCGAGCCCCCGCAGGAGCTCCGGCACATCGTCGGCAGGCCCGTAGGCATGCTCCATCGAGGCCCAGTCGACCTCGTCGATCCCCGAGAACACGCCATCCCCTCCCCACGACCACGACAGCGCCCGGACCGGCACGCCCCGTGGCGCGCCCTGTCCGTCACACCCCTCCCGGCGCGCCCCGTAGAAGGCGCCTGCGCAGAGTGTGCACCACGCCTCCGACAATCCACCCGCCACTTGTGGCCTTTCCTCGGGCCGTAACGAGGTCATGACCCGGTCAAGACGATCCGGCTGGGAATTGCCGTGAGCGGCGCCCCGCCGGCCGGCCCGGCGCGTCACACCGGCAGCGGACGTGCCCGCTCCGGATCGTTCAGCGGGGCGAGCAGATCGCCGTGCAGGTCCAGCCGGGCGGCCATGTCCCCGGCGCGGAACACCAGGGCCCCGGCCTCCCGGCACCCGGCGATCTCGTCCCAGGTGACCGGGGCCGACACGGTGGGCTCGGCCCTGGCGCGCAGGGTGTAGGGCGTGGCGGTGGTCTTCGCCGCGGCGTTCTGGCTGAAGTCGACGAAGACCTTGCCCGGCCGCAGGGCGCGCTTCATCCGGTGCAGCGCCAGCCCCGGCAGAGCCGCCTCCGCCTCCACCGCCAGCCGCTTCGCGTACGCGGACACCTCGCCGGAGGGGGTGGGATCCAGCGGGACCAGCAGATGCAGCCCCTTGGAGCCGGACGTCTTCCCGTACGCGAACAGCCCGTCGGCCGCGAGGCGTTCCCGCAGCCAGAGCGCCACCGCGCAGCACTCCACGACGGTCGCGGGGGAGCCGGGGTCCAAATCGAAGACCATGCGGTCGGCGATCTCCGGCGCGTCCGCACGCCACTGCGGGGTGTGGAACTCCACCACCAGGTTCGCCGCCCACATCAGCGAGGCCAGATCCCCCACGACCACCTGCCGGGCGGCCGGGTCCTCGCTCCGGGGAACGCCGGTGGTGGCCACCCATGCGGGTGTACCGGGTGGCGGATTCTTGGTGAAGAAGAGCTGGCCGTCCGGCCCGTCCGGGTACCGCAGGAAGGACACGGGGCGGTCGCGCAGATGGGGCAGGATCACGATGCCCGCGGTGGCCGCGTAGTAGTGGAGCACCTCGCCCTTGGTCGTCCCGGTGGCCGGATACAGGACCTTGTCGAGATTGCTGAGCGAGACCCGTCGCCCCTCCACCTCGGTGATCGGCGTCATACGATAAGAGTCACATGAAATCCCGCCAAAGCGTCTTTGACGGACATACGGCAGGGCATCCTCAGCGGTCGACAAGGGGTGAACGGTGAGGTCCATATGGAACGGCGCGATCTCCTTCGGGCTGGTCAGCATCCCGATCAAGCTGGTCAACGCCACCGAGAACCACTCGATCCACTTCCGGCAGATCCACCTCGCCGACGGTGGCCGGATCCGGTACCGCAAGGTCTGTGAACTGGACGACGAGGAGGTCGGGAGCGGCGAGATCGGCAAGGCCTACGAGGACGCCGACGGGACGATGATCCCGATCACCGACGAGGACCTCGCCCAGCTCCCGCTGCCCACGGCGAAGACCATCGAGATCGTCGCCTTCGTGCCCGCGGACGAGATCGACCCGCTCCAGATGGACGCGGCGTACTACCTCTCCGCCAACGGCATCCCTGCCGCCAAGCCGTACACCCTGCTGCGTGAGGCCCTCAAACGCAGCAACAAGGTCGCCGTCGCCAAGTTCGCCCTGCGCGGCCGCGAACGGCTCGGCATGCTCCGCGTCGTCGACGACGTGATCGCCATGCACGGACTCCTGTGGCCGGACGAGATCCGCGCCCCCGAGGACGTCGCCCCCGACAGCGACGTCAAGGTCCGCGACGCCGAACTCGACCTGGCGGACGCGCTGATGGACACCCTCGGCGAGGTCGACATGGACAGCCTCCACGACGACTACCGGGAGGCGGTGGAGGAACTCGTCGCCGCGAAGGCCTCCGGCGAGATCGTGCGTCCGGCCGATATCGAGGAGTCCGGCGGCAGCAAGGTCATCGACCTGATCGCGGCCCTGGAGAACAGCGTGAAGGCGGCCAAGAAGTCCCGTGGTGAGGGGGAGGAAGAGGGCGAGAGGGGCATGGCGGACGTCCACCCCATCAAGAAGACGACGCAGCGGAAGTCCGCGCCGCACAAGTCCACGCAGCGGAAGCCCGCGTCCAAGTCCAGGCCCGAGTCCGCCGGTACGAAGAAGTCCACGGCCTCCACAGCCAAGAAGACGACGCAGAAGAAGACGGCAGCCAAGTCGGCCTCTTCCAGATCTACTTCCGGCTCTTCGTCGAGCTCTTCGTCCAAGGGTTCGTCCTCGGCGAAGAAGCAGGCGTCGTCGAGCGGCCGGAGCACCACGAAGAAGAAGACGGCCTCGCCCCGCAAGCGAGCCTCGGCCTGACCCGGCCGCGCACCGGCCTTTCCCGGTACCGGCCTTTCCCCGTACCGCTCCCGGTCCCGCCCCACGGCCCCGGCTGCCCCCTGTCGTACGGCACCCGTACGCTACGGCGCATGAGCGCACAGGTCCCCTCGGGACGGATGATCGACGGCCGCTTCACGCTGGTGGAGCGGCTCGGCAGCGGTGGCATGGGCATGGTCTGGCGGGCCCGCGACGAGGCGCTCCACCGCGATGTCGCGCTCAAGGAGGTACGGCCCCCGGACCCGGCGCTCGCGGAGTACGACCCCGAAGGGGCCCGCACGTTGCGCGCCCGGGTGCTGCGCGAGGCCCGCGCCCTGGCCCGGGTCGACCATCCATGCGTGGTCACCGTCCACCACATCGTCGACCCCGGCGAGGACAGCTTTCCGTGGATCGTGATGGAGCTGGTGGCCGGCTCCTCCCTGCACGATCGGCTCGCCGCCGGCCCCATGGAGCCCGCCGAGGCCGCCGGACTGGGGCGCGGCATCCTCTCCGCCCTCCGCGCCGCCCACGCCTCCGGCATCCAGCACCGCGACGTCAAGCCCGCCAACGTGCTCCTGCGCACCGACGGCCGCCCCGTCCTCACCGACTTCGGCATCGCCGCGATCCGGGAGTCGACGAGCCTCACCGCCACCGGCGCCCTCATCGGCTCGCCCGACTACATAGCCCCCGAGCGCATCCGGGGAACCGAGGGTGACCCGTCCTCCGACCTCTGGTCGCTCGGCATGATGCTGTACGTCGCCGTCGAGGGCCGCCACCCGCTGCGCCGGGCCACCACCCTGGCCACGCTGGCCGCCGTGCTCGACGAGGAGATCCCGCCGCCGGTACGGGCCGGGGCCCTCACCCCGGTGCTGAACGCGCTCCTCACCCGGGACATCCCGGCCCGCCCGGACGCCGAGGCCCTCGACCGGATGCTGGCCGAGGCCGCGACGCACACCGGCGGGAGCACGGCCCCGACACCCACGGAGCCCGTGCGGGACCGCCCCGTGTCCGCGCACACCACGCCCACGCAGACAGCCCCCGTGCGGGACCGCGTTCCGACGGGCTACGGCTACCAGCAGGTCACCGGCGACACGTTCCCCACCCCGGAAGGGCGCCGACAGCGCACGTCGCGCCGCGTCCCGATGGTCAGCGCCGCCTCGTCCGTCGTCTCGGCCGTGGTCATCGCGGGCGTCATCCTCTGGATGGCCGACCCGTTCTCCTCCAAGGGATCCGAAAGCGAGGACCGCCCCCGCGACAGGGCGAGCGCACCCCAGGCCTCAGCCCCGGCGCCGAACCCGGTCGCCGACGCGTCGGACGACTCCGGCGACCCGGGCGAGAAGGACGTACCGGAGGCCGGGAACCTGCTGACCCCGGACGGGGCGCGGACGGCGATCAAGGCGCTGAAGCCACTCATGGGCGGCACGAAGGTCACCGACTTCACCCTCTACGACGCGTACGCCTCGGCCCAGGCGCCGCTGAAGTTCAACGCCGCGCTGTACGACCGCTTCAGTTACCGCGACGGCCGGGCGAAGAGCGACGGGGTGGGCGGCACGCTGATGCCGGGGGACACCACGGTCGACCTGGACTCCGTCGACTGGGACGCGCTGCCCGCCCTGCTGACCACGGCGGAGAAGACGCTCAACATCCCGGAGCCGGAAAGCCGTTACGTGATCGTGGACCCCTCGTCGCCCTTCCACGAAGACCGCCCGGTGCTGCGCGTCTACGTCTCCGACAGGCACGGCGGCGCCTACCTCACCGCGCACCTGGACGGACAGGTCATCGAGAAGAACCCGCGACCCAAGGGCTGACCACCGGTGTGACCGGGTCCGGTATCAGGGGCAGGTCCAGCCCGAACGGATTCCGCTCGATGACGTACGTGCAGCTGGTGTACGTGTAGCCCGGCCGGACCTTCGACCCCGAGGAGTAGCTGTCCACCCCGGCGGTCGCGCCCGTGCCGTGCTTGTAGAGGAAGTGGTACTCCCCGGCGGGAAGCCGAAGCCGTGCCTTCGGGTAACTCCTGCCGCTCGCCTTGCAGGCCTGCCGCGCGCCGGCGGAGGCGCCGTACCGCTCACAGCCGGCGCAGGCCTTCAGGGTGACGGTGCCGGTCACCGGGCCGGTGTAGAGCACCTCGACCGCGTTGGGCGCGTCATTGCTGATGACCAGCTCCATCCGGGCCCCGCCGGGCCGCTTCGACGACGGCAGCCGCTTGCCCGCCGCCGGCCGGTCGTCGGCGATCTCCGCGGCTATGGCGATGTCCCGTGCCCGCCGCACCCGCCCGTCGCTCTTGTACGTCCGCGCGAAATCGGTCAGCGTCGTGCGGGCGTCGCCGAACTGCTCGTCCTTGAACTGGTCGACACCGCAGGCGTACACCCCGTCCAGGACGCCCTTGTCGGCTTCGGCGCGCAGCGACTTCACGCTCGCGGCGGGGAGTTCGGACGCGGTGGTGCCGAGTCCGCGCAGCACCGCGGTGGCCGCGCACGGCTCGGTCCCCTTCAACGCCGCGACCTGGGCCTTGATCCGCTCGCCGATCGCCGGCCCCACCTGCTGCGCGGGCGCGGACTCGGGGAACGTACGCAACAGCTCGCCCAGCTCCGCGCCACCGCCGCCCGTCCCGCCCAGCCGCGACACACCGCACCCGTACAACGACGCGGCGAGCGGCTCGTCCGGCCATGCGGCGAGCTCGCCCAGCACGTTCGCGTCCACCGAGTCCGGCAGCGTCCGCAGATACGTCAACGGCGCGACGGCTTCGCAGTGCCGCTTCTCGGCGTACGGGGCGGAGACGGCGTCGTAATACGTCTTCAGGCGGTCCGGGACCAGCTTCGCGGCCCGGGAGCCGGGATGGTCCTCGCCGAGCGCGCGATAGACGCCGAGCGCCTTCTCGTACTCGCCCTTCACCGAGCCGAACGGCTGCCGTGAGGCCGCCGTGACCCGCTCGTCCCCGGCCGCCAGCCGCTCCAGCAGCATCTGCTCCCGGGCCTCGTCCCGCGCGGAGCCGTACACCACGGCCCCGCCCGCCGGCACGGCCAGCAGCACCACCCCGAGACCGACCGCGACGACGGGCCGCCACGCCCCGCCCAGCGCCGATCGCCCGGCGATCCGGGCCCCGTCCGCGGCGGCGAGCACCAGCACGAGCAGATACCCGAGGAGAACACTCCCGGGCACCCCGTCCGGATCGGCCGGCAACGCCACCCACAGCAGCACCGCCGTGGCCGCCCAGCACACCGCGGCCCGCACCCATCGCCCCAACAGGGCGTAACCCAGCCCGAGTCCGGTCAGATTGAGCAACGCGGCGGCGACCGCACGCAGGGCCGCACCGGGCGGCGGCGGCCCGACGGCCGGCGCACGGGAGGGCGGTGGGGGAGGACTGAACCCGGGCGGCCCGCCCGGAGGCGGCGGCCCGGCCCCGCCCCAGCCGGGCCCGCCGGCTCCCTGCCCCGCGGTCCCGTACTGCTCACCTGACTCCATGACGGTCCCCCCACCGAAGAGTCGCAAAAGTCCAGGCAACTCTGCCCGGTTCCGTCACACTTCACGCGCCATCATGGCGACCTTCTTCACGTGCCGCACCACCTCGCACGCGCCCGCCCTCTAAACTGACGAATGCCGCGACTGGCGCGTGCCCCGGCAGGGGCGCTCCGTGGAACCGACCACGAGGGAGCGGCACACCCCGGGTGCGCCCGGGGCGTCATCTCCGGAGAGCCGTCCGCCTGGGCATCCGGGTCCACGCCGCAAGCTGCGGCCGACCCGGAAGGACCCCTTCCATGACCACCCGGACCACGGACACCGCCCCCGCGACCGCGCCACGCCATCCGGCGCTCACCGCGGCCGACCCGGAACTGGCCGCCCTGATCGGCGCGGAGGAGCGGCTCCAGGCCGACACCCTTCGCCTGATCCCCAGCGAGAACTACGTCTCCGCCGCCGTGCTCGAAGCCTCCGGCACGGTGCTCCAGAACAAGTACTCCGAGGGCTACCCCGGCAAGCGGTACTACGAGGGCCAGCAGATCATCGACCAGGTCGAGACGCTGGCGGTCCGCCGCGCCGTCGCGCTCTTCGGGATGGACCACGCCAACGTCCAGCCGTACTCGGGTTCCCCGGCCAACCTCGCCGCGTACCTGGCCTTCCTCCAGCCCGGTGACGCCGTCCTCGGCATGTCCCTCCCGATGGGCGGCCATTTGACGCACGGCTGGGACGTCTCCGCCACCGGCCGCTGGTTCCGCGGCGTCCGGTACGGGGTCCGCCGCGACACCGGCCGGATCGACCTGGACGAGGTCCGCGACCTGGCCCTCGCCGAGCGGCCCAAGCTCATCTTCTGCGGCGGCACGGCCGTCCCGCGCACGATCGACTTCGCGGGCTTCGCCGAGATCGCCGCAGAGACGGGCGCCGTGCTGGTCGCGGACATCGCGCACATCGCCGGTCTGATCGCGGGCGGCGCGCACCCTTCGCCGGCCGGGCACGCGGACGTCGTCTCCACCACGACCCACAAGACCCTGCGCGGCCCGCGCGGCGCGATGCTGCTCAGCACGGCCGAACACGCCCGCGCCATCGACCGCGCGGTCTTCCCCGGCCTCCAGGGCGGCCCGCACAACCAGACCACGGCCGCCATCGCGGCCGCCCTCGGCGAAGCGGCCACCGCCGGGTTCTGCTCGTACGCCCACCAGGTCGTGGCCAACGCCCGGACCCTGGGGGAGGAGTTGGCCGCACGCGGCTTCGACCTGGTCTCCGGCGGCACCGACAACCACCTGCTGCTGATCGACCTCACGAACAAGGACGTCCCCGGCAAGACCGCCGCCAAGGCCCTCGACCGCGCGGGCATCGTCGTGAACCACAACACCGTCCCCTACGACCCCCGCAAGCCCTTCGACCCCTCCGGCATCCGCATCGGCACCCCCGCGCTCACTTCCCGGGGCATTCCCGCCTCCGCGATGGCCACCGTCGCCGGATGGATCGACACAGCCGTCGAGGCGGCGCGCGCGGGGGACGAACCCGCGATCAAGAAGGTCCGGGGAGCGGTGAAGGACCTGATGGACGCGTACCCGGCGCCGGGGCTGCCCGTCGGCTGACGGGGTGATCGCGCCTTCTTCACCTGTTCTCCGCCCTCCCAACCACCCTCTGTGGCACCGTGGTTCGACTGATGACCCGGATGTCCGGGCATCCGCGTAGAGGGGACCTTCATGCGTCTTCGTACCGCCGCGGCCTCGGCGGCGCTCGTCCTGTGCGCCGCGGCGGGCGCAGCGGCCTGTTCGTCCTCGTCGGACGCCGTGGACGCTGAGCGGCCCACCACCCGCACCGGGCCGGCGTCCGTGGAAGGCCTGGCGGAGAGCATCGAGACGGGCGAGCGTCGGACGGGTCCGCCCGAGCTGACCGGGCAGAGCGTGCCGGGCCCCGAGAAGTGCGCCACCTCCGTCGCCGAGATCCCGGCGGAGTGCGCCATCGACCCTTCGTTCGCCGGGTTCACCGAGGGGGAGCAAGCGGCCGAGCCGCCCAGCCTGCCGTGAGACCTCACCCGTGAACGGGTGAGACAGCCGCCACAGGAGGGCGGGCACACGCTGGTGTCCCCGCCCTCCTGTTCCGCGTCCGCGCCGCCTGCGCGCGCAGGGCCCGGATCACCGGGGACACCACGGGCCGCAGGCGTCACAGAAGCCCCTTCCATCCGTCACAGTGATCTCTTAGTCTCACACTCTGTTCACATGTGACAATTGACGATCTCGACATAGAGGTCAGGCGCGGGGAAAGTGAAACATGCGTGAAAACTGGCGCTCGAGGTTGAGCGTTCTCGCCGGTGCGTCGGCACTTGCGCTCTCGGCCGTCACCGCGACTCCGGCGCTGGCCGACGGCGCTCCGGAGGCCCCCCTGGAAGTACAGATGCCCGCGGACATGACGATCGTCGAAGGCGTCGCCACGGAACCCGGCACGGAGATCCCCTTCCCGGCGGACGAGGACGAGACGACGGGGCCGGCGGGCGCGATGGCCTCCGCCAAGGCCGCTCCGCCGTCGGGCACGTGCCTGGGCGCGACCGCCGCCTACGGCTCCAGCGGCTGCTTCCAGCACAACGGCGACATCGTCTGGGCGGGCGACACGAAGAAGGACGGCATGTCCGCGGCCGTCGGGGTCTACACCGACTACGGGCGCGCCGAGGAGGTCTGCGTCAACAAGCTCGGCGTGAACACCTGGGCGACCTGCAACAAGGACTACCGCGAGACCGGCGACGTGCGCCTCCGCGTCCTGCGCTACGACGGCGACACCGGCAAGTTCTACCAGCCCGAGTCATGGTCCGGCTGGATCCCGGTCGACGGGAAGTACTGACCCGCCCACCTCGTGGGGGGCGAGCCGGACCACACTCCGCTCGCCCTCGCGAGGGTGCGGCGCGCACGAAAAAAAACCGGACCAGCCTCTGCTGGTCCGGTTCTTCGATCCGGAAGTGCCCCCGGCAGGATTCGAACCTGCGCACCCGGCTCCGGAGGCCGATGCTCTATCCCCTGAGCTACGGGGGCGTATCGCGGTGCTGCTCTGCGACGGGTGAAACACTACCAGCTCCCACGGGGTGTCCGTGAACAGGTATTCCGCCGTGCCTCCGCGCCTCTTCCTCCCGGTCGGGCCGCCCGTGGAAGCGGTGGCCACCTGCCCGGGGCGGAAGTGGACAAAACCCGGACGCCGCCCCTCCGGCCGACCTACTCTCGAAGGGTGTCAGGGGCGTGCGGCCGCGTGCTTGTTGTCGATGACAACAGGGTCATCCGGCAGCTGATCAGGGTCAATCTCGAGCTGGAGGGCTTCGAGGTCGTGACCGCGGCCGACGGTGTCGAGTGCCTGGACCTGGTCGAGCGGGTCCGCCCCGACGCGATCACCCTCGACGTCGTGATGCCCCGCCTGGACGGTCTGGAGACCGCCACCCGCCTGCGCTCCGATCCCCGGACCCGCAGCCTCCCCATAGTCGTCGTAAGCGCCTGTACGCCCTACGAGGTCGACGCGGGCGTGGCGGCCGGGGTCGACGCGTTCCTGGCGAAGCCGTTCGAGCCGAGCGAGCTGGTGCGGATCATGCGCCGGCTGGTGACCGGGGAGGAAGGGCCCTCGGTG
The DNA here is from genome assembly GCF_000721175.1 of Streptomyces anulatus. Classification (GTDB taxonomy): domain Bacteria; phylum Actinomycetota; class Actinomycetes; order Streptomycetales; family Streptomycetaceae; genus Streptomyces; species Streptomyces anulatus_C. Next base: position 394,185 of record NZ_JOEZ01000007.1, read on the forward strand.
GACGGGCGGCACGGTGCCGGGCGGGCGGGAAGCACCACCGGCTGACCGGGCCGGCGAAGCCGGGTCCGGCCGACCGGGGGTGCGGAACGGGGTCCGGCCGACCGGATGGCGAAACCGGGTCGCGAAGTGCCCCCCTCTCTCACCTACGCTTGACCCGTGACCCCCGCCGACCTCTCCCGGACCGTGCTGCACGCCGTGCGCCGCGCGGTCGACGAGGATGCGTTGCGCGCGCCCGTGCCCGCGCGCGTGCGAGTGGAGAGGACACGACCCGGCGGCAGCGGTGACTACGCCTGCGCCGTCGCGCTCCAGCTGGCCGGGCCCGCCGCGCTGCCGGCCCTGGAGGTCGCGCGCATCCTGCGGGAACGCGTCGTAGCCGAGCCCGGTGTCGGGCGGGTCGAGATCACCGGGCCGGGGTTCCTGAGCTTCACCCTCGCCGCCCCGGCCGAGAGCGACCGGGCCGTGCTCGACGCCGTACGGGAACAGGGTCTCGCGTACGGACACGGGGACGCGCTCCGGGACGAGGCCCTCCAGTTCCACCACGCGCGGGAAGTGCGCGCCGCCGTCACCGCCCATGCCGTGCGCCGGCTCGTCATCTCGCAGGGCGCCCGGGTCCGGATCAGCTGCGAGGAGGCACCCGACCCGGACTGGGCCCGCCTCGGCGTCGCCGTCGACGCGCACGGGACGCCCCCCGTACCGCTCACCGGAATCCGGCCCGTCCCCGCCGGGGCCACCGCGGGGGAGCTGCTGCGGCGGCTCGGGCCCGACGCCGCCCGCTGGGGGCTCCTGCGGGCCGCCGGGCACGACCGCGCCGCCCTCGGCCCCGAACTGCTCGTCCAGGGCGAGGCCAACCCGCTCTTCCGGGTCCGCTACGCCCACGCCAGGGCCCGCGCCCTGACCCGCGGGGCCGCCCTACTCGGCTTCACCGCCGAGCCCGCCGGGCACGCCCCGTACAGCGAGCCCGCAAAGCCCGCCCCGTACGGCGAAAGCCCCGCCCCGCTCGCCGGGCGCACCGTATCCGCCCCGCACACCGCGTACGGCGAAAGCCCCGCCGACGGCTCCGCCCCGTACGGCAGCGCCGGCCGCCCCCTCCTCGACCTCATCGCCGACCACCCCGGAGTCCTGCTCGCCGGGGCCCGTCACCGCGCGCCCGACCGGGTCGCCCGGCAGCTGGAAGCCGTCGCGCACGCGTTCTTCGACTTCCACGACTCCTGCCCGCCCCTGCCCGCCGGTGACGAGAAACCCTCGGCCGCCCACCGTGCCCGGCTGGCTCTCGCCGAAGCCGCCGGGACGGTGCTGGCAGGCGGCCTGTCCCTGCTCGGCATCCGTGCGCCCGAACACCTCTGACGCGATCAGAAGAGACCCGAGAGAACATCACGATGAGCCGCTCCGCACATCCCGCAGGACCCCGACACGCCGACGTCTTCCCCGAGGCCCACTACTCCGCGCCCGCCGCCGACCTCAACGTCCTCGACGAGAAGGTCTGGGCCCGTACCGTCACCCGCGACACGGACGGCGCGCTCACCGTCGGCGGGATCACCGTCGCCCGGCTCGCGGAGGAGTTCGGCACCCCCGCCTACTTCCTCGACGAGAGCGACTTCCGGGCCCGCTGCCGCGCCTGGGCGGATGCCTTCGGGCCGGACGCCGACGTCTTCTACGCCGGTAAGGCCTTCCTCTCCCGCGCCGTCGTGCGCTGGCTCAAGGAGGAGGGGCTGAATCTGGATGTCTGCTCCGGGGGCGAGCTGACCACCGCGCTCGACGCGGGCATGCCCGCCGAGCGCATCGCCTTCCACGGCAACAACAAGACCGTCGCCGAGATCGAGCGGGCCGTCGAGACGGGCGTCGGGCGGATCGTGCTCGACTCCTTCCAGGAGATCGTCCGCGTCGCCCACATCGCCCAGCGGCACGGCGTCCGCCAGCGCGTGCAGATCCGCGTCACCGTCGGCGTCGAGGCCCACACCCACGAGTTCATCGCCACCGCGCACGAGGACCAGAAGTTCGGCATCGCGCTCGCCGACGGGCAGGCCGCCGAAGCCGTACGCCGCGCGCTCGCCCTCGACGGGCTCGAACTCATCGGCGTCCACTCGCACATCGGCTCGCAGATCTTCGACATGGCCGGCTTCGAGGTCTCCGCCCGGCGCGTGGTCCAGCTGCTCGCCGAGATCCGTGACGAGCACGGCATCGAGCTCCCCGAGATCGACCTCGGGGGCGGCCTCGGCATCGCGTACACCTCCGAGGACGACCCCCGCGAGCCGCACGAGATCGCCAAGGCGCTCAGCGACATCGTCACCCGCGAGTGCGAGTCCGCGAACCTGCGGACTCCCCGGATCTCCGTCGAGCCGGGGCGCGCCATCGTCGGACCCACCGCGTTCACGCTGTACGAGGTCGGCACGATCAAGCCCCTGGAGGGACTGCGGACGTACGTCAGCGTCGACGGCGGCATGTCGGACAACATCCGCACGGCGCTGTACGACGCCGAGTACAGCGTCGCGCTCGTCTCCCGCACCTCGGACGCCGAACCCATGCTCGTCCGGGTCGTCGGCAAGCACTGCGAGAGCGGCGACATCGTGGTGAAGGACGCGTTCCTGCCCGCCGACCTGGCCCCCGGCGATCTGATCGCCGTCCCCGCCACCGGCGCCTACTGCCGTTCCATGGCGAGCAACTACAACCACGCACTGCGCCCGCCGGTCGTCGCGGTCCGCGACGGAGAGGCACGCGTCATCGTCCGGCGCGAGACGGAGGAAGATCTCCTGCGTCTCGATGTCGGCTGATGAAATAGTCATCTCAGGATCCGGACGGGGGTCAGAAACTCCCGTCCGGTGAGTGAGACTGGTCCCCACATGAGCATGTATGAGAAACGAGGTCGGATGATGCGTACGCGTCCGCTGAAGGTGGCGCTGCTGGGCTGTGGTGTGGTCGGCTCAGAGGTGGCGCGCATCATGACGACGCACGCCGACGACCTCGCGGCGCGCATCGGCGCGCCCGTCGAGCTCGCCGGTGTGGCCGTCCGCCGGCCCTCGAAGGTGCGTGAGGGCATCGACCCCGCACTGATCACCACCGACGCGACCGCGCTCGTGCAGCGCGGCGACATCGACGTCGTCATCGAGGTCATCGGGGGCATCGAACCGGCCCGCGCGCTCATCACCACCGCCTTCGAGAACGGCGCCAGCGTCGTCTCCGCCAACAAGGCGCTGCTCGCCGAGGACGGCGCCGCCCTGCACGCCGCCGCCGAGAAGTACGGCCGCGACCTGTATTACGAGGCCGCCGTCGCCGGGGCCATCCCGCTGGTGCGGCCGCTGCGCGAGTCGCTCGCCGGGGACAAGGTCAACCGGGTGCTCGGCATCGTCAACGGCACCACCAACTTCATCCTCGACAAGATGGACACCAGTGGCGCCGGCTACTCCGAGGCGCTCGACGAGGCCACCGCCCTCGGGTACGCCGAGGCCGACCCGACCGCCGACGTCGAGGGCTTCGACGCCGCCGCGAAGGCCGCGATCCTCGCCGGGATCGCCTTCCACACCCGCGTGAGGATCGGCGACGTGCACCGCGAGGGCATCACCGAGGTCACCGCCGCCGACATCGCCTCCGCTCGCCGGATGGGCTGCACGGTCAAACTGCTGGCCATCTGCGAGCGCGCCGCCGACGGGGCCTCCGTCACCGCCCGCGTCCACCCGGCGATGATCCCGCTCAGCCACCCGCTGGCCTCGGTCCGCGAGGCGTACAACGCGGTCTTCATCGAGGCCGACGCGGCCGGGCAGCTCATGTTCTACGGGCCCGGCGCCGGCGGCTCGCCGACCGCCTCCGCGGTCCTCGGCGACCTCGTCGCGGTCTGCCGCAACAAACTGGGCGAGGCCACCGGCCCCGGTGAGTCCGCCTACACCCGCCTGCCGGTCAGCCCCATGGGCGAGGTCGTCACGCGGTACCACATCAGCCTCGACGTGGCCGACAAGCCGGGCGTCCTCGCCCAGGTGGCGACGGTCTTCGCCGAGCAGGGCGTATCCATCGATACGGTCCGCCAGCAGGGAAAGGACGGCGAGGCGTCCCTCGTCGTCGTCACCCACCGCGCGCCCGACGCAGCCCTCTCCGGGACCGTCGAAGCGCTGCGCAAGCTCGACACCGTGCGCGGTGTCGCCAGCATCATGCGTGTTGAAGGGGAGTAAGGACCCATGACCAGCAAGGGCACCCACCAGTGGCGCGGCATCATTGAGGAGTACCGGGACCGGCTTCCGGTCACGGCCACGACGCCGGTCGTCACACTTCGTGAGGGCGGTACGCCGCTCGTTCCGGCGCAGGTCCTCTCCGAGCGCACGGGCTGCGAGGTGCACCTCAAGGTCGAGGGCGCCAACCCCACCGGTTCGTTCAAGGACCGCGGCATGACCATGGCCATCACCCGGGCCAAGGAGGAGGGGGCGAAGGCCGTCATCTGCGCCTCCACCGGCAACACCTCGGCCTCCGCCGCGGCGTACGCGGTGCGCGCGGGCATGGTCTGCGCCGTCCTCGTACCGCAGGGCAAGATCGCGCTCGGCAAGATGGGCCAGGCGCTCGTGCACGGCGCCAAGATCCTCCAGGTCGACGGCAACTTCGACGACTGCCTGACCCTGGCCCGCTCGCTCTCGGACAACTACCCGGTGGCGCTGGTCAATTCGGTCAATCCGGTCCGTATCGAGGGCCAGAAGACCGCCGCGTTCGAGATCGTCGACGCGCTCGGCGACGCCCCCGACATCCACGTCCTGCCGGTCGGCAACGCGGGCAACATCACCGCGTACTGGAAGGGGTACACCGAGTACGCCCGTGACGGCCTCGCCACGCACACCCCGCGCATGTGGGGCTTCCAGGCCTCCGGCTCCGCGCCCATCGTGCGCGGCGAGGTCGTCAAGGACCCCTCCACCATCGCCACCGCGATCCGCATCGGCAACCCGGCCTCCTGGGACTACGCCCTGGCCGCGCGGGACGAGTCGGGCGGCTTCATCGACGAGGTGACGGACCGGCAGATCCTGTCCGCGTACCGGCTGTTGGCCTCCCAGGAGGGTGTCTTCGTCGAGCCCGCGTCGGCCGCGTCCGTCGCCGGCCTGCTCAAGGCCGCCGAGGAGGGCAAGGTCGACCCCGGCCAGCGCATCGTCTGCACGGTCACCGGCAACGGCCTCAAGGACCCCGACTGGGCCGTCGCGGGCGCCCCGCAGCCGGTCACGGTCCCGGTCGACGCGGCCACCGCCGCCGAGAAGCTCGGACTCGTCTGATCCGGTCCCGGGCCGGGGCGTCGGCAAGCGCCGCGGCCGGCCCGGGCAACCGCGACAACTCGCTCAACCAGCCCCTTACCGGGGCGGAGAGCGCATGGGCGGCGGACGACACGCATCGTGCGCCTCCTGTGCGCCCTATGTCGCCACAGAACCTTCCTTCGATAAGCTGTACCCCATCCGCCCGGCATCCGCCCGCCGGACCGCCACGCCTGCGGTCCCCGTCGTGGCCGTCGGGCCGGCCGCCGGATTCCCGCACCGTTTCGGAGCCCTCCGCACAGCCGTGATCCCCACCGCCATGACCCCCGCCGTACGCACCCGCCCGTAGCCCCGCCTTCACGCCCCGCCGCCGCAGAGCCACCCGCACTGCATCCCCCCTGCCTTACAAGGAGTGGTCCGACCGATGGCCGGTCCCGCGTTCCGAGCCGCCGCCGTCAGGGTGCGCGTCCCCGCAACCAGCGCCAACCTCGGCCCGGGTTTCGACGCCCTGGGCCTCTCGCTGGGGCTGTACGACGACGTCGTCGTCCGGGTCGCCGACTCCGGGCTGCACATCGACATCGCAGGTGAGGGCAGCGAGACGCTGCCCCGCGACGAGAGTCACCTGCTCGTGCGCTCCCTGCGCACCGCGTTCGACCTGCTCGGCGGCCAGCCCCGCGGGCTGGAGATCGTCTGCGCCAACCGCATCCCGCACGGCCGCGGCCTCGGCTCCTCCTCCGCCGCCATCTGCGCCGGAATCGTCGCCGCCCGCGCCGTGACGACCGGCGGCGACGCCCGCCTCGACGACGCGGCCCTGCTGGAGCTGGCGACCGAGATCGAGGGGCACCCCGACAATGTCGCGGCCTGCCTGCTCGGCGGCTTCACGCTCGCCTGGATGGACGGCGGCGCGGCCCGGGCGATCCGGATGGACCCCGCCGACTCCGTCGTCCCGGTGGTCTTCGTCCCCGGGCGCCCGGTGCTCACCGAGACGGCGCGCGGCCTGCTCCCGCGCACCGTCCCGCACGTCGACGCGGCCCTCAACGCAGGCAGGGCGGCCCTGCTCGTCGAGGCCCTGACCCGTCGCCCCGAGCTGCTGCTCGCCGCCACCGAGGACCGGATCCACCAGGAGTACCGGGGCCCCGCCATGCCCGAGAGCGTGGAACTGGTCAACCGTCTGCGCGCCGACGGTGTGCCCGCGGTCATCTCCGGTGCGGGGCCCACGGTCCTCGCGCTGACGGAGGAGGGCTCGGCCGACAAGGTCGCCCGACTGGCGGGGGAGGGCTGGGCGGCGAACCGGCTGGCCCTCGACGCGACGGGCGCCAGCGTGCTGCCGCTGGCCGCGTAACCGCATGTGATTACCGGTGGGCGAGAGGGGGAATGTTTGTTGGAGCCGGTAGTGTTAACCTCAAGTCTGCAACCGACGTCTTTGAGGCGCGTTGCTTCGTGTCCCCCTTCGGGACCACCATTCTTCCGGGAGCCTCCCCAACTGCCTGAGCAGCCTGCCTGAGCAGTTTCGAGCACGCTCCGGAACCGGCACGACACCCCTCGCTCGTCCAGGAGTGGGCCGAGCAGGGGGATCTCGCGCCGGACCCCGCACGTTCATCTCTCCGCCGTACACCCGGCGGACCACCGCCCCGGCAAGGTCCGCGATCCAGCAAGATCGACAGACCGCAGTCGGACAGCACAACCGGTCGCCGAGCCAGAAGGCCGACGTCCGCTCCAGGGAAGGACCCTTCGTGAGCGACACCACCGATCTGATGGGCGTGACTGCCGACAAGAGCGTCGACAGCGCAGCGCCCGCCGAAGGTGCTGCCACTGGCACCACCGCACGGCGCCGCCGCTCCGGCACCGGCCTCGAGGGCATGGTCCTGGCCGAGCTGCAGCAGGTCGCGTCCGGCCTCGGCATCAGGGGCACTGCGCGGATGCGCAAGAGCCAGCTGATCGAGGTCATCAAGGAGGCGCAGGCGGGTGGCGGATCCGCCGCCCCCAAGGCCTCCTCCAAGGCCGCAGAGGCCCCCGCCGAGGCGGAGAGCAAGCCGAAGCGCCGCGCGACCTCCAAGGCGCGCACCGGGGACGAGGGCGCCGCTGCCGCCGCCGAGAAGGACACGGCCGCCCAGCAGCAGATCGACATCCCCGGTCAGCCGGCCAGCGACGACCAGCCCGCGGGCGAGCGTCGTCGCCGCCGTGCGACCGCGCAGGCGGGCAGCCCCGACACCAAGACCGAGGCGAAGACCGAGGTCAAGGCCAAGGCGGAGCCCCAGGCCGAGCAGAAGACCGAGGAGCGGGGCGAGCCGAAGGGCGACGCCAAGGCCGAGGCCGGTGCCGACACGGCCGAGGGCCGTCGTGGCGACCGTCGCGAGCGTGGCGACCGGGGTGAGCGTGGCGAGCGCCGTGAGCGTCAGCGCGACCGCCGCGGCAAGGGCGACGACCAGGGCCAGCAGAGCGGCGGCGGGCAGCGCCCGCAGCGCCAGGGCCAGGGTCAGGGTCAGGGTCAGGGTCAGGGCCAGCAGAACCGTGACAACGGTCCGCAGGACGACTTCGACGACGAGGCGGGCGGCCGTCGCGGCCGTCGCGGACGCTACCGCGACCGCCGGGGCCGTCGCGGGCGCGACGACTTCGCGAGCGACGTGCAGGTGGCCGACGACGACGTCCTGATCCCCGTCGCGGGCATCCTGGACATCCTCGACAACTACGCGTTCATCCGGACCTCCGGCTACCTGCCGGGGCCGAACGACGTGTACGTCTCGCTCGCCCAGGTCCGCAAGAACGGCCTGCGCAAGGGTGACCACGTCACCGGCGCGGTGCGTCAGCCCAAGGACGGCGAGCGCCGCGAGAAGTTCAACGCGCTGGTCCGCCTCGACTCGGTCAACGGCATGGCCCCCGAGTCCGGCCGCGGCCGCCCCGAGTTCCAGAAGCTGACCCCGCTCTACCCGCAGGACCGGCTCCGTCTGGAGACCGACTCCAACATCCTGACGACGCGGATCATCGACCTGGTGGCCCCGATCGGCAAGGGCCAGCGCGGGCTCATCGTGGCCCCGCCGAAGACCGGCAAGACCATGATCCTGCAGGCCATCGCCAACGCGATCACGGTCAACAGCCCCGAGTGCCACCTGATGGTCGTCCTGGTCGACGAGCGTCCGGAAGAGGTCACCGACATGCAGCGGTCGGTGAAGGGCGAGGTCATCTCCTCGACCTTCGACCGTCCCGCCGAGGACCACACCACCGTCGCCGAGCTGGCCATCGAGCGCGCCAAGCGCCTCGTCGAGCTGGGTCACGACGTGGTCGTCCTGCTCGACTCGATCACCCGCCTGGGCCGCGCGTACAACCTCGCGGCGCCGGCCTCCGGCCGCATCCTCTCCGGTGGTGTCGACTCGACCGCGCTGTACCCCCCGAAGCGCTTCTTCGGCGCCGCGCGCAACATCGAGGACGGCGGCTCGCTGACCATCCTGGCCACCGCGCTCGTCGAGACCGGCTCGCGCATGGACGAGGTGATCTTCGAGGAGTTCAAGGGCACCGGCAACATGGAGCTCAAGCTCGACCGGAAGCTCTCGGACAAGCGCATCTTCCCGGCGGTGGACGTCGACGCGTCCTCCACCCGTAAGGAAGAGATCCTGCTCGGCACCGACGAGCTGGCGGTCGTCTGGAAGCTGCGCCGGGTGCTGCACGCGCTCGACCAGCAGCAGGCGATCGAGCTCCTCCTGGACCGGATGAAGAAGACCCAGTCCAACGCGGAGTTCCTGCTCCAGATCCAGAAGACGACGCCGGGCAGCGGAAACGGCAACGACTGACCGACCGGCCACCGGCACGGTCCGTCTCCAAGGACTCCGCCCCCTCACCTCGGTGAGGGGGCGGAGTCCTTTTCCGTCGCCTCGGTTGCCTTCTCCTCTCCTTCTCCCCTCCTTCTCCACTCCTTCTCCACTTCTTTTCCGTCTCCACACATTCCTCTTCCGTTGTCGTTCACGTAATATCTGGGCCAGTTGAGGTGGGGGGCCATCGAGGCGGAACGGCAGAGGCGTGAGCCCTGCGGCGATCCGCGCTGAGCTGCGGGCAGTTCGCGCACCCCCGCCGTTTCCTTACCGGTGGGCTCTCGTGCGCCACCGGTTCCTATCCGAAGGATCACGCGTGCACATACGCACCACGGGGGGCCGGCACGCGCGCCGGCTCGGACTCGCCGTTCCGGCGGCGGCCGTCACTGTCCTCGCCCTCGTCGGCACCGCGCTGACGATGTCCACGTCGCAGGCCGGCCAACCGGCGCCCACCTTGCCGACGGCCGCACCTGAACGGCCCGTCGCCCCGCCGGAGTCGGAGCTGCGCGAACGCGTGGCGGACTCGGCCGTGGCGGACCGCGAGGTCCTCCCGCCCGCCAAGTTCGCCGGGGGCGACCAGGGCACCGCGGCCCCGATGGTCATCGGCGGCACGCAGACCTCCATCGCCGGCGCGCCGTGGATGGCGCAACTCTGGTACCACGACGACCGGGGAACCCCGGGCGACGAGACCGACGACACCGGCTTCTTCTGTGGCGGCGTCGTCATCGCGCCCACGAAGATCGCCACGGCCGCGCACTGCGTCAAGGGCTTCGACTGGAACGCGAACGGCGTGGTCGTCACCGGCAGCACCTCCACCGAGCCGAACAGCAGCGGCACCGTCTCCTGGCCCTACCGCCAGTGGAACAGCCCGCTCTACAAGGACGTGCAGGGAGCGGCCGACAACGACGTCGCGGTGCTCACCCTCTTCGACCCGGTCGCGGCCAAGCCCCTCCCGGTGATGGCGAACACGGACACGGGCCTCTACGCGCCGGGCACCCAGGCCAAGGTCTACGGCTGGGGCCGCACCACGTCCACCGACGACGCCATCTCCACGACGCTGCGTTCGGCGACGCTCCCGATCGTCTCCGACACGGCGTGCCGTGGTTCGTACGGAAGCTCCTTCGTGGCGGGCCACATGGTCTGCGCCGGCAAGACCGGCGCGAGCGACGCGGAGACCACCGGGGCCTGCAACGGTGACTCCGGCGGCCCGCTGGTGATCGGCGGCAAGCTGGCCGGCATCGTGTCATGGGGCGTCCTGGACTGTGTCGGGGAGGGCGCGTACAGCGTCTTCGCCAAGGTGAGCACCTATGTGCCCGCCATCAAGGCGCGGGCCTACGACACCAACATGAACTGGGACCACCGTGCGGACCTGATGGCCCGTAACGCGTCCAACAAGACGATGTACCAGTTCAACTCGACCGGCAGCGGCATGTCGAAGGCCACGTACAGCAGCGGCTGGGGCGATATCAACGTCCTCCTGCAGACGGACCTGAACCGGGACGACAACCAGGACCTCCTCGTCCGCGGTACGGACGGCAACCTGTACTGGCAGTGGTACAGCTCGGCGGCCGACGCGTGGCAGACCAAGCGCCTCGCCACCGGCTGGGGCACCCGCAAGCAGATCCTGGCCCCCGGAGACCTGACGAGCGACGGCCACCCCGACATCCTCTCGACCGACTCCTCCGGCGGCTTCTGGCTGTACCCGGGCAAGGGCGACGGAACCTTCGCGGCCCGGACCAAGATCGGTGGCGGTGGCCTCAACTTCAACATGGTCCGGGGCAGCGGCGACTTCACCAACGACGGCAAGGCCGACATCATCGCCCGGGGCAGCGGCGGCAAGCTGTACCTCTTCAAGGGCACCGGCAAGGCGAGCGCCCCGTTCGCGGCGAAGGTCCTCGTCCGGACCTGGGACGTGGCCACGGCCCTGGTCACCACTGGTGACTTCACCGGCGACGGCCACGCGGACATCATCGTCCGGGTGAAGAGCGGAGAGCTGTACCTCTACCCGGGCACCGGCAAGTCCGACAGCGGCATCTTCGGCGCCCGCAAGCTGCTGGGCACCGGAGCCAACAACTACAACCTCTTCGGCTGACCTCGGCCGACCGCGCGGCCCCGAGACCTTGACCACACCGGCGAGGACCGGGGAGCAGCCCGCACGACTGCTGCACCGCACACGAAACCCCAGGTGAACGCCGCCTCACGGCCCGTTCGCCCGAACGGCCTGTGGCCCCCGTCCGTCGACGGGGGCCACAGGCGCGTGTGCAACCCTTCCTGGTGCTTCGGCCGTCCCTGCCAGGAGAGGCCGACCGCGCGTGGACCACCACGGCAGGGGGCAGACCGGGCAACAGGAGTCACGAGGGAGACGCGTGAGCGAGCAGAGCAGGAGCACGGGCCGCATACGCGGTACCGGCAGCCGACGGAGGAAGCCCTCGCGCCGGCACCGTGCCAAGGTCGTCGCGGCCTGGACGGCGGCGGGCGTCGTGGTCGTCGGCGGGGCCGGGCTCGGATACGCGTACCTGGCGCTCGACGGCAACCTCTCCAGCATCGACATCGACGCCGAGCTCGGCGCCGACCGCCCCGACGACGTGGACGACGGCTCGCAGGACATCCTGGTGCTGGGCTCCGACTCGCGCTCCGGCGACAACGGGAAGTACGGCGCCGACGAGGGCGCGGCCCGCTCCGACACGGCGATGGTCGTGCACGTCGACAAGGGCCGCAAGACCGCGAGCGTCGTCTCGATACCGCGCGACACCCTGATAGAGCGCCCCGCCTGTACGAGTGACACGTCCGGCGATCCGGTCGGCGCCGAGCACCGGGCCATGTTCAACACCGCCTACGAGGTCGGCGGGCCCGCCTGCGCGGTGAAGACCGTCGAATCGATGTCCGGCATCCGCATGGACCACTACCTGGAAGTCGACTTCACCGGCTTCAAGGAACTCATCGACGAGCTCGGCGGCGTCGAGATCACCACGAAGACCGCGATCGACGACTCCAAGAGCCATCTGGACCTGGAGCCGGGCACCCACACCCTGGACGGCGAGCAGTCCCTCGGCCTCGTCCGTACCCGCAAGAGCGTCGGCGACGGCAGCGACCTGGGACGCATCCAGCTCCAGCAGGCGTTCGTCAAGGCGCTGATGGAGCAGGCGAAGAGCGTCGGGGTGTTCTCCAGCCCCAAGAAGCTGTTCGGGCTCGCGGACGCCGCCACCAAGGCGGTCACCACCGATTCCGGGCTCGGCTCGGTCAAGAAGCTCACCGGTTTCGCGGGCGGCCTCAAGGGGCTGAACGCGAAGAACGTCCACATGGTGACCCTGCCCGTGGAGTACGACCCGGCCGACCCGAACCGGGTCCTGCCCCAGGAGAAGGCCGGCCGGCAGGTCTGGGCCGCCCTCAGGAACGACCGGCCGATCCCGGCATCCGCCACCGAGAAGTCGGCCGGCGACAAGGGCGACGCCGCGAACGTCGTCGAGTAAGGGCTGTCCCGCGATTCCCGGTGGATCAGCGCGCGGCGTCAGATGCGGTGCATCGCAAGGCGGAGGGGCATCCGCATACTGGATGTATGTGGATGTGTGGACGACCCGGCGCCCTCCCGAAACTAGGAGACACCTTGAAGCGCGACATCCACCCCGAGTACGTCGAGACGCAGGTCAGCTGCACCTGCGGTGCGTCGTTCACCACCCGGAGCACCATCGACTCCGGCGCCATCCGCGCCGACGTCTGCTCCGAGTGCCACCCGTTCTACACGGGCAAGCAGAAGATCCTCGACACCGGCGGCCGCGTGGCCCGCTTCGAGGCCCGCTTCGGCAAGGCTGCCGGCTCCGCCAGCAAGTAGCGAGCCACTGCGCCGGTTCTCGGCGCCCTCTTCCCGGGGGCGTCGGAACCGGCGTTTTTTCCGGTCGGGTGTGCGGGGGAGCCCTCCGGACGCCCCACCCGGCAGTACGCCCTCCAGCAGGCCCGTAGACGTAATCAACCAGGAGCCCCCGAATGTTCGAGGCGGTCGAGGAACTGATCGGCGAGCACGCCGGTCTTGAGAAGAAGCTCGCCGACCCGTCGGTCCACGCCGACCAGGCCAACGCGCGCAAGCTGAACAAGCGCTACGCGGAGCTGACCCCGATCGTCTCCACGTACCGGGCCTGGAAGCAGACCGGCGAGGACATCGAGACCGCGCGCGAGTACGCCGCGGACGACCCCGACTTCGCCGCCGAGGTCAAGGACCTGGAGAAGGAGCGCGAAGAGCTCACCGAGAAGCTCCGCCTCCTCCTCGTCCCGCGCGACCCCAGCGACGACAAGGACGTGCTCCTGGAGATCAAGGCGGGCGCCGGCGGCGACGAGTCCGCCCTGTTCGCCGGTGACCTGCTGCGCATGTACCTGCGCTACGCCGAGCGCGTCGGCTGGAAGACCGAGATCATCGACTCCACCGAGTCCGAGCTCGGTGGCTACAAGGACGTCCAGGTCGCCGTGAAGACCAAGGGCGGCAACGGCGCCACCGAGCCCGGCCAGGGCGTCTGGGCCCGGATGAAGTACGAGGGCGGCGTGCACCGTGTGCAGCGCGTGCCCTCCACCGAGTCCCAGGGCCGTATCCACACCTCCGCCGCGGGCGTGCTCGTCACCCCCGAGGCCGAGGAGGTCGACGTCGAGATCCACGCCAACGACCTGCGGATCGACGTCTACCGCTCCTCGGGCCCCGGCGGCCAGTCCGTCAACACGACCGACTCCGCCGTCCGCATCACGCACCTGCCGACCGGCGTCGTCGCCTCCTGCCAGAACGAGAAGAGCCAGCTCCAGAACAAGGAGCAGGCCATGCGCATCCTGCGCTCCCGGCTGCTGGCCGCCGCCCAGGAAGCCGCCGAGCAGGAAGCCTCCGACGTACGCCGCAGCCAGGTCCGTACCGTCGACCGGTCCGAGAAGATCCGGACGTACAACTTCCCGGAAAACCGCATCTCGGACCACCGCGTCGGCTTCAAGGCGTACAACTTGGACCAGGTGCTCGACGGAGAGCTCGACGCCGTCATCCAGGCATGCGTCGACGCCGACTCCGCCGCCAAGCTCGCCAACGCGTAAGCGCCCCGCCCGCCCCGCACACCCGTAACCCGTACGGAGAACCGCGATGAACCTGCTGCTCGCCGAGGTGGCCCAGGCCACCCAGCGGCTGGCCGACGCCGGTGTCCCCTCACCGCGATTCGACGCCGAGGAACTCGCGGCCTTCGTCCACGGGGTGAAGCGGGGCGCGCTGCACACGGTGCCCGACACGGACTTCGACGCCCGGTACTGGGAGACGATCGCCCGCCGCGAGGCCCGCGAACCCCTCCAGCACATCACCGGCCGCGCCTTCTTCCGCTACCTGGAGCTCCAGGTCGGACCCGGCGTCTTCGTGCCCCGCCCGGAGACCGAGTCCGTCGTCGGCTGGGCCATAGACGCGGTGCGCGCGATGGACGTCGTCGAGCCCGTCGTCGTCGACCTGTGCACCGGATCGGGCGCCATCGCGCTCGCCATGGCGCAGGAGGTCCCCCGCTCCCGGGTGCACGCCGTGGAGCTGTCCGAGGACGCCCTCAGGTGGACGCGGAAGAACGCCGAGGGGTCCAGGGTCACCGTCCACCGCGGAGACGCCCTGAGCGCCCTTCCCGAGCTCGACGGCCAGGTCGACCTGGTGATCTCCAACCCGCCGTACATCCCGCTCACCGAGTGGGAGTACGTCGCCCCCGAGGCCCGCGACCACGACCCGGAGATGGCCCTGTTCTCCGGTGAGGACGGCCTCGACACCATCCGCGGCATCGAGCGCACCGCACACCGTCTGCTGCGCCCCGGCGGCCTCGTCGTCATCGAGCACGCCGACACCCAGGGCGGCCAGGTGCCGTGGATCTTCACGGAGGAGCGGGGCTGGGCGGACGCCGCCGACCACCCCGACCTGAACAAGCGGCCCCGGTTCGCCACCGCCCGCAAGGCCATGCCGTGACCGGCCCCCGGCACCACCACCCGTACCCGTACCCGTACCCGTACCCGCTCCAGGAGGCCGGCTGATGGCTCGGCGATACGACTGCAACGACGCCACCGACCGGACCACGGGCCTGCGCGAGGCCGCGTCGGCCGTCCGCCGGGGCGAACTGGTCGTGCTGCCCACCGACACCGTGTACGGGATCGGTGCGGACGCCTTCACCTCGGAGGCCGTCGCGGACCTGCTGGACGCCAAGGGCCGGGGCCGCAACATGCCCACCCCCGTCCTCATCGGCTCGCCGAACACCCTGCACGGCCTGGTCACCGACTTCTCCGAGGAGGCCTGGGAGCTCGTCGACGCCTTCTGGCCCGGCGCCCTCACCCTCGTCGCCCGGCACCAGCCCTCCCTCCAGTGGGACCTCGGCGACACCCGGGGCACCGTCGCCATCCGGATGCCGCTGCACCCGGTCGCCATCGAGCTGCTCACCGAGGTCGGCCCGATGGCCGTCTCCAGCGCCAACCTCACCGGACACCCCGCGCCGGAGGACTGCGACGCCGCCCAGGGCATGCTCGGCGACTCCGTCTCCGTCTACCTCGACGGCGGCCCGACGCCCGGCATCGTGCCGTCCTCGATCGTCGACGTCACGGGCGCCACCCCGGTCCTGCTGCGCGCCGGCGCCCTCTCCGCGGAGGAGCTGCGCAAGGTGGTCCCCGACCTCGAGGTGGCCAATTGACCGCCCCCGAGGGGCGTGGCATAGCGGGGCGGACCGACACCTTCCGCATCCTCCACGTCAGCACCGGCAACGTCTGCCGCTCGCCGATCACCGAGCGGCTGACCCGCCATGCCCTGGTGGACCGCCTCGGCGACCCGCTCAGCGGCGGCCTGATCGTGGAGAGCGCGGGCACCTGGGGCCACGAAGGCGCGCCCATGGAGGCCAACGCCGAGGTCGTCCTCGCCGACTTCGGCGCGGACGCCACCGGCTTCGTCGGCCGGGAACTCCTCGACGAGCACGTGATCCGCGCCGACCTGGTCCTCACCGCCACCCGCGACCACCGCGCCCAGGTCATCTCCATGGGCCACTCCGCGGGCCTGCGCACCTTCACGCTCAAGGAGTTCACCCGGCTGGTACGGGCCATAGACCCGGCCACCCTGCCCGACCCTCGCGACGAGGGCGTCGTCGAGCGCGCCCGCGCCCTGGTGCGCGCCGCCGCCGCGCTGCGCGGCTGGCTGCTGGCCCCGACCGCCGAGGCGGACGAGGTCTACGACCCCTACGGCGCCCCCATCACCTTCTTCCGCTCCATCGGCGACGAGATCAACCAGGCCCTCGACCCCGTCGTCACCGCGCTCACCGGCGTACGCGCCCCGAGCTGAGCGGCGTACCCACGCCGTGGTCGAGGGCCGGTGAGCCGACCGGCGTACGGGACGCCGCGACAGCGGGCACGGCGCCCGGCCCCGGCCTACATTTGGAGCTGACACCGGCACTCCTCGCCGGCGCACCCACCTCCTGGCCCGGAGCCGTCCCATGCCGGTCACCTCTCCCGTCGCACCCGCACCCGCAGCCGTGTCGCCCGCGCCCGACGCCCTGCCCCAGGACTTCGGCGCCCTGCTCCGCCAGGACCCGGAGATCGCCGGGGTCCTGCTCGCCGAGAGCGGCCGGCAGGCCACCACCCTCCAGCTGATCGCCGCCGAGAACTTCCAGTCACCCGCGGTCCTCGCGGCCCTCGGCTCCCCGCTCGCCAACAAGTACGCCGAGGGGTACCCGGACGCCCGCCACCACGCCGGCTGCGAGCACGCGGACGCCGCCGAACGTATCGCGGTCCGCCGGGCCACCGCCCTCTTCGGCGCCGAACACGCCAACGTCCAGCCGCACTCCGGCTCCTCGGCCGTCCTCGCCGCGTACGCCGCGCTGCTGCGCCCCGGCGACACCGTGCTCGCGATGGGACTGCCGTACGGGGGACACCTCACCCACGGGGCGCCGGGCAACTTCTCCGGCCGCTGGTTCGACTTCGTCGGCTACGAGGTTGACCCGGACACCGGGCTCATCGACTACACCCGGCTCCGCGCCCTGGCCCGCGCCCGCCGCCCCAAGGCCATCGTCTGCGGATCGATCTCCTACCCCCGCCACCCCGACTACGAGCTGTTCCGGGAGATCGCCGACGAGGTCGGGGCGTATCTGATCGCGGACGCCGCCCACCCGATGGGGCTGATCGCCGGGGGAGCGGCGCCGAGCCCGGTCCCGTACGCCGACGTGGTCTGCGCCACCACACACAAGGTGCTGCGCGGCCCGCGCGGCGGCATGATCCTGTGCGGCGCGGAGCTGGCCGAGCGGATCGACCGGGCGGTGTTCCCGTTCACCCAGGGCGGGGCGCAGATGCACACGGTGGCGGCGAAGGCGGTCGCGTTCGGGGAGGCGGAGACACCGGCGTACACGCTCTACGCCCACCAGGTCGTCGCCCACGCCCGGGTGCTCGCCGCCGGCCTGGAGGCCGAGGGGTTCGAGGTGACCACGGGAGGCACGGACACCCACATCATCGTCGCGGACCCGGCCCCGCTCGGCGTCGACGGCCGTACCGCCCGGATGCGGCTGTCGGCCGCCGGCATGGTCCTGGACACCTGCGCACTGCCGTACGGGGACGCCCGGGGCATCCGCCTGGGCACCGCCGCCGTCACCACGCAGGGGATGGACGACGGGGACATGGCCCGGATCGCGGCCCTGTTCGGAGCGGCCGTACGGCAGCCGGGCGACGTGAGCCCGATCGCGGCGGAGGTCCGTGAACTGACCGCGCGCAATCCGCCGTATCCGGGGTAGTGGACTCCGCCGTATCCGGGGCAGGCGAACCCTGTGCAACCATCACCCGTACCGTGGAGTCCTTGTTCCAGAGACTAGGGTGTGGGTTTTGGATGGCCGGCGAGTTCTGTGGGGCAGCCCGTGCGTGATTACCTGCTGACGCTCTGTGTCACGGCAGCGGTGACCTATCTGCTGACCGGACCGGTGCGAAAGTTCGCCATCGCGGTCGGGGCGATGCCCGCGATCCGCGCGCGCGACGTCCACCGGGAGCCGACCCCCCGGCTCGGTGGGATCGCCATGTTCGGCGGACTGTGCGCGGGACTGATCGTCGCCGACCACCTGTACAACCTGAAGAGCGTCTTCGAACTCTCCAACGAGCCGCGGGCGTTGCTCTCCGGCGCCGCCCTGATCTGGCTGATCGGCGTCCTCGACGACAAGTTCGAGATCGACGCCCTGATCAAGCTCGGCGGCCAGATGATCGCCGCCGCCGTCATGGTCATCCAGGGGCTCACGATCCTGTGGCTGCCGATCCCCGGCATCGGCACGGTCGCCCTCACCCAGTGGCAGGGCACGCTGCTCACGGTGGCGCTGGTCGTCATCACGATCAACGCGGTCAACTTCGTCGACGGCCTGGACGGGCTCGCGGCGGGCATGGTGTGCATCGCGTCGACGGCGTTCTTCCTGTACGCGTACCGCCTCTGGATGGGGTACGGGATCGAGGCCGCGGCCCCCGCGACGCTGTTCGCGGCGATCCTGATGGGCATGTGCCTCGGCTTCCTGCCGCACAACATGCACCCGGCGCGGATCTTCATGGGCGACTCGGGCTCGATGCTGATCGGCCTGGTGCTGGCGGCGGGCGCGATCTCGATCACCGGCCAGGTCGACCCGGACAACATGAAGATCTTCTTCGCGGGCAGCGAGCGCGGGGCCACCCACGCGATGCTCCCGGTCTTCATCCCGCTGGTGCTGCCGCTGACGATCATCGCGATCCCGGCCGCCGACCTGATCCTCGCCATCGTCCGTCGCACCTGGAACGGCCAGTCCCCGTTCGCCGCCGACCGGGGCCACCTGCACCACCGGCTGCTGGAGATCGGGCACTCGCACAGCCGGGCCGTGCTGATCATGTACTTCTGGTCGGCGCTCATCGCCTTCGGCGCCGTCGGCTACTCGGTGCACTCGGCGTCGATGTGGATCGTGTTCGCCATCATGGCGTCGAGCGCGGTGGGCCTCGTCCTGCTGCTGATGCCGCGCTTCACCCCGCGCGCCCCGCACTGGGCCAACCGCTTCGTCCCGCCGCGCTACCGCCACCGGGCGGCGCAGCAGGCTCCCTCTTCCCCGTCCTCCTACGGCGAGCAGCCGGCGCTCGCGGCCTCCGGGGCCCAACAGGGCCCGGCAGACGCTCAGATGGGCGAGGAGACCGCCGAACGGGCTCCCGTGGCGGTCGGAGTGTCCGGCGTCAACGGCGCTACCGCGATCGGCGCTCGTTCGCGGTTCCCGGATCGCCGCTCCGTCGACTCCTCGCGCTGACGATTCGGAACCCGCGGCGCATTACCAGACATTGCGCCGCCTTGTCGTGCACACACGCGCGGGGTAGCTCTCATGTGTGACAGTTGGCACACTTTCCAGGTAAAGACCTCATCAAATAGTTTGTGATACCGTTCACGAGACCCGGTGACGGAGCCGAAGGACCTTAGTGAGACGGTCCATTGGCCCGAAATTCCGCCTCGCGGACCGGGCCTACGCTCGTCCATGACGACGCCCCATTCCTCCCCAAGACCAGTGGAGCTGCCGCCATGCAGTCCGACATGCGCGAAGTACTGCGCATCGCCACCCCCACCGCCGCGGTGGGAGCCATCGCCACGCTTGTGGGCGGGCTGCTCGCCGGCGGCGAGGGGGCGATCGGTGCTGTGGTCGGATGTCTGGTGGTCATCCTGTTCATGGCCCTCGGGCAGCTGGCGCTGCAGTGGGTCGCCAAGTCGATGCCCCAGCTCTTCCAGGGCATGGGGCTATTGGTCTACTCGGTGCAGCTGGTGATCCTGCTCGGCTTCATCATGGCCATCAGGAACACCACTCTCTTCGATCTCCAGGTCTTCGCCCTCACGCTGGTCGTCTCGGTGATCACATGGATCATCACGCAGACCGTGCTGCATGCCAGGAGCAAGACCCTGTACGTCGATCCGGAGGCGGATAGCCGGAACACCCCGGGCGGAACCGAGGGGAAGCATGACCAGTAGGGCCGGGATAAAGCCCTGTTCGACGTGCTGCTATCGTCCGGTCTCGGTTGCGGTACTGCGGGCGCGGACAACACGGCTGTCGCCTGATTCATCGCGAGGCTTCGGGCCCGGCCGCCGCCTCCTCACCGTAAGAACCAGTCCGGTGCCGACCTGCGGCTGCCAGCCGCTCCGATACAACGAGGTAGCCGTATCCATGCGCCATGCAGAAGGAGCTCCTGGTGACTGCTGACGCCCAGACGCTCGCCTTCGAGGTTGACTGCCACCTGTTCCAGGGCTCGTGCGGATTCCCAGCCCCGAGCGCGTGGTCGTTCATCTTCGACCCGATCTTCAGTATCGGTCCGGTCGACTTCAACAAGCCGATGCTGCTGGCGATCATCGGAACGATCGTCATCGTGAGCCTGTTCTGGGCCGGCTTCTCCAAGCCCAAGGTCGTTCCCGGCAAGCTGCAGTCGGTCGCCGAGATCCTTTACGACTTCGTGCACCGAGGCATCGCCAAGGAGATCATCGGCAAGAAGGGCGAGCCCTTCGTCCCGCTGCTGGTGTCGCTGTTCTTCTTCATCTGGGTGATGAACCTCTGGGCGATCATCCCGCTCGCACAGTTCCCGGTGACCTCGCTCATCGCCTACCCGGTCGGACTGGCCCTGCTCGTCTGGGTCGTCTACATGTCGGTGACCTTCCGGAACAACGGCTTCGTCGGCGGTATCCGCAACCTGTGCGTGCCGAGCGGCCTGCCCAAGCCGATCTACGTGATCCTGACGCCGATCGAGTTCGTCTCGAACATCTTCGTGCGCCCCTTCACGCTGGCGGTCCGGCTTTTCGCGAACATGTTCGCGGGTCACATTCTCATCCTGGTCTTCACGATCGCGACCTGGTACATGCTGGGCACCGTTCTCGGCACCGTGTACGCCACCGCGTCGTTCGCCGTGACACTGGCCCTGACCGTCTTCGAGATGTTCATCCAGGCGCTCCAGGCCTATGTGTTCACCGTGCTGACCGCCACGTACTTGTCCCAGGCGCTCGAAGAAGCGCACTGAGGACATCCGGGCCAACGCCCGGACACCCCCCAGTCGTCCGGTGGATGCAATCTCCACCGGCCAATCAAGAGAAGGAATCACAGATCAATGTCTGAGACTCTCGCAGCCGTCACGGGCAACATCGGCACCATCGGCTACGGCCTCGCGGCGATCGGCCCCGGCGTCGGCATCGGCATCATCTTCGGTAACGGTGTGCAGGCCATCGCCCGCCAGCCCGAGGCGGCCGGCATCATCCGCCAGAACATGCTGCTCGGCTTCGCGGTCATCGAGGCCCTGGCGCTGATCGGCTTCGTCGCGCCCTTCATCTACCCGAAGTAGTCCAGGCGACCTGACGATACGTTTTCGACGAAAGGTCCACCATGTTGCATCTGGCAGCTGAGGAGCCGCAGTCACCGCTGTTTCCGGTCTGGCCCGAGATTGTCATCGGCCTGATCTGCTTCAGCATTGTCTTCTTCGTCTTCTACAAGAAGCTCCTCCCGGCCATCAACAAGGCCCTGGACGAGCGTCGCGAGGCGATCGAGGGTGGCATCGAGAAGGCCGAAGCGGCTCAGACCGAGGCCCAGAGCGTTCTTGAGCAGTACAAGGCTCAGCTCGCCGAGGCTCGTCACGAGGCCGCCCGCCTGCGCCAGGAGGCGCAGGAGCAGGGTGCCGTCATCATCCAGGAGATGAAGGCGGAAGGTCAGCGGCAGCGCGAAGAGATCATCGCCGCCGGCCACACCCAGATCGAGGCCGACCGCAAGGCCGCTGCCTCGGCGCTGCGTCAGGACGTGGGCAAGCTCGCCACCGACCTGGCCGGCAAGCTCGTCGGCGAGTCCCTCCAGGACCACGCCCGGCAGAGCGGCACCGTCGACCGTTTCCTCGACGAGCTCGAGGCGAAGGCCGAGGCTGCCCGATGAACGGCGCGAGCCGCGAAGCACTGGCTGCCGCACGCGAGCGTCTCGACGCGCTGACCGACAACACGTCGGTCGACGCGGCGAAGCTCGCCGAGGAGCTGGCATCGGTCACCGCGCTGCTCCACCGCGAAGTATCCCTGCGCCGGGTCCTCACGGACCCGGCCCAGAGCGGCGAGAGCAAGGCCGAGCTGGCCGCGCGCCTGCTCGGCGGTCAGGTCGGCGGCGAAGCCATCGACCTGGTCTCCGGACTGGTCCGGTCCCGCTGGTCGCAGTCGCGTGACCTGGTGGACTCGGTCGAGGAGCTGGCGAACACCGCAGACCTCACCGCGGCCCAGCGCGGCGGGAACCTCGACGACGTCGAGGACGAGCTGTTCCGGTTCGGCCGGATCGTCGGCTCCGACCAGGAGCTGCGTGCCGCGCTCACCAGCCGTACGGCCACGGCGTCCGCCAAGGGCGAGCTGCTGCGCAGCCTGCTCGGCGGCAAGGCGCAGCCGGTCACCGAGCGGATCATCGTCCGCCTCGTGACCCAGCCCCGTGGACGTAGCCTGGAAGCTGGGCTGGACTCGCTGTCCAAGCTCGCCGCGGAGCGCCGGGACCGCATGGTCGCCGTCGTCACCTCGGCGGTGCCGCTCAGCGACCGGCAGAAGCAGCGCCTCGGCGACGCCCTGGCGAAGCTCTACGGCCGGCAGATGCACCTGAACCTGGACGTGGACCCCGCGGTCCTCGGCGGGATCTCGGTGCGCGTCGGTGACGAGATCATCAACGGCACCGTCGCGGAGCGCCTCGAAGAGGCGACCCGACGCATGGCCGGCTGACCTCAGCGCAAAAGAACAAGCTAGACCAGCGGCCCGGTTGGGCCGTGCAGAAATTGCAGAAGATTCCTGGGGGTCGGCCCCCAGACCCCCTTAAGAAACTTCGGGCCCAACAAGGAGAGCAGGGAACCCAGATGGCGGAGCTCACGATCCGGCCGGAGGAGATCCGGGACGCACTGGATAACTTTGTCCAGTCGTACCAGCCGGACGCGGCCTCGCGCGAGGAGGTCGGTACGGTCAGCGTTGCCGGTGACGGCATCGCGAAGGTGGAGGGTCTTCCCTCCGCCATGGCGAACGAGCTGCTGAAGTTCGAGGACGGCACCCTCGGTCTCGCCCTCAACCTCGAGGAGCGCGAGATCGGTGCGATCGTCCTCGGCGAGTTCAGCGGTATCGAGGAGGGCCAGCCGGTGCAGCGCACCGGTGAGGTGCTCTCCGTCGGCGTCGGCGAGGGTTACCTCGGCCGCGTCGTCGACCCGCTCGGCAACCCGATCGACGGTCTCGGCGAGATCGCGACCGACAGCCGCCGCGCCCTCGAGCTGCAGGCCCCTGGCGTCATGGTCCGCAAGTCGGTGCACGAGCCGATGCAGACCGGCTACAAGGCCGTCGACGCCATGGTGCCGATCGGCCGAGGCCAGCGTCAGCTGATCATCGGCGACCGTCAGACGGGTAAGACCGCTCTGGCCGTCGACACGATCATCAACCAGCGCGACAACTGGCGCTCGGGCGACGTGAACAAGCAGGTCCGCTGCATCTACGTCGCCATCGGTCAGAAGGGTTCCACCATCGCCTCCGTGCGTGGTGCGCTCGAAGAGGCCGGTGCGCTGGAGTACACGACCATCGTCGCCGCCCCGGCGTCCGACCCGGCCGGCTTCAAGTACCTGGCGCCGTACACCGGTTCGGCCATCGGCCAGCACTGGATGTACCAGGGCAAGCACGTCCTGATCATCTTCGACGACCTCTCGAAGCAGGCCGACGCCTACCGCGCCGTGTCCCTGCTGCTGCGCCGCCCGCCGGGCCGCGAGGCCTACCCGGGTGACGTCTTCTACCTGCACTCGCGTCTGCTGGAGCGCTGCGCCAAGCTCTCCGACGAGATGGGCGCCGGTTCGATGACGGGCCTCCCGATCGTCGAGACCAAGGCGAACGACGTGTCGGCGTTCATCCCGACCAACGTCATCTCCATCACCGACGGCCAGTGCTTCCTGGAGTCCGACCTGTTCAACGCGGGTCAGCGTCCGGCGCTCAACGTCGGTATCTCGGTCTCCCGAGTCGGTGGCTCCGCCCAGCACAAGGCCATGAAGCAGGTCTCCGGCCGGCTTCGCGTGGACCTCGCCCAGTACCGCGAGCTGGAGGCGTTCGCCGCCTTCGGTTCCGACCTGGACGCGGCCTCGAAGGCCTCGCTGGAGCGCGGTAAGCGCATGGTCGAGCTGCTGAAGCAGCCGCAGTACGCCCCGTTCCCGATGGAGGAGCAGGTCGTCTCGGTCTGGGCCGGCACCACGGGCAAGATGGACGACGTCCCGGTCGAGGACATCCGTCGCTTCGAAGCTGAGCTGCTGGAGTTCCTGCGCCGCGAGCGCAAGGACCTCCTGACCAGCATCGCCGAGGGCGGCAAGATGTCCGACGACACGCTGCAGTCGATCGCCGACGCGATCGCCGCCTTCAAGCAGCAGTTCGAGACCTCGGACGGCAAGCTCCTGGGCGAGGGCTGATCGATGGGCGCTCAGCTTCGCGTTTACAAGCGCCGCATCCAAGCCGTCACCGCGACCAAGAAGATCACCAAGGCGATGGAGATGATCGCCGCCTCGCGCATCGTCAAGGCGCAGCGCAAGGTGGCGGCGTCCAAGCCGTACGCGACCGAGCTCACCCGTGCGGTGACCGCGGTGGCGACCGGCTCCAACGCCAAGCACCCGCTCACCACCGAGGTCGAAGCCCCGACCCGGGCCGCGGTCCTGCTCGTCACGAGCGACCGCGGACTGGCCGGCGGCTACTCCTCCAACGCCATCAAGGCCGCGGAGCGACTGCGGGAGCGCCTTGCCTCCGAAGGCAAGGAGGTCGACACGTACATCGTCGGCCGCAAGGGTGTCGCGTACTACGGCTTCCGCGAGCGCAAGGTCGAGGACTCCTGGACCGGCTTCACCGACAACCCGGCGTACGCCGATGCCAAGCGCATCGCAGCCCCGTTGATCGCGGCCATCCAGAAGGACTCGGCCGAGGGCGGCGTCGACGAGCTGCACATCGTCTTCACGGAATTCGTGTCGATGATGACGCAGAACGCGGTCGACGACCGGATGCTGCCGCTTTCGCTCGACGAGGTGGCGGAGGAGAGCGCCCGCAAGGGTGAGATCCTTCCGCTGTTCGACTTCGAGCCGTCGGCCGAGGACGTCCTCGACGCCCTTCTGCCGCGCTACGTCGAGAGCCGTATCTACAACGCACTGCTGCAGGCAGCAGCTTCCGAGCACGCTGCCCGCCGCCGCGCGATGAAGTCGGCCACCGACAACGCCGGGGACCTCATCAAGAGCCTGTCCCGGCTTGCCAACGCGGCCCGCCAGGCCGAAATCACCCAGGAAATCAGCGAGATCGTCGGCGGTGCCAGTGCTCTGGCCGACGCGACCGCGGGGAGTGACAAGTAATGACGACCACTGTTGAGACGGCCGCTGCCACGGGCCGCGTCGCCCGGGTCATCGGCCCGGTCGTCGACGTGGAGTTCCCCGTCGACGCGATGCCGGAGATCTACAACGCCCTCCACGTCGAGGTCGCGGACCCCGCCGAGGACGGCGCCCGCAAGACGCTGACCCTGGAAGTCGCCCAGCACCTGGGTGACGGCGTGGTCCGTGCGATCTCGATGCAGCCCACCGACGGCCTGGTCCGCCAGGCCGCGGTGACCGACACGGGCGCGGGCATCACCGTCCCCGTCGGTGACATCACCAAGGGCAAGGTGTTCAACACCCTCGGTCAGATCCTGAACGAGCCGGAGGCCGAGGCGCAGATCACCGAGCGCTGGCCGATCCACCGCAAGGCCCCGGCCTTCGACCAGCTCGAGTCGAAGACCGAGATGTTCGAGACCGGCCTGAAGGTCGTCGACCTGCTGACCCCGTACGTCAAGGGCGGCAAGATCGGTCTGTTCGGTGGTGCGGGCGTCGGCAAGACGGTCCTCATCCAGGAAATGATCATGCGTGTGGCGAAGCTGCACGACGGTGTGTCGGTGTTCGCCGGTGTCGGTGAGCGCACCCGTGAGGGCAACGACCTCATCGACGAGATGACCGAGTCGGGCGTTCTGGAGAAGACCGCGCTCGTCTTCGGCCAGATGGACGAGCCGCCGGGGACGCGTCTGCGCGTGGCCCTGTCCGCCCTGACCATGGCGGAGTACTTCCGCGATGTGCAGAAGCAGGACGTGCTGCTCTTCATCGACAACATCTTCCGCTTCACGCAGGCCGGCTCCGAGGTCTCCACGCTGCTCGGCCGCATGCCGTCCGCGGTGGGTTACCAGCCGACCCTGGCCGACGAGATGGGTGTGCTCCAGGAGCGCATCACCTCGACGCGTGGTCACTCGATCACCTCGATGCAGGCGATCTACGTCCCCGCGGACGACCTGACCGACCCGGCCCCGGCCACCACGTTCGCCCACCTCGACGCGACGACGGTTCTCTCCCGTCCGATCTCCGAGAAGGGCATCTACCCGGCCGTGGACCCGCTGGACTCCACGTCCCGCATCCTGGACCCGCGCTACATCTCCCAGGACCACTACGCCGCGGCCAGCCGCGTCAAGGGGATCCTGCAGAAGTACAAGGACCTCCAGGACATCATCGCGATCCTCGGTATCGACGAGCTGGGCGAGGAGGACAAGCTCGTCGTCCACCGTGCCCGTCGCGTCGAGCGCTTCCTGTCGCAGAACACCCACGCCGCCAAGCAGTTCACCGGCCTGGATGGTTCGGACGTCCCGCTCGACGAGTCGATCGCCGCGTTCAACGCGATCTGCGACGGGGACTACGACCACTTCCCCGAGCAGGCGTTCTTCATGTGCGGTGGCCTGGACGACCTCAAGGCCAAGGCCAAGGAGCTCGGCGTCTCCTGAGCCTCCGGCTCACCGAGGGGGGTGGGTGTGTCCCGCCCCCCTCACCACGCCCCGTAGAATTGACCCAACACCCGGCCGGGCGGCCGGGTGGTGACCCGAGGAGTCTCCTTGGCTGCTGAGCTGCATGTCGAGCTGGTCGCCGCGGACCGCAGTGTCTGGTCCGGCGAGGCCACGCTGGTCGTCGCGCGCACCACGTCCGGCGACATCGGCATCATGCCCGGTCACCAGCCGCTTCTCGGTGTGCTGGAATCGGGCCCGGTGACGATCCGCACGAGCGAGGGCGGCACCGTGATCGCCGCCGTGCACGGTGGATTCATCTCGTTCGCGGACAACAAGCTGTCGCTGCTGGCCGAGATCGTCGAGCTGGCGGACGAGATCGATGTCCAGCGCGCCGAGCGTGCGCTGGAGCGCGCGAAGGCGGAGACGGACGCCGCTGCCGAGCGGCGCGCCGAGATCCGTCTGCGTGCGGTGGCGGTGCGCTAGCACCCCCACTGACAGACGTTCTTACTCAGCCGCGGCCCGAGCTGGAGCAATCCAGCCGTGTCGCGGCTGAGGCGATGCAGGTGCAATACGGTTTCGGTGTTCGTTACTCGACGATGCGAGGAGGTCGGTGGAGATGGTCCTCGCGTTGTGGGTGGGCGCGTCCGTCGTCGTCACGGTCCTGTTGGGACTGTTCGTCTTCGGCCTGCGCCGACGGCTGATCCAGCGGTCCGGAGGGACCTTCGACTGCAGTCTGCGCTGGGACGTGTCGGAGGAACCCGATGCGCTCGGCAAAGGCTGGGTGTACGGGGTCGCCCGCTACAGCGGTGACCGCGTCGACTGGTTCCGGGTCTTCTCCTACGCTCCTCGCCCCCGTCGGGGCCTGGAGCGTTCTGCGATCGAGGTGATCGCCCGCCGGCTGCCGGAGGGCGAGGAGGAACTGGCGCTCCTGTCCGACTCCGTCGTGCTCGGCTGTCTCCACCGGGGGACGCGCCTGGAGCTGGCGATGAGCGAGGACGCCCTGACCGGCTTCCTCGCCTGGCTGGAGGCGGCGCCGCCCGGCCAGCGGGTCAATGTCGCTTAGGGAGCAGCCCCGCTGGAAGGGGGTCCCCCCGGACGAAGCCCGGGGGAGGGTGAACGTCGCGTAGCCAAGCGGGTGAACGTCGCGTAGCCGCATACGTACACAGCGAAAAACCGGGGAGACGGGGGGCGGACCCGTCTCCCCGGTGTTTTCCGGGGTGGTGCGTGCCGTTACGGCGTGGGGAGCACCGTGGTGGCTACCGGAGGCCGCTGTCGATCGCGCTCACCAGTTCGCCGTTGGTGGTGTCACCGGAGAACTCCCAGAAGAACGCGCCTCCCAGGCCCTGGTTCTTCGCCCAGGTCATCTTCGAGCCGATGGTGGCCGGGGTGTCGTAGCTCCACCAGTTGGTGCCGCAGTGGGCGTACGCGGTGCCGGCGATGGTTCCGGTGGACGGGCAGGTGCTCTTGAGGACCTTGTAGTCCTCGATGCCCGCCTCGTACGTACCCGAGGCCGCGCCGGTCGCCGTGCCGCCGGGGGCGGACTGGGTGACGCCGGTCCAGCCGCGGCCGTAGAAGCCGATGCCGAGGAGCAGCTTCTTGGCCGGGACGCCCTGGGCCTTCAGCTTGGCGATGGCGTCGGCGGAGGTGAAGCCCTGCTGCGGGATGCCGGTGTACGGGTTCAGCGGCGAGTGCGGGGCCGTCGGGCCCTTGGCCGCCCAGGCGCCGAAGAAGTCGTACGTCATCACGTTGTACCAGTCCATGGACTGGGCGGCGCCCGCGTAGTCGGTGGCGTCGATCTTGCCGCCGGCCGAGGCGTCCGCGGTGATGGCGGCGGTGACCAGGTTGTTCGCACCGAACTTCGCGCGGGTGGCGTCGGAGAGCTTCTTCAGCGCACCCGGACCGCTGGTGTCACAGGTCAGGCCACAGGCGTTGGGGTACTCCCAGTCGAGGTCGATGCCGTCGAAGACATCGGCCCAGCGGGGGTCCTCGACCAGGTCGTAGCAGGACTGGGCGAACGCGGCGGGGTTCTGCGCGGCCTGGGGGAAGCCGCCGGACCAGGTCCAGCCGCCGAAGGACCAGAGGACCTTGATGTGCGGGTACTTGGCCTTCAGCTTGCGCAGCTGGTTGAAGTTGCCGCGCAGCGGCTGGTCCCAGGTGTCGGCGACGCCGTCGACGGACTGGTCGGCGGTGTACGCCTTGTCGTAGTCGGCGTAGGAGTCGCCGATGGTGCACTTGCCGTTCTGCACGTTGCCGAAGGCGTAGTTGATGTGCGTGATCTTGGCGGCCGAACCGGACGTCACCAGGTTCTTGACGTGGTAGTTGCGCCCGTAGACGCCCCAGTTGGTGAAGTAGCCCAGGTTGATCTTGTCGCCGACGGGCGGCTCGCCGCCGCCACCGGTGGTGCGCACGGAGACGGAGCCGGAGACCGGGCCGGTCTGGTCGGCGGTGTCCCGGGCCTGCACGGCGTAGGAGTAGTCGGTGCCGGCGGTCAGGCCCGTGTTGGTGTACGTGGTGCCGGTGACCGTGGCGACCTTCGCGCCGTCCCGCAGGACGTCGTAGTTCTTGACGCCGTTGTCGTCCGTCGCGGCGCTCCAGCTGAGCTTCACCGAGGTGTCGGTGACATTGCTGGTGGTGGGGGTGCCGGGCGCGGAGGGCGGGTTGTCGCCCGGCACGCTGCCGCCGTCACAGGAGGCGCCGTTCAGCTTGCAGCCCGTGGGGGAGCCGGAGCCGGTGCCGTTGAAGCCGAAGCTGACGCTGGCGCCGGGGGCCACGGTCCCGTTCCAGGAGAGGTTCTTGGCGGTCCAGTGGTTGCCGCTGCTGGTGACGGTGGCGTCCCAGGCGGAGCCGGCCGCGGTGCCGGAGGGGAAGTCCCACTCGATGGTCCAGGAGGAGAGCGCGGTGGTGCCGGTGTTCTTCACCGTCCACTGGCCCTCGAAGCCGCTGCCCCAGTCCGACTTCTTGGTGTACGTGGCGGTGGCCGACGCGGCTGCCGACGCGGGGGAGGCGAGTCCCACCATCGCGGCCAGCGGCACGACCAGTGCGGTCAGGCCCGCGACGACCTTGGATCTGCCGCTCCGGGCGGGGATCCATCTGAATCTGGAACGGGGTCGGGGGGTGTCAGTGCTCAACGGTGCTCCTCGGGTGAGGTCCAACAAACGGGGGTGATCCGTGGACTGCAAACCCTGCGCCGCCCTGAGTACGGGTGCTGTCGTACTCACCGCAGTGTGTGTCGGTGACAGTAGAAAGGTCTGGACCAACCGTCAAGAGGTCTGGACCAAAGATCGATACCCGGCTCAGATCCCCAACTCCTGCGCCAGAACGGCCGCCTGAACCCGGCTGCGCAGCTCCAGCTTGCCCAGCAGCCTGCTGACGTGCGTCTTCACCGTGGCCTCGGCCATCGAGAGACGCAGCGCGATCTCCGCGTTCGACAGCCCCTCGCCCAGGCACCCCAGCACCTCGCGTTCGCGCCGGGTGAGCGTGTCCAGCACCGCCGGATCGGCGGTCCCCCGGCCGCGTACGGACGTCGATCCGGCGAACTCCGCGATCAGCCGGCGGGTCACGGCCGGGGCGATGAGCCCCTCACCGCGCGCCACCGTCCGTACCGCCTCCAGGAGGTCGCGGGCGTCGGTGTTCTTCAGCAGGAACCCGGAGGCGCCGGCGCGCAGCGCCCCGAAGACGTACTCGTCCAGGTCGAACGTGGTCAGCACGAGGACGTCCGCGAGCTCCTCCGCGACCACCTGCCGCGTCGCCGACACCCCGTCGAGGCGCGGCATCTGCACGTCCATCAGCACCAGATCCGGGCGGAGTTCACGCGCCAGGCGCACCGCGGCCTCGCCGTCCCCCGCCTCTGCGACGACCTCGATGTCCGGTGCGCTGCCGAGGATCAGCACCAGTCCCGCGCGCACCGCCGACTGGTCCTCCGCGACCAGTACCCGGATCGTCATTCCCGCATCGTCCTCTCCGTCACGGGCAGTTCGGCCCGCACCCGCCAGATCTTGGTTCCGTCGCCGTCCGGCTCGGCCCCCGCGGTGATCGTCCCGCCGAGCAGCGCCACCCGCTCCCGCATGCCCACCAGGCCCGCCCCCGAACCGGGCGCCGTGGGGCCGGGGCGACTGCCGGACACACTGGTCACCTCGACCGTCAGCAGTTCCCCGGTCCGGCCGAGCCGCACCACGACCGGGCCCGGCGCGGCGTGCTTGAGAGCGTTGGTCAGGGACTCCTGGACGATCCGGTACGCGGCCAGCTCGACCGGCGTCGGCAGCGCCTCGGCCCCCGCCTCCCGGGTGTCCTCCAGGGTGCAGACCAGCCCGCCGGACGCACCGTTGACGTTCGTCTGCTCGACCAGGGTGTCCACGGCGGCGAGCGTCGGGGCCGCGGCCGGGGCCCCGTCCTCGCCGCCCTCCCGCAGCAGCCCGATCAGCCGGCGCATCTCCGCGAGGCCCTCGACGCTGTTCTCCCGGATCACCTTCAGGGCGTTCCGCGAGGTCTCCGGGTCGCCGATGGACAAGGCGGCGGTGGAGTGGATCGCCACCGCGGAGAGATGGTTGGCCACCATGTCGTGGAGCTCCCGGGCCATCCGGGCCCGCTCGGCGACCACCGCCTGCCTCCGGTCCATCTCGGCGAGCCGCGCGGTCTGGCGGGCGGCCAGCCGGGCGGCCTCGGCGGCGGCGCGGTGGTTGCGCACGACGACGCCGGTGATGGCGGGGAGGAAGGAGACCAGCCCCGTGACGACGCCGATCAGCAGGGCCTCGGGTCTGCGGAACCAGGCCAGGAAGCCGATCGTGCTCGCGACGGTGACCAGGAGCGCGGTCACCGGGATCCGGCGGGCCGCGGCCGGGGTCCCGTAAAGCACGGCCGCATACATGACATCAGTGAACATCAGGATGGTCGCCAGGCTGCCCCGGGTGAACTGGTCCGCGATCAGCGCCAGGGTGCCGATGGCCAGGGCCGTCAGCGGGGCGCTCCGGCGCAGCAGCTCCATCGCGGCCATCACGGTCAGCGGTACGAGCGTGACCCACGGGGCGGCGAAGGGGCGGCCGCCCTGGGGGTGCAGGCCGAGCAGCCACAGGAGCAGCCCGCCGAGCAGCCCGGAGGCGGCGAGGGCGACGTCGTCGCGGTGGGGGCGGATCGCGGTGAGCACCCCTCCATCCAACACGCGGCACCGCCGCCGGGCCTCCCTTCGGGGACGGATGCGCGACTACATCGAAGGATGCAGTCCGGTTTCGTCACTGCCGACGACGCCTGGCCGCCCGGCGGCCGGGAGGCTGGAGGACGACGGGAGGAGAGAGACTGTGATCGCGCTACTGGTGGTGCTCTGTGAAGTCGCGTTCTGGGTGCTGCTGGCCGCCGGGCTCGCGCTGCGGTACGTCGCGAGGAAACCGAGGCTGGGTGCCGCGGTGCTGCTGTGCGAGCCGCTGCTGGAGGTCGTGCTGCTGGTGGTGACGGCCATCGACCTGAAGAACGGGGCCGAGCCGGACTGGAAGCACGGTCTGGCCGCCGTCTACATCGGCTTCACCGTGGGCCTGGGCCACTCCACCATCAAGTGGGTCGACGCCCGCGTCGCCCACCGCTGGTTCGGCGGCCCGCCGCCGGTGAAGCCACCGAAGTACGGCATGGCCCGCGCCGCCCACGAGTGGCGCACCGCCGCCCGCTGGATCCTGGCCGCCGCGGTCGCGCTGGGCCTGCTCCAAGCGGCGGTCTGGTACGTCGGCAGCGGCGGGGACACCGGCTCGTTGCGGGTGTGGCAGCAGAAGATGGGCCTGGTGATCGGCATCAACCTGATCATCGCGGGTGGCTACACGGTGTTCCCCAAGAAGGCACCCAAGGGTGTTGCCGAGCGGGAGCCCGTCGACCGGTAGGCGGACTCCCGCCGGCCGGTGTCAGCGCTCGCCGCCCGGCACCCACAGCACGTCCCCGACCTCCTTGTTCGCGCTCCGCGCGAGGATGAACAGGAGGTCGGAGAGACGGTTGAGGTAGGTGGCGGTCAGCGTGTTCATCGACTCGCCGTGCACCTCCAGGGCCGCCCAGGTGGACCGCTCGGCGCGCCGGACCACTGTGCAGGCCTGGTGCAGCAGGGCCGCGCCGGGCGTTCCGCCGGGGAGGATGAAGCTGCGGAGCTTCTCCAGCTCCTCCAGGAAGGTGTCGCAGTCCGCCTCCAGCTTGTCGATGTAGGACTGCTCGACCCGCAGTGGCGGATACTTCGGGTCCTCCACCACCGGGGTGCACAGGTCCGCGCCCACGTCGAAGAGGTCGTTCTGGACGCGTACGAGAACCTTCACCAGGTCCTCGGACAGCTGTCCCAGCGCGATGGCGGCGCCGATCGCCGCGTTGGCCTCGTTGGCGTCCGCGTACGCCGAGATCCGCAGATCGGTCTTGGCGGTGCGGCTCATGTCGCCGAGGGCCGTGGTGCCCTGGTCGCCGGTCCGGGTGTAGATGCGCGTCAGATTGACCATGGGGTCAGCGTAGTTACGCTCCGGCCCGCCGGACGACCCGTGTGCCCACCGTCACGGCCGCGGCGGCGAAGCCCACGGCGACCAGGACCCCGTAGAGAGCCTGGAAGGTGAACAACGCGGCGTCGCGCAGCACTCGCCCCAGCAGCAGGGCCGACCGGCCGACCGGGGCACCCGCATCCGTTCCACGAGGATTTCCTCCTCGACCGGATGGAGGGCGTCACCCAGCGCGTCGCCCGGTACGTCCGTGCCCGCGACGAGGGCGAGCCGGCCGCCGAGGCGGTCCGCGACATCGAGGGGCTCCTCGGCGATCAGGTCCTCAACTACGCGCGGCGCGGGACCGAATGACGCGTCCCGGTGTGATGTCCGTCATCTGAGACGTGACGCGCATCTCTTCACCACCCCAGCGCGCCCGACGGGTACTAACCTCCGCCGGAGAGCAATGTGAACCGCCGTGAACAGAAGCGCACGGGCGAACAGAAACCAAGGGGTGCGAACGTGGCCAGGAAGCTCGCCGTCATCGGGGCCGGACTCATGGGATCCGGGATCGCGCAGGTCTCCGCCCAGGCGGGCTGGGACGTTGTGCTGCGGGACGTCACCGACGCCGCGCTGACCCGTGGCCGTGACGGCATCAAGGCCTCGTACGACAAGTTCGTCGCCAAGGGCAAGCTGGACGCGGCCGACGCCGAGGCCGCGCTCGCCCGCATCACCACGACCACCGACCTCGACGCGGTGGCCGACGCGGACGTCGTCGTGGAAGCGGTCTTCGAGAAGCTGGAAGTCAAGCACGAGATCTTCCGGGCGCTGGACAAGGTCGTCGGCGAGCACACCGTCCTCGCGTCCAACACCTCCGCCATCCCGATCACCAAGATCGCGGCCGTGACGGAGCGCCCGGAACGTGTCGTCGGCGTGCACTTCTTCTCGCCGGTCCCGATGATGCAGCTCTGCGAGCTGGTGCGCGGCTACAAGACCAGCGACGAAACCCTCGCCACCGCCCGGGAGTTCGCCGAGTCGGTCGGCAAGACCTGCATCGTCGTCAACCGTGACGTGGCGGGCTTCGTCACCACCCGGCTGATCTCGGCGCTCGTCGTCGAGGCCGCCAAGCTGTACGAGTCGGGCGTCGCCTCGGCCGAGGACATCGACACCGCCTGCAAGCTGGGCTTCGGCCACGCCATGGGCCCGCTCGCCACCGCGGACCTGACCGGCGTCGACATCCTGCTGCACGCCACCGGCAACATCTACACCGAGTCGCAGGACGAGAAGTTCGCCGCCCCGGAACTGATGCGCCGGATGGTCGACGCAGGTGACATCGGGCGCAAGAGCGGGCAGGGCTTCTACACGTACTGACCGGATCCACACCCCCGGCCCGCCGGCCCACCACCGTCCGGGCCGGGGAAGCCGGGGATCTTACCCGGCAGTGACCGGTCCCCGACGAACCGAAGTCACCCCACCGAGTGAATTCGGTATCGGTTTGCTCACAGACGGCAACTTCCCTGTCGTTGCGGGAGTCAGTGGTGGCAGAGGCAAGGCCGGCGGCGGAACAACAGACGGCCCTTCGAGGCTGACGGACCTTTCGGACAGACAGACCTTCTACGGAGCATGACCGGGGAGCGCATATGCACATCAGGGGCGACCACGCCGAGCTGGTCGTCGGGGGCCGCCTCGACGTCCGAAGCGCGGCGGACGCCCGTACGGTCCTGCACTCGGCCGTGGACGACGGAGTCGGCGACCTCGTGCTGGACCTGACCGAGCTGGACTCCTGGGACGCCACCGGACTGGGCGTCATCATGGGGGCCCACCGCCGGGCCGGACGGGCCGGACGCCGTCTCGTGCTGCGCGGCGTGCCGCCGCAGATGCAGCGCCTCCTGGTGGCCACCCGGCTGCACCGCATCCTGGCCATCGAGGGCGGCATCGCCGCGGAGTCACTGCGCGTCTGACGTCACCCGGGGCAACCGGGAAAGTCACGCAATCCTCACCGGAACGTGACGACCTGGACGGCGTGGCACCCCGGCGCTTTATGCATACTGTGCCAAGGTCTAGGGTTCGGCCGTCCGCCGAATGACAACGAACCCATGGGCGGACACCGGACCGGAAGCGACAGCGGGGCGTGCGAGGCCGGGAGGGGCAACCGCGCACGACGCGTCTGGGGGACTTTGCGATGGACCCGACACACCGGGCACCGGAAGAGCACGAGCAGGGCCACGACCGCTCCGGCGGCGAACCCGGCCACCGCCGGCCGTCCCGCGACTCCGGCGGCGCCGACTTCGGCCCGCAGACACCGCAGCAGGTCCGGGTCGTCCAGCTGACCGCCGGCGACCTGCTGCTCACGGTCAACCCCGTCGACGGCAGCGAGGTCGAGGCCTGCCCGCCCGGTTCCGGCCCCGACGCCCCGGTCCGCCGCACCCCCGCCGAACGCGCCGACCACGAACGCGCCGGCGCACCCCCCGTCCCCCCGGGCCCGCCCGCCACGCAGCTGCCCCTCCTGGAGCGCCAGGAGGAACGCGAGCGCCTGGTCCGCCTGCTGGCGCGCGGCCGCAGCGTCCGCCTCACCGGCCAGGCCGGCTCCGGCCGCACCGCGCTGCTGGACGCCGTCGCCGCCGACTGCGCGGACCTGGCCCCCGACGGGGTCGTCCGCCTCAACGGCCGGGGCCGCACCGGCGCCGATCTGCTGCACGCCCTCTTCGACACCGTCTACAAGGCCCAGAGCCACCGCCCCGACCGCGACGAACTGCTCGCGCTCGTCCGGGGCATCGGCGCCGTCGTCGTCGTCGACGACCTGGAGATCGGCGGAGCGGCCCTCGACGAACTGCTCGCCGCCACCCCCGAGTGCGCTTTCCTGCTCGCCACCATCCCCGAGGTCACCACCGCCGGCGTCGACGCCCACCTGGAGGAGGTACTCCTCGCCGGCCTCGGCCGCAGCGCCTCGCTGGCCCTGC
Source organism: Streptomyces anulatus (assembly GCF_000721175.1). GTDB lineage: Bacteria > Actinomycetota > Actinomycetes > Streptomycetales > Streptomycetaceae > Streptomyces > Streptomyces anulatus_C. Next base: position 430,342 of record NZ_JOEZ01000007.1, read on the forward strand.
TGGAGAAGGTCGTCGAGCGCCCCCTCACCGAGGACGAGCGGAACTGGGCGGGCGACCTCTGGTTCGAGTCCGAGGGCCTGCCGCTCCGCTTCGTCCAGGCCGGATCCCTCCTCGTCCAGCGCGACCGGCTGCGCGCCGACCCCGAAGCCTTCGACGAGTACGACTACTTCGAGCCACGCGCGGACGACGCGCCGCCGGCCCCCGTGGCCCCCGCCGCCGAAGCCCTCGACGTCCCCCTGCCGAGCCTCGGCGAGGGCGCGGCACCCGCCGTGCTGCTCGCCTCCCGGCTCAGCGAGGCGGCCCGCGCGACCCTGCGCTTCGCCGTCGCCCTCGGCGGCGAGGTGCCCCACCAGGCCCATCTGCCGGCCCTGGTGGGCGACACCCACGCGGACGCCGCGCTCGGCGAGCTCGCGGGCTGCGGCCTGCTCTCCCCGGCCGGCCCCCGCTACCGCCTCGCCGCCGGAGTCCTCGCCCAGCTGGCGGCGGCCGGTTACGAGGACGACGCCGCCGCCCACGCCCGTACCGCCGCCCAGCACTATGCCTGGTGGACCTCGCACCCCTCGGTCACCCCCCGGCGGGCCGTCACCGAGGCCGACGCGATCGTCGCCTCGCTGGCCCGGCTGGTCCCGGGCGACGAGGTGGGAGCGGCCAGCGCGGCCGTCCTGCTGGCCCGCAGCGCCTCCCCGGCCTTCGCCGCGGGCCTGGGCTGGGGAGCCTGGGAGCGGGCCCTCAGGGTCGGCCAGGAGGCCGCCAGGATCACCGGCGAGGTCGCTGAGGAGGCCTACTTCCACCATGAGTTGGGCGTCCTCGCGCTCTGCACCGGCAACCCGGACCGGGCCCGCACCGAGCTGGAGACCTCGATCGGGATGCGCGGCGCACTCGCCGACAAGTCCGGGGCCGTCGCCGGACGCCGCGCGCTCGCCCTGGTCGCGGACCGCTCCGGCGACTTCCCGCCGCTCGGCCGCACCCCCTCGGGCGACGAGGTGCCCGTCATACGCCAGGACGGCCCGGGCACTCCGCCCGGCGGGCTCCCGGGCGCGCCGCTGCTCGTCCGGCACACCGCCGAGGAGCAGCCCACCGTCGTCTCCTCGCTGCCGCCCGGCCCCGCCCCGCGCAGGAACGGCGGGCGCGCGGTCCTGGGCGGCGCCCGGCGCAACCTGGCCGCCGCCGGCGCGGGCGCGCTGCTGATCGCGGTGCTCGGCACCGTCGTCACGCTCGGCGTCACCTCCGGCGACGGCGACGTGCCGGACAGCCGCAACGTCACCACCGAGCAGACGGCCACCGAGGACGCGACCGACGACGGCCCGCCCGCGGACGAGCCGGACGACGGCTCCGCCCCGGCCGGGGAGACGACCGGCGGCGAGACGCCCGAGACCCCGGGCACCTCGGAGTCGGCGAGCCCCAGCACGTCCGGCTCGCCGTCCCCGAGCGCGTCCAGCACCGGTGGTACGACGCCGGGGACGGACGACCCGACGGACGACGGGAGCAGCTCGCCGGGCGAGCCCACACCCAGCGGAAAGCCGACAAAGCCCACCACCCCGCCGACGACCCCGCCCACCACCCCGCCGACGACCCCGCCGACCGAGACGCCGACGACCCCGCCCACCGAGACGCCCACCGACGACCCGGAACCGCCCCCGGCGGAGGGGTCCTCCTCCGCCAGTGGCCCCGTCGAGTCGGCGAGCGCCCCGGAATCCGACGCGGCGGCCGACCCGGCGGTCTGAGGACGTCAGGACGGACGAGGCCGGGCGGCTCACGCTTCCGCGTGAACCGCCCGGCCTCCGCCTCCGATGCTCAGAACAGCCGCAGCTTGTCGTCCTCGATGCCCCGCATCGCGTCGTAGTCCAGGACCAGGCAGCCGATGCCACGGTCCGTCGCCAGCACCCGGGCCTGCGGCTTGATCTCCTGCGCGGCGAAGACGCCCCGGACCGGCGCGAGGTGCGGGTCGCGGTTCAGCAGTTCCAGATAGCGCGTCAGCTGCTCCACGCCGTCGATGTCGCCGCGCCGCTTCAGCTCCACGGCCACCGTCTGCCCGTTCGCGTCCCGGCACAGGATGTCCACCGGCCCGATGGCGGTGGGGTATTCACGGCGGATCAGGGTGTGGCCCTCGCCGAGGATCTCGATCCGGTCCGCGAGCAGCTCCTGGAGGTGCGCTTCCACGCCGTCCTTGATGAGCCCGGGGTCGACGCCCAGCTCGTACGACGAGTCGTGGAGGACTTCCTCCATCGTGATGATCAGTTTTTCGCCCGCCTTGTTCACCACGGTCCAGACGCCTTCGTCACCGTCGGCGCCCTCCTTCAGGGTGCACGGCGGGGACATCCAGTTGAGCGGTTTGTACGCCCGGTCGTCGGCGTGGATGGAGACGCTTCCGTCCGCCTTCACCAGGATCAGACGGGGTGCGGAGGGCAGGTGGGCTGTGAGCCGGCCCGCGTAGTCCACGGAGCAACGGGCGATGACGAGACGCATGGTCGGCAACGCTACTCGACGACGGGGGCCCGACGCGATCTCCCCACCCGTCGTCTCCTGTCACTCGGTGCACGCCGCGTCGCGGCGAAGCGGGCTTGCCCCTCTTTGATCCCCTTCGTTATTGGCCGGTTGTGTTCCCAATCTCCTGGTGCGGCCCCGACTGCGCGCTTAACGTGGAAGCAGGAGGTCGCCGTCCGTGCACGCTGCGTCGTCGTCGCCTTCTTCCCTGCCCGTAAGGCCCCGGCCACTGCCCGGGGTCGCGAGAGGAGAACCCATGTCGCTCGACGTCTCACCGGCGCTGTTGGAACAGGCCGAGCGAGGCGAGGTCGACGAAGCCGACTTCGTCGACTGCGTCCGGACCTCCCTGCCCTTCGCATGGGAGATGATCAGCTCGCTGGTGGCTCAGCTGAAGGTCGACGGCGGACAGTTCGCCGACAACCAGACGCCGCCGCCGGACGAGCAGGCACGTGGTCAGCTGCTGCGCGCGCTCGCGAGTGATGCGATACGCGGCGCGCTGCAGCGGCACTTCGGAGTGCGTCTCGCATTCCAGAACTGCCACCGCGTCGCGGTGTTCCCGCTGGACGCCTCGGTCGACGACCGACTGGCCAAGTTCACCTCGGTGAGGGGCCAGTTGCTCAACCAGTCGCCCGAACTACGGGACTGCTGAACGCTTCTGCTGCCGTCCCGGGCCGCGGGAGGTGCAACTGGCTCCGGGGCGGCAGCTCCCGTACCACCGCACCACACGTTCCCCCACATGTCCCACAGCTGTCCCGAGGGAATACCGGCATGCGCGGGTCAGGTGAGCAGCGGCAGTACGTCGGCCCCCAGCCGCCGGACGTTCTCCTCGGTCGCCGCGAGATCACCCGACCCCTCCACCAGGAGGGCGAAGCGCGTGATCCCGGTCCGCTCGGCGGTGGCCGCGAGCCGGTCGGCGGCCAGCCGCGGCGGGCCCACCGGATGCAGCCCGCACAGCAGTTCCGTGTACGCGACCGGGTCCCGCATCACGCGTTGCCTGCCGTCGACCGTGACATGGGCGTCGAGCCCCTGGCGCAGCCAGCCGGGCATCGCCTTCACCAGCATCTCGGTGGCGTCCCCGGCCCCGTCCGCGATCTGGGCCACCCCGGCGGACACATGCGCGGCCCCCTCCACCACCTCGGGCGGATGGCCGGCCTCCCGGGCCGCCGTACGCCACAGGGCGATCATCTCCGCCTTCTCCTCGTCCCCGCAGTGCATGCCCAGCAGCATCGGTAGCGCCTGCCGCGCCGCGAGCCGCACGCTCTTCGCAGAGGTGCACGCCACGATGACCTCGGGCCCCGGGGCGCCCGGCCCCGCGGCGACCGGTCCCGTCATGCCCGGCCCCGCGGCGACCGGTCCCGTCATGCCCGGCCCCGCGCCTGCCGGACCCGCCAGCAGCTCGTCCGCGCGCGGCACCACCGCCACCTCGCGGAAGCCGAACCGCTCGCCGCGCCCCGCGACGCGCGGCTTCCGCAGCCAGTCGAGCACCAGGCCGAGCGCCTCGGGGAAGCCGTTCTCGTACGCGTCGAGACCGCCGCCGAACACCTCCAGGTCCACCCACGGACCGCCCCGGCCCACCCCGAGCGAGAAGCGTCCGCCGCTGGTCAGATGCAGCAACGCGGCCTGCTCGGCGAGCGCGACCGGGTGGTGGTTGGGCAGCACGCTGACCGCCGTGCCGACCCGGATCCTGCGGGTGCGGCCGAGCAGCAGCGCAGCCAGCGTGGTCGCGGACGGGCAGACCCCGTACGGCACGAAGTGGTGCTCGGCCAGCCAGACCGAGTCGAGACCGCTCTCCTCCGCGGCCTCGGTGGACCGGACGGCCCGGTGCAGGGCCTCACCCGGCCCCTGTCCCGGGAACTGGGCTGCCAGAACGAACGTTCCGATGCGCATCGCCTATTGCCTCCTTGCGGCCGACGCGTTCTCCCCCACTGGCAACAACGTCTGACACGTGCCAAAGGCACGGTCCCGGGGGAAGTTGTTGCGATTTTCCGCTAACTCATTCCACTGCCGGATCGGACCGGCCGAGGCACCCGACGACTGCCCCCCATGCCACGCCCTAGGCTTGGACGACTCGTGCCCGATCCGCCCCCGTGAGGTGTCCTGTGTCCCCGCGCCGTAACCGCCCCCGTGGCGGCGAGACCCCCGACGAACGCCTCGGCATGGCACCCGCCAGGTACGGCGGGGGAGGGGCCACCGAGAGCTGGCAGGGCGAGGAGTGGTCGGTGCGCCCGGTCAGCGGCGCGAGCGCCCAGGGCAAGCGGTACCGCTGCCCCGGATGCGACCAGGAGATCCCCTCCGGGGTCCCGCACCTCGTGGCCTGGCCCGAGTTCGGCGGCCTCGACGACCGCAGGCACTGGCACAAGGCGTGCTGGAACGCGAGAGACCGCCGCACCACGCGGGTGCAGCGGTCCCGGAACGCCCCGCGCCACTGAGAGCCTGTCGGGTGGCCTCTGACCGGGCGGCCACGCCCCGGCACGCACGCTTCCGGCGTTGCCGAAATGCCCTGGCAGCTCCGCTACGAGGACCTCTCGGCGCCTTGGAACCGCACGCACCGGACCGCGTCCGCTTTCCGGTCGAAGGCCACCCGAAGTCGATCAGGAAGAGCTGGAGCGCCCGCAGGTCGTCGGCGAACATGAACAGCGCGAGGACCAGGGGCAGCAGCACCACACCGATCATGATGGTGATCGCGCCCGCGGAGTGCCGCACGATCGCGCCGATCCCGAGCGACAGCAGGCCGAGCGCCGCGATGTAGAGCCCGACCCCGACCGTGCCGCGCAGCCAGTCGCCGGCCGACGCGGGCGCGCCGTCCAGGATCAGGGTCTGGAGCCCCGCCACCACCGTGGCGGTCACCGTCGTGACGACGAAGGCCAGCGAGGAGAAGACGATCGACTTCGCCATGAGTACCCGGCCCCGGCTCGGGCAGGCCGTCAGCGTCGTACGGATCATGCCGGTGCTGTACTCGGAGCCGATGGTCAGCACGCCGAGCGTGATCACACAGATCGAGCCCAGCAGCACCCCGAAGAAGCCGAGGCCCAGGACCGGCTCGTCCGCCAGGCTGCCGCCGTCCGCCGCGATCAGCAGCGCGGCGCCGAGCCCGATCGTCAGCATCAGCGCGATCATCACGCCGAGCGTCCAGATCGTGGCGCGTACGGAACGGATCTTGGTCCACTCCGAGGCGACCGCGTCGCCGAGGGTGGCGGGCCGGATCGGGATCGGCGACTCGTAGGAGCCCAGCAGGCCGGCTTCCGGCACCTGCTGGTGGGCCTGCGGGGTGGCCGGCGTCGTCATCGGAGGTCCTTGCTGGTCTGCTCTTCGGCCGGAGCGGCGGAAGAGGGCTCGTCGGCGGGCGCGGGGGAGGGCCCGGAACGGGGCCCGGGGCCCTGGCCCGGAACGGGCGGTGGCGGGGCGTACCAGCCGTCCTGCGGCACCTCCACCGGCTCGGGGGGCGCCGCCAGGCCGCCGGCGCCGAGAAGGCTCGCGTACGGGTCCTGGGGCGGCGGCTCCGCGAGGCCCGCCTTGGCGTCGTCCGTCGAGCGGTAGTCCACCAGGCCCTGCGTCAGCCGCATGTACGCCTCCTCCAGGGAGGCCTGGTGCGGCGAGAGCTCCCAGAGCCGTACGTCGCACCCGTGGGCCAGATCGCTGATCCTCGGCAGCGGCAGCCCGGTGACCCGCAGGGCCCCGCCCGGCTCCGACATGACCCGGCCGCCCGCCTCGATGAGCGAGGCCGTCAGCTTCTCCCGCCCCTCGGGGCCGTCGTCCGGCACCCGGACCCGGGCGAAGTCGGCGGAGTTGGCGGAGATGAAGTCCGTGACGCTCATGTCGGAGAGCAGCCGGCCGCGCCCGATCACGATCAGATGGTCGGCGGTGAGGGCCATCTCGCTCATCAGATGGGACGAGACGAAGACCGTCCGCCCCTCGGCGGCCAGCGACTTCATCAGATTGCGGACCCAGTGGATGCCCTCCGGATCGAGACCGTTGACCGGCTCGTCGAACAGCAGCACCTGCGGATCGCCGAGAAGCGCCGCCGCGATCCCGAGCCGCTGCCCCATCCCGAGCGAGAAGCCGCTGGAGCGCCGCTTGGCGACGTCCCTGAGGCCGACGACGCCCAGCACCTCGTCCACCCGGGCCGCCGGGATGCCGGCCAGCTGGGCAAGGGACAGCAGGTGGTTACGGGCGGTGCGCCCGCCGTGCACGCCCTTGGCGTCCAGCAGCGCGCCCACCTGGCGCGGGGCGTTCGGCAGGTCGCGGTAGGGGTGGCCGCCGATCGTGACGTGACCTGCGGTAGGGCGGTCCAGGCCGAGGATCATGCGCATGGTCGTGGACTTGCCCGACCCGTTGGGACCGAGGAAGCCGGTGACGGCACCCGGCCGCACCTGGAAGGAAAGGTCGTCCACGGCCGTCTTCGCGCCGTAGCGCTTGGTCAGGCCGACTGCCTCGATCATTCTCCAGCCCCATCGACTCACTTGGTCGTTCGGGGCTCGGGCCACCCGGCCGCACACCCCCGTAAGAGTTAGGAGGATAACCAGGCGCCGGCGGTTCCGGCCAAGTTGCGCACAGCCTGCGAGCGGACCGTTACGCGTCCCGCTTCTTCAGGACGAGGAAGCCGCCGAGGACCGCGGCCAGCACCCAGAGCACCATGATCCCGAGGCCCGCCCAGGGGCCGTACGGCGACGGATCGCTGCCCATCGCCTCCGGGACGACCTGCATGATCTTCGACCCGGCCTGGTCGGGGAAGTACCGGGCGACGTTCTTGGCCCCCGGGACCGCGCTCAGGATCTGCGAGACCAGGAAGAAGAAGGGCATCAGGATGCCGAGCGACAGCATGGAACTGCGCAGCATCGCCGCCACCCCCATGGAGAAGATCGCGATCAGTCCCATGTAGAGCCCGCCGCCGACCACCGCGCGCAGCACGTTCTCCGCGCCGATGTCGGTGCCCCGGTCGCCGAGCATGGCCTGGCTCAGGAAGAACGAGACGAAGCTGGTGAGCAGCCCCACGACGAAGGCCAGCACACCGGCCACCGTGATCTTGCTGAGGAGGAACGTCGCGCGCTGGGGCACCGCCGCCAGCGAGGTGCGGATCATGCCGGAGCTGTACTCCGTGCCGACCACGAGCACCCCGAACACGACCATCGCGAGCTGGCCGAGAACGGTCCCCGAGAAGCTGACGAAGGTCGGGTCGAACGTGGCCTGCTCGGTCTCCGAGAGGTCGTCGAACGTCGCGTTCAGCAGGGCGGAGAGTGCCGCGCCCATCACGACCGTGACGGCGAACGCGGCGAACAGGGTCCAGACGGTCGAGGAGACCGACCGGATCTTGGTCCATTCCGAGGTGAGAACCGCGGGTACCGATGCCATCGTCGTCACTCCCCCTCGCTGCCGGTGGTGCCCGGCTTCTTCCAGCCCTCGCCCCAGCCCGCGCCCACCGCGGGTGGTTCGGCGACGGGGTCCCGGTCCGAATGGGCGTGGTACTCCACCGAACCGGCGGTCATCTGCATGAACGCCTCCTCCAGGGAGGCCCGCTGGGGACTCAGCTCGTGCAGCACCAGTTGGTGCCGGGCGGCCAGCTCACCCAGCTCCTCGGTGGTGGCGCCGTCGATCTCCAGGAAGCCGCCCGCCGTCTCGACGGCGGTGAAGCCCTCCTGGTGCAGCACGTCGCGCAGCCGCTCCTGCTGCGGGGAGCGCAGCCGCGCGTAACTGCGGGAGTTCTCGTGGATGAAGTCCGCCATCGAGGTGTCGGCGAGCAGCCTGCCCTGGCCGATCACGATCAAATGGTCGGCGGTCAGCGCCATTTCGCTCATCAGGTGGGACGAGACGAAGATCGTCCGGCCCTCCGAGGCGAGCGCCTTCATCAGATTACGGATCCAGTGGATGCCCTCGGGGTCCAGTCCGTTGACCGGCTCGTCGAACATCAGGATCTCGGGATCGCCCAGCAGCGCGGACGCGATGCCGAGCCGCTGGCCCATGCCGAGGGAGAATCCTTTGGACTTCTTCTTCGCCACCGCGCTCAGGCCGACCATGTCGAGCACTTCGTCGACCCGGCTGCTCGGGATGCGGTTGCTCTGCGCCAGGCACAGCAGGTTGTTGTACGCGCTGCGGCCGCCGTGCATCGCCTTGGCGTCGAGGAGCGCCCCGATGTACTTCAGCGGTTCCTGGAGTTCGCGGTAGTGCTTGCCGTCGATGCGCACCGTACCGCTCGTCGCGTGGTCGAGATCCAGCATCATCCGCATCGTGGTGGACTTGCCCGCCCCGTTCGGGCCGAGAAATCCGGTCACGATGCCCGGCTTGACCTGAAACGACAGATGATCGACGGCGACCTTGCTGCCGAACCGTTTGGTGAGTCCCTCGACCTCGATCATGCGCACACGGTAGAACGCCCGAGCGCCCGGCGCCACCACAACGGCGGAACCGGGCGCACACGGGGCTACTCCTGGGCGTTGCCGGGGTCAGCGGGTCTGCTGGGCCGGGACACCGCGGGTGGCGGGCTCGTCCTCCACCGGGGAACCGGCGGCGGCCACGGCGGCGCCGGTCAGCGTCGCCAGCATCTCGCGGACGTTGGTCAGCTGAGCGTTGATCGAGTCGCGGCGGTTGGTGAGCGCCGCCAGCTCGCGCTCCGACTCGCTGCGGATCCGGTCGGCCTTGGCGTTCGCGTCGGCGACGATGTCCTCGGCCTGGCGCTGGGCGGTCTCCACCGTCTGGCGAGCCCGGCGCTCGGCGTCCGTGCGGAGCTTCTCGGCCTCCAGGCGGAGCTGCTCGGCGCGGTGCTCGATCTCGGCGAGACGCTTCTCGGCCTTGGCCTGGCGGGACGCGAGGTCGCGCTCCGACTGCTCGCGGCGCTTGGCGAGGTTGGTCTCGAAGTCGGCCGCGGCCTGAGCGGCCTTGGCGCGGGTCTCCTCGAAGAGGGCGTCGGCCTCCTCGCGCTTCTGCTGGGCGTCCTTCTGGGCGTCGGTGCGCAGCGTGTTCGCCTCGCCCTGCGCCTTCTCGACGATGCGGACGCCCTCGTCCTCGGCCTTCGCCTTGCGCTCGGCGGCGAACGACTCGGCGTCGTTGCGCACCTGCTGGGCCGCCGACTCGGCGAGCTCGCGGTGCTGTTCGGCCGCGCGGCGGGCCTCCTCGCGCAGGTCCTTGGCCTCCTCCTCGGCGAGGCGGAGAATCTTCTCGACACGGGCGCCGAGACCGGCGTACGACGGCTCTGCGTCGTTCACCTGGGCTTGGGCGTTCTGCGTTTCGAGGTGCAGCTCCTCGATGCGCTTTTCCAGGGAGGTGATTCGGGCCAGAGCACTATCACGGTCGGCGACGAGCTTGGTAATGCGGTCGTCCACCTGACCGCGGTCGTAGCCACGGCGCACGAGCTCGAAGCCGAAGGGGGAGGAAGGGTCACTCATGGGGTTCCTGTCGAATGAGACCGGTGAGGTGATAGGGGGAATCCTAGGGGCCATGGCGGCGTGTCAGCGTGCAGATGCCGGTTTGATCTGGAGAATGACACCCCTTTTGAGTGGCTGACCCCCGGAGTGCTTGCCACTCGAAGGGTGCGATATCCATGGCGGAGCACGGCACACCGCGGATCGGCTACCGATCGGACGACTTGCCCCCCGATCGCGTACCCGCCGCCACCGGAGCCTTGACGCCTCCCGAGGAACCGCCGGCCGGTTTCCCGCCCCCGGCCGGAGTCTCGAAGGACTCCAACGCTTCGAGGACGTCCTGGACACGGGAGATCTCCGCATTGATGTCCTCGCGCCTGCGCACCAGAACGTCCAGCTCGCGCTTGCCCTCGTCGACCGTCCGCTTCGCCTCCGCCTCGGCGTCGGCGCGCAGCTTCTCCGCCTCGCGGATCAGTCCGGCCTTCTTGGCCTCGGCCTCCTTCAGCAGCGACTCGGCCCGCTTCACCGCGGCGATACGGACCTTGCTCGCCTCCGAATTGGCCTCGGCCATCAGCTCCTTGGCCTTCGCCTCGGCCTCGTCGCGCTGCTCGGTCGCCGCCTTCATCAGGTTGTCGACGCGCTCGCCGGCGGTCTTCATCTGCTCGGACGTCTCCCGGCGGGCCCGCTCGTGCAGCTCCTCGATCTCGCTCTCCAGCCGGGCCCGCAGCTCCTCGGCCCGCTCCCGGATCTGGGTCGCGTCGCGCCGGGCGCCGACCAGCAGCTCGTCGGCGTCGGTACGGGCGCGCTCCACCAGGGTGTTGCCCTTGACGGTCGCCTCCGAGGTGATGCGCACAGCCTCCTTGCGGGCCGCGCCGACCATCGTGTCGGACTGCCCCTCGGCCTCGGTGGCCGTACGCAGCGCCTCTTCCCGCGCCTTGTTGATGAGCTGGTCCGCCTGCTCGGCCGCGTCCGCCCGGCGCTTCGCCGCCGCCTCGCGCGCCTCGTCCAGCACCCGGTCCGCCTCCTGGCGGGCCTCCGAGCGCAGCTCCTCGGCCGCCGACTCCGCCTCCGCGCGCAGCCGTTCGGCCTCCTCGCGGATGCGGGCCGCGTGCTCCTGCGCGGCGCCGAGCCGCTCGGACGCCTCCGCGCGCAGCCGCTCGGACTCGCCGGTCGCCTCGGCCAGCATCCGGTCCGCCTGCTCGGTGGACTCGGCCCGGCGGCGGTTGGCCTCCGTGGTGGCCTCGACGACGAGCTGTTCGGAGGCCTGGGCCGCCTCGTTGCGGATGCGTTCGCTCTCGGTGGTCGACTCGCCGATCAGCAGGTCCGACTGGGCCGCAGCCTCCGAACGGATCCGGTTGGCGTCCTGCCGGGCCTCGGCACGGGCCTTCGACGCGTCCTGCTCCGCCGACGCCAGGGCGTCGGACGCCTCGGTGCGCATCCGCTGGCTGTACTCGGAGGTGTCCGCGCGCAGCCGCTCCGACTCGCTGATCGCCTCGGAGACCGTCCGCTCGGCCAGCGCCTTCGCGGCTTCCGTCTCCTCGTGGGCCTCCCGCCGGAGCCGGTCCGCCTCCTCGTTCGCCTCCCGGCGCAGGCGGATCGCGTCCTCGGAGGCCCGCTCCCGCTCCGCGTGCGCGTCGGCGCGGACCCGGTCCGCCTCCTCCTGCGCCTCGGTACGGGTGCGCTCCGCGACATGCTCCGCCGTCGAGCGCAGCCCCGAGATCTCCTCCTCGGCCTGCTCCTGCAGACCCGCGACGGAGTCCCGTACCTGCTGGGCGGTCTGCTCGGCCGCCACGACCAGCTCGGTCGCCCGGGCGTCCGCCTCCTCGACGAGCCGGTGCGCCTCGGCGCCCGCGTCCTCGACCCGCTTACGGGCGGAGGCGAGCAGCTCCTCGCTCTGCTCGCGGGCCCGCTCGCGCTCCTGCTCCGCCTCGGTCCGGGCCGCACCGAGGATCTCCTCGGCCTCCCGGCGGCGGCGCGTGGCCTCCTCCTGGGCGGCGGCCAGCGCCTCGGCGGCCTCGGCGGCGACCCGCTCGGCGGCGGCCGCGGCCTCCGCACGCACCCGGTCGGCGCTCTCCTGCGCCTCGGACTTGAGCCGCTCCGCCTCTGCGGCGGCCTCGCTCCGCAGCCGTACGGCTACGCTCTCGCCCTCGGCGCGGGACTCGGCGGCGTCGGCGGCGGCCTCGTCGCGCAGCCGCTCGGCCTCCGCCCCGGCCTGTTCGGTCAGCGCCCGTGCCCGCTCGGCGGCCTCGGCGCGCTGCCGCTCCGACTCCTCGCTCGTCTCGCGGCGGATCCGCTCGGCCTGGGTCCGCGCCTCGCCGAGCGCTTCCTCGGCGGCGGCGAGCCGGGACTCGGCCTCGGTGTGCAGCCGGGCCAGCTCGTCGGCGACCTCGGCCTGCCGGGCGGCGACACCGCGCTCCGTCTCCTCGCGCAGTTCGGCCGCGGCCCGCTCGGCGGCCTCCGTGACGGCCGTGGCCTGCTCCTCGGCCTCGGCCCGCAGCTTGTCGGCCTCGTTCCGGGTGCGCTCCAGCGTCTCCTCGGCCTGCTTGCGCAGGGTCGCGGCCCGCTCGGCGGCCTCGGTGCGGATGCGCTCGCTCTCGCCGTTCGCCTTGGTGCGCAGCTCGTCCGCGTCGGAACGGGCCTTGGTCAGCAGCTCCTCGGCGGTGCGGGCGCCCTCCTCCAGCTGCTGGACCGCCTCGCGGCGGGCCTCGCCCCGGATCCGCTCGCCCTCGGCGACCGCCTCGGAGCGCAGCTGCTCGGCCTCGCCGCGCAGCCTGCGGGCCTCCTCCTGGAGCTCGACCGTCTTGGCCCGGTACTCCTTGGTGTCGTCCTTGGCCGCGCCCTTGAGCTCGTCCGCCTGCTCGGCGGCCTCGCCGCGCAGCCGGTCCGCCTCGGCCTCCGCCTCGCGGCGGATCCGCTCGGCCTCCTCGCTCGCCGCCCTCGTCGTCGACTTCGCGTCCTCGGAGGCCTTGGTGAGCACCTCCTCGGCGCTGCGAGCAGCCTTCGCCAGCTGGGCGGCGGCATCCTCGGCGGCGACCGTACGGGCCTTCTCGCCGGCCTCGGCGACCAGCCGCTCCGCCTCGGCCCGGGCGTCGACGAGGGCCCGCTCGGCCTCTTCCTTCAGCGCCTCGGTGCTCTTGGTGGCCTCGCCGACCAGCCGGGCGATCTCCGACTTGGCCGTGCGGGTGCGCTGTTCGTTCTGCGACTCGGTGGCGGCCAGTTGCTTGGCGGCGGCCTCCTTCGCCTCGGAGAGGAGCTTCTCGGCCTCCAGGCGGGACTCGCGCAGCCGGGTCTCGGCCTCCGAGAGGCGCTGCTCGGCGGTGCGGTTCAGCTCGGCGGTCCGCCGGCGTGCCTGGTCGGTCTCCGCGGTGGTGCTGGAGCGCAGCTGCTCCGCGTGGCTGGTGGCCTCCTGCGCCTGGGCGGAGGCGGCCCCGATGAGGCGCTCGGCGTCCTTGCGGGCACGCAGCAGGATCGCTTCGGCTTCGGCCCTGGCGGACTCGGTCTCCGAGCCGGTCCGCCGACGGGTCTCCTCGGCCAGCCGGGCGGCCTCCTCGCGGGCGGCGGCCAGCGCCTGCTCGGCCTCGGCGCGGGACTCCTCCAGCAGCCGGCGGGCCTGCGACTCGGTGCGGGCGCGCAGCTGTTCGGCCCAGGCGACGTTCTCGTTGACGTGCGACTCGACGGTCTGGCGGCGTTCCGCCAGCTCCTGGTCGAGCCGCTGCCTGCGCTGGACGGCCTCGGTGTGCAACTCGGCCTGCAGGCGCGCCTGGTGTTCGGCGTGCTCCTGCAGGATCCGCTGCGTCTGGGCACGGGCCTCGCGCAGCTCGCGCTCGGCGTCGTTGCGCATCTGCTCGGCCTGGACCTGCGCGTTCCGCAGCATCTGCTCGGCCTGGTAGCCGATGTCGGCGCTGTCGTAGGCGGGACGGGTCGCGAGATTGCGCCGGGCCTCGTGCAGCTTGGCCCGCAAGACCTCGACCTGGTAACCGAGGTCCTCGGCGTGCTGGACGGCCTTCTCCCGGTCGGTCCTCAGCCGGTCCATCTCGGCTTCGAACCGCGAGAGATGGTCGTCTTCAGCTCGGTGGCTCTCCTGATGTTCGTAGCCCCGCACTGCGCGGTCCCATCCTTCCCCGAGCTCTCAGCGTCTTCCCCAAGCTCTCAACTTCGTTCGAGCAGGGGATGCCCCACAGAGCAGAGGAGACCCCAACCCTGGTCGCAACGCTCCACACGAGTACCGCTCGCCGGCGAGCGGTCCCCCGGGGAATGGTGACAGAAAAACGACGAGGACGCGGTACGGCCCCGACCCGGCCCCGGCCCGGAACCGCCCACTCTACCGGGCCAGGTATGCGGTGGTCAGTGCTCCGCCCTGCTCGTGACCAGTTCGGTCAGGACGCCGTGGCAGTCCTTGGGGTGCAGGAACGTGATCCGGGACCCCATGGACCCCGTCCTGGGCTCGTCGTACAGCACGCGGACGCCCTTCTCGCGGATGTCCGCGGCGTCCCCGTCCACGTCCTCGGTACCGAAGGCGATGTGGTGCACGCCCTCCCCGTTCTTCGCCAGCCACTTGCCCACGGCCGAGTCCTCCCGGGTCGGCTCCAGGAGCTGGAGGTACGAAGCCCCGCCGTCCGAGGTCCCGTTGATCTTGAGCATCGCCTCCCGGACGCCCTGCTCCTCGTTGATCTCCGAGTGGAACACCTCGAACCCGTACGTGGCACGGTAGAACTCAACCGTCCTGTCCAGGTCGAAACAGGCGATCCCGATGTGGTCGATTCGCGTCAGCATGGATCCAGTGCAGCGCTCCCGCCATGGTTACGCAACGTGCGCGCCGTCACACCGGTTGCCGGATGACGGGCGCGGTACCGCTCAGTACATTCAGGTAAACCCTCGTTCACATCCGATCCCAAGGGGCCGTGCCCATGCCAGCAACGACCGGTACCACCACCTCAGTGATCGTCGCGGGCGCCCGGACGCCCATGGGCCGTCTCCTCGGCTCCCTGAAGAGCTTCTCCGCCGCCGACCTCGGCGGCTTCGCCATCAAGGCCGCCCTGGACCGGGCCGGCATCGGCGGTGACCAGGTCCAGTACGTGATCATGGGCCAGGTGCTCACGGCCGGCGCGGGCCAGATTCCCGCCCGGCAGGCCGCGATCAAGGCCGGCATCCCGATGAACGTCCCCGCGCTCACCGTCAACAAGGTGTGCCTGTCCGGGCTCGACGCCATCGCGCTGGCCGACCAGCTCATCCGCGCCGGAGAGTTCGACGTGGTGGTCGCGGGCGGCCAGGAGTCCATGACCAACGCCCCGCACCTGCTGCCGAAGTCCCGCGAGGGCTACAAGTACGGCGCGATCGAGATGCTGGACTCGATGGCCTACGACGGTCTCACCGACGCCTACGAGAACATCCCGATGGGAGAGTCCACCGAGAAGCACAACGGCCGTCTCGGCCTGGACCGCGCCGCCCAGGACGAGATCGGCGCGCTGTCCCACCAGCGGGCCGCCGCCGCCCAGAAGAACGGTCTCTTCGAGGCCGAGATCACCCCGGTCGAGATCCCGCAGCGCAAGGGTGACCCGGTCCTCTTCGCCAAGGACGAGGGCATCCGCGCCGAGACGACCGTGGAGACCCTCGGCAAGCTGCGCCCCGCCTTCGCCAAGGACGGCACGATCACCGCCGGCACCTCCTCGCAGATCTCCGACGGCGCCGCCGCGGTCGTCGTGATGAGCAAGGCCAGGGCCGAGGAGCTGGGCCTCGACTGGATCGCCGAGATCGGCGCCCACGGAAACGTCGCGGGCCCGGACAACTCCCTCCAGTCGCAGCCCTCTGGCGCCATCCGGCACGCCCTGAAGAAGGACGGCCTGGCCGTCGAGGACCTTGACCTGATCGAGATCAACGAGGCGTTCGCCGCCGTCGCCGTCCAGTCCATGAAGGACCTGGGCGTCACCTCGGACAAGGTCAACGTCAACGGCGGCGCCATCGCGCTCGGCCACCCCATCGGGATGTCCGGCGCCCGGGTCGTCCTGCACCTGGCCCTGGAGCTGAAGCGGCGCGGCGGCGGCACCGGCGCGGCGGCCCTGTGCGGCGGCGGCGGTCAGGGCGACGCGCTGATCATCCGCGTCCCGGGCAAGTAGTACCCGTACGGTCACCAGGCGCACAGGCACGAGGGCAAGGCGAACGGAGCGGTGAACGTGGACGTGGACGTCCCCACGCTGGTCGAACAGGCGCGAGCAGGCAGGCCGCGTGCGGTGGCCCGGCTGATCTCGCTGGTGGAGGGGGCGTCCCCGCAGCTGCGGGAGGTGATGGCCGCGCTGGCACCGCTGGCCGGCCACGCCTACGTCGTCGGGCTCACGGGCTCGCCGGGCGTCGGCAAGTCCACCTCCACCTCGGCCCTGGTCACCGCCTACCGCCGGGCGGGCAAGCGGGTCGGCGTCCTCGCCGTCGACCCGTCCTCGCCGTTCTCCGGCGGGGCGCTGCTCGGCGACCGGGTCCGGATGTCGGACCACGCCTCCGACCCGGGCGTCTACATCCGCTCGATGGCCACCCGGGGCCACCTGGGCGGCCTCGCCTGGTCGGCCCCGCAGGCCATCCGGGTGCTGGACGCGGCGGGCTGCGACGTGGTCCTCGTCGAGACGGTCGGCGTCGGCCAGTCCGAGGTGGAGATCGCATCGCAGGCGGACACCTCCGTCGTGCTGCTCGCCCCGGGCATGGGTGACGGCATCCAGGCGGCCAAGGCCGGGATCCTGGAGATCGGCGACGTCTACGTGGTCAACAAGGCGGACCGGGACGGCGCGGACGCCACCGCCCGCGAGCTGAACCACATGCTGGGCCTGGGGGAGTCCCGGGGCCCGGGCGACTGGCGCCCCCCGATCGTGAAGACGGTCGCCGCCCGGGGCGAGGGCATCGACGAGGTCGTCGAGGCACTGGAGAAGCACCGGGCCTGGATGGAGGAGCACGGCGTCCTGGCCGAGCGCCGCACCGCCCGCGCGGCCCACGAGGTCGAGACGATCGCCGTCACCGCGCTCCGCGAGAAGATCGCCGACCTGAGCGGCGACCGCCGCCTGCACGCCCTGGCCGAGCGCATCGTGGCGGGGAGCCTGGACCCGTACGCGGCGGCGGACGAGCTGGTGGCGGGGCTGACGGGGAGCTCCTGAGCACGTGCTGAAGGCCCCCGGGGACGGCGTGGGTGCCGCCCCGGGGGCGTTCTCGCGTACGGGCCCGGCGCGCCCACCGCCCCCGTCCTCGGGGCAGAGGTGGCGCCCGGGGCCGCGCCCGGTCGTCGTGAGGCGACCAGGCGCCGTCCGAGGGTGCTACTCGACCAGACTCAGCGGTCCGGGCGCATCGATTCCCGCCGCTCCGACCGCCGCACGGCAGAATTTCTCGGGCGGGCGGTAGCGGTGCGCGGTGATGTAGTGGATGACCAGGTTCGGAGCGGCGTAGATGGTTCCGTCCTCTCCCTTCACCCGGATCTCCGCCGAGCCGAGCCATACCCGGGTGTCCCCGTTCGGCCCGCCGGAGACGGAGACCCGGTCCGTGTCGCAGAACTCGCACCTGTGAAAGCCGCGCATCTGGTTCTCGTAGGCGGAGCTGAGGATCACCAACGCCTGCACCACCCGTTCGTCCACGACGCCGGTGGCGTAGCCGTGTTTGGGATGCAGCCATCCGACGTTGAGCATGGCACGGGGTGACTCGTCGTAGGAGTACGGTGACAGATCGGGGTAGTGGCTCATGTGCTGTCGGCCCGCGAGGTGATCCAGGTCGGGTTCCCCGTCGCCTGTGCGCCGGGTGGTGCGGCAGCTCGGCCCCTGGGTGCGGCGGACGCAGGACCGCGCTCGGCGGGTTTCGAGGGCCGGGCGTGCGGGGGGCCGGCCGGCTTCTCGACCGAGGGGGCATCGGCACAGGCCCTCAGGGGTGACAGCTCGTCCCGCTCCCGCTCCACCTGCCGGCGTCGCTCCGCGAGCGTCATCGCCTCGGGTGGCTTCGGGAGGTCGGCGGCAGTTCTCGCCGCGGGCGGTGTGACGGCCGAGAGGGCGACGGAGGGCGGTCGGTCCCGTGGGGAGGCCCAGGAGGGGGCGGTGCCCGAAACGGCCAGCAGCGCCAGAGTGAGGACGGTTGTGACAAGTCTTCGCGCTTGTGTGCGCATGGTGCATCACCTGTGTGTAGATCATGAATATGTTCGAGGTGATGCTTGGTCCGAGGGCGGATCGGACTAACGCGGAACGCGGGGTTCGGCTTGATCGCGACGGTGGTCCGGTCGGGCTCGGGCGCAGGTGCGCTGGTGGTGCGACAAGAGGGTTCATGCCTGATTCGCGATTGGCGTGAACACGCTCTCGGGCGCGGAACGCCGTGCGTGAACCCTCCGGGACGGGCCGGGAAACGGTGCACAACGGCCGGGCGTGGGCGGTGCGCCGTGAGCGCGGCAGGGGCGCTGGGCGGTGGGTCAGCCGTCGTCGCCGTCCCGGTCATCCCGGTCGTCGTCCTTCTCGTCCGCGCGGTCGTCCCGGTCGTCGTCGTCGCCGTCGTCGTCGTGGTCCACGGTGACCTTGCCGGTCTTCGCGTCCACGCGCAGCTCGTGCTGCTCGCCGTCCTTGCCCGCGATGTCGATGTCCCAGCGCAGGACGTTGCCCCGGTTGTCGTCGTCGTCGTCCAGGTCGATCGACGTGACGTTGCCGGGCGCGGTCTTCAGGGCCGCGTCCGCCGCAGCGTTCAGGGTGACGGTGGAGGAGCGGGGCGCGTGGCGGTCGCGGTCGTCGTTGTCGTCGTCACGGGTCTTCACGACCTTGCCGTTGCCGGCGTCCACCTTCACGTCATGCCACTTCTTGTCGGAACCGCGGACGTCCAGCTCCCAGACCGCGCGGTCGTCGTCGTCATCGTCATCGTCCAGCTCGGCCTCGGTGACCGTGCCCGGGACGCTCTTCAGGGCAGCGGCGACGGCCTGGTCGAGGGTGATCCGGGTGGTCTTCGCGGCGGCCGGGGCCCGGTCGTCGGAAGCGTCGTCCGTGCGGTCGTCGGAGGCGTTGTCGTCGGCGAGGCTCACGGCGCTCACGCTCCCGGCGGGCGTACGGTCGCCGTCGCCGCCGTCCGCGAAGGCGACGGTGGCGGCGGTGGTGCCGCCGATGAGAACGGCCGCGGTGATCGCCGCGATGGTGACGTTGCGCTTCATGAGGTTCCTCCCCGAGAGCTGCTGTGCTGTTCGACGTGACCCACACTGCCGGGAGGTAGCTGAACGCAGCCTGAAGCCACCTGAAGGCGTCTTCAGGTCGGGTTTGCGAGGCTGTGCGCATGCGCCTGTTGATCGTGGAGGACGAGAAGCGCCTCGCGGTGTCCCTGGCCAGGGGACTGACCGCCGAGGGCTTCGCCGTGGATGTCGTGCACGACGGTCTCGAAGGACTGCACCGGGCGAGCGAGGGCGGCTACGACCTGGTGATCCTCGACATCATGCTGCCCGGCATGAACGGCTACCGCGTCTGCGCGAACCTGCGCGCCACCGGTCACGAGGTGCCGATCCTCATGCTGACCGCCAAGGACGGCGAGTACGACGAGGCCGAGGGCCTGGACACCGGCGCCGACGACTACCTGACCAAGCCCTTCAGCTACGTCGTCCTCGTCGCCCGGGTCCGCGCCCTGCTGCGCCGCCGGGGGGCCGGGACCGCCGCGCCCGTCCTGACCGTCGGGTCGCTGCGCATCGACACCGCCGCCCGCCGGGTCCACCGCGGTGAGGACGAACACGCCCTCACCGCCAAGGAGTTCGCGGTGCTGGAGCAGCTCGCCCTGCGCGCGGGCCAGGTGGTCAGCAAGGCGGAGATCCTGGAGCACGTCTGGGACTTCGCGTACGACGGCGACCCCAACATCGTCGAGGTCTACATCTCCACCCTGCGCCGCAAGCTCGGCGCGACCGCCATCCGTACCGTGCGCGGCGCGGGCTACCGGCTGGAGGCGGGATGAGGTCCGTACGGGCCAGGGCCGCCCTCGGGGCCACCCTGGTCGTCGCCGTCGCCCTGGCCGGGGCCGGCCTGGCCGTGCTGCTGGTCCTGCGGGCCAACCTCATCGACCAGGCGGACCTCCAGGCCGAGGTGGCGGCCCGTGAGGCGGCCGGACAGCTCGCCACGGGCACTCCGTACGACGACGTGGAACTGGACGACGAGGAGGACCACCCGGTCCAGGTGACCGACGAGGAGGGGCGGGTCGTCATCGTCTCCAAGGACCTGCGGGCCCTCACCGGCACCGGCACGTCCGGTGTCACCCCGGTGCCCTCGGCCTCGGCGGGGGCCTCCCCGTCGCCCGGCGACGATGACGACGACGACGACGATGACGACGACGGCAGCCGCCCCGGCCGGGGCGAGGTCTCCTCCGACGACCCGGACTTCTCCGACGGCACCGCCACCGTCGACCGCACCACCGCCGACTACCGCTTCGCCGCCGTCGAGGCGACCACCCCCGACGGCATCACCCTCACCGTGTACGCGGGCGCGCCGCTCGCCGCCGAGCAGGAGGCGGTGAACACGGTGCGCGGGGCCATGCTCACCGGGCTGCCGGTACTTCTGGTGGTCGTCGCCGGGGTGACCTGGCTGGTGACCCGGCGGGCGCTGCGGCCGGTCGAGGGCATCCGGCGCGAGATGGCGGCGATCACCGCGTCCGAGGACCTGGCCCGCCGGGTGCCGGAGCCCGATTCGCGGGACGAGATCGCCCGGCTGGCCCGGACGACGAACGAGACGCTCACCGTCCTGGAGGCGTCCGTGGAGCGCCAGCGCCGGTTCGTCGCGGACGCCTCGCACGAGTTGCGTTCCCCGATCGCCTCGCTCCGTACCCAGCTGGAGGTGGCCGAGGCCCACCCGGAACTGCTGGACCTGCCGGGCGCGGTCGCCGACACCGTACGGCTGCAGGTGCTGGCGGCGGACCTGCTGCTGCTGGCCCGGCTGGACGCGGGGGAGAAGCCCGGGAGCGCCACGGTGGAGCTGGGCGCGCTGGTCCGGGAGGAGGTGTCGCAGCGCACCGGGGACCGGATCGCGGTGACCGTTCAGGTGCCGGAGGGCGGTGCGTTCGAGGTGAACGGGTCGCGCGGGCAGCTGTCCCGGGTGATCGGCAACCTGCTGGACAACGCCCAGCGGCACGCCGGGGGGAGCGTCGCGGTGTCGGTGGCGGCCGACGGGCGCGGCGTGCGGGTGGAGGTCCGGGACGACGGGGCCGGTGTGCCCGAGGACGAGCGGGAGCGGATCTTCGAACGGTTCGTCCGGCTCGACGACGCCCGCAGCCGGGACGACGGCGGCGCCGGACTCGGCCTGGCCATCGCCCGGGACGTCGCCTCGCGCCACGGCGGGACGCTGACGGTGCACCGGGCGGCCGAGGGCGGAGCGGCCTTCCGGCTGTGGCTGCCCCGCCCGGCCTGACGGCCCGGCTGCTACAGCTTGCCGCGCTTGCCGCGCAGGTGTTCCGCGATCGGGGTCAGCGCCGCGTGCAGGCCGGTGAGCGCCTCGGGGGACAGCAGGTCCATGAAGTGCTGCCGCACCGAGGCGACGTGGTGCGGGGCGACCTTCTGCATGGTCTCCGCGCCGTGCTCGGTGAGGACCGCGAACAGCCCGCGCCGGTCCGACTCGCAGTGGGTGCGGCGGACCAGTCCGGCGGTCTCCATGCGGGTGATCTGGTGCGAGAGCCGGCTCTTGGACTGGAGGGTGGCGGCGGCGAGGTCGCTCATCCGCATCCTCTGGTCGTCCGACTCGGAGAGGTTGACCAGGATCTCGTAGTCGTTCATGGTCAGGCCGAACGGCTGGAGGTCCTTCTCCAGTTGGTGCGTCAGTAGCCTGTTGACGTCCAGGTGGGTGCGCCAGGCGCACTGCTCCGTGTCGCTCAGCCAGCGGGTGGCCGTCTCGGTCTCCATATATGGATTCTACCTAAGAAGTTGAAATCCGGACGAAATCGGGGAGTGTGACGCCCGGCACCCCCGGCTCGCCGGAGTGCGGCCAGGCCCGTCGGCAGGAGCCGACGGCTGGGCGCAGACGTTCGACGTCACACTCCGCAGACTACCGCTCACAACCCGAAGCGACGCTGGAGGTCCCCCAGCTGGCCGGGCGCGCGCGGGGCGGATCCGTGTTGACCCCCGCCGCCCGGGACGCCCGGCTGGTTCGGCAGTACGCCCGTCGCCTGCTCCGCCATCAGCGCCTCGCTCGACTGGAGCAGCACCGTGCCCGCACCGACGAACTCGAACTGGTGCTCCTCGCCCGACGTCCCGCCGATCCCCGTGAGTGACCGGATACCGCCCATCACGCCCGTCATGTAGCCGTGGTCGTAGTGGTGGCACGGGGAGGGACAGTCGGCCCAGCCCACCAGCGCCTGCGGATCCACCCGCAGCGGCGGCTCCATGAACACCACGGGACCGTTCGACGCGGCCACGAACTTCCCCGTGCCGATCAGCGTCACGAACCCCGGCACGATCGACTGCTTCAGCGCCATCGTCGGCTGGTACGCCAGCAGGTTCCCGGACCGGATGGTGAGGTTCCCGTCCTCCAGGTCGAAGGAGTTCACATCGAAAGCCCGGTCCGCCAGCAGCATCTTCCCGCTGCCCTCGGCCACCACCCAGTCGCTCGCGTGCAGCGGCGAATGGAAGCTGGAACGCACCAGCCGCTCGAACCGGCCGTGCCCGATCCCGTCGAACTGGATCTGCCCGTAGTAGGCGATCATCTTCCCCTTCTGCAGGAACCACCGGCTCCCCTTGAGCTCCACGCAGAAGGTGTAGGAGTTGACGTTGTCGTCCGACGGCAGCGTCATCGGGTCGAAGACCACGGGCGTGCTCACAGCTTCTCCTCCGACGCCTGGACGTACACCGCACCACTGCCGCTCAGCTCCAGCTGGAACGCCTCGCCGGAGCCCCGCCCCACCATGTCCCGCCAGCCGACCGCCGTGGCCAGCTTGTTCCGGACCTCCCCGTGGTGGGCGACGTACGCCTGCGGGTCCACATGCACGTCCCGGCCCGGCGTGATCGGCAGTTCGATCACCCCGCCGTGCGCCATCACCGCGACCGCGCCGTGCCCTTTCAGGGTGGTGGTGAACAGGCCCTGGCCGGTCACCTGGCCGCGCACCATGCCCATCACCCCGCCCTGCGAGCCCATGAACATCGTGCCCTGCTGAAGCGTCCCGTCGAACGCGAGCAGCCGGTCGGCCTCCACGTACAGGGTGTCTCCTGCCAGGTTGATCACCTGGATGTGGTGGCCGCCGTGGCCGAACATCACCGTGCCCGAGCCCTCGACCGTCATCAGCGGCGTCGACTCGCCCGCCACCCGGCGGCCGATCATCGACGCGACACCGCCCTGGCCGCCCTGGATGTTCGGGGTGAAGGACACCTCGCCCCGGTACGCCAGCATCGCGCCGCGCTGGCTGAACAGCTTCTGGCCCGGGGCCAGGGTGGCCTCGACCATCTTGGAGTTGATCTCCCGGAACGGCATCAGACATCGCCCCCGACGGTGTTGCGCTCGCTCGGCTGTACGTAGACGAGTCCGTCGCCCTCGAAGCGGATCTGGAACGCCTCGCCGGAGCCCTCGCCCATCAGCGTCCGGAAGTTCACCCCCGCCTGGAAGTTCTGCTGGAGCCGGCCCTGGTGGGCGATGTACGCGCCGGGGTCGACCGTCAGCGGATACTGCGGCGACACCCGCAGCAGGACCGCCGCACCGTCCGACATGATCGCCGCCTGCCCGGTGCCCTCCACCGTGGTGGTGAACAGGCCGTTGCCGCTCGCCCCGCCGCGCAGCCCGGTGAACGTCGTGCCCGTGCGCAGCCCGGCGTCGGTGGCCAGCAGATTGCTCGCCTCCACGTACAGGGTGTCGCCGTGCAGTGCGACCAGGTTGATCTCGCTCGCCCGGTCGGCGAAGTAGCAGGTGCCCTGCCCGGACACCTCCATCACCGTCATCTGCTCGCCGGTCAGCCGGCGGGTCACCATGCCGCGGATGCCCTCACCGCCGCCGGACATCTTCTTGAAGCTCATCCGGCCGTCGTAGGCGACCATCGAGCCGTTCTTCGCCTTGACGGCATCGCCGGTCAGATCGACGGCGAGCGTCTTGCTGCCTTGGAGTCGGAACATCGCCACGCGACGAAGGTAGCCGTCCGCGCCGCACCTCGGCCAGAGGCTCCGGAACCGTTACGCCCCTGATGCGTACGCGGACCCGCCCTGATATGCGGCGATACGCGCACCGGCGGGCGGGGCGGCCCCCGCCGCCGGGGTTACCCCGGCGCGATGCCACAATGGGGGCGGCTTGTGCGTCGGTTCACAAGCCCTCGCGACCCTCCCACCCGAAGGTGCCCTCGTGGACATCAAGACCGCTTCCGCCCTGCACCGGCTGCGCCTCATCTCGCTTCCCGAGGCGCTCTCCTTCCCGGCGCTGCTGATCTTCGGCTCGCTCCTCATGCGGGTCTCGGACATCGACTTCCTGATGCCGCCGCTCGGCGCGCTGCACGGCCTCCTCTTCACGATCTACGTGGTGTTCCTGCTGGACGTCTGGGTCAAGGCCAAGTGGCCGCTCAAGCGTGTCGCGCTGTTCTTCCTCCTCGCGGTCATCCCCTTCGGCGGGCTCTACGGCGACAAGCTCCTCAAGAAGTACGAGGCCGACGGCGTCATCGCCGCCCGCGCCCGCCGCGAGGGCACGGTCAGCGCATGATCGTCGCGTTCTCCGTCTCCCCGCTCGGCGTCGGCGAGGACGTCGGGGAGTACGTCGCCGACGCCGTGCGCGTCGTCCGTGAATCCGGGCTGCCCAACCGCACCGACGCGATGTTCACCTCCGTCGAGGGAGAGTGGGACGAGGTCATGGACGTCGTCAAGCGCGCCGTGGCCGCCGTCGAGGCCCGCGCCGGCCGCGTCTCCCTGGTGCTGAAGGCCGACATCCGGCCCGGTGTCACCGACGGTCTGACGTCCAAGGTCGAGACGGTGGAGCGTCACCTCTCCTCCTGACGCACCGTCCGCGCGGGACGTCCCGCGTTCACCCGAAAAGCCCCCGGCGCCACACGGCCGGGGGCCTTTCCGGCTCCGGACCGAAAACCGCTCACTCGGACCTGCCAGGTCGACACACCGTTAGCTGTCCCCTTCTGTGGGGGTATCAACCCGTTCGACAGTGGGAGGCACGGTGCGGTCGGAGGGCTACGACTACGACACCTACAGCCGGCTAGCGGGTCCGCTCACGGAGCCGGAGCCGACGGGGTACCGGGTGCGGTACAAGAGCCTGCTCTCGACGGAGAAGCACCGAATAAGAGCCGTCCTGCTGATGACCCTCGCCCCGGTGCTCACCGGGATCCTCCTGCTGTACCTGGTCTGGCCCACACACTGGACCGAGCGGGAGAACGGGGAGCGCTGGCTGGTCGTCGCCGACACCGTGATGCTGGTGTCGATCGCCCTGATCGAGCTGTTCATGCTGGTCAACGTGGTCTCCATCGCGCATGCCACGCTCGTCGCGCGGGACCCGGTCCCGGTGACGCCCGAGCCCGGCACCCGGGTCGCCTTCCTGACCACGTACGTCCCCGGCAAGGAACCGCTCTCCATGGTCCGCGCCACCCTCAAGGGCGCCGCAGGCCTGAAGCACTCCGGCCCGCTGGACGTCTGGCTGCTCGACGAGGGCGACGACCCCGGGGCCCGGATGCTCTGCGCCGAACTGGGCGTCCACCACTTCACCCGGCGCGGGGTCCCCGAGTGGAACCGTGACAAGGGCGCCCACAAGGCGAAGACGAAGCACGGCAACTACAACGCCTGGATCGCCCTGCACGGCGGCGACTACGACTTCTTCGCCTCCGTCGACACCGACCACGTGCCCATGCCCAACTTCCTGGAGCGGATGATGGGCTACTTCCGCGACCCGGATGTCGCCTTCGTCGTCGGACCGCAGGTCTACGGGAACTACGACTCGGCCGTCACCAAGGCCGCCGAGTCGCAGCAGTTCCTCTTCCACGCACTGATCCAGCGCGCGGGCAACCGCTACGGCGCCCCGATGTTCGTCGGCACCAACAACGTCGTGCGCATCGCCGCGCTGCGGCAGGTCGGCGGCCTGTACGACTCGATCACCGAGGACATGGCCACCGGCTTCGAGATCCACCGCCGCCGCAACCCGCGCACCGGGCACTACTGGCGTTCCGTCTACACGCCCGACGTGCTGGCCGTGGGCGAGGGGCCCGCCTCCTGGACGGACTTCTTCACCCAGCAGCTGCGCTGGTCCCGGGGAACGTACGAGACGCTGTTCAAGCAGTACGGCAAGGCGCTCTTCCGGGTGCCCCCCGGCCGCCTCCTCAGCTACACGCTGATGCTCGTCTACTACCCGATGACCGCGGTCAACTGGCTGCTCGGCGTCGGCAGCTGTGTGCTGTTCCTCTGGTTCGGGGCGTCCGGCACCCAGGTCGCCGCCTCCATCTGGCTGATGCTCTACAGCGACGCGGCCGCCCTCCAGATCGGTCTCTACCTCTGGAACCGCCGGCACAACGTCTCCCCGCACGAGCCCGAGGGATCCGGCGGCCTCGCCGGCATGGCCATGTCCGCGCTCTCCGCCCCGATCTACCTGAAGTCGCTGGGCTCGGCCGTGCTGCGCACCGACGGCCGGTTCGTCGTCACACCCAAGGGCGGCCAGACCTCCCCGGACCGGCTGCTCACCTTCCGCATCCACCTCTCCTGGGCCGCGGTCCTGCTCTCCTCGCTCGCCGCTTCGGTGTACCTGGACCACACCCATGTGGCGATGCGGACCTGGGCGACGCTGGGGCTGGCGATCTCGCTCTCCCCGGTCGTCGTATGGGCCTGGACCGTCCGGCAGGACAAGCGCGCCGAGGCCGCGCGCGCCGTCCCCGCCCCGGCGCCCCCGCCGCCCGGACCGGCGTACGTCGCCAGCCCCGCCCCCGCCCCGTCGGTGACCACCACGGCGAGCGCCGGCACCACCGCCACCACCACCGCAGGAGGGAACTGAGCCATGGCCTACCGGCCCTCGAAGCAGATGAGGAAGACGCTCCTGGGAGGCGGCGCGGTGGTGCTGCTCGCCGGGCTGAACGCTCCCGCGGCCCTGTCCTTCGCCGAGGACAGGTATCACGCGTACAAGATCGACCAGCCGGAGTACAAGGCGGAGTACGGCTCCTGGGAGCGCGTGGACATTCCGAAGGAGTACCGGACCAACGCGATCCACGCGGCGCTCCTGCACACCGGGAAGGTGCTGATCGTCGCGGGCTCCGGCAACGACGAGAAGAACTTCGACGCGGGCACCTTCGACACGGTCCTGTGGGATCCGGCCGAGAACACCTTCCAGAGGATCCCCACCCCCGAGGACTTCTTCTGCGGGGGCCACGCCCAGCTCCCCGACGGCCGCCTCCTGATCGCGGGCGGCACCGCCCGCTACGAGGTGCTCGACGACAAGGTGAAGCGGGCCGGCGGCGGCATGCGGGTCAAGAACGAGAACCCGGACAAGCCGCTGAAGCTCAGGAAGGGCACGGTCTTCCGCTCGCCCTCAGGCGTCGAGTACGTGGCCAAGTTCGACGTCACCGTCCCCAAGGCCAAGCGCGAGTTCGAGGTCGACTACTTCGAGAGCGGCCAGATGAAGCCGTGGAAGACCAAGGTGACCGCCGCCGAGCAGCGGGTCTTCGTCGAGGCGGTGGACGACGGCCCCGAGGCGGTGACGACGGACGCCGCCCAGTACGAGATCGTCGGGCTGAAGGGCAAGGAGGCCGACAACTCCTACGGCCTCGCCGAGAAGATCACCATGGACAAGCAGGACTTCCAGGGGATCCGCGCCGCCTACGAGTTCGACCCGACGGCGGAGAAGTACATCAAGGTCGATCCCATGAAGGAGGCCCGCTGGTATCCGACGCTCGTCGGGCTGGAGGACGGCCGGGTGCTCTCCGTCTCCGGCCTCGACGACGTCGGCGCGATCCTCCCGGGCGACAACGAGGTCTACGACCCGAAGACGAAGAAGTGGTCCAAGGGCCCCTTCCACTACTTCCCGACCTACCCGGCGCTCTTCCTGACCAAGGGCGGCAAGCTCTTCTACCCGGGCGCCAACGCCGGTTACGGCCCGGCGGACAAGGGGCGCGAGCCCGGGATCTGGGACATCAAGAAGAACACCTTCACCAAGGTGCCCGGCCTGACCGACACCGACCAGCTGGAGACGGCGGCCTCGCTGCTGCTGCCGCCCGTGCAGGACCAGAAGGTGATGGTCCTCGGCGGCGGCGGGGTCGGCGAGTCCAAGAAGTCCACGGCCCGCACGGCGGTCATCGACCTCAAGCAGGACAGCCCGGCCTTCGAGCCGGGTCCCGACCTGCCGCAGGGCACGCGCTACCTGAACAGCGTGATCATGCCCGACGACACCGTCTTCACCAGCGGCGGATCCGTGGACTACCGGGGCCGCGGGGCCAGCAACATCCTGAAGGCGCAGTCCTACGACCCGAAGACCAACACCTTCAAGGAGGCGGCCGAGCCGACGGTGGGGCGCAACTACCACTCCGAGGCGCTGCTGCTGCCCGACGGACGGGTGGCGACCTTCGGCTCCGACTCGCTCTACGGCGACAAGGACAACACCAAGCTCGGCAAGTTCGAGCAGCGGATGGAGGTCTACACCCCGCCCGCCCTGCACCGCGGCAAGGACAAGCGCCCGGTGATCGGGAACGGCCCCGAGGCCGCCGAGCGCGGCACGACGGTCACGTACGAGAGCGCCGACGCGGACCGGATCGCCACCGCCCGGCTGATGCGGCCGAGCGCCGTCACCCACACCACGGACGTGGAGCAGCGCTCCATCGAGCTGGGGCTGAAGAAGGGCGACGGCAAGCTGAGCGTGACCGTGCCGGACGACCCCACGCTGGTGCCGCCCGGCTGGTACATGCTCTTCGTCACGGACACCGACGGCATCCCCTCCGAGGCGAAGTGGGTCAAGGTCGCCTGAGAGCCTGTCGGGTGGCCTCTGACCGGGCGGCCACGCCCTGGCACGCACGCTTCCGGCGTTGCCGAAAGGCCCTGGCAGCTCCGCTACGAGGACCTTTCGGCGCCTTGGAACCGCGTCGAGCCGGTCGTCGCCGGTGTCGGTGGTCGGCGGTGTGCCGAGCCCCCGGCCCGGCGGATTGCACCAGGCCTCCTCACGGCCCCCGGGCAGGGGGCCGTTGCCGTTGCGGCTGGTGTCGATCACGAAGTGTGAGCCGCCCACCGCGTCGGAGAGCCGGCCGGCGTACGCCTTCACGTTCTCGTTCGACTGGAAGTTGGAGACGTTCAGGGAGAAGCCGTCGGCCCGGTCGATGCCGGCCTGCCGCAGCGGCTGCGCCATCTTGGCCGGCTCGTCGATCCAGTCCGGGTTGCCCGCGTCCAGGTAGACCTGGGTCTTCGGCAGGGCCTTGAGCGTGTCCACCGCCTCGGAGAGGAGCTGGTAGCGCTCGGCGTGGTGCTCGGGCGGGGTGCAGCCGTCCGCGATGTGCGGGAGGGCGTCCGGCTCCAGGATCACCGTCGAGGGCGCGTCCCCGATGGCGTCGGCGAACTCCCCGATCCAGGAACGGTAGGAGTCCGCGTCCTTCGCGCCGCCCGCGGAGTAGAGCCCGCAGTCGCGGTGCGGGATGTTGTACGCCACGAGCAGGATGGTCTTCCTCGTGCGGGCGGCGGACTTCGCGGCGGCCCGGATCCCCGGGGCCGGGTCGTCCCACGCGGGCCAGTCGGCCACCGGCCGGCCGGAGATCCGCCGCAGGATCCTCGCCTCCGTCTCGCGTCCCTGCTTCTCCCAGACGCGCACCTGGCGGGCCGCGTCGCTGTCCGGGTCGACCCAGTAGGGGGAGGCCGCGCTCGGGGCGGGTTCTCCCCGGACGAGTTCGTCCGTCTCTTCGGCGGTCCGGGTGACGCGCGGCTCCGGCGTCGAACAGCCCGCGGTGAGGACGGTGGCCAGGGCGAGGACGGCCAGGACGGAGGCGGTACGGGGGAGAGCGCGGGGGACGATTCTGCGGCCGGACATCCAGACCCCTCGGACGGCGGTGGCTCACGGACACGGGAAACGTGGGTAATCGTGACATGACGGTTACGCGCAGTGGTGGTGCGACACCGTCCGTGACCCGTACGCCCCGAACTCCGGCGCGCGACGACCCGGCGCCCGTCAGTCCGAGGCGGTCAGCGCGATCCCCGGCGGCGTGCGCTCGTAGAGCACCTGGTGCCCGTATCGCCGACTCTGCGCGATGGCCGTCGGGCACATCGGGGCCGAGCTGTTCGTCGGGTCCGCGCTCAGCCCCCGTAACCGTTCCCGGATCGTCCTGCCGGTCGCCGCCGCCGGCCTGTTCCCGCTCCTCGTGTACGTGGTCAGGCCCGGGCTGCCGCTCGCCCTGGCCGCCCTCACGCTGGCCGGTGCGGGCGCCGCGCACGTGATCGGGCTCGACCGGTGGTTCGTCGACGCCGTGCCCCAAGGGCTGCGCGGCCGGGCCATGACGCTGCTGACCGCCGGACTGATGACCGTCCAGGGCCTCGGGATGGCGCTGGCGGGGCTCGCGGCGGAGTTCTTCCCCGTGCACCAGGTGGTCGCCGGATCCGGAATCATCGGTACCGTCTGCACGCTGCTGCTCGTGGCCGAGGTCCGCGGGACAGCCCCCGGACGGATGTCCGATACCGAAGGATGAGAAGGGGCTGACCGGCATATGACCAGTCGGTAAGGTCGGTGCCGTGCCGAAGCCGCTCAGCCTTCCCTTCGATCCCATCGCCCGCGCCGACGAGCTCTGGCAGCAGCGCTGGGGGCCCGTGCCCTCGATGGGGGCGATCACCTCGATCATGCGGGCCCAGCAGATCCTGCTCGCCGAGGTCGACGCCGTCGTCAAGCCGTACGGGCTGACCTTCGCCCGGTACGAGGCGCTGGTGCTGCTCACCTTCTCCAAGGCCGGTGAGCTGCCGATGTCCAAGATCGGGGAGCGCCTGATGGTGCATCCGACCTCGGTCACCAACACCGTGGACCGTCTGGTCAGGTCCGGTCTGGTCGGCAAGCGGCCCAACCCGAACGACGGCCGCGGAACGCTGGCGGCCATCACCGACAAGGGCCGCGACGTCGTCGAGGCGGCCACCCGGGACCTGGTCGCGGTCGACTTCGGGCTCGGGGTGTACGACGCCGAGGAGTGTGCGGAGATCTTCGCCATGCTGCGGCCGTTGCGGGTGGCCGCCCAGGACTTCGACGAGAGGTGAGCCCGGCCCCGTTCCGCGGCCCCCGCCGGGTCCGGGGCCGCGCGAAGATCGCCGCGGTCGTCCCGTTACGCTCGTAGCCATGAAACAGAACGTGCTCACCCGCTACCGGGTGATGGCCTACGTCACCGCGGTCTGGCTGCTCGTCTTCACCGCCGCGATCATCGCGAAGTACGGCTTCGAGACCGGCGACACCATGCTGATCTCCCAGATCCACGGCGTGCTGTTCATCGTCTACGTCGTCTTCGCGTTCGATCTCGGCTCCAAGGCGAAGTGGCCCTTCGGCAAGCTCCTGTGGGTGCTCGCGGCGGGCTGCATCCCCTTCGCCTCGTTCTTCGTCGAACCGAAGGTCAGCCGGGAGGCCCGCGCCCTGGTCACCGACCCGGCACCGGCCACCGCCAAGGCCTAGCCCGAAGGCTTCCGGATCACCCCGAACCGCCCCGCGCGAAAAGCGCCGGGCGGTTTGCCATCGACATTTACTAGGACGTCCTAGTAAATTCGAGGTATGGACGCTGACGCGATCGAGGAAGGCCGCCTCCGCTGGCAGGCTCGTTACGACAAGGCCCGCAAGCGTGACGCGGACTTCACCACGCTCTCCGGGGACCCGGTCGAGCCCGCGTACGGGCCACGCCCCGGCGACACGTACGAGGGATTCGAGCGGATCGGCTGGCCGGGGGAGTACCCCTTCACCCGCGGCCTGCACGCCACCGGCTACCGGGGCCGCACGTGGACGATCCGGCAGTTCGCCGGCTTCGGCAACGCCCAGCAGACCAACGAGCGCTACAAGATGATCCTCGCGGCGGGCGGCGGCGGACTCAGCGTCGCCTTCGACATGCCGACGCTGATGGGCCGCGACTCCGACGACCCGCGCGCGCTCGGCGAGGTCGGCCACTGCGGGGTCGCCATCGACTCCGCCGCCGACATGGAGATCCTCTTCGGGGACATCCCCCTCGGCGACGTCACCACCTCCATGACGATCAGCGGCCCGGCCGTCCCGGTGTTCTGCATGTACCTGGTCGCCGCCGAGCGCCAGGGCGTCGACCCGGGCGTGCTCAACGGCACGCTCCAGACCGACATCTTCAAGGAGTACATCGCGCAGAAGGAGTGGCTCTTCCAGCCCGAGCCCCACCTGCGCCTCATCGGCGACCTGATGGAGCACTGCGCCCGCGACATCCCCGCCTACAAGCCGCTCTCCGTCTCCGGCTACCACATCCGCGAGGCCGGGGCGACGGCCGCGCAGGAGCTGGCCTACACCCTCGCGGACGGCTTCGGCTACGTGGAGCTGGGTCTCTCCCGCGGGCTGGACGTCGACGCCTTCGCCTCCGGGCTGTCCTTCTTCTTCGACGCGCACCTGGACTTCTTCGAGGAGATCGCCAAGTTCCGCGCCGCCCGCCGCATCTGGGCCCGCTGGATGAAGGAGACGTACGGCGCCAGGACCGACAAGGCCCAGTGGCTCCGCTTCCACACCCAGACCGCCGGGGTCTCGCTCACCGCGCAGCAGCCGTACAACAACGTCGTACGGACCGCCGTCGAGGCGCTCTCCGCCGTCCTCGGCGGCACGAACTCGCTGCACACGAACGCCCTCGACGAGACCCTCGCGCTCCCCTCCGAGCAGGCCGCCGAGATCGCCCTGCGCACCCAGCAGGTGCTGATGGAGGAGACCGGCGTCGCCAACGTCGCCGACCCGCTGGGCGGCTCCTGGTACGTCGAGCAGCTCACCGACCGGATCGAGGCCGAGGCCGAGAAGATCTTCGACCAGATCAGGGAGCGCGGCACCCGGGCCCACCCCGACGGGCAGCACCCCATCGGACCCATGACCTCCGGCATCCTGCGCGGCATCGAGGACGGCTGGTTCACCGGCGAGATCGCCGAGTCCGCCTTCCAGTACCAGCGGGCCCTGGAGAAGGGCGACAAGCGGGTCGTCGGCGTCAACGTCCACCACGGCTCGGTCACCGGCGACCTGGAGATCCTCCGGGTCAGCCACGAGGTCGAGCGCGACCAGGTCAGCCAGCTCGCCGACCGCAAGGCCCACCGCGACGACGCCAAGGTGACCGCCGCCCTGGACGCGATGCTCGCCTCCGCCCGCGACGGCTCGAACATGATCGCGCCGATGCTCGACGCGGTACGGGCCGAGGCCACCCTCGGCGAGATCTGCGGGGTGCTGCGCGAGGAGTGGGGCACCTACACGGAGCCGCCGGGCTTCTAGGGCGTGTTTCGAAAGTAGCGCCGTCCGCCCGGAGGGCGGGCTCGGCGGCGTCTACTGCGTGCGATCGCAAGACGGAGGGTCGCCCCGATACTGGATGTATCGGGGTGATCCCGACAACGCGGAGAGCGTGCGTGCCAGGCGTCGCGCCGGGGCGCTACCAGGTCTGAGCGGTCCTGCTACGCAGCCTGGGCGCCGGCCAGCCCCAGCAGCAGCAGCGAGGTGAAGCCGATCGCCCACTCGGCGTCCACCGGTTCCGCGCTCACCAGGGTGCGGTGCACCACGGCTCCGGCGATCACGTCGAAGATCAGGTCCGCGTTGCGGGCGGCCGTCGAGGCGTCGTCCTCGTACCGCAGCTCGCCGCGGGCCTGGGCGCGTTCCCGGCCCAGCAGCACCAGCCGCTTCTGCCGGTCGACGATGGCCGAGCGGATCCGGTGGCGCAGCGAGTCGTCGCGGGTGGACTCGGCGACCACCGCCATCAGCGCGGTCCGGGCCTCCGGCCGCTCCAGCAGGGCGGCGAACTGGAGTACTACGCCCTGCACATCGGCGGCCAGACTGCCCCGGTCGGGCAGCTCCAGCTCGTCGAAGAGGACCGCGACCGCGTCCACGACCAGCTCGTTCTTGCCCGCCCAGCGCCGGTAGAGGGTCGTCTTGGCGACCCCGGCCCGGGTCGCCACATCGCCCATCGTCAGCTTCGACCAGCCGAGATCGACCAGGGACGCCCGCGTAGCTTCGAGGATCGCGGCGTCGGCCGCGGTGCTCCGCGGACGTCCTGTTCGGGTGGCTTTGGGGGTGCTGTCGTTCATGATGCGGTGACCATACCGGCCGGTAGGGGGAACGGTTGTGCCCCGGTTTCCGTGAGACAGATCACCGGGATCACCTGTTCCCCCGGGGTGATCGGCAGTTACGCTACGGGTCGTAGCGTAAGGAAGGCGGTCAGCCCGCCCCCGTACGCCACGGAACGAACGAGCGACAGCCACCGGGGTCTTCACGGAGACCCCAGGCGCCGGGTGGGGACCCGGGGCCGCACGGACCGGCCGGACGGGGATCCGGAAGGTCCACCCGGATCCTTCAGGGGCCCGGTCGGTTCCACCGAGGTATTTCCGGGCCTCGCCGGGCCTTTCGGAGGCCCGCTGCCGTCCCGGCCGCCCGCCCCCGCACGCCGGTGGGGGTCACGGGCCGGTCCGGTTCTCGCACTCGCTTTCCGGAACGGTGTGCTCAGGGGGGAGGATGTACGTATGCAGCCTAGGAACATGTCCATGAGCGGTGTTGTCGACCTCGCCGCCGTCAAGGCGGCCGGTGAGGCCAAGGCCAAGGCGGAGCAGGCCCGCGCGGAGGCCTCCCGTACCGGGGGGGCCGGCGCCGTCGCGCCCGCCGCCCTGGTGATCGACGTCGATGAAGCCGGTTTCGAGCGCGATGTCCTCCAGCGCTCCGCCGAGGTCCCCGTCGTCATCGACTTCTGGGCCGAGTGGTGCGAGCCGTGCAAGCAGCTGGGCCCTCTGCTGGAGCGCCTGGCCGTCGAGTACCACGGCCGCTTCCTGCTGGCCAAGGTCGATGTCGACGCCAACCAGATGCTGATGCAGCAGTTCGGCATCCAGGGCATTCCGGCCGTTTTCGCCGTCGTCGCCGGGCAGGCGCTCCCGCTCTTCCAGGGCGCGGCCCCCGAGGCCCAGATCCGCGAGACGCTGGACCAGCTGATCCAGGTCGGCGAGGAGCGTTTCGGGCTGACCGGGATCGTCGTCGACCCGGACGCCGCCCCGGCGGACGCGGTCCCGGCGGAGGTGCCGGCCGGCCCGTACGACGCCGTGCTGGAGGCCGCCGCTTCGGCTCTCGACGCCAACGACTTCGGCGGCGCGGTCCAGGCGTACAAGAACGTCCTCGTGGACGACCCGGGCAATCCGGAGGCCAAGCTCGGCCTGGCCCAGGCGGAGCTGCTCGGCCGCGTGCAGGGCATGGACCCGCAGGAGGTCCGCAAGGAAGCCGCGGAAAGCCCGGGCGATGTGAACGCCCAGCTCGCCGCCGCCGATCTGGATCTGGTCGGCGGTCATGTCGAGGACGCCTTCGGCCGGCTCGTGGAGGCGGTCCGCCGCACCGCGGGCGACGACCGCGACACCGCCCGGCTGCGGCTGCTGGAGCTGTTCGAGGTGATCGGCCCGGAGGACCCCAGGGTCACCGCCGCGCGCACCGCGCTGGCCCGCGTCCTGTTCTGACACCGGCCCGCCGTCCGCTCCGGACGAGCCCGATTGTTCCGATGTGACAAGACGGCCGCACTGCCTTCCGGGCAGTGCGGCCGTTTTGCCGCGTGACGCGAAAGAGGGACACGAGAAACCCTCGCTTTACCAAAACTTGACAAAGATGCGAGCTGTTACTCGCAGTAAGGCAGGGTGGCGATTCTGTCCTGTTTCCTTGGAGTTTCCCGCCATTCCCGTGTCCCTTTCGTGCCACCCTGTGTCGCCGCATGATGCCGCCCTGTCGCGCTGCGGTTATCGGGCCGCTACCAGCCAGTAACGATCCCCCTTGTGTCGCGGGCGTGAATGCACCACGATCGGCCACGCTCGGTCCCATACCTCCAGCCCGGTCTCCAGCCGGTGCCTGAGGGTCTGTTGGGTCCCCACCGAGTGGTCGGCGGCAGTGGCGCCGACCGCGGACAGGGGGGTTCCCGCCCACAGGCGGGGCCTGTCCGGCCGGCTGCGCGGAAAGCGCGGC
Source organism: Streptomyces anulatus (assembly GCF_000721175.1). GTDB lineage: Bacteria > Actinomycetota > Actinomycetes > Streptomycetales > Streptomycetaceae > Streptomyces > Streptomyces anulatus_C. The sequence goes on from NZ_JOEZ01000007.1 coordinate 466,193, forward strand.
CAGTGGTTGTCGCTCGGGGGTGAACGCCGGTGGATCGGATGCGGGACACGCCTCCGATACGGGCGCTCTCCTTCCCGAGGACGTAGCACTTCTCCCATCCCAGACGGGCACGATGCCCGGCCGGAGATGTACGTCCGAGAAGAAGGAGTAAGTATGAGTTCCCAGGTTCGCGGTGGGACGAGATGGAAGCGGTTCGCTCTGGTCATGGTGCCGAGCGTCGTCGCCACGGCGGCGGTGGGCGTCGGCCTCGCACAGGGCGCGCTCGCCGCGTCGTTCAGTGTGTCCGGGCAGAGCTTCAAGGTCAGCACCGACAAGCTGGAGGGCGACAACTTCGTCCAGTACGGCAGTGTCGCCGTCGGCAAGGACCTTGAGGGCAAGAACGCGGCGCATGCGGTCGCGGTGTCGGGCTTCAGCGACGCCACGATCACCAACATGTGCCAGTCGGTGGTCACGCCTAAGGTTCCCGGCATCGGCAATGTCAGCCTCATGCTGAACGCCGGTACGAACCCGAAGAAGCCGGTCAGAGCGACCAACCTCTACCTGGACGTCGCGCAGCTCGATGCCGACGCCGACTTCGAGAACATCGACATCGGTGTAGCGGCCGGTTCGCTGAAGAAGGAGAACAAGCCGGGGAGCATCGGCATCCAGCCGGGCACCCAGGCGAAGGAGGAAGGCTTCGCGCAGCGCGCCGACAAGGCCACGTTGACCAACGTGAAGCAGACGGCGTGGGCGACCACCGCCGGCACCTTCAAGCTCAGCGACCTGAAGCTGAGGCTGCACACGGGCGTCAAGGAGTGCTTCTAGCACTCCGGCCAGGGTGGCCGGAACATCCCCTCAGGGCTTTCCGGCCGCCCACCCTCCCCTTCTCACGGCAGTACCGGTTCCAGGGAGCTGTTTTCCATGAGCCCCGAGTCCACAGGGCAGAACGAGCACTACATCCGCGTCCTTCGGCGACGCTTCCGCGCCTGGCGGGGTCACCGGCCGTTCTGGGCCGGACTGTTCACCGTGGCCGGTGGGATTCCCATCGCCTACTTCCCGTACGCCACCATGACGCTCGGCAACATGACGCTGGCCATGTCCACCACGGCCGGCGCCGGATCCCTGATCATCGGGGTCCTGCTGGTCACGCTCGGCCTGACGATGTGGTTCCACAGCATCGTGCGGGTGTTCGCCGGTGTCGCGGCCATCCTGCTCGCGCTGATCTCCATACCCGTCGCCAACATCGGCGGCTTCGTCGTCGGATTCCTCCTCGCCCTCATCGGCGGAGCCCTGTCCATCTCCTGGGCCCCGGGCGAGGCGAAGGACGCCGGCGAGGCCCCGTTCGCCGAGCACCCGGACGAGGAGCGGCCCGAGGGCGAGCTCCACGCCGCAGCCGTGCCCCAGCAGCAGGGCGCCGGGTCCGGCCTGGCAGCCGACGCCGACGCTGGGGGGCATCGTGCGGGGTGACGACGGACAGCGGATGAACGCCTACCCCGGCGACGAACTCCGCGAGCGCAAGGGCCCCCGGCACGCGGCCCCCAGGAAGTCGCTGCTGACCAAACTCCACCTGCCCAGCGGCAAGAAGGCGCTCGCGCTGGCCGCGATGCCGACGGCGGTCTTCGTGGGCATGGGGCTGACCCCCAAGCTGGCTCTGGCCGACGACCGTTCCGACATCCCGTTCGCGCCGGGACCGTGCGTCACCCGGTCCGACGAGCCGAGCGAGAGCGAGTCGCCGGAGGCCACCCCGTCCCCGACGGCCACGGCGGAGGACGAGAAGGACAAGGGCGAGGGCGGCAAGGACGACGCCGCGACCCCGAAGCCCTCGGCGAGCGGTTCGGCCTCCGACGCGGACGAGGACCCGGCGGACGGTACGAAGCCCGACGCCGAGGACGAGTCGGCGCACTCCGCCGGGGAGAAGCCCTCCGAGGCGCCCTCCGCGACCCCGACGCCCACGGAGTCGAAGAACCCGCTCGACCCGCTCGGGCTCGGCGACGCGCTGAAGGACCTCTTCGACGGGCCGGACGACGACGCCGAGGAGCCGGCGAGCCCCTCCCCGAGTCCCACGACCGAGGCCCCGGACCCGTCCGACCAGCCGGAGGACCAGCCGGAGGACCCGGACAGGAGCGCGGCGGACAAGGCGAAGGAGGCGTCGGACAAGACGGCCGACGCCATCCGCGAGGCGGCCGAGAAGGCAGGCAAGGACGTCGAGGAGCTCGACGAGGACGTCAAGGGACTCGACCCCAGGAAGGACGAGGACATCCCGGACGGCGCCAAGCCCCGCTTCCCGTGCCCCGAGCCCGACCCGGACGCGCTCGCCGCGGCCGAACTGGAGCCCGGCATGCCGCTGCTCCCGTCCGACCCGTGGATCCTGGAGTCGACGCTGCTCACGCTGACGGGCCTGGACTACCACGGCATCGTCGAGGTGAAGAAGGCGGACGGCAGCATCAAGAAGGTGCTGAAGTTCACCGCCAGCTCCATCGACATCAAGGACCTGCACCAGATGACCGTCGGTCCGGCGGGCACGACCGGCCATGTGAAGTCGCGGCCCGGATTCACGTCGACGATCCGCGACGGCGAGGTGACGATGTACACGGAGGAGCTGAAGGGCAACCTCTTCGGTCTCATCCCGATCACCTTCAGCCCGCAGACCCCGCCGCCGCTGAACGTCCCCTACGCCTTCTTCACCAAGGTGAAGGTGACCCAGGCCGGCCAGTTCGGCGGCACGCTCACCATCCCGGGACTGAAGAACTACCTCGACGGCGGCAAGAGCTAGGGCGTGTTTCGAAAGGCGGGCTCGGCGGCGTCTGGTGCGTGCGATCGCAAGGCGGAGGGTCGCCCGGATACTGGATGTACCGGGGTGATCCCGACAACGCGGCGAGCGTGCGTGCCAGGCGTCGCCGAGCAGGCGGGACCTTCGAAACCCGCCCTAGCAGCCGCCCACCGAACCCGTCCGGGAGCCGCACGGAAGTGTGGGCCGTACTCCTCACCAGGAGTACGGCCCACGGTCATGCGGTGCGGAGTGCGGGTCAGTCCCGCTCGCCGCCGCCCAGGTGGTGGACCCGGACCATGTTGGTGGTGCCGGGGACGCCGGGGGGCGAGCCGGCGGTGATGACCATCGTGTCGCCGTCGTTGTAGCGGTTCAGCTTCAGCAGCTCCGCGTCCACGAGGTCGACCATCGCGTCGGTGTTGTCCACGTGCGGGACGACGTGGGACTCGACGCCCCAGCTCAGGGCGAGCTGGTTGCGGGTGGACTCGTCCGTGGTGAAGGCCAGGATCGGCTGGGCCGTGCGGTAGCGGGAGAGGCGGCGGGCGGTGTCGCCGGACTTGGTGAAGGCGACCAGGGCCTTGCCGTCCAGGAAGTCCGCGATCTCGCAGGCCGCGCGGGCCACCGAACCGCCCTGCGTACGGGGCTTCTTGCCGGGGACCAGCGGCTGGAGGCCCTTGGAGAGCAGTTCCTCCTCCGCCGCGACGACGATCTTCGCCATCGTCTTGACCGTCTCGATCGGGTACGCGCCGACCGAGGACTCGGCGGACAGCATGACCGCGTCCGCGCCGTCCAGGATCGCGTTGGCGACGTCGGACGCCTCGGCGCGGGTCGGGCGGGAGTTGGTGATCATCGACTCCATCATCTGGGTCGCCACGATCACCGGCTTGGCGTTGCGCCGGCACAGCTCCACCAGGCGCTTCTGCACCATCGGGACCTTCTCCAGCGGGTATTCGACGGCCAGGTCGCCACGGGCCACCATCACACCGTCGAACGCCGCGACGACGCCCTCCATGTGCTCGACGGCCTGCGGCTTCTCCACCTTGGCGATGACGGGGACCCGGCGGCCCTCCTCGTCCATCACCTTGTGGACGTCCTTGACGTCCTCGGCGTCCCGGACGAAGGAGAGGGCGACCAGGTCGCAGCCCATCCGCAGCGCGAAGCGCAGGTCCTCGACGTCCTTCCCGGACAGGGCCGGGACGTTGACCGCCGCGCCGGGCAGGTTGATGCCCTTGTGGTCGGAGATGACACCGCCCTCGATGACGATGGTCTTCACCCGGGGGCCCTCGACCGCCACGACCTTCAGCTCGACGTTGCCGTCGTTGATCAGGATCGGGTCGCCCTTGGTGACGTCGCCGGGCAGACCCTTGTAGGTCGTGCCGCAGACCGACTTGTCGCCGGGGACGTCCTCGGAGGTGATGGTGAACTCGTCCCCGCGGACCAGCTCGACCGGGCCCTCGGCGAACTTCGCCAGCCGGATCTTCGGGCCCTGGAGGTCGGCGAGCACGCCGACCGCGCGGCCGGTCTCGGCGGCCGCCTTGCGGACCCGGTCGTAACGGCCCTGGTGTTCCTCGTGGGTACCGTGACTGAAGTTGAAACGGGCCACGCTCATGCCGGCCTCGATCAGAGCGACGAGCTGCTCGTGGGAGTCGACGGCGGGACCGAGGGTGCAGACGATTTTGGAACGGCGCATGAGGCGGATCCTATCGGTTTGTTTCGCTGCGGAATATTCCGTCTGGTGGAAGATACAAAAGGGCGCGGGGGTGCTCAGTTGTCGACCCCTCCGAGCCCCGGCGAAGGGGCCGGGCGGGCTACGGCCGGCCGACGAGCGCGAACGTCTGGTCGGCGATCTCCAGCTCCTCGTCCGTCGGCACCACGGCGACCGCCACCCGCGCGTACTCCGGCGAGATCAGCCGCGGCTCTTCGGACCGTACGGCGTTGAGCGAGGCGTCCACCGCCATGCCCAGCTGCTCCAGGCCCGCGATGGCAGCTTCCCGCACCGGGGCCGCGTTCTCCCCGACCCCCGCCGTGAACGCCACCGCGTCCACCCGGCCGAGCACCGCCGTGTAGGCGCCGATGTACTTCTTCAGCCGGTGGATGTAGATGTCGAAGGCCAGTGCGGCCCGCTCGTCGCCCTCGTCGATGCGGCGCCGGATCACCCGCATGTCGTTGTCGCCGCACAGGCCGACCAGCCCGCTCCTCTTGTTCAGCAGGACGTCGATGTCGTCGGCCGACATGCCCGCCACCCGCTTCAGATGGAAGGTGACCGCCGGATCGATGTCCCCGGAGCGCGTACCCATCACGAGCCCTTCCAGAGGCGTCAGCCCCATGGAGGTGTCCACGCACCGCCCGCCCGCGACCGCCGAGGCCGACGCCCCGTTGCCGAGGTGCAGCACGATGATGTTCACCTCCTCCGGAGCCCTGCCCAGCAGCTCGGCCGTCTTCCGCGAGACGTACGCGTGCGAGGTGCCGTGGAAGCCGTAGCGGCGGATCCGGTGCGCGTCGGCGGTCTCCACGTCGATCGCGTACCGCGCGGCGGCCTCCGGCATCGTCGTGTGGAACGCCGTGTCGAAGACCGCGACCTGCGGCAGGTCGGGCCGCAGCGCCTGTGCCGTACGGATGCCGGTGATGTTCGCCGGGTTGTGCAGCGGGGCGACCGGGACGAGGCGCTCGATCTCCTTCAGCACCTCGTCGGTGATCACGGTCGGCGCGCTGAACCTCAGCCCGCCGTGCACCACCCGGTGCCCGATCGCGGCGAGTTCGGGGGAGTCGAGGCCGAGCCCGTCCGCCGCCAGCTCCTCGGCCGCCGCCTCCAGCGCCGCCGTGTGGTCGGCGATCCGGCCCGTACGCTCACGGGGCTCCGCGCCGCCGGTCAGCGGCGTGTGCACCAGGCGCGAGGTCTCCTCACCGATCCGCTCGACCAGGCCGGAGGCGAGCCGGGAACGGTCACGCATGTCGAGGAGCTGGTACTTCACCGACGAGGAGCCGGAGTTGAGGACGAGGACGCGGTGCGGTTCCACAGGGGCTGCCGTGCTTTCGTGGTCGGTGACAGGGAAGGTCATGCGGGGCGCTCCTCGCCCTGCGCCTGGATCGCCGTGATCGCCACGGTGTTCACGATGTCCTGGACGAGCGCGCCGCGCGACAGGTCGTTGACCGGCTTGCGCAGACCCTGGAGCACCGGGCCGACCGCCACCGCGCCCGCCGAGCGCTGCACGGCCTTGTAGGTGTTGTTGCCGGTGTTCAGGTCCGGGAAGATCAGCACGGTGGCCTGCCCGGCCACCTCCGACCCGGGCAGCTTCGTCGCCGCGACGGACGGCTCGACCGCCGCGTCGTACTGGATCGGCCCCTCCACCCGCAGATCGGGGCGCTCCGCCCGTACCCGCTCGGTGGCCTCACGCACCTTGTCGACGTCCGCGCCGGAGCCGGAGGTCCCGGTGGAGTACGACAGCATCGCGATCCGGGGCTCCACGCCGAAGCGGGCCGCCGTCACCGCCGACTGCACCGCGATGTCCGCGAGCTGCTCGGCGTTCGGGTCCGGGTTGACCGCGCAGTCGCCGTACACGAGGACCTTGTCGGCCAGGCACATGAAGAAGACGGACGACACGATCGAGGCGTCGGGCTTCGTCTTGATGATCTCGAACGCCGGGCGGATCGTCGCGGCGGTGGAGTGCACCGCCCCGGACACCATCCCGTCGGCGAGGCCCTCCTGCACCATCAGCGTGCCGAAGTAGTTCACGTCCGCCACCACGTCGACGGCCAGCTCCACCGTCACCCCGCGGTGCGCGCGCAGTTCGGCGTACCGCTCGGCGAAGGCCCCCCGCAGCTCCGAGGTGTGCGGATCGATCAGCTGGGTGTCAGCGAGGTCGACGCCGAGGTCGGCGGCCTTCTTGCGGATCACGTCCACATCGCCGAGCAGCGTGAGGTCGCAGACGTCCCGGCGCAGCAGTACGTCGGCGGCGCGCAGCACCCGCTCCTCGGTGCCCTCCGGCAGCACCACGCGCTTGCGGTCGGAGCGGGCCTGCTCCAGCAGCTCGTGCTCGAACATCATCGGCGTGACGCGTCCGCTGCGGGCCACCGAGATCCGCTCCAGGAGGGCGCCGGTGTCGACATGGCGCTCGAACAGGCCGAGGGCGGTCTCCGCCTTACGCGGGGTCGCCGCGTTCAACTTGCCTTCGAGGGCGAAGAGTTCAGCAGCGGTGGGGAAGGAGCCGCCGGCCACCGACACGACCGGGGTCCCCGGTGCGAGCCGGGCGGCCAGCGTGAGTATCTCCTCGCCGGGGCGCTGGTCCAGGGTCAGCAGCACGCCCGCGATGGGCGGGGTGCCCGCGCTGTGCGCGGCCAGCGAACCCACCACCAGGTCCGCCCTGTCCCCGGGGGTGACGACCAGACAGCCGGGCGTCAGCGCGTTCAGCAGGGTCGGCAGCATCGCCCCGCCGAACACGAAGTCCAGCGCGTCGCGCGCGAGCCCCGAGTCGTCGCCGAGCAGCACCGTGCCGTCCAGCGCCGCCGTGATCTGGGCGACCGTGGGGGCCGAGAGCGCCGGGTCGTCCGGCAGTACGGAGACGGGCACCGGCAGCCGGGCCGCGAGCCGCTCCGCGATCGTCGCGCGGTCCTCGGCGGCGACCCGGTTCACCACCATGGCCAGCACGTCGCAGCCGAGACCGGCGTAGGCGCGGTACGCGTTACGGGTCTCGGCGCGGACGGACTCCGCGGTCTGGCCCTTGCCGCCGACCACCGCGATCACCGACGCGCCGAACTCGTTGGCGAGGCGGGCGTTCAGCGCCAGCTCGTCGGGGAGCTGGGTGGCGGCGAAGTCGCTGCCCAGGACGAGGACCACCTCGTACTCCCGGGCCACCTGGTGGAAGCGTTCGACGAGCCGGGAGACCAGCTCGTCGGTACCCTTCTCCGCCTGCACGGCGGAGGCCTCGTGGTAGTCCAGGCCGTAGACGGTGGCCGGGCTCTGCGAGAGCCGGTAGCGGGCCCGCAGCAGCTCGTAGAGCCGGTCGGGTCCGTCATGGACGAGCGGGCGGAAGACACCGACCCGGTCCACCTGACGCGTCAGTAGTTCCATGACTCCCAGCTCGACGACCTGGCGGCCGTCCCCCCGGTCGATCCCGGTCACGTACACGCTGCGCGCCACGCGTGCTCTCCCGTCGTTGTGCGGTGCCGCGACCCGCGGTCCCTCCAGGACGTGGGGATCTCCCCGCGCTGTCCCCGGCTTTCCGCGGGGTGCGGCCATTGGCCTGCATTGCCTCTTGACGATACCTGCGGGGGTCGCTATACCGCCCGCCGGAGGTCGTCGGCCTCCGGACTCCTCCTACCCGCTTCCCCCCGGCTCGGTCGAAAGCGCGGGGTCCGTGCCGGGCGTGGGACACTCGTCCTGGTTCAGGGCACGGGGGCCGCCACGGGCCTGTCGTGTGGATCAGGGCCCGCGAGCCCGCCCTGATCCAGACGACAGGCCCTCGGTCGGCCTCCCGGAAGAGCGCGACTAACGAGCAGGAGACACACCTCGATGCGCATCGGAATTCTCACCGCGGGCGGCGACTGCCCCGGCCTGAACGCAGTGATCCGGTCGGTCGTCCACCGGGCCGTCGTGGGCCACGGCGACGAGGTCATCGGCTTCGAGGACGGTTTCAAGGGGCTGCTCGACGGCCACTTCCGCCCCCTCGACCTCAACGCGGTCAGCGGCATCCTCGCCCGCGGCGGCACCATCCTCGGCTCGGCCCGCCTGGAGCGCGACCGGCTGCGCGAGGCCGCCGAGAACTGCGAGGAGCTGGCCCGCCGTTACGACATCGACGCGCTCATCCCGATCGGCGGCGAGGGAACGCTCACCGCGGCCCGGATGCTCTCCGACGCGGGCATGCCGGTCGTCGGCGTCCCGAAGACCATCGACAACGACATCTCCGCCACCGACCGGACCTTCGGGTTCGACACGGCGGTGGGCGTCGCGACCGAGGCCATAGACCGTCTCAAGACCACCGCCGAGTCCCACCAGCGGGTGATGGTCGTCGAGGTCATGGGCCGGCACGCGGGCTGGATCGCCCTCGAGTCCGGGATGGCCGGCGGTGCCCACGGCATCTGCCTGCCCGAGCGTCCCTTCCAGGTCGACGACCTCGTCAAGATGGTCGAGGAGCGGTTCGCGCGCGGCAAGAAGTTCGCCGTCATCTGCGTCGCCGAGGGCGCGCATCCGGCCGAGGGCTCCATGCCGTACGCCAAGGGCGCGATCGACCAGTACGGCCACGAGCGCTTCCAGGGCATCGGCAACCGCCTCGCCGTCGAGCTGGAGACCCGGCTCGGCAAGGAGGCCCGGCCGGTCATTCTCGGCCATGTCCAGCGCGGCGGCACGCCGACCGCGTACGACCGGGTGCTCGCCACCCGCTTCGGCTGGAACGCCGTGGAGGCCGTGCACCGCGGCGACTTCGGCCGGATGACCGCCCTGCGCGGCAACGACATCGCCATGGTCCCGCTCGCCGACGCCGTCACCCAGCTGAAGAGGGTGCCCGTCGAGCGGATGTACGAGGCCGAGTCGGTCTTCTAGGGCGTGTTTCGCAAGCTAGGGCGTGTTTCGCAAGTAGCGCCGTCCGCCCGGAGGGCGGGCTCGGCGGCGTCTGGTGCGTGCGATCGCAAGGCGGAGGGTCGCCCCGATACTGGATGTATCGGGGTGATCCCCGGCCCGCGTCGCCCGTCGACCCGGAGCGTTCCTGGCCCGTGCTGCTCCAGCTCAGCGTGGAGACCATCAGGGCCTGGTAATCGGTGTGCAGTTGTTCCAGCACGTCCTGGATCAGCGCCCGGTCCAGCGGGACGAGCTTGGCCACCGGCCGGACGTACGCCTGCCAGCGCGTGGTGACCGCGCTGCTCAGCAGCTCCGCCAGCTCCTCGTCGCGGCCCGTCGCGGTGAGGAACTGCGCCGCCGACAGATCCAGCGCCCGGCACAGCGCCGCCGACTGCTTCTCGTTGCCCCGCCAGCGCCCCGACTCCTCCATCCGGAGGTACGAGGCGCCCGTCATCCCCAGCCGGCGGGCCAGGTCGTCCACGGTCAGATCCCGGGTCATCCGGTGCTCGCGCAGGGTGCCGGCGGCGGCCAGCAGCTCCCCGGGGGCGCACCAGAGGACGCCGGCGAGGGCGGTCAGCTCGCGTTCCCCGGGGGTCGCGAGACCGCGTTCCCAGGCGATGACGGTCTCTGCGCTGGTCCGGAGCCCGTACTGGGCGGCGAGCCCGTAGGCGACATGGCCGGGAGCCATCCCCAGTGCCTCGCGGAGACGGCGCGCGGCGGGGGCGTTGAACGGCGGGGAGGGGTGCACGGGCCCACCGTAGAAGTCCATTTCCGCCCTGGCTACGGTACGTTCCCCATAGATCACGCTTCGTAGGAACATCCAGCTGCGAACCGGGCGGGCGGTACGTCAACGCGGCCCCACCAGCGCTTTCTTTTCCTCGGCCGATAAGGCCCGCCGGAGCTGCGAAACCGACCGGCAAGCGCTTGTCGGCCGAAGCGCGGGGTACCGTCAGCGCCCCGCGGCCAGCCAGCTGTAGTGCAGCTCCGGTCGGCCGACCTGCCCATAATGCGGACGCCTCGCCGCGCTCCCGATGGCCACCAGGTGTTCCAGATATCGCCGGGCCGTGATCCGGGAGATGCCCAGCCGTCCCCCGGCGGCGGCCGCGGTCACCCCCTCCGGCGACTCCTTCAGCACCCGGGTCACCGCATCCAGCGTCGGGCCGCTGAGCCCTTTGGGCAGCGCGGCCGGATGCGCGACCCGCAGCGCGCCCAGCGCCCGGTCCACCTCCTCCTGTCCGCTCGCCTCCCCGGCGACGCCCCGGAACTCCGCGTACCGCACCAGCCGGTCCCGCAGCGTGGGATACGTGAACGGCTTCAGCACGTACTGCACGACGCCGAGCGACACCCCCTCCCGTACCACCGCGAGATCCCGGGCCGAGGTCACCGCGATCACGTCCGCCCCGTGTCCGGACGCCCGCAGCGAGCGCAGCAGCCCGAGCCCGTGCCCGTCGGGCAGATAGAGGTCGAGCAGCAGCAGGTCCACCGGCGTCCGCTCCAGCGCCCGCACCGCCGCCGCCCGGGTGTGCGCCACCGCCGTCACCGTGAACCCCTCGACCCGCTCCACGTACATCTGGTGGGCGTCTGCGGCCACCGGATCGTCCTCCACCACCAGCACCCGGATCATGCCGTGACCTCCTCGGACGTGGACGTGGACTCGGGCCGCGATCCTGCCGCCGTCCGGGCCGGGAGGGGCAGCCGTACGGTGAACCGCGCGCCGCCCTCCGGACCCGCGTCCAGCTCCACCGTGCCCCCGTTGCGGTACGCCGCCTGCCGCACCAGTGCCAGGCCGAGGCCGCGCCCCGCCCCGTGCGTCGACCAGCCGCGCCGGAACACCTCGTCCGCCGCCTCCGCGCCGATGCCCGCGCCCGTGTCCGCGACCCGCAGCAACAGCTCCCGCTCGTCCGCGAGCGCGGTCACCGTGACCCGGGCCCGCCCCGCCGGACCCCCGGGCGCACGGGGCGCGGGGACCACCCCGCAGCCGTCGCCGGCGCCACCGTCGGAGCCGTCCTCGGGGCCGTCCGAAGCCGCTTCCACCGCGTTGTCGATCAGATTGCCCAGGATCGTCACCAGGTCGCGCTGGGCCAGCGACGGCGGCAGCGCCCCGTCGTCGATCAGGCTGTCCTCCGCGAGCACCAGCTCCACACCCCGCTCGTTGGCCTGGGCCGCCTTGCCGAGCAGCAGCGCCGCCAGCACCGGCTCCTCCACCGCGCCCACCACCCGGTCGGTCAGCACCTGCGCCAGCTCCAGCTCCGCCGTCGCGAAGTCCACCGCCTCCGCCACCCGGCCCAGCTCGATCAGCGACACCACGGTGTGCAGCCGGTTCGCCGCCTCGTGGGCCTGGGAGCGCAGCGCCTGGGTGAAACCGCGCTCGGAGTCCAGCTCACCGGTCAGCGCCTGCAGCTCGGTGCGGTCCCGCAGGGTCACCACGGTGCCCCGCCGCTCACCGCCCACCACCGGACGGGTGTTGACCACGACGACCCGATCCGCCGTCAGGTGCAGCTCGTCCACGCGCGCCTCCGACGCCAGCAGCGCCCCGGTCAGCGGCGCGGGCAGGGCCAGCTCGTCGACCGTGAGGCCGACCGCCTCCGCGTCCGGCCCCAGGCCCAGCAGCTCCCGCCCGGCGTCGTTGATCAGCGCGACCCGCCGCCGCCCGTCCAGCATCAGCAGCCCCTCGCGCACCGCGTGCAGCGTGGCCTGGTGGTAGTCGTGCAGCCGGCTCAGCTCGGCGGCGTTCATCCCGTGGGTGTGCCGCCGCAGCCGGGCGTTGACCACGTACGTACCGATCCCGCCGAGGGCCAGGGCCCCGCCCGCCGCGAGGGCGAGGGCCCCGAGCTGGTCCCGTACCTGCGAGGAGACCCGGTCCACCGTGATGCCCGCGCTGACCAGGCCGACGATCCGCCCGTCGTCGCGGATCGGGGTCACCACCCGTATCGAGGGGCCCAGCGTGCCGGTGTACGTCTCGGTGAAGGTCTGCCCGCGCAGGGCCTTCGCGGTGTTCCCGAGGAAGGTGTCGCCGATCCGCGCCGTGTCCGGATGCGTCCAGCGCACCCGCTCGGTGTCCATGATCGTGACGAAGGTGATCCCGGTGTCCTCGCGCACCCGCTCCGCGTACGGCTGGAGTACGGCGGACGGGTCCGGGGTACGGATCGCCTCCCGTACGGAGGGGGAATCGGCCACCGCGAGGGCGGCCACCCGCACCTGCCGGGCGGCCGTCTCCTCGGCCTGCGCGCTGCCCGAGACGTACGCGAACACGGCGCACCCGGCCACCACCGCGGCGATGAGCACGACCTGCATGGCGAAGAGCTGGCCCGCCAGGCTGCGAGGGAGGGTGCGAGGGAGGCGCATACCCCACAGTCTGCCTGGCCCGGCCTGGTGCCTTATGGATGGCCGGAAAGCGACCGTGAACGATATGAACACAAGGGTGACCGGGGTCACAGGGCGGTGGATAGTCGCCGGAGCCCCCAGGGACGGGGGCGCCGTGACCGAGCCGAGGAGCCAGCCGTGGCAGTGGCAGCCAAACAGCGGGACCGAACCCACTATCTGTACATCGCCGTCATCGGTGCCGTCGCGCTCGGCATCCTCGTCGGATTCGTCGCCCCCGGGGTGGCCGTCGAGCTGAAGCCCATCGGGGCCGGCTTCGTGAACCTGATCAAGATGATGATCTCGCCGATCATCTTCTGCACGATCGTGCTGGGCGTCGGCTCGGTGCGCAAGGCCGCCAAGGTCGGCGCGGTCGGCGGTCTGGCCCTCGGCTACTTCCTGGTCATGTCGACCGTGGCCCTCGCCATCGGCCTGCTGGTCGGCAACGTCCTGGAGCCCGGCTCCACCCTCCACGTCACCGAGCAGGCGCGGGCCGCGGGCGAGGCGCAGGCGTCGGGCGCGAGCGAGTCCACCGTGGACTTCCTGCTCGGCATCATCCCGACCACGATCGTCTCCGCCTTCACCGAGGGCGAGGTCCTCCAGACCCTGCTCGTCGCGCTCCTCGCGGGCTTCGCGCTCCAGGCGATGGGCAGGACCGGTGAGCCGGTCATCCGCGGCATCACCCACATCCAGCGCCTCGTCTTCCGCATCCTCGCCATGATCATGTGGGTCGCCCCGGTCGGCGCGTTCGGCGCGATCGCCGCGGTGGTCGGCGAGACCGGCCTCGACGCCCTGAAGTCGCTGGCGATCATCATGATCGGTTTCTACGTCACCTGTGCGCTGTTCGTCTTCGTGGTGCTCGGCGTGATCCTGCGCCTGGTCGCCGGGGTGAACCTGTTCTCGCTGCTGAAGTACCTGGGCCGCGAGTTCCTGCTCATCCTGTCCACCTCCTCCTCCGAGTCGGCCCTGCCGCGGCTGATCGCGAAGATGGAGCACCTGGGCGTCAGCAAGCCCGTCGTCGGCATCACCGTGCCGACCGGCTACTCCTTCAACCTCGACGGCACCGCGATCTACCTCACGATGTCCTCGCTGTTCATCGCCAACGCGATGGGCGACCCGCTGAGCGCGGGCGAGCAGATCTCGCTGCTGGTCTTCATGGTCATCGCCTCGAAGGGCGCGGCGGGCGTGACCGGGGCGGGCCTGGCGACCCTGGCCGGCGGACTCCAGTCGCACCGCCCCGAACTCGTCGACGGCGTCGGCCTGATCGTCGGCATCGACCGCTTCATGAGCGAGGCCCGCGCGCTGACCAACTTCGCGGGCAACGCGGTCGCCACGGTCCTGGTCGGGCACTGGACCAAGGAGATCGACAAGGACCGGGTGAACGAGGTGCTGGCCGGCCGCGTCCCGTTCGACGAGAAGACCCTTCTCGACGACGGCCACGGCCCCGCCGGAGACCCGGCAGGCTCCGGAGAGGTCCCCGAGCAGCGGGACACCGCCCCCGAGCAACCCGCCAGGGTCTGACCGGCCGGAGACCCCGCAACCGAGCCGCTGCGGCACCCCCCACACGAGGACACCCGTATCTCCCCGGTACGGGTGTCCTCGCGTCGCTCCCGCGTCACGCACCGGCCGCCCGCTGCAACCCTCCCTGCTCCGCAAGGGTCTTGAGAAGTGAAGGACCGCAGTCCGCCCCACGAGCCCCACGACCGAAGGACCTCCATGCGCTTCACCCCTTCCCGCCGCCGGACCCTCCGCGGCGGGACCGCCGCCATAGCCGCCACCGCGCTGGTGGCGCTGGGCGCCGCGCCGGCGCTCGCCGCCGGACCGGAGCCGGATCTCGGCGTCGGAACGATCGCACCGATCAAGGGGGTTCAGGCCGGAACGGACCCCGGACCTGACGAGGCGAGGGGGAACGGATCCTGACCAGGCGGAACGCCCTGAGCTGGATCCTTTCCCGAAAGTGCGTATCTGACCGTCAAGTGGGTTCTGGGCAGGTCCCGTCCGCCCGTCCAGCATGGTCCCCATGACGCAAGCGAACACGACCACCGAACCCACCCCCGTCACCGTCCTCGGCCTCGGCGACATGGGCCGCGCGCTGGCCGGCGCCTTCCTGTCCGCCGGTCACCCCACCACGATCTGGAACCGTTCCCCCGGAAAGGGCGAGGACCTTGTGGCCCGGGGCGCGGTGCGGGCCGCGTCCGCCGAGGAGGCCGTACGGGCGAGCGGACTCGTGGTCGTCTGCCTCGTCGACTACGACGCCTCCGACGCGGTACTCGAACCGCTGGCCGAAGCGCTGCGGGGACGGGTCCTGGTCAACCTCACCTCGGACACCCCGAACCGTTCGCGGCAGGCCGCCGCCTGGGCCGAGAAGCACTCCCTGTCCTACCTCGACGGGGCGATCATGGTGCCGGTCGACGTGGTCGGCTCGGCGGACGCGCTGATCTTCCACTCCGGCGACCGGGCCGCCTTCGAGGCACACGAGTCCACCCTCAAGGCGCTCGGCGAGCCTGCAACCTTCCTCGGCGAGGACCACGGGCTGGCCGCCGCCTACGACATGGCGATGCTGGACTTCTTCTACGGAGCCATGGGCGGCCTCGTCCACGCCTTCGCGCTGGCCCGCGCGGAGGGCGTCGACGGTGCGTCGCTGGCCCCGTACCTCAACACGATCGCGGGCATCCTGCCGCCGATCGCCGCGTACACGGCGACCGACATCGACACCCGTACGTACACGGGCGAGGGCGCGAACCTCGCCATGATGGCGGCCAGTGTCGACCACATCCTGCACACGGCGAAGGACCGCGGTCTGGACGTCTCGCAGCTCACCGCGCTCAAGGGCATCGCCGACCGCGCGATCGCCGAGGGCCACGGCCCCGAGTCCTGGTCGAGCATCGTCGAGGTGATGGCCGCCGATCGCTGACCCGCCACAACGGGGGAGGGGCCCGCACCACGTCGTCATCGACGCGGTACGGGCCCCGGGGCGTTCACACCGGGCGGGCTACGCCGGGCGGAACCACACCGTCGCCAGCGGCGGCAGCGTCAGCGAGATGCTGGACGGGCGGCCGTGCGCGGGCACCGCCTCCGCCTTCAGCGGCTCCTCGTTGCGCACGTCGCCGCCGCCGTACCGGGCCGCGTCGGTGTTCAGGACCTCGACCCAGCCCTCCGCGCCGGTCTCCGGCACCCCGAGGCGGTAGTCGTGCCGCACCGCCGGCGAGAAGTGCGAGACCGCGAGCAGCGGGGAGCCGTCGGCGTCGTACCGCAGGAACGCGAACACGTTGTCCTCGGCCGCCCCGCCGTCCACCCAGCTGAACCCCTCCGGCACGGTGTCGCGCTGCCACAGCGCGGGCACCGCCCCGTACAC
The DNA here is from genome assembly GCF_000721175.1 of Streptomyces anulatus. Classification (GTDB taxonomy): domain Bacteria; phylum Actinomycetota; class Actinomycetes; order Streptomycetales; family Streptomycetaceae; genus Streptomyces; species Streptomyces anulatus_C. The sequence continues at coordinate 482,204 of NZ_JOEZ01000007.1, forward strand.
CGCGTTCAGGTCGCCGACCAGGGTCCGCACCCCGCGGTGGTCGCCGGACGCCTCGTAGGAGGGGTCCAGCAGCCACCAGTCCGGGCCGTGCCCCTCGGACCACTCCGCGCCCTGGGCGAACTCCTGTCCCATGAAGAGGAGTTGCTTGCCGGGGTGGGCCCACATGAAGCCCAGATAGGCGCGGTGGTTGGCGCGCTGCTGCCACCAGTCGCCGGGCATCTTCGCCACCAGAGCCTGCTTGCCGTGCACCACCTCGTCGTGCGAGATGGGCAGCACGTAGTTCTCGCTGTACGCGTACACCATCGAGAACGTCATCTCGTCGTGGTGGTACTTGCGGTGGATCGGATCCTTCGCCACGTACTGCAGCGAGTCGTGCATCCAGCCCATGTTCCACTTCAGCCCGAAACCCAGGCCCCCGCCATCGGTGGGCCGGGTGACGCCGTCCCAGGCGGTGGACTCCTCGGCGATGGTGACGACACCGGGGTTGCGGCGGTAGACGGTCGCGTTCATCTCCTGGAGGAAGGCGACCGCGTCCCAGTTCTCCCGCCCGCCCTGGTCGTTGGGCGACCACTGGCCGTCCTCACGGGAGTAGTCGAGGTAGAGCATCGAGGCCACCGCGTCGACCCGCAGCCCGTCGATGTGGAACTCCTCGCACCAGTACGTGGCGTTGGCGACCAGGAAGTTGCGTACCTCCGTGCGGCCGTAGTCGAACTCCAGCGTCCCCCAGTCCGGGTGCGCCGCGCGCTGCGGGTCGGAGTGCTCGTACAGCGGCCGTCCGTCGAACTCGGCCAGCGCCCAGTCGTCGCGCGGGAAATGAGCCGGAACCCAGTCCATGATCACGCCGATGCCCGCCCGGTGCAGGGCGTCCACCAGGAAACGGAAGTCGTCCGGGGTGCCCATCCGCGAGGTCGGCGCGTAGAAGCCGGTGACCTGATAGCCCCAGGAGCCGCCGAAGGGGTGCTCGGAGACCGGCATCAGCTCCACGTGCGTGAAGCCCAGGTCCTTGACGTACGCCGGAAGCTGCGCAGCCAACTGGCGATACGTCAGTCCCGGCCGCCACGAGCCGAGATGGACCTCGTACACGGAGAACGGCGCCTCGTGGACCGGCCGGTCGCCCCGGTGCGCCATCCAGTCCGCGTCCTGCCACTGGTGGTGCGACGCGGTGACGATCGAGGCGGTCGCGGGCGGCACCTCCGTACGCCGGGCCATCGGGTCGGCCCGCACGGTGTGCGAGCCGTCCGGGCGGCAGATGTCGTACTTGTACAGCGCGCCCTCGCCGACCCCGGGCAGGAACAGCTCCCACACCCCGGTCGAGCCGAGTGAACGCATCGGGAAGCCGGTGCCGTCCCAGTAGTTGAAGTCGCCGGCGATCCGCACGCCGCGCGCGTTCGGCGCCCAGAGGGTGAACCGCGTCCCGGCCACCCCCTGGTGCTCCATCGGCTCCGCGCCGAGCGCCCGCCACAGCTCCTCGTGGCGGCCCTCGCCGATCAGATGCAGATCGAGTTCGCCGATAGCGGGCCAGAAGCGGTACGGGTCGTCCACCTCGATGGTGTTGTCGTCGTACGCCACTTCGAGCCGGTAGGCGGGCACTCCCGGCACCGGCAGCACACCGGAGAAGAAGCCGTCGCCGTCGTCGTGCAGCGCGGCCCGCAGCCCGGTCGCCAGCACCGTGACGGACCGCGCGAACGGCCGCAGCGCCCGGACGAGCACCCCGCCGGGGATCGGGTGCGCGCCGAGCACGTCGTGCGGCGCGTGGTGGTCGCCGGCCAGCAGCCGGCCGCGGTCCGCGCCGTCCAGGGCCGGTGCGGGACGCGCGCCCTGGCCGTCGCCGGCCCGCCGGGGGCGCGGCGGGACCGCGCCCGTCCGCTCGGTCCGGGCGCGCTTGGCGTGCGCGGCCTCGGTGGTGGGCGCGGCGGGCGCGGGAGCCCCGCCGGCGGCGGCTTCGACGACGGCTTCGGCGGGAGCCTCGGCGGGGACCTCGACCGGCACTTCGGCGGACTTGCGGGATGCCTTGCGGGATGGCTTGCGGGCGGTCACAGGGACTGCCTCCTCGGAGGGTGTAAGGGGGAGGAGCACGGGCGGAGGGGAGCCATACGGTCAAGCGGCGCGGGCGGTGGAGAGGGGGAGCGGGGAGAGGGTGGGAGCGGCCCGGATCAGGCCGCGGCGGACTGGGCCAGCCGTTGGATGGCCGCCATCGGAACCGGCAGCCAGTCGGGGCGGTGCCGCGCCTCGTACAGCACCTCGTACACGGCCTTGTCGGTCTCGTGGGCGCGCAGCAGCTCCGGTTCGCCGCGCGGGTCGCTGCCCGACGCCTGCGCGTAGCCCTCGCAGTAGGCGGCACGGCAGCGGGCCGCCCACTTCGGGTTCCACGGTCGGTGCGAGCGGGCCGCGTAGTCGAAGGAGCGCAGCATGCCCGCCACGTCGCGCACCGGAGGCGCGGGCCTGCGGCGCTCGGGCAGGGGCCGGGCCGGTTCGCCCTCGAAGTCGATCAGTGACCAGAAACCGTCGGCGGAGCGCAGGGTCTGCCCGAGGTGGAGATCACCGTGCACCCGCTGCTGGGCCCAGCCGCTGCCCCGCACCCCGAGGTCCGTCACCGCGTCGAACGCGGCACGCAGTCCGGGGACGTACGGCACGAGCGCCGGGACCGCATGGGCGGCGGCCTCCAGCCGCTGGGTCATCTGGGAGACGAGCTGCCGGGTCTGGGTGCCGCGCAGCGCCGGGGTCGGCAGCGCGACGGCGAGCGCGGTGTGCACCTCGGCGGTGGCCCGGCCCAGCGCCCGCGCCTCCGGCAGGAAGTCACGGCCAGCGGCGAGCGCGGCCAGCGCGAGCTGCCAGCCGTCACGCGCACCGTGCAGGAAGGGCTGGAGGACGCCGAGGGTGAGCGGCTCGGGTCCCGGCGCCTCGAACCAGGCGACCGGGGCAGGCACCCGCGCGCACCCCTCGCCGGCGAGCGCGAGGGGCAGCTCCAGGTCGGGGTTGGTGCCCGGGAAGACGCGCCGGAAGATCTTGAGGATGAACGCGTCCCCGTAGACGAGCGAGGAGTTGGACTGTTCGGCGTCCAGCACCCGGGGCACCAGACCGGCCGGGATCGCGGCGGTCCGCTGGAAGCGCAGCGAGCCGAGGATCCCGGGGTGGCGGAAGCGTTCCAGCAGCAGATCGGCCAGCCGCGGGTCGTGCAGGGCGTCGTAGACGGTCCGTCCGGCGAGCGGGCCCCGCTCCACCCGGCCGATCAATGCGCCCGCGAGCAGCGGCGGCAGTGACGTTCTTGCGCCGAGGAGGAGCTGGTAGCAGTCCTCGGCCGGGCGGGCCTGGGAGGGCTGCTCGACCCGCAGCAGCAGGTGCAGGAGCCCCGGGCCCGCCGTGCCGTCCAGCGGCAGCATCTCCGTGGCGGAGACCAGGGAGAAGCCGCTGACCGGCCGGCCTTTGCCGGCGAACCACCGCTGCCGGGGCAGCCACGCGTGGAGCAGCGGGGCGAGGGACGGGAGCAGGGCCCCGTCCGGCGTGCTGCTGAGTGTTGCGCTGTTCCTCGTGCTCTTCGCCAGGGCGACGTGAGTGGATGCAGCCTCCGACATGGCATCGCGTCCTTTCCCCGGGCACACCACAGGATGCGAAGAGTGTCCCGGATTACGGCAATGGCTGTCCGGCTGTGCGGGACGTGTCGGGAGAGGAGGGTCCGTACGGACTCGAACGGCGGAACCGTGAAGCCTCGATCGGTGCGCCGCGAAGGCCCGATGAGGGTCAGAGTGCCCCGTGCGGGACGGTGGAAACCGCCCCGCACAGGGAGGTGGGGCATCAGGCCGGCGGCGCGTCCTTGCGCAGCCGGAACCAGTAGAAGCCGTGTCCCGCGAGGGTCAGCAGGTAGGGCCACTGGCCGATGGCCGGGAAGCGTACCCCGCCGATCAGTTCCACCGGATGACGTCCGTTGAACGATCGCAGGTCCAGCTCCGTCGGCTGCGCGAACCGCGAGAAGTTGTGCACGCACAGGACGAGGTCGTCCTTGTACTCGCGGGTGAACGCCAGCACCGCCGGGTTGGAGGAGGGCAGTTCGGTGTACTCGCCGAGACCGAAGGCCGGATTCTGCTTACGGATCTCGATCATCCGGCGGGTCCAGTGCAGCAGCGAGGACGGCGAGGCCATCGACGCCTCGACGTTGGTGACCTGGTAGCCGTAGACCGGGTCCATGATCGTGGGGAGGTAGAGCCGCCCCGGATCGCTGGAGGAGAAGCCGGCGTTGCGGTCGGGCGTCCACTGCATCGGGGTGCGCACCGCGTCCCGGTCGCCCAGCCAGATGTTGTCGCCCATCCCGATCTCGTCCCCGTAGTAGAGGATCGGGGAGCCGGGCAGCGACAGCAGCAGCGCGGTGAACAGCTCGATCTGGTTGCGGTCGTTGTCCAGCAGCGGGGCCAGGCGCCGCCGGATGCCGATGTTGGCGCGCATCCGCGGGTCCTTGGCGTACTCCGCGTACATGTAGTCGCGCTCTTCGTCCGTGACCATTTCGAGCGTGAGCTCGTCGTGGTTGCGCAGGAAGATGCCCCACTGGCAGTTCTTCGGGATGGCCGGGGTCTTGGCCAGGATCTCGGAGACCGGGTAGCGGCTCTCGCGGCGCACCGCCATGAAGATCCGCGGCATCACGGGGAAGTGGAACGCCATGTGGCACTCGTCGCCGCCCTGCTCGTAGTCGCCGAAGTAGTCGACGACGTCCTCCGGCCACTGGTTGGCCTCGGCGAGGAGCACGGTGTCCGGGTAGTTGGCGTCGATCTCCTTGCGGACCCGCTTGAGGAAGTGGTGGGTCTCGGGGAGGTTCTCGCAGTTGGTGCCCTCGCGCTGGTAGAGGTAGGGCACCGCGTCGACCCGGAAGCCGTCGATGCCCAGGTCCAGCCAGAACCGCAGGGCCGCGAGGATCTCCTCCTGCACCGCCGGGTTCTCGTAGTTGAGGTCCGGCTGGTGCGAGAAGAAGCGGTGCCAGTAGTACTGCTTGCGCACCGGGTCGAACGTCCAGTTGGACGTCTCGGTGTCGACGAAGATGATCCGGGCGTCCTGGAACTGCTTGTCGTCGTCCGCCCAGACGTAGTAGTCGCCGTACGGCCCTTCCGGGTCGGTGCGGGACTGCTGGAACCACTCGTGCTGATCGCTCGTGTGGTTCATGACGAAGTCGATGATGACGCGCATGCCCCGCTGGTGCGAGGCGTCCACGAACTCCACGAAGTCGGCGAGGTCGCCGAACTCCGGCAGGACGGCGGTGTAGTCGGAGACGTCGTAGCCGCCGTCGCGCAGCGGCGACTTGAAGAACGGCGGCAGCCAGAGGCAGTCGACGCCGAGCCACTGGAGGTAGTCCAGCTTGGCGGTGATGCCCTTGAGGTCTCCGATTCCGTCGCCGTTGGAGTCCTGGAAGGACCGGACGAGCACCTCGTAGAAGACGGCGCGCTTGAACCAGTCGGGATCGCGGTCCTTGGCGGGAGTGTCCTCGAACGTGTCGTGGACAGGCTCATTGACGATCATGGTGTGGGTGACCCTCCGGTCGGCGGGGACGGTCGCAGGACGGCGATGTGCGCGGGCGTGATGCCCGGCTCCAGGCGCACGTAGAAGGCCCTGCCCCAGTGGTAGGTATCGCCGGTGAGCTCGTCGCGCACCGGTACGCGCTCGTGCCATGAGAGGCCGAGTCGCTCCATGTCCAACGAGACCGTGGCCTCCTGGGTGTGGTGCGGGTCGAGGTTCACGACCACCAGAACGGTGTTCGCTCCGGAGCGCTTGCTGTAGGCGATCAGCGCTTCGTTGTCGGTGTGGTGGAAGTGGACGTCGCGCAGCTGCCGCAGAGCGGGGTTACGCCGGCGGATCCGGTTCAGCGAGGTGATCAGGGGCGTCAGCGTGCGGCCTTCGCGTTCCGCCGAATCCCAGTCCCTCGGGCGCAGTTCGTACTTCTCCGAGTGCAGGTACTCCTCGCTCCCCGGCTTGGCCGGAGTGTTCTCGCACAGCTCGAATCCCGCGTACACGCCCCAGGACGGGGCGAGTGTCGCGGCCAGGACCGCCCGTGCCTCGAAGGCAGGGCGGCCGCCCTCCTGGAGGTAGCCGGGAAGGATGTCGGGGGTGTTCACGAAGAAGTTGGGCCGCATGTACGAGGCGGCGTCGCCGGACAGCTCCGTGACGTACTCCGTCAGCTCCTGCTTGGTGTTGCGCCAGGTGAAGTACGTGTACGACTGCTGGAAGCCGACCGCGCCCAGGGTGTGCATCATCGCCGGGCGGGTGAACGCCTCCGCCAGGAAGATGACGTCGGGGTCGGTGCCGTTGATCTCGGCGATGACCTTCTCCCAGAAGACCACCGGCTTGGTGTGCGGGTTGTCGACCCGGAAGATGCGCACGCCGTGGTCCATCCAGAGGCGCAGGATCCGTGAGGTCTCCGCCACCAGACCGCGCATGTCCTTGTCGAAGGCGATCGGATAGATGTCCTGGTACTTCTTCGGCGGGTTCTCGGCGTACGCGATCGAACCGTCGGGGCGGTGGTGGAACCAGTCCGGGTGCTCCTTGACCCACGGGTGGTCCGGCGAGCACTGGAGCGCGAAGTCCAGCGCGATCTCCATCCGCAGATTGCGGGCCACGGAGACGAAGTGGTCGAAGTCCTCCAGCGTGCCCAGCTCCGGGTGGACCGCGTCGTGTCCGCCGTCCGGCGAGCCGATCGCCCATGGCACGCCCGGGTCGTGCTTCCCGGGCGTCAGACTGTTGTCCGGGCCCTTGCGGTGGGTGGTCCCGATCGGGTGGATCGGGGGCAGGTACACGACGTCGAACCCCATGGCGGCGACCGCGGGCAGCCGCTCGGCGGCCGTCCGGAAGGTGCCGCTGACCAGCCGGGTCTCCGCGTCCGGCGAGGTGTCGGCAGGGTCCACCGGCTCCCGCCGCGCCCCCTCCGAGCGCGGGAAGAGCTCGTACCACGACCCGAACAGCGCCCGCTCGCGCTCCACGCGCACCGCCAGCGGCTTGGAGCGGGTGACCAGTTCGCGCAGCGGATACCGGGCCAGGACCGCGTCGGCGGCCGGAGTCAGGGCGGCGGCCAGCCGGGCGGCCGGCGGATGGGCGGTGTCGCGCAGCGCGTCCACCGCGGCCAGCACCGCCTCCCGGCCGTGCTTCTTCGGGACGCCCGCGGCGGCCCGCTCCAGCAGCGCCGCGCCCTCCGTCAGTACCAGGTCGGTGTCGATGCCCGCCGGGATCTTGATCGCGGCGTGGCGCCGCCAGGTGGTGACCGGATCGCTCCAGGCCTCCACCGTGTACGTCCAGCGGCCCTCGGAGTCCGGGGTGACCTCCGCGCCCCACCGGTCCGTTCCCTGCGCCAGCTCGCGCATCGGGGTCCACGGCCCGACCCGTCCGCTCGGATCGCGCAGGACGACGTTGGCGGCCACCGCGTCGTGGCCTTCGCGGAAGACGGTGGCGGTGACCTGGAAGGTCTCACCGGCGACGGCCTTCGCCGCCCGTCTGCCGCAGTCGACGAGAGGACGGACGTCCAGGACGGGAATACGACCGATCATGGAATCACCTGAGGGCTGGAGGAGCTCGGCGTGCACGGGGGACGGCACGGGCGCGGAGGACCGACCGCGTGTGCCGCGAAGACGGGGATCTGTCCTTTGTAGCTGCTCAGCTGTCTGCTGACGGGCTGTGGGCATGGCCGCTCCTGTCCGCGTTCACTCGAATGGCACTCGAATGGGTGGGTCGCGGGGGTTTCGTGCATGTTTCGGGATGCACGGAGAACGTCTGCGGGCCGGGTCGTGCGGGGTTGTTCCGCGTACCGGGAAAGCCTTCCCCGCGTCCGCGGGTGGGAAATCCGGCGCTGCGTCGACTACTCGGTGGTAGCCGACCGCTCGGGCCCCGCCGCACGCGACGCGCACGCCCCCGGTGGGCGGGGGGAGTCCGAAGCGCCCCCACGGGTTCCGGATACCCGTTCTGTGGCGCCACACGGCAGCCTTCCCTGTGGCAGGGAGGTCCACAAGGCTGCGTACGGGGGGAAATCGGCCAAACCCCCAGGTGAGCGGAGTGACGGGGGATCACGGGCGAGGCGGATGGGGCGCCGGTGGGGAGGCGCGCGGCGGTCGGCCCCGGATCCGGTGAGCCGTCCGCGCGCCGTGGCAGCCCGCCACGGACGGCCGCTACCGTCAGGGGTGACGGAAGGGACGCACACCGTCGTGCGTCCCCTCGGATGCGCAAGTCCCCTGTAAAGGTGGAGTACGTGAAGGCCATTCGTCGATTCACCGTGCGTCCTGTCCTCCCCGAACCCCTCCGACCCCTCCACGACCTCGCGCGCAACCTGCGATGGTCGTGGCACACCGAGACCCGTGAGCTCTTCCGGTCCGCCGACCCCGAGGGCTGGCGGCCCGCGGACGCCGACCCCGTGCGCCTGCTCGGCTCGCTGTCCGCCGGGCGGCTGGCCGAACTGGCCGGGGACGAGGAATACCTCGCCCGCCTCGCCGAGGCCTCCGCGGACCTGGCCGAGTATCTCGACGGCCCCCGCTGGTACCAGGAACAGCTGGCCGCCGGAGCCGAACTCCCCTCCGCCGTGGCCTACTTCTCACCCGAATTCGGCGTCAACGCGGCGCTGCCCCAGTACAGCGGCGGCCTCGGCATCCTGGCCGGCGACCACCTCAAGGCCGCCAGCGACCTCGGCGTCCCGCTCATCGGCGTCGGCCTGCTCTACCGGCACGGCTACTTCCGCCAGACCCTCTCGCGCGAGGGCTGGCAGCAGGAGCACTATCCCGTCCTCGACCCCAACGAACTCCCGCTCGACCTGGTCCGCGAGGCCGACGGCACGCCGGCGCGCGTCGTCCTCGCCCTGCCCGGCGGACGCTCGCTGCACGCGTGCGTCTGGCTCGCCCGGGTCGGCCGCGTGCCGCTGCTCCTGCTCGACTCCGACGTCGAGGAGAACGCGCCGGGCGAACGCGACGTCACCGACCGGCTGTACGGCGGCGGCAGCGACCACCGGCTGCTCCAGGAGATGCTGCTCGGCATCGGCGGGGTGCGCGCGGTGCGCACCTGGTGCCGGCTGACCGGCACCCCGGAGCCGGAGGTGTTCCACACCAACGAGGGCCACGCCGGCTTCCTCGGCCTGGAGCGCATCCGTGAACTGGCGGACACCGGACTCGAGTTCGACGCCGCGCTCGAAGTGGTCCGGGCCGGGACCGTCTTCACCACCCACACCCCGGTGCCCGCCGGGATAGACCGTTTCGACCGGCAGCTGATCGCCCGCCACTTCGGCGACGACGGCGAACTGTCCGGCGTACCCGCCGAGAAGATCCTCCGGCTCGGCACCGAGACCTGTCCCGGCGGCGAGCCCGAGCTGTTCAACATGGCGGTGATGGGCCTCCGGCTCGCCCAGCGCGCCAACGGCGTCTCCACCCTGCACGGGGCCGTCAGCCGGGAGATGTTCTCCGGGCTCTGGCCGGGGTTCGACCCCGCCGAGGTGCCCATCACCTCCATCACCAACGGGGTCCACGCACCGACCTGGGTCGCCCCCGAGGTGTTCCGGCTCGGCGCGGGCCAGGTCGGCGAGGGCCGTGCCCACCAGGTGCTGGCGGGCGGCCCGGTGGCCGACGAGGACTCCTCACAGGCCGGCACTCCCCGCCGCTGGGACTCGGTGACCGGCATCGCCGACCAGGAGATCTGGGACCTGCGTCGGGACCTGCGCGGACAACTGGTCACCGAGGTCCGCCGCCGCCTCTACGCCTCCTGGCGCCGGCGCGGCGCGGGCACCGCAGAGCTGGGCTGGATCGACGGCGTCCTCGACCCGGACGTCCTGACGATCGGCTTCGCCCGGCGGGTCCCCTCGTACAAGCGGCTCACGCTGATGCTCCGCGACCGCGACCGGCTGCGGGCACTGCTGCTGCACCCGACGCACCCGGTCCAGATCGTCGTCGCGGGCAAGGCCCACCCCGCCGACGACGGCGGCAAGCGGCTGGTGCAGGAGCTGGTCCGGTTCGCGGACGACCCGCGGGTGCGCCACCGCATCGTCTTCCTGCCGGACTACGGCATGGGCATGGCGCAGAAGCTCTACCCGGGCTGTGACGTCTGGCTCAACAACCCGCTCCGCCCGCTGGAGGCGTGCGGTACGAGCGGGATGAAGGCGGCGCTGAACGGCTGCCTCAACCTGTCCGTGCGCGACGGCTGGTGGGACGAGTGGTTCGACCCGGACTTCGGCTGGGAGATCCCCACCGCCGACGGTTCGGCGGTCGACGAGGACCGCCGCGACGAGCTGGAGTCGAACGCCCTGTACGCCCTGATCGAGGACCGGGTCGCCCCGCGTTTCTACGACCGGGGGGCCGGAGGTCTGCCCGACCGCTGGATCGAGATGGTCCGCTCCACCCTGGTCAACCTCGGTCCGAAGGTGCTCGCGGGGCGGATGGTGCGCGAGTACACGGAGCGCCTGTACGCCCCCGCCGCGCAGGCCCGGCGGGCCCTGGAGCCCGGAATCGCGCGGGACCTCGCCCAGTGGAAGGCCAAGGTCAGGGCGGCCTGGCGCGGGGTCTCCGTCGATCATGTGGAGTCGGTGACCGACACCGCGGAGGGCGGTTCGGCGGAGCTCGGCGCCACCCTGGCGCTGCGGGTGCGGATCGCGCTCGGCGGCCTGGCCCCCGACGACGTGGAGGTCCAGGTGGTGGCGGGCCGGGTCGACTCCGGCGACGCCATCGCGGACGCCCAGATCTTCCCGCTGAAGCCGGCGGGCGGCCAGGACCTGGAGGACCGCTGGCTGTACGAGGGACCGCTCGCCCTGGACCGGACGGGACCGTACGGCTACACCGTGCGCGTCCTGCCCGCCCACGAGCTGCTGGCCACCAGCGCCGAACTGGGCCTGGTCGCGCTGCCGACCGAGGTGATGGGGGAGGGCGCGGGCGTGCTGATGCGCTGAGCGCGCCATGGCGAACGGCCCGGGAGGGGGCGAACCCCTCCCGGGCCGTTCCGTGTGTGCTCCCTCCGGGCCGGTGAGACCCGGTGGGATCAGAAGGTGAGCTTGAAGCTGTTGATCCGCCCGGTGTCCTGCCGCGCGACGTCCTGGACCTTCAGCTTCCAGACCCCGTTGGCCACCTCGGACGAGGCGTTGACCGTGTAGGTCGCCACCACGTTGTCCGCGGAGTCGCCGGAGGAGGAGTTCTTCAGCCGGTAGGCGGTGCCGTCCGGGGCCACCAGGTCGATGACCAGGTCACCGCGCCAGGTGTGCGTGATGTCCACGCCGACCTTGAGGGTGCTCGGCGCGTTGCCGGCCACACCGGAGACGGTGACCGAGCTGGTGACGGCCGCGCCCGCGTCCGGGATGTTCACGACGGTGGTGTTCTCGAACACCTTGCCGCCCGGGTCGCCGCCGCCGGGGCGGGCGCCCACGTTGATGCCGGCCCAGGCGTGGGCCACGGCCGCGTACTCGGGGCTGGTGGCCCCGTACAGCTCACTGGCGACCGCGAGCGTGCCGGTGCGAGCGGCGGCGTAGTTGGTCGTCGAGGTGAACTTGGTGGTGAGCGCCTTGAACCAGATCAGCGAGGCCTTGTCCCGGCCGATGCCGGTGACCGGCAGCCCGTCGGAGGTCGGGGAGTCGTAGCTGACGCCGTTGATCGTCTTGGCGCCGCTGCCCTCGGAGAGCAGGTAGTACCAGTGGTTGGCCGGGCCCGACGAGTAGTGCACGTCGACGTTGCCGATGCCGGAGTACCAGTAGTCCTTGGAGCTGCCGTCCCTGCTCGGCTTGTCCATGTAGCGCAGCGGGGTGCCGTTGCCGCGGATGTCGATCTTCTCGCCGACCAGGTAGTCGCCCTGGTCCTGGGAGTTGTTCGCGTGGAACTCGACGGCGGCGGCGAAGATGTCGGACGTCGCCTCGTTGAGACCGCCGGACTCACCGCTGTAGACGAGACCCGCGGTGTTCGAGGTGAGACCGTGGGTCATCTCGTGGGCGGCCACGTCGATGGAGGTCAGCGGCTTGGCGTTGTTCGCGCCGTCGCCGTACGTCATGCAGAAGCAGCTGTCCTGCCAGAAGGCGTTGACGTAGTTGTTGCCGTAGTGGACGCGGGAGTACGCGCCCACACCGTCGCCCCGGATGCCACTGCGGCCGTGCACGTTCTTGAAGTAGTCCCAGGTGAGCGCGGCTCCGTAGTGGGCGTCGGCGCCCGCGGTCTCGGCGTTCTGCGGAGTGCCGTCGCCCCAGATGTCGTCCGGGCCGGAGAACAGCGTGCCGGTGCCGGAGCTGCCCCGGTTCAGGTTGTACGTCTTGTGGTTGCCGCGCGTGGTGTCGGTCAGCGTGTACGAGGGCGCGGTGCCGAGGGTGACCTGGCCGCCGTACTGCGTGTTGCCCGTGCCGTTGTGGACGGCCTGCCACTCGTAGAGCTTCTCGCCGGAGGAGGCGTCGGTGAGTACGTGCAGCTCGTTCGGGGTGCCGTCGTGCTGGAGCCCGCCGACCACGGTCTCGTACGCGAGCTGCGGCGCGCCGCTGCCCAGCCACACCACCTTGCGCGGGGCCTCGCTGGCCTCCTTGGCCTTCGAGCCCTCGGCCTTCGCCGCGCCGAGCGCCTGCTTCTCGGCCGCGGCCGGGGCCACGTCGGCGGTGAGGCCGACGGCCTTCAGCTGCGCACTGGTCGCCCTCGACGCCTTGCTGACGCCCTCGGTCGCCCCGGCCGCGGACTCCTTGACCACGAGGTCGCCGCCGAGGACGGGAAGCCCGTCCAGGGTGCGCTCGTAGCGGGTGTGCGTCGTGCCGTCGCGGTCCTGGACGACATCGCGGACCACGAGCTTCTCGGTGGACCCGAGACCGAGTTCCCTGGCGGTGGCCGCCTTGGTGGCGTTGGCCTCGCTGAGCAGCTCCGCGCGCTGGGCGGGGGAGAGCTTGACGGGCAGGGCTCCCGGGTCGGCCTTCGTGCCGGCGGTGATGCCACCGAGCGGGGCCGAGGCGGGGGTGGCGGTAGCGGCGCCGGAGGGAACGGCGACGGCTATGAGGGCTGCTGCGGCTATCAGAGCGCCGGTCGCGGTGGCGCGACGGCTGGGCGTGGATCTCACGCGGACTCCTTCTGCGAGGGGGGTACCGGCGGCGCTGGACGGGCCGTCCGGACGGTGCAGGCGGTGCGCAGAACGGGGTGAAGAGTGTCAGCAGATGACCACGCCTGTCAGGGGCGCGTCAACAACTTGGCCGGTTTTCGTTCGTTGCCGGAAAGGTCATGTTCGTTGAGCGGACGTTTCGCCGATCGTTGCCGCAGCGTTACCGGGAGTTGGGGAGCCCGGTATTCACAGGGTGGTCACAGGTTTCGTGCGCCACGGGCACCGCACCGCCGCGGGCGGGGAGAGGCGTGATGACCGCCTGATGAGACGGCGTCGGGTTCTGGCCAGATCCGCACGCCGGAATGTGCCGGTCCGTCAGGATGCGGCCCGGGGTGGAGAACGGTGCCCGGACGCTCGCGCTCGCGTGCTCAGGCGCTCGCGTCCGGCGGGGACGGCCGGGGCGGTGGAGGTGACGCCGATGGAGAACGCGGTGGCCGGTGCGGCCGTGATCGCGCCCGGGTGGCGGTAACGGGTGGCGGCCGTCCGAGTGGGTCCTGCCTTCGCGTAGGAGTCACTACGCGCGGCGCACCTGCCACACCTGGACCGGGGTGTCGTACGGCATGCCCCCCGCTCAGGGCCTGTCGGGTGGCCTTCGACCGGAAAGGCGGACGCGGTCCGGTGCGTGCGGTTCCAAGGCGCCGGGATGTCCCCGTAGCGGAGCTACCAGGGCATCTCGGCGACGCTGTAAGCGTGCGTGCCAGGGCGTGGCCGCCGGGTCAGAGGCCACCCGACAGGCTCTCAGGCCAGACTGTCCTTCCACGTCCGGTGCAGCCCCGCGAACCGCCCCGTACCGCCGATCAGTTCGGCCGGCGCGCCGTCCTCCACGATCCGGCCGTGCTCCATCACCAGCACCCGGTCCGCGATCTCCACCGTGGAGAGCCGGTGGGCGATCACCACCGCCGTGCGGCCGTGCAGCACCGTGTCCATGGCCCGCTGCACGGCCCGCTCGCCCGGGATGTCCAGGGAACTGGTCGCCTCGTCCAGGATCAGTACCGCCGGGTTCGCCAGCAGGGCGCGGGCGAAGGCCACCAACTGCCGCTGGCCCGCCGAGATCCGCCCGCCCCGCTTGCGCACGTCGGTGTCGTAGCCGTCCGGCAGGGCGGCGATGAAGTCGTGCGCGCCGATCGCCTTCGCGGCCTGCTCGATCTCCTCGCGGGTGGCGTCCGGGCGGCCGATCGCGATGTTCTCCGCGACCGTCCCGGAGAACAGGAACGCCTCCTGCGTCACCATCACCACGCCCCGCCGCAGCTCGGCGGTGTGCAGGTCGCGCAGGTCCGTGCCGTCCAGCAGGACCCGGCCGTCGGTCGGGTCGTAGAAGCGGGCCAGCAGCTTGGCGAGCGTGGACTTGCCCGCGCCCGTGGAGCCGACGACCGCCACCGTCCGGCCCGCAGGGATGTGCAGGTCGAAGGTGGGCAGCACCTCACCGCCCGTACGGTAGGCGAACCGCACCCCGTCGAACGTGACCTCCCGGCCCGGGAGTTCGCCGGAGAGCGGCGGCAGCTCCCTGGGCCGGTCGGTCTCCGGGACGTTCGGCGTCTGGGCCAGCAGACCGGCGATCTTCGTCAGTGAGGCGGCCGCCGACTCGTAGGAGTTGAGGAACATCCCCAGCCGGTCGATCGGGTCGTACAGCCGGCGCAGATACAGCACCGCCGCCGCCAGCACCCCGAGCGCCAGCGTCCCGTCCGCCACCCGGTAGGCGCCCCACAGCACCATGCCGGCCACTGCCGTGTTCGCGATCAGCCGCGAGCCGACGACATAGCGCGCCATCTCCAGGATCGCGTCGCCGTTCCTCCGCTCGTGGTCGCTGTTCAGCGCGCCGAACACGGCGTCGTTGCTCCGCTCCCGGCGGAACGCCTGCACCGGGCGGATGCCGTTCATCGTCTCCGCGAACTTCACGATCACCGCAGCGATCGCCGTCGACCGCGCCGTGAACGCGACGGACGCCCGCCGCCGGTACATCCGGACCATCAGATACAGCGGTACGAAGGAGAGCGTGGCGATCGCGCCGATCCCCAGGTCCAGCCAGAGCAGCACCAACGAGATCGACACGAACGACAGGACCACGCCGATCAGTTCCTGGAGCCCCTCGCTCAGCAGCTCCCGCAGCGACTCCACGTCCGTCGTGGAGCGCGAGATCAGCCGGCCCGAGGTGTAGCGCTCGTGGAAGTCGACGCTGAGCGCCTGCGCGTGCCGGAAGATCCGGCCGCGCAGATCGAGCAGCACGTCCTGGTTGATCCGCGCGGAGGCCCGGATGAAGCCGTACTGGAGGATGCCCGCGCCGACGGAACACAGTGCGTAGCCGACGGCGACCGCGATCAGCGGGCCGTAGTCGTGGTCCCGGAACGCCGGAACCCCGCTGTCGATCGCGTACGCCACCAGCAGCGGGCCCGCCTGCATCGCGACCTGCTGGACCAGCAGGAGCAGCGCCGCCACCGCGACCCGGCCGCGCATCGGGGCCAGCAGCGAGAACAGCAGCGCCCTCGTCGCCCCGGGCGGCGCGGGCAGGTCGTCCTGGTCGAACGGGTCGTCGGAGAGGGGCGGTTCGGGCGCGGCCGGACTCTTCGCCCGGTGGTCGCCCTCGGCCGCCGGGAGCGAGGCGTCGTCGGTGGTCGTGGTCATCGGGCACTGCCTTCCTCGGCGGGGACCTGCTGGACGGGGGCGCCCACCGGTGAGGCGGGAAGCCCCTCGGCGCCTTCGTGCCCCCGCGCCGTACGGGCCGGATCGCCGTGCTCGGCTCCCGACATCAGCCAGGCGTACTCCGCGTTGTCGCGCAGCAGCTCCTGATGGGTGCCGACCGCGGCGATCCGGCCCCCAGACAGCAGCGCCACCCGGTCGGCCAGCATCACCGTGGAGGGGCGGTGCGCCACGACCACCGCGGTCGTCCGCTCCAGGACCTGCCGCAGCGCGGCCTCCACCAGCGTCTCCGTGTGCACGTCCAGCGCGGAGAGCGGGTCGTCCAGCACCAGGAAGCGCGGCTCCCCGACCACGGCGCGGGCCAGCGCCAGGCGCTGGCGCTGGCCGCCGGAGAGACTCAGGCCCTGCTCGCCGACCTCGGTGTCCAGGCCGCGCGGCAGGTCGTGCACGAAGCCGGCCTGGGCCACCGACAGCGCCCGGCGCACCTGCGCCTCGTCCGCGTCCGCCGCGCCCATCGTCACGTTCTCGCCGACCGTCGCGGAGAACAGTGTCGGCTCCTCGAACGCCACCGACACCAGCTCCCGCAGCCGTGAACGCTCCATCGTGGCGATGTCCTCACCGTCCAGCAGGATCCGCCCGCCGGTCACCTCGTGCAGGCGGGGCACCAGAGCGGTGAGCGTCGTCTTGCCCGACCCCGTACCCCCGACGAGGGCCAGCGTCTCACCGGGCCGGATGTGCAGGTCGATCCCGGCGAGGACCGGCGGCGAGCCCGGATCCGCGTCCGGGTAGCGGAACTCGACGCCCTCGAACACCATCCCGGCGGCGGTGGCCGGCGCGTCCTCGCGTACGGCGACGGCCCCGGGCTCCTCCGCCACGTCCATCACCTCGAAGAACCGGTCGGTGGCGGTCGCCGACTCCTGGCTCATCGCCAGCAGGAAGCCGATCGACTCCACCGGCCAGCGCAGCGCGAGCGCCGTGGACAGGAACGCCACCAGCGTGCCCGCGGACAGCGAGCCGTCCGCCACCTGGATCGTGCCCAGCACCAGTGCCGCGCCGATCGCCAGCTCCGGGATGGCGGTGATCAGCGCCCAGATCCCGGCGAGCAGCCGGGCCTTGCCCAGCTCCGTGGTGCGCAGCCGGTGCGACAGCGCCCGGAAGGCCTGCGCCTGGCTGCGGTGCCGGCCGAAGCCCTTGACGATGCGGATGCCGAGCACGCTCTCCTCGACGACCGTGGTGAGATCGCCGACCTGGTCCTGGGCCCGGCGCGCGACCACCGAGTACTTCGTCTCGAACAGCGAGCACAGGATCATCAGCGGCACCGCGGGCGCCAGCAGCACCAGGCCGAGCGTCCAGTCCTGGGCGAACAGAAGGACGAACCCGAGCAGGATCGTCGTGGTGTTGACGATGAGGAAGGTCAGCGGGAACGCCAGGAACATGCGCAGCAGCATCAGGTCCGTCGTCCCGCGCGACAGCAGCTGACCCGAGGCCCAGCGGTCGTGGAAGGCGACCGGCAGCCGTTGCAGATGGCGGTACAGGTCCGCCCGCATCGACGCCTCGACCCCGGCCAGCGGGCGCGCCACCAGCCACCGCCGGAACCCGAACAGCAGCGCCTCCGCGATGCCGAGCAGCAGCAGATACAGCGCCCCCAGCCATACCCCGCCCGGATCGCGGTCGGCGACGGGACCGTCCACCATCCACTTCAGGACCAGCGGGATCACCAGCCCCAGAGAGGACGCCAGGATCGCCACGAGGGCGGCGGTGAACAGGCGCACCCGCACGGGTCGGACATAGGGCCACAGGCGCAGGAGGGAGCGCACGGCGGACCGGTCCGTGCGCTCTGCAGGCTTTTCGGGCATCAGGGCCGACCCTACGTTTCACCACTGACATCGGTCCTCCCAATTTCGGCCGGACCCCGCCGCTCCTCCCGGCCGGTCCGCCGGGTCGTACCCCGCATCAACCGATCGGCTGATGAGCCGTCGAGCGTGACGGCGGATACCGGCCGGGCCCGTCCGCCGGAACCCTGGTGGACATGGCAATCATCGAAGTCAACGGGGTGCGCAAGACCTACGCGGGCCGTGACGTGGTCGACGGCGTCTCCTTCTCCGTCGACCAGGGAGAGATCTTCGGCATCCTCGGCCCCAACGGGGCGGGCAAGACCACCACCGTCGAATGCGTGGAAGGCCTGCGCACCCCCGACGCGGGCACGGTCAGGGTCGCCGGGCTCGACCCCATCGCCGACCACGACCGGGTGACGCAGCTGCTCGGCGCGCAGCTCCAGGAGAGCGAGCTCCAGGCCAAACTGACCGTACGGGAGGCGCTGGAGCTCTACACCGCCTTCTACCCGGCCCCCGCCGACTGGCGTCCGCTCGCGGACCGGCTCGGCCTGGCGGACCGGCTCACCACCCGCTTCGCCCAGCTCTCCGGTGGCCAGAAACAGCGTCTGTTCATCGCCCTCGCCCTGATCGGCAACCCGAAGGTCGTCGTCCTCGACGAGCTGACCACCGGCCTCGACCCACGCGCCCGCCGCGACACCTGGCAGCTCATCGAGGAGATCCGCGACGGCGGGGTGACCGTCCTGCTCGTCACCCACTTGATGGAGGAGGCCCAGCGCCTCTGCGACCGGATCGCCGTCATCGACCGGGGCAAGGTCGTCGCCCTGGACACCCCGGCCGGGCTGATCCGGCGGTCCACCGGCTCCACCGTCGTCTCCTTCGTCCCCTCCCGCACCCCGACCGGACCCGAACTGGACCGGCTCGCCGCGCTGCCGGGCGTCGCGTCGGTGACCCCGCCCGATCCCGCCGGCGTCCTCGTCCTGCACGCCACCGACGACACCGTCACCCCGCTCATCTCCCTGCTCGCCGAACTCGGCGTCACCGCCCGGCGGTTGCGGATCACCGAGACCAGCCTCGACGAAGCCTTCCTCGACCTCACCGGACAGGACGCCTGACATGAACCGCGAACCGACCCTGACCCGTGCGCCGGAGACGACCGCCCCGGCCCGCCGGCGCAGCCCCATGGCGGCCGTCCTGCTCACCGAGACGCGACTCTTCCTCCGCGAACCGGGCAGTCTCTTCTGGATCCTCGCCTTCCCGACCGTCCTCCTGGTGATCCTCGGCTTCATCCCCACCTTCAAGGAGGCCGACGACAACCTCGGCGGACGCCGGGTCATCGACCTCTACGTCCCCGTCTCCGTCCTGCTCGCCATGATCATGGCCGGGCTCCAGGCGATGCCACCGGTCCTCAGCGCCTACCGCGAACGCGGCATCCTGCGCCGCATGTCCACCACCCCGGTTCGGCCCTCGGCCCTGCTCACCGCCCAGATCACCCTGCACGGCGCCGCCGCCCTCGGGTCGGCGCTCCTGGTCGTCGCCGTCGGCCGCGTCGGCTACGGGGTCGCGCTGCCCGGACAGCTGGCCGGCTACGCACTGGCGCTGCTGCTCTCGGTCGCCGCCGTGCTCACCCTGGGCGCGACGATCTGCGCCCTGTCCCGTACGACGAAGGCGGCCACCGCGGTCGGCTCGGTCGCCTACCTCGCGATGATGTTCACCGCCGGGGTCTGGGTGCCCGTCCAGGCGATGCCCGACACTCTGCGCCGCATCGTGCAGTTGACCCCCTTCGGCGCCGCTTCCCAGGCCCTGGACCAGGCCGCGTCCGGCCACTGGCCGAGCTGGGCGTACCTCGGGGTCGTCGCGCTGTGGACCGTGCTGCTCGGCCTCGTCGCCGGTCGGCTCTTCCGGTGGCAGTGACGGAGACTGCTCGCATGACGCAGCCGTCCTGCTCCCCGTGCCCGTCCGGTGCGCCGGGGCCCCGCACGGTCGAGGACCGCTGGGAGCAGTTCTACCGGTACGGGCCCTACGCCGTCCTCAGCCTGTCCGTCCTCGTCGGGGCCGTCGCAGCCGATCTGATCATGACCCGCAGCGAGATGTACCTGGCCGGGGCCCTGGCCGTCGCGGCGTACGGGCTCCAGCTCTGGTGGGGCCGGGCCCGCCCGCGTACCGCTCCGGGCGCCCCGGCCGGGGTGGCCTACTACGCCGTGCGGACCGTCCTCGCCTTCGCCCTGTCGTGGCTCAACCCGTTCTTCTCGATCTACGCGGCCCTCGGCTACTTCGACGTCGAACCCCTGCTGCCCAAGCGGGCCGTGCGGATCGGGCTGCTCGCCACCGCCGTCACCCTGGCCGGTTCGCAGAGCGGGGGACTGCCGCCCGCCTCCCTGATGAACTGGGTCGCCTTCGGTGCGCTGTACCTCCTCAACGCCTCGCTCGCCCTCTTCTTCCGGTACGTCGGGATGCGGGAGGAGGAGAAGGCCCGGATCCAGGTCGCGACCATCGCCGAGCTGGAGCGCACCAACCTCCGGCTGGAGCAGGCCATGGCGGAGAACGCGGCCCTGCACGCCCAGCTCCTCGTCCAGGCCCGGGAGGCCGGGGTCGACGACGAGCGGCGCCGGCTCGCCGCCGAGATCCACGACACCCTCGCCCAGGGCCTCGCCGGGATCATCGCCCAGCTCCAGGTCGTCACCTCCGTCTCGGACCGCGATCCGGAGACCGCCCGCGTCCACTTGGAGCGGGCCGCCGCGCTCGCCCGCCACAGCCTCGGCGAGGCCCGCCGCTCCGTGCACAACCTGGCCCCCGCCGCCCTGGAACACGACGAACTGGCCGGGGCGCTGGAGAAGACGGTCGCAGGCTGGGCCGAACAGCACCGCGTCCGGGCCGACTTCACGGTCACCGGCACCGTCGAACCGGTCCACGACGAGATCGCCGCCACCCTGCTGCGCATCGCGGGCGAGGCGCTGGCCAACGCCGGGCGGCACGCCGGGGCCTCACGGGTCGGGGTGACGCTGTCCTTCATGGACGATGAACTGACCCTGGACGTAAGGGACGACGGGCGCGGCTTCGACCCCGCGGCCGCCGCCCCGGCAGGGCGCACCGGAGGCTTCGGCCTCGGCGGCATGCGGGCCCGCGCGGAACGCATCGCGGGCGCGGTCGAGGTGGAGTCGGAACCGGGCGGCGGCACCGCGGTATCGGCCAGAGTCCCGCTGGTCAGGCACCCCGTGAACAGCACCGCGGTGGCCCCTGGTCAGGCACCCGTGAGTCCCCGTACGGTGCCGTCATGACCGAGACCACCGCCCGCGCTGTCAGCCTCGTCGTCGTAGACGACCACCCGGTCGTCCGCGACGGGCTGCGCGGCATGTTCGCCGCCGCCGCCGGCTTCGAGGTGCTCGGCGAGGCGTCGAACGGAGTGGACGCGCTCGCGGTCGTCGAACGGCTCGACCCCGACGTCGTCCTGATGGACCTGCGGATGCCCGGCGGCGGGGGAGTGGCGGCCATCGCCGAGCTGACCCGGCGCGGCGCGCGCTCCCAGGTCCTGGTGCTGACCACGTACGACACCGACTCCGACACACTGCCCGCGATCGAGGCGGGCGCGACCGGCTACCTCCTCAAGGACGCCCCGCGCGAGGAGCTGTTCGCCGCCGTCCGGGCCGCCGCCGACGGGCGAAGCGTCCTGTCGCCCGCCGTCGCGTCCCGGCTGATGAACCGGGTCCGCACCTCCGCCGCCGACCAGGCCGAGACCTCCCTGTCGGCCCGTGAGCGCGAGGTGCTGGTGCTGGTGGCGCGGGGCACCACCAACCGGGAGATCGCCGCCGAGCTGTTCATCAGCGAGGCGACCGTGAAGACCCACCTCACCCACATCTTCGGCAAGCTGGGCGCCAAGGACCGGGCCGCGGCGGTCGCCGTCGGCTACGACCGGGGCATCCTCGGCTGATCCGCAGGCCTTTCCTCCCCAGGGGCGTCTCGCCGGTCATGGCCCCGATCGACAGGCCGCGGCGGCCCGTCCGGCCCCGATCGACAGGACACCCCCTGCTCCGTCACCCGCAGCAGCAGCACCGAGCGGGCCGGCACCGTCAGCTCCGTACCGCCGTCGAGGACCGTGCCGGGGGCCTCGGCCTGCTCCTCCCGTGAGGTGTCCAGGACCAGTTCGTACGCGTTCGCCCACGGCGCTCCCGGCAGCGCGAAGGCCGTCGGCTCCGCGCCCGCGTGCAGCACCGCCAGGAAGCTGTCGTCGGTGACCGGTTCGCCCCGCGCGTCCCGCCCCGGGATGTCCCGGCCCGAGAGGTACAGCCCGAGCGTGGCCGCCGGTGCGTACCAGTCACCCTCCGTCATCTCCCGGCCGTCCCGGGCGAACCAGGCCAGGTCCCGCAGCCCGTCCGGGGCCTGCGCCCGGCCCGAGAAGAACGCGCGGCGCCGCAGCACCGGATGGGTCCGGCGCAGCGTCAGCACCCGGGCCGTCAGCTCGGTCAGCTCCCGCCACTCCGGCTGGTCGAGCAGCGACCAGTCCACCCAGCCGGTCGCGTTGTCCTGGCAGTAGGCGTTGTTGTTGCCGCCCTGCGTCCGGCCCATCTCGTCGCCCGCCACCAGCATCGGAACCCCGGTGGACAGCAGCAGCGTGGTCAGCAGGTTACGGAGCTGGCGGCGGCGCAGCGCGTTGATCTCCGGGTCGTCGCTCTCGCCCTCCGCCCCGCAGTTCCACGCCCGGTTGTCACTGGTCCCGTCCCGGTTGCCCTCCCCGTTGGCCTCGTTGTGCTTCTGCTCGTAACTGACCAGGTCGCGCAGGGTGAACCCGTCGTGCGCGGTGACGAAGTTGACCGAGGCGTACGGGCGGCGGCCGCCCCAGGCGTACAGGTCGCTGGAGCCGGTCAGCCGGTAGCCGAGATCCCGTACGTCGGGGAGCGTGCCGCGCCAGAAGTCGCGCACCGCGTCGCGGTAGCGGTCGTTCCACTCGGTCCAGAGCGGAGGGAAGGCTCCCACCTGGTAGCCGCCGTTGCCGACGTCCCACGGTTCGGCGATGAGCTTGACCCGGCGCAGCACCGGGTCCTGGGCGATCACCGCGAGGAACGGCGAGAGCATGTCGACGTCGTGCATCGAGCGGGCCAGCGCCGCCGCCAGGTCGAAGCGGAAGCCGTCGACGCCCATCTCGGTGACCCAGTAGCGCAGCGAGTCGGTGATGAGCCGCAGCACCTGGGGCTGCACCACGTGCAGGGTGTTGCCGCAGCCGGTGTAGTCGGCGTAGCGGCGGGGGTCGTTCTGGAGGCGGTAGTAGCCCCGGTTGTCGATGCCGCGCAGCGACAGCGTCGGGCCCAGCTCGCCCGCCTCCGCGGTGTGGTTGTAGACGACGTCGAGGATCACCTCGATCCCGGCGTCGTGCAGCGCGTGCACCATCCGCTTGAACTCGCCGACCTGCCCGCCCGCCGTGCCGGAGGCGGAGTAGTCGGCGTGCGGGGCGAAGTAGCCGATGGAGTTGTAGCCCCAGTGGTTGTGCAGCCCGCGCCGCAGCAGATGGTCCTCGTGGGCGAACTGGTGGACCGGGAGCAGCTCGACGGCGGTCACCCCGAGCCGGGTGAGGTGCCCGATGGCGGCCGGGTGTGCGAGACCCGCGTACGTGCCGCGCAGCTCGGGCGGGACGTCCGGGTGGAGCCGGGTGAAGCCGCGTACGTGCAGTTCGTAGATGACGGAGTCGGCCCACGGGGTCTTGGGGCGGCGGTCCTCCACCCAGTCGTCGTCGTCGTGGACGACCACGCCCTTGGGCACGAAGGGCGCCGAGTCCCGGTCGTCGCGCACGGTGTCGGCGACATGCTGGTCCGGCCAGTCCCGTACGTGCCCGTAGACCTCCGGCGGCAGGGTGAAGGTCCCGTCCACCGCACGGGCGTACGGGTCCAGCAGCAGCTTCGCCGCGTTCCAGCGGGCTCCCGTCCACGGGTCCCAGCGGCCGTGCACCCGGTAGCCGTACCGCTGACCGGGCCGCACCCCGGGGACGAAGCCGTGCCAGATCTCATGGGTCAGCTCGGTCAGCGGGCAGCGGGTCTCGGCGCCCCGCTCGTCGAACAGACACAGCTCGACGGCCTCGGCCCCGCCCGCCCACAGCGCGAAATTGGTCCCCGCCACCCCGTCCGGGCCGACCCGGAAACGGGCCCCCAGCGGCATCGGGGCCCCGGGCCACACGGCGGGGGCCGGTGCTCCTGCCCGTAGGGCGGCCTCGGCGCGGTGGGCCTCCGCGACCTCGGCGCGCAGGGACTCCGTGACGTCCGCACGGGTGCCGGGTCCGGCCCGGCCCGGTGGTTCCCCGGTCTCCACCGCCGTCCCCGCCGGATCCTGTACTGCCTCCTGCTCGGCTGCGCTCGACACCCTGTCGCCTCCCGCGGCTCGTGGGACGGGCACCTACGAGTGGCACGCGGCGTCCCGGCCGCGGCCCTTCCCAGGCAGTCCTCCCCTCTGTTCTGCCCACCGGGCGGCCCGCACTCACGTTTCCCCCGACCGGCCCCGGTCGTTGGGGGAGCGTGAACCACTCAGCGAAGAGCGCACGGGCCGGCTCGGCCGCCGTGCTGACATGGGCAGGGCTGCTGACCGTGCTGGTCCTTCTGACCGGCTGCACCGACACCCGGGAGGCCGTGCTCAACGGCAAGGCACGATCCCCCGGCGACGCGATCAGCGTCTTCCCCGAGAACGGTGCCAAGGACGTCGACGAGAAGACCCGCATCGCGGTGAAGGTCCCCGACGGGCGGCTGGAGAGCGTGAAGGTCATGCGGATCGAGGACGCGCAGCAGCAGACGGTGGCGGGGCGCATCGCCGAGGACGGGCGCTCCTGGGCCCCGGAGCCCGAGGTGGCCCGGCTCGCCCTCGCCGCGAAGTACAGCATCGACGCGGTGGCCGTGGACGGTGCCGGGCGCCGCTCCGCCCGGCACGCCACGTTCACCACGCTCGTCCCCGAGCACCGCTTCATCGGCTACTTCAAACCGGAGAACCGGTCCACCGTCGGCACCGGCATGATCGTCTCCTTCTCCTTCAACCGGCCCGTCGCCGATCGCGCCGCCGTGGAGAAGGCCATCCGGGTGACGTCCGATCCGGTGGTGGAGGTCGCCGGCCACTGGTTCGGCAAGGACCGGCTCGACTTCCGCCCGAAGGCGTACTGGAAGCCAGGCACCGAGGTCACCGTCGACATCGGGCTGCGGGACGTCGAAGGCGCCCCGGGGGTCTACGGCAGCCAGGACAAGACCGTCGTCTTCACCATCGGCCGCTCCCAGGTCTCCCGGGTCGACGCGGAGGACAAGACCATGGAGGTGCGCCGGGACGGAGAGCTCGTCGTGACGGTCCCGATCACCGCGGGCGCCCCGAAGACGACCACGTACAACGGGAAGATGGTGGTCACCGAGATGCACGAGGTGACCCGGATGAACGGGGCGACCGTCGGCTTCACGGACAAGGAGGGCAAGGGCGAGTACGACATCAAGGACGTTCCGCACGCGATCCGGCTCACCGAGTCCGGCACCTTCCTGCACGGCAACTACTGGGCCGACGAGTCCGTCTTCGGCGAGGAGAACGTCAGCCACGGCTGCATCGGGCTGCGCGACGCCAAGGGCGGCAGCGGCTCCACGCCCGGCGGCTGGTTCTTCGACCGGACCCTGATCGGCGACGTGGTCGAGGTGGTCAACTCCCGGGACGGAAAGGTCGCACCGGACAACGGACTCAGCGGCTGGAACCTCGGCTGGAAGAAGTGGAAGGCCGGTTCAGCCCTGCGCTGAGGGTCCCGGCCGCTCCGTGGGCCCGGTCGTCTCCCCGGCCGGCCCCGGCACCCCGCGCCACCTGCGCGGCTCTCCGGACCACTTGGGACGGAACGGTGACATTCCGGAGGGAGTTCACCCCGCTCGCGATGTGATTATCTTGCGGCGGCGCGCATGTTCGGCGCGCGGGGGTGCGGGCCATGGCGGGACCAGGCCGTGCGAGGGGAGACGACCACAGTGAACGGGCAGCCGATATCGGGGGCATCGGCCGGGGCGAGCGGGAAGCGGCGCGGCGGGCCGGGGCTCCTGGCCCTGGTTCTGGGAGCACTGCTGTTGCTGGTGACGGCGTGCGGCGGCAGTGCCGACGCAGGGGACAGGAACAAGCCGGCGGGCGGTGCGAAGAAGGACACGGCCGCCTCGCAGGCGGTCGTGACCATCGCGCCGAAGGACGGCGCGGAGTCCGTGGCGACCAGCGGTGCGCTGAAGATCGGCGCCGAGCAGGGCAAGCTGACCACGGTGAAGGTCGCCGACCCCAAGGGCAACGAGGTCGCGGGCGAGATCGCGGCCGACGGCGCGAGCTGGGTGCCGGAGCGGCACCTCGCCGCCGCCACCAAGTACACGGTGCACGCGGTCGCCAAGGACGCCGAGGGCCGTGAGTCGGCGAAGGACACCACCTTCACCACGCTGGTGCCGCAGAACACCTTCATCGGGCAGTACACGCCGGAGGACGGCTCCACCGTCGGCGTCGGCATGCCGGTCTCCATCCACTTCACCCGGGGCATCACCGACCCGGCCGCGGTGGAGCGGGCGATCAAGGTGACGGCCGAACCGGCCGTCGAGATCGAGGGCCACTGGTTCGGCAACGACCGTCTCGACTTCCGCCCGGAGAAGTACTGGGCGGCGGGCACCAAGGTGACCGTCGACCTCGACCTCGACGGCGTCGAGGGCCGGCCGGGCGTCTACGGCAAGCAGGCGAAGACGGTGAAGTTCACCATCGGCCGCAGCCAGGTCTCCACCGTCGACGCGAGCGCGAAGCGGATGAAGGTGGTCCGCGACGGCGAGCAGATCAAGGACATCCCGATCTCCGCGGGCGCCCCGGCGACGACCACGTACAACGGTCAGATGGTCATCAGCGAGAAGCTCAAGGTGACCCGGATGAACGGCGACACCGTCGGCTTCGGCGGCGAGTACGACATCAAGGACGTGCCGCACGCCATGCGGCTGTCCACCTCGGGCACCTTCCTGCACGGCAACTACTGGGGCGCGTCCTCCATCTTCGGCAACACCAACACCAGCCACGGCTGTGTCGGTCTGCGCGATGTGCGCGGCGGCTACGACAACCAGACGCCGGCGGCGTGGTTCTACGACAGGTCGATGATCGGTGACGTGGTCATCGTGAAGAACTCCAAGGACAAGCAGATCGCCCCGGACAACGGCCTCAACGGCTGGAACATGGACTGGGAGGAGTGGAAGAAGTAGGACCTCCTTCCGCTCCCCGGCCGACCCGGCGGGCCCGGTGCTGTGACCAACGGCACCGGGCCCGCCGGCGTTAGCGGTGGTTAACCTCTTCGCATGACTGTGACTCTGGAAGTACGCGACGGTGTCGGCACCATCCAGCTGGACCGGCCGCCCATGAACGCCCTGGACGTGGCGATCCAGGACCGGCTGCGGGAGCTGGCCGAGGAGGCGACCCGGCGCGAGGACGTGCGCGCCGTGATCCTCTACGGCGGTGAGAAGGTGTTCGCGGCGGGCGCGGACATCAAGGAGATGCAGGCGATGGACCACACCGCGATGGTGCTCCGGTCCAAGGATCTCCAGGACGCCTTCACCGCCGTCGCCCGCATCCCCAAGCCGGTCGTCGCCGCCGTCACCGGCTACGCGCTCGGCGGCGGCTGCGAGCTGGCGCTCTGCGCCGACTTCCGGATCGCCGGGGACAACGCCAAGCTCGGCCAGCCGGAGATCCTCCTCGGACTGATCCCGGGCGCGGGCGGCACCCAGCGGCTCGCCCGGCTGATCGGCCCCTCCCGGGCCAAGGACCTCATCTTCACCGGCCGCATGGTCAAGGCGGAGGAGGCCCTGACGCTGGGCCTGGTCGACCGGGTGGTCCCGGCCGCCGAGGTCTACGAGCAGGCGCACGCCTGGGCCGCCAAGCTGGCCAAGGGGCCCGCGCTGGCGCTGCGCGCGGCCAAGGAGTCGGTGGACGCCGGGCTGGAGACGGACCTCGACACCGGGCTCACCATCGAGCGGAACTGGTTCTCCGGTCTGTTCGCCACCGAGGACCGCGAGCGGGGCATGCGCAGCTTCGTCGAGGAGGGCCCGGGCAAGGCCACGTTCGGCTGACCGGTAGTCAGAACGGGTGGCCCGGTAGTCGGGTCGGGCGGTCCCGCGCGGGGAGTTCATCCGTCAGAGCGGTTTATCCGGGCCTTAAGGCAACCTTAAGGCCCGGTGTCGTCGTCGGCCGGGCGACCCTCGCGGGGCCGGGCATCGCCGCAGCTCAGCGGGGCCGTTCGAGTCGCTGTTCTGCCAGGGGCATATGCCAAGAGCCTCCTGCGGAACGAGTCGTTCCGGGGTGCGGATTCCTGCGGAACTGCCCCGGGGGGCGATCCGTGCGGCCATGATGGTGGGCATGGCGGGCTTGGAGGGTGTGGATCAGCCGCGACCGCGCAGCAGTGCGACCGCGGCATGCTGGACGTCGACCATGGATGACGAACAGGCTTTCAAAGCACTGGAGTTGTTCGGAAATCCGACCGAGGGGGAAGTCCGGCTGCCGTCCCGTCCGGAGTCGGCGGCGACGGCCCGTCGGCTCACCTCCTGCGTCGCCCTCCGCCAGTGGGCCCTCTCGCCGCAGACCGCGGAGTACGCGGTGCTCCTCGTCTCCGAGCTCGTCGGCAACGCGGTGCGCCACACCGGGGCCCGGGTCTTCGGGTTACGCATGGTGCGCCGCCGGGGCTGGATCCGTATCGAGGTGCGTGATCCCTCGCGCGGGCTGCCGTGTCTGATGCCGGTGCGTGAGATGGACGTCAGTGGCCGGGGGATCTTCCTCGTCGACAAGCTCTCCGACCGCTGGGGCGTGGATCTGCTGCCGCGCGGCAAGACCACCTGGTTCGAGATGCGGATCTCCGACCGCTGATACGCCGGAGGTCCCGGTCGGTACGAGGTCCGGTCGGTACGCAGAAGCCCCCGGTCGCCCGTGGTGCGGCGCTGTGGGGGCTTCTGGCGGGGGCCGCGAAATCAGGGGTGTGTTCACGGCCGCTCATGACGACTTGGCCCGGGTCGATGGGGGTCGCGGCACCGACTATGGCAGACGGGCGACCCCGGCGCCAAAGGGACTTGTCGGCGTATTTTCGTTTCAAACGGGCATTTGTCGTTTGAATCGTAGGTGCGTTCGGTCACTTGCCTGGCATTCCATGCATTCTTATGGCGGGGATTGAATGATCCATTGATCATCCGGCGAACTGCCCAATCGTCCTATTTCGCTCATCATGCCTCTACTGTGTCCCGGGAATCGGTGGAACCGGTGGAACGCGAGGTGATCGGGCATGGACGGACGCAGGGCTCCCATGGGCCGCCGCGACGCGCTGGGCGCCGGGGCCGGGGCGCTGGCCGCCGCGCTCACCGCGGGATGCGCCCGGAGCGACGGGGCGGGCGGAGCCGCCGGACCCGCGGCCGCCACCCGTCGGCCCGGCCCGGCCCGCGCCTCCGGCTCCTCCGGCCCCACCGCCTCCGCGGCCGCCGCCCCGCGCCGGTTCCCCGGGCTGCCCGTCCGGATCGCGCACGGCCCGCGCGACCGGCCCCGGGTCGCCCTCACCTTCGACGGGCGGGGCGACCCCCGCCTCGCCCGTACCGCACTCGCCCGGTGCGAACAGGCCGGGGCGCGCGTCACGGTTCTCGCGGTCGGCACCTGGCTCGCCGAACACCCCGGTCTGGCCCGTCGGATCCTCGACGGGGGCCACGAGATCGGCAACCACACCGAGCACCACGTCGACCTCGCGGCCCTGGACGAGCGTGCGGCGTACGAGGAGATCGCCGCCTGCGCCCGGCGGCTGCGCCGGCTCACCGGGTCCATCGGCACCTGGTTCCGCCCCTCGCCCACCGCGTACGCCTCCCCGCTCGTCCAGCGCCTCGCCCAGCGGGCCGGCTACCCCCATGTCCTCGCCTGCGACGTGGAGTCCCTCGACCACGCGGCCACCCGCGTCGCCGCCGTCACCCGGAAGGTCGCCGGGGAGCTCCGCAACGGATCGGTGGTGGAGCTGAGCCTCGGCCGCCCGGTCACCGTCGACGCGCTGCCGCTGCTCCTCGCCGAGATCGGCCGGCGCGGGCTGCGGGCGGTGACGGCCACGGAGTTGATGGACCGACCGGCCGCCGGCGTCACCCGGACGGCCCGATAATCTGACCCCTGACATTCGGCATCACGAAGGGGCGGGACTGTGGCGGACATCGAGTCGGCGCGGACGGCATTCGAGCGGTTCGACAAAAACGGCGACGGGCTCATCACGGCCAACGAGTACAAGAGCGCGATGGCCCAGCTGGGCGACCCCTTCGTCACCGAGACGGTGGCGCAGGCGGTCATCAACGCCCACGACACCAACGGTGACGGCCTCCTCACCTTCGACGAGTTCTGGGCCTCGCAGAACAAGGGCTGAGCCGCTCGTGGCAGCCGGCCCCGCGCCGTCGGGGACCGGCCGCCGACGTGATCCGAAGAGAAGACCCTATGTCCGGCGGGGCCCTTTCCGGGTGCCTTCCGGCCGTCGCGCCCACCGTGCGCGGCTTGCTGTGTCTTTGTCCACCGGCGAGGATCGGGCCGTGATGTTCTCCGGACCCCCCGCCGACCCGGCCGCGCCCGGCACCACCCCCGCGCCGGCCGGGCCCGGGATACCGCCCGCCCCGGCCGCACCGGTGCCTGCGGGCGACGCGACAGAGATATCCGGGCGGCCGGCCGGCCGCTCGTGGACCACCCCTCTCCTCCTCTGCGCCGCAGGCGTCCTCGCGCTCCTCATGGCCCTGTTCGGCCCCGGCCTCATGGCACGCGGCACCGGGGAGCTCCGGATACCCGGCGCGGGGCTCACCACCGTGCTCCGCACCGTCCTGTTCACCGCACTCGCCCTCCACCTGGGCGAACTCCTCGCCCCGCAGCTCATCCGGCCCGTCCGGGGCCGCCCCCGTACCGCCGTACGGAGCTGGGCGGTCGCCGCCTCGGTCGCCGGGGCGGCCGCCGCGGCCGGGCAGATCGTCCGGCTCGCCGCCGTCAGCGACCTCGGGATCACCGAGACCTACGGCACCCGCGAGGGCGGTCTGCTCCTCCTCATCGCCAACGGCCTGGTCCTCGCCGCCGTCTGCGCCGCGAGCAAGCGCCCGGCCCTCGCCCTCGCCCCGCTCGCCCTCGTCATCGGCGCGGAGGCCCTGCGCGCGCATCCGGAGGCGTACAGCCCCGAGTTCGGCGCCGCCCTCACCGTCGTCCACCTGACCGCCGCGTCGCTGTGGACCGGCGGCCTGCTGCACGTGCTGCGCACCATGTGGCTCTGGCGCGGCTCACCCGTCGCGGCCCGCGCGCTGCTCGGCCGGTACGCGCGCCTGGCGATCTGGCTGTACGTCGCCCTCGCCGCCACCGGCACGGTCTCGGCCCTGCGCCGGCTGCCGCTGGACGTGGTGTTCACCTCCGCCTACGGGCGCACCCTGCTGGTCAAGCTGGCGCTGATGGCCGTGGTCAGTGTGCTGGCGGTGGCGGCCCGGCGGCGGATGCTCCGGGACGCCGACCCGTCGGCCGCGCACCTGACGGCCCGCCGCGAGCAGGTCGTGCTGGGTCTGGTCGTGGTGGTCTCGGCGGTCCTCACGGTGGTCCCCGACCCGCACTGGATCTCCCTGCGCTAGTGCCGCGTCAGCCAAGGTTCGCCCCGTCGCGACGCCGCGCACGCACTCTCGCCGCACCGGCCGAAAGCCCGAGTACGTCCAGTACGAGGGCTTCCGGCCGGCCCGCCGAGAGCACGCACCTGACGCCGCTCCTTACCGGGCAAACCTTGGCTGACGCGGCACTAGCGGGCGTCGCGGTACGGCTTCCAGCCGCGCAGCTCGTCGTCGCGCGGGGCCAGGACCAGCGCCGGAGCCCCCGGGCCGAAGACCGTCACGGGCCGCCGCGCGTCCCAGGCCGGCCACCCCGGGTCCCCGTCCGTCGCGAAGTCCACCCACGCCCGGTGCATCGCGTCCGCCAGCTCCTGCGGGGCGTCCGGGCCGGTCAGGGCCATCGTGTCGGGGTGGGCGAGCGTGTCGAAGACGAAGCCCAGCTCCAGCGCGTGACAGGCGCCCAGCCGCTGTACGGGGGTGGGCCAGCCGAACTCGTACACGTACGTGGAGCCCGGCGCGTCCGTCCGGGCGTCGGCCAGCCGGTTGAGCGGGACCCGCAGCAGCAGGTCCGTCGCGAGCGCGCCGAGGATCTCACCGGGGGTGGCGTCCGGGCGGTTGGCGCGGTAGGCGCGGGCGGTGGCGTTCGGCACCTTGAACTTCAGCAGGGCGAGGCGCAGCCGCAGCTCGCTGATCTTCTCGGTGAGGCCGCCGGGCACGAACCAGAGCCGGTACTCCTCGGTGTTCGTCCCCATCAGCAGGTCGATCCCGGCGGACGCGCCGGCGTGCAGCGCCTCCACCGGGTCGTGGGGCAGCAGTTCGCCGTCCACGACCAGCTGGAAGGAGTTGCGGCCGGTCAGTGGGTTACCGCCGCCGGTCACCTCGGTCTGCGCGGCCAGCAGCGCCTCCGGGGCCACGGCGGCCAGCGCGGCGGCCGTCGCGGGCACCCCGAGCCGCTCGGCGATCAGCTCGGTCGTCCCGCGCGCGGCGGCGGGTGGCAGCGCGGCGGGCGCCCCGCTCTGGAGCACCGCCCGCCGCAACAGCCCCGCGGACCGGGGTGCGCTCAGCCGGGCGGCGATGCTGACCGCCCCCGCCGACTCCCCGGCCACGGTCACCCGGTCCGGGTCGCCGCCGAACGCCGCGATGTTGTCGCGCACCCACTCCAGGGCGGCCAGCTGGTCCAGGAGCCCCCGGTTGGCGGGCGCGTCCGGGAGGACGCCGAAGCCCTCGACGCCCAGACGGTAGTTGACGGAGACGAGGACCACCCCGTCCCGGGCGAACGCGGACCCGTCGTACACCGGCACCGCCGAGGAGCCGTGCACCAGCGAACCCCCGTGGATCCAGACGAGCACCGGCAGCCCGGCCGCACCCGGCTCCGGCGAGGGCGTCCACACATTGAGGTTCAGGCAGTCGTCGCCCGGCACCGCCGGATCCGGCAGCAGCTGGTCCAGCGGCGGGGCGTAGGGCCGCTTGGGGGCCGTCGGACCGTACGCCACGGCCTCGCGCACCCCCGTCCAGGGCTCGGGGGGCCCGGGCGCGCGGAACCTGCGCGCGCCCACCGGCGGAGCCGCGTACGGGATGCCGCGGAAGACCGCGACGCCCCGCTCCACCGCACCGCGCACGGTGCCGTGCACCGTCCTTGCCGTCGGGGGAGTCCCCGCCACGATGTCGGACACGTGCCAACCCCTCTCGCGGTGCGGTGGTCCGGGCGGCCACTTCAGGTGGACCGGCCCGTCCGTGGTCAGGGCCGGGCGGCCCTTCGTGCCGACGACCACGATCTCGCCCTTGTGCTCGGCGCCGGAGGACCACGACCTCGTCCCGATCGCCCGCCGGTACTCCGCGGCCGAGGACTTCAGGTCCACCGTGGCGGCCTCCCGCCCGTCGGCATGGACCTATGCCTGCCCCGAAGTGGCGGCCCGCGACACCACCCAGGCGGCTGACCGGCCCCGGCCGGTGAACGTCCGGGTCGGACCGGCGCCCTTGGTCCTGCCGGAGTACGACCTGCCGCCCAGGTAGCTGCCGGAGACCGATGCGACGGCCGTGTCGCCCGTGCGGTCGGGGCGGTTCGGCACCGGCCCCGGCGGGGGCCGGGAGGTGATCCCGGGCCCCGCCGGGGCGTTGCGGCTCAGGCGGCGAAGTACTGGGACAGCGATTCCCGTTCGTCCAGCTCCACCAGATCGGGGCGGGTGTAGCGCTCGGCCCGCGCGTGGTAGTCGAAGTCGCCCCGGATGAGCCCCCGGTAGTCCTGGATGCAGCGCTCCAGGGCCGCCCGGGTCGGTCCGGTGATGCCCGCCGCCTCGATTTCCTCGATCAGTTCCTTTTCCGCCCGCTGCACCCGCTCGGCTATCCGGGCCAGTTGGATGCCGGCCTCGTCGACGGCTTCCTGGAGGGTGGAGCCCCGGTCGCGCTGGATCAGCCGTACGGCGTTGTGCTCGTAGCCGAGAGCGGCTTCCTTCTCGAAGGAGCAGATGTCGTTGCAGAGCCCTGAATGGTCGGTGACCGCGTTCCGCAGGGCGATGTACGCCGGCAGGCTCCGGGCGGAATCCGGAAGGTCGATTCCGGCGGTGATCTCGTGCAGACAGAGAAAGGGCTGCATGGCGACCGAATCCCGCCGGTGCTTGGCGAATTCGGCCCGGCTCGGCACCTGCCCCGCGGCCCGCTCGACGGCCTCGGCGTAGTACGTCCACAGCCAGGCGGCGGTGTCCCGCCGGAACTGCCGGTTCCACTGCGGTGACCGCCCGTGGCAGGTCCGCTCCCGCAGCCCGGAGAGCGCCCGCTCCATCGGTCCGTTCGGCGCGGCCCCGTCGAAGACGTCCACCAGGCGGGAGATCGCCCTCTCACACATCAGCGGATCGCGTCCGGCTGGGCCGTCGTCGAACTCGTCGTCCACCAGGAAGGCCCAGAAGAGCCATTGACAGAACAGGTCGAGATGTTCCTGCGTAGCCTTCGGGAAGATCAGGGATATCCATAGCTCCGGGCGGGTCCGGATCATTTTGTTCCGGGCCGGGACGGACAGATCGAGCCCTTCGGACTCGGCCCATTGCCATGCGGCCCCACGGGTTTCCGTCAGGCCGGGATGGCATCCAGCACTCTGGAACGGCATGTGGAATGCCGGTAACGTGATCTGGCTCATTGCTGCCCCTCGTCTGATGAATACGGGCGGACGACGTGAACGGCGCATTCGGGGTGGTCGGGCAAGGGACGGGCCCGTCGGGAAGCGGCTGCCGGGAGCCCGGAGGCCGGGCGGCAGGGCGACCGTACGAGGTGAGAGGCCATAGCTGTCCTCCTTCCTCCGCCGGGGCGGCCGGGGCAGGTCGGCGAGCCGGTGGGCGAGCGCGTCACCATGGGTGATGCCCAGTCAACCCCCTGTGGGGGTTCCGAGGGAAGCCATGTGTGACCGAAATTGTTTGATCGTCACGAACTCTCTCACTGCTACTGGGTAGTTGGTGAACCTGTGGGGCCCGCCGCACCGGTAATGGCGAGGGTCCGGCAGCGGGTGGTGGGTGGGGGGAGTGAACCGGCGGAGCGACGGCGTCCGGCTCAGAGCCTGTCGGGTGACCTCTGACCCTGGCGGCCACGCCCTGGCACCCACGCTTCCGGCGTTGCCGAGACGCCCTGGCAGCTCCGCTACGAGGACCTCTCGGCGCCCCGGAATCGCACGGCACCGGACCGCGTCCGCTTTCCGGTCGGAGGCCACCCGACAGGCCCTCAGGTGCGCTTGAAGAACTCGACCTCGCCGACCGCGATCGGCCGGCCCTCGCCCTGGCCGGTCGCCTCCCGCAGCACCAGCTCGACGGAGACGACATCGCTGATGCCCGTCCGTACCGTCTGCTCGCCGGGCTTGTCGTTGAAGGTCACCGCCTGCTCGTGGACCGTGCCGTCCTTCGTGGTGACGAGCAGGTCCGCCCGGGTCGGCCGTGCGCCCCGCCGGAACTCCTCGGGCTCCTTCGACACCCCGGTGTGCACCACGACGCCGACCAGCCGGAACGGCGTTTCGAAGGAGCACGTCAGCGACGCGCCGAGCGCGGGCGCGCCCCAGTACTTGTTCGTCAGCCCGTCGATGGCCGCGCCCGCCGGGTGACCGGGAGCCGCCGCGCTCGCGCTCGCCCCGGTGGGGCTGATCTCCGCGGTGCCGCCGAGCTTGTCCCGGACGTCCTCGAAGAGGTAGCGCCCCATCGGGAGGAACAGGAAGCCCGCGAACAGCAGCCCGGCCACGGCCAGGACGAGCAGCGTCCGCCGCAGCGCCCGGCCCGAACCGCCGCGCACCCGGCGGCGGAACGGCCACACCGTGCGCCACCAGGGCAGGGCGGCCGGCTGTTCCCGGGTCCGCAGCGGAGCGGCGCACCGCCTGCAGAACTGCCGCCCCGGCAGGTTCGGCGCGCCACAGGCGGGGCAGGGCGGGCCGTCCGGCGTCTCCTCCTCCGACACCGGCCGCACGACGGGCCGCCGGGTCACGGGCTTGGCCGGCCGCACCGCCCCGACCGGCTCGTCGGCCTCGTTCACGCCGGACGCATGCTCGGACACGTTCTCGGGCGCGCTCCTGGACGCCGGTGCGGATGCCGGGAATCCGGGGCGTACAGGAGCGGGCTGCACGGGCCGCGCCTGCGGCCTCGCCGGTACGGGAGCTGACTCCGCCGCGGGCGTGGCGGGCCGCGGTGGTACGGGGGCGGGTGCGGGAGCCGCCGGGGGCGCGGGAGCCGACCGGGGTGGCTCCGGCGGAAGTTCGGGGCGCGCGGGCGGTTCAGGCCGCTCGGAGGGCGCCGGCACGGGCCGCTCCGGGGCCCCGGAGTCCGCTGCGGGCGGCGGCGGCGGCGTCGGCACAGGCGGAGGTGCCGGTGCCGGTGTCGGCGGACCGGCGGGTTCCGGCTCCTGGGAGGGTGCGGCCTCCGGCCCCGCCACCGGGGCTTCCGGCTCGGGCTCCGGCTCCGGAACCGTCGTCCGCGCAGGCCGCGCCGGCTGGGAGGACCAGCCCAGGTAGCCGCCGCAGTTGCCGCAGAAGTCGTCGCTCTCGCCGTTGGCCGTACCGCACGCCGGGCACGAACGCATCACGTCAGCCTCCTGTCTGTTCGGGCTCTCCGGGCGGGCCCGGCAGGACCTCCACCCGGCAGGTGAGGTGGACGGGGCACGAGGCCGCGGCGACGTCCAGGACGCGGCGGGCATCAACCGGGACGCCCTCGCGCACCGGCCAGACCCGGACGAGCAGTTCACCGGCGGGCGGCGGCGGGAGGGCGGCGCCCGGCTCGGCCGACCAGGTGGCGCCCCCGCCGTCCCGGACCTCCGCGTGCACCCCGCAGCAGAGCCGCAGCCGCTCGACGAGGCCCCGCCGGGTGCCGCGCCACCGGTGCAGCTCGACGGCGCGCGCGACGACCGCCCGGTGCAGCTCGACCGGCCACGCCGGATCGGTCTCCACGCCCACCCAGGACGCCAGCCAGGGCAGGAAGTCGGCCGGGGCCAGCGCCGGGTCGAAGTAGGCGGGCAGGTTGTCCAGCGTCGACAGGACCGGCGCCAGCACCGTGTCCAGGCCCGCCGTGAACCGCTGGGCCAGGTCGTCGTCCGCGTACAGCGCGGGCAGCAGCTCGCCGATCGGATAGCGGCTCGGCAGCCCGGGTATCGCGGCCCGCGTCATACGCCCTCACCGGCCCCGCTCGCGGTGACCACCACCTGGTGCTGGTGTGAGAAGACCAGGGCCCCCGGCGCGACGTCGACCCGGTCCACCGCCGCCCCGCGCCGGCCGGTGATCGGGTCCGCCGGGAACAGCCGGACGTCCTCCACCAGACCGGCCCCCTCCACGCTCTGGAGCACGGCGAAGACCTCCCCGTACTGCACGGGCCTGCCGAACGGCCACCCCCGGCCGTCCGCCCCGCCCCGCAGCGGGTCGATGTGCCGGAACAGCGCCTCCAGCGCCTCCGCCCGCACCCGGTCCACGTCCCCGGGCGCTGCCACCAGCCGGGCGACGACCGTGACGCCCTGGTAGGCGGGCGGCTCCACGACCAGCCTGGTGCCGACCAGCCGCCGTTCGTCGAGCCGGGCGGTGACCGCCGCGAGCACCTGGTCCGAGGGGATCAGCTGCTCGAACCGCAGGTGTCCGTCCTCGTCGGCGACCGCGTCGGGCACCACCAGCACCCGCACCGCACCGGCCTCGCCCGCCACGGCCGGCAGACACCGCACCCGGCGCAGCGACGGTGCGGCCTCCCGGGCGATGACCTCGTAGTCCTCGGCCGTGACGGCCCGTTCCTGCACCCGCAGGATGTTGGGCGCCCGGACCTTCGCGTTCTCCACGGTCTCCCCGTCGACCCCGCCGGTCGCCGCCTCGCGGTTGTCGACGCCCGCGACGTACGGCACCGAACTGCGCAGCACGGAGATCGCGCCCCGGGCGACGTTGCCCGCCGCCCCGCCGCCGGTCCGGTAGCGCGGGACGCGGAGCTGGGCGCCCTTCTCCGGCACCGCCCCGTACGCGCGCATCGTTCCGTCCGGCTCCCGCACCTCCGGCGGGAACGCGAACTCCCCGGAGACCGCGTCGATCCGGACGTGCCGGTCACCGGGTCCGGACGCCCCGAAGTGCTCGACCGGGGTCCAGATCTGCCAGCCCTCGTCCGCCGACACCTGCACGACCGGCGGCTCCCCGTCCAGCAGCAGCGGCGCACGGCTCACCGTGAACCGCTGCCCGGCGACGCCCTCCGACACCCCGAGGGGCACGTCGACGACGGTCTCCGCGTGCTCCGCGGCCGCCGTGCCGCCGACCGTGAACACCTCGGCCTCCCGGATCGTCGGCGACTCCGAGTAGAAGGGCTGGCCCGGCTCCGGAGCGGTCACCCGGCAGCGCAGCCACCCCGCCCGGGTGCCCGCCACGACGGACGGGGTGTGCCCGGCCGGGACGAACACGACGACCTCGCCGGGCCGGTTCAGCCCGCCGGTGCTGTCGGTGCCGGTCGCACAGGTCACCCAGCGGGCCCCGTCCCACGCCTCCCACACCAGCGGCGGCTGACGCGGGTCGACGCCCACGCCCTCCACCCGGCTGTCCAGGCGGACGGCGACGATGCAGTGCGGTACGGCGGTGGGCAGCCCGAACAGGAGGGCGTCACCGGGCTCCGGACGCGTCTGGAAGCACGGGATGTCCTTGCCCGCACCGAGCGGCGCGGTCCGGTCCGTCTGCTCGCCCGACACCGGCGCGGTGACCAGCCGGACCAGCGAACTCGGCACGATCGGCAGGTCGTCGGCGGTGGAGAACACCACCGGCTCCTCCGCCTCCCCGCGCGCGGTCGCCACCTCCGTACCGGCGGGCAGGTGCACGGTCTCCGGCTGCGGCGCGGACAGCCAGAAGTCGATCTCGGCGCGCGCCACGGTCGGCGGGAACAGCGTCACGCCCAGCAGGTCGAGGAAGGCCGCGTAGTTCTTGTCCGGCACCCGGTTCAGCCGGTACAGCAACTGGTCGACCAGGTACGCGAACGTCTCGATCAGCGTGACCCCGGGGTCCGACACGTTGTGGTCGGTCCACTCGGGGGAGCGCTGCTGGACGTACCGCTTGGCCTCGTCGACGAGCTGCTGGAAACGCCGGTCGTCCAGGTTGGGCGAAGGCAGGGCCATCAGCGCACTCCCGCTTCCTGAGAGGTCTGTGACGACGAACCCTCGGACGGGATCGTGTAGAAGGGAAAGACGAGGTTGCGCAGGTCGTTGGTGGCCCGCACGGTGTAGTGCACGTCGATGTAGAGCGTGCCCTCCTCGATGGCGTCGAACGCGATCACCACGTCGGTCACCTCGATGCGCGGCTCCCACCGCTCCAGCGAGGTCCGGACCTCCTGCGCGATCCGCCCGGCCGTCGCCCCGTCGCCGGGCGCGAAGACGTAGTCGTGGATGCCGCAGCCGAACTCCGGGCGCATCGGCCGCTCGCCCGGTGCGGTGCCGAGGACCAGACCGATCGCCTCCTCGATCTCCCGGTCCCGCTCGACCAGCGCGATCCCGCCCGTCGGCCCGACCCGCAGCGGGAAGCCCCAGCCACGTCCGATGAATCCGCCGCCGCTCACATCGGGCCCCCGATCAGGACGTTCGGCGCACCGCTGATGATGGGCGCGCCGCAGCTGGTGCTGTCCCGCATCCGGGCGGCGGGCAGCCCGCCGATCAGCACCTGACCGGTGAGCGCGGCGGCCGGGTTGGGCAGGATCACGTTGCCCGGCCCGAGCGCGGCGTGCGGCGGGACGACGCACACGTGGAGGCTCCCGGTGACGGCCGCGGGCCGGCCGCCGATGAGCACGGTGGCCACGGCCACCGCACCCGGGGGCGGGGTGCCGATGAGACCGCCGTGGGCGGTGCTGTCGCCCGTGCGGGCTGCGGGGGGCATGGCCGGGGTTCTCCTTGCGGTGAGAGGGACTTCGCTGGGTAAGGGGCTTCGGAAAGGACGGAGACGGGGATGGGTGAGGCGGCGGGGGTCAGTTGATCCTGATGAGCTTGGCCTTGAGGACGGCGAGCAGCCCGCCGTCGACCGTGACCCCCGTCTTGCCGTTGACGGTGACCGAGCGACCCTTGATGTTCACGTCGCCCGTGGTCCCGGCGTCGAGCGTGATGCCCGACGCGGACAGCGTCACCGAGCTCAGCTCCCGGGTGCCGCCCCGGCCCTTCACCGTCAGGGTGATCTCGCCCTTCTTCTCGTCGAGCATCACGTCGAGCCGCTTGTCGCCACTGGCGATCCGCACCCCGGAGGGGCCGCGCGGGGCGTCGAGCAGCTCCAGGCGGTTGCCCGAACGGGACACCAGGGAACGGCGGTTGACCTTTCCGCTCGTCGGATCGACCAGCGGGACGTCGTGCGGCGAGGGCTTGTCGACCCCGTTGTAGAGACCGCCGAGCACATACGGGCTGTCCAGCAGCCCCTGCTCGAACCCGACCAGCACCTCGTCGTTGACCTCGGGACTGAACACCCCGCCGCCCCCCTGGCCGCCCCACTGCACGGTGCGGACCCAGTCGGTGACGTACGTGTCGTCGAGCCACGGGAACTTCAGCCGCACCCAACCGCGTTGGCCCTTGCCCTCCTCCCGGATGTCGGTGACCACACCGATCGCCAGGCCCGGCATGCGCGGGCCGCGCGAGGGGGCGTTCCCGCCGGAGGCCAGCCCCGACAGCGAACGGTCCGCCGAGGCGCTGACGATCACCGTCGTGCGGTAGCCGGTGTCCGGTTCGAGGACGTGGTGCGCGGCCGTGGCGGTGTAGCGGCCGGAGAACGCGGGCCCCACGTTGCCGAGCGCCACCGGCAGCCCCGCCCGGAGCTGGGGGTTCCCGTAGGCGACCGCCTCGACCTCCCCGAAGCCGGCGCTGACCGACGCGGCGAGCGCGCCGGCCACGGCCCGGGTCTCCGCCTGGGTGCGGTACGGGGTGTCGGCGATCGTCGTACGGGAGTCGGAGCCGAAGATCTCCGCCGCCGTCGACGGGCTCATCCCCGGAGTGACGGTGTCGCTGCGGACGGACTGCTGCCGGGCCACCAGCCGGGTCTTGGTGTCGACGTTCCAGCCGCGCACCTCGACGCTGTCCGCCCCGTCCGCCCCGGTCAGCACCGCCCGCAGGGCCACCAGGTTGTTCCCGTACTCCAGGACCATCGGGTCGCGCGAGGCGGACGTCGAGGGCGAGGGGGCCGAGGAGGCGGGGTCCGGCTTGGTGAACTGCAGCAGGCCCTTGTCGTCCACCCGTACGGTCGCCCCGCTCTCGGCCGCGAGGTGCTGGAGGAACTCCCAGTCCGACACGTTCGGCTGGGTCAGCTGCTTGTACGTGATCGACGCGGCCTCGATCCGCCCGCAGGCCAGACCGGCCCCGGTGGCGACCTTGCGGACGATGTCCGCCGTCTTCATGTTCCGGTACGCCACGACCTTCCGCCCGCGCTGGAGCCGGTGCGCCTTGGAGAACGCCCGGACGACGGTGAACGATCCGGTGGTGTCGGTGTCCAGCTCGATCGCGGTGACCTCCCCGGTGAACAGCCGCTCGCGCACCCGGTCCTGCACGGTGACCACCGAGATCTTCAGCGGGGTGCCCATGCCGATGCCGGTCTTGGTGAGGAAGGTGTGGTCGGGGTCCCGGTACATCAGTACGGCGGTGTCCGGCAGGCCCACGTTCTCGTCGACCACACAGCTCACCAGCTGGGTGGCCCAGGCGGCGGGCAGCTCGGCGGGCGCCTCGACGATCGGGTCGGCGGCGAAGGAGCGGCCGGGGGCGTCCTTCGCGCTCATCGGTCCTCCTCCGCCAGGTGGTCTTCCCGTCCGGGCACGAGGAGCTCCCGGCCAGGGGTCAACTGCATCGGGTCGTCGATGTCGTTGGCGTGCGCGATGGTCCGCCAGGCGGTGGCGTCGCCGTACTCCCGCCAGGCCAGCAGCGGCAGGCTGTCCCCGGCCACGACCCGGTGGGTGCGCCGCGCCTCCTTCGAACCCGAGGTGGGGTTCTGCCCGGCCGGGTCGACGCTCGCCTCCTCGATCGACAGGGAGCAGGTGGCGCGCAGCGGCTTCCCGTCGACGTCGAACAGGGTGTAGGAGACCGAGAGGTTGGAGAGCACCCCGTCGAACGAGGTCGTCTTCGACGTTCCCCAGTCGAACCGCACCCAGGGGCTGGCGGGCGTCTTGCGCGCCAGGCTGCTGGGGGTGGGGACACACGCGGTCATCAGCTGCTCCACCGCCTTCTCCACGGAGTTGTCGTGGGTGGCGGTGGCGTCGAGGAAGACCTCCAGCGACAGGGCCCGGGGCCCGCTGCCGACGAACTCGGGCAGCGCGGACTGCCCGGCCATCCGGGATGGGGTGCGCCGCCACTCGGTGCTCTTGCTCAGCGACAGCTTCGCGGGGTTGAACTGCAACGTGAGCCGGGCGAGCGCCCCGCCGGGCTTGGCGCCGACGGCCGACGGCGGCTCCATGATGGTCAGCTGGGCGCGAGCGCGGCTCGCGCGGAGAGCGGGTGACATCGCGTTCCTCCTTCCTTCGTACGGGTCCTGTCGGATGTGCTGCTTCCGGTCAGGACGGCTCCAGGCCCTCGTGCGCGATCTCCAGCGTCTCGATCGCCGCCTGGGAGTTGGCGGGGTCGAAGGACGGCCCCTGCCACCGCACCGGCACGATGCCGTGGACCTGCCAGCTGATGATCCGGCTGAGGTCGGGGCGCAGCGCCACGATCTCGCCGTCCTTGGGCTCGACCCGCTGGATCGTCTCGTTCAGCCAGCGCGCGATCTTGAGGGTGTCGGCGGTCACCGGGCGGGTCAGCGTGATGTTCGTCCAGGTGATCCGCCCGGGCAGCTGCCAGGTGAACCCGTTGTTGCCGCCCTCGGCGTACGTCTCCATCTCCACCTCGGCGCCCAGGCCGGAGCAGGTGTGGAACGCGCCCAGGTCGCTGCCGCCGATCGCGAGCTTGAAGAACACGCTCGTCGCGAAGATGTTGTCCGTCATGCGTCTCTCGTCTTCTCTGCTGTCTCTCGTACGGGGCGTTCGGAGGCGGGCGGTACGGGTCCGGGCGGGGTGCCGGGGGCGGGCGTGCCGTCAGCGGCGGCCGTCGTGCAGCCGCCCGCTGCGTTCGCGGCCCCGCCGCAGATCGGCCCGGATGAGCCGGCTCACCGGGTCGAGGAGCCGACGGGCCAGCTCCTCGATCTCCGTTCCGCTCAGCCGGTTCGCCGGAGCGGCGCCGGAAGTGTCGTCGGGGCCGGTGGCCTTCGCCGTCGCTGCCCCGGCGGCGGGCTTCGCCGGGGCGGCCTGCACCGGAACCCCCGTGATCCCGGCGTTCGCCGCCGCCCGCCGGACCGCCTGCGCCCTGCTCTCGGGGCGGCCCGCCGCGGCGGCCTGCGCGGGCGGGCGGGGCGGCACCCGTACGGAGGGACCCGGCGGCCCGCCGGGAGCGGCTCCGCCCACGGGGGCCGGCCCGGCGACCGGCGGACCGGCGCT
The DNA here is from genome assembly GCF_000721175.1 of Streptomyces anulatus. Taxonomy (GTDB): domain Bacteria; phylum Actinomycetota; class Actinomycetes; order Streptomycetales; family Streptomycetaceae; genus Streptomyces; species Streptomyces anulatus_C. The sequence continues at coordinate 525,152 of NZ_JOEZ01000007.1, forward strand.
GTCGGGCACCACCGGCATGGCCAGCCGCTGTACGGGCACGGCGGCTTCCGGCCGCGCGGCTGCGGGCGGATGAGGCCGGACGACGGGAACACGGCGCGGACCGGGGGTGGTTGCGGACGCCGACGCTTCCGAAGGCGCCGGTGCTCCCGAAGACGCCGGTGTTCCCGAAGGCGTCGGCGGCATCTCCGGCCGGGAGGGCAGGGCGTACGGGAGCGGCGCGGCGGGCACGGCCGGAGCGGTGGCGGCGCGCTGTACGGGAGGGACAGCCGGGGAGGCGTGCCGTGCGGGACCCGGCTGCGGAGTCTGGTGCGGCGGTGTGCCGGTGGGCGCGGGCGAGGTCGTCGTGGCCCGCCCGGACCGCCGTACGAGTCGCCGGAGCACGCCACCGGCGGCGGTGGCTCGGGGGGCGCGGGCGGGTTCGCCCGGGCCGCCCCTGCCGGTGGACCCGGAGCGTCGCGTCGCCGCGCCGGGGGCCGGGTCAGTGAAGGAGGTACCGCCCCCGTGGGCAGGGGACGTGGCCGCGGAACGCTGGAGCGGGGCACCCGGCGCCGCCCCGGAGGGCGCCGGGTGCCGGGTGCTCGGCAGGGCTCCGGTGTCCCCGGCGGCGGGGCCCGGCCGCGGCACGTCGCGCCGCCAGGTGGCCGCCACGACCGGGCGGGCGGTGCTGCCGCCCGCCGCAGCCGTCGTCGGAGGTGCCGGAAACCCCTCTGCGGAACCGGTGTTCACCGTCAGGGCGCGGCTGGGGAGCAGGGGCCGTGACCGCTGGACCGTCGGAGACAGTGACGGCGACGGCGACGGTGCCGCACCGCCGGAGCCCTGTGCCGCGGCCCGGTCCCGAGCGATCGGCCGTACGCGTACCGGCGGCGGGGGAGTGGCGGAGGCCGGGCCCGTACGCGTACCGGCAGGGGCGGAGGCGGAGGCGGAGGCGGAGGCATGGGCGGGGCCGGGGGCCGCCGCGCGCTGAACGGCGGCGGTTCCGGGCGAGGACGAGGCAGGCGCGGCGGAAGCCGATCGCACCGGCATCGCGGAGGGCGCGCCCGGCGGTGCCGGGGCGTGGGCCGGAGCGGCGGGCCCGGGATCCGAAGCCGTCGCCGGCCCGTGGCCCCGTGCCCGACCCGCGTCCGGCCGCGTCCCGGCGGACCCGCGGTCACCGAGCAGCGGCGCGTCGCCGCCGAGCCGGGCGGTCGGCGGCAGCGAGGGAAGCGGTGTGCCGATCCCGCCCCGCGCCCGGGCCCGCGAGCCGCCGGAAGCGTCGGGCCGGGGTGCCGGGGAGGGGGCCCCGGGCGTCGTGCCGCCCGGGGCCGGTGCTCGCTGCGCGGATGGGGAGGGCCCCGATGACGTGGACGGCCCGGGCCTCCGGGCGCGCTGAGACGGCTGGGATGACTGGGGCGGCTGAGTCGTCCTGGACCGGGAGTCCGACGCCTTCGCCGCCGTCGAACCGCCCGATGGGGCGGTGGGCACCCGGGGCGTCGCCGGCGGCGTGGCCGGACGGCTCGGCGGGTCCGCTGCCTGGCGCTGGAGTACCGGCATCTCCGCTGTCGGGTGAGCCGTCGCGGGGGCGGAGGGCACGACGCCCGCCGGGCCGTCGCCGCCGGCCGTCCTGGCTCCGGCGGGCAGCTCGCGCAGGGGCTTGCCCAGGGCGGGGCGCACCACCTCGGCGGCGGGCGGGCCGGCGGCACGGTCAGGAGACGGGGAGTTCGGAGCCGTACGGTCCGTACTGGAGTCCGGAGCCTCACGGTCCGGACCGCTCCGCCGCTCGGACACGGCCCGCTGGACGGCTGCGGGAGCAGCCGGACCGGAAGCCGTGGGGGAAGTGGAAGGTGCGGGGGCGGCAGGTGTGGCAGGCGGGAGTCCGGCGATCCGCCGCAGGGGCATCGCCGGACGACGGGCGACGATCAGCGGCGGCGCGATCCGCTGCGGACGTACGGCCGCGGGCCGGGCCCGATGCCCCGTGACCGGCCCGCTGCCGACGGCAGGCCCCGGAGGCGGCTGGGCCACGGCAGTGTGCGCACCGGCGGGCACGGACGCACCGGACCGGGTCGCGGAGTCGGCCGGGCCGGAAGAACGCGACGGGCCGGACGGGTGCGCGGGGCCGGAAGGAAGCGCCGGACCGGAGGACCGCGACGGACTGGAGGAACGCGACGGACTGGAGGACCGCGACGTACCGGAGGACCGCGACGGGCCCGAAGAAGGCGACGGGCCGGAAGCGCGCGACGGGCCCGAAGAATGCGACGGACCGGAAGCCTCCGACGGACCGGGCAGCCCCGACGTGTCCGACGCGTCCGACGACGACCGGTTCGCGGTGGACGTGGCCGGCCCGCGTGCCCCGGCCGACCGCTGGAGCGGCGGCGATCCAGTGCCCGGCTTCCCCGTCCCCGTACCGCCGTTCCTCCTGCCGCCCTTGCCCGCCGCCCGGTTCACCGAGGCGGACGGCAGGTCCGGCGTGGGCTCCGCGGGCTCGTCGGCGCCCGGGGGCCGGACGGCGCGCAGCAGCAGCGGACCGCCAAGGGACGCGGCCCGCGCGGCGCCCGGGCGGGCGACTCCGTGGATGAGGCCGACCGGGGCCGACGGCAGGACGGAGTGGCCGAGTTCGCCGCCGAGGGCCGGGTTCTGCCAGGAGGCCAGGCGGGACCGGAACCGCAGCCCGTCGCTCACGCCGATCGAGGACCGGGCGACGGTCACCGAGGGCGGGGCCACCCGCCGCCAGCCGCCGTCCCAGCCGTCGCCGTCGCCCCCGCCGGAGGCCAGGACAGGCGCAGGCGCGGGTACGGCGGGCGCTCCCGCGTCCCCTGCGCTCTCCCGGGCGGACGCGCCGGACCCCTGCCGGTCCGTCCGACGGAACCAGTCCCCGAGCCCCACACGATCACCCGCCTTCGTTGACGCGGGTGTTGATCCGCGCTATCTCCCGCACCCACTGCTGACGTTCGCCGTGGGTGAGGTCGAGAATGTCCTCACGCTGCCAATGGAAGTGGTAGGCGACGTACGCGATCTCCTCCCGCAGCCGGGGAAGCGCGTACGTCACGATTCCCCCAGGCGCCCACCCGAGAGGTCCACCTCGAACGACCCGTGGCACAGCGGGCAGGTCACCGCCGCGTGCGTGTGGCCCTCGCTGTTGATCCGCCGGTAGAAGTCCTGGAGGAACGCCACGTCGGTCGCGTACATCCGCTCGACGATCCCGGCGTGCACATCGGTGACCGTGCCGAGCTGGGTGATCACCTGGCTCAGCAGCACCACGGACAGGTACGCCGGGTTCTCCTTCACCCGCAGGTCGATCTGCGGGCGCAGCTCGTCCCGGGCCGTCGCGAGCCGCATGGTGCCGTTCCGGTGCAGCCGGCCCTCGTCGTCGACGTAACCGCGCGGCAGCTCGAAGGCGAACTCCGTCTGCAGCGAATCCCGTTCCCGGGGGCGGGAGGGGGCGGGCGCGGGGCTTTCCTCGCGCGCACCGGGTGTGGCGGCGAGGTTGTCGAGGACCTCTTCGAGCCCGCCGCCCGGCGTAACGGTCCGGCGCCTCATTCGACCACGATCTCCTCGAAGGTGATGGTCACCGTCTCGGTCGCCGCACTGGACTCGCCGGCCTTGAGGGAGGGGCCCTCCCACTTGGAGGCCCAGCCCTGCATCAGCTGGATGCGGCGGACGGTCTCACCGGTCGAGTCCTTGATCTCGATCGTGAGGTTCTGCCGCGCGGTGTCGACGGCCCCGTTGTTGAGGGTCTCCTTGATCCAGGTGGTGAACTCGCTGCTCTTGTCGAGGCCGCGGGTGATCGTCACCTCGCCCGCCTGGCGGGCGCCCGGCTGCTTGCGGATGATCTGCTTGCCCTCGGCGGTCACCTGACGGACCTCGACGACTTCTTCCTCGACGGTCATGCCGCTGATCTCCTGGATGGACTCCACGAGATAGCCGCCGAGCTGAACGCCGAAGACGTGGGTGGAAAGAGCGTCGCCCTCTGCCATGACTCTGTGTCACCTGTTCCGATCGGGAATGGAAGTGAAGGGGTGGGGGAGGACCGCGAGGTCACTCGTCGACGAGGCTGGTGCTGTCCGAGAACTGCGAGAGACGGAAGATCACGAACTCCGCGGGCTTCACCGGGGCCACCCCGATCTCGCAGACGACCTGACCGAGGTCGATCGACTCCTGCGGGTTGTTGCTCCGGTCGCAGCGGACGTAGAACGCCTCCTCGGCCGTGCGGCCGAACAGCGCGCCGCGTCGCCACTCCTCGGTGAGGAACGCGGTGACGTTGCGCCGGATGCTCGACCAGAGACGGTCGTCGTTCGGCTCGAACACCACCCACTGGGTGCCCAGGAGGATCGACTCCTCCAGGTAGTTGAAGAGGCGGCGCACGTTCAGGTAGCGCCAGGCCGGGTCGGAGGAGAGGGTGCGTGCGCCCCAGATGCGGATGCCGCGGCCGGGGAAGGCGCGCACACAGTTCACGCCGATCGGGTTGAGGAGGTCCTGCTCGCCCTTGCTGAGACGGATCTCCAGGTCCACGGCGCCGCGGATGACCTCGTTGGCGGGGGCCTTGTGGACACCGCGCTCGCCGTCGCTGCGCGCCCAGACGCCGGCCACGTGACCGCTCGGCGGGACCAGGGAGTTGCGGCCGCTCGCCGGGTCGAAGACCTTGACCCACGGGTAGTAGAGGGTCGCGTAGCGCGAGTCGTAACCGGCGTCCTCGTTGCGCCAGGTGCGGACGCGCTGGGCGTTCATGCCCGGCGGGGTGTCGAGGACGGCGACCCGGTCGCCCATCTGCTCGCAGTGCGAGATGACGGCCAGCTGCACGGTCTTGACGCCCTCGGCGTCGATGTCCCCGCGCTGGAAGGCGCTCATCAGGTCCGGGACGGCGACCATCGTGATCTCGTCGATCGCTTCGAGACCGGCGAACCCGGTACGCGCGGAGGCGTCGCCCACGTACTCGGACGGGTCGATCCGTGCCACACCGGAACCAGGTGTGCCCGCGGTGGCGGGGGCGAGGGCGACGGTCTGCTTCTCGGGGCGGCTCTGGGCCGCGCCGGGCTGCTCGGTGACCTGGACGAACTTGGAGTCCCGGGCCTGGGTGACCAGGTAGCCCTTGACGTTCTTGCGGGTGGATACGTCGTACGTCTCCACGGCCTTGCCGCCCTGGCGCACCAGCAGCCGGAAGCGGTCCTCCGGGGGGTTCTCGCCCTCGGCGTCGGCGATCTCCACGGAGAGGCCGTCGCCCGTGCCGGGCTTGGCGGAGACCAGGAACCCGCCGAGCGCGACGGGTGCGGGTGCCTGGGCCACCGCGCTCCGCTCCGTACCCTCCGCGCCCTGCGCGGGGCCGCCGATGCGCACGATGTAGGCCGCGCCACCGCCGTTGGCGAAGAAGCCGTACACGGCGTGCGTGAGATAGGTGTCGGCGGTGAAGGTGCCGAACGTCTGGACGTACTGGTCCCAGTTGGTCACCAGCGTCGGCTGGTGGAAGGGGCCCGTCCCGGCGAAGCCGACGAAGGCTGCGACCGCGGTGCCGACTCCTTCGATGGGCCGTGCTCCGGACTGCACCTCCTCCACGTAAACACCGGGGGTGAGGTACGACGGCATGCTCGCTCCTTCTGGACGGTCACTCGATCACCGCCCAGTCTTGACCGGCCGAGCGGGCGGGGAGTAGGCCCCAGAGTCCTGGACGCGGGGCAAGGAGACTGCCCTTTCCGGGCCCCCGAACCCCGGGGGCACTGCCCTTGGCGGGCCGGCCGGAACGTTCGCCGTATTCGCGGTCAGAGACGCGCATTCCGCCGGTGGCATGAAGAGAGCGAGAACAACGCCTTACGGAACAGTCCGAGGCGACTGCTTCTGCCGGGGGATTGGGTTAAAGGGCGGACGGCGCGCCGGGGACCCGATGTGTTTGGTATCTCTTTTTCTCGGTAAACGGCGGGAGGCCGGGAACCGTCCGGGGTCACCGGGAAAACGCTCCGAGGTGACACGATTCGGCCAGAATGCGCCGAGAAGGTGGGCGGATTCGGCCGGGTGCGGAGGGGGGAAGCGGGCACGGAGACGCTCCGAACGGGCGCCCGCCGTTTGCCTTTGGTCCGTCAGAACCATTTCTGAGCAGGCCCGTTCGTGCCCGCGGCCGCCGGAAGCGGATATTCTTCCGATGCTCTCGCCGCCGCGGACGACCGAACTGGTGGAGACCTCTGGCGTATCCGGGAGGACGAATCCGCCATCGCCCGGCACGCCGGGTTTCCTCTCGGCCGGGTTTCTGCTGTTGTCTCGTCGAGAGACGAAGCAGAGCGCTCGGCGCCGCTGTTTCTATCGTGCGAGATCGCTCAGCACGCCGCTGACATTCAGAACCTGATGGCACCCGGAAGCCTGTGCTCCGGAGGCCGGAGTGCCGGGCTTGGCACAGGTGACGGAAGCGGTGACGGTGGCGTTCTCCGGAACCTGAATGGGGGTGACCCAGTGATAGTCCTGGTTGCGGAAGGTCTCCAGAGCGATGGTCGTGATCTTGTGCTCTCCGAAAGAGATCGTCACGATGCCCTCGTCACCCTGGAAGTTCGCCACCACGACGTCGGTGACGCCGAACACCTTCCCGGCCGGCACCTTGTAGGCGCCCTCCTCCGTCGCCCCCGCCCGCGTCTGCACGTCGATCGTCCGGGACGCCTGCTGGCCGCCCCCGCCGGAGCCGTAGCCCCCGCCCCCGCTTCCGCCGGAGCCTCCCGGGCCCGAACCGCCCGCGCCGGGGCCTGTTCCGTCCGGGCCGGTTCCCTCTCCCCGGCCGCCGGCCGGGTCGTCCGCACCGCCCGGCGGGGTCGACCCCTGCTCCTTGCCGCGCTCGGTCTCCTCCTGTGCGGCCTTCGTCCCGGCCTGCTTGGCCGTGCTCTGCACCGCGGGCCGCACCAGGGCGAACCACGCGAGCAGCAGGGCCAGCAGCGCCGCCAGCACGATCAGCAGCCACTTGGGCAGCACCGGTATCTGGGCGAACTCCCCGGGCAGCGGCTCGGGTCCACCGGGCTGCTCGTCCTCGGCCTCCCCCTCGGCGCCCTCGGCGGCCCGGACCTCGAACGGCCAGGTGACGGGCTCGCCGAACCAGATCAGCTTCCGGGCCCGGACCTTCAGCCGGACCTCCGCCGACTCGCCCGGCTCCAGCCGCTTCTTGTCCGGCGCGAACGCGAGGCGCAGATCCTCCCCGGCCTGCCTGCCCGTGAGGGCCACGTCGACCGGGGTGTTCCCCTTGTTCTGCACGGCGGTACGGAAGCGGGCGCCCAGCCAGCCCCGGCGGCGGCGCGGTTCCAGCTCCGTGCGGAGCTCGTGGAAGGGCTCCACGGTCACAGTGCCCTCGGGAACCACCACCGACTCGGGCCGCTCCGCCGGCAGGACCCGTACGGCCAGGGGGGTTTCGCCCGCCCGGACCTCGTGGGAGCGGGGCGGGGCGAAGGTGAGGGTCACCGTCTCGGAGGTGCCCGGGTACAGCGACACACGCGCCGGCTCGACGGTGCTCCAGGCGGCGCAGTCGCCGACCACTTCGAGTGTGTAGGCCTCGACGATGTCGCCGTCGTTGCGCACGGTCAGAGTGGTCGTCGCGGTACCGCCCGGCGACACCGTCACCGTGGGGCTTTCGAGTTCGGCAGATGTGGTCACCCTGCGACGGTAGGCCGCCCGCACCGTCCGGCAGCAGAGACGCGAGGGCAACAAGCGGGCAGGGGTGGTGCCCCGGGGGCCCACCGGCACGGTGTCCCCGCGCCACCTCCGCGCGCCCGCGCGCCCTGCACCGTCCGGCGGAGGCGATACGAGCACCAGCAGGCAGCACCAACAGGCATATCGGGCTGAAGTACCTGAGGAAGACGGGCACGGAACAACGATGACGACGATCACGGACACGACCAGCGGCAGGACCGACAGTACGGCGAACGGCAGCGCGAACGGCAGCGCGAACGGCACGGCGACGCGCGGGCAGTACCGCAGGCCCGACGCGGCGGACCGCCGCACGGCCGGCTCCGGGGGAGCGCCCGTGGGCAGGGTCTCCGTGGCGGTGTACGCGGAGGACCTGATCCTGCAGACCGGCATGATCCACCAACTGCGCGTGCGGCCCGAGATAGAACTGCTGCCGGAGGCCGAGGCGGACCGGGCCCAGGTCTCCCTGGTCGTGGTGGACATGGTGGACGAGCCCACCGTCCAGCTTCTGCACCGCCTCCAGCGCAACACCTCCACCCGCACCGGACTGGTCGTGGGGTTCTTCGAGTCGGGCGCCCTCCAGACCATGATCGAGTGCGGGGTCGCCGCCGTCCTCCGGCGCGGTGAGGCCGACCAGGACCGGCTCGTCCATCTGGTGCGGGCGATGGCCAACGGCGAGGGCGTCCTGCCGGGCGATCTGCTCGGCAAGCTCCTCGACCACGTCAGCTCCCTCCAGCGGACGGTCCTCGACCCCCGCGGGCTCACGCTCTCCACCCTCACCGCGCGCGAGGCGGAGATGATCCGGCTGGTCTCGGAGGGCTGCGACACCGCGGAGATCGCGCAGAAGACCTCGTACTCCGAACGCACCGTCAAGAACGTGCTGCACGAGGTCGCGACCCGGCTCGAACTGCGCAACCGGGCCCATGCGGTGGGTTACGCGATGAGGCACGGGCTCATCTGAGGACCTGGCCACCCACCAGGACCTGGCCCGCCTCCATGCCTGGGTCCATCTCCACGCCCGGTCCGCCTCCACGCCCGGTCCGCCTCCGCGCCCGGCCGGCGGAGGCGGACCGGCCGGACCGGTCAGTGCTCCGGCGGCCGCGCGACGAAGACGAGACGCCCCTCGCGCTCGTCGACGGCCTGGCGGCGGGCCGCTGTGTGGGCGGGGTGCCCGCGCCCCCGCGCCAGATGCTTGCGGGCCTCCGCCGCCGGCAGCCGGGCGTCGACCTCGACCGGCAGCCGCCAGCCGTAGGGGAACGGCAGCACCGCGTCGGGACGGGCCTGTGCGGCCCGTCCGACGCCTCCCCGCCGGCCGGCTCCGGCACCACCGGCGGCCCGCTGCCCCGAGCGCGGTGCGCCCACCGCCGCAAAGGGCAGCGGTCCCTTCCCCCGCTTCGGGTACTCGCGGCCTGTCCTTCGCCCCCGCGCGCGGGCGAAGCTGGCCGGTGGAGAGTCATCGACAGACTGTGAGGTGGGCCGTGACCGGCACTGCTGGCCCGGCGAAGCATTCCCGGCTGGGCCGACTGACCGGCGCGGTGGTGCTGTTGGCGCCCCTGCTGCTGGTGGGCTCGGCCGCCGCCCCGAACGGGGCGGGCGAGGCCGTCGCCGCCGTGGCGGACGCCGAACCGCTCCAGGCGGGGCGCGTCGCCTTCGCCGGTACCGAACACCGCAGCCTGGGGCAGGCCAACGAAGCGGACACCAGCGACCCGCTGTTCGGCGACGGCCCCGCCCACTACGACCAGGACCCCTCCGCCCGCGGGGACGTCCTGGTCTTCACCAGTCTGCGCGACAGCGCCCGGCCCCAGGTCTACGTGCGCGGCGCGGACGGGGCGGTGCTCCGGCTCACCACCGGCCGGGACGCGGCCCACCCCGAACTCTCCCCGGACGGCCTCACCGTGGTCTTCGACTCGGCCGAGCCCGGACCCGGCGGCACGGTCCAGCGCGACCTGTGGTCGGTCGGCGTCGACGGCTCGAACCCGCGCCGGCTCACCGACACCCCCGACAACGAGGAGTCCCCGACCTGGTCCCCGGACGGCACGAGGATCGCGTACGCCTGTGACGGCGACGCCGTCCGGGGGTGGCAGATATACGAGCGGGCCGTCGACGGCGGCCCGCGGACCCGGATCAGCGACGGCCCGGCCGGCGACGCCACCGAGCCGTCCTGGAACCCGGTCGACGACGGAGCCCGCCGGGGCCTCGTCGCGTACACCCTCACCACCGACCCGGACCCGGACGTCGACGACGGCACCGAACTGCGCGCCACCCAGGGCATCGGGACCGACCGGCCGCTGCTGGCCGGGGGACACGCCGAGTGGGGCACCCGCTCGGCGTCCTGGCTGCCCGACGGAGACGACATCGTCTTCCTCAGCCCTTACCACACCTGCGGCTGCGACGACTTCGACCACGTCTACCGGGTGACCGCGTTCGAGAACGAGCCGCCGGACCAACTGGTCAACGAGAACCGCGAGGTGGGACCGCCCACCTGGTTCGCTCCCGCCGGGACCGTCATCGTCCCCCGCATCACCGCGAAGCCGGACGGCCTGCTGTCGGCGGCGTACGTCGTGACGCTCCAGGACGTCCGCCAGGACGGCTCCGACCCGCGCGACCTGCACCTCACCATCCTGAAGGAGGACCCGGCGGCCCGCACGAACGAGGACCCCGCCGTGAACCCCCTGTTCCGGCCGGCCGACGGGTACGACCCGTGGCACGAGCGGCAGAACTACACGCCCGACGGCCGGCGCATCGTCGTCACCCGCTTCGAGGACGGCGCCAACGGGCGGATCGAGCGGATCTGGATGGCCGACGCCGACGGCACGAACGAGGCGGTGCTGCCGCTAGACGGGCGCGGCCCCGACGACTGGGACACCGACCCCACCTTCTCGCCCGACGGCACCAGGCTCGCGTTCACCCGGACCTCGCCCGGCGGCGTCGGGGACGCGGCGGGTCCGGGGCGCATCCTCATCGCCGACGTCGCCACCGGCGCGATCCTCGACGAGATCCGCCCGCCCGAGGGGCAGCAGACGGGCGACGACGCCCAGCCGACCTGGTCCTCCGACGGCGTCAACCTCGCCTTCACCCGCAGCCAGGTCATCAACGGCAACGGCGCCAACAAGCACATCTGGGTCGTGCCGGTGGACGACCTCGACCGGCAGCGGGACCTGAGCGCCACCATCTGCCCCGGCGACTGCGAAGTCATCGACGACAGCCCGGCGTTCTCCCCCGACGGTCTGAAGGTGGCGTTCAACCGCAAGGACGGCGGCGGCCGGGTCAACCAGCGGGCCGGCGTCCTCATCAAGCCCCTGCGCGGCGGCGGCTGCCGGGTCGTGCTGCCCTCCGTCCAGAAGGACGACCCCGACGGCTGCGACCTGCCGATCCCCGACACCAGCGCGACCGGCCCCCACCAGCCCCGTGACGTGGCCTGGTCGCCCGACGGCAGCAAGCTGCTCTTCACCTCGCGCCGGGAGCTCCCACCGAACTCCATGGAGCAGCTCTCCGTACTCGACATCGCCTCCGGCGACCTCGCCCCCGTCGACAACACGCACGACGGACGGCAGAAGGAGCCCGCCTTCCAGCAGTCGGTCGACCTGTCGCTGACCGCGCCGCCCACCGGGGACCCGGTGGAGGTCGGCTCGTCCACCGAGGTGACGGTCACCGTCACCAACCGGGGCCCCTCGCCCTCGCCCGGCACCACGCTCACCGTCGACGCCCCGCCCGGCGTACGGCTGGAGGAGCTGACCACCGACGCCGGGAACTGCGCCGCAGGCACGCCCCAGTGCGACCTCGGCATCGTCCCGCCCGGGACCGACGTGACGATCACGGCCCGGCTGACCGGCGTGACCACCGGCGACCAGCGGGTCGGCTGGTCCGTCACCGGGGCAGTCCTCGACCCCAACCCCACGGACAACGCCACCGGAACGATCGTCCCGGTCGAGGATGTGCCACCGCCGACCCCGACCCCGACCCCGACCCCGACCCCTACCCCGACGGCCACGGTGCCGACCCCGACCCCGACGACCCCCACGCCGCCGCCGACGACCACGCCGCCCCCGCCGCCGGCCCCCGCGCCCCCGCCGACCGCGCCCGAGGCCGGACCCGGCGTCACCGTGCGGGCCCAGCCCAGCCCCGGCTACGTCGGCGGCAAGGTCGTGGTGACGTACACCGTGCGCAACGGCAGGAACGCGCTCGCCACCGGACTCCGGCTGAAGCTCGGACTGCCCGCGAACATCCCCGCCGGACCGCCCCCCGCGGGCTGCACCGGCGGCACGTGCACGCTCCCCGACCTCGCACCCGGCGCGTCCACCGTCGTCAGCGTCGTCCTGTCGCCCGACAAGGCGCTCCGCACGACGATCACCGCGTCGCTCACCACCACGGGCACCGACGCCAACCTCCGCGACAACGTCTCCCGGATCCCGCTGCGCATCCTCAAGCCCCGCATCATCGCGGTGCCCGCCATCGGCAAGCCCGGCTTCGTCACCTCCGTACGGGGCAGGGACTTCCCGCCCGGCGCGCCCGTCACCCTCAGCTGGAAGCCCGGGATCACCGCCGCCGCGGCCCCCACCCGGCCGCTGGGCGACGGCACGTTCACCGCCCAGCTCCTCATCCTGGCCAAGGACCGGACCGGGCCGCGCACGATCACCGCGAAGGGCCCCGGGTTCAGCCCCGTGAAGACGGACTTCCTGGTCGTGCTCGGCACCATCACCCCGCCCGACGAGGTGATCCGCCGATGATCCACGAAGTCGACGAGGGGCTGCGGCTGCTGCTGGCCGAGGCCGGGCTGGAGGACAGCGGCGTCGACCTGGTCTTCGACGCCCCCACCAAGGACTGGTCCGCCCGCCGCAACGCCCCGACCATCAGCGTCTTCCTGCACGGCATCCGCGAGGACGCGGGCAGACGGCGCACCGGTACGGCCGAGACGCACGACGAGGGGGGCGTGGTCACCGGCTGGCGGGCCCCGCCGCGCTGGTTCGAGCTGACCTATCTGGTCACCGCCTGGACCAACCGCCCGCAGGACGAACACCGGCTGCTCTCAGAGGTGTTGCGCACCCTCGTCCGCTCCGACGTGCTGCCCGCCCGGATGCACACCGGCAGCCTCGCCGAACTCGGCCTGACCGTGGAGCTGGAGGCGGCGGGCCCGGGAGCCGGCGGACCGTCCGCCTCGGACGTCTGGTCGGCGCTCGGCGGCGAGCTGAAGGCCGCGATCGACCTGCGGGTCGTCGCACCGCTGGCCGGCGAGCGCACCCCCGCGGGACCGCCGGTCACCGAAGGACTCGTGATGAAGGCCGCACCGCACCTGGACGGCGACGGCGGCGGCCCCGGACGCCGGCTGCGCTACGACGGGGCGTCCGACCCGGGCGGGCAGGGTTTCGCCGCGCCCAGGGAAAGGCAGTTGCCGCCCGGCCGACGCAAGCGGGGGAACGCGGCACGATGACCCTGGCACCACAGATCACCCACGGTCAGGGCCACCTGGCCGAAGTCGAGGAACCGGGCATCGGCGAACTCTGGGAGCGGCTCGGCCGCGTCGAGCAGCGGGTCCGGGAAGCCGTCGCCGCACGCCGGGCCGTCGACCCGGACCCCGACGACCCCTACCGTGGGCAGTACCTCACCCCCGAGGCCGCGGCCCGGATCCTGGACACCCGCGACGCGTTCACTCCCGTACCGGCGTACGGGGCCGGAGCCGGTCCGGGCACTCCCGCCGCGGGCCGACTGGGCCGACTGGGCGAGCGGTTCGGCCTGGCACCGCTGGACGTCGAACTCCTCCTGGTCGCCCTGGCCCCCGACATCGACACCCGCTTCGAGCGGCTGTACGGCTACCTCAACGACGACCTCACCCGGCGCCGGCCCACCATCGGCCTGGCCCTGGAACTCTGCGGGCTGCCCGCAGCGGGCTCCGGCCGCTTCCGGTTCTCGCCGTCCGCCCCGCTCGTCGAGGGCGGCCTGCTGGAGATCGCGGACCCCGAACGCCCACTGCTCTCCCGGACCCTGCGCGTACCCGACCGGGTCACCGCACATCTCCTCGGCGACGACGAGACCGACGGCCGGCTGCGCGGGCTCGTCCGGGAGGCCGCGCACCCGCGGGAGCCCGACGAGCGGCCCGAGATCCCCCGGATCGCGGCCGCCCTCGGCACCGGCAGCGGCCTGGTGCACCTCCTCGACCGGGGCGGCGACCCGCGCGGTCTCGCGGTCGAGGCACTGCACACGGTCGGCCGGCGCCCGCTGGTCGTCGACATCGCCGCACTCGCCGCCGCCACCGAACCGGCCCCACTCGTAAGGGCGTTGGCGACCGAGGCCCGCCTCGGCCACGCCGGGGTGATCCTCGGCCCGCTCGAAGCGCTCGCCCCCGAACGCCCCGAGGGGGCCCGGATCCTCGGCGCCCTGTGCGAGGCGCTCGTCTCCACGCCCCTCATCGCGTACGGAAAGAAGAACTGGGACCCGCTGTGGACCGCGGAGAGCCCGGTGCCCGTCACCGTCCCGCCCCCCGGCCCCGGCGGTGCCGCCCGGCTGTGGCGGCGCGCGCTCGCCGAAGCGGGCCGGTCCGTCGGCCTGTCCGCCGCGCACGCGACCGCCGACGACGCGCTCATCGAGGCGGCCGCCGCCTACCGGCTCGACTCCGGCCAACTGCGCAGGGCCGCGACCGTCGCGTCCCGGCTCGCCGCCCTCGGTCCCCGGCCGGTGACCGCGGAGGACCTGCGCACGGCTGTCCGCGCCCAGAACGGCGCGGGCCTGGCGCGGCTCGCCCGCCGCATCGAACCCGCTGTCGGCTGGGACGACCTCGTGCTGCCTCCGGCGACCCGCACCCAGCTCTCCGAACTCGCCCTGCGCGCCCGCCACCGCGAGACGGTGCTCGGGCAGTGGCGGATGCGGCCGGGCGGAGGCCGGGGGAGAGGCGTCATCGCCCTGTTCGCCGGGGAGTCCGGCACCGGCAAGACCATGTCCGCCGAGGTGATCGCCGCCGGACTGGGCATGGAGCTCTACGTCGTGGACCTGTCCACGGTGGTCGACAAGTACATCGGGGAGACCGAGAAGAACCTGGAGCGGATCTTCGTCGAGGCGTCCGACGTCAACGGCATCCTCCTGTTCGACGAGGCCGACGCGATCTTCGGCAAGCGGTCCCAGGTCAAGGACGCGCACGACAAGCACGCCAACGTGGAGTCGGCCTACCTCCTCCAGCGCATGGAGTCCTTCGACGGCATCGCCGTGCTCACCACCAACCTCCGGGCCAACCTCGACGAGGCGTTCACCCGCCGCCTGGACGTGATCGCGGAGTTCCCGATGCCCGACGCCGAGCAGCGCCTGGCCCTGTGGGACCGCTGCCTGGGCCCGGCGATCCCGCGTGACCCCGCGCTCGACCTGGATTTCTGCGCGAACCGCTTCGAGCTGGCCGGCGGGTCGATCCGGGCCTGCGCGGTGACCGCCGCCTATCTCGCGGCGGAGTCCGGCGGCCCCCTGGCCATGGACCAGCTCGTCACGGCGGTGCTCCAGGAGTACCGCAAGCTGGGGCGGTTGGTGCTGGAGAGCGAGTTCGGGCCGTGGCTGGCGAAGGAGCGGGCGCGCGGGGGGCGGTAGGGAGTACCCCGGCAGCTGGAAGACACGGTCATGGGCGGTCCGCAAGGACGACACCCCGGACCGGGACGGTCGCGCTGACGTGGCCGGCAGTGCGGTGACCGTACTGCTCCCCGTGTGGACCACCCGCACCTCCGTCGCGGTGACCTGGAAGTGCTTCATGCTTCCTTTGATCATGGGCATGACGGTGCCGCCGTCGGTGGACGGACCCCGGTGACAGAGCGTGCGTGTGTTCATCCGTAGGTGTGAATCACGGACACGGCGGCGTGCGCGCCGCCCGGCCCACTCCGGCGCGGGGCCCGCCGGCCGGAGGCGGTGAACACGGAGCCCGCCCGCTGTCGCCGTGTCCGGCCGGCCGGATGTGCGGCGAGCGCCGGCGCGGCTCGTCCGTGGACCGCCCGGATACGTATAGGTGATCGGGTCGTTCCGGATATTGGGGACCGGGCGCGCCTCGTACGGTGATATCACCTGAAAACGGTGGATCCGACGCGAGGGAACTCAGCCCTACCAGCGCGCATTCGTCGTAGCCCGCGCCGGCAGGGCAGGAAACCGCGACACCGAGGAGATGGCGTCATGACCGAGCTCTACTTCCAGGTCAATGTCCCCACCAGGAACTCTGGGCAGCCCGAGCGGTGCGGCCTGCACGTCTTCACCGGGTCCGCCGAAACCGAGTCGGATGCCCTGCGCATCGCGCGCGAGGCGTGCGACGCGGCGGTTGCCGCACAGAAGGCGGGCTTCGCCATCCCGCGCCGTCGCCCGGACGGCTGGGGAGCACGCGGGGTGCGCTCCGGTTGGGTGTTCGACTGGACCGCGGCGACCGTGGCCGTCTGGGATCACGACAGGAGCTTCAGGGCCGGCCGGTCTCCTCTGCCCCTGTGGGACGGGTGCCCCAGGTAGCGGGCGGCGGTTCGTCGCGGAGGCGCCCTCAAGGCGTCTCTCCCAGCCGGTGGGCCAGGTCGCGGCGGGAGAGTGCGCCGGTCTTGCGCATGGCGCCGGCGATGTGCTGCTCCACGGTCCGTGGGGAGAGGTGCAAGGTCGCGGCGATCTCCCGGTTGGTCAGGCCGGAGGACGCAAGCTGTGCGACCTCCGCCTCCCGGGGGGACAGCTGGTCGGTGTGCGACGGGCGTCCGGGAGGGCGGCCCTTCCTGGCCGGCTGTCGTGTGCGCAGCAGGGCTCTGGCCCGCGTCGCGTCCCAGACGGCCCCCAGGTCGGTGAAGTGCTGTGCGCAGGATTCCAGTTCGGTGATCGCCGACCTGGTGGCGGCGTGGTCCGGCGGCGGGTCCGTCGAGGCGGCGGTGGACCCGCTCGCTGCAACCGAGCCGGAGTTTTCCGTGGTGTCCGTGGTGTCCGCCGCGAGTACGCAGCGCACGGCGCCCTCTGTGGTCAGTGCCTGGGCGTAAGGGCGGGGAAGCTCCGCGTAGGCCGCCGAGGCCTTCCGGTACGACTCCGCAGCCGTCAGCAGACCACTTCGCCGCCCCTGCGCCAGGGCTTCGCTTTCGGCGAGTACGGCCTCGCTCCATACCAGCGCGGCTCTGGCGGCGGGGGCGTCAGCTTCTCCGAGGCCCCGGGAGAAATCCCGGACCATGGCGTGCGCCGCGGTCGTGTCGCCCGCGCGCGCCAGTGCCTCCACGGCCCACGGTGCGAGTTCCGCGGCCCATGGCCACACCCCCTTGTCGGCCACCACCCTCCAGGCCGCACGCGCCTGTTCCGCCGCGGCCGTCACCTCTTGGCGGGCCAGCGTCAGGCGGATCACGGCGCCGGCCGCTGTCGCGCCCAGGGGCACCGGCAGGTTCTCCGTCCCGAACGTCCCCCGCTGGGACAGCCAAGCCCTGGCCTCTCCCCAGTCCCCCTGGGCGACGGCGAGCAGGCCGCGTACGACGTAGGCGTCGGAGGCGATGAAGGGCATGTCGGCGGTGGCGGTGATGAAGTCCTCGCACCGCTTGGCCAGGCCCAGCCACTGGCCGGTCCACCACGCCCGCAGCAGCAGCGTCCCCAGCGCACCGTGCTCGGTATACGGCGCGCCGGTCTGCGCGGACAGCTCGCGTCCCTCCGCCAGCAGGTCGTCCACCCGCCCGTAGAAGCCGAGCCAGACCGCGGAGTCCGCCGCGTTGCACAGACCGCGTGCGGCCTGCCGGGCGCATGCGGGGTCCGTGCTCTTCACGGGCAACTGCTCCACCAGGTCCCACGCTTCGGGGTCGGCCCAGCTCATGGCGAGTCCCACATGGTTGGCCAGGACCGCCGTACGCATGGCTTCGTCCCCGCTGTCGTCCGCGGCGGCCTTTGCCTTGATCAGCCATCCCTGGTGCACGTCGAGGGAGGGGCCCGGCCAGTAGGGGGTGACCAGTGCCGCCATG
Organism: Streptomyces anulatus; assembly: GCF_000721175.1. Taxonomy (GTDB): domain Bacteria; phylum Actinomycetota; class Actinomycetes; order Streptomycetales; family Streptomycetaceae; genus Streptomyces; species Streptomyces anulatus_C. Next base: position 542,686 of record NZ_JOEZ01000007.1, read on the forward strand.
GCGCGTGCGGCCAGGGCGGACCGGACCTCGCGCAGTTCGGCGGCGGCGATCTCCAGCACCCGCCAGCCCTCGGCGAACCGCCCCATCTGGTTGGACAGCATCAGCCCCAGGTCGAGCCGCAGCTCTCCGCGTACGGCAGGGGGAAGGGCCGCGTCCTGCACGATCTGCGCGAGCACCTCCACGGTCTGGTCCGAGCGCAGCCCGGTCACCGCGTTGCGGGCCAGTAGCGGCGCCAGCCGGGCCCGGGCCTGCGGGGGGATGCCGGGTGTGGCGAGCGTCCGCTCCAGGAGGGTGATCGCCTGCTGGTGCCGGCCCGACGACGCCGCCGACTCGGCCGCCTTCTCCACCGCCCTGAGCCATCTGCGGTACTCGCCGGCCGCCCTGTGGTGCTCGCCCACGGCGGCCCATGCCACGGGCTGTCTGCGGCTGAGCACATACGCCGCCCGCCGGTGCAGGTCCTGGCGTACGGGTCCGGGCACGGTGGCGCGTACCGCCGAAGCGGCCAGCGGGACCGCGAAGCCGTAGCGGCCCTCGCCCAGCTCGGCCAGGGCCGCGCCTTCCAGGGCCCGCAGCAGTGCGCCGCCTCCCGGTACGGTCCCGAGCCCTGACACCGCGATCAGTTCGTCACGGTCGGCGGGCCCGTCGAGGACGGCGGCGGCCCAGACCAGCGGTCGGTGCGCCGGGGACAACGCGTACGTGCGGCTCAGCACCAGCTCCGCCAGACGGGCCGGCACACCGGCCGCATCCACCTCGGCGGCCGTGCCGGCGAAGGCCGGCCGCTGTTCCCGCAGCATGGCCAGCAGATCGACGACCGCCCGGGGTACTCCGCCGGTGCGCTCGTGCAGCCTGCTCACGGCCTCGACCGTGCAGCTGTCGCCCAGGGCCTCCGCAGCCGCCCGACGGACGTGTTCCTCGTCCCAGGGCACGAGCCGCTCCCTGAGCACCGTCAGCCGGAAGGGATACGTCATGGCCGAACCGCCCAGCGGCAGCCCGGGAACGGGGAGTTCCTCGGGACGATAGGTCACCGCGGCCGCCGAGCCCGGCCTCAGTCCCTCCAGCACCCGGCGCAGCCGCCTCAGCTCGTCCTCGTCCGCCCGGTGGACGTCGTCCACCAGCAGCAGGGTCGGCTTCTGCCAGAGCCCGTCCTCTTCCGGCCGCCCGTCGCCTCCGCACCGCCACCACAGCCGGGCCACGTCGGGCGTCTCGGGCAGGCCGGCCAGTTCGTGGAGCAGATGGCTCTTCCCCAGGCCGGCGGAGCCTTCGACGAACAGCAGCACCGGCTCGGCGTGCCGGTCGGCGAAAGCATGGGCCAGGGAGCGCAGGGCAGAACCACGTGTCGCGATCACGTCGCCGCCCTCGCTCTTCATCTTCCTTATTCTCGGTGAACGACGACGGACCGCACATCTTTACGGGCAGTCGCCTGCGGTCACTTTCCGCGCACGTCCCGGCCCCGCGCACGCTCAGGCCCCGCGCACGCTCAGGCCCCGCGCGGGCCCGGGCATGCGGAGGATCCATCGGCGATACGGCGTGCAGCGGAGCACGCCCGGCCGACTGCTGATAAGCAGGACGCGGTGCCATTCCGGCTGGGACCCCGAATGGCGGCGCGCGCAGGTTCCTTCCGCAAGCCCGGTCACCGCCGCCCGAAGCTATGCCAACCCTGCGCTCCCCATACATCCGGGAGGCGGAATCACGGATACCCGATCAACGTCCCGGGCGGCCCGCACCACGACGGGACTCCGGCCCACAACGCGCTGGTCAGGGCCTACGTACTAGCACTCGATGATGTTCACCGCGAGGCCGCCCCGCGCGGTCTCCTTGTACTTGACGCTCATGTCGGCCCCGGTCTCCTTCATGGTCTTGATGACCTTGTCGAGGGAGACCTTGTGGCTGCCGTCGCCCCGCAGCGCCATCCGCGCCGCGGTGACCGCCTTGACCGCCGCCATGCCGTTGCGCTCGATGCACGGGATCTGGACGAGGCCGCCGACCGGGTCGCAGGTCAGGCCCAGGTTGTGCTCCATGCCGATCTCGGCGGCGTTCTCCACCTGCTCGGGGGAGCCGCCGAGGACCTCGGCCAGGGCGCCGGCCGCCATCGAGCAGGCGGAGCCCACCTCACCCTGGCAGCCGACCTCGGCGCCGGAGATCGAGGCGTTCTCCTTGAACAGCATGCCGATCGCTCCGGCCGCGAGGAGGAAGCGCACGACGCTGTCCTCCTTCTCGGTCTCGGTGCAGCCGCCGGCCGCGAAGTTCATGTAGTAGTGCAGGACGGCGGGGATGATGCCCGCCGCGCCGTTGGTGGGGGCGGTGACGACGCGGCCGCCCGCCGCGTTCTCCTCGTTGACCGCCATCGCGTAGAGGGTGATCCACTCCATCGCGTGGGCCTGCGGGTCACCCTCGGCGCGCAGCTGGCGGGCGGAGTTCGCGGCGCGGCGGCGGACCTTGAGGCCGCCGGGGAGGATGCCCTCGCGGGACATGCCGCGCGAGACGCAGGCCTGCATGACGCGCCAGATGTCCAGCAGCCCGGAGCGGATCTCCGCCTCGGTGCGCCAGGCCAGCTCGTTCTCCAGCATCAACGAGGAGATGGAGAGGCCGGTCTCGCGGGACAGCCGCAGCAGCTCGTCGCCGGTGCGGAACGGGTGCCGCAGGACGGTGTCGTCCGGGACGATCGGGTTCTCCCCGGCCACCGCGTCCTCGTCCACGACGAAGCCGCCGCCGACCGAGTAGTACGTCTTCTCCAGGACCGGCGCGCCCTCGGTGTCGTACGCGAAGATCGTCATGCCGTTGGCGTGGTACGGGAGCGCCTTGCGGCGGTGCAGGACCAGGTCCGCGTCGAAGTCGAACGGGATCTCGTGCATGCCCAGCAGGTTGATCCTGCCGCTGCCGCGGATCTCCTCGACCCGGCCGTCGGCGGACTCCACGTCCACGGTCTGGGGCGACTCGCCCTCCAGGCCGAGCAGGACCGCCTTGGGCGTGCCGTGCCCGTGGCCGGTCGCGCCGAGGGAGCCGTACAGCTCGGCCCGTATCGAGGCGGTGTGCGCGAGCAGGCCCTCGTTCTTCAGGCGGCGCGCGAACATCCGGGCGGCGCGCATCGGGCCCACCGTGTGGGAGCTGGACGGGCCGATGCCGACCGAGAAGAGGTCGAAGACCGAGATGGCCACGGAAATACTCCTTGGGGTTGGAAGACGCCGTTGTCTGCCTGGGTGGTGCGGGAACGGGCCGGGTGGTGCGGAACGGGCCGGGGTGGGGCCCGCGGGGCGAACGGTGGAGCGGGGGACACGGGTCGGGGCACCACGCTCACCCTGTTCAGTGTGCGCGGTGCCCCGCCCGAACGTGCAGAACCGCAGGCCAGGTGCTACTTCAGGCCGGGGTACAGCGGGAACTTCTCGGCCAGCGCCACCACGCGGGCCTTGAGCTCGTCCGCGTCGTAGGACGGCTTGAGGGCGGCGGCGATGATCTCCGCGACCTCGGTGAAGTCCTCGGTGCCGAAGCCGCGGGTGGCCAGCGCCGGGGTGCCGATCCGCAGGCCCGAGGTGACCATCGGGGGACGCGGGTCGTTCGGGATGGCGTTCCGGTTGACCGTGATGCCCAGCTCGTGGAGCCGGTCCTCGGCCTGCTGGCCGTCCAGCTCGGAGTTGCGCAGGTCCACCAGGACCAGGTGCACGTCGGTGCCGCCGGAGAGGACGGAGACGCCCGCCTCGGTGACGTCCGGCTGCACCAGGCGCTCGGCCAGGATCCGCGCGCCGTCCAGGGTGCGCTGCTGGCGCTCCTTGAACTCCTCGCCCGCCGCGATCTTGAACGAGACCGCCTTTGCCGCGATCACGTGCTCCAGCGGGCCACCCTGCTGACCGGGGAAGACCGCCGAGTTGATCTTCTTGGCGAGCTCCTGGGTGGAGAGGATCACGCCACCGCGCGGACCGCCGAGGGTCTTGTGCGTGGTGGTGGTGACGACATGGGCGTGCGGCACCGGGTTGGGGTGCAGACCGGCCGCGACCAGGCCCGCGAAGTGCGCCATGTCGACCATCAGGTACGCGCCGACCTCGTCCGCGATGCGGCGGAAGGCGGCGAAGTCCAGCTGGCGCGGGTAGGCGGACCAGCCGGCGACGATCAGCTTCGGCTGGGACTCCTTGGCGAGGCGCTCGACCTCCTCCATGTCCACGCGGCCGCTCTCGTCGACGTGGTACGGAACCACGTTGTAGAGCTTGCCGGAGAAGTTGATCTTCATGCCGTGGGTCAGGTGACCACCGTGGGCCAGGTTCAGGCCCATGATCGTGTCGCCCGGCTTCAGCAGCGCGAACATCGCGGCGGCGTTCGCCTGGGCGCCGGAGTGCGGCTGCACGTTCGCGGCCTCGGCGCCGAACAGGGCCTTGATCCGGTCGATCGCGATCTGCTCGACGACGTCGACGTGCTCACAGCCGCCGTAGTAACGGCGGCCCGGGTAGCCCTCGGCGTACTTGTTGGTGAGGACGGAGCCCTGCGCCTCCATGACGGCGACCGGAGCGAAGTTCTCCGAGGCGATCATTTCGAGGGTGGACTGCTGACGGTGGAGCTCGGCGTCGACGGCGGCGGCGACGTCCGGGTCCAGCTCGTGGAGGGAGGAGTTCAGAAGCGACATCAGGGGGTCCCTTAGGTCTCAGTTGCCGGAGAACGCGGTGTACTCGTCGGCGGAGAGCAGATCGGCCGGCTCCTCCGCGACGCGCACCTTGAACAGCCAGCCGCCCTCGAAGGGAGCGGAGTTCACCAGCGAGGGGTCGTCCACGACGTCCTGGTTGGCCGCCGTCACCTCACCGGTCACCGGCGAGTACAGATCGCTGACGGACTTGGTCGACTCCAGTTCGCCGCAGGTCTCGCCCGCGGTCACCGTGTCGCCGACCTCCGGGAGCTGGGCGTAGACGACGTCACCGAGCGCGTTGGCCGCGTACTCCGTGATGCCGATGGTGGCGACGCCGTCCTCGAGGGCCGACAGCCACTCGTGCTCCTTGCTGTACCGCAGCTGCTGGGGGTTGCTCATGACCTGAATTCTCCTGTACGCGGGGGAGTGCTGATGAACGGTGGTCTTACGGTGTGAGACGGAGGTACGTCACTTCCGTGACGCCTGCGTGCGGGTGAGGAAGCCCGGTTTCTTCCGGGATATCACTTCTGGCGCTTGTAGAACGGCAGCGCGACGACCTCGTACGGCTCGTGCGTGCCGCGGATGTCCACGCCCACGCCCCCGGTGCCCGGCGCGGCGAAGGCCGCGTCCACGTAGGCCATGGCGATCGGCTTGCCCAGGGTGGGGGAGGGTGCGCCGGAGGTGACCTCGCCGATCACCTTGCCGTCCGCGACGACCGGGAAACCGGCGCGCGGCACCCGGCGGCCCTCGGCGACCAGGCCGACCAGCTTGCGCGGGGGAGCGGTCTCGGCGCGCTCGGCGGCGGCCCGCAGCGCCTCGCGGCCGACGAAGTCGCCCTCCTTCTCGAACTTCACGACCCGGCCCAGGCCCGCGTCGAACGGAGTGAGCGCGGTCGTCAGCTCGTGCCCGTACAGCGGCATGCCCGCCTCCAGGCGCAGCGTGTCCCGGCAGGACAGCCCGCACGGGATCAGCCCGTGCGCGGAGCCGGCCTCGGTCAGTGCCCGCCACAGCTGCTCGGCGTGCTCCGGCGCGACGAAGAGCTCAAAGCCGTCCTCGCCGGTGTAGCCGGTACGGGCGATGAGCGCCGGGACCCCGGCGACCGTGCCCGGCAGGCCCGCGTAGTACTTCAGCCCGTCCAGGTCGGCGTCGGTGACGGCCTTCATGATGGCGGGCGACTCCGGGCCCTGGACCGCGAGCAGCGCGTACGCGTCCCGGTCGTCGCGCACCTCGGCGTCGAAGCCCCCGACGCGGGCGGTCAGTGCGTCCAGCACGATCTGGGCGTTGCCCGCGTTGGCGACGACCATGTACTCCGTCTCACCGAGCCGGTAGACGATCAGGTCGTCCACGATGCCGCCGTCCTCCTGGACGATCATCGTGTAGCGGGCGCGGCCGTTGCCGACGGTGGCGATGTTGCCCACCAGCGCGTAGCTCAGGAATGCGGCGGCCTCGGGCCCGGTGACGGTGATCTCGCCCATGTGCGACAGGTCGAAGAGCCCGGCGTGGGTGCGTACGGCGTTGTGCTCGTCGCGCTCACTGGCGTACCGCAGCGGCATGTCCCAGCCCGCGAAGTCGGTCATGGTGGCGCCGAGCGAGCGGTGCAGCGCGTCGAGGGCGGTGAGACGGGGGGCAGTGCTCATGGATACGGCTCCAGGGCATGACGACGTCAGGACGAATCCTCCCCATCTGTCATCGGAACCTGAGAGGTTCGCCGATAGCCCCCGACGGGGTATGCCCCTGGAGGACGCCCCTGTTCAGGGGGCTCGGCTTGCACCTTGGGTGGAGCCGCGGAGCGGCTCGCTTTTCAGATCTGCCTCATCCACGCGGTACGGGGCCTGAGAGATTCAAGGGAGGATCTTGCTCCTTCGGCGCCCGGCTCACACTGTGGCCGGAACTCTCCCGCGCGGATTCGAACGGCCGGTATGCAGTTGGCGGGGTCATCATCGCACGCATTGGAGGAGAGTGGGGGGTCAGGTCCCCACGCAGGTGAATAAGGGAACGACAGGCCCAGGGCCGGTTGTGCCGTATTGCCTTTTCTTTACACTCAGGGGCAGGTGTGGGTGACCCGACGGCAGGGGGGATGGGCAATGACGTTGCAGCGGTCGGAACCGACCGCGGGGGTCGCGCACGGCGCGATGCCCGCACAGCCCGGCGCACCCGTGCGGGAACTGCTCACGGAGGGCGCGCCGGTGGTACGCGACCTGCGCGGGCGCACCCGCTGCGGTCCGTACCGCCTCGATTTCACCGCCGGCGACGTCGTGGTGGTCTCCGGACTCCCCGGCAGCGGCAAGTCGACCCTCATCCGGCGGGCCGCGCGAGGCCGCGCCATCGACTCCCAGAACACCCGTGACAGCTGGGCCGCCGCCCTGCCCGGCTTACTCCCCTACGCCCTCTACCGCCCCCTGGTCCGCGCCGCGCACTACCTCGGCCTCTGGAACGCCCTGCGCTCCGGCGAATCCGTCGTCGTGCACGACTGCGGCACCCAGACCTGGGTACGCCGCTGGCTCGCCCGGCACGCCGTGAGCCGGGGCCGCACCCTCCATCTGATCCTGCTCGACGTGACGCCCGAAGTGGCCCGGCAGGGGCAGCGCGAGCGCGGACGCGGGGTCTCCGGCTACGCCTTCGCCCGCCACCGGCACGCCGTGGCCCGGCTGCTCCGCGACACCGAGCAGGGGCTGCTGCCCGCCGGCTGCGCCTCCGCGGTGCTGCTGGACCGGGAGGCCGCGGGGGCGCTCGGCCGGATCTCCTTCACGGACGCCGAGGCCTCCACCGCCCGTTGAGGGTTAGGGTGCTGGCCGGAGCACGACGGCCGCCGCGCGCGGCCGAGGCGGTCGAGAGAGGCACAGAGGCAGTGGACATTCCGGCACCCGCACCGGCGCACCCCCAGCAGGGCTGGCCCGCCAACGAGCTCGAAGAGGTGCTGACGGCCTCGCTCGGCGTCCCGGACGCGGGCGGCCGCCTCGTCGAGGTGCTCGGCCGCAGCTCCGTCTGGGTGCCGCTGCCCACCGGCGGCAGCCCCGCGAGCGCGGACCTCGACCTGCCGATGATGGAGATCGACGGGGCGGCCTTCGTCCCCGTCTTCAGCTCCGAGGCCCAGTTCCACAGCTGCGTCGGCGGCCACATGTCCTTCGCCGTCGCGCCCGCCCGCGACTTCGCCCGGGGCCTGCCCCCGCAGGTCGGCATCGCCGTGAACCCCGGCGGCGCGGTCGGCATACCGCTTCCGCCGCCCGCCGTCGCCGAGCTCTGCCGGGCCGGCCGCACCGCCCTGGACGGGCCCGCCACCGGCGGCCGGGTCCGGCTGTTCGAGCCGGACTGGCAGCACGACCCGGTCGACTTCCTCACCGCCGTGTCCGAGGAGTTCGAGGCCGGCGGCGTGGTGAGCACGGCCCGCCGGACCCTGGCCAGCATCGAGGGCGGCGACCCGGTCCTCTTCGTCGGCGTCGAGTTCGCCACCTGGGACGGCGCGGGCCAGAGCGCCCCCATGGACGCCATCGGCCGGGCACTGGGCCGGGTCCAGGTGCCCTGGCCGGTCAACCTGGTCCTGCTGGACGTGGCCCAGGACCTCGTCGGCGACTGGATGCGGGAGAAAGTACGCCCGTTCTACCGGCGCGAGGGGCACTGATCCACCGGTACGAGGCCCGCTGACGGCAACGGGACCGGCCGCCGCCGGACCGTGGCGTCAAGTCGGTGTCAGAAGTGGCGCATAAGCTGGTTTGATGGCGTGGTCACTCCCGTGTGCCCGGGAGCGGTGGCGTGAACGCGACGGATCGACGAGGGGCGGAACCCAGGGTGAGTGCGTCAGGCACTGCGGCGGCCGGGAAGGTCGAGCACATGCTGCGCCAGGTGACCCCCGGGCGTTACGACACCTACGAGGCGCTGCTCGCCGCGGTCGCCGAGGGCCGGATCTGGATGCTGCTCTGGCACGGCACGGCCGGCTCACCGGACGCCCAGTACGGCAACATGGAGATCGACGGCCTGGGCTACGCCCCCTGCGTCACCTCCGCCCAGGAGCTCTCCGCCAGCGGCTGGAACCGGGCCCACGAGCTGGTGACCGGACGCGATATCGCCCGCACCCTGTTCCCCGACCGCTGGGGCATCTGGCTCAACCCGCACGCCCCCGGCGGCGGCGTCGGCATCCCCTGGCTCGACCTGCGCCGGATCGCCACCGGCCTGGACCGGCTGCCCGCCGGACCGCTCCGGCTGACCGAACCCGCCATCGAGCTCCCGCAGTTCTACGCCCTGCTCACCCAGAACGCCCACCGCACCCCCGCGATCCGCTCCCTGCGCCGCGCCTGGGTGCACCCGGCGGTCGGCGTCCCGTATCTCGCGATCGGCCTCGACCTCTACGACACCGGACGCGCCTCCGTCGAATCGGTGCGCGAGATGATGCGGCAGTCGGTCGGGGCGGTCCCCGAAGGGCTCCCCGTCTCCACCGTCGCCATGTCCGACGAGTACGACCCGGTCGGCATGTGGCTGCGTGCGAACGCCCGCCCGTTCTACGACCGCGAGGCACACGCCCCTGCCGGTCCGCCGCCCGTCGCCGCGCCGGGATACGGCTACCCGCCCCAGCCCCGCTGAGCCCCGGAGGGCCGGCCGGCCGGGCGCTCCGGTCGGCCCCGCTCAGGACTCCTTGACGGCGCTCGGGCGGGTGACCTCCGCAGTGTGATCGGCGGTGCGCAGCGCGGACGTGCCGGAGGCGTACAGCGCGGTGCCGACCGCGGCCGGCGGGAGCGACAGGAGGAAGGCGGCGAGCATCGGCCCCAGTCGCGTCCCGCGGCGCAGCCCTTGCGCCGGGTCTCGGTGTGCGAGCCCCCGGCCATCGCAGCCGTCCGGTCCCTGGACCAGGGCTGAGCGGTCGGGCGTGCCCTCCGCCTCCGGCCGCCCGCCCGCCTCCGGTCACCCTCCGTCGAACACCCCTCGATGTCCGGCTTGTTAACTTCCCCCGTGAGGATGTCCCGGAACTGGACGGTTTGTTAACTGTCCGGGTCTCGACTAGGTCTCACCGCTATCCGGACTGTTCTCTTGCGGCAGGCACCGTCTGTAGTGTGCGGCCATCAAACCTCACCACATGGCGAACCAGGGGTGGACCCATGCGAATATTCAAGTCCCGGGCTGTCCGGGCGATCACGACAGCGGTCGCTGTCGGTCTGATCGCCACGGGCTGTTCCAGCGAGCGGGACGAAGGCGGCTCCAAGGGCGGCGACAAGGACACCTTCGTCTTCGCCGGAGCCGGTGACCCCGGTTCCCTCGACCCGGCCCTCGCGAGCGACGGCGAGACGTTCCGCGTCACCCGTCAGGCCTTCGAGGCGCTCCTGGAGCACGAGCCCGGTGGGAGCAAGCTCGTCGGCGGCCTCGCCGAGAACTGGGAGAGCGACCCGGCCGGCAAGGTCTGGACGTTCAACCTGCGCCAGGGCGTGAAGTTCCACGACGGCGAGGCGTTCAACGCCGCCGCGGTCTGTGCGAACTACGACCACTGGTTCAACTGGAAGGGCACCTACCAGTCCAGCGCGGTCTCCTACTACTGGCAGACCATCATGGGCGGGTTCGCGAAGAACGAGGACGCCGAGGCGCCCAAGCCCAACTACAAGTCCTGCACCGCCAAGGACGAGAACACGGCCGTCATCGAGGTGAACGAGCCCTCGGCGAACCTGCCGGGCGGGTTCTCCCTCCAGGCGCTGGCGATCCACTCGCCGAAGGCCATCAAGGAGTACGAGAAGCAGGACGCGACCGCCAAGGGCGACGCGATCACGTACCCCAAGTACAGCCAGGAGGCCGGCACGGTCGCCGGCACCGGCCCGTACAAGATCGTGAAGTGGAACAAGGGCAACAAGGAGGTCTCGCTGGAGGCCTTCGACGACTACTGGGGCGACAAGGCCAAGGTGAAGAACCTGGTCTTCCGCACCATCTCCACCGAGGAGACCCGCCGCCAGGCGCTCCAGGCGGGTGACATCGACGGCTACGACCTGGTCGCGCCGGCCGATGTGACGACGCTGGAGAAGGAGGGTTACGAGGTCCCGACCCGTGACGTCTTCAACATCTTCTACCTCGGTATGAGCCAGTCGGCGAACCCGGCGCTCAAGAAGCCCGAGGTCCGTCAGGCGATCACGCACGCCATCGACCGCGAGAACCTCGTCAACACCCAGCTGCCCGAGGGCGGCAAGGTCGCGACCCAGTTCATGCCCGACACGGTCGCCGGCTTCTCCGACAAGGTGAAGACGTACCCGTTCGACACCGACAAGGCGAAGGACCTCCTCAAGCAGGCCGGGGAGGAGAAGCTGACCATCGACTTCTGCTACCCGACCGAGGTCACCCGCCCGTACATGCCTGCCCCGCAGGACATGTTCGAGCTGATGAAGGCCGACCTGGAGAAGGCCGGAATCACCATCAAGCCGAAGGCCATGAAGTGGGCCCCGGACTACCTGGACGCCACCGAGGCGGGCTCCTGCGCCCTGCACATGCTCGGCTGGACCGGTGACTTCAACGACGGCTACAACTTCATCGGCACCTGGTTCGCCGGGCCCGACAAGCAGTGGGGCTTCAAGGACGAGAAGGTCTTCGACGCCGTGAACGCCGCTTCCAAGGTCACCGACCAGGCCGCCCGCACCGAGGCCTACAAGAAGGCCAACGAGGTGATCGCGGAGTACGTCCCGGGCGTGCCGATCTCGTCGTCGCCGCCGGCCATCGCGTTCGCCAAGAACGTCAACCCGCCGAAGGTCTCCCCGCTGACGCAGGAGAACTTCGCCGAGGTCTCCTTCAAGTAATCGCACACCAGCGGGTCCGCCCGGCCACAGCAACCAGGTGGCCGGGCGGACCCGCATCGACGCACGTGAGAAAGGGGCATGCGGGGTGCTGCGACTCGTCGTAAGAAGACTTCTCCAGCTCATTCCCACCCTGCTCGGCCTGTCGGTCCTGCTGTTCCTCTGGCTGAACCGACTGCCCGGCGGACCCGCCTCAGCGATCCTGGGCGAGCGGGCCACCGAAGCCGAAGTAGCGAGAATCAACCGGGCACTCGGGCTCGACGAGCCGGTCCACGTCCAGTACTGGCGGTTCCTCAAGCGCATCTTCGAGCTCGACCTCGGAACCTCCACCCAGACCGGCCAGCCGGTGTGGGACGAATTCACCCTGCGCTTCCCGGCCACCGTGGAGCTCAGCGTCGCCGCCATCCTGATCGCCGTGGTCGTGGGCATCCCGATGGGCTACCTGGCGGCCAAGCACCGTGGCGGATGGCTGGACGTCGCCTCCGTCTCCGGATCGCTCCTCGGCATCTGCATCCCGGTCTTCTTCCTGGCCATGCTGCTGCGCGGGATCTTCTCCGTGGAGCTGGGCTGGTTCCCGAGCCAGGGCCGGCTCGACACCGGCATCAACGCCACCGACGTCACCGGATTCGCCGTCCTGGACGGCCTGTTGACGGGTGAGTTCGACGCGAGCTGGGACGCGATCATGCATCTGGTCCTGCCCGCCGTCGCGCTGGCCTCGATCCCGCTCGCCGTCATCGTCCGGATGACCCGCGCCAGCGTCCTGGAGGTGCTCGGCGAGGACTACATCCGCACCGCCGAGTCCAAGGGCCTCGACAAGCGGACCGTCCGCGGCCGGCACGTGCTGCGCAACGCACTGCTGCCCGTGATCACCGCGGTCGGCCTGCTGACCGGCAGCCTGCTCTCCGGTGCCGTGCTCACCGAGTCCGTCTTCGACTTCGGCGGCATCGGCTCCTTCATCCGTACCGCGATCGACGGCCGTGACTACCCGGTCCTCGTCGGATTCATTCTCTTCATCGCGATGGTGTACGTGCTCATCAACCTGCTGGTCGACCTCGCGTACAGCATCATCGACCCGAGAGTGCGGGTGCACTGACGTGACGATCCTGACCAACAAAGCAGACAAGATCGACCGTCTCGCCGAGCTGACCCAGAGCTCCGAGACCGTCACCGGCACCAGCCTGTGGCGCGAGGCGTTCCGCCGGATGCGGTCCAGCAAGATGGCGATCATCGGCGCGGCGATCATCGCCACGTTCGTCCTCGTCGCGATCGTCGGCCCCTGGCTCGCACCGCACGGGCCCACCGCGCAGAACTGGCGCAGCGAGGTCTTCCCCAACCAGGGCAAGTTCATCGGCATGCGCGGTGAGAACTGGTTCGGCCTGGACCACCTGGGCCGCGACATGTTCTCCCGCTGGCTCGTCGGGGCCCGGCAGACGCTGCTCGTCGGTGTGGTCTCCATGCTCATCGGCCTGATCATCGGCGCCCTGGTCGGTGTGCTCTCCGGCGCCGCCGCCACTCTCGGCGGCAAGGTCGGCCAGCGCTTCGACACCGTGATCATGCGCTTCACCGACATCATGCTGTCGCTGCCCTCGCTGCTGCTCGCCGTCTCCATCGCCGCGGTCCTCGGCCAGTCGCTGACCACCGTGATGATCGCCGTGGGTGTCGTCCAGATCCCCATCTTCGCCCGCCTGCTGCGCGGTTCGATGCTGGTCCAGGGCGGCGCGGACTACGTGCTCGCCGCGAAGGCGGTCGGCATCCGGCGCAAGCGGATCGTGCTCACACAGATCCTGCCGAACTCGCTGAGCCCGGTGATCGTCCAGGCCACGCTGAGCCTGGCCACCGCGATCATCGAGGCCGCGGCCCTGTCCTACCTGGGCCTAGGCAACCCCGACCCGGCCGTTCCCGAGTGGGGCGTGATGCTCTCCCAGGCACAGCGCTTCTTCGACAACGAGCCGATGATGGCCGCCTACCCGGCCGTCGGGATCATCATCACCGCCCTCGGCTTCACCCTGCTCGGCGAGGCCATGCGCGAAGCCCTCGACCCGAAGTTGCGAGGCTGAAGTCCCATGTCACTGCTCTCCGTTGAGGAACTCAGCGTCACCTTCACCGCTCGCGGCCGCAAGGACGCGACGGCCGTGGACGGCGTCTCCTTCGAGGTCGACCAGGGCCAGGTCGTGGGCCTGGTCGGCGAGTCGGGCTGCGGCAAGTCCGTCACCTCGCTCGCCCTGATGGGGCTGCTGCCCCGGAAGGCCGCGAGGATCGGCGGCCGTGCCGAGTTCGACGGCCAGAACCTGCTGACCATGAACGAGCGCAAGCTCCGCGATCTGCGCGGCAGCCAGCTCGCGATGATCTTCCAGGACCCGCTCTCCTCGCTGAACCCGGTCGTCCCCATCGGGATCCAGGTCACCGAGATCCTCCAGCGCCACCGCGGGCTGAAGGGCGAGAAGGCCCGCAAGGAAGCCGCGTCGCTGCTCGACCGGGTCGGCATCCCCGACCCGGACCGGCGGCTCAAGGAGTACCCGCACCAGCTCTCCGGCGGTATGCGCCAGCGGGCGCTGATCGCCATGGCGGTCGCCTGCGCCCCCCGGCTGCTGATCGCCGACGAGCCGACGACCGCGCTGGACGTGACCATCCAGGCGCAGATCCTGGAGCTCCTGAAGGAGCTGGTCGACCAGGAGGGCACCGCCCTGCTGATGATCACGCACGACCTCGGTGTCGTCGCCGGCCTCTGCGACGAGGTCAACGTCCTCTATGCCGGACGGGCGGTGGAATCGGCGGGCCGCCGCGAGCTGTTCGCCCACCCCACCCACCCGTACGCGCACGGGCTGCTCGGCTCCATCCCGCGCCTCGACGCGCCGCGCGGCGAACCGCTGCACCCGATCCGCGGGTCCATCAACGACAAGATCGCCTGGGCCGACGGCTGCGCGTTCGCGCCCCGGTGCGACCACTACACGATGGAGTGCCTCACCGGCACCCCCGAACTGACCGAACCACGCACGGCCGGACACCAGGTGCGCTGCGTCAACCCGGTCCTGCCCAAGGCGGAGGTCCCGGCATGAGCCTTCTCGAACTGGACGGCGTCAAAGTCCACTTCCCGGTCAAGAAGGGCCTCTTCTTCGACCGTACGGTGGGCCACGTCTACGCGGTCGACGGCGTCTCGCTGAGCGTCGAGTCCGGCCAGACGTACGGGCTGGTGGGTGAGTCGGGCTGCGGCAAGACGACGCTCGGCCGCGCGGTCCTGCGGCTGAACGACATCACCGAGGGCGGGGTCGTCTTCGACGGCACCGACCTGGCGAAGCTGCCCTCCGAGGAGATGCGGGCCTTCCGCCGCCGCCTCCAGATGGTCTTCCAGGACCCGCTGGGCAGCCTCAACCCCCGGCAGAACATCGAGTCCATCCTCGCCGAGGGCATGGCCGCCCACGGCATCGGGAAGGATGCGGCGGAGCGCCGGAAGAAGATCGAGGACATCCTCGCCAAGGTCGGCCTGCCGTCCAACGCGATGTCCCGCTACCCGCACGAGTTCTCCGGCGGCCAGCGCCAGCGCATCGGCATCGCCCGCGCGCTGGTGCTGGAGCCGGACGTGATCATCTGCGACGAGCCGGTGTCCGCGCTGGACGTCTCGGTCCAGGCGCAGGTGATCAACCTGCTGGAGGAGCTCCAGGAGTCGCTGGGCCTGACCTACCTGGTCATCGCGCACGACCTCGCGGTCGTCCGGCACATCTCGGACGTCATCGGGGTGATGTACCTCGGCGGGCTCGTCGAGGAGGCCCCGAGCGACGCGCTGTACGCGGGGCCCCGGCACCCGTACACCAAGGCGCTGATGTCGGCGGTCCCGGTGCCCGACCCGGAGGTCGAGGACCGCCGCGAGCGCATCCTGCTCCACGGCGACCTGCCCTCCCCGGCGAACCCGCCGACCGGCTGCCGGTTCCACACCCGCTGCCCGTGGGTGCAGGAGACCAAGTGCGCCACGGAGCGCCCGCCGCTCCTGGACACCGGCGACGGGCACAAGGTGGCCTGCCACTTCACGGCCGAGATCGAGGCCGGGACGGTGAAGCAGACCCTGGCCACGGGCATCGAGGCGGTCATCGGCACGGAAACGGTGGCGGCCGAGGCGGTGGAGACCGCGGAGGGCGAGGCCGAGTCCCCCGCGAAGGTGCCGGGCCAGGGCGACGCGCCCGTCGCCGTACCGGCCAAGGACGGAGCCCAGGACCAGGGAGTGCCCGGCGGATCCTGACCGGGTCCGGCCCCGATCCGCCGGACACGCCCCGGGACCGGCACAATTGCCCGGTGCTCACCGAACTGTTCACGCCCTCCGTCCAGCACGCGCTCGACATCGTCGGGATCTTCGTCTTCGCGATCTCGGGCGCCCTGCTCGCCGTCCGCAAGAACTTCGACGTCTTCGGCATCGCGGTCCTCGCGGAGGTGACAGCGCTGGGCGGAGGGCTGTTCCGCGACGTGATGATCGGCGCGATCCCGCCCGCCGCCTTCACCGACCTCGGCTACTTCATCACCCCGCTGTTCGCCGCCGTGCTGGTCTTCTTCCTCCACCCGCACGTGGAGCGCATCCAGGTCGGCGTCAACGTCTTCGACGCGGCGGGGCTCGGCCTGTTCTGCGTGACCGGCACGGTCAAGGCGTACGAGTACGGCCTCGGGCTCACCGCGTCGGCGGCGCTCGGTCTGGCCACCGCGGTCGGCGGGGGTGTGCTGCGCGACGTGCTGGCCAACGAGGTGCCCTCACTGCTGCGCTGGGACCGCGACCTGTACGCGGTGCCCGCGATCGTCGGCGCGGTCATGGTGGTCCTGTGCATCCGCTTCGACACCCTCAACGCCCTGACCAGCGGCCTGGCGGTGATCGCCGCGTTCGCCCTGCGCCTGCTGGCGCTGCGCTACCACTGGCGGGCGCCGCGCGCGTACAACCGTTCCTCCGCACAGGCCGAAGAGGCCTAGAAGGTGTCCGGCGGCCACATGGCCGAGTAATGCGGGATCCCAAAAGCTACCGCTCAGTAGGGTGATCGATGTACCGTGCATGCCATGGCACAGGCAGCGACTGAGGCGGCGCAGACCGCAGGGGCGACCATCGGCGACAGCGAGTTCGACCGGGACACCGCGGTCACTCTGCGCGAGGAGGGCGTCTACGATGCCGAGCTCTCCGCGGGCTGGACCATCATCCAGGCCGTCAACGGCGGCTATCTGCTGGCCCTGCTCGGCCGGGCGCTCGGCGAGGCCCTGCCGCACCCCGACCCGTTCTCCGTCTCGGCGCACTACCTCACCGCCTCCGTGCCGGGCCCCGCCGTCGTCCGCACCCAGACCGTCCGCACCGGCCGCACCCTCTCCACCGGCCAGGCCTCCCTCTTCCAGTACGCCGAGGACGGCAGCGAGATCGAGCGCATCCGGGTCCTGGCCACCTACGGCGACCTGGACACGCTCCCCGACGACGTCCGCACGAGCGCCCTCCCGCCCGCCATGCCCGACCGGGAACACTGCCTCGGCCCGAGCGACGGCGCGCCCAGGATTCCCGGCAGCTCCGCCATCACCGACCGCCTCGACATCAAGCTCGACCCGGCGACCGTCGGCTGGGCCGTCGGAGCCCCGTCCGGCAAGGGCGAGATGCGCGGCTGGTTCGGCCTGGCCGACGGCCGCGACCCGGACCCGCTGTCGCTGCTGCTCACCGTGGACGCCCTCCCGCCGACCTCGTTCGAGCTGGGCCTGACCGGCTGGACCCCCACCGTCGAACTGACCACCCACATCCGCTGCCGTCCCGCCCCGGGCCCGCTGCGCGTCGCCATCACCACCCGCAACCTCGCCGGCGGCTTCCTGGAGGAGGACGCGGAGGTCTGGGACAGCGCCGACCGCCTCGTCGCCCAGTCCCGCCAACTGGCCAAAGCCCCGCGCACAGCCTAGGGCGTGTTTCGAAGGTAGCGCCGTCCGCCCGGAGGGCGGGCTCGGCGGCGTCTGGTGCGTGCGATCGCAAGGCGGAGGGTCGCCCCGATACCGGATGTGTCGGGGTGATCCCGACTGCGCGACGCGCACGACGACCACATGCACGGTGCCGGCGGTCCCGGGTGCCGTCGCGCCCAGCCGCTCCCGCGCGGCGGCGACGGAGTCCTCGGCCCGCTGCCACACCCGGGCGTCCCGCACCGGCTCCAGGGCCTCCGGGCAGCGCGGGTCGTCCCGGTCGAGCAGGAACCCGTTGCCCGCGCGGTGCCTCTCGACGAGGTCTCCGACTCCCACCCGGGACATCACCTCCAGCGGCGGGGCGAGTATCTCGCGGAGGGCGTCGGATCGCTGGGCGATCGGTCGGTGCGGCAGGTCGGGCGGGGCGGAGGCGGTGTCATGGGCGACGATCCTCGCGCCCCGGGACAGTAGGGCCTCCGGTTACGGGAGGGTCAAGCGGGAGCAGCCGACAAAGAGCCGCAAAAGCACTGTGCCGGCGGCTGGTTCGCGCCGTGTCGCGCATCGCATTTGACGGGAGAGTGAGTGTTCACTCACCCTGGGGTGAGTGAACACTCACCCCAGGCCGGGAAAGGTGCACCATGACCCAACACGCCACGCAGGCAGAACAGGGTGAGGGCTCGGCCCTGACGATTCCTCCGTCCCTGGTGGGCGTCTGGAGGGCCCGCGCCGTCGAGGAGGCCACGGGCGACGCGGAGCCTGTGGACGTGGAGATCGAGTTCGGCGCGGACCGGATCGTACGGCTGGCCGGACCTCGCGACGAGCACGGCGAGCCGTTCTTCACCGGGCGCGGTGAGTGGAGTCAGGAACCCTCCACCGAAGGCCTGTTCCGCTTCGCCCTGCGGCACCCGCTGCCGGGCCCCGTGCCGGGCGAGGCACGGGCCGAGCTCGACGGCGCGTTCCTGCACGGCCGAGGGTTCCTGGCGAAGGGGCACACCTACTGCCACTACGAGGACGGTACGGTGACGGGGCCCAGCGTCATCACCGTCGAAGGGGCGGACGTTTCCACCCCCGTCGTCGTACTGCACCGCTGGACGACATCCCCGGAGCGGCAGAGCGCCGTGGCCGACACCCTCCTCGACGCCTGGCGGCGTACCTCCGCGCCGGTTTCCCCGCGCGCGCTCACCGTCTTCGTCAGCACCAACGGAGACACCGTCTTCGGCTGCGAACAGTGGTCTTCCCATGCCGAGTTGAGGGAGTTCGAGCGGATCGGCCGCCAGGCGGTGGAGGGCGCCGGAACGGTCGAGGGCGTCGAGCGGTCCCCGGCGCTCGTGACCGTCCCCTACCGCAGCAGGACGGTGGACGCCGGCCCGGCGGGTTCCCCCGTCACGCCCGGCTGCGTGGTGATCACCACCTTCGGCTTCGGGAGCGCGGAGCACGCGCGGGCCTGGGCCGACGCGATCACGGTCGCCGAGACGACCCAGCCCGAGCCCACCCCCGGCCTGCTCGCGCGGCACTTCCTGATCAGCGGTGCCGCGGCGGACGGCGGGGTGCAGGTGCTGAACTACTCGGAGTGGAGCGGCGAGGACGCCCACCGGGCCTTCCTGGAGAACCCGGTCGTCACGCCCGAGTGGCAGCGCGTCGAGGAGTTCACCTCCGGCATCACCCACGGACCCGGCCGTCGCTGCGTCCCCCGCGGCACGCTCCCCACGGACTGAGGAAATCTCGCCATGACGACCGAAAGTGGCACCGGCAAGGACTCGAACGGCGCCCTCGGCACCACAGGCCCCGAAGCGGTCACCGCGGAAGCGGTGGCCGGCGAGGGCGCACCCCCGAAGGCGGGGCGGCGCGAATGGATCGGCCTCGCGGTCCTCGCCCTGCCCACCCTTCTGCTCTCCATGGACCTGAGCGTCCTCTACCTCGCCGTCCCCCACCTGAGCGCGGACCTGGCGCCCAGTGGGGCCCAGCTCCTGTGGATCATGGACATCTACGGGTTCCTGATGGCCGGCTTCCTGGTCATGATGGGCACCCTCGGCGACCGTATCGGACGCAGGCGGCTCCTGCTGGCGGGCGCCTGCGCCTTCGGCGCGGCCTCGGCGCTCGCCGCGTTCTCCAACAGCCCCGAGATGCTCATCGCGACCCGTGCCCTGCTGGGCATCGCCGGGGCGACCCTGGCGCCGAGCACCCTCGCCCTGCTGCGGACCATGTTCCACGACCCGAAGCAGCGCACGGCGGCGATCGGCGTGTGGACCGTCTGCTTCTCCGCGGGCAGTGTGCTCGGCCCGCTCGCCGGAGGCGCGCTCCTCGCCCACTTCTGGTGGGGCTCGGTCTTCCTGCTCGGCATCCCGGTCATGCTGCTCCTCCTCGTCGCGGGCCCGATGCTGCTGCCCGAACACCGCAACCCGGGCGCGGGGCGCATCGACTTCGTCAGCGCCGCGATGTCGGTCGTCGCGGTCCTCGCGGTGATCTACGGGATGAAGGACATCGCCACCCACGGCCTGGGAGCGCCCAACACCCTGTCGATCGTCGGCGGACTCGCGGTCGGCGCCGCCTTCGTGGTGCGCCAGCGCAGGCTGGACGACCCGCTGCTGGACCTCGGCCTCTTCTCCACACCGCGCTTCGGCCCGGCGCTCGGCATCATGGGCCTGGCCGTGCTGGTGATGTCGGGCACGCTGTTCTTCGTCGCCCAGTATCTCCAACTGGTACGCGGGCTGAGCCCGTTGCAGGCAGGGCTGTGGATGGTGCCGATGGCGCTCGGCGTGGTCGCCGGAGCCATCACCACCGGCAACGTCATCAAGAAGGTCCGGCCGCCGGTCATCATGGGATCCGGCCTGCTGGTGTCCTGTGGGGCGTTCGTCCTGCTCTCCCAGATGGGTGTCGACTCGCCGATCGCGCTGTTCGTCGGCGGCGTCTTCTGCATGTCCTTCGGGGTGTCCCCGGTGATGATCCTCGGCCTCGAACTGGCCGTCGGATCCGCACCGCCGGAGCGGGCCGGCGCCGCCTCCAGCGTCGCCGAGACGATCCAGGAGTTCGCGCTGGGGCTGGGCGTCGCCGTCATCGGCAGCATCGGCACCGCCGTCTACCGGAGCGAACTGAAGGGCGAACTCCCCGCGGACCTGCCCGCCGACGCGGCACGCGCCGCCGAGGACACTCTGGGCGGCGCCGTCCACAGCGCGGCCGACCTCGCGGGCGGCACCGGCGACACCCTGCTCTCCCTGGCCCGCTCCGCCTTCACCGAAGGGCTCCAGACCGCCGCGGCGCTGTGCGCGGTCCTGGTGGTGCTCGGTTCCCTCGTCGCCTTCACGGCGCTGCGGGGCATGGGCGGGCCGGGTGGTCACCAGGACGGTGCGGAGGGGGGCGGAGGCCGCCCCTCGTAGGCCCGAAGACGCTCGTACGATCGAGATGGCCGTACGCCGATGGCCGCGCCCCCTCCGGCAGGAGGGGGCGCGGCCATCGACGTGGTCGGCTGTGGAGCCTAGGTGTATTGCCCTGTGAGGTTGGGGACGCGGCTGGCGGGTGGTTGGCCCTTGAGCGCGGTGTGTCCGCGGTGGTGATTGTAGGTGTGGAGCCATC